>CAVQAH010000016.1:0-510132 GCA_963710415.1 uncultured Acidobacteriota bacterium | reverse complement strand
AGGCGATCTTCACCCGCCAGTCGACGTGCGACCGATCAGGATGACCTTCGTCGAAGGCAATCGCGCCGCCAAAGTCGTAGAAGCGCCCTTCGACCTCGGCGAAGCCCCTTTTCGTCACCGTGAAGGTCACACGGCTGTGCGCCTTGTCGATAGGCCAGTCAGCCGGCGTGTGAGCGGAAGGCGCCTGCAGCAGGCATGCTAATAACAGCGTGGCGAGCATCATCATCGTTGCCTCTCTCTGGCTCGAATGACGCCAGGAGCAACGACTTGTTAACGCTTTTGGTCAGCGCAGGCTGGGAAGGGCGTCCCGCCAGTTCAGCCACCAGCTCTTCGGCGGCGGCAGATCGAGCGCGTTGTACCTGCCACAGCTGACTACTGTCACCGGCCACAATAGCGTCAACGCTGACGCCGGGCGGCGGCGGAACGAGCCGGACCGCCCGTTCGAGTAACGGACGTTTCGCTGCTGCCGGCTGGACGTCCGCCAAACGAGCAACGTGATGACGTCGCGCGGCCGCGCGGTTGCGACGATCGCGTCGATCGAGCGGACGCGCGTCGTAACGTCCGACGGCTGATTTATCGCCCGTACCCCCGCCGCGAAGGCCGGCGCGGCGTCGTCGTAGATCGGCACGCCGGGTCTGGACGCGGCGACCATGACGCTCGGATGCGCCCGCCGGGACAAGCGCCTCGCCCGAGCCGTTGGCCAGCTGAACCCACCCAGTGTCGACGCGGACGCGCGTCGTGCCTTGCCCGTCAACGGACAGATCGAATATGCAGCCGAGATCAATCACACTGCCGGCGGGTGTCTGAAATGCGAAGTGCCCCGGCGGGGCCCAGAGACGCACGCGGACGGCGCCGCGATCGAGTCGAACGCGATGGCGGCTCGACCGTGTCTCGGAAAGCACCAGCGTGCTGCCGGGCGAGACGGCCATGCTTCCGATGCGCGCGATCTGCACGCGTGCTGACGCGTCCGGTCCCACTTCGAACCTGCGGGCGAGTTGCAGTGGCGCGGGCCTGTCGCCCGAATCCGCCGCGGAAGTGTAGATCGTGGCAGGCCACGGCGCGCCGGCCGGCCAGCTCCACCGCCACGACCACAATGCGGAAATGCCCGCCACGACCACCAGCCCGGCCGCCAGCGCCAGCAGACGGCGATCGAGGCGGCGCGGCCGGCGGGTGATCACCGGCGGTTCAGCGGCCGCCGCATGGCTTCGAAGCGTACGGATTCCAGCCGCCGTTCCATCAATTGCACCGACAGCACGGGCGATGTGGATGGATCCCAGAGGTAATCGTCTTCAGTGGTCATCGGCCCCCAGCCGCTCTCGAAGGAGCTTGAATCCGCGGTGAAGGTTGACCCGCACGGAATCCTCTGTCAGGCCGCACGCCTCGGCATCTCGCGCCCCGAGCAGCCCTCGACCAGTCGCAGCAGGAGCGGCTCGCGTAGCTTCCGGTATATTCTGAATCGCGGCGATCGCTTCGATTGCTTGGAGGGGTAGTCGGGGGAGTCCCGGTTGGCGTGCCGATCGTCGAGCGGCACTTCCTGCGGGCCGCGCCTGACGAGATCGAGCGCCCGGCGCCGCGCGATCGCGGCAATCCAGCCCCCGAACGCCGCCGGCTCACGCAGGGTTCCGATCACCGACCACGCGTGCATGCATACTTCCTGCGCGAGATCCGCAGCCGCGTCCGGAGATACGCGCGCCAGGAGAATCGCGTAGACGTACCGTCCGTAGCGGCCGTACAGATCCCCGAACGCATCGCGATCGCCGCGTTGCGCCGCGACGACGACTGGACATGGTCGGCGGCCGGCCGATCCAGCGGGACGGCGATCAGACCTTGCCTTTCGATTGGCGCGGATCGTCCCCATGGCTCGAAGACGCGGCCGGGGAGGATTTGTTAACGGGCGTAGTAGCATCGGCGCCGTGACCGAGTGGTTCGCCCGTCCCGTGCTTCACGTCTCGAGCGTCGAGGCCTCGCTCCGCTTCTATGTGGACCGACTCGGCTTCACGGTCCCCTGGCGCTTCGAGGAGGATGGCCGAGCGCGCGTCGCCCAGGTCGACCGCCAGAGCTGCGCCCTCATCCTCTCCGACCAGTGGCCGGAGAAGGTCGGCAAGGGTCTGATGTTCATCTCCCTGAACGTCGAGCCGGAGACGCACGAGGCCGAGGTCGCGGCGCTCGACGTGTTGCGCGCCGAGCTCGAAGCCCGCGGCGTTCCGGTCAAGGAGGGCCGCTGGGGCTACAGGCTGCTGGTCGTCGAGGATCTCGACGGCAACCAGCTTTTCTTCCCCTATCCGAACGAGCCGGCGTAACGATTACTCCGCGATCTCGCGGATGACCCTGCACGGGTTGCCTGCGGCAAATACACCGTCCGGAACGTCTCGCGTGACCACACTGCCGGCACCGATCACGGTGCGCGATCCTATTCGCACCCCTGGCAGGATGATCGCGCCCCCTCCACCCAGACGTCCGAACCGATTCGATCGGCTTTCCGAATTCCTCTCGACGACGCTGTTCGGCATTGAGCGGATGGGTGGCCGTGTAGATCTGCACCGCCGGTCCAAATAGCGAGTAGTCTCCGATCCGTACGCGACACACATCCAGAACGATGCAATTGAAGTTGAAGAATACGCGCTCGCCGAGCTCGATGTTCGAGCCGTAGTCGCAGAAGAAGGGCGGCTGCATCCATACGGTCTCGCCGCCCTTGCCGAACAGCGCGCGCAGGATGGCGCGCCGCTCGTCCTGTTGCCCCTCGCGGGTGGCGTTCAGCGACCGGCAGAGATCGCGCGCCTGCTCGCGAGCGGCGACCAGCTCAGGGTCGAAGGGGTGTACATCTCTCCTGCGAGCATCTTCTGCCGCTCAGTGGGCATAGGAAACTCCAGCGCTCCAGCACAGCGTCGTCCTAGCCCGGCTAATAAGTAGGCTGGGTGATCTCCGCAGGGCCCGCGATCGGTGACGCACGCGCACACATTCAGCCCTGGCCTGACGTCGGGCCCCGCCGACTTCGACGGTCTCGACCAGCCGCCTGCCAGGTGCGTTCTGAGATGGATTTCACCTTGCTTCGGGGGGAAGGGTCTCCCACTGCGTGCGCAGCCTCTTGAGAAATGCCTGAAACGGGGCGGACGTGCGAGCACCAGCCAGGTGCGGATTGCGCTCAAAGAACGTGAAGCACGGGAACCCATCATAGGATGCTCGCTCGATCCACTGCAGCGCGCGATCGTTGTCGCCGAGCAGCGAGTAGACCTCGCCAATTGACGTCGCGGTGTGATGAAAGTGGCCGAACCCTGAGCCGAGCGCGATCGCCGCATTGACGTCGTCGATCGCGCCCTTGCGGTCGCCGCGCTTGGCTCTGAGCAGCGCCCTTGCCGCGTGAATCACACCGCCCTGATCGGCGTCGCCTCCGGCCAGGGCGCTTTCGATGGCCTCCGACGCTTCCTGCAGCCTTCCGAGGGCGATCAGCGACCAGGCGTGATGGTTAATCCACTGGGAGGGATATGCCTCGCGCGGCACCTGTTTCAAAACGTCGAGCGCCGCTTCGTATTGCAGATTGTAGTTGGCGACGGGCGCCATGCGGAATCGCGCCTGCGTGTTGGCGGGGTTGAGCGCAATGCCCTTCTGGAGGGACTGCGTCGCCTCCTCGAGATGCCCGATGTGGAACAGGACGATGCCATGCTGCCACCCAGGCTTCGTCGAACCCCGGCCTCAAACAATAGATCTGCGGTATTCGATCAATGTGCTGACGTGAGGAAAGCCCTTCAGACGGCTGCCAGAGCAGCATGCCCTTGGCAAAATGCGCGTCGGCCGAGCGTTCATCGAGGGCCAGCGCCTTTTCGACGGCGGCATAGCCCTTCTCGCGCCACTGTGGATCGTTCGGCTTGTTGTTGAACGACTTCAAGCTGTAGGCGACGCCGAGCATCGCTTGCGAGGGAGCGAAATCGGCGTCCTCGGCCGTTGATCGCTCGAGCAGGGCGATGGCCTGATCGATGCTGGCCTCGCTCCTGCGAGCAGTGTGGTAGCGCGCGCACAGGTCGAGATCGTAGGCGGCAGCCTTGCCGGGCTTCTGCTGCGTGCCGCGCCCCTCGGTATCGGACCACGGAAGTTCAAGCCGGGCAGCCACGTCACGCGCGAGGTCCCCGTTCGAGTCCGTGCATTTCAGCGGATTCGCGTCGGTAGGTCCTGGACCAGAGCGTCCGCTCGTCGGTGCCGCGCATCAGCGTCGCCACCACCTGCACCTCGCTTTGTTGCTGGCTCATGACGCACCACAGGACGCCATCGCTCCCGAGCCCGCGCGCGACATCAGCGGCACGCGTGCTGCTGGTTGCGTAAGGCGCGACGGCGCTGGCAGGCGCCACCTCGATCGAAGGAATACGTGACAGCTCGTCGCCGATGGCGGCCGCGAAACCTTGCAGGGACTCGCTGAGGGGCGCGCTGCCGGATGCGGGCATGGGAACAACGGCCAGAGAACGGATTGCCGGCAGCGAACCGCCCGGCCGCCACCACAGCGCGGCGACAGCCCCGACGACGGCAATCGCCGCGATACTCGATGCAATCAGACGGCGACGATGGGACAACGGCGTCCGCCTTCGCGCCTGCGCCTCGGCGGGGGTTCGTGTCTGTGCGGCGACCGCCTCCCTGGTCGCGCCGGACGATAGCTGTTCGTGCAGCTGCGCCGCTGTCTGGATGCGTCGCGAACGGTCCTTCACCAACGCACCGGCAATGGCCTGCTCCAGCGCCTCGGGAATCGCCGGCAGCAGCTCTTTCAACGGTGAGGGGTCGCGGTTGAGGATGGCATCGAAGATGACGGCTGTCGTCGCGCCTGCAAACGGCTGGGTCCCCGCGAGCATCTCGTAAAGCACGATGCCGCACGAAAACAGATCCGTGCGCGCGTCGAGAAGTTCGCCGCGCGCCTGTTCCGGCGACATGTAGGGCACGGTCCCGGCGACGGCACCTCGAAAGGTCAGCGCCGTTTTCCGTCGCCAGGTCGACGTCGAGGGCCGAGGTTTCAGCAAGACCGAAATCCAGCACCTTCACCAGGCCGTCGGGCGTGATCATGATGTTCTGCGGCTTGACGTCGCGGTGAACGACGCCGCGTCGATGGGCTTCAGCGAGCGCCGCAACAATCTGGCGGCCCAGGGCGACGGCCTCGTCGAGTGCCAGCGACCCGCGCGCCAGGCGGGCGGCGAGCGACTCGCCCTGGACCAGTTGCATCGCGATGTACAGATTCCCGTCGACCTCGCCAACCTCGTAGACCGTGCAGATGTTCGGGTGATCCAGCGCGGCGGCGGCCCGAGCCTCGCGCATCAATCGTCGCGCGGCCTGCTCGTCGCCGTCGGCGGCCTGCGCCAGCACCTTGATCGCGACGTCGCGATTCAATCTGAGATCGCGCGCACGATAGACTTCGCCCATCCCTCCGGCGCCCAGCCGGCCAACGAGCTGATAGTTGCTGAATTGCCGGCCGATCCAGGGGCCGATCATGAGTGAGAGGTGGGATTATATGACGCACGTGTCACAAGGAACCGGACAACGCTCGCGAAAACGCGTCTTGCCGGTCCACCGTGGCAAAGCCACCCATTGATCGCCGCTCGCCAGAAACGAGGGGCGGTGTGGTAGGTTCATCCGCCAATGACAGCTGCCATAACCCATTGAAGGAGGCCGCGCGTGGCGAAGGCATCGAACGTTGAAACGACGAACACGGCGTGGAATTCGACGGCCCCCCTGGGCGAATTCCGGCCCTACATTCCCGAGTCGGCGAATGTGCCGGAGTTCACGTTCAAGGCCGTCCTCTTCGGCGCGATCTTCGGGATTATCTTCGGCGCGGTGACGGTCTACGTCGGCCTTCGCGCCGGCCTGACCGTGTCGGCGTCGATCCCGATCGCCGTCCTGAGCATCAGCCTGCTGCGCGCGTTCGGCAAGGCCAGCATCCTCGAGAACAACATCGTCCAGACGGCGGGGTCGGCGGGTGAATCGGTCGCCGCCGGCGCGATCTTCACGCTGCCCGCGCTGATCTTCATGGGCTTTCCCTTCGAGTACTCCCGCATCTTCATGCTCGCGCTGATCGGCGGATGGATCGGCGTGCTGTTCATGATCCCGCTGCGCCGTCAGCTGATCGTGCAGGAGCACGGCAATCTGCTGTATCCGGAAGGCACCGCCTGCGCGGACGTGCTGGTGGCCGGCGAAAAGGGCGGGTCGTTTGCCAGCCGCGTGTTCTGGGGCCTGGGCCTGGGCGGCGCCTACACGTTCCTCATGGCCACCGCACAGGTCTGGAAGCAACGTCCGCTGTACGAGCCGGCCTGGCTGCCCGGCGCGTCCTTCCGCGCCGAGATCACCAGCGAATATCTCGGTGTGGGCTACATCATCGGCCCGCGGATCGCGGGCACCATCTTCGCCGGCGGCGTGTTCTCCTGGCTGGTGCTGATGCCGGCGATCAAGTTCTTCGGCGAAGGGCTCGCCGAGCCGCTGTATCCCAGCACCATTCCGGTTCGCGACATGACGCCGGGGCAACTGTGGGAGAGCTACATCCGCCCGATGGGTGCCGGCGCCGTCGCCATGGCCGGCCTGATCACCCTGATGAAGACCATGCCGACGATCGTCAACGCGCTGCGAAGCGGCATGAAAGACATCCGCTCGCAGCAGGCTGGCGCGGAGGCTGGAGGGCGGCTCGAGCGTGACATCGCGATGAAGTGGGTCGTGCTCGGCTCTCTCGCGATCGTCGTCGTGATGTGGCTGATGCTGACCTTCAACCCGATTGCCGGCGCCCGGACGTCCGGCTTCGAGAACATCGTCGCGTCGATCTTCGTGGTGATCTTCGGGTTCCTCTTCGTCACGGTGTCCTCGCGCATCTGCGGGCTGATTGGCACGTCGGCCAATCCGGTGAGCGGGATGACCATCGCGACGCTGATGGCGACCTGCGCGATGTTCCTGGCGATGGGGTGGACCGCGCCGGCGTATTCCGCGCTGGCGATCACCATCGGCGGCGTCGTGTGCGTCGCCGCGGCGAATGCCGGGGCGACATCGCAGGACCTGAAGACCGGGTTCCTGATTGGCGCCACGCCGTATCGCCAGCAGTGGGCGTTGATGATCGGCGTCATGGTGTCGGTGTTCGTCATCGGCGGCACGTTGATGCTGATGAACTTCGGGCTCTCCGAGTTCCGGCCGCTGCAACGGGCGCTCGACATCGACAAGGTCCGGGCGGAACAGAGCCAGCGTGGCGCAGCCGTGCGGGTGGAAAAGGAACTGGACGACCCGCACCCGCAGATCTACAGAGACAAGCAGTACATCCTCGTCAACGCGCTCGGCTCGCGCGAGCTGCCCGACGGCAAGTACCTCTACGACCCCGACACCAAGCAGATCGAGGTGCAGTGGATTACCGGCATCGGCAGCGACAAGGCCGCCGCGCCGCAGGGCCGGCTGATGGCGACCGTCATCACCGGCATCCTCAACCAGCGCCTGCCCTGGCGTCTGGTCGCCATGGGCGTGTTCCTCGTCATCGCCGTCGAGCTGCTCGGGATTCGATCGCTGTCGTTCGCCGTGGGTTCCTACCTCGGGCTGCACACGACGCTGGCGATTTTCTGCGGCGGCGTCGTGCGCTGGGCGGCCGAGCGCGGCCGGAAGCCGAGCGGCGGTCACGCCGAAAGCGAGGTCAGTCCAGGGTCGCTCTTCGCCAGCGGCCTCATCGCCGCCGGCGGCGTGATGGGGCTCATCGCCATCGTGATCAACGTCCTCGGCGATCCGGAGCTGGGCATCAGGTTGATCCCGCCGGGCGTGCTGGCGTTCGGGCCGAAGATCGCGCCGGGCCTGGCCACCTCGAACCTGCTTCGCGGTGGTGATGTTCGCGCTCCTGGCGTACTCGCCGGGGCAACTGTGGGAAAGCTACATTCGCCCGATGGGTGCCGGCGCCGTCGCCATGGCCGGACTGATCACGCTGATGAAGACCATGCCGACGATCGTCAACGCGCTGCGAAGCGGCATGAAAGACATCCGTTCTCAGCAGACTGGTGTGGAGGCTGGAGGGCGTCTCGAGCGTGACATCGCGATGAAGTGGGTCGTGCTCGGCTCTCTCGCCATCATCATCGTGATGTGGCTGATGTTGACCTTCAACCCGATTGCCGGCGCCCGTACGTCCGCGTTCGAAAACGTCGTCGCGTCACTCTTCGTGGTGATCTTCGGGTTCCTCTTCGTGACGGTGTCCTCGCGCATTTGCGGACTGATTGGTACGTCGGCCAATCCGGTGAGCGGGATGACGATCGCGACGCTGATGGCGACCTGTGCGATGTTCCTGGCGATGGGGTGGACCGCGCCGGCCTATTCCGCGCTGGCGATCACCATCGGCGGCGTCGTGTGCGTCGCCGCCGCGAATGCCGGAGCGACCTCACAGGACTTGAAGACCGGGTTCCTGATCGGCGCAACTCCGTACCGCCAGCAGTGGGCCTTGATGATCGGCGTGATGGTGTCGGTGTTCGTCATCGGCGGAACCTTGATGCTGATGAACTTCGGGCTCTCCGAGTTCCGGCCGTTGCAGCGGCCTCTCGATATCGACAAGGTCCGAGCGGAGCAGAGCCTGCGTGGCGCAGCCGTGCGGGTAGAAAAGGAACTGAACGACCCGCATCCGCAGGTCTACAGGGACAAGAGGTACATCCTCGTCAACGCGCTCGGCTCGCGTGAGCTGCCCGACGGCAAGTACCTGTACGACCCCGACACGAAGCAGATCGAGGTGCAGTGGATTACCGGCATCGGCAGCGACAAGGCGGCCGCGCCGCAGGGCCGGCTGATGGCGACCGTCATCACGGGGATTCTCAACCAGCGACTGCCATGGCGACTGGTGGCCATGGGCGTGTTCCTCGTCATCGCCGTCGAACTGCTCGGGATTCGATCGTTGTCGTTCGCGGTGGGTTCCTATCTCGGGCTGCACACAACGCTGGCGATTTTCTGCGGTGGCGTCGTGCGCTGGGCGGCCGAGCGCGGCCGGAAGCCTAGCGGCGGTCACGCGGAAAGCGACGTGAGTCCGGGATCGCTGTTCGCCAGCGGTCTCATCGCCGCGGGCGGCGTGATGGGGCTCATCGCCATCGTGATCAATGTCCTCGGCGATCCGGAGCTGGGCATCAGGCTGATTCCGCCGGGCGTGCTGGCTTTCGGGCCGAAGATCGCGCCGGGCCTGGCCACTTCAAACGTCTTCGCGGTGCTGATGTTCACGCTGCTCGCGTACTCGCTCTACCATTTCGCACGCAAGAAGCTGGATTAGGAACGCGTTCGTGAGACCGTGAATACCTGGCTGAAGTTTCCGTACTCGCCGAAGTCGGATGCGGTGAACTCCGGATGGTCTGCGAGAAACTCGTCGAATTTTCTACATTGAAAATGCCGTGGCTGGCGCTCAGTCTCGGTGCCTGGCTGTGCTGGGGCCCGCTTGACGTCCCAGACGAGGCCGCTGCTTTCCAGCGTGCGGATGCCGATCCAGTTCAGGTCGAGCTCGTACCAGGCCAGCCCGTGACGTGCGCTCGTGGGATGCGCGTGATGATTGTTGTGCCAGCCTTCGCCGAAGGTGAGCAGTGCGACCCACCAGTTGTTGGTGGAGTCGTCGCGGGTCGCGAACCGGCGCGACCCCCATTTGTGCGTCGCGGAGTTCACCAGCCACGTCGCGTGCAGCCCGAGCGTGACGCGAAGGAAAATGCCCCACAGCACGTACGGCACACCGCCCCAAGACAGAAGGACGAGTCCGACGATCACGTTCGACGTCCAGTGCCACGTGGACAGCCAGACGTGCACCGGGTCGCGCACGAGATCCGGGACGTAGCGTGCCAGCACCGAGGCATCGTGATGCAGGCCCTCGCCGCTCAAGATCCAGCCGGCGTGCGCCCACCACGTGCCTTCGCGAGGCGTGTGCGGATCGCCGTCACGATCCGAATGCTGGTGGTGGATGCGGTGTGTCGCCACCCAGAACACCGGGCCGCCCTCGAGCGCCAGCGTGCCGCACCATGTCAGGAAGTACTCGATCGGCTTGTAAGTCTTGTAGCCGCGGTGGGTGAGGAGGCGGTGATAGCCCATGCCGATGCCGAGCATCCCCGCAACGCAATACAGGATCGCCGCGGCGAGAATGGCGCCCGCATCGACGAAGAAGAACGCGAGCACCGCGCCCGCGTGGAACGCGACCATCGCTATCGTGGTCGTGACGTTCAGGCCCTTCTGATACTTGCGGCCGTACAGCAGCGGCAGCGAGTTCCTGGCAGTTGTTTCCGGCATCTATGAGGGCCGACGATAGCAGGACCGGTCGGCGGCGACTGTAATAGTTCTGTCGGCGTGGCAGGGCGTCAGGATTCGCTTCCAGGATTCGCTTCGGGGGGGCGAGGTGTTAGGCTACTGGCATGATCAGGCTGACCAACGCACTGCTGTTGTTCACCGTGCTCGCGGCCTCGGGGTGCCACCCCGGCCCTGTCCTCAGCCCCAAGCTCGACGTGGGCGGTACCATTGCCGGCATCGTCTCGACCGACGGCAATGCCGCTGTTCCCGGCCGCAAGGTAACCGCGATCGACGTGGTGAACGGTACGCGCTACGACGCCACGACCGGTGTCAACGGCGGTTACACCATCAAGGTGCCGGAAGGCACCTATCGTCTGGAAGTCGAGCTGCGGCCCGGCGAGGTGGTCGCCAAGCAGCCCGCCGAGACGCGCATCCAGAAGTCCGATCTCGATCCTCGTCGCGACTTCACGATCGCGGTCAAGCCTCCTGCGCCGTAGCACCACCTCAGCGGTGATTAGCGAACGGCAGTCAACGAATTCCGGGCCTGCGAATGGGTTAGAGTCCTGAGGAGTGGACATCCGTTTCCAACCCGCACGAACACCCGAAACGGCTGGCCTATCTCCATTCCGCTCATGTCGGAGCGGGGGGTCTTGGGATGTGCGCGGCGACCACCCTCGACGATCTCGCCCGCGAGCCGTTCCACATCGACGCGTACGGGCCGGGTCTGGCGGCCTGGCCGTTTTTAACGCCAACGCCGCCGGTCGACTGGCGAACGATTCACGCACGGCGATCGGCGTGGGCGGGACGTTATACGCACAGGCGCTGGCTGCCAGGGCGACACATCTTCCTGACCGCACGGGAATCCGGCCGCGCCGCTGCGAACTCGATCGCGGCAAACGGCGCTGACGCGTGCTACGCGTTCAGCGGCGTGGCCCTCGAGACTTTACGCTGGACTCGGGCCAGAAGATTGCCGGCGATCCTCGAGAGCGCGACGGGACACATTCGAGATTTCCATGACGTCAGCGTTCGCGAACACGAGCGCTGGGGTCGTGGCCCGCGTGTCGACCATCCCACGCCGTCGATGGTCGAACGTGAGGAAGAAGAATACCGGCTGGCTGATTGGGTCCGCGTTTCGTCGCGCTGGGCGCAGGAGTCGTTCGTTCGCTGCGGCCTGCCGCCCGGAAACGTCAGGATCGTGCCGCAGGTCATCAACACCGAGCGGTTTTCACCGCCACCGGTCGAACGTGCTGCATGAAGGACCGTTGCGGGTGTGCTACGCCGGCATCGTCAGCCTCGCGAAGGGGTTTCCGTACCTCCTCGATGCCTTGACAAAGTTCGGCCGCGGTCACGTCGCGCTCGAGATTGCCGGATCAACGGGCACGCGACCGGCTCGCACGCTGTTCGATCGGCTTCGTCAGGGCTTGCGGGTCACGATGCAGCCTCAGGATCCCGTTCCCGTCTATCATCGCGCTGAGCTTCTCGTCTTCCCCTCGCTCCACGACGGCTTCGGCTTCGTCGTCGCCGAGGCCATGGCGTGCGGGCTTCCGGTCATCGTGACGAGCAGTGCGGGCGCCGCAGACTGGGTGACGCCGGAATGCGGCTGGATCGTCCCGCCCGCCGATTCAGATAGCCTGACCGCCGCGCTCACGGACGCGATGTCGCGCCGGACTGAACTGGCAGAGATGGGACAACGCGCGCGTGCTGCGGTGCTCAGCCAGGTCGCGCAGCGTTCGAGCAGCTTGCCGTTCTTTGCTGGGAGTTTCTCTCGTTAAGACCCCTCGGATGATCCACCGCCACGTCTGGCGATCAAGCCTCCCACGGCCAGGCGGCGGCAACGTCACCCAATGCTTACCACACTCGCACCGCGTCCTCACGACTTACCAGACCCCTCTTCGCGTAATGTTGTGCAGCTAGAACGGAGGCAGACATGGCACGCCTCGGCTTTTTCCTGATACGGATCGTGGTCTGGGCAAGTGAACAGCTCGCGCGAACGCGGCAACGACCGAGCGACTACCTGCTCGCTGGTTTGGGCACATGCCGCAGTGGCCTGTGTGACCGTCATCGGGTTCCTCGTCGATCACCTTCCAGGGGTGGCAATTTTTGAAGTCGATCAACCGCGAACCGCCGGATCCGGCACTCGCCCCGGATCCATTCGTCCATCGGTCTTGAGCTCACGACTATGAATGGCGGCAGAAACGTCTGAGTTCTCGACCCGACGAGAAGGATGCCTCAGCTGTACTCTTTCAACGCCTGCACTGGTTGAATTCCCAGCGCCCGGCGTGTCGGAACCACACAGGCCAGCAGCCCGATCGCGATCATCGCGGCTGAGACCGCCACCAGCATCAGCGGCCAGTTGACTGATTGAATCGTGTCGTCGAGCAACTCCGGCACGATTAGCGCACCAAGAGAGGCCCCCCCCCTACTTCTCACACTCCCAATCAGCGCACCAAGAGGGCCCGATCGCGACACCGGCGACAAGCTGAAATACCGCCCTCCGGACGACGGCGCCGACGATTCGCGCCGGCCGCGCGCCGAGTGCGGTGCGAATCGCGATCTCTCTCGTCCGCTGCGAAACAGCGAAGGCCATCAGCGCGTAGAGCCCGGCGGCCGACAGCACGACGCCAATCACGGCAATCAGCGCGAAGATGAGGGCGGTGAAACGGGCCTGCATCAGCAGCTCAGAAAACGCGCGGTCGAGCCGAACCGGATTGTCCATGATGATCGACGGTTCGACCGTGGTGAGTATCTCGCGCAGTCGAGGCACGAACGACATCGAATCTCCGGCGATGCGCACGAGCAGGTGCGGTGGATTGAGTTCGCCCGGCGCGACGACGTGATAGACGCCAGCGCCTTTCCCGGGATCGATGACGCTCATACCGAGATCGTTCACCACACCGACAATCTCGTGCCACGGACCTGGTTCCTTGCCCGGTGCTGTCGCGTAGCGGATTCGCTCGCCCAGTGGATGACGGCCCTCGAGTACCTTGTCCACGAACGAACGGTTCACGATCACCGGGCGCACCACCTGCTTCAGATCGCGCGGCTCGAATCCTCGTCCCACCAGCACTGATTGCCCGAGCGCATCGAAAAAGCTGCGATCGATGTAGGCCACATTGACGACCCGTGCGCGTGACAAGCCCGGTGACACCCCGGCACCCTCGATTTCTACCCGACGACGGTCATGGTCCATGCCCGGCAGGGCGCTCGCGAATGTCGCGGCGCGTACGCTGGGGTCGGCAGCCAACCGGCGGGACAGCGCCTCCTGGAACGCGGCGAGACGTCTCGTTGACTCGGCGACGGACCGATCGGACCGGTCCGCAGCCGCCGCGTCGACCGGTGTCAGCCTGAGCTGGGTCGTGAGGTATTCCTCGACCGCAATGCCCTCCCCGAATGAACGATCGCCAAACGCCCCTTCAGCCACCGAGACGACACCGGACAGGCCGCCGACCGCAATGGCGACCTCCACCACGATGAGGGCCGTAGCGACGGCTCCGAAACGCAGGCCTGAGGCGCCGGCGCTCTGACGTTGCAGGGTCTGATAGGCACGCTTTCCCGTGACTCTCAGCGCCGGCACCAGCCCCGAAATGACCGCGCTGAACACCGCAAAGGCGCCGGCCACCGCCACGGTGAACGGTGTGACGCTGAGGTCGAACCAGAATGGCATTGCCGCTTCGAACAGCTTCAGCAACGGCAGACGGCTGACTGCCAGTTGGCTCAGAAAGAGTCCGACGGCGGCAGCACTGACGGCAAGAACCAGCGATTCGACGAACAGCTGCATGACGATCCGCGTGCGCCCCGCGCCGAGCGCATTGCGCACGGCAATTTCGTTCGACCGCGTGGCGGTCCTCGCCAGCATGAGCGTGCCGACGTTGCCACACACCACCGCCAACATCATCAGACTCACGAGCAGCATCGGATAGACCTGGTCGTAGGTGGCGCGGAGACCCGTCGCGACGTGCGCGTACGCCGCCACCTCAGGCCGCAGACGTCCATGCGTGTCAGGATGATCCGCAGCGATCCGATGGCCGACGGTCGTCTGCTCGGCCTGGGCCTGCTCGAAGGACACGCCGTCTCGCAGGCGTCCGAATATCAACAGCCCAGGCCCTTGCCCCACCTCGTAGTCGATCGCCCGCTCCTGGAGTGGCACCCAGAACCGGTCGCGATACGGGAACCCGAATCCTGCCGGCATGACACCGACAATCGTTCGCAGCACGCGACCGAACCGCAGCGTCCGGCCGAGGACGTCCGCGTCCCCCGCGAACTGCGTCTGCCAGAGATCGTGACCGATGACGACGACCGGCGGCGCCGTCTTGAGCTCGTCGGCTTCGACCAGCGTGCGGCCAAGAAGCGGCTGGACGCGCGTCACGGCGAAGGCGGACGCCGTCATTTCGGCACCTCTGATCACTTCAACCGGGCCGGCGTCGCTGATCACGTTCTCCCTTCGCGTACGCGCCGCGGCGAGCGTCTCGAACGAGGTCAACTCCGCCTTCCAGCGTTCGAAGTCGTACAGCGTGGGTCTTCGGCTGTCGGAGGCCTGGACGTCCCAGTATTGGAGCCCGACGATTCGATGGCCATCCTCGAACGGCAACGGTGCGTTGAGAGCGTTGATGAGGTGGACGGGCACCAGCGCGACGGGGATACCGATCGCCAGCGCGAGGCCACCAACAATGGTCAGCCCCGGGTAATGCACGAGCATCCGGCACGCCAGCTTGACGTCGAGCCACTCGACGCGTGGCAGGCGCGGCACGCGACATGTCGGCGCGCCACACGCTGAACACCGAGGCAATGAGGTAGCGCACGTAGCGCGCGTGCGCCCGCAACGCCGACGCACCACGCGAGCGATCCCGCGCGTACATCTCTTCCAGATCCTGCGTGATGAATGGTGCGTTGCGGTCCGCGGACCAGAACGGCCGCGAGCCATCTCAGGCACCCCAGAGGTCGATAGGTGGACTCGATCATGTTCGGCTCTTCGCCGCGTCGTTCAGTTTGGAAAGCAGCCCCACCGCCAGCGCCTGAATGCTGCCATAGGCTTCCTGCAGCGCCTTGGCGCCGGCCGGTCGAAGCGCATAATGCTTGCGGGGCCGTCCCACTCGGCCCGGTACCGGTGTGAGAACGACCGACGTGACCAGCCCGCGCTCCTCGAGCCGGCCGAGCGTGGTGTAGATCGCGCCCGGGGAGACACCACGGCCCGTCCGGGCCTCGATCTCGTCGTGAATCGCGACGCCACAGGCCTCCTCCTCGAGGCGGAGCACCGCAAACAGCACGAGTTGTTCGAACTCGCCGAGGGGATTCAGCGCGCTGCCGCGCTTGTGGCGATTGAGCATGGCGACTATTTCACCACATAATAGTTAAAAGATCCAACCGAGCCGGGGATGGACGCACCACGCGTTGTGCTGGTCGATCAGTTTTCAAAATGAATGAGGATCGCTGCCGCATTTCCACTAAATAATTTTGTCTCTCGATTCGCACTGACAGAATCGAGTTGTGATGGTGCCAACGCAAGCTCATCCTCAGCGTCGATTCTGGGCGGGCAAGACAGTCGTTGTCGCGGGCGCCACCGGGTTCCTTGGCGGCTGGCTGGTTCGCCGGCTTCTCGACTACGACGCGAACGTCGTCACCCTCGTTCGTGATCCCAACAAACAGTCGCAAGTGGTGTTGGATTCGCTCATCGACCGGACGGCGGTTGAATTGGGGAGCGTCGCCGACCCGCATTTCCTTGGAAGGATTTTCGAACACTACGCCATTGACGCATTCTTCCACGCCGCGTACGGAGCCGACGTCAATCGCGTGCTTCGCGAGCCCGTCGAATGCTTCCGATCGAGCGTGCTCAGCACCTGGATTCTCCTGGATCTGATCCGGCGCGTTCAGCCATCGTGTGTCGCCGTTGTCAGCTCGTCCGACAAGGCGTATGGCGGACAGGATCTGCCGTACCGCGAGACCAGTGACCTGCGGCCCGTGCATCCCTACGAGGTGGCGAAGGCGTGCCAGGACCTCGCGGCCCAGTCTTTCGGACGTGTCTATCAGGTTCCGGTGGCAATTACGCGCTGCGGAAACTTCTTCGGGCCGTACGACTTCAACTTCACTCGATTGATCCCAGGGGTCTGCCGGTCCCTCGCGAGGCACGAGACACCACATCTCCGCTCGGACGGCCAGTTCACGCGCGACTTCCTCTACATCGAAGACGCCGTCGACGCACAGCTCCTGCTCGCTGAGAAACTCGCGGGCGACGACTCCCTTTACGGCGAGGCGTTCAACTTCTCCTACGGTGAACAGCTGGAGGTGGTCAGGATTGTGCGGCAGCTGATGACCATCGCAGGAATCCACGCCGAACCGGTGGTCGAGAACACCGTGCAGGCCGAGATTCGGCACATGCACCTGTCATCGGAGAAGGCCGAGCGCATCCTTCATTGGAAGCCCGTGATTGGGTTCGATGAAGGGCTGCGGAGATCCGTCGAGTGGTATCTTGAATTCTTTCGTGAGCGTACTGGCAGCCCGGCGAAGTCCGGGTTCAGCAGGAAGATCATGGAGGGCGCGCGGCCGCCACGCAGCATGGCGCAGCCATCCGTGGTCGATTGATCAAATCGGCCTGACCGGGGCTACGATGGTCTTGCCAGACGTCGAAAGAGACAAACGATCTCGATGGGCAAACCAGCTCAGCCTTTAACGCCGCGCGCAAGATCCCAACGCGCCGCCCGCCGCGGGCGGCCGCGGAAGTTCGACCGACCCGCGACCTCTGTGACGCTAACCCTTCCTGAAGAAGTCATCGAGATACTTCAGTCCATCGACAAGGATCTCAGCCGCGCCATCGTCCGAGTCGTCCAGCCTCTTGACGCTCCCAAGCGCGTGGCATCCGGACAACTGACGACTTTCGGCGATCGCTCGGCAGTGATTCTTGTGCCACACCGTCGTTCTTTCACGGAACACACCGGCCTCGAACTGGTCCCACTGGCGGATGGCCGAGCGATGATCTGCTTCGACGGCGAGCTGAGCGTGGCCGATCTCGAGCTGCGTCTCTCGGACGCATTGGCGGACCCGGACGTGCCACCCACCGACAAAGCCATGTTTCAGGAGTTGACAGCCATCCTCGGCCGCGCTCGACGTGCCGAAGGCGTGGTGTTGAAGAAGCGACGCCTGATTCTCCTTCGCCCTGGAACTCCATCGAACGGCAGCAAGCCATCATGACCACGACCGGCTAACGCCCGGCACGGCAGACACGTCATCAATCGGAAATGATGAGCGGGCCCTGGAACGGGATATCATCGCACCGCTCTTCATTTACGCATTGACGATGAACCGCTACAGCATGCCGTGGATCGTGCGCGGCGACATCGACGGTTTCTTCGGCCTTGCGGTCGACAATCTCGTTCAGCTCCTGCTGATCGACACCCTGTGCCGGGGGGTCCTCGGCTTTCCTCCGCAGCTCGTTTACGGCACGGTCCTGCCGGCGGCAGCCATCTCCATTCTCGTCGGCAACGTCGCGTACGGATCGCAGGCACGAGCGCTGGCGAGGCGGACGGGCCGGACGGATGTGTGCGCTCTGCCCTACGGCATCAACACGGTGTCGCTCTTTGCGCACGTGTTCCTCGTGATGCTGCCAGCGAAAGCGCTCGCCGAGCGAACCGGGGCGGCCGATCCCGTCCGCGTCGCCTGGCAGGCGGGTCTGCTCGCAACGTTCGCAACGGGCCTGATCGAGCTCGGATCGCGCCTTCGTTGCCGAACGAGTCCGCAAGGCGACGCCGCGCGCAGCGCTCCTCTCGACGCTGGCCGGCATTGCCCTGGGATTCATCTCGCTGGGCTTTCTTTTTCGCACGTTCGCCCATCCCATCGTCGGACTGACCACGTTGGCCGTGGTGATGCTGACCTACTTCGGCCGCGTGCGGTTCAGGGGCCGGATACCGGGTGGCGTAGTCGCCGTCGCGCTCGGAACGTTGCTCTGCTGGATCACCGGCATCGCTCCGGTGGGCGGCCGGCCGTCGGCCGCGGCGATCAACTTTCCTGTCCCAGTTCGTGGGCGACCTCGCGGCCGCCATGACCGGCGGACACATCCTGCCGTACCTGTCCGTCATCATCGCGATGAGCCTGTTCAACGTTCTGGGCTCGCTGCAGAACATCGAGTCGGCGGACGCGGCCGGCGATGCATACGACACGCGGTATTCGCTGACGATCAACGGCCTCGGCAGTCTGGCCGCCGCGCTCTTCGGATCCGCCTTCCCGACGACGATCTATATCGGCCACCCCGGCTGGAAGGCGCTCGGCGCCCGTGCCGGATACTCCATTCTGAATGGCGCGTTCGTCACGCTGATCTGCGTCACCGGCACGCTCGCCTGGATCGCGTGGGCCATCCCGATCGATGCCGGGATGGCAATCGTTCTCTGGATCGGCATGATGATCGTCGCGCAGGCGTTTCAAGCAACCCCGCGCGCGCACGCGGCCGCGGTTGTGGTGGGCCTGCTGCCGGGGATCGGGGCGTGGGGTACGCTGATGGCGAAGAACGGCCTGCGCGCGGCGGGAATCGGCGGATCGGCCGGACCATTCAGCGAAGCGCTCGTCACTGAATTCCAGAAGACCGATACGTGGATCACCGGGAGCGTTCGCGATCGAACAAGGGTTTCTCTTTACCGCGATGCTCCTGTCCGCGGCGGTGGTCGGCGTGATCGAGCGCCGCTGGAGCCAGGCTGCCGCCTGGTCGGCGTGCGCGGCGCTGTTCTCGGCCTGCGGCTTGATGCACTCGTATCAATGGACGTTTGGCGACACGGCGCTGAGGCTGGCGCCGGCCTGGCCCTTCGTGATCGGCTACGCTGGCATGTCGCTGCTCTTCTTCACGGCGCGGTGGACGACGGAAGAGGGTAGCGACGAGCACGAGCTATCCGGGCTTCGCACTGATCACCTCTCGCGCGCAGCGTCGCCGGCGCGATCGGATCGCGGGCTCGCTCGCACCTTGGACGAGTTCAACGGCCTGGAGTGCTTCAGCGACCGGCTGCTGCTGTAAGGCAACTACCGGCATGGATCCTCGGACAGCGAGGGCACCGATTGGCGAGGTTTCGGCTGGCGACTCGCCATCGGGCTCGGGAACTATCGGATGGACGAGCACGCCCGAGCGCGCAGCCTCGCTAGCGCTCGGGTGTGACGCGCTGAACGACCTTGCCTGACGCGTCGAGGAACTCGATGCTCGCGTTGCCGTCAGGCTCGACCTTCAGGACCAGCCGTGGCCGGCCTTCGGCGTCGGCAAGCGACACCCGCGCGACGCGATCGGCCGACTTGCCGACGAAGACACGCTGCGCCACCTTGGGCGCGTCCGCGCGCACGCGCGCCACGGCCGCACTGCGCTCGGCCGGATCCTGAATCGCATTGGCGGCGTTCAGCTTGTCCACGAGATCGCTGAGTGGCACGTCCGGCCGATCCCAGACCTTGAACGCTGCGGCCCGCTGGCCGTTCTGCTCCGAATAGTCGAACCCGATCGTCTGATCCTGTCCGAGCTGATCGAACATCAGGCCGGCGGTCGCCCTGCCGCTGACCGTCCTGCTCGCGCCCGCCGAGCGTCATGCCGCCAGCCTCATCACCGTGATCGTTGAAGAAGATGAACCCGGCATAGGGCCGCTCCCGCTGAATCGGTCTTGCCGCCGATCACGCCGGGGTGCATTCGGTCCTTGTTCGAAATCACCAGCCGCAGCGTGCCATTCGCGTCGACGATGTTGATGCGCTCGGCGGTGATCTCTCCGAGGTTTCGCGGCGTCTCTCGCTGGGTGAACGACGACGCGGCGAGAACGATGAAGATCAGCAGCGTGCACACGACATATACGTGCAGGAGCCTGAGCTGACGGCGGATTGAGCGAGTCATGGCACGCCTCACTGCGAGGTCGATGTCCGATCGCCAAGCACGTACTTGGACATCCACTCCAGTTCGCGTCGAATCTGGTCGCGCTGATGGTAGTACTCGCTGTTGCTGTGTCCCTCCCGCGGATACCAGACGAGCTCGACGGTCTTTCCACGGTCCTTCAACGCGCGGTAGAACTCCATGGGCTGGCCGATCGGCACTCGCTCGTCGTTCAGGCCATGCATGATGAGGAGGGGCGTCGTCACCCGATCGACGTAGGTGAGGCCTGACCGTTCGGCGTAGAGCTTCAACGTTTTCTCGTCCGGGTAGTTGTTGAAGAAGGTGCCGATGTAGCCGGGAATATCGGTCGTGCCATACATGCTGTGGATGTTCGACAGGCCGGCGCCCATCCGCGCCGCCTTGAAGCGCGTCGTCTGCGACACGATCCAGCACGTCATGTAGCCGCCGTAGCTCCAGCCCATGACCCCGAGCCGTTCCGGATCGGCGATGCCTCGTTTGATGACCTCGTCGACGCCGGTCATGATGTCGCGGTAGTCGCCGCCACCCCAGTCGGGGATGTTGCCGCGCATGAACTTCTCGCCGTAGTTGCTGCTGCCGCGCGGATTCGGATAGAGAACCGCCCAACCACGACCGGCCCAGAGCTGTCCGCCGTTGTGAACGCCCAGCTTGAAGCCATTGGTGTGCGCGCCGGTCGGACCGCCGTGGACGTCGACCAGCAGCGGATAGCGCTTTCCGGCCTCGTAGCCGACCGGCTTGACGAGGATGCCCTCGACGTCCCAGCCGTCGCTGCTCTTCCACTTCACGATCTCGGTTTCACCAAGGGCGTAGTCCGCGGCCTCCGGGTTGACGTTCGACAGTTTTCGCGGCGCGCTGAAATCGGCCCCGGCGACGAACACGTCGGCCGGCGCGCTCGCCGAATCCATCGTGTACGCAACCCGTGACCCGTCCTTGCTCAGCCCACCATTGCCAAAGGAGATCATCTGCTCCTTCGGTCAGCGTCGAGTACCGACGCGTCGTCAGGTTGTAGGCCACGACCGACCGGTAGGTGCGGTCGCCGATGCCGAAATACAGCCGCTTGCTGTCAGGCGCCCACACGACCGATCCGGCAGGCTGATCGAACTTCGCGTCGGACACGTCCGTGGTCTTCTTCGTCGCGACGTCGTACAGCATCAGACGCGTGTTGAACAAGGGGCGCGTCATGATGCCGTCGCGATTCGTGGCGGCGTCGCCCATCGGCAGGAGGTTGTAAGCGATGGTGCTGCCGTCGGGCGACCAGCGTGGAGCGCTCTCGGGCGCCGGCGTTGCCGCGATCTTGTCGAGGGTCTTCGTCGCGAGCGTCACGACAACGATGTCCTGGCGCTCATCGCGAATCAGCGGCGTGGTTCCAGCGCCGACGACGATGCGCGCGCTGTCCGGCGCCCAGTTCATGCTGCGCACGGTGAACTCGGTGCCGCTGGTGATTTGTGTGGCCTGCTTCGAGTCGAGCGCGATGGTCCAGACGTGCTGCATCCGATGGTTGCCCTCGAAGATGCGCTCGTCGTCTTTGCGCCGCCGCGCTTCGTCCTCGTCCTTCGGCAAGGCGTCGATCGACAGATAGGCAATCTTCGTGCTGTCGGGTGCCCACTCGTAGGCGCTGATGCTCTCCTTGGCGTCGGTCAGACGCCAGGCTTCTCCACCATCGGCGCGGAGCAGCCAGATCTGGGTCTTCGGGCTTCGGCAGCGTCGCCTTCCGCCGGCGCGGCACCGCGCGACGAGAGGAAGCTGATGTACTTGCCGTCCGGCGACCACGCCGGCGACGATTCCCCCTTGTCGCCGAAGGTGATCTGGCGGGCCGGCTCGGAGCCGTCCGTCGTCGCCATCCAGACGTGCGATCGCAGGTCGGGCGGCTTCGTGCCCTTGTCGGGCTCGACTTTGCCTCCTGGCCATTCCCAGCCGCGCACCGTAAACAGGACGCGGGAGCCGTCAGGCGAGATCTGAGCACTCGATACGCTCCTGAGGTGCAAGGCGTCATCGATGGTTACCGGACGTTTCGCCGCGGCGCGTGGGCCACTGGCAAACGCGAGGATCAATCCGACAGCGAGAACCGCGGCGCGGCTGACAAATCGCATGTTGTCTCTCCATCCCCTCAATCCGACAGGGTCTCACTCTCACGACAAGCGCACGTCGCCCTTGAAGACGATGAACACCAGGGCGATATCGAGCAACGCGACGAACGACGAGAACAGCAGGGGCCCGTATGTTACCAGCGGCAGTCCAACGTAGCCGATCAGCCACAGCAGAAGGAACACAGTTATGCCGCGCGGTCCGATCTCCTCGAAAAACCATCCGTATGGGAGGAGCACCCAGAAACTCACATGGGCGATCAGCGCCGCCAGGCCGGACATAGCTGCCGAGGATCTCCACTCCGGGAAGAAGTGGCATCTTAACAGGTGGAACGAGACCGGGGCGGGCCTGGCCCTGGGAACATGGTCGAGCCAGCGTATTTCGCCGGGGAAAATCAGTTCTGGCACCATCGAGGCCGGGAAACCCGCCGATTCTCGATGTGAACCCGGTTGCGGACCTGAGGACCGTGCGCCGGATCCGCACGCTCGCTATCGGCGGCAAATTACTGAAGCGCGGGGACCTCGACGCGGTGGCGAACCATGTGACACAGGCCTGTCAGAGCCGGCCTGGACTGTGTGTCCGGGCTACCCGGCAAATGAGTCATCGGCCGTCGATTGCTGCCGCAGAAGCACCGAAACAGAGTATGCTCACATCTCACTTTAGACCGACGGGCGACCTCGGGGGAGCGGCTATGGCAGCTATGAACGGCACGATTAAGCGAATCGTCAGCGACAAGGGATTCGGTTTCATTCTGGCAACCGACGGAAACGAGTATTTCTTCCACAACTCGGCTTGCACGGGAGTGCGTTTCGACGACCTCCGCGAAGGTCAGGCCGTGACGTTCGAGCGAGGGCAAGGTCCGAAGGGTCCGCGCGCCGAGACCGTCAAGGTCGCGTAGCAAGCTCGGTCGGAAGTCGCGTAATCACAGTTCTCGTCGCAGTCGTAGTACGGCTCGGATAACAGAGTCTCGGGTTCTAAGCTCTGAGGCCTGCCGCTGCCCTCCCCGGTGCCGGGCGGTGGAGGTTTAAGTGCCGGTCGACTGCCTCCACCAACGAATCGTCTGACTTCGTGCGTTACAGCACTGTCGTGCTTGTCACCGTGTGACTGTGCAGAGAGGCTCCTTGTCTGAAGTGGTTACGGGCACGCGCATCCACCTTGTCAATCCGAGTGATTTGTCCTTTGGCGTGGCGGTGATCACGCCGCGGTGGCTGTACGTCTTGGCGGCCGCCACCGGCACGCGATGGGGCAAGCCGAACCTGGTTGATGAAACGCTGGACCAGATCGATCCACTCGTCATTTCTGCCGGTGACGTGGTCGGTATCGGCATCCACTCCGGAAATGCCCTCCGCGGATACGAGATCGGTCGACTGGCGAGGGACCGCGGCGCCTGGGTCGTGTTTGGGGGGATTCACGCCACGCTCTTTCCGGACGAGGCGAGGGAACACGGCTCGGCACACGCAGTCGTGCGCGGCGATGGCGATCTGATCTGGCAGAGAGTGGTCGAGGACTGCCTCGCGGGACGGCCCTCCCAGATGTACGAAGGTGGGCGCGTCGCCGGCGACCGCTTTGCGTCGGCGCGATGGGACCTGCTTCCGAAGGGCCGCTACATGTGGGGTTCGGTGCAAACGCTTCGCGGCTGCCCGAAGCATTGCTCGTTCTGCTCGGTCTGGCGCACCGACGGCCAGGAGCCACGGCAGCGGCAGGTCGAGCGCGTGGTGCAGGAGGTCGTCGAACTGCGGCGTCAGGGGTTTCGCTTCATCGCGCTCGCTGACGACAACTTCTATCCGGTGACCTTCGAAGATCTCGCGCAGGCGCGGCGACGCGCCGACCCGTCACGGCTTCACGAATTGCAAGCGATCCGCGAGGAACGGTTCGAGTTGATGGCGCAACTCGCCCGGCTGCCGAAAGATCTCGTCTTCTACACGCAGATCACCATGGAAGCGGCGGAAGATCCGGAGTTTCTGACTGCGATGCGCCGTGCGCACATCCGCGGCGCGCTCGTCGGAGTCGAGTCGGTGACCACCGCCGGGTTGAAGGACGTCTTCAAGGGCTTCAACCTCGCCGGCGATGCCCTGGTCGAACGCCTCCGCGCGTTTCGCCAACACGATATCCACGTGCTCGGATCGTTCATCTTCGGCCTGCCGAGCGACGACGCCCAGACGTTCGACGCGACGGTCGACCTTGCCGAACAGGCGGATTTGACCTTCGCCCAATTCGTGCTGCTCACACCCTTTCCGGGAACCGTCGATTTCGAAAAATGGGCGCGCGAAGACGCCAATCGGACGGCCGAGGTGGACGGCATTCCCATCACCAGGCATTGGCTCATTCCTCAGCACCGTCGTCCGAAACTGTTCGTCCCGCACGCCAAGATGTCGCTCGAAGAGATCCGCACGCGCACCCAGCATGCCTGGGATCGGTTCTACAGCTGGCAGAGCATCTGGAAGCGGGCACGGGTCGTTGAATCGCTCAAGGGCAGGCTGGCGTTCGTCCTCATCTCAAAGCTCTATCGCCAGATGTATGCGAACACCGGCATTGCAACCGACAGCGCGCGCGTGGCGCGCTCGAATCGCTCGGCGCGGTGGCTCGGACTCGCCGCCCGCAAGCTGTTTCTGACCACGCCGATGCCAGATCTCCAGATGCCCGAGCCGCAGCCTTCACAACGGCCCGACGCGGTGCGGGTGCGCGTCGCCGTCGACGCGGGCAGCTAGCCGCGGGCTGACCTGCCGCGATTGTCCGTATTTGAGCAATTGTCCATATCCCGGCATGTTTGACTCGCCTGGATCTTCGCCGTCTATGCTCCGCAAATAATTGAATATCAAGCACTTCTAGCCTTCAAACCTCTCCGCCGCCGCTTGGCCGAAGCCTGGCGCGCGCGTTCGCAAATTCACACAACAGGCGACGACCTGACCAGGATTGAAGCCGAGGCGCTGTCGTCAACCGACGCGGATGCCATCCGTTCGTGCGCCGACGCACTCGATCGGCGTCGCCGCAAGGCCGATGTCGGCCGCGGGCCCGGCAGTCAACGCGATTGAGGCGAGACGACAGATTAAGTCGTATTGAGTCGATTTGAATACCAGATAAGGACGATCTACAGTTTCTAGCTGCTCAGCGGAGGGCTGGATGCTTCGTGGTCGTCGCAGTGAAGTTCGTCTTCTGAACCACGCCTGGAGGTGTGACGAGCCGATCAGGACTTCGTGACCGTCCAGGTTCCGCTGACCAGCTCGTTGCCGCCGTTCTTTCCACGAGCCGCCCAGGTTCCCTTCGCCTTGTTGCCCTCAAAGGTCGCAACCAGCAGGACCTCGAGCGATTCATCCGGCGGAAAGTCGTAGGTCGCCGTCATCTTTGCACCGTCGAACGATACGGTTTTCAGCGTCGCCTTGTAAGTCGGCTCGCCCGTCACCGAGACACGGCCGGTGAGCGCGCCCTCCTTTCCCTTTTCGAGCGTCAACTCGAAGCCACCGGTGCCGGCGCCATCCCACGAACCGGTCCAGGTGCCAACGTAGGAAGCTGGGTTCCTGCGCGCCGAACCAGACAGCGGTCAGCATCAGGAGCGACAAACACACGGAGATCTCGCGCAGAGAGACTGGAAGCTGACATATGCTTCTTTCCTTCTTCTCTCAGACCTGAGGGTCTCGACGGCTGCGCGCAGCGACCGCATCACCGCGTCCGGCCCGAGACGTTCGAGGGCGCCGCTACTCTCGAGCATCCGCTGCACCTGCGGATATGACGGCCGCGATCCCCAACCGTTCCCGGCCCGCAAGTCTTCGGCAAGCGTCACCAGCGTATCGGCTCCCGTGCTGTCGAGGTGAACGATCGACGATCCGTCCACAATCAGCCATTTGGCACCGGGGTGGGCGTCGGCGACGGCGAGCACGCGGCGCCTGAAATGAGGCGCATTGTAGAAGATGAGCGACGCGGTGAATCGATACAGGACGAGACCAGGAATGGGCCTTCGCACCCTCGAAGTGCGCGACGTCATAGAACCCCTGCAAGCCCTCGACCCGGCCGAGCACGGCGTCGGCGGGCCGCGACGACCTGACGAGCAAGTACCAGCATCGCCAGCCCGATCGAGATCGCGATGCCCTGCAGGGCGCCGATCGCCACGACGCCGAGTGTGGCCGCCACACACACCAGGAACTCCCCTTCCCGAATGCGAGCGAAGCGAACGAGCGCCCGCCAATCGAACAGCCCGAGTCCCGCGGAGATGAGCACCGCACCGAGCGCGCTGTTCGGCAGATATCGCAGCGGGCCGGTGAAGAACAGCAGAACCGACCGCAATCGTGGCGGCCGCGACGAGGCCGGTGACTTGGGTCTTCCCCCCATCACATCGCTCACCGCGGTGCGCGAGTCCGCGCCGGTCACGGCGAATCCTTGCGACAGCCCGGCGGCCACGTTGCAAGCGCCAAGCGCAATGAACTCGCGATCCACGTCGATCTCGTACTGATTGCGCGCCGCAAAGCTCCGGGCCGTCACCATACCGCTGGTGAAGCTCGACCAGCGCGAGGCCGGCTGCGCCTGTCATCAACGGCATCACGTGGACCGGTGGAATCGGTGTCCAGCCGAGTGACGGCAGTCCCGCGGGCACTTCACCGAGCACCGCCACACCTGCCTTGTCGAGCGCCATGGCCTTGACGAGCACCACGGCCACCGCGACCGCGATGAGCGGCGCGGGAAGCTTTGGATAGAAGCGTCGTATGGCCTCACATGAGCACGAACGTCACGATGCCGACGGCGAGCGTCGGCACGTGCGTCTCCGGCAGTTTCGAGACGAACTCCAGCGAGCCGCGGCAGGATGCGGCCGGACTCGATTGGAAAGCCGAAGACCTTGCCGAGCTGGCCGAGCACGATGCTGATGGCGATGCCGTTCATGAAACCGACGAGCACGGGCTTGCCGAGGAAGTCGGCGATGAAGCCGAGCCGAAAGAACCCAGCGATGATGCACACCAACCCGGCGAACACCGCAAGCGACACAGCCAGCGAGCTGTAGAGCGCCGCGTCCCCGCCCGCGAGCGGCGCGACAATAGCCGCGACCATCGCGCAGGTCGCCGCGTCGGGATTGACGATCAGTTGCCGGGATGTGCCGAATACGGCGTAGACGACGAGCGGCAGTATCGACGCATAGAGGCCAACCACCGGCGGAAAGCCGGCAAGCTCCGCGTAGGCAATCGCGACCGGGCAGCGCAACCGCCGCCACCGACAGTCCGGCTGCAATATCGTCACGCAGCCACTCCCTTCGGGTACTCGCGCAGCATGGCGAGGCCAGGCGCGAACCGGCTCAAGCCCGAGTGTGCCGGCGTGTCGTTGGTCATCATCGAGGGCCACTCACGCTATCACGGTCTTTCAGCGGCCGGGTAGACGAACCGAGCCGTTCCAGCGACACTCTGCGCGCTGCTACCCTGACATAATTTCGTCATGTCCAGCTGGCGGATCGTTCTCCTCGGTGCAGCGATGCTGCAGAACCTCGCGATTGGAGCGCAGGGCCGCGCACCCGTTGTGCAGTCGGTCGATCTTCTCGTGCCCGTGGCACCCGTCACGTTCACAGAAGCGGGCAGAACGCAGCTCGCCTACGAACTGCACATCACCAACTTCCTCCCGTTCGACGTATCGCTGACAGCCGTCCGCGTCCTTGCTGGCGCCGGCGGACGTGCGCTCGCGGAGTATCAGGGCCAGGATCTTCGTCGGCGTATCGTTCGTCCCGGCCTTCGAAGCGATCATCCGACGCCAGAGATCGTCGGCGCAGGAATGCGTGCGGTGGTGATGCTGTGGATCGCGCTGCCAGCCGGAGAGCCCGCTCCCGCATCGGTCGCGCATGCGGTTCAGATGGTGCTGATGCGATCATTGGAGCCGGTCAGCGCCGCCACGTCGGGCGGGGTCGCGCTGGTGAACAAACAGGAGCCGGTCGCCCTGGGTCCACCGCTCCATGGCGGCCCGTGGGTGGCGATCTACGACCCGCTGCTCAAAGGCGGACATCGCACCGCCATTTACACGCTCGGCGGACGCGCGCGAATTCCTGCGAGGTTCGCGATCGATTGGATCGCGCTCCCGCCCGATGGCGCACTGACACCAAAGGCGACGAGCAGGCCCGCTGACTGGAATGGATTCGGATCGGACGTATTGGCGGTCGCTGACGGCACGATCACGTGCGGCCGTCAGACGACGTCCCCGACTTCACGCAGCCTCCGATCCCGCCGGAGATCGCCAGCGGGAACTACGTGGCCATCGATCTCGGCGCGGGACGTTATGCGTTCTACGAGCACCTGCAGCGCGGCAGCATCCTGGTGAAAGGCGGGTGACCGCGTCACGCGCGGCCAGGTGATCGCCAGGCTCGGCGCCTCCGGCAGCAGTTCGATCGGTCCACACCTGCACTTCCACGTCAGCGACGCGAATTCGCCGCTCGAAGCGGAGGGCCTGCCGTTCGTGTTCGACCGCTTCGATCACCTCGGCGGCTTCGAGTCGATCGACGCGCTCGTGAACGGCGCGAAGTGGTCTGCGGCGCCAGAAGGTTCGCTGCCGTCGCGATCGCGCGAACGGCCCGAACCGAACGCCGTCGTCAGATTTCCCTGAGCTACTGTTTCTTCGGCGGCGCCACCGGCTTGACACCCACCGCCACCAGCCCGGCCGCCCGCAGTTTTTCATGCAGCGCCGGGACGTCGCGCGACGTGAACGCATTGAGCTCGCCCGACCTGGGTCGTGAGCTTCGTGGTGATCTGATCCAGCGATCGCATTTGCGCGTCGGTCGGCGCGGACGTCGATGCCTGAAGCTGCCCGGCGAGATCGAAAATGCTGAACCGGGCGCCGCCCCATCCGCCCTTGAACTTCTCCTTCAGGTCGTCCAGCTTCTTCGAGAACTCCTTGACCTCGGTCGTGACCTCGGCCGGGGACGTCGCTGCGGCTCTTGAGCACCGCATTGACCTCATCGAGGTCCTTGGTGACCGCCGCCACGACGTCCGACGACTCTGTGAATGCACGCTGGAGTTCGGCGACGGCCTGAGCTGGCCTTGAACCGGGCGTCGAGCGCCTCAGGAGTCGTGTGCGCCCTCGGATCGACGCCCACGCGCACCTTCTGGGTGAGCATCCTGCCCTCGCGCCGTCAGCTTGACCGTGTATTCGCCAGGCAGCACGAATGTGCCTTTCGGCGGCCCGAACCATCCTTCATCGCCCTCGACCGGCTTGAACGTGAGCGGATAACGCAGATCCCAGCTCACGCGATTGAAACCCTGCCGATCGGGGCCCTGCAGCTCGCGAACGACGCTGCCGTCCGGGCCGAGCACCGTGATCTTCACTGTCTTGGCATTTGCCGCAGCCGGCGGCTTGCTCTGCGTATCGCTCGAACCTGAGCTTCCATTGCCGTTCGCCCCGCCGTTGCCGGACGCGGTGCCTGTTTCCTTCGGGGGATCGCTCCTCAGGTAGTAGGTGATCAGCGCACCGTACTCCGGATTCGGCGCGGAGAACTCAGAGGCGCCCGGCATCGGCAACATCCGCGCCTCGTAGTACTGCATCGCCGGTCTGATCGGGAACAGATGCGCATCCGTCGTCAGCACCTTCTCGTTCAGCTGCTCCAGCATCGCGGCATCGTCGAGCACGATGATGCTGCGACCGTGCGTGCCGAGGACGACGTCGTTGGTGCGCTCGTTGAAGACGATGTCGTCAATGGGCACGCGCGGGAGATTGCCGCGGACGTGCGTCCAGTTCGCCCCTCCGTTGATCGTGACGAACAGTCCGAACTCCGTGCCCGCAAACAGCAGATTCGGATTTCGCGGATGCTCCTCGAGCGCGTTCACGACCATTCCGTTCGGGATGTCTCCGGCAATCGAGGTCCAGGTGTTGCCGTTGTCCGTGGTCCGGAAAATGTACGGCTTGAAATCGTCGTCCTGATGGCCGTCGAACGCCACGAATGCCGTGCCCGCGCCGTGACGTGACGCCAGAACACGGCTGACCCATCGCGAGCCGGGCAGCTTGAACTTCGACGTGATGTTCTGCCAGTTCTTGCCGCCGTCGTTCGTCATCTGCACGAGGCCGTCATCCGTGCCGACGTAGATGACGCCGGCCTTCACCGGCGATTCGGTGATCGTCGTGATCGTGCCGAAATCGCTGACCCCGTCGTCGCGCGACAACGTGTCCGCGCTGCGCTCCGGCCCCATGAGCGGCAGTTTCTTCCAGTCCTGATTGAGCGACAGGTCGGGGCTGATGACGTCCCATTTGTGCCCGCGATCGGCGGTGCGGAACAGCTTGTTGCCGCCGTAGTAGATCACCCGCGAGTCGTGCGGCGAGATGAACATCGGCGTGCTCCAGTTGAAGCGGTACGACCTCCTTGTCGTCCGGCGGCACCGGGCCGGATGCCCTTTCTTCCTCTCGCGTCTCGGCATCGACCAGATAGGTGCGGCCGCTCTGCGAGTTCGCGTAGATGACTCGCGGATCCTTCGGGTCAGGAATCGTGTAGAACCCGTCGCCATAGGCGATGTTCACGACGTCGTTGTTGGTGATGCCAAGCATGCTGTAGGTCCTGACCGGAAGCGCCCACGTGCCGTTGTCCTGAGTGCCGCCGTAGACCCAGTAAGGATCGCGGGTGTCGACCGAGATGTCGTAGTACTGGCCGATCGGCAGGTTGTCGATGAAGTCCCACGTCCTGCTGCCGTCGTACGAGAAATACAGGCCGCCGTCGTTGCCGAGCATGAGGTGGTCCGGGTTGTTCGGATTGATCCACAGCGCGTGGTGATCGACGTGGATCCTGTCGCCCGGTGTCGTTGCTGCGCCACGTCTTGCCGGCGTCGATCGAGACGAAGAGTGGCGAAGCGAGCTTCCAGAGCTTGTTGGGATTCTTCGGATCGATCCTGATCTGGCTGTAATAGCTCGGGCGCTGGTTCAGGCTGTTCTGCTTCGTCCACGTCGTCCCGCGATCCTCGGATCGAAGATCGCCACCCTCTTTGTGCTCGACGACCGCATAGACGATGTCGGGGTTGCTGCGGGAGATCTCGACGCCGATGCGGCCGACCGTGCCCTCGGGCAGCCCGCCGCCGAGCTTCTGCCAGGAGTCGCCGCCGTCGAGCGATCGATACAGACCACTCCCGGGTCCACCACCGACGATATCCCCACCCCCGCCGCCGCCGCTGGTAGGCCGCCGCGAACAACGTTCGGCCGTCGGCATCCATCGCGACGTCGACGACGCCGGTATCCGCGTCGATCTTCAGGACGCGGTCCCACGTCTTTCCACCGTCCTTCGTGCGGTACAGCCCGCGCTCATCGTTCGGTCCCCAGAGGTGGCCGAGCGCCGCGACGATAGACGAGATTCGGGTTGGTCGGGTGAATGACGATGCGGCCGACGTGGTGGCGTGTCGCGCAGACCCATGTGCGTCCACGTCTCGCCGCCGTCGACCGACTTGTAGACGCCGTCGCCCCACGACGAGCTCTGGCGGTTGTTCGGCTCGCCCGTCCCCGCCCAGATGACATTGGGATCGGAGGGCGCGATTGCGAGATCGCCGATCGACTGCGACGTGCCGTCCTTGTCGAAGACCGGCTTCCACGTCACGCCGTTGTTGACGCTCTTGAAGATGCCGCCGGACGCCGCGCCGACGAAGATGATGGACGGATTGCCCGCGACCGCCTCGACATCGTCTATGCGTCCGCCGTATGCGGCCGGCCCGATGTGCCGCCACGCCATGTTGTCCAGCGAGAGCGACGGCCGTTGCTGGGCGTCGGGCGACGAAGACAGCGCGAGCGGCCGCCGCGAGAGCGATCAGGCCGGATGAGAGAGCGCGTGTATTCAGCATGGTTGTCATTCCTTCGCGGCGTTCCCGCAGAACCGCGCGTCGAGCGAGCAGGCCTTCCTCGCCGCTTCGCTCGCGCGGTCGGCTTCACCATTCGCACGGAGCGCCAGCGCCAGGTTGTAGTGGGCCTGGCCGCTGGATGGCTGGAGACGGATCGCCGTGTTCAGCGCCTCGATCGCTTCGGCGGGGCGCTTCGACACGACGTAGATGGCGCCGAGCGTGTTCCACGCGTCGTAGTAGTTGGCATCGATGCTTATGGCCTGACGTTCGAGCTCCTCTGCGCGACGAACATCGCCGCGCGAGTAGGCAATCGCCGCGAGGTTGTGAATGCGCGCCGACGTTGCGCGGCTCGTTGTCGAGCACGACGCGCAGGCCCTGTTCAGCGCGATCATGCTGGCCCAACCGCAGGTATGCAAGCGCCAGCTTGAAGCGCGCGGGCACGAAACGCGGATTCAGCGCGGCCGCACGCTCGAGGGCGGCGGCGGCCTCGGCGTAGCGGTGCTGGGTTCCGAGAATCGTGCCGATCAGGTAGTGCACCTGCGTCACGTTCGGGTCGATCTTCTCGGCGCGGCGCAACGCCACGAGCGCCTCGTCAGGTTTGTTGCGGCCAGCCAGCTCGTACGCGGACATCGTCAGCTCGTAGACGTCGAGCTTGCGTTTCGGGTCGGGCAACCGCTGCCGGAGTCTCGGCTCGGTGCTACCGGAGAACCCGATATACCCGAGAGCCATGAACTTGTCAGCCATGACCGGGTCGGCATCAGGCCGCTGTCGTCGCGCTTGCTCACAGGGTGCGCGCGCTCGATCGCGGCGAGCGTGTTCTTCATGGCGGTCGCCGTGTCCTGGTTCGACGACAAGGCGTTCGATCGTCTCCGATCGGATCCGCGGTCAGATCGTAGAGCTCCGGTTCCGGCGCGTCGATGTACTTGAATCGATCGGTACGAATCGACTTCAGCTCGCTCCAGTTGAACTGGTGCCGCGGGCAGCCACGACTCGACGTAGGCCTCGAGCCGCGGCGAATCGCCGCGCGTCGAGGAACGGCACCAGATTCACGCCGTCCGACGCTCGGCCGGCAGAGATTCCCCGGCTGCCGCGGCACGCGACAGGGCGATCATGGTCGGCAGCACATCGACGATTCGCACCTGATGACCGAATTGGCGCGCCTTGACGCCCGGGCGCTTTCAGGATCCATGGGATCCGGACCGTCGCGTCGTAGACGAAGTAGCCGTGCGTGCTCTCGCCATGCTCGCCGAGCGACTCGCCGTGATCGGAGGTGACGCTGACGACGAGGTCGTCCCAAATCCCGCGGCCGCGAAGCGCGTTGAAGAAGCGATCGAGCTCGGTGTCGACCGCCGTCACCTCGGCGGCGTAGCAACCGGCGACGTACGGCGCATGCGGCTCGAAGAGATGCACCCACAGAAAGAAGGGCTGGCGAGCGGCGCCCGACCCAGCGCTCGGCGCGGTCGAGCGTCTCGCGCGCGCTGCGTTCGGCCGCGCCGCTCATCTCGTCGTCGTAGGTATCGAAGCCGTTGTTCAGGCCGTAGCGGTGATCGAGCACGATGGCGCTGACGAACGCGCGCCGTCGCATAGCCGCGCGCCTTCAACCATGCCGGATAGGTCGCCGTGCCTGGAGCCAGCGAGAAGATCTGGTTGTCGCGAACGCCGTGAGCCGGGGGATAGGTGCCGGTCAGCAGCGACGCGTGGGCCGGCAGCGTCACCGGCGCGACGGTCACCGCGGTGTCGAATCTGACGGACTCGCGCGCCAGGCGATCGAGCGCGGGCGCGACCGTGCGCGTTGACGTGATCGGCGCGCAGGGTGTCGACGGTGACGACGATCATCGACCGTGGTGAAGTCGGAGGCGCTGGCGCGGGTTGATTGCAGGCGGTCACGGCCACGGGACGGCGAGGCACGCCAGCAACGAGACGGAACGCCGATCCTGTTGCCGGTGCGTGTCACGAGGTCGCCACAGGAGCACAAGAAACAGGAGAAGAGAAAAGCAGTCCGTCTCTCTTCTCCTGTTCGATGGGTCTCCTGTCGATCAGAAGATCAGCTTGAGCGCAAACTGCATCTCGCGTGCAGCGAACGCCTGGGTCGATCGTCCGAAAGTGCCCTGCGCCATGTTGCCGTTCGGGCAGCCGGAGGTTGACGCGGTTGAACACGTTGAACACCTCGAAGCGGAACTGAATCTTCGCGTCGCGCCACTTCGGCAGCACGAAGTTCTTGAACAGCGACAGGTCGGTGCTCGCGAAGCCCGGGCCGCGATAGGCGTTCCGCGGCAGATCGCCGAGGACGTCCGGCCGCGGGAAGTCCGCCGCCACGAACAGGCCGTTGATGTAGCGCCTGGCGGTCGTCGTTCGGCAGTTCGGTGCCGAAGCTCGGCGGTTCGGCCGATCGTTGTTCACGCCGTCGCCGTTGTAGTCGCCGGTCGGATACGGCGAAGCTGGTGAAGACGCTGAACGGGAACCCGCTCTGCAGCGCGGTGATGCCGTTGACCTGCCATCCGCCGAGCAGCGTTCCGGTCAGCCCGCTGGCGTCGCGCGAGGCACGGGATCTCCCACAGCCAGTTCACCACGAAGCGGTGGCGCACGTCGAAGTCGGCCGGCGGCCCACTCGAGATCGAGCGCGCGGGCATCGACCGGCAGCGCGCCGACCTGCACGTCAGATCCGGTGTCCATCGCCTTGCCGAGCGTGTACGAGATCTGGCCGCGTGAAGCCGTCCGTGAAGCGCCTGTTCAACTGGAGCTGCAGCGCCGTGGTATTCGGCTGCGCGCCAGCATCGCGCGGAAATTGATGCCGCCGAAGCCCGGGTTCAGCCGGTCGAGCCGGCCGTCGAACAGGTCGCCGCGGATCGGTGTTGTAGTCGACGAGCCGGCCGTAGTTGCGCCCGACGTTGCCGACGTAGTTGGCTTCGAGCACCATGTCCCACATCAGCTCGGTCTGCGCACCGACGAACCAGTTGTGCGTGAACGCATCCTTGGTGTTGGGATCGGGCACGCGCAGCGACTGCTGTGACGTGCCGAACGCCGGATTCCAGCCGATGATGTTGCCCTGGATGTTCAGCCCGGGCTGCACGCCGATATTGCGGTTGTCGCCGGTGATCGTGATCGGTTCGTTGCGGAGGGTGCCGTCGGGATTCATCGGGCCGTAGGCGATCGGAACGCCCGCCTGCGACGCGACGTTGGCCGGGTTGGCGACGGCAAACGAATAGAACGGCGGGTTGAAGCGGATGTTCGTGATCGAGTTGTTGAACAGCCGCTCGTAGGCGATGCCGTAGCCGCCGCGAACCGCCAGCCGTGCCGTCGCCCCACGGATCCCAGGACGACGCCGAGCCGCGGCGCGAAGTTGTTCCAGTCGTCGGGCACCACCTGATCGACCTGACCGACCGTCGCCGTTCGCGATCTGCTCGAAGATGTCGCGCCCGGGCCCGAGGATCAGGTTGGTGAGCAGGTCGTTCTCCTCGCTCGGACGGCCGAACCATTCGTGGCGCAGCCCGAGATTCACGCGTCAGGTTCGAGCAGCATCTTCCAGTCGTCCTGGACGAAGAACGCCGGTCTCCCAGAAGCGGAAGTTGCGGATGTTCGGCTCGATCAGCCCGGTGCCGGGATTGATGCCCATGATCGTGACCGCGCGCACTTCGTCCATCGCGAAGTCGTGGATGTTGAGGAACTGGTAGCCGCCGCGCCGGACCGCGAAATCCGAATTGTCGCGGATGTGCCGGACTTCGCCGCCGAACTTGATCCCGTGGTTGCCCGTGGTCCACGAGACCGTGTCGACCCAGTGGAACGTCTTCTGCTCGAAAACGGCCGGGTTGGTCGAGAAGTTGCCGAACGCCACCACGCCATCGTCGAAGCCGATGTTCGGCACGCCTTCGTTGTTGGCCAGCAGGCCGCGCTTGCGGTACGAGTAGCCGAAGCGGGCCTCGTTGACCATCGTGTTCGAGAGGATGTGCGTGTAGCCGAGCGTGAGGTTGCGGCCCTTCTCGTCGACCGGCTGGTTGAATGCCTCGCTGCGCGGGATGGTCTGCTTGTCGTCCTGAGATGCGATCGTCCCAGAGTAGACGGCCCAGCAGCCGGGCGTTCGGCGCTCATGTCGTGATCGACGCGGATGTTGAACTGGTCGCCGTCGATCTTCTCGCTGACGCGGAATGTTCGCGGTGCCGATGTCCGGGATGCCGTCGGGCGTCGCCTGCAGCGTGTTGCGGAACAGCGCGCCGCCGCGGCGCGTAGTTCGGATTGGTGGCCACGCCCGGATTGTTGGCGGCGCTGTCGGTTTGCCAGCCCGGCGACCGGTCTGCCCGGTATCGCGGATGTTGCTGGTCGGCGACGGCGACGGGAAGTTCTGGAACAGGAAGTTGGCGATCGAGTTGGGAAACTGCTGCGCGACCAGCTGACGGAACTCCGGCGTCTCGACCGTGCGCACCAGCGTCACGCCACGCGTCGACGCGCAGCCCTTCGTACGACGCCGAAGAAGAAGGTCTTGTTCTTGACGATCGGGCCGCCGACCGTTCCGCCGAACTGGTTGAACTTCAGCGGATCGACTTCGCCGCGGCAAACACCGTCCGCGCGTCCAGCGCATCGTTGCGCAGGAACTCGTAGGCCGTGCCGTGGAACGGCGTTGGTACCAGCCTTGGTCACGACGTTGACGACCGATGCGCTGTTGCGGCCGAACTCGGCCGAGAAGTTGTTCGTCGAGACGCGGAACTCCTGAACCATGTCGACGTTGGGGTTGACCGCCACGCGTCCCGCGGTGAACTGATCGTTGTTGTCGGTGCCGTCGAGCAGGAAGTTGTTGGCGCGGTTGCGCTGACCGTTGATGAACGCGGAGTTGCCGCCGGCCGAGCCGCCGAGCACGACGTTGCCGGGATTGCCGGTGGCGCCGGGCTGCAGCTCCATCAGCTGGAACACGTTGCGGCCGTTCAGCGGCAGCTCGCTGACGCGCTTCTCGTCGACGAGATTCGAGATGCGGCCTTCTTCCGTGTTGACCAGGCTCGCCTGCGAGACGACGCTGACGGTCTCGTTGAGCCCGCCGACCGCCATCGCGAAGTCGAGCCGGACGGTGTCGCCGACCGTCAGCAGCACGCCGGTCTGGTTGATCGGTCTGAAAGCCCTGGAGCTCTGCCTTGACGTCGTAGTTGCCGCGCGGCAGGTTGGTCAGGCGGTAGTGCCCCTCGGGTCCCGAGGTGGTGGTCCGGGTGTCGTTGGTCGCCACATGTGCGAGCGGTGATGGTTGCTCCCGGGATCACGGCACCGCTCGTATCTTTGACCGTTCCGGTCAGCGTCGCTTCCGATTGCGCGGATGCGTACGAGGGCGCGAGCAGGAGGGAGCAAACCAATGCTCCAAGGAACGTCCTCATGTGTCCTCCAAGCTGCGGATCGAAATGGCCCGTGCACGAGGGACGGACAGGCGCCCTCGTGCGGCGAGACGCGGTCAGAATGCGTCGGGGCGTAATATATCGAGGTCCAAACCAAACTGTAAAGGTTTTGTGACAGTCAGCCCGAAACGACACGCATGAGCTCGTATGGGGACGAACGGAGTGACGAGATGCTGACGGAGACACCGCAATTCTCACCGGCATCCCGCAGCCGGCTGACGCACTACGACCTCGCGCGATTTCCCGGTGAACGGCTGTTCGATCGCCTCGGCCGCGTCGTCTGCCAGGCGGGCTGTATCCCGCGCAAGGAGCTCTACGAATCGTGGGAGGTCGCCAGACGAACACGACGCGTGATGCGTGGCGGACGCATCGTCGATCTCGCGGGCGGGCACGGTCTCCTCGCGCAGACGATGCTGCTGCTCGACGACTCCTCGCCGTCCGCGCTGGTCATCGATTCGGCGATCCCGCCGTCAGCGTTCGCGCTCCACGCCGCGCTCGTCACCGCATGGCCCCGGCTCGCCGAGCGCGTGTCGTTTGTCACCGCGTCGATGGACGACGTGGCGCTGACAGCCGACGATGTCGTCGTGTCGTGCCACGCGTGCGGCGCGTTGACGGACCGGATTCTGGATCGCGCGATCGAGGCTCGCGCGCGACTCGCGGTGCTGCCGTGCTGTCATGACGACGAGACGTGCGACGCGGGTTCGCTCGCAGGCTGGATGGATGTCACGCTGGCGATCGATGCCGTCCGCGCCGTGCGGCTCGAGCAGCAGGGCTATCGCGTGTGGACGCAGACCATTCCGGATGCGATCACGCCGAAGAACCGCCTGCTGTTGGCGGCGCCGGCAACTCCTCATCCTTGATACGCCGGCACCTCGCACAGCTCACGAATCTCGCTCTCGCCTTCGCCGACGACATTGATGAAGCGCTTGGTCCACTCGATGGCTTCGTCCTTTGACGTGACCTGAATCAACGCGAACCCACCGATCACTTCCTTCGACTCGGTGAAGGGTCCATCGGTCACGGTGATCTTTCCATTCGAGCGCCGCACGCGGGCGCCTTTCGCGCTCGGCAGGCACCCCTCGGTCGCCAGCAGCACGCCGGCAGCCGACATCTCGCTTATCAGCGTGCCCATGTCTTCCATCATCTTCAGGGTTGGTGGTGCACCTTCCGGCCCCTTGTGAACACAGAGAAATCGCATCTGTCTGTCTCCTTCTCTTCTTGTACTTCCTAATCATTCGTCGAACGACCCGGCAGCAGATCGACATCTTGCGCTGGCGGCCTCTTACCCTTGTATTTTCAGCAGGATAGCGACATCCGAGCGGTTTGAACTTTCGGCTGCCGAGAAACGTCCCTAGGCCGGCATCCCGCCTACGCCAAGGCTTCGGCGAGGAAGCAGGGCGCCCCGGCTGCCAGACGCCGCCGGTCTTTGGGAGGGACATCATGAAGACCCCACATCGTGCCGCTCAGCTGCTCGTTCCCATCGCGATCCTTTTTGCGGCAGGTTCAGCTGTCGCCTGGGGACAGGCACGGAATGAAGACCCGCTGCCGGTTCGTATACCGCCCTCATCGCCGAGGTTCGTCAGCTTCGACTGGCGGTCGAAGAGTCGAGCCGCCAGCAGTCGCAGATCCAGGGCCTGAGCGTGTACCTGTCCGCGCAGCAGAGCCGTCTGATTCAGGTCGGCGCACAGCTCGATTCGGTGCGAAAGGAACTGACGGACGCGAGCGCACGTTCGCAAGAGTTTGCTAACCTCCTGTCCGGCGCACAGAGCGAAGCCGCGCAGGCGACGAGCGTCGAGGAACGTGAACAGGCAAACGACATGGGCCGCATGTTCAAGCAACAGGCGGCAAGCGCGGCAGAACGCGAGCGGCAGATTCGCGAAAGGGAGTCCGTGCTGACGCAGGTGCTGCAGACCGAAGAGGCGCGCTGGCTCGATCTGATGACCCGGCTGGAACAGTCATTCAAGCGCTGAAGCCCACGGCCGTGAACGCTCGCTCTGGAGGCCATGTCCGACCACCGTGCGCCGCGCGACGACGAGAAACGGCTCTTCCTGCTGGTGCTTCGCTGCCAGGCTGGAGACGAGACGGCCTTCTCCCGGCTCATGGAGTGGTTCGGCGCGCGCACGCTCGCACATCTCAGGGGCCTCCTCGGCGACGACGCGGATGACGTGCAGCAGGAAGTGTGGCTCGCGGTGTACACGCGCATCGGCGCGCTGAGCAATCCGCGAGCCTTTCGCACCTGGCTCTTCCAGACCACTCGCCATCGGGCCATCGACTTCCTGCGCGGCAGGAAACGCGAGCGTGAGCTTCTCGAGGAGGCCGGGCGAGAGATCGATCTGGCACACGCTCCGGATGAGCCAATCGGCAGCCTCGATCAGTCGTCAATGGCGGCAGCCCTCAAGGAATTGTCACCAGCGCAACGCGAGGTCCTGCTGCTTCGCTATCAGGAGGACATGACCTACGCACAGATCTCGGTGATCGTCGGCTGCTCGATCGGCACGGTGCGGTCGCGTCTGCACCATGCGAAACAGCGTTTGCACGAGGCGATCGGCCGCCAGTAGTGCACATCTTCGGGAACGGCAGACAAAGAGAGGGAGCCAATGGCTAGAGATCGATCCAAGGCGGCTGACGAGGCGTGGGAGTTCGTCGAGCGCGAAAAACGGATTGACCGGTTCATCCGGCGCGTCAGCATCTGCGCCTGGGGCGTGACCCTGTTCATCGTGCTGGTGTTCGGCATTCTCACGGGCATTGAGATCCTCGAGATGCTCCGAGGCTTCTGGGAGGGCAATCTGCCCTTCGCAACGGTGGTGGGTTCGGCTATTCCGTTCGTCACGACGATCGGAATGCTGAGCGTGCTGATCGCTACGCTGAGCACGGTCGCGGTGTTCCTGCGCCTGCGAACGTCGAGCCTTGCGGAGATTCAGTTGCGGCTGGCGGCTCTCGAGGACATGCTCACGGCGCAACCCGATGAGCGCTCGAAATGAGCGTCGCGCGCTGCGGGTACGAACGCCCGGAGTCGTTCACCCGACGTTCGGATAGGGAGTCGGCACGGGGCCACCCGGAGATGGCGTGCGACCACCCTTGATCTGGTCGTCCTTCGGGACACCCTTCGGCTTCAGCGCTCGCGTGCCGGCACGCCTCGCCTTCTTTGGCTTCTTGTTCGAGCCCTTTTGCGGCGTTCCCATTACAGCTTCTCCTACCGTCTCTTATACTCTACCCCCGACGGTCGGCTGTGTTCCTACTGCGGTCAGCCGTGCACTCTGGTCCACCTTGTTTTTTCGGCTCGAGAGGATGATATGGCTCGAATCATTGGTCCGCTCCGCCTTTCGTTTGCTTGTGCGGTTCTGCTGGCCGTCGGTCTCGCCACGCTCCCGGCGACGGCGCAGCAGAAGACCGAGCCCGCACGCGCGCTCACGGCCGCCGACTACGCTCGCGCCGAACGCCTGCTGAACTACAACACCACGCCGCTGGTGTTCCGCTACGGGCATCCGGCCGGCGTGGTTGACTGGCGAGCGGTTCTGGTATCGCGTCACGACGCAGACCGGCACGGAGTTCCTGACCGTCGATCCATCGACCGCCACCAAAGCTGCCGCGTTCGATCATGCGAAGCTGGCGGCTGCGCTGTCGGCGCGGCCGGAGCGAAGTACAGCGCCACGCAATTGCCGTTCACGGAGTTCACGCGAGCGACCGGAGGGCGACGCGATCCTGTTCGCAGCGGCCGGACGACGCTGGCGCTGCGATGCTGACGCCAGCAACTGCACGCAGGTCCCAGGCGTGGCGACCGAAGAGGAAGGCGGTGGCCGTGGGGGACGCGGCGGCCGCGGCGGCGCCCGGCCCGAAGTGGCGTCACCCGACGGCACGCGCGTCGCGTTCATCCGCAATTACAACCTCTGGGTACGCGAGGTGTCGAGTGGCAAGGAAACGGCGCTGACCACCGACGGCGTCAAGGACTTCGGCTATGCGACCGACAACGCCGGCTGGTCGAAGAGCGAACGGCCGATCGTGCTCTGGTCGCCCGACTCGAAGAAGATCGCGACCTTCCAGCACGACGGCCGGAAGGTCGGCGAGATGTATCTCGTCGACACCCGCGTCGGCCATCCGCAGCTCCAGGCCTGGAAGTATCCGCTGCCCGGCGACGAGCACATCTTCATGATCGAACGCGTCGTCATCGACGTGCCGACAGCCAAGGTCGTGCGGTTCAAGATGGATCCCGATCCGCACCGATCGACGCTGTGCGATCACGTCGCCTGCCGCGGCGACTGGGGTGACGTGCAGTGGCACCCGGACGGCTCGAAGCTGGCGTTCGTCTCGAGCTCGCGCGATCACAAGCAGGCGACCCTGCGCGTGGCCGACACCGTCGACCGGCGATGTGCGGACGGTATTGACCGAGAAGGTCGACACGTTCTACGAGTCCGGCAACGGGCGCGTGAACTGGCGCTATCTGCCCGCGTCGAACGAGGTGATTTGGTTCTCCGAGCGCGACAACTGGGGACAGCTTTATCTGTACGACCTGCAGAGCGGCGCGCTTGAAACAGCCGATCACGTCCGGGGAAGGCAACGTCACTCAGCTGCTGCGCGTCGACGAGAAGAAGCGGCAGCTCTATTTCCTCGGAATGGGACGCGAGAAGGGGCGCGATCCGTATTTCGTCCATTTCTATCGCATTGGCATGGACGGCAAGGGCCAGGCGTTGCTTACGCCTGAGGACGCGAACCACGAGATCTCGCTGTCACCGTCCGGACAGTTCTTCGTCGACAGCTACTCGCGTCCGGAGGTGCCTCCCGTTGCGGTCGCTCCGCAATCTCGACGGCAAAGAAGTGATGACGCTCGAAAAGGCGGACATCACGAAGCTGGAGGCCACGGGCTGGAAACCGCCGATGCCGTTCACCGTCAAGGCTCGCGATGGGGTGACCGACATCTACGGGCTGCTCTATCGTCCGACGAACTTCGACGCCTCGCGGAAGTATCCGATCGTGAACAGCATCTATCCTGGACCGCAATCGGGCAGCGTCGGCAGCCGCAGCTTCTCACCGGCCCGCGGCGATACGCAGGCGCTCGCGGAGCTTGGCTTCGTCGTCGTGCAGATCGACGGCATGGGGACGCCAGGCCGGTCGAAGAAGTTTCACGAGGCCTACTACGGCGAACATGGGCGACAACACCCTGCCCGACCAGATCGCCGGCATGAAGCAGCTCGCCGAGAAATACTCCGTGGATCGATATCGAGCGCGCCGGCATCTACGGCCACTCGGGCGGAGGCTTTGCGGCCGCGGCGGCGATGTTCCGCCATCCTGACTTCTTCAAGGTCGGCGTGTCACAGGCGGGCAACCACGACAACCGGAACTACGAGGACGACTGGGGCGAGAAGTGGCAGGGCCTTCTCGAACGCAAGAGCGACGGGACGACCAACTACGACGACCAGGCCAATCAGAACCACGCGAAGAATCTGAAAGGCAAACTGCTGATCGCGCACGGAACGATGGACGCGAACGTGCCGCCGAACAACACGATGATGGTCGTCAACGAACTGATCAAGGCCAACAAGGACTTCGATTTCATCCTGTTCCCGAATCGCGGCCACGGCTTCGGCAGCGAGCCCTACATGATTCGCCGGCGGTGGGACTATTTCGTCAGGCACCTGATGGGCGCCGAGCCGCCGAAAGAGTACGAGTTGAAGCCGCCCACGACCGAGGGGCGGCCTACAACTCCGACGCAATCACAGTAGCTGCGAGTGCGATCGCATTCCCGCAACATCACGCTCACGTTTTTAGTGAGCGTGGTGTTGGCTGGATCCCGCCTTCGGTGGAATGACCGTCACGCCCGACGACTCCGCCGAGTCCCAGATGCTCGTCAGCGCGTACTCGCTTCCCTGCCTGGTGAACGTCACGTGGTCCTTTGTCTGCGCCGGTCGAAGGTCCGCAGGATTCACGGCGAAATACTCCGCCGATCTCCCGTTTGAGATCTCCATCACGTCCATCTGACCCTCTAACGGTCGAACCGTGTAGTTGCCGGCCGGAAGAGTCTTGTTCCCTACGGTGAAGGGAAACGTGGTGCTGAACCTGATCGTCTCCAGCACCTGTGCATTAGCGGATGAAGCGCCGGCGAGCAACACCACGGCCCCCGTCGCCAGAATGGTCTGGATGAACCTCTTCATATATCTGCTCCTTCAGGCTCGCGCTCGACGCGCCGCCGAGGCGTCTCGAGCGCCCGTGCCTGCTGTCTGATCAGGGAGCAAGGGGAATGCCCGCGACCGACGAGCCTGGAACAGCACAAAACTGGCGTGGACACGCGGCGAACTGCACGGAACAGGTGTGGCAAAACGCCAGCGTCACGCAGACGCGCCTCAGGTGCGGCTACTTCACCGGGCTGCCGATCCACCACGTGATGCCGTTGCTATCGATGACACCGGCATTGCGGTGCCCGTAAGGCTTGTCTTCAGGCTCGCTCTCCGACGTCGCGCCGGCCGCGAGCGCTCGCCCATACGTCGCATCGACGTCCTCGACCCAGAGGTAGAGCCCGGCCCGATGGGGTGTCCACGGCCCGCCAGCTTGCCCGAGCATGACCAGCGAATCGCCAATCTTGATCTCGGCGTGCATGACCGAGTTATCCGCATTGCGATGACACAGAACTTCGGTGCCACCGAACGCGGCCTTCAGGAACGCCAGCTCATCGTCGGCGTTCGAGACGACAAGGTAGGGAGTAACGGTGCGGTAAGACGTCATGGTGTCTGCCATGACCGCATGCTCTCACGCGCCGCCATCGCCGTCTTGTAAGAATTTGACGTGGTTCCGGAACAGCCGACGACGTCGTCGTCTGGGAGGAATTTGACGTGGTTCCTGAACTCGGTGCGTGCCGCCTGGTAAGCGGTCGGTGTCACGCCCGAGAACGCCCGGAATTCATGGATGAGGTGGGCCTGGTCGCTGAAGCCGCAGTCGAGCGCCAGTTGCACCCAGTCGACGCGATGTCCCTCATGCGCGCGAGCGACGGCCCGCTGGAAGCGAAGCACACGGCAGTAGCGCTTCGGCGTCATCCCGACTTCGATCTTGAATCGCTCGATGAACCGCTTGGGGCTGAGGCCGACTGCGTCGGTCACCGACGTCACGCTGGTCACCAGCGGCCGTCGCTGGAACATCTGAAGCGCGTAGGTCACGGCGCGATGATGCACGGCCGGCCTCCAGGCCCGCGAGGCATCAAGGAGCGCCAGCTCCATCGTCTCGAGCCTCGCGTCCGCGCCGTCAGCGTCGAGCAAGCGTTCCCGCAGCGTGCTTGCGGCGTGGCGGTCCCAGATGGCGTCGAGCGGAACATCGGCATCACACGTCTCGTGCGCGGGTACGCGCATGAACGGCACCGTCCCGCCCGGTTTGAACGCGACACCCATCACATATTCCTGCTCGGCCGTGTCGATGACGCTGTAGCGGGACTGCGCACCCGCGAGCACCGCTCCAGGCAGCGTGTCGCAGCGATAGTTCGCCTCTGGTTCGTAGCGGCGGGTGCGATCCTCTTTCAGGTTGACGATGATCTGTGCCGCGCCAGTGGGAAGGATTCGCTCGAGCGCGTGCGGACGTGTTACGTCCTCATACAGCCAGATCAACTCTATGAAAGCGTCGAGCGGCGGACGCGGAATCCGGCAGCGATACAACACGGTTTCTTCTCTCTGGCGAATCAGGCCTTTCCCCGTACCTTGGCAAACCACCATCGCAGGCCGACGAACAGGAATCGTGGATCCTTGAAGAACTCAGGCGGCTTTCCTTCGAAGGCATGGCCGACGAACTGAAATATCCAGCCTACGATGAACAGGACAGCCGGGATCTTCCAGAAGCCGTCCACCATCAATGCGACGACGAACAGCGGGATGGACAGCGCGATCATCGGAATGCCGATCGTGTGGAGCACCCGGTTGACCGGATTCGTGTGGCTGTGACCGTACTGCTCGATCCACTCGTCAGATGTGCGAGGCATGGGGCCTCCTCTCGTCACAGCATACTCGGATACGATGGCAAGGATCGGGACGATGCGGACGTGCCGTGCAGCAAGGCGGCCGCTGGCAACAAGTCGCGCGACACGCCAACATCGTCCAGCCGTGAGCAGCTCGTGTGCTGTGTCAGAACCTGAAGATCCACCCGATCTGTACCTGACCTGCGCGACCATCCTCGCCGTCCTTGTTTTCCCTGCGGCCGAACAGGAACTCGGCGATGAGGTCGGCGCGCCTCACGGGCGACCAGGCAATGTTGACGCTGCTTCGGGCCGTCATGCGCAGTGCGTCAGCCGCCTGGATGTCCAGGTTGTTGACGAAGACGAGGCCGAAGGTCCCGGTCGATCGCAGGGTCTCCGTCCACCAGTGCTCGTAGCCACCGTAAGTGGAATAGACCGGCAATGCGTGCAGCGTGTTGGTCACCGGATCGTAGACGGCATCCTGACCGCCGAGCGTCCCGAGGTCAGTGATGTACCGTCCGATGCCTATCCCCGCGGCGGTCGCGAACTTCACATTGTCCTGGCCGGCGCCACGGCGCCGGGATGCGGCCGCTGAAGTGGACGCCAAAGCCGGCCGTCGATAGGACCTCGTTCGGGCGGTCGTTCGCCTCCCCACGGATCTGCCGCATCAGCAGCGCCAGCTGCGTATGACCGCCGCCGCCAAACAGGATGCGGCGGCCCGAGGGGTCCTCGCCAGGCATTGAATCGCACGCGCGCGATGAGGTCCGGAATCTGGTTGACGCCAGACGCGCCGGTGATGTCAGGCGCAGGGTTCTCGAGGGCGATCGCGAACTCGGTCCGGTCATTCAAGGGCTTGGTCCACCGGATACCAGGCTGCCTGAAGAGCGAGATCGCGTTGAGGCCTTCGAAGTCGAGGCCATCAGGTTCCGCCTCTGGATCCGAAAACGCAGACCAGGTCTGACCGATAAGCACTCCCCGCCACTGCCCGAATGCGTGGCGCAGCCTGTAGGTACGGTTGCTGCCGGCGAAATCGCCGGACACAAACGCGCGAAGCTGCCCGAACGGCGTCGGCGTGCGGAAATCTGTCTCCAGGCGGCTGGCGCTGGCGGTAAGGGTCATGCGCGAGTCCTTTGAAGCGTCCGGTCGTGCCCGCAATCGGAATGGAGGACGTGACGAATCGATCCTCCGTGCCCAGCGCACCGAGGTTGCGCGCCAGCACCGTTCGCACCTGACCGCCGAATCTGATCCCGGCATCCGAGCCTGGGATCTTGAACGAGCCTGGGAAGTCTTCCGTGGCCAGTTCCTTCTGCAGTGAGCTCCGGCAGCGTCCGCAGCGATTGTTCGATCTCGGCGAGGCGCTGTTGAACCTGCGGTGGGGTTCCTGCTGCCCGCTGTTCCAGGTCGCTGATCCGCTGCTGACTTGCCGCAACGGTCTTGCTCGTCTCGTCCAGACGCTTCGTCAGCTCGTCGATAAGGCGACCCTGCGTTTCCAACAGTGTCCGCTGCTGATCGAGCAGGCGAGACAGCGACGCCACGTCGGAGGCCTGAACGGCTGGAGCCGGCGCCTCCTGTGCGGCGGCGCTTGGCGCGTCGACCGTTAGAGCGACGGCGGCAACGATGATGATCAGGCGATTGGACCGTGTCAGCATGCAGTGTTCCTGTCTAGCGCTATCAGCTATCGGATATCAGCTCTCACCCGACTGCCGTCAGTTGAGACCGTTTGCCGGCGGATATTTGGCGGCAGCGCCTCGCAAGAGACGCTCCTCAACATTCTTTCCATTCCACCGTGTGAGCCATCTACGCAAGTTATCATTGCGGCCATGAGCAGTACGACTCCAGCGCCCGACACCGGGACGCGTCTCGCCATCGATCGCACGCGGCTCGCCTACGAGCGAACCATGATGGCGTGGATCAGGACGGCAACCTCGTTGATCTCGTTCGGCTTCACGATCTACAAGTTCTTCGACCTCGAGCTGAAGCCGAGCCGCGTGGAGGGGGTGATCAGCGCGCGCACGTTCGCACTGATCATGATTAGCTCGGGACTCGTGGCTCTGACGCTGGCCGGACTTCAACATCACGCGAGCCTGCGATCGCTGCGGGAGACGTACGGTACCATACCGCGCTCGGTATCAGGCCCGGTGGCTGCCCTGATCGGCCTTTTGGGGATCGTCGCGCTGATCGGGGTTATCGCACGGGCCTGACAGGGCCTGGAGAACAGACATCAAAGGAGCAACGAACTCATGATCCGACGACCACGATTGAGCGCACGGCTCGCGCTGTGCCTCGTGGCCTGCACCGCGGCAATCCCCGCGATAATTCTGCTCGGTCAAGGTCGGGAAAAGCCTGCCGCGCCTGTTGCCGCCCCAGGCCGTGGCCAGAGCGTACCTACCGATCTCGCCATCACGCACTGGACGGGCGATTTCGACGGTATGGTGAAGCGGCGGAGAATCCGCATCCTCACCCCCTACAGCAAGACGCACTACTTCATCGACAAAGGAATCCCGCGGGGCATCGTCTACGACGCGGGCCTGAAGCTCGAGGAAGACCTGAACAAGCTGCTGAAGACGACGCCGGCGACGAAGGTGCACGTCGTCTTCGTGCCGACCTCGCGTGACGCGTTGTATCAGTCGCTCGTTGACGGACGCGGCGACATCGTCAGCGCCGGCATCACTGTCACGCCTGAGCGGCAGAAACTCGTCGATTTCACGGTTCCCGCGCGAACCAACGTGAATCAAATCGTGGTGACCGGCCCTGGTGCACCGGTCATCAACGGTCTGGACGACCTTGCGGGCAAACAGGTCGGCGTCCGCGATAAGAGCCTGCAGTTCGATACCCTCACCGAGCTGAACGCGCGCTTCAAAAAAGAAGGGAAAACCGCGATCGTCATCAAGACCGTGCCGCCGGCGCTCGAAGATGAGGACATCCTGGAGATGGTGAACTCCGGCCTGCTCAAGGCGACGGTCGTCGACGACACGACCGCAGACTTCTGGAAGATGATTCTTCCCGGCCTCAATCCTCGTCCCGCCGTCGTCGTCCGTGGCGGCGGCGATATGGCTTGGGCGGTCCGGAAGAACAGCCCGAAACTACTCGCTATACTGAACCCGCTCATCACCGCGAACAAGCAAGGCACGCTCTTCGGCAACGAGATTCTGCGCAAGTACCTCAAGAACACGAAGTACGTGAAGAGCGCGACGTCGGAGGCGGAGCTCAGGAAATTCCGGGAGCTGGTCGATCTGTTCAAGAAATACGGCGACAAGTACGACCTCGACTACGTGCTGATGATGGCGCAGGGCTACCAGGAGTCGCAGCTCGATCAGAACGCGAAAAGCCACGTCGGCGCGATAGGTGTTATGCAGGTCATGCCGGCCACCGGCAAAGAACTGAAGGTCGGCGACATCAAACAGACGGAGGCCAATATCCACGCCGGCGTCAAGTACATCCGCTTCATGGTCGACCAGTATTTTGCCGACGAGCCGATGGACCGGTTGAACAAGGGATTGTTTGCATTTGCCGCTTATAACTGTGGCCCGGGACGAGTGCGGCAGTTGCGGAAGGAAGCGCAGACCCGCGGCCTGAATCCGAACGTGTGGTTCAACAACGTGGAACGGATCGCGGGCGAACGCGTCGGCCGCGAAACGGTGCAGTACGTGAGCAACATCTACAAGTACTACATCGCGTATACGCTGACGCTCGAGGATTGGAACGCGACGGGTAAGAAGTCGCCTGGCGTACTGTCAGACGGCGCGGCTGTCGAGGGCTGAGATTCTCGACAGGTGGTCGAAGTCGCGGTCGCGATGCAGTACGGTGAGGCCGTTCCTGATCGCACATGCCGCAATCAGGCAATCCACTCCCGATCGGATAGACAGCCCGGCCCTCCGAGCCGCCCGGAACAACCCTACCGCTTCGTCGAAGACCACTCGACCCATCGGCGACTCGACCACCGGCAGGGCATGCATCGCTTCACGGGCGGTCTGGAACGCACGTTCGTCGCGAAAGCCCTGAAGCACTTCCTGGATCACGGGCAGGCAGGTCACGATCTCGTCGAACTCGACCAGCTTGTCGAGCTTCAGCTTCGAGGACCTCCGGAACACCTCGATCCACACCGACGTGTCAACGAGGACCACGACGACGCTTCCTGTAGATGCCGCGGTCTTCGCGGACGACGCCGAGCTCGCCTTCCCACAGGCCAGAGCCCGCCAGGTCCAGAATTCGCTTCGCTCGAGCCCGACGGACGAAGTCCTCTAAGGCGCGCTCGACGGTGCGCGAGTAGGTACGCTCGCCGCTGAGACGCGTCGCCTCTTCCAGCAGTGCCTCGTCAAGCACAAGATTTGTGCGTTTCATACACATCAAGCGTAACACGATTGGTCAGGGTCTGCCGCCGAGACGCCGATGCACCCACGTCGTTCGACGAAGATGAAATGCCAGATTCGCTTGACACATTCCGCTGGACAGGTGTATTTTCGCGAAAGGTGAAAATATCTGGGCGACACGTCGTCCAGGAATCTCTCTCATGAAAAACGCCGGTCTCAGCGAGCTCGAAGAGCTGACCCTCCTCATCGTCGTCACGCTCGGCCCGGACGCGTACGGCGTCCCCATCCAGGCGAAGCTCGAGAAGGACGCGCGCAGGCCCGTCGCGCTTGGGGCCGTCTACGCTGCGCTCGATCGGCTCGAGCGGAAGGGATATGCCACTTCGGCGTTTGGCGAGGCCACGCCGCAGCGAGGTGGCAAGCGGAAGCGGATGTTCGCGGCGACCTCCCAGGGATTGCGGGTCTTGCGCGAGGCACGCCTGACGCGCGAGCGGCTCTGGCGAGCGCTCGAGGCTGAAGGTGCATCACGGCGATGACCGAGCCCGATCGAGCGGCAACCCCGCCGCGGATCTCGAGGCTGATTCTCCGTTTGCTGCTACCCGGTGAACGCTTCGAGAGCATTGCCGGAGATCTCGACGAGTCCTTCGCCGATCGTGCAGAGGAGCACGGTGTCCGCTACGCTCGCACCCGCTATCGTCGTGACGTCGCGGACGTCATCGTCCGGGCACCGGGCACCTGGCGTCGACGCGGCCGTCGCAACGAGGCGACGTCTCGCGCCTGGCCAGGCCTCCAGGAGCTGCGCTACAGCCTGCGAAGGTTGGCGAAGCAACCGTCGTTCACCCTGACCGCGGTCCTGACCCTCGCTCTCGGTATCGGCGCCACGACGGCGGTGGTGAGCGTGGCGCGAACGCTGCTCGCCACTCCGGAGGCGGGCGACGGGCGTGTTGTGCTGATCTGGGGTACAGAACCGGATCGCCGGTCAAGCGCGTGACGTGATCTCCGGGCCGACGTATCTCGATCTGCAGCGCGAGAACCGGAGTCTGGCCAGCCTCGCGGCCTTTCATTTTGGCGACCTGACGCTCCGCGAATCCAGCGGCGCGAGTGTCGTCACAGCTCTCCACGCCACGCCTGAGTTCTTCACAGTTACCGGCGTCACGCCAATACTCGGCCGTAGCTTCGAACCGGCCGATGCGCAGAGCGGCGACGAACTGGTCGTTCTCAGTTACGGGTTCTGGCAACGGCGATTTGGTGGGGATCCGTCGATCGTCGGCCGTTCACTGACCGGCATGGGCTTGCCCCACGTCGTCGTCGGCGTCCTGCCGCCGCGTTTCCGGTTTTTCGACGTGCCCGACGTTGTCACACTCCTCAAACCGCAGCAGATGGCGCGCGAAGAGCGCACCTACTACTTCTACTGGCTCGTCGGCAGACTTCGGGATGGTGTCTCGCTGCAGGCCGCCGATCAGGACCTCGACGGCGTGATGTCTCGGATCGCGGCTGCTCATCCATCTGCACGCGGATGGGAAGTCACGCCAGAACCGATCGCGGCGCTTCTCCGCGAACCTGTGCGGCCCGCCGCGCTCGTGGCGATTACCACAGTCGGGCTCGTCTTGCTGATCGCCTGCGCCAACGTTGCCAGCTTGATCCTCACACGCAACATCGGCCGCCGTCGTGAGCTTTCTCTGCGGCTGGCGCTCGGCGCGTCACGTCAACGAATTTTTCTGGAACTGCTCGCGGACGTCCTCTGCGTGGCGATTGCGGGCGGGGTAGCGGGCATCGCCGCGGCGGCGTTCGGCATCGCCGCCCTCAATCGGCTGATGCCTCCGGCTCTCGCGCTCGGGGACTCGGCGGCATCGATAGCGGTTCCGGCACTCGCTGTCGATCGGATGACGTTCATCATCGCGGGCTGTGTGTCTGGGTTCACGGTCGCGCTGTGTGGCTTGCTACCAGCCTGGCGTGCCTCCCGCCACGATGCGCAACCCCGGCTGACGTCGACGAGAGGCGCAACCGACGGGCCTGCCGAACAACGTCTGCGGTCCGTGCTCGTCGCGATTGAAGCGGCGCTTGCCACGGTGCTGCTGGTCACCGCGCTGCTCTTGCTGCAAACGATCTCGAACCTCAGAGCCGTCGATCCGGGTTTCCGCGGCGACGGAGTCCTCGCCATGGCCGTGGGTCGCGTCGACGAGCTCCTGCCGGATGCCAGAGCCCGTTACTACTCGGAGGTGCTTCGTCGAGTGGCGGAGGTGCCAGGCGTGAATGCCGTCGCGCTCAACGACTACCTGCTCCTCACCAACGAAGACGACTACGAGGGCGTCGAGATCGAAGGACGGCCGCGGCTGGCGTCGGGCGGCTGGCCGCGTGAAGAATGGCGGCGGGTGAGCCCTGACTACTTCCAAATACTCCGGATCCCGCTCATCCGCGGCCGAAGCTTCACACCGCAGGACGATGCTGACGCGGCGTCAGTCGTGTTGATCAATGAAGCCATGGCGCGCAAGTACTGGCCCGGAGAAGATCCGGTGGGCCGTCGGATTCGCCTTACCGCTCGAGCCTATGGATGGTCAGAGATCGTCGGAATCGTTGGCGACGTGCACGAGGTCGGCGTCGATCACGCGGCGAAGCCGATGATGTTCGTTCCGTATCACAGGAATGCGCGACCGGTGATGGCCTTGTTCGCGCGGACAGACGGTGATCCCGAGCGTTTGCTGCAACCGATACAACGGGCGATCTGGACGATTGATCCATCGCGACCCGTCTTCAACGCAAGACGAGTCGATCGTCTCCTTTCCGATTCGATGGCCATGCGCCGCCTCGCGGAGCAGGTCTCCGGCGGCACTGCGGTCCTGGCTATCGCCATGACGATCGTCGGCATCTACGGCACGCTCAGCTACGTCGTCGCGCAGCGCCGCCGCGAGATCGGCTGCGCTTGGCCATTGGCGCCGGACGATCGGACATCGTGGGGCTCGTGATCAGAGAGGGCACGCGACCGGCGGTCGTGGGGCTCGCGGTGGGAATCGCTGCGGGGTCGTGGGTCGCGGCGCTGTCGCGGAGCTATTTCTTCGGAATCTCGGCGTTCGACCCAGGGACCTATGCGCTCGCGGCCGCCCTCCTGATCACGGCGGTCCTTGCCGCTTCCTCAGCTCCTGCCTGGCGCGCCAGCCGCGTCGATCCGATCATCGCGCTCGAAGCCGACTGACCGCACCTGGCCAACGCCTGATCAAGTAGGATCCGAGCGTCCGGCTTCAGCCGGACCTCACACCTCACCCAGTCCTGAATCCGTCGATACTCGCCGGCGTGGTTTCCTCATGAGCGACCCTGTCTTCTGGCATCGGCTGCAATTCGCCTTCACGATCGTCTACCACTACCTGTTTCCGCAACTGACGATTGGCCTCGCCCTGCTGATCGTCGTGATGAAGGCTGTGGGCCTGAGGACAGGCGACACGAGGTGGGACGATGCCGCGCGCTTCTGGATCAGGATCTTCGGCATCAACTTCGCCGTCGGGGTCGTGACCGGGATCCCGATGGAGTTTCAGTTCGGCACGAACTGGGCGGCGTTCTCCAAGTACGCCGGAGGTGTGATCGGCCACACGCTGGCCATGGAAGGGCTCTTCGCCTTTTTTCTCGAGTCGAGCTTTCTCGGCCTGCTCATATTCGGCGAGCGTCGGCTGGGACGGCGTGGCCATTTCCTGGCGGCGCTGGCGCTGTTCGCCGGAAGCTGGCTGTCTGGCTATTTCATCGTCTGCACCAATGCGTTCATGCAATACCCGGTCGGCCATGCCGTGGATGCGAACGGCGCTCTCTATCTGGCTGATTTCTGGGCATTCTTGTTGAGCTCCTGGGCAATCGCGCAGTATGCCCACACGATGGTCGCAGCCGTCGTGACGGCGTCATTCGTAGTGGCAGCAGTCGGCGCGTTCTACGCCCTGCAAGATACGCCATCACGATCATGCGCGCCGATTCCTTCGCGTTGGCGTGATCGCCGGTGTCGTCTCGAGCATCCTGGTCGCATTTCCCACAGGCGATCGACAGGCCAAGCTCGTCGCGAAGCATCAACCGGTGAGCCTGGCGGCGATGGAAGGACGCTTCGAGAGCGGACCGAGGGCCGGCATCGTCTTGATCGGTCAGCCGAATACCCGTGAGAAGCGGCTGGACAACGCGATCGTCGTGCCTGGCTTCCTCAGCTTTCTCGCGTTCGGCACGTTCCACGCCGACGTTCCTGGGCTCGATCAGTTCCCACAGGACACCTGGCCCGACAACATCGAGCTCCTTTATTACGCCTTCCACGTGATGGCCGGGCTGGGCACGCTGTTCATCCTCGTGATGAGCGTCGCCGCGCTGCTGCTCTGGCGCGATTCGCTCCTCCGCAGCAGGCCAATGCTCTGGATCCTCATGCTCGCCTTTCCTTTTCCATACATCGCGAATACGGCGGGGTGGATGACGACGGAGCTCGGACGGCAACCGTGGCTGGTTTACGGCTTGATGAGAACGGCGCAGGGCGCGAGCCCGACCGTCCATTCGGGCACGGTTCTGTTCACGCTGATCGGTTTTGCCGGCCTCTACTTCGTGCTGGGATTGCTGTTCCTGTATCTGATTGGCCGCGAAATCGCTCACGGACCCGCGCCGCTCGATGGGCATGGACCGAACACGTCGACGCACGCGCCCGTGGAGGCGAATCGTGGTTGAGATCTGGTTCGCCATTGCCGCCGTCATGCTCACGGCCTACGTGGTGCTCGATGGGTTCGATCTGGGCGCAGGTGCAGTCCATCTGTTCGTCGCGCGCACCGATCCAGAGCGCCGAGAGGTCTTCGCCGCTATCGGTCCGTTCTGGGATGGCAACGAGGTGTGGCTCCTGGCCACAGGCGGCGCGTTGTTCGTGGCGTTCCCGCCAGTGCTTGCGTCCGGTCTGTCGGGTTTCTACTTCGCGATCTTTCTGGTGCTCTGGGCGCTGATCTTGCGGGGTATCTCAATCGAGTTCAGGAGTCACCTCGACCACCCGCTGTGGCGGACGGCGTGGGACTGTGTGTTCTGGGTTGGGAGCACGCTGTTGCCCGTGCTGTTCGGAGCGGCCTTTGGCAATCTGGTCCGCGGCCTGCCGATCGACGCGAATGGCTACTTCTCACTGCCGCTCTTCACCGATTTCAGCGCGCGACCGCCGGTCGGCATCCTCGACTGGTACACCATCCTCGCGGGCGTGTTCGGTCTGCTCGCCATTGCCGGTCACGGCGCGGCGTTTCTCGCGTGGAGAACCGGTGGCCCGGTGCAGGCACGCAGCCGAAGAGCTGCCGCCGTCCTTTATGGTGCCGTCGCGGCCTTATGGCCAGTGGCGACGGGCCTGACCCGGATCGTCAACGCGGACCTGTTCGCGGCGCTGAGCCGATCGGCCGCTCGTGTGGCTGCCCGTGCTCGTCGCACTCACGGGTTTGGTGACCGTTGGACTGAGTATCAGGAGTCGTCGCGATCTCATGGCGTTTCTCGGATCGTGCGCGTTCCTGGCAGGCATGCTGACCGCGACCGCCGCTTGCCTCTTTCCCGTGATGCTCAGAGCCATTGACGATGACGCGCGCTCGCTGACGGCGTATAACTCGAGCTCGCCGCATACGAGTCTCCAAATCGCATTCTCGTGGTGGATCCTCGGATTTCCGCTGGCAGTTCTCTACTTCGTTGCGCTGTTCCGGATTCACCGGGGAAAGGTTATTGCCGCGACTGGCAGAGAGGGCTACTGACTGAGTACCCGACAAAGCTGCCGTAGTCCGTGGTTCGTGGCTCGTAGCTCGTTGCTCGAAATGCTTCGGCCGACGGATTGGCTCTACGAGCGACGAGCAACGAGCTACGGACTGACTACGAACCACGGCGATCATCGCCGTGTGGATGATCCCACCACTTCGAGAGGTGTGCTTTCGCGAGCCGGGGCGTGTCTTGATAGTGCGAGATGTCGTTGAACAGCATCAGCCTGGCGCGGACCGGGTCCTTGAACTCGACGATGTTGAGGCAAGCGGGCGATTGGTCGAGGCGATCGCGGTAGCCGCGGGCGTCGAAACCGAGCAGGCTGGAGATAAGAAGACGCAGCGTCGCCTTGTGTGAGACGACGAGCACGCATTGGCCTTCGTGCGTCAACGACGATCTCGCGGATGACCGGAAGCGCTCGCGCGAGCACGGCCACGCCTGATTCGCCGCCGACAGGGGCGAACGTGAACGGGTCTGCCTCCCACGATTCGTATTCGCCTGGAAACCGCTCTTCGACCTCCTGTCGCGTCAGTCCTTCCCAGCGCCCGTGGCTGATCTCCTCCAGCCCCTGCTTGGGGATTGGCGTGAGCTTGTGCGGTTCACCGAGGATCTTCGCCGTCTCGACCGTGCGACTCAGTGGACTGCAATAGACCGCAGCGATCTTCTCTGGCAGCAGCCGCTCGCTGAGACGCCGGGTCTGGTCGCGGCCGTCGTCGGACAATTCGACGCCAACCGCGCCGGAGAACCGGTTTTCGGATGTCAGCTGTGTGGAACCGTGACGAACCAGAAGAAGTCGTGTAGGCATAGGGCGCTCGTCACTGGGGCGTGTTCCACCCGCCGACCTCTGCCACGAGTCGATCGGCCTGTGGAGGGCCCCACGATCCCGGCTCGTACTCGAAGACGGTGCCAGGATGCTTGATGAGCGGATCGACGATGGCCCAGGCGGCTTCGACCACGTCCTGACGCGCGAACAGGGTGGAGTCGCCGGCCACCGCGTCGCCGAGGAGCCGTTCGTAGTCGCCGAGACGACCCTCCATGGGCTGTTCGACGACCGAGAGCTCCACCGGCCGCCCACCCATGCCTTCGCCCGGGCGCTTCGCTCGCGCACCGATCGCAATCGCGACCTGCGGGATTCAGCCGGAAGCGAACGTAGTTGCCCATCGAGGGAACGGCTTCCGCGAACACGACCTGCGGAGGCAGCTTGAACTCGATGAACACCTCGGTGGTGGTGACCGTCAGGTTCTTGCCCGCGCGCACGTAGAACGGGACGCCTGCCCAGCGCCACGAGTCGATGTGCAGACGCAGGGCTGCGTACGTCGGCACCTGTGAGTCCTTGGCGACGCCGGGCTCGTCGCGATAGCCGCGAAACTGCCCACGCGTCACGTTTTCGGCGTTCATCGGCCTGATCGTTCGCAGCACCTTCGCCTGCTCGTCACGGATCGCTTCGGCATAGGTCGACGACGGCGCCTCCATTGCCAGGTAGCTGACGACCTGGAGCAGGTGATTCTGGATGACGTCGCGGATCACGCCGGTCTCGTCGTAGAACTTGCCCCGCCCCTTCACGCCGAAGTCCTCGGCCATCGTGATCTGCACGTTCTCGATGTAGTTGCGGTTCCAGATCGGTTCGAGAAACGCGTTGGCGAACCGGAAATAGAGAATGTTCTGAACCGCTTCCTTGCCGAGATAGTGGTCGATGCGGAAGATCGCCTCTTCCGGAAAGTACTTGCGGAGGATCTGATTCAGTTCCTGCGCCGACTCCAGATCGCGACCGAAGGGCTTCTCGACGATGACGCGTGCGTCGTGTGTCGCCGTCACTTCCGCCAGGTGACTCACCACTGTCGGGAACATGCTGGGCGGGATCGCGAGGTAGTGCGCGGGATGGTGGCTGCCCTCGAGCTCGGCGCGCAGCCGCGTGAACGTCTCCGCGTCGTTGTAGTCGCCGTCCACGTAGCGAAGCTGTGCCTCGAGCTTTGCAAACGCCTCCGGATCCACGCCGCCGCCGTGCTCGGCGACAGACGCTCGCGCACGCTCCACCAGCTGATCGCGGGTCCAGGACGACTTGGCGACGCCCACGACTGGAAAGTCCAGCTTGCCCCGACGGGCCATCGCCTGCAACGCAGGGAAAATCTTCTTATACGCGAGATCGCCGGTAGCGCCGAAGAACACCAGGGCGTCCGAGCGCAGCTTCGTCATGCGCTATTTCTTCTCGACGTGTCCGCCGAAGCCGAAGCGCATGGCGGAGAGCACCTTGTTCTGGAAGAGATCCAGACCGCGCGACGCGAAGCGCTCGAAGAGCGAGGCGGTCAGGACGTGGGCTGGCACGCCAACGTCGTTCGCGGCGGCCACGGTCCATCGGCCCTCTCCCGAGTCGGAGACCTTGCCGCCGAACTTCTCGAGAGCCGGGATCGCTGGCCAGCGCCTGCGCGGTCAGGTCGAGCAGCCAGGAACTGACGACGCTGCCGCGGCGCCACAGTTCGGTGATGTCCGCGAGGTTGAAGTCGTACTGATAGTGCTCGGGATTCCGGAGCGGCGTCGTTTCCGCATCCTTCTCGTGCGATCGCTTGCCGATGTCGGCGTTCTTCAGGATGTTGAGGCCCTCGCCATAGGCCGCCATCAACCCGTATTCGATCCCGTTGTGGATCATCTTCACGAAGTGGCCGGCGCCGGCGGGTCCGCAGTGCAGGTAGCCGTGCTCGGCGGTGCCGCCGAGCTTCTCGCGGCCGGGAGTTCTGGGAATCTCACCAGGGCCGGGCGCGAGCGTCTTGAAGATCGGATCGAGACGCTTCACGACGTCGTTCTCGCCGCCGATCATCAGGCAGTAGCCGCGTTCGAGACCCCAGACGCCGCCGCTCGTGCCCATGTCCACGTAGTGGATGCCCTTGGGCTGCAGCCGCTTCGCGCGCGCGATGTCGTCGTGATAGTGCGAGTTGCCTCCGTCGATCACCACGTCGTCTTTGTCGAGATGCGGCGACGACCTTGTCGAGGATGGTGTCGACGATCGCGGCGGGGACCATCAGGCAGATGGCGCGGGGCTTCGCGAGCTTGCTCGACGAACTCCTCGAGAGACGCCGAACCGGCGGCGCCATCCTTGACGAGCGCCGCAACCGCATCAGCGGAAACGTCATGAACGACGCACGTGTGTCCGCCTTGCATGAGGCGGCGCACCATGTTGCGCGCCCATCCGGCCGAGTCCGACCATTCCGAGTTGCATGTGTCTGCTCTTTCGCCGGTGATCACGCCAGCGCCTGGTCCATCGCTGACTGGAGAGTTCTGAGGCCCGCGGCCACATCCGGACCGAGATGGACCCGCAGCGCGCGACGGTTGCGCTCGGCCAGCACCTGAAAGTCGCCGCGCGCCTGGGCGGCCTTGACGATGCCGAAGGTGTACTTCTGGCCAGGCACCGGCAAATCCTGCGCGTCGTCGCACGTGATCTGGAGGAACACGCCGCTGTTGGGGCCGCCCTTGTAACCCTGGCCGGTCGAGTGGAGGAAGCGCGGCCCGAAGCCCAGGCAGGTGGCCACGCGCTTCCGGTCGCGCACGCGATGGCGGGAACGCTGGAGCGCCGCTTCGTTGGCGGCGTTCATTTCGACGTAGGCCAGCAGCGCGAAATAGTCGCCGGCGGTCAGGCGATCGAGATGCGCCTTCAGATAGCCGGCGAGCGACGGGGCCTGACCCACTGACTGCTTGAGGGCGGCGACGTTCTTCGCGTCGGCGAAGAGCTTGCACGCCTTCGCCTTCGAAGAACGGCGTCTCCGAAGGAAGCGTTCCCGCTCTTCTCGTATTCGCTGGTCAGCGCCTTCGTGGCGAGCTTGCTCGCCTCGACGTCGGGCTGGTTGAAGGGGTTGATGCCCATGACCGAGCCCGCGATGGCGGTCGCGATCTCCCAGCGGACGAACTCCTCGCCGAGGTCGTACTTTGTCGCGACGCGAATCGTCACGACGGGCTTGCCCGCCTTCTCGAGCGCGGCGACGGCGGCGTCCTGGGCCGGCATCGGCGGCTTCCTCGAGGCGGAGGTACGCGAACAGACGATCGTCGCCGTAGGCCGACGGGCGCAGCCGACCGCCTCGCGATCGACGGGGATGATCCCCTTGCCCTCCTTGCCCGTGGACTCGGCGATGAGCTGCTCGAGCCACGCGCCGAGGTCGTAGATGCCCGGCGACGCGATCGAGCGTCAGCTTGTCGATCCCGTGATTCGCCGCGACGCCGAGGATCGGTTCCGAGCACGAGGCCGGGGTTCTCCTCCGCGGGAACGCCCGGGGCGCAGGCGTGGAGCATGCGCTTCGCCTCGTCCAGCAGCCTCTCCACGTCGAGGCCCATCACCGCCGCGGGCACCATGCCGAAGTTGGACAGCGCCGAGTAGCGGCCGCCGACGCTCTTCACGCCGGCGAAGACGTGGCGGAAACCGTCGGCACGCGCCTCCTTCTCGAGGTTGAGAACCGGGATCGGTCACGGCCACGAATCGGCTGCCCGCCTGGTCGCCCGACCGCCTGCTTCACGCGATCGAAGAAGTAGGCCTTGAAGATGTTGGGCTCGAGCGTGCGAGCCGGACTTGCTCGAGACGATGAACAGCGTCGCGAGCGAGATCGATCTTCTTCTCGAGGGTCCGGACCTGGGCGGGATCGGTGGAGTCGAGGACGAAGAGCTCCGGGGAAGCCGGCGACAGTCGCCGAACGTCTCCTTCCAGACTTCCGGGCAGAGGCTGGAGCCGCCCATGCCGAGCAGCAGCGCGTGCGTGAAGCCCTGCGTCTCGAGCTTCCTCCTGGATTTCGAACAGCGGCTTCAGGTCGTCGAGCTGCTCGGTCCACGATCCCGAGCCACCCGATCCAGTTCGCCTCGTCGCTGACCGGTCCAGAGCGACGCGTCGCCGGCGAACAGGCGCCGCGTGCCGCCCTGCGCGTCCCAGTCCTTCAGCCGTGCCGTCACCTCGGCCTGAAGCGCTGACGGAAGCACGTGGGACTGCGCGTTGATGCGGGCGGTGTTGGCCTCGCGGCAGCGGCGCTCGACGGCCTTCAGCAGCTTCGCGAACGGCGTCGACGAACTTCTTCACGCCGTCGGCGAGCAGGTCGTCGGTGACCTTCTTCAGCGAGATGCCGAGGCCTCGCAGATCGTCCAGCACGGTCGTCGCGTCGGCGACGTCTTCTTCGAGGCTTGCGCGCGGCTGACCGTGATCGCGGAAAGCGGTCAACGTCGCGGGCGGAACGGTGTTGACGGTGTCCGGCCCGATCAGCTCCTCGACGTAGAGCACGTCGCGGTAGCGCGGGATTCTTCGTGCCCGTGCTCGCCCAGAGCACGCGCTGTGTCTGGGCGCCCTTCGCGCGGAGCGCGTCCCACCGCGCGCCGGAGAAGATCTTCTTGTAGCTCTGGTAGGCCAGCTTGGCGTTGGCGATCGCGACCTTGCCGAGCAGTCGCTCGATCCGGCTCTTCTCGTCTCCCGTCGGCGGTCTTCAGTTTCTCCTCGAGCAGCGCGTCCACCGCGGTGTCGATTCGGCTGACGAAGAAGCTGGCCACGCTGGCCACGTGCGCCAGCGGCTGCCCGGCCGCGGCGCGCGCTTCGAGCCCGTCGATGAACGCGTCGGCCACCGCCTCGTACGCGTCGCGGGCGAAGAGCAGCGTGACGTTGACGTTGATGCCCTCGCTGATGAGCGTCCGGATGGCGGGCAGCCCCGCCGGCGTCGCCGGAACCTTGATCATCACGTTCGGGCGCGACACGGCCTTCCAGAGCAGCCGCGCCTCGGCGAGCGTGCCCGCGGTGTCGTGCGCGAGGTCCGGCGAGACCTCCAGGCTCACGTAACCGTCGTGTGACGACGTTCTGTCGTAAACGCCGCGCAGCACGTCGGCGGCGTCCTGGATGTCCTTGACGGCCAGCTGCTCGTAGATCTCCTTGGCCGCCGAAGATGGGGACTCCGAAATCTCGTGTATTGCTGTCGGCGTAGTCGTTGCTGCCGTCGATGGCTTTCTCGAAGATCGCGGGGTTCGAGGTCACGCCCCCGAGGCCGTCCTCGTCCACCAGGCGCTTCAGCTCGCCGCCGGCGATCAGGCTCCGGCGGATGAAGTCCAGCCAGACCGACTGACCGAACTGCGTGAGCGAAGCCACAGGGTTGGCGACCGATGACGGTCGCGACGTCGATGTGCTCATATCAATACCCTTCGCCTGAGGCGGCTCAGCCTCGACCTAATTGCTGTTTTGCCGCGGCAACCACCCGCTCGGGCTCGAATCCGAACTTCTTCTGCAGCTCCTTGAGAGGAGCCGACGCGCCGAATGTCTTCATGCCCAGCACGCGACCGCCGGAGCCGACATAGCGCTCCCAGCCCAGCGTCGTCGCTTGTTCGACAGCGACACGAGCTTTCACGGTCGGCGGCATCACGGCGTCCTGGTACTCGACCGGCTGATCGTCGAACAGCTCCCACGACGGCATGCTGATCACACGGCTGCGAATGCCCTCTTTCACAAGCATCTCATGTGCCGTCACGCAGAGGGCGACTTCGCTGCCGGTCGCGATGAGGAGCACCTCGGAGCTGAGCCCGGGAGCGTCGGCCAGCACGTAAGCGCCTTTGGCGAGCCCCGAGGCGGGGCGCGTACTTGGTTCGATCCAGCGTGGGCAGCGCCTGCCGCGTGAGGATGAGCGCAACGGGCTCGTGGCGAAGACCGAGGGTCAGACGCCAGGCTTCAGCCACCTCGTTGGCGTCGCAGGGCCTGATGGTGATCAGCCCGGGGATCGCTCGCAAGGACAACAGTTGTTCGACGGGCTGATGTGTCGGCCCGTCCTCGCCAACGCCGATCGAGTCGTGCGTGAAGGCGTAGATGACGGGGATCTCCATGATCGCCGCCAGACGGATCGGCGCGCGCCCGTAGTCGCTGAAAATCAGAAAGCCGGAACCGTAGGGCCGGATCTTCGACAGCGACAGGCCGTTGAGGATCGCGCCCATGGCGTGTTCGCGGACACCGAAATGGAAGTTGCGGCCGGCGTACGAGCCCGCTTCGAAATCGCCGGCGCCGTCGAATGTCAGGCGTGTCTTGGTCGAGGGCGCCAGATCCGCAGATCCACCAATCAGCCATGGAATCGATTGGGCGACGGCGTTGAGCACCTTGGCTGACGCGTCGCGGCCCGCCAGCCCCTTCGCGTCGGCGGGAAAGCTCGGAATAGCTTTCTCCCATCCGTCAGGAAGTTGACGATGCTGCATGCGGAAGAGCGCGTCGGCTTCCTTGGGATATTTCGCCTTGTAGGCATCGAACCGGACGATCCACTCGGCGCGAAGCTTACTGCCACGCGCGCCGATTCCGGCGGCGAAGTGTTCGCGCACGCCATCGGGGACGAGGAACTTTGCCTCCTCCGGCCATCCATAGAATCGCTTCGCGGCCCGAATCTCCTCCTCCCCAAGCGGCTCACCGTGTGCGGCGTGCGTGTCCTGCTTGGTGGGCGCGCCGTAGCCAATGTGGCTGTCCACGATGATCAGCGTCGGCCGGCCCGTGGTCTTCTTGAACGTCGCAAAGGCGCGATCCAGCATCGCGAGGTCGTTCGCGTCGCCGACGCGCGTGACGTTCCAGCCGTAGCCGATGAAACGCGTCGCCACGTCGTCGCTGAACGCCAGATCCGTGTGCCCTTCGATCGTGATGCGGTTGTTGTCGTAGATCCAGGCGAGGTTGTCGAGCTGCAGGTGGCCCGCGAGGGACGCGGCTTCGGAGGAGATGCCCTCCATCAGGCAGCCGTCACCGGCAAGCGCGTACACGTCGAACCCGAACATCGGAAAGTCGGGGCGATTGAAGTGGGCGGCCATCCACTTGCTGGCGATGGCCATGCCCACGCTCGTCGCCACGCCCTGTCCAAGCGGACCCGTCGTGGTCTCGATTCCTGACGTCCAGCGATACTCGGGATGCCCGGGGCAACGGCTCTCGAGTTGACGAAAGCGCTTGATGTCGTCGAGCTGGACGGAGAGCTCCCCCAGGCTCTCGTACTTGGGGTTCACGGCCTTCACGCCTGTCAGATGCAGCATCGAATAGAGCAGCATCGAGGCGTGCCCCATGGAGAGCACGAAGCGATCGCGGTCCGGCCAGATTGGGTCGTTCGGATCGAAACGGAGATGACGTTGCCAGAGCGTATAGGCGACCGGCGCCATGGCCATCGGCGTGCCGGGATGTCCGGAGTTCGCCTGCTGCACGGCGTCCATGGCCAGCGTGCGAATGGTGTTGATGCTGAGCGTGTCGAGATTGGGTGTGGACATGAGAAGCTCGTATTCCGCTGAGACCTGGGCTCGACTACTCTCGCTCACTCCCAGATGGCGCTTTCGCCGGCGAGGCATACCACTGTTCGGGCGGCACGACCTTGCGCGTCCTTCCGGATCCGCCTCGTAATTCGGCGACGTGATCTGGACGCCGAATTCGTTGAACGCGTCCAGGATGTTCGCATGCAGAGCATCGAACACCGAGCGCGCGTGTGTGCGGCTGTTCGAGACAGACGAGCAGTGTGTACTGCACGTAGAAGTCCTGCAACGCCGTCTGTCGAACGACTGGCTTCGGCTTCGACCGAATGCCAGGGGTTCGCTCGGCGGCGAGCAGCAGCAGCGCATGGACCTGACGCCACGGCGTGTCATACCCGATCGTGACCGAAGTCGGAACGTAAACACCATCCGTATCCGCAAAACGCGTGTAGTTCGTCGTCACATCCGACATCACGACGGCGTTCGGAATGGTCACCTCCTCGCCACGGGGCGTCTTGACCTTGGTCGAGAGCGCTCCAAGATGGGTGACCGTTCCTTCCACACTGCCGATCTTGACGAAATCGCCGAGGCGTACGGCTCGCGAGTAGGTGATCGTCAAGCCGCTCATCATCTGATTCACGATCCCGCTCGACCCGAGCGATAACACGAGACCGACGAAGACGCTGACGCCCTTGAACGCGTCGGAATCGCTGCCCGGAAGATACGGATATGCGAGTGCGATACCCAGCAACCACAGCACCATGATGAGAAGCCGCCGTGTCGGCTGAGCCGTCTCCGGGTAGACATAGGGCAACGTGAGATCCGGCCAATCTCTACCGCTTCGAACACGGCCCGTCAACAAACGGACCACGAAGCGAATGACCAGCACGATCAGGAAGACGGTGAAGAGATCGGGAAAGGCTCCGACCATCCTCAGTCCCAGCCAACTGAGCCTTTCCAGCAGAAACCCCCGCAACGATTCTCCCCAGGGCCGCGTATACGGAAAACGCTGGAGCACGAACGCCAGCCAGCTATACACGAAGAACAGCGTCATAGCCGGCAAACGTGGCGGTCACCAGAAAACGCAGGAACTCGGAAGCGTGTGTCGCCTTGACCAACTGCGCGTCGCCCGCCGACAGCTTGTGGAGCTTGCGTTCGGCACGGCTCAGGAGCCGGACCGACAACGCCCGATACGCGCGACGGACGAGCCACAGCAGAAACATCAGCACAGCGGTGGCAAGGAGCGCCAGTGCCGGCGGAGACGAGCATGCGGCGCGGGTTCTTGAGCTCTGCGGCCTCGTCGAGCGCCTGTTGCAGGTTTGCCGCTGCCTGGGCCGTCTTCCCGTCGAGCGTCTCGCCAGCAAGCGGATCGATATCCAGCGGAGTGATCGCGAAGACGTCCCGGCCGCCCACTGAAACGACCGTCGCGCCCATCACAGGCCGTGTCGAGACCGGGCCCACCGTACCGCCGCGAACGAGATCGCTTGAGGTAAACCGACGCACGGGCTGCGCGTTCCTCTGGCTGACGCGACAGGACGACGGCGCGCAGCGTGATGATCGGTCGGTTGTAGTAGCGAAGTACCGCCGGCTCGCCGACGGTGGCGGTCGCAAGGGCCTGCGCCACATCCGGTCCTGGCTGGATCTGACCTCCGGCCTGGAGCTGTCCTTGGGTCTGGGGCGGACCTTGGGCCTCGAGTCGCCCCATGGCAGCAGCGGCGACAACAGCAAACCGGCTAGCGCGACACGCCGGCATGTCGAGCGGGCGCACGTGGACATGGTTCTGGCGATATGTAGGATCACAGTTGGACTGTCGAGCAAAGAGACGGCGACGACGTCGCCAGAGTCTCTCACGCAACGGACATGCCGCGCGCAGCGCGGTGTCACCGGCAGGGGTATTCTTGACGTTATCGGGCTTTCTTGCATTGAATCCTCGACTGCCAGCACACTCTATTCGCCGGAGCCAATCCGCGTCACGACATTTCGTGATCGGGCGTGACGGCCAGAGTACGCGTCTGCAGCGTCAGACCGCATAACCATGTCGTTCTCGAATCGAATTCTCGTCGGCCTGTCGGCCGGGATCGTCGTCGGCCTGTTCCTGGGCGACTATGCCGCATCGCTGAAGTGGGCGGCTGACGGCTTCGTCAAGCTGCTGCAGATGACCGTCCTGCCGTATGTGACCGTGTCGATCGTCGGCAGTCTCGGACGGTTGCGCTACGAGGATGCGCGCGCGCTGGGCATCAAGACCGGCGCGGTGCTGGTGGGGCTGTGGCTCGTCGCGCTGGTATTCACCTTCCTGATCCCGCTGTCTTTCCCGCAGGTCGTGAACGCCAGCTTCTTCAGCACGACGTTGGTCGAGCGTCGACCGCCCTTCAACTTCATCGATCTCTACATCCCGTCGAATCCATTTCATTCGCTCGCCAACAACGTCGTGCCGGCGGTCGTGCTGTTCTCGGTCCTGTTGGGCGTCGCCCTGATCGGCGTCGAGCGCAAGCAGGTGCTGCTCGACGTGCTGGGCGTCGCCGGCGACGCGCTGGCCCGCGCCACGCGCTTCGTCGTCCGCCTCACGCCGTACGGTCTGTTCGCGATTGCGGCAACGGCGTCCGGCACATTGAGCCTGGAACAGCTGGGACGCCTGCAGGTGTACCTGGTCACCTACGTCCTCGTCGCGCTGCTCGTCAGCCTCTGGGTCTTGCCGGGGCTCGTCGCCGCCCTGACGCCAATTCGGGTCCGAGACATCTTCGCACTGACTCGAAATGGGTTGCTCACCGCCTTTGTCGCCGGGGACCTTTTCATCGTCCTGCCCGTGCTGATCGAGGCGAGCAAGAAGCTGCTCGAGAAGGTCAGGCCGGACGATGCGCACATAGCGTCGATGCCCGACGTCATCGTGCCGGCCTCGTTCAATTTCCCGCACACCGGAAAGCTGCTGTCGATCAGTTTCATCCTCTTTGCCGGCTGGTTCGCAGACGCCGCCGTCCGTTACACCGCCTATCCACAGCTTGCCCTGACCGGTCTCATCACCTTCTTCGGCAGCCTCAACGTCGCGGTCCCGTTTCTCCTCGACATGTTCCGCATTCCCGCCGACACCTTTCAGCTGTTTCTGGCGAGCGGCGTGGTCAATTCGCGGTTCGGGACGCTCGTCGCGGCGATGCACACGCTGACCGTCGCGCTCCTCGGCACCTGCGCCATGGTCGGCGCGTTGAGCTGGAATCGCGCGCGGCATCGTGCGTTACGTGGTGGTGACCGCCGCGCTGACCATCGCGGTCATCGGCGGCACGCGTTTACTCTTCGCCATGGTCCTCGATCAGCAGTACACGAAAGACAAAGTGCTCGCGGGCATGCACTTGCTGCGGGCGGCAACGCCGGCGGTGGTGCACCGCACGGAGTCGCCGGCCCCGCCGATTCCCGATGGCGCTGACGTGCTCACCACCATTCGCGCGCGCGGCATTCTTCGCGTGGGATATCTGCCGGACGCTTTGCCCTACGCCTTCTTCAACGAGCGGGGCGACCTGGTCGGCTACGACATCGAGCTCGCCTATCAGCTGGCCAGTGAGCTGGGGGTGAAGCTGGAGCTCGTTCCGGTCGGTCGCGAACGATTCGACCAGAACCTCGCCGAGGGCTATTGCGATCTGGTGATGTCCGGCTTTGCCGTCACGACCGATCGGGCGAGTCGAACGGTGATGTCCAATTCCTACATGGACGAGACGCTGGGCTTCATCGTGCCTGATGGCTCGCGCGAACGCTTTGCGAACTGGAGCGAGATCAGGGCTGCGGGATCATTGAAGATCGCGGTCCCGAATCTCCCCTACTACATCGAGAAGCTCAAGCTGCTCGTGCCGCACGCGACGATCATGCCGGTCGCGGACTTCGTCGACGTCTTGAAATCCATGCCGCCCGACATCGACGCCATCGCCCTCCCAGCCGAGCGCGGGTCCGCATGGACGTTGATTTACCCGGCATTTTCAGTGGTGGTGCCCGAGCCCGGCATCGTGAAGATTCCGCTGGCGTATCCGATTGCGCGCCACGACCAGAGCTTCGCCGCCTTCATCAATACCTGGATCGACCTCAAGAAGAAGGACGGCACGCTCGACTCGCTCTATCAGGTACTGGATCCTCGGCCAGTCGGACACGGGCCGCTCCAAGCGCTGGTCGATCATTCGAGACGTGCTGCACTGGGTTGACTAAGAATCCCGCCGTCGTCTGTAGTCCGTTGGTTCGTGCCTCGTCGATGACCGCCACTCGAATCGCAAGTCTTATCGCTGGCGGTCGAGTCCACGACGACGGCGCCGTCCTTCATTACCCAGCGGACGCCTGTGAACAGCGCGTCGATGTTCGACAGCACGTCCCCCTCGACGGCAACGATGTCCGCCAGATAGCCAGGCGCGATCCGGCCAAGACGATCCTCGAGCCCCATCATCGCGGCCGGAACCGTCGTCGCGGACGCGAGCGCCTGTTCAGGCGTCATGCCGGCCTTCACGAACCAGCCGAGCTCGCGAGTGTTCTGCCCGAACATCGAGTACACGGCGTCAGAGCCCATCGCCAGCCGCACGCCGGCCTTGACCGCGCGCCGCGCGGACTCGAGGTTGCGCTGAATATAGTCCTGCAGCGGCGGAATCGCCTCCGCTGGGAACCCGTACTCGTCCTTGGCATCGACGTAGTAGCGGTTGTGATCGATCGTCGGTACCCAGACGGTGCCGCGCGTCTTCATCTCCGAGATCGTCTCGTCATCGAGATCGATGCCGTGCTCGATCGAATCGGCGCCCGCGCGCACGGCGTCCTTCACGCCCGAGGGACCGTACGAATGGATGGCGACTTTGCGACCCTGTGCATGAGCCGTCTGCACGATCGCGCTCATCTCGTCGAACGTGATCGTCTGGGTGGTGTCCACGCTTTGAAAGCTTCCGCGCGACGCGTACACCTTGATCCAGTCTGCCCCGGCCTTGAGGCGTTCCTCCGTCGCCGTGCGCATCGCATCAGGATTCGGACCGGTGGATCCACGCGCCGCGGAGATACCCTGGCCAGACACGAACATCCGAGGGCCGGGCATCGCGCCCATCTGGATGAGATCGCGCATGGAGAAGTCGGTCTCGTTCGACGCACCGAGATCGCGGACTGTCGTGACACCCGTTTCGAGCGTCCGGCGCGCGTTGTCCTGAGCGAGAAACACCGTGACCGCCGGCCGGCGACGCTGACCCAGCGGGCGCGTGCCGGGCTGACGGTCCCAGTAGTAGGTCATGTGGGTGTGCACGTCGATCAGCCCGGGGATGGCGGCGTAGCGGCGAAGGTCGATCACCTCCGCGCCCGTCGGCAGGTCTCGCGTCCCGCTCGACACGCTGACGATGCGATCGCCCTTGACGATCACCACCGCGTCGGCCACGACGCGCGTGCCGTCCCAGAGTCGCCCGAAACGGATCGCCTTCTGCGTTTGCGCGAGGGCGCTCGCCGAGAGGGCGAGCGTCAGCAACAGCGACAGCGTGAGTCTGGTCATGTGCAGACGGGAATCATGGCACCCACGGTGGCCCTACGCAAATGTCCCGCCGCCGATGCAAACTGTGGGATATTTCCCTTTCCGACGCTCATGAGTCTGCGATGCAGGCACTGGTCATCGACAACCCTCATTCGATTGCGCTGAAGGAAGTCCCTGCGCCGGAGATCGACGGGTGTTGCAGGATTCGCGTGTCGATGGCCGGCATCTGCGGCACCGACCTGCAGCTCCTCGAGGGCTACGCCGGGTTCCGCGGCATCCCCGGTCACGAATTCGTGGGCGTTGTCGAGGAAGCGCCGGCGGCGGATCGCGCGTGGGTCGGCCGCCGGGTGGTCGGCGAGATCAACGTCGGCTGCGGTCGATGCCGCTGGTGTGTTTCGGGCGTCAAGGAGCATTGCGAGAATCGAACCGTCGTCGGCATCCGCGGCAGGGACGGGGCGTTCGCTGAAATCCTGTCGCTGCCGGCGGCGAACCTGCACCATGTGCCGGACGCCGTCGACGATCGGACGGCGGTGTTCACCGAGCCCACGGCCGCAGCGTGCCGCATCCTCGAGCAGCTCGCGATCGACGGCAACGCCCGGATTGCCGTCGTCGGCGACGGTCGCATGGGTCTGGTTGTCGCGCAGGTTCTGCGTACGGTAGCGCCGGATGTCACGATCTTCGGGCGTCACGAGGCGAAGCTCGCGATTGCGCGCCGCCTGGGCATCACGGCCGCAATGACGGATGCGCCGATCGAGGGCGCGAACAGGTTCGATGTGGTCGTTGATGTGACCGGTCGTCCCGAAGGCATGCGCCGAGCGCTGGACATCGTTCGACCGCGGGGAACGATCGTCATGAAATCGACGTTTCATGGAGAAGCGGCCCTGGCAACGTGGCCGATTGTCGTTGACGAGATCACCATGATCGGATCGCGGTGCGGACCGTTCCGCCCCGCGCTCGAACTGCTCGCAACGGGCGCCGTCAACGTCGAGCCGCTCGTCTCGCGCGTTGCAGCGCTGCAGGACTTCGAGTCGGCCTTTGCCGAAGCGCGCACGCGCGATCAAGGTTCTGTTTCGAATATCGTGAAGCGCCTGCGAGTGTGGCTCGTCGGATTGCTCAAGTGAGCCGCGGTCATGCGCCGCGCAGCTCGGACGTGCAGAACGGGCAGCGCGTCGCTTTGAGCGAAATCTTCGAGACACAGAACGGACAGTCGCGATCGGCTGGCGCGGGGGCCGGGCCCTTCAGGCGGTTGATCTGGCGCACGAGCAGGAATACCGCGAAGGCGACGATGAGGAATTCGATGATCGTGTTGAGGAAAATGCCGTAATTCAGCGTTGGAGCTTTGACCTCCTTCGCCGTCGGCAATCGTCGCGTAGGTGCCGCCATCGAGCGCGACGAAGAGGTTGCTGAAGTCGACCCGACCGAGCATCATCCCGATGGGCGGCATGATCATGTCGTTCGACCAGCGACGTCACGATCTTGCCGAACGCCGCGCCGATGATGACGCCGACCGCGAGGTCGATGACGTTCCCGCGTGCCGCGAACTCCTTGAATTCCTTCAACATCGCTCGCCCTCCCATCTCGACCGGCCGTCATGTTACTTCGCGCCGGGATGCTATTTTCTTGGCGGTGTGCTATTTTCATAGCACCTTTTCCGGGGTTGCTCCGTCTAAGCCTTGTGAACCGGGGATTTGTGGCCTCCCACACCCAGGTCATCGGCAACCAGGGAAGCTCGGGAACCATATGCAAACGCCTCATCATCAAGAACTTAGCCGCCGTGAGCGGCAGATTATCGATATCCTTTATACACAGGGTAAGGCGACGGCCGCCGAGGTGCAGTCGGCGCTGCCGGATCCCCCGAGCTATTCGGCGGTCCGGGCGATGCTGAGAATCCTCGAAGAGAAGGGTCACGTCCGCCACCAGCAGGACGGCCCGCGCTACGTCTATGTCCCGACCGTCGCCCGCGACAGCGCCAAGAAGTCCGCCCTCAGGCACATGCTGCAGACCTTTTTCGACGGATCGGCGGAGGAGGCTATTTCGGCGCTCCTCGACGATCAGTCTGCCCGCCTCTCCGAGGCCGAGCTCGATCGCCTTGCCCGCATGATCCAGCAGGCGCGACGCACCGGAGCGTAGTCATGATGAATCCAATAACCATGAATCCGATAGCCACCTTCTCGTCGTTCGTATCGGACGCGACGCTGCTGGCGGCGGCCGACGCCATCCTGAAGGCGACGCTGATACTGGGATCGGCAGCTGTCGTATCGACGGTCCTGCGTCGCGCCAGCGCCGCCGTGCGCCACCTGATCTGGACGCTCGCCCTGCTCGCGGCGCTCGCGCTGCCAGCGCTCTCCTTTGCGCTTCCACGCTGGGAGATGCCGATCGTCACGGTCCCGAGCTCTCCAGTCGACCAAGCGGCCCAACCGCTGAACCGAGAAGGCTCTCAAAGCGCCGCTGCACCATCGATCGCTCATGCTCCGGATCGTTCGAGCGTTGCGACTACGTCGACCTCGACACCGGCGTCGTCCGCACCAGCGCCCGCGACGTCGATTGCCGGCGATTTCCTGGCAGCGTCTGGTCGCGTTCGTCTGGCTCGCCGGCATGCTTGCCGTTGCGGCGCGGCTCGTCGTCGGATTGATTGCGGTCGCGTGGATGTCGCGCAAGACGGAGCTCGTGATCAACGCGCCCTGGCTGCCCTTCGCGCGCGAGCTCGCGGCGGAAATCGGCATCAGCCCCAACCTGAACTTCATGCGCAGCTCGCGGACGACGATGCCGATGGCGTGGGGGATTTTCAGGCCGTCAGTGCTGATGCCGGCAGATGCGGACAACTGGCCGCTCGATCGCCTGCGCATCGTGCTGTTGCACGAGCTCGCGCACGTGAAGCGCCGCGATTGCCTGACGCACGCCCTCGCGCAGGTCGCCTGCGCTGTGTACTGGTTCAACCCGCTGTGCTGGATCGCCGTGCGTCATGCACGGACGGAGCGCGAACGTGCGTGTGACGATCTGGTGCTCGCCACCGGCACTCCCGGCGCCGATTACGCCGATCAGCTGCTCGAGATTGCACGCGTCATGCGTGCCGGTCGCTTTCCGGCGCTGATCACCGGCGCAACGCTGGCGATGGCGCACCGATCGCAGCTCGAAGGCCGGCTGATTGCGATCCTGGATCCCAAGACGCCGCGAACCGGATTGTCGGGGCTGCGAACCGCGATGGTCACCGCGCTCGTGGCCTGTGTGATCGTTCCTGTCGCTGCCGTTCAGCCGTGGTCGTACGAGACGAACGACGTCGTTTCGGCCGTTGTTCAGAACGTCGACAGCCGCGAGCAGTCGCCAACCCCGACGCCGAGCCCGACGCCGATGCCAAGCCCGACTCCCACGCCAACGCCGCGGCCCGCTCCGAACCCATCGCCGGACATCGCCGCATCCGTCGCTCAGGAAGCCGCGCGCCTGGCCGGTGCGGTGGTGACGCCGGAAACGGTCGGCGCCATTGTCAGCGGGGTCGAAAACAGCTTGAGGGACTTGCCCGGAAAGCTCGACGCCCACGACGGCCAGGAGAAGAGCGCGAAAGCCGACCCGCGCATGATCGCGGCCCTGACTTCAGCGCTGAAGGACCCTGACGCAGAAGTGCGTGAAGCGGCGATGCAGGCGCTCGCGCGCATGCGCGATCCATCGGTGTTCGAGCCGCTCGTGCAGGCGCTGAGCGATTCCTCGCCTGACGTCCGCGAGCACGCCGCACAAGCGCTCGGACAGCTCAAAGACAAGCGCGCAATCCAGCCGCTCACCAACGCGATGAAGGACGCCAACGCGAGCGTGCGGGAACAGTCCGCGTTCGCGCTCGGCCAGCTTCGTGACGCGAGCGCGGTGCCCGCCCTGACCAACGCGATGAAGGACGAGAATGCCTCCGTGCGCGAGCAAGCAGCATTCGCGCTCGGTCAGATTCGCGATCGGAGCGCGGTGCCCGCCCTCACCACCGCGCTCACCGACTCGAACGACAGCGTGCGAGAGCAAGCGGTGTTCGCGTTGGGACAACTGAGGGATGCCTCGGCGATCGACGGCCTGGTGAAGGCGCTGCGCGATCCGAAGCCGGACGTGCGCGAGCAGGCGGCCTTTGCGCTCGGACAGATTCGCGATCCGCGCGCCGTGTCCCCGCTCGTCTCCGCGCTGAAGGACAGTGATGCCGACGTTCGCGAGCAGTCGGCGTTCGCGCTCGGACAGCTTCGCGATCGATCGGCGGTCGAAGCGCTGATCATCGCCTTGAAGGACAGCGCCCCGTCGGTTCGCGAACAGGTCGCATTCGCGCTCGGTCAGATTGGCGACCCACGCGCAATCGACGGCCTCACGGAAGCACTGAAGGACACCCACTCGGACGTTCGCAAGCAAGCCGCCTTCGCGCTCGGTCAACTCGCTCGATAAGTTTCACGCGCCGGCCGGCGGTCTGTCGCCGCCTCCCGGCTCGACACGTTCGCAAGTGCTGTTTTTTTAGCAGGAGTCGTCGCATGAGCCCGCTGACCGTCTTCATCCGCACGCTGCTGAAATCGAGTGCCATCTGCCTCGGCGTCACCTTCGCCGTCGTCCAGCCGTCGCTCGATGGCCGGCCCTCGCGTCCATTGACCGCGAAGCAGAGCCCGGCCGACGCGGCGATCGACGGCCTGATCTTCGCCCTCAAGGACACGGATGCTGGCGTCAGGCGCTACGCGGCAGCGGCGCTCGGCGAGCTGCGCAACCCGCGCGCGATTCCTGCGCTCGTCGAGGCGACGCGTGACGAGCAGCCCGACGTGCGGTTGCGCGCCATCGCCGCCCTCGGCGAGATGCGCGACCCGAGGTCGAGCGCGGCGCTCACCGCGGCGCTCAAGGATCAGGACGCCCGAGTCCGCGCAAAAGCGGCGGCGGCGCTCGGTGAGATCGGCGATCGGTCAGCGGTGGATGCATTGATGTCGCTCGTCAAAGATGCGAGCCCGGAGGTCAGACGGCGAGCGCTCCACGCACTGGGAGAGCTGGGCGACACCCGCGCGATCGCCACCGTCACCTCGGCGCTCAAGGATCAGGACGTCAACGTGCGTCGTGCGGCCGCGTTCGCGCTGGCCGAGCTTGCCGGAGGGGAGTAACCGCCATGCTGAGCCACCTTCTCGCCGCCTCCCTCGTTGCGGTGTCAGTCGTTCCGTGGAAAACGACCCGCGGCATGCAAGGATCCCGCATCGCGACGCTGACGGCGAGTCTGAGCGCAGCGGAACCTGAGTCGCGCGGACGCGCCGCCTGCGACCTGAGGGAGCTGGGCGATAACGCCGCTCCGGCGATCGCCTCGCTCGTGGCCCTCCTTGCCGACGGCGCGCCACTCAACCGGACCGTGTGCGAGCGCACCTGGTGGCGCGGAGACAAGGACGACCTCACGAGCCCCGGCGAGCTGGCAGCCAGCGCACTGGTCGCCATCGGCTCGCAGGCCTACTCGCCTGTGCTGACGGCGCTGAGGAGTACCGCGTGGATCGCCCGACGCAACGCGGCGTGGGCACTCGGCGCGCTGGACGACGAACGGGCGATCAACGCGCTGATCGAAGCGCTTCGCGATCCTGAGCCGGCGGTCCGCGCGCAAGTCGCCTGGGCCCTCGGCGCACTCGACGCGAACTCGGCAGTGCCGGCCCTGATGGCCGCGCTGAAGGACAAGGATGTCGCCGTCCGACGGCAGGTGGCCTGGGCGCTCGGCGCCATCGGCGACAAACGCGCCGTCGACGCACTGATTCCCGCGCTCAAGGACGAGGACACGGTCGTCCGCCGTCAAGCGGCGTGGGCGATTGGAGCGATCGGGAAGTAAGCACAGACGCGTTCGTGGGCCGTCGCTCGTAGCTCGTGGCTCGTAAACCCTCTTTCGACACGCCCTTCGAGCGACGAGCAACGGACCACGAACCACGGCACCCGTCCTGAACCTCCGTCCTGAACCCCCGTCGTGAACCCCCGTCTGAACCCTCGTGTGAACCCCCGTTGATGTCCGATCCACCCGCATGCTGCTGGCGTCGGGGGTCATTGGGTTCCTCATCCTGCTGACGGCGCTGTATGTCGCTGCTGAGTTTGGAGCCGTCGGTGTCAGGCGTAGCCGCCTGCGCCGTATGGCGGAAGATGGCCATCCGCTCGCCTGCCGCCTGCTCCCGACCCTCGAAGATCCTGAGGAATTGGACCGCTACATTGCCGTCTCCCAGGTCGGCATCACGCTGTCCAGCCTGATCCTCGGCGCCTACGGACAAGCTGTCCTCGCGCCCAGATTGGAGCCCCTGCTCGCCGCCTGGTTCAACCTGCCGACCGAGCGGGCCGATTCCACGGCCGCACTGGCCGTCCTCCTGTCGCTGACCGTCGCGCACATGGTGCTCGGCGAGCTCGTGCCGAAGTCGATCGCCCTCCAGTTCCCGACGCAGACGGCGCTCGTGACGGTGCTGCCGATGCAGTGGTCGCAGCGCGTCCTGAAGTGGTCGATCTCGGCGCTCAACGGCAGCGGGATTTTTCTTCTCAAGCTGATGCGCGTGCCCCCGACCGGCCACCGCCACGTCCACTCGCCGCAGGAGATCGAGCTGCTGATCGCCGAGAGTCGCGACGGGGGACTGCTCGAACCACAGGAACAGGTCAGGTTGCACCGCGCGCTTCGGCTCGGCCTGCGAACCGCGCGCGAGTTGATGGTCCCGCGCTCCCGGCTCGACGGAATCGACGAGAAGGCGCCCTTCGAGGAGGTGCTGCGCGTCGTCATCGCAAGCCCGTTCAGCCGTCTGCCGGTCTATCGCGGCTCGATGGACAACATCATCGGCATCCTTCACACGAAAGACGTCGTCACCGATTTCGTGAAAGAACGGCCCAGGGAATCGCTGAGCGCATTGCTCAAGCCGATCGTCAAGGTGATCGACACGATGCCCGCCGACAAGCTGCTGACGTTTTTGCGCGAGCGCCGCAGCCATCAGGGCCTCGTCGTCGATGCGGCCGGTACGGTCGTCGGTTTGATCACCGTCGAAGATGTCGTCGCAGAACTGCTCGGCGGCGTGTCGGACGAATTCAAGACGACGCAGGTACGGGCGTTGCGGATGGCTGACGGCACGGGTCCGCCTTCCCGGAGGCATGCGGCTCGAGCAGGCCGCACAGATCCTGCCGGATCTCCCGAAATGGTCCGGCGAGACCGTCGGTGGGTTCATCGTTGCCGAGGCGGGCCGCCTGCCAGACATCGGTGAGCGCCTGAAGATCTACGGTCTCGACATCGACGTCGAAGCCGTCGAGAACGGCGCGGTGATGTCGGCGATCGTTTCGCCGCGTCGTGCGCAGGAAGGCCAGCGATGATCGAATTCACGATCATCTCCGGGCTGATCATCCTGAATGCCCTGTTCGTGGCGGCCGAGTTTGCCATCGTCGGCGCGCCGCGCGCGTCCATCGACGCCAGGGCGGCAGCCGGCAACCGTCTGGCTCAGATGGTTCAAGGCGTGCTGCACGATCCGGTCAGGCAGGATCGCTATATTGCGACGGCGCAGCTCGGCATCACCGTCGCCAGCCTCGGCCTCGGCATGTATGGCGAGCACGTGCTGGCCGACGCCATTTACGGAGTCCTCGGCCGTACAGGCGGACCTGCCTGGCTCGTTTCGCACGGCCTCGCGAGCGTCACCGCGATCGCCATCCTGACCTACTTCCACATCGTCGTCGGCGAGATGGTTCCGAAGTCGCTGGCGTTACAGCGCGCCGAACAGATGGCGTTGACGGTCACGCCGATCATGCAGGTCATCACGACGATTCTCTATCCGTTCATTGTCATCTTGAACGGCGTCGGCAACCGCATCCTCAAAGTGTTCGGCGTTCGCCGCCAGGCCGAGACACCGGACCAGTACTACACGCCGGAGGAGTTGCAGCTCATCGTGCAGGAGAGCGAGGAGCTCGGCGCCATCCGGGCCGAGTCCGGCCAGATGCTTCAGGAGCTCTTCGAGTTCGGCGATCTGACCGCGAGCGAGGTGATGGTTCCCCGCGTGCGTATCATCGGGATTCCGGTGGGCAGCACGCCGGACAAGGTTCGCGACGTGCTCGGCCAGACGCCACACACGCGATATCCGATCTACGAAGGCGACCTCGATCACATCGTCGGCATGATCCACATCAAGGACGTGCTGCGCGTCCTGCTCGACGAACCAGGTGATCGTGGCAGAGCATGCGCGCCCGCTCCCGCTTGCGCCCGAGTCCGCGCCGCTCGACGCCGTACTGGCGACCATGCGCAGGGATCGGACGCAGATGGCCGTCGTGATCGACGAACACGGCGGAACGTCAGGTATCGTGACGCTCGAAGATCTGTTCGAAGAGGTCGTCGGCGACATCGAGGAGGGGACGCCGAAGAACAAGAGCATGTACAGGGACCGCGAAGGGCGTCTTCGCGTGCCCGGGACGATGCGCGTCGACGAACTCGGTCAGCAGTTCAACCTGGACCTCGAGCACAAAGACGTCGACAGCATCAGCGGCCTCGTGCTGACCTTGCTCGGACGCCCGGCGCTCGTCGGCGACACCGTCCGCTACGATCGCCTGCTGATTCAGGTGACGAAGATCAAGGGACACGGCGTCGAGGAATGCGCCGTCTCGCTCGCCGCATGCAGATCCGGCAATCAGGGCTCAGTGCGGCCATGCACGTGCAGGCCGGTGCCTCATGCACCTTGCACCATCGCCTTGCACTGCTCTATTAGCCGACGTGGATGCGCGGACGCCTGAGCGGGTCCGGCTCGCACTGACGTAGCACTTCGCGTGTCACCGGCGCGGTATCGCCTTCACCGAAGGCGAGGAACTTGAGCAAATAGGCGATCGGGTTTCCTTCCGTCCACCCGAAATACGCGTGCGGGATCTTTCCGGTCTCGTCGCGGATGAAGATGAGCAGCGCCGCGATGGCATTGGGGATCGCCGGGCTCACGCAGCGGAGCACCTTGTAACCGGACACGTCGACCCCCGTCACCTTCAACTGATCGCTGAACGCCGACACGTCGCCAGGCTGCACCTCGATGAAGAGGACGGGCTCGTTCGGCGGCAGATGATGGGAGTCGCGCGCCTCGCGCAGCTTTCCTTCGTATTCCTCGGGTAGCCCGCTGTCGGGCCGGTTGGCGATGATGCGGACCGTCGAGGTCGCCGCTTCCTTGATCAGCCGCTCGGCCTGCGAGTCCGGCACCACGGCGAGCACACGCAATTCCGTAGAGCGCAGCACGCGGGAAATCAACGACGTCACGATGATCGACACGATGAAAATCGAGGCGATCTTCAATCCCTCCGGCCGCTCGGAGATGTTGATTACCGTCGTGTACGCAAAGATGAGCGTCAGCAGGCAGTAACCGAGCCACGGACTTCCCGATCGCTTGGCGGCGAGCATGACTGCGAGCGCCGCTGAACCCATCAGGACCAGCACGCCGGTCGCATAAGCGCCGCCCTGCGCGTACACGTCGGCCTCGAAGAGGATCGTGACCAGGAACGTGATGCCCGTGAAAATCAGGACGAGTGGGCGGTTGGCCTTGGCCCATTCTGGCGCCATCCCGTATCGCGGCAGATACCGCGGCACGAGGTTCAGCAGCCCGACCATGGCCGATGCACCGGCAAACCACAGGATCGTGACCGTGCTGAGGTCGTAGAACGTCCCGAACGTCGGTCCCAGGAACTCGTGCGCGAGGTATGCGAGCGCGCGGCCGTTCGCTTCGCCGCCTTCCTGAAACGCTTCCGGCGGAATGAGTAACGTCGTGGCGATACTGCTGCCGACGAGCATCACGCTCATGATGAGCGCGGCGGTCGTCAGAAGCTTTCGCGTGTTACGGATGCGGCCGGTCGGCGCTTTGTCGGTATCGCCGGGATCGCCCTGGACGATCGGCATCACGGCCACGCCGGTTTCGAATCCCGACAGCCCCAGCGCCAGCTTTGGAAACAGCAGCATGGCCACGAGCGCCATCTGTGCGGGGCTGCCGTAGTCGTTGAACAGCCGCGTCGACCACTCGGAGATCACTTCTGGGCGCTGAGCGATTTGAGAGAACCCCTCGATGCAGGACCACGACGTTCAGCAGCAGGTACACCGCGACGATGGGGACCGCCAGACCAACCGCCTCACGAAAACCCTTCAGGAAGATCCCGCCGAGGCCCGCCAGCAGCAGGAGCGTGATCAGCACCGGATGGTTCATCCAGGCGGGGCGAGAGGATTCTCGATGATGTGCGCAGTGGCGTCCGCGGCGGACAGCGTCATGGTGATGACGAAGCCGGTTGCCGCGAAACCCAGCAGGCAGAGGACCAGCGCTTTGCCGCGCCAGCGAGGCAACAACTCCTCGAGCACCGAGATGCTGCCCTGGCCGTGCGGGCTGAGCGCCGCGATGCGACGGTACATCGGCAGCGCCCCGAAAAGTGTCAGGAGAACGAGCACCAGCGTCGCCAGCGGCGACAGCACGCCGGCGGCGAGGAAGGCGATGCCAGGCTGGTAGCCGAGCGTCGAGAAATAGTCGACGCCCGTCAGGCACATGACCTTCCACCATGGCGCCTGATGCGCGTGGGCAGCATCGGGCACCGCTGCTTCGCGGAGCCCCTCGAAGAACCAGATCTTGAATCGGCGCCGCTGACGGTCCGTCAGGCCGTAGGCCATGGAGGATCAGATTTCGCCGCGGGCGGCAGCGACCTCGAGTTCCTGATCGGTCGCCTCGACGAACTCTCCCTCCCATTTGGCGATGACTACCGTCGCCAGGCAATTCCCGATGACGTTGACCATCGTCCGCGCCATGTCCATCAGCTCGTCGACGCCCAGGATCAGCGTGACGCCTTCGAGCGGCAATCCGTAGCTCGCCAGCGTGCCGGCGAGAATCACCAGCGACGCGCGCGGCACACCGGCCACGCCTTTGCTCGTGAGCATCAGCGTCAGCAGCATGGTGATCTGCTGGCCGATGCTCAGCTGAACACCTGCGGCCTGTGCGACGAAGACCGACGCGAGCGACAGGTAAAGCGTCGTGCCGTCGAGGTTGAAGCTGTAACCGAGCGGCAGGACGAACGACACGATCCGGCGCGGCACACCGAGCCGCTCGAGCACCTCCATCGCGCGGGGCAGTGCGGCCTCGCTCGAGGTCGTCGAGAACGCAATGACCGCCGGTTCCTTGACGGCTTTCAGGAACTTCCGAATCGGCACCTTGAACATGAGCGCCACGGGCAGGAGCACGATCAGGATGAAAACCGTCAGCGCCAGGTACAGCGTGAGGACGAGCAGGCCAAGGTTGTAGAGCACGCCCAGCCCGCCGTGGCCGACGGTATAGGCGATGGCGGCGCCAACGCCGATCGGCGCGTAGTGCATGACGATGTTCGTGAACTTGAACATCGTTTCGGCCACCGCCTCGCACCACTGCACGACCGGGCGGCCCTTCTCGCCGATCATCCCCAACGCAATCGCGAAGATGATGCTGAACACGACGATTTGGAGCACATCGCCTTCAGCCATGGCCTTGATGACCGACTCCGGCACCACGTGCAGGAGAATCTGATCCCACGTCTGCGCGGTCGCGCGTGATCTCCGACTTCGCGCCGATCGGAAGGTTGACACCGACACCGGGCTTCATCACGTTGACGGCGACCAGCCCGATGATCAGCGCGAGCGTCGTCACGACTTCGAAGTAGATGATCGCCCGGAGTCCCATGCGGCCGACGACCTTCACGTGTCCCGCACCAGCGATGCCCGCGACCAGCGTCGCGAAGATCAGCGGCGCGATGACCATCTTGATCATCCGCAGGAACAACTGGCTGAAGGGCCTGAAATAGACCGCCGCCGCCGGGTTGTACTCGCTGACGATCCAGCCGGCGATGATGCCGAGGGCGAGGCCTATGAAGATCTGCTGGGTAAGGGTGATGCCGCGGCGCGGCGTGGGTTCAGCGGACGCGTGAGCCATTCAGGTCAGATCCTCCAGGCGGCGCTGGCAGGCCGCGGGCATTCGGCGATTCTACCTGAAGTCTGCAGCGTCCCCCGGAAAGCAACCGGTGCGCCCCCGCCTGTCCCCGACATGCCCTGCCGGCCCGCGTCATACCCCGAACCCGGTGACAACATACCGCGAATCACCATACCGTCGGGGCATGACAGCATCACGACCTGCAGCCTCGGTGGTGTTCGCTATTCTGGCCCTCTGTATTACTTCGAGGCCGGCCGCCGCGCAGATTCCCACCACGTTTCAGAACCTGCAGCACTTTCCGCGTGACATTACGCGCGAGGACCTGGTGCAGCGGATGCGGGAGTTCTCCTTCGCGCTGGGCGTCCGGTGTCAGTATTGCCATGCCGGCGGCGACGGCATCTCGTTCGATGGAGTGAAGTTCGAGTCTGACGAGAAGGTCGCGAAACAAAAGGCGCGCTACATGCTGAAGATGGTCGGTGAGCTGAACGACAAGATGCTCACGGCTGTACCGTCGCGCGCGCTGCCGACCGTGCGCATCTCGTGCGCCACGTGCCATCGGGGATCGGCCTTGCCGCGAACGCTCGAAGACGAGCTCGCGCGCATCATCGCCGCGCGAGGGCGTTCCGGCCGCCGTGGCAGAAATATCGCGAGCTGCGGCGCGACACCATGCACCTCGGACGGTACAACTTCGGCGAATGGTCGATGAACGAGCTCGGCGATCGACTGGCGCGGGAGGGCAACGTCGACGCCGCCATTGCCATGTTCCAGCTCAATGCGGAGTTCTATCCGAAGTCCGCGGAGATCGACCTGCGGCTCGGAGAGCTCTTCGTCGACGAAGGGAGACAAGGAGCGCGCGATCGCGAGCTTCAAAGCAGCCCTCGAAAAGCAGCCCAACAATCCGCGCGCGAAGCAGCGCCTCGCGGAGCTGTCGAAGTAAGCGTCACATCGTCAGCGTCTTCGCGGTCAGCTCGCGCGGGTCGAGACCGGCCGCGCGGGCGAGGCTCTTCTGTCGTGCGGGCAGCTCGGCAGGGAAGCGCCACTCGTCTGCGCGGCCGCCCGCGCCTTCGAACTGCCCGCTGCCAGTCGCCCCACCATGGCGTCAGACGGCGAGCGATCGGCTCGACGATGAGGACGCGAGCGCCGCGGGCTTGGGCGTCAGTAAGCATCTGAGCAGCGTGTTCCTCGATTCATCCCCCAGTTCGTTGACCGAGTAGGCCGCGAGGATGCCGAGGCCTTGGCCTTCCGCGGATTCGCGCGCGCATCATGTCGCCTTGCGACGCGCGTCCGCTGACCTTCAACGCGCGGTAGGTGCGGTGCGCCTCGTCGACGGCCCACGGATGACGGTCGGTGCCCGTAACGCGCGCCCCGCTCGTCCAGCGCCCACGCAGCCCCCGCCGCCCCGGTTCCACATCCCAGATCGACGATCTCGCGTGGCGGGCCGATTCCTCAGGTCCGATCATGCGCAGGACTTCACGGACGACCAGAAAATGCAGCGGTCCGTAGAAGAGCGCGAATGCGGCGCGCTTTCCTGCCGAATCGAGCGCCGCGCCACTCGTCAACCTGCCACGTCGTTCCACGTAGCACGACGAGAGGCTGCGCAAGGCCCGTGCGACCTCGGCCGGAGTGAGGTTCGCAAGATGATGCTCGTCGAGCGCCGCGAGCCAGCTGTTGAACGCGTCGTTCATTCCTCGAAGTTCTACCAACCAATGAACTCAATATTCGAGCGAGCTTCCGAGCCACGAACTACGGACGACGATCGCGACGAAGTCACCCGAGAAGCAGACTAAAGACCTCGGTGACGGCGACTCGATGTCGCTAAACTATTGACCTCATAGGACTTGCTGAGGTCGCGATACTTGCAACCCGATGGCCGCATGAAGATCTCCCGGCTGGTCCTGCTCCTCTTCCTCACAGCGCAGGCTTGCGACGGGATCTTCACCTACGTCGCCGTCGACGCCTATGGTGTTGCCGCCGAGGGCAACGTTCTCCTGGCGACCTGGATGGCGCTCATCGGCCCCACACCTGCCCTCGTGGGCGCCAAGCTCCTGGCGACCTTGTGCGGCATTCTGCTCTATGTGCGTGGCGTTCACCGAACGCTCGCGTTGCTCACGCTGATCTACGCCGTGGGCGCCGTCGGGCCGTGGATGCTTCTGTTCACGATGATCTGAGTCGGGAGCAATCGGGGTTCGCGTGCTGGTCTAACAACACTCAACCACCGACGGGTATGCAAATGATAGCGCTCGTGGTCTGAGCTCAAAGAGCTGAGCGCCATTAGAGGTCAGGACAGGCGCGCGGGCGCGCGAGGCTATGCGGGCGCGCTACGCCCTTGCCATCGCGACATGCCTGGCAGGATTGGTGTCCGCCGTTCCCTTCGCACTTTTCGTCCGACCACAGCTGCGTCGCGACGTCTAGGATCGCGCCGTAACTCGCGCGCGATCGACCGCGATTCAGTAGGGCTTGCCTACCGAGAGCTCGCTCGAGGGATCGAGCAGTTGTTGTCCGCCTCCGCCCCTTCGGGGCTACGGCGAGACAGCCTTCGCATTTGAATCATGAGCGAAGGCTGGCGGAGGGGAAGGGATTCGAACCCCCGGTACCCTTCCGGGTACAGCGGTTTTCAAGACCGCCGCCATCGACCACTCGGCCACCCCTCCGCGTTTGAACCTGTCCATTTCTGAACAAGTCCTCTTTCATTGTATGACGAGGCGAGACGGTCTGCCCGGTTGGCGCTCGTCTTACATTACGAGAGGAGATCTTAGATATAACGTTTTAGGTGGACGAACCGAACAACCCTGTTGAGGTATAGTGTGACGGCTCCGCACAACAAACCGGAGGTCATAAACGTTTATGAATCGTTCTGAATTACTTCGATTGGCTCAGGTAGGCGCGCAGGCACGGCTCAACGTTCTCAAAACCGAAATCCAGGACATCTATCGGCAGTTTCCGGCTCTTCGATCGGGTCGTTCGGGTGGCACCGCGGTGGTGGGAGCGGGGGCTCCTTCACGCCGCGGTCGTCGACGCAAGATGAGCGCAGCCGAAAGGCGCGCGGTCAGCGAGCGTATGACCAAATACTGGGCCGCCAGACGGAAGGCCAAGAAGGCATCGTAGGTGGCAAACTCCCGCATCTATTGACGCGGGGAAACGATGGCCTCCATTCCGTTCATGTACGGCCGCAGCACCTGCGGCACGACGACCGAGCCGTCCTTCTGCTGATTGTTTTCCAGGATGGCGATCAGGGTCCGGCCGACTGCAAGGCCGGACCCGTTCAATGTGTGAACAAACTCAGCCTTCCCTGTCCCGTCCCTGCGAAATTTGATGTTCGCGCGCCGCGCCTGAAACGCCTCCGTATTGCTACAGGAAGAAATCTCGCGATACACGTTCTGGCTCGGCAGCCAGACCTCGATGTCGTAGGTCTTGGCGGACGCGAATCCCAGATCGCCGGTTGAAAGCGCCATCGTGCGAAACGGCAGCTCGAGCCGGCGCAGCACTTCCTCGGCGTTGCGCGTGAGGGACTCGAGCTCGTCGTACGACTGCTCCGGCGTGGTGAACTTGACGAGCTCGACCTTGTCGAACTGATGCTGCCGGATGAGGCCGCGGACGTCTGCGCCGTACGAGCCCGCTTCGCTGCGAAAGCATGGCGTGTACGCCGTGTAGCGGATTGGCAGCTGACGGCCGTCCATGATCTCCCCGCGGTGCAGGTTGGTGAGCGGCACTTCCGCGGTCGGGATCAGGAACAGATCCCAGTCGCCGGCAATCTTGAACAGATCCTGCTCGAACTTCGGCAGGTTGCCGGTTCCGCGCAGCGCCTCGGAGCTGACGAGAAACGGGGGTTCAACTTCCGTGTACCCGTGCTCCCTGGTGTGCAGGTCGAGCATGAAGTTGATCAGCGCGCGCGCGAGCCTGGCGCCCGGCCCCATCAACACGGCGAAGCGTGACCCCGACATCTTCGTGGCGCGCTCGAAATCGAGAATGCCGAGCGCCGGTCCCAACTCGAAATGCGGTTTGGGATCGAAATCGAATGTGCGCGGGGTGCCTTCTCGACGCACTTCCGTGTTGTCGGCGGCGGTCGCACCGATCGGGACGCTCGCGTGCGGGAGATTGGGGAGGTTCATCAACAGCGCCGCCCGCTGCTGTTCGACTTGATCGACCTGGATCTCGAGCTGACGGATCTGCTGGGCCCGCGCTTTGTTGGCGGCAAAGATCCCCGAGGCATCCTTGCCCTGACGCTTGGCGCGCGCGACCTCGTCACCGGCGGCATTCTGCTCGCGCTTGAGACCTTCGACTTCAGGGATCAGACGGCGTCTCCGCGTTTCGAGCGTGGCGAGCTGCTCGAGCTCGGCGTCCACCGACAGGCCGCGGTTCTTGTACGCCGCGCGGATTTCGTCCAGGTGATCGCGGACGTATGCGGGATCGATCATCCCTAAATCCTATACCGGACGCTCTCTGTCTGAGGTACGATGGCCGCCATGGAGAAGGCGGGCACCACTCGCAAGACCACACAGCACACACAAAGATTCGCAAGGCGGTGTTTCCAGCGGCCGGCCTCGGCACACGATTTCTCCCCGCCACCAAGGCGCAGCCGAAAGAGATGCTGCCGCTGGTCGACAAGCCGATCATTCAATACGGCGTCGAGGAAGCGGTCGCGTCGGGCGTCGACAACATCATCCTCGTCACCGGCCGCGGCAAGAACGCGATCGAGGATCATTTCGACGTATCCGTCGAGCTCGAGACGTTTCTCGAGTCGCGTGGCAAGCGGGAGCTGCTCGCCGAGATTCGCAAGATCTCCAACTTGATCAACTTCTCGTACGTTCGCCAGGGGGAGCCGCTCGGCCTCGGCCATGCGGTCCTGGTCACGCGAAACCTCGTCGGCGACGAGCCGTTCGCGGTCATCCTCGGCGATGACGTGATCGATTCGACGCCGCCGGCGCTGCGTCAGATGATCGACGTGTTTCACGAGGTGGACGGCCCGGTGCTGGCCATCGAGCGCGTGCCGCGCGACGACGTGAGCTCCTACGGCATCATCGATGCGGAGGAAATCAGGCCCGGCGTGTACCGCATACGCGATATGGTCGAGAAGCCCGCGCGAGCGGATGCGCCGTCGGACCTGGCGATCATCGGCCGCTACATCCTGACGCCGGACATCTTCCCGGCCCTCGAGTCCACGGTCAGCGATCGCACCGGCGAAATTCAGCTGACCAACGGCCTCCGCCGGCTGCTCAAGGATCGTCCCATCTACGGCTGCCACATCGATGGCGTGCGTCACGACACCGGGAACAAGCTCGGATTCCTCAAGGCTGTCGTCTACTTCGCGCTACGGCGGCCGGACCTGGCGCAGCAGTTCGGCGACTATCTGCGGCAGATCGATCTGGAACAGCCGGTCAGGTAGGCTCGGCTACTCGGGACACGTGCCGACTTAAAGGTCGGGCCTACTCTGACTTGGCTTCGGCTTTCGAAGGCGATGAGTCCGGTTTCGAATCCGATTTCGACTCCGGTTTGGATTCGGCTGGCTTGCTGCCATCTGCCGCCGCCGGTTTCGACGACGGCTCGCCGCTCTTCTTCCTGGCGTAGTCGGTGATGTACCACCCCGATCCCTTGAACTGGATGGCCGGCGAGGACAGCAGCTTACGGACCGGGCCGCCGCACGACGGACAGGTCTCGATGGGCGGATCCGCAAACTTCTGAATGCGCTCGAAGCGCGTGCTGCACGACTCGCACTGATACTCGTAAAGCGGCATTATTCGATCATCTCACCATTCTGTTCACCAAGCATGATCGCCCGGTGCAGCCAGATCGGAACCGTGCCGTTGGCGAGCAGCGTGTCGTGGAAGTTCTTGAGCGAATACTTCGCGCCGGCGCGAGCCTTGTAGTCCTCACGCAGCTTCAGCAACATCAGTTTACCGGTCGAGTACAGGATGTAAGAGGGATCGAACGTGCCGCGCTCCGCTTCGCGCCGCGCGCTCGCCTCCTCGAGGAACGCCTCCTCACGAAAGAAGCGGACCGCCTGCTCGACCGACATGTCCTCGCAGTGCAGGCGGATGCCGACGACCGCCCGGCACAGGCGAATCAGCGCCTCGGCGAGCTGGCCGAGGCGGATCACCGGATCCTGCCGGCGGAAACCCGCTTCGACCATCATCTGCTCGGAGTAGTGCGCCCACCCCTCGACCAGCGCCGACGACGAGAAGAGGATGGATTTGCGAAGCTTCGCGTCGATCTGGCGCAGGTGCTGGTAGTGGAGGAAGTGCCCCGGGAACACCTCGTGAATCGAGATGGCCCACAGCGCGCCGTAATTGAAGTCGCGCAGATGTTCGTCCTGCCGCTCGGCCGGCCACGCCGGATCGACGTCGGTGATGTAGTACACCGCGCGAAGGGGCTTGGCCTCGAATGGTCCGGGCGTCCACATGCTCGCCGAGGTCCATCGGTAGAAGCGTGGCGTGGGTGCAACCGAGACCGGCGCGCCATCCGGAATGGTGATGATGCGCTCGCGGGTGATGAACGCTTCGAGCTCGGCGAGCTGCTGCTGCGCCACCGACACGAGCTGGCCGGCAGGCGGATGATCCCCCTTGGCCTTCTGCCACGCCGCGATCGGATCGCCGCCGTTGAGGCGCGAGGCGGCGCGTCGGAACTCGTCCTGCGTCGCAGCGAGCTCGCGCATCGAAATCTCGAGCAGGGTGTCGACGCTCTGGGTGATGCCTTCGTCGAGCTCGAACTTCCTGGCGAACTTGTCGCGCCCCAGCCGGAACGATCCCTTCGCCCGCGGCGCCACTTCCGTCTCGAAGTAATCGATGCACGACGCGATCGCGGTGGACGCGTCAGTGGAGGCGTCGGCGAGATCGCCGAGCAGGTGAAGGTCGTCGAGGTTGCTGAACGCGCGCGGCAGATCGTCGTTGATGAAGCGCAGCGTGCCGCGCAGGCTCTCGAGGCCGACTTTCAGATAGATGCCCGGGGGATCCTTGATGTTGTCACGCGCCGACTGCATCAACCGCGTCGCCTGCTTCAGCTTCGAATGGACGCGGCGGGCGCGTTCGGCGAGCGGCGCATATTCGAAGAGGGCCTGGCCGGCGAGGCTGGTCGCCAGGATGTCGGCGTAGCATTGCAGGCTGCGTTCCCAGGTGCGAACCTCTTCGAGCTCGAACGACCGGGCGCGGATGCTCGACTCCAGTGCCGGCCGCTCCATCCGTTCGGTCGGTGTCAGGCGCGCGGGATCGATGGCCGCCAGGCGGCGCGCGAACCCGCCGAGATTTCTCGTCTGCGCGTCAATCGCCTGCCGGGAGAGGTCCTCGATCAGGTCGTCGTGGATGTGAACACCGTCGAACGTCGCGTTCGTGGGATGGACTTCGTAGAGGTACGCCAGGTATTCGTCAACGAAGTGCGGGAGCGGTTCAGCTGAATACATTTGGTACAATCGCCCGGGGAGTCATGTCCGGCACCCTCTACGTTGTCGCCACACCTATCGGCAATCTGGAGGATGTTACATTTCGTGCGCTTCGGGTCCTCAGGGAAGTCGCGTTGATTGCGGCCGAGGACACCCGTCGAACGAACAGGCTCCTCCAACACTACTCGATCTCGACCCCCGCGACGAGCCTTCACGAACATAACGAGCACAGGAAAGTACCTCTGCTGATTGCGCGACTGCAGAAGGGAGATTCGGTGGCGCTCGTGTCGGATGCGGGTACGCCGCTGATTTCGGATCCGGGCGCGAGGCTCGTAGCGGCGGCTCATCAGGCCGGCGTCCGCGTGGAGCCGCTACCCGGTCCGAGCGCGGTGATGGCCGCACTCTCGGCGTCGGGATTCAATCTGGATCAATTCGTCTTTCTCGGCTTCCCCCCAGCGAAAGGAAAATCGCGCATGGATTGGTTCGCCGGTCTACGGGCAGAATCGCGAACCTTGGTGATATACGAGGCGCCACATCGAATCCGTGACACGCTCAGCGACCTTTTGACGAATTTGGGCAATCGCCCAGTATTGCTTGGCCGCGAGCTCACAAAGGCACACGAGACATTGGTTATACGACCAATATCTGAACTTCTAGAATCGCATGCGGTCGAGCGTGGAGAATATACGATTGTCGTCCCTGTCGAGACAGGCAAGGATCGCCATGAAATAATCTCAACAGATTCTGATGTTTACGCTGAATTTGGTGTATTGACCAATAACGAGGGTCGCTCACGCCGGGAAGCTATCAAACAGCTCGCGACGAGGTTCGGACTCTCCGCGAAAGAGGTCTATAGGAGGATCGAGTCCGCGAAGGCGGCCGGCGAATGACCTAGACGCCAGAGGCAATTACAGATGTGTCCGCCCGCTTGACTCCATTTCCTCGTGTTTGTTACTGTCTGTGGCCGCCCGCAAGAACCTGGCAAGGAGTGCAGTGGCCAAACAGCGCCGGGTGACCGACGCACGGTCACCCAAGAAAAAGACGGCCGATCGTTCCCGACGCGCCGAGACGCCTCGCCGCGCCGCAGCGGTCGCCACCAGGCCGAGTCCCGCAGCGCCGCAACCGCCTCCGCAGCCTCCCCCGGTCGTCGTCAAGAAACCGGCCTACTACGAGGCGATCGCCATCTACGAGACTGGTGTTCGGGCTCTGCAGAAGCATGATTTCGGCTCGGCAGCTGAACAGTTCCGGGCGGTGATCCAGCGGTATCCCGACGAGCGCGAGCTGCTCGAGCGGGCCCGGCTGTACCTACGGGTTTGCGAGCGAGAAACCGCGAATCGCCCCGCCGCGCCGCGGACCCCGGACGAACGGGTCTACGCCGCGACCGTTGCCCTCAATGCCGGCGATCCAGACGCAGCCGTCGCGCATTTGCGTCAGGCCCTCGGTGAGGCGCCGCAGCACGATCACGGTCATTACATTATGGCTGTTGCCCTATGCGATAAGGGCGATAGTCAGGGCGCTTTGAATCATCTCCGTCAGGCAATCGAACTCAATCCCGATAATAGGTCGAACGCCAAACAAGACCCGGATCTTGCCGCCGTTCGCGTTCTCGACGGATTCCGGCAGATCCTCGACGCTCCCGACCTGATCGGCCGCCGGCGACCGACCCCCGCGAACAGACTCCGGCGAGGCTGAGCCACAACCCCGTAGCTCCGGTCGCAGTACACTGATTCAGTCCGGTCTGAACCGGGCGCGCCATGCCTGACACCCACGTCGCCATCCTCGCCGCCGGTAAAGGTACCCGGATGAGGTCCGCGCGCCCCAAGGTCCTCCACGAAATTGCAGGCGTCAGCCTGATCGAGCACGTGCTTCGGATCGCTGACACGCTTGCCCCAGCGACCACCGTGATCGTCGTCGGCCACGGCGCCGATCAGGTCGAGATGGCGCTGAAGAAACGGCCGGGCCTGCGGTTTGCACTCCAAGAGCCGCAGCTTGGGACCGGCCACGCCCTGCTCCAGGCCGAAACGGCCCTGCAAAGTCGCAGCGGGACACTGGTATTGCTGTCTGGCGACGTCCCGCTGCTGCGGCCGGCCACGCTCGAGCGGATGGTGCAACATCACCACGATCGTGGTGCTGCAGCCACAGTCCTGACGGCACTCGTCGATGAACCCGCGGGCTATGGCCGTGTCGTTCGAACTGGTGGAGAGATTTCATCGATTGTCGAACATCGCGACGCGACCGAGGAGCAGCGCCGGATCAGGGAGATCAACAGCGGCATCTACGCCTTCGATCTCGCGCCGCTGTTCGCCTCGATCCGCCAGATCGGGTCGGGAAACGCGCAGAACGAGTATTACCTTCCAGATCTCGTCCGGATGTACCGCGAACGCGGCCTTCGGGTCGAGACAGTCGTGCTGGACGACGCGACCGAGATTCTGGGAGTGAACAGTCGTCAGGAGCTCGCCGACTTGACAGCAATCATGAGAACGCGGCGGACCGGCGAGCTGATGGCCGCCGGTGTCACAGTGATCGATCCGGCCACCACCTGGATCGGACCGGACGTATCGGTCGGCCCGGACACGGTGATCCATCCGGGCGTGCACCTCGAGGGACGGACGACCGTGGGATCGAATGTCGTGATCCAGTCCAACGTCCGCATCGTCGACTCCGAAGTCGCTGACGGCGTGAGGATCAACAGTTTCTGCCTGATCGTCGAGTCGCGGATTGGTCCTGGTGCGAGCGTCGGGCCGTTCGCGCACCTCCGGCCGCAGTCGAGCGTCGGTCAGGATGCGCACGTCGGAAACTTCGTCGAACTGAAGAAGACGTCGATGGGGCGTGGCTCCAAAGCGAATCACCTCGCGTACCTCGGCGACGCGACTATCGGTGAACGCGTCAATGTCGGCGCCGGCACGATTACCTGCAACTACGACGGGACGACCAAGCATCCGACGATCATCGAAGACGGGGCCTTCATCGGCAGCGATTCACAATTGATCGCGCCGGTTCGCGTCGGCAAGGACGCGTACGTGGCGGCGGGATCGTCGATCAGCGAGGACGTGCCACCCGATTCGCTGGCGATCGCGCGCAGCCGGCAGGTGAACAAGGCCGGTTGGGTAGCAAAGCGACGACAAGAAGACTGGCTGACTGACGACTGGCGACTGACGACTCCCGACTGGAGACTGTTTCATGTGCGGAATCATTGGATACATCGGCACCCGTCAGGTCCTGCCGATTCTGATCGACGGGCTTCGCCGGCTCGAGTATCGCGGCTACGACTCCGCGGGCGTGGCGGTCGTGCGCGACGGCACGATCGAGCTGCGGCGGAGCGCCGGGAAACTCTCGCGGCTCGAAGAGGTCATCGCCGACAGCCCGCTCGACGGCGAGTACGGCATCGGACACACGCGATGGGCTACTCACGGACGGCCCACTGAGGAAAACGCACATCCCCACCGTGACTGCACCGGGCGCATCGTCGTGGTGCACAACGGCATCATCGAGAACTACCTCGATCTGAAGCGTCAGCTTCAGATAGAGGGTCATCGCTTCGTGACCGAGACCGACACAGAGATCGTCGCGCACCTGGTCGAACGGGAAATGAAGGGCGACGGGCTCGAGAATGCGGTTCGGCGGGCGTTGCTCTACATGCGTGGGCTGTTCGCGCTGGTGCTGATTTCGGCGGAGGACCCGAACAAGATTGTGACCGTCCGCAACGGACCGCCGATCGTCGTCGGGCTCGGCGATCGCGAGTTCTTCGTGGCGTCGGACATCCCCGCGGTGTTGAGCCACACCCGCGACGTCGTGTTTCTCGGCGACGAGGAGATGGCGGTCATCACGCCGCGGGGCGTGGAGTTCACAGACTACTCAGGGCGGGCGGTCTCGAAGAAGAGCACGCGCGTCTCGTGGGATCCGGTCATGGCCGAGAAGGCCGGATACAAGCACTTCATGCTCAAGGAGATCTTCGAGCAGCCGTGGGCGGTGAAGGAAACCGTCCTCGGACGCGCCTCCGTCGAGAGTGGCCGGGTATTCCTCCAGGAGATCGAGATTCCGGATCAGGTCCTGCGCGACGTCGAGCGGATCGTGATCCTGGCGTGTGGGACGTCCTGGCACGCCGCGCTCGTCGGAAAGTTCCTGATCGAGTCGCTGGCGCGCGTCCCTGTCGACGTGGACTACGGCTCGGAATATCGTTACCGCGATCCAATCGTCGGTCACCAACACGCTCGCCATCGTCATCACGCAGTCGGGCGAGACCGCCGATACGCTTGCCGCGCTACGCGAGGCCAAAAGAAAAGGCGCGCGAAGCATCGCCATCTGCAATGTCGTCGGCAGCATGGCCACGCGCGAGGCGGACGGCACGGTCTACACCCACGCCGGGCCCGAGATCGGCGTCGCCTCGACGAAGGCGTTCACGTCGCAACTCGTCGCGCTGCAGCTGCTGGCCATCTACCTGGGCCAGATTCGCGGCACGCTGTCGCCAGACGAGGCGCGGCCGCACCTGGACGGCACTCACCCAGCTTCCGCTCCTGCTCGAACAGACGCTCAAGTGCGATCAGCTGACCGAGGACATCGCGAAGCGGTTCTACCAGCGAAGCGACTTCCTCTACCTCGGGCGAGGGATCCACTATCCGATCGCGCTCGAGGGTGCGTTGAAGCTCAAGGAGATCTCCTACGTCCACGCCGAAGGCTACCCGGCCGGCGAGATGAAGCACGGCCCGATCGCGCTCATCGACGAGCACATGCCGATCGTGACGATCGCTCCGCACGATCATGTCTTCGAGAAGATGATCGGCAACATCCAGGAGGCGAAGGCGCGAGGCGGGTCGGTGATTGCCCTGACGACCGAAGGGCAGAACGGCATTGACGATCTCCTCGATCCCGCGCACGACTTCCTGATCACGGTGCCGAAATCGCATCCGCTGCTGACGCCGGTCCTGATGGTGGTGCCGCTGCAGCTTCTCGCCTATCACATCGCGATCCGGCGCGGGTGTGACGTCGATCAGCCGAGAAACCTGGCGAAGAGCGTGACCGTCGAGTAAGGGCTTCCAGTAGCGCGGAGCTTAGCTCCGCGTCAGCGCTCCAGTTATCGCATCCGCAATCTCGCGAGCCACGCCGCTGCAGGTGTGCGCCGTTGCCGCCGGCGACAGGTCGCGCGTTCGTATCCCTCTCGTCAGCGCGGACGTGACCGCCGCTTCGACCGCCGCCGCCTCGTCCTCGAGCTTCAGTGCGTGACGCAGCAACATGGCCGCAGACAGAATCGCGCCGACAGGATTGGCAATGTCCCGGCCGGCGATGTCCGGCGCCGATCCGTGGACGGGCTCGAACAGTCCGGGACCGTCACCCAGACTCGCCGACGGCAGCAAGCCCAGCGATCCAACGATCGCGCCCGCTTCATCCGACAGAATGTCGCCAAACATGTTCTCCGCGAGGATCACGTCGAACGACGCCGGCGCCAGCGCGATCTTCATCGCGCACGCATCGACGTACTGGTGATCGAGCGTCACGTCTGGATAGTCGCGCGCCACGTCGGTGACGACCGCCCGCCACAAACGCGAGACCTCGAGCACATTGGCCTTGTCGACCGACGTCACGCGCTTCTTGCGCCGTCTCGCCGCGTCGAACGCGACCCGGGCGATGCGCTCGACCTCGTGGCGCGAGTAACGCATCGTGTTGAACGCCGCCGATCCATCGTCGGCGGTCCCACGCGGCTCGCCGTAATAGAGACCGCCAGTCAGTTCGCGCACGACGAGCATATCCGTGCCCGCGAGGATCTCAGGCTTCAGGGGTCCGGCTGATTCGAGGCCCGGCCACACCTTTGCGGGCCGCAAGTTCGCAAAGAGCTTCAGCTCGCGACGAATGGCCAGGAGCGCGGCTTCCGGGCGGCGTGAAGGCGGTTCGCGATCGAATGCGGGATCGCCGACGGCGCCGAGCAGCACCGCATCCGCGGCCCGCGCGGCGTGCAACGTGGTATCCGGAAGCGCCTCGAGACCCGAGCGCAGAGCGGCGCCGCCAATCAGCGCTTCACTGAGGTCGAATTGATGACCGTAGCGGCTGGCTACCGCAGTCGAGGACACTCCGCGCGGCGGCGACGACTTCAGGACCAATGCCGTCACCGGGCAGCAGCAGAATGGACGCGCGCATCAACCTACGTTCTACACATCTAGCGAGCACCGTCAACATGCCCAAGACGCCCCGTGTCCCTCAGCGCTGGCACGTCGGCACATCGCACGTCAGGACGTCGCAGGTGCACGTCGCACGTCGCATGTCAGCACGTGGTCAGACCCCGTGACCGTACCCGCTTTCCGCCGGCGTGTTGTGGAAGTCGGCGACTATCGGCACGAGCACCGGCGCCGGCTTCGACGACGCACCGCGCAGCTGCGCCACGATCGAGAGCAAATCTTTGTCGGTCACGACTTTCTCGCGATCGGCGTGCGCGATCGCCGCGCGATAGACCTCGTCGAGTTCCCGTCCTTCGAGCGTCAGCGCCGACCAGCTCGCACCGGCGCTGCACCGCATGGCGACCCGAATGCTTGCCGAGCACCAGCGTCGCCTGGGGAACGCCGACTTCCTCCGGCCGCATGATCTCGTAGGTCCGGCGATCCTTGAGCATCCCGTCCTGATGGATGCCCGCCTCGTGCGCGAAGGCATTGCGCCCGACGATGGCCTTGTTGGCCTGCACGCCCTCGCCGGTCAGCGCCGTGAGCAACTGGCTGGCCGGGAAGATCTGACGCGTATCCACGCCTGTCGTGAAGGGCAGAATGTCCGATCGCACACGCGTCGCCATGACGAACTCTTCCAGCGACGCATTCCCGGCGCGCTCGCCGATACCGTTGATCGTGCACTCGACCTGACGGGCCCCGGCGCGCACCGCCGCAATGGTGTTCGCGACGGCGAGCCCGAGGTCGTCGTGACAGTGCGCGCTGAACGTCGCGTGCCGCGCGTTCGACACCCGCTGGATGATCGTCGTGAAGAAACTGGCGATTTCGTCTGGAGTGGAATAGCCGACCGTGTCCGGCAGATTGATCGTCGTGCAACCTGCCGAAATCACTTCTTCGATGACCCGGCACAGGAATTCCGTGTCGCTGCGCGTGGCATCCTCGGCAGAGAACTGCACGTCGTCCACATACCGACGGGCGCGATGGATCGCCGCAACGGCGGCATCCAGGCAGGCGTCCCGGGACATGCGCAGCTTGCGTTCGAGGTGCAGATCGGAGGTCGCGATGAACACGTGGATGCGGCGGCGCGGGGCCGGGTCGAGGGCCCACCCGGCGCGGTCGATGTCAGCGGGATGACAGCGGGCCAGCGCGGCAATGACCGGGCCGCGGACGTGCGTGGAAATCATCCTGACGGACTCTGCGTCGGCGTCCGAGGCAATCGGAAAGCCCGCCTCGATCACATCCGCGCCGAGGGCGGCCAGCTGCCGGGCCATCTTCAGCTTCTCGTCGGTGCGCATGGAGAAGCCGGGGGCCTGTTCGCCGTCGCGCAGGGTGGTGTCGAAGATCGTCAGTCTTGTGGACATCAGTATGCTCCCAGTCTTGTTTGTACACGCTCGGGCCGCGCGAGTCCAATTTATAGTTTTGTAGATTTGATAAATGTTGCTTATGATAGCCGTATGCAGCTGCAGGACTTGACGACGTTCCTTACTGTGGCGAACGAACGGAGCTTCTCGGCCGCGGCCAGCAAGCTGCATCGGACGCAGCCGGCCGTCAGCCAGGCCATCCGGCGCATCGAGGACCAGATCGGCGATCGTCTCTTCGATCGGTCGTCGCGCAACGGCGCGCTGACCGAGGCGGGCGTGCTGCTGCGGGACTACGCCACGCGGCTGGTACGGTTGGCCTCCGACGCCGAGCAGGCCGTCCGCGAACTGCAGCAGGTTCGCCGCGGCCGGGTCGTCATCGGCGCGAACGAGGCGGCTGTCCATGCGTTGCTGCCCTCTCTCGAGACGTTCGCTGGCGCGCATCCTCACGTCCTGGTCGAGGTGCGCAGGGTCCCTTCGCGGCAGGTGGCCGGAGAAATCCTGAACCGCGCGCTCGACTGCGGCGTCCTCACGTTCCTTCCGTCGGAGAAGGGCCTGCAATCGATTCCGCTCGGGAACGACGAGCTCGTGCTGCTCGACGAACCCGAAGCATCCGCTGGCCGGACGCCGGCGTGTCTCGTTGGAAGAGGTCGGACGTCAAACAGTGATCGCCCACAACGACCCGTCTCCGGCGCGCGAACGCGTGCTTCGACTCTACGAACGCCGTCACGCCCCAATCAACATCCAGATCGCGTTGCCGAGCCTGGACGGCATCAAGCGAGCGGTTGAAATGGGGATCGGCGTGGCGGTCCTGCCGCGCCGGTGCGCGGTTGCGGAGATTGCGCTGGGGCAGCTGGTGGCGATCAGGATTCCTGGGCTCAGTCGCGGCCGTCAGATCAGGCTGGTCTTTCGCCGGGGTGAGCTCTCACACGCGGTCGAGGCTTTCCTCGAGTCCGTCCGCGCAACCGCGAATGCTTAGCGGATCCACCCGCGAATTGCTGTTCCAGGCCACAACGTCTCACGGGACGCGGATTCTCGCGAATCTCCTCTAGGTCCAGCTCACGTACGGCAAGCGCGCCGCGACGGCTTCGACGGCAGAATAGTCATCCAGCAGCATGCCGGTCGCGTCCCAGGTGCCGTTGAGGAACGCATCGCGAGCGCTGGCGGGAATGGCGATGGGCCAGCTCGACCCGGCGGCACCGACGCGGAGACTGGCGAGATCCACTTCCAGGGTTGCCGACGGATCGTTCTGCGCGATCTGTTGAAGAGCCTCTGCGGTCTCTGCGTCCACAGAGACGCATGGAAGACCGAGCGCGACCGAGTTGCCGAAGAAGATCTCGGAAAAGGACTGACCGATCACCGCCTGAATGCCACGCCGCCTGATGGCCTGCGGCGCGTGCTCGCGCGAGGATCCGCACCCGAAATTGGCATTGACGACGAGGATCGTGGCGGCAGCGAATCGCGCGTCTGCGATGGGATGCGTACCGCCTTGAGCTTCGACCTGCGCGCGATCGTCCTCGAACAGATGGTGCTCGAGGCCGTCGAACGAAACGGACCTGAGAAATCGCGCCGGGATGATGCGATCGGTGTCGATGTTGTTGCCGGGCAGCGGAAGCGCCGTGCCCGTCACCATGCTGATGCGCTCAACGGGCATCGACCGCGACCTTTCGAACGTCGACCACCTCGCCTGCCACAGCGGCCGCGGCGACCATGGCCGGACTCATCAGCAAGGTGCGCCCAGTCGGGCTGCCCTGCCGGCCCTTGAAGTTTCGATTCGAGGAGGACGCACAGATCTCGCGCCCCTCGAGCCGGTCCTGGTTCATCGCCAGGCACATCGAGCAGCCGGCGCCGCGCCAGTCGAAACCTGCCTGTGAAAAAATGCGATCGAGTCCCTCGCGCTCGGCTGCCGCTCGAATGCTCTGGGAGCCAGGAACCACCAGCGCTCTCACATGCGGGGCGACGTGACGGCCGCGAACGACGCGGGCGGCCTCGCGGAGGTCCGACAGCCGCGCGTTTGTGCAGGAACCAACGAACGCCACATCGATCCGCGTGCCGCGGATCGGATCGCCGCCGTGAAACCCCATGAACTCGAGCGCCTCGGCGAGCGACGCGCGCTCGCCGGGCGGCACGTCCGTCGGTTTTGGCAATCGTTCGTCCACATAGACCGACTGTCCAGGATTGATTCCCCAGGTGACCGTCGGCGCGATCGACCCGGCGTCAATCTTCACTTCATCGTCGTATGCGGCTCCAGGATCCGAGCGCATGCTCGTCCACCACGCCGTCGCCCGCTCGAACGCGTCGCCCGTCGGCGCAAACGTTCTCCCCTTCAAGTACTCGAACGTCGTCGCATCTGGATTCACGTAACCGACCCGCGCCCCGCCCTCGATCGACATGTTGCAGATCGTCATGCGCTCGTCCATCGACATCGTCTCGACCGCGCGGCCAGCGTACTCGGTACGCGAATCCCACACCGCCGTTCACTCCCAGGCGACGGATGATCTCGAGGATCACATCCTTCGCGTAGACGCCCGGCGAGAGGCGTCCGTCAACGTCGATCCGCCTCACCTTGAGCGGCTCCAGCGCCAGGCACTGCGACGCGAGCACGTCACGGACCTGCGAGGTCCCGATCCCAAACGCGACCGCGCCGAACGCCCCGTGGGTGGACGTATGACTGTCGCCACAGGCAATCGTCATCCCCGGCTGCGTCAGTCCCAGCTCCGGCCCAATGACGTGGACGATGCCCTGGGATCCGCTGCTGATGTCGAACAACCGGATGCCCGCATCACGGCAGTTCCGTTCCAGCGCCGCGAGCATCTGCTCAGCCATCAAGTCCCCAAACGGCCGACGCTGATCGCGCGTGGGAACGATGTGATCCACCGTGGCTATCGTGCGGGACGGATACCTCACCCGCCATCCACGCGCCTTGATCATGTCGAACGCCTGCGGACTGGTGACCTCGTGAATGAGGTGGAGACCGACGAACAGTTGCGTCTGTCCGGTCGCGAGCGTTCGGACTGCGTGGGTGTTCCAGACCTTGTCTAACAGGGTCGAGGGCATTTCAGGGCATGGTACTACGGGAGCACGGGCTGCCGTGGTTCGTGGTCTCGTGGTTCGTCGGCTCGTCGCTCGAAGCTCGTGGTCCAGCTCTTGGCACGACTCGATCAGCACGGGACTTCGCAGGGATCATGAACTTAGCAGGCAGTCTGCCAGATCGCTGCGACCTGACTGGAGTTGCTCAGAAGTGCAGACAGGACGTCAACTGAACTCGCCAATCCGCATCGCTTCAGAGACCTCGACGCCTGGAACGCGGCGATGGATCTCGCCGTCCAGTGCTATCGCTCGCGAAGAGCCTTCCGCACGGAGGAGCGATTCGAGCTGAGCGCCCAGATGCGGCGCAGCGCCGTCTCCGTTCCGTCGAACATTGCTGAGGGCCACGCAACCGGCAGCGATGGATTGTTCGCCAGGACATGTGCGCATCTCACTGGGCTCTCGTGGGTGAGCTGGACACTCAGCTCGAGCTGGCGGTCCGCGTGGGTCTCGCTCGCAGAGCGCGGACGTTGCTTCGAAGTGTCGATACAACTGATCGCACGAACTCAGATCGTTCATGGGCTTGCGCGATCGATTCGGGCACAGACGCCTAAAGAGAGTAGGCCGTCGGGCGCTTGCGATTGCGGCGTCTCCTGCTCTGAGGCCGTCCGAGTCGACGAGCCACGAGCCACGAATCCACGGACTACGATCCGCGAAGCTATAATCGACTCTGCCCCCATGGACTTCCTCTCCGCCCTCAACTCCGAACAACGCGAAGCCGTACTTCAGATCGACGGCCCGCTGCTGATCCTCGCCGGCGCGGGCTCTGGCAAGACGCGCGTCATCACTTACCGCATCGCATACCTCATCGGTGATGGGCATGCCGAGCCGGGGGAGGTGCTGGCGGTCACGTTCACCAACAAAGCGGCCGGCGAGATGCGGGAGCGCGTCGAGGGGCTGATTGGAGACGACGCGAAGGGCGTGTGGCTGTCGACGTTTCATGCGTTGTGTGCGCGGTTGTTGCGTCGGGAGGCGCCGAAGATCTCGCTGTCGCGCGATTTCGTGATCTACGACTCGTCCGATCAGGTTGCGGTCGTCAAGCAGGCCCTCAAAGATCTGAACATCGACGACAAGCTCGTGCCGCCGCGGATGGCGCTCGCTCGGATCAGTCAGGCGAAGAACCGGATGGAGGGGCCCGACTCGCTGAGAGGCACCTACAACCTTCGAGATGAACAGATCGCGAAGGTCTTCGAGCGATACCTGATCGCGCTGAAAGACAGCAACGCCCTCGATTTCGACGACCTGCTGCTGAAAACGGTCGAGCTCTTCGAAACGTCGGAACAGACCAGGAACTTCTACGCACGGAAGTTCAAGTACGTGATGGTCGACGAATATCAGGATACGAATCGGCCGCAGTACCTGCTCATCCGGCGGCTGGCCGAAGCACATCGCAACCTCGCGGTCGTCGGCGATCCCGATCAGTCCATCTACAAGTGGCGGGGCGCCGACCTGAAGAACATCCTCGATTTCGAGCACGATTTCGCGGAGACGCGCATCGTCCGTCTCGAGCAGAACTACCGGTCCACACAGGTCATTCTCGATGCCGCCTCCGCGGTCATTCAGCAGAACCGGAACCGCAAGGACAAGCGATTGTGGACCGACCGGAAAGGCGGTTCGCGAATCGTCAATTTCCGCGGTGGTGACGAGCTCGAAGAAGCCGACTTCATCATGCGGACGGTGAAGCAGGCGCGTGCCGAGGATGTCGAGGCGACGACGGCGATCCTGTATCGGACCAACGCGCAGTCGCGGGCGATTGAGGACGCCTTGATGCGCGAGGCGATTCCCTACAAGGTCATCGGGGGCGTTCGCTTCTACGAGCGCAAGGAAATCAAAGACGCGCTCGCTTACATGAAGCTGATCATGAACCCGCACGACGATGTGAGCCTGCGGCGGGTGATCAACGTCCCGGCTCGAGGAATCGGCAAGGGTGTGATGGATTCGCTGCAGGCGATCGACCCCGATGCGGTCCTCGCTGATGCGCCGCCGCTGTTAGCCGCGGGCCTCCAGGAGATCTCATCCGCCCGCTCGCTCTGGGCGCGGCTCGTCTACGCCGTGGATGAAGGCAAGCTGACGCCGCGTGCGGTCGCGTCCCTCAAGGTCTTTCGCGATCTGATCGTCGCGCTGGCCCAAGTGGCGCGACACGATTCGGTGTCGATCACGATCGGCAAGATGCTCGATCAGAGTGGCTACCTGAAAGATCTCCGGGACGACAACTCGGAGGAGTCGAACGAGCGCATCGAGAACCTGATGGAGCTGGTGTCCGCCGCCCGCGACTACGAAGTGCGCGAGGCGGAAGCGTCGCTTGGCGGCTTCGTCGATCGGCTGTCGCTGCTGTCGGAAGCCGACGAGGAGTCCGGAAGCCGGAACGCGCGCGTCTGGCTGATGACCATGCACGCGGCGAAGGGGCTGGAGTTTCCGGTCGTCATCATCGCGGGGTTGGAGGAGGGTCTGTTCCCACACTCGCGCTCGAGCGACGACGAAGAAGAGATCGAGGAGGAACGGCGACTCTGCTACGTGGGCATGACCCGGGCGCAGACGCGACTGGTGCTCACGAGCGCTGCGCGACGGCGTGTATTCGGCGAGTATCAGTCGACCGAGCCGTCACGGTTTCTCGACGAGATCCCCGCCGAGCTCGTCGATCGCATCGCCCCGTCGTTTTCATCACCGTACCAGGGCACGTTCGCGCACAGCCACTACGAATTCCGAACGAACCCGTACGGCCGCAAGGGCCGCGGCGGCAGAGCGCGCGAAACGGAGACGGCCTACGCGTACGAGGAGGAAGATCAGTCGCTGTTCGGCATCCGGCCGGGTATGCGCGTGCGGCACGCGCAGTTCGGCGTCGGCAGCGTGATCTCGGTCGAGGAGCACAACGACGATCAGAAGATCACGGTCAGGTTCAACACGGTGGGCGTCAAGAAGCTACTGGCGAAATACGCGAAGCTGCAGCCGGCTTGACGCCGGAACTCGATCGTCGGCAACGGTTGCATTCCCGGGGCCCCGGGCGTATAAGAGCGTCATCCCGCAGACAATCGTCGCATCGACCTGACAGTCGGTGGAGGGGCCCATGCGAAACCGGATGCGCCTCGTCAGCCTCGTCTGGGTACTCGCGGCGCTAGCGCCGAGCCTGAACGGTCAGACCGTTGCGCCCGCAATCGGTGCAAAGACGTGGATCGGCCGGCACGCCGAGTTCGAGGAATTCATCCGAACGGCGCCAACCGCCGGGCCGCAGGAGAAGATACCGGTCGGAGTCACGGGACCCAGAAAGGTCGCCCTGGCCGGTGGCGGTCCCGTCGAAGCGGTTGCCTGGAAGCCGATTAAACCCGGCTGGTACCCTTCGGGCTTCTACGAAAGCTACAAGGCCGAAATCGCCGCCTACGAGATCGACAAGCTGATTGGCCTCGACATGGTTCCGCCGACGGTCGAGAAACGAATCGGCAGTGACGTTGGCGCCGCCGTGATGTGGGTGCCCGGCGTCGCGACGTTCACCGAGCTTGGCCAGAACATCGAGGCCCCGCGCGATCACGCCGCGCGCTGGAACCTGCAGCTCGTGCGAGCGATGATGTACGACAATCTCATCGGCAATCTCGACCCGAACCTCGGTAACTGGCTGAAGGACAAGGAATGGAATCTGATACTGATCGATCACTCACGATCGCTCACGTCGAATCGTGACCTGTACCACAAGATGAACCAGGTTGACGTGCAGATGTGGGATCGGATGAAGGCCCTCGACGAGCCGAAACTGGCAGCTGTGCTGAACCAGTGGATGGGCAAGGCCGAAATCCGGGCCGTGGTTCAGAGACGTGACCGGATGCAGCAGACGATCGACAAGCTGGTGAAAGAGCGCGGCGAGGCGGCTGTGTTGATCCGGCAGCCATGAACTGACGCTGGCGCGTTGACCGAAGCCCTGTCCGGCACACCGTCGCTCGAGTGCAAGCGCACGCCCCGACTCGAAGGTCGGGAAGATCGGGGTGGCTAGCCGCACGCCCGACCTGAAGGTCGGGCCTACTCGCGATTCGGTATCGTTCGTCGCGGTGGGGTTATCCCATCGGTAGACGCCGGCTCGCCGCCGCCCGCGCCGCCTTCTGGCGCTCCGCCGCCGTTGCCGTTCTCCTCTTCCTCCCGCTCGGCCAGCTTCGCCACGGAGACGACCTGATCGCCTTCTTCGACGCCGATCAGCCGCACGCCCTGCGTGGCACGGCCGATGGCGCGCACGTCGCGCGAGACCATGCGCAGGATCTTCCCCTGCTGGCTGATCAGCATCAGCTCGTCATCGTCGTACACGTACGCGATGCCGACGACCTTGCCGTTGCGATCGCTGGTCTGGATGTTGATGATGCCGATGCCGCCGCGTGACTGGACGCGATACTCCTCGAGATCGGTGCGCTTGCCGTAGCCGTACTGCGTCACGGTGAGCATCGTGCCGCCTGCGCGGACGACGTCCATGGCCACGACCTCGTCGCCTTCACGCAGGCTGATGCCCCGGACACCATAGGCGGTTCGGCCCATGGGCCGCACATCCGTCTCGTCGAAGCGGATCGCCATGCCGTCGCGCGTGCCCAGGAAGATCTGTTCGGTGCCGTCCGACACTTCCACGGCGATGACCGCGTCGCCCTCCTCGACGCCAATCGCGATGATGCCGCCCGCACGCGGATTGCTGAACGACGAGAGGTCGGTCTTCTTGATCACGCCCTTTCGCGTGCCCATGACGACGAACTGCTGCCCTTCCGCCGCCGGCCACTCCCTGACCGCAAGCAACGCGGCGATCTTCTCCTGCCCCTCCATCGACACCAGGTTGGCGATGGCCTTTCCCTTGCCGCCCGGCCCGACGTCCGGCACTTCGTGAACCCTCAGCCAGTACGCGCGGCCGCGGTCCGAGAAAATCATGATGTACGAGTGGGTCGAGGCGATGAAGAGGTGGCTGACGAAATCCTCTTCGCGCGTACGCATGCCGATTCGGCCCTTGCCGCCGCGGCGCTGCATGCGATAGGTCGAGATCGGCGTGCGCTTGATGTAGCCGGTGTTGGTGACCGTGATCGCCATGTCCTCGTCGGCAATCAGGTCCTCGATGCGGAACTCGCCGCTCTCGTCGATGATCTCGGTCCGCCGCTCGTCGCCGAAGCGATCGCGCGCCTCTTTCAACTCGCGGACCACGACCTCCATCAGCAGCTCGTCGCTCGACAGAATCGCGCGGAGTCGCTCGATGACCTTCATCAGCTCGGCCAGCTCGTCGACGATCTTCTGCCGCTCGAGACCGGTGAGGCGCTGGAGCTGCATGTCGAGGATCGCCTGGGCCTGCACGACGCTGAGGCTGAACTGGGAGACGAGTCCCTCCCGCGCTTCCGCCGGGTTGCGCGATCCGCGAATCAGCTTGATGACGGCGTCGAGGTGATCCAGCGCAATCTTCAACCCCTCGAGGATGTGCGCGCGCGCCTCCGCCTTGCGCAGCTCGAACTCCGTGCGCCGGCGGACGATTTCGCGACGGAAGTCGATGAAGTGTTCGACGATGGCGAGCAGGGGCAGCACGCGCGGACGGCCGCCGACGATCGCCAGCATGATGATGCCGAACGTCGTCTGCAGCTGCGTGTGCTTGTAGAGATTGTTGAGCACGACCTCGGCCACTTCGCCGCGGCGCAGCTCGATCACGATCCGCATGCCGTCGCGGTCCGACTCGTCGCGGATGTCCGAGATGCCGTCAATCGCCTTCTCGCGCGTGAGCTCGGCGATCTTCTCAATCAGCCTGGCCTTGTTGACCTGGTAAGGGATCTCGCTGACGACGATCGAGAGCTTGTCGCCCTTCTTGCTCTCCTCGACCTTGGCGCGGGCGCGCATGGTGATCGCCCCGCGGCCGGTGCGGTAGGCGTTGAAGATGCCCTGGCGACCGACGATGAAACCGGCGGATGGAAAGTCGGGACCGGGAACTGCTTTCAGCAGCGCGCGAAGCCTGGCATCCGAAGACTCGCCATGCGCCTCGATCACGCCGATGACGCCGTCGATCACTTCCCGCATGTTGTGCGGCGGGATGTTGGTCGCCATGCCGACGGCGATGCCGGACGATCCATTGACCAGCAGGTTCGGGAACGGCGCCGGGAGCACCGTCGGTTCTTCGGTGGTCTCGTCGTAGTTGGGAACGAAGTCGACGGTCTCCTTGTCCAGATCGGCCATCAGCGCTTCGGCCGCCGGCTCGGGCCGCGACTCCGTGTAGCGCATGGCCGCCGGCGGATCGCCGTCTATCGATCCGAAGTTCCCCTGGCCATCCACCAGGGGATAGCGCATGTTGAAATCCTGGGCGAGCCGCACGAGCGTGTCGTAGGCCGCGGCGTCACCATGCGGGTGGAACTTGCCGATGACTTCTCCGACCACCGCCGCGCACTTGCGATACGCGCGATTCGACGCCAGACCCATGTGACGCATGGCGTACAGCACACGCCGATGCGCGGGCTTCAACCCATCGCGGACATCCGGCAGCGCTCGCCCGATGATTACGCTCATCGCGTAATCCATGTACGAGCGCTTCATTTCGTCTTCGATGTTGACGGGGATCTTGCTGCTGGTATCGCTCATGTCGTGATAGACGGTGGGTACGCGGACGCCCGGATCAAATATCCAGATTCTTCACATCGAGCGCGTTGTCCTCGATGAACTTGCGGCGAGGCTCGACCTGATCGCCCATCAGCGTCGTGAACATCAGGTCGGCTTCCATATGGTCTTCGGCGCGGACCTGCGCGAGCGTGCGCGTCTCCGGATTCATCGTCGTTTCCCAGAGCGTGTCCGGGTTCATCTCGCCGAGGCCCTTGTAGCGGTTGATGGCGACGCCCTTCTTTCCGGCAGCTGTGAAGAACTCGACGAGCTCGTCGAGCGACTCCACGCGCACATCGGCATCGCGGCCGGACTTGGGCGCCGGCTTCGGTGCTCCGGACGCGTCCAGCGGTTTCGTCTCGGCCGCCAGCCGGGTTGCAGCATCCAGCGGCGCGCCGCCGATCGCTGTCTCGTTCGCCGCCGCAGAGCCGCTCTTCTGGTGTCGGCTCGTCAGGCTCCGCCGGGCCGGTCGTCCGCACGGTCATCGGCCCGATGACGCCCTTGACGTCCTGATAGCTGTTCGCCAGCGTGCGGAACTCGGCGGTCGTGATGAAGTCCTGATCGAGGCGATGGTGGCGCGGATATCCGCCACTGCGGTCCTCGAGGACAATCGCGAACGCCTGATGTTCCTCGTCGGCCTGAATCGTCGCGGATCTCGTCTTCGTGGTCAGGGCCTGTGCCAGGCCCTCCACGCGCGGTTTCTCGCTGAAGAACGTCTTCTCCCGCACGTCGCGATCGAGCATCGCCAGGACCACGTCGCGCGACGGCCCACGGCGTTCGACGATCTGCAGGAACTTCCGGAAGGCCATCAGCTTCTCGATCGTCCGTTCGAGCTGATCGCCGCTGATCTCGGTGCCGTCCGGCAACACCACCACCCGTGACTCGACGGCGCGCTTGATCAGCCACGTCTCGAGCGCGCGCTCATCCCGGATGAACGTCTCGCTGCGGCCGCGTTTGGCACGGAAGAGCGGCGGCTGCGCGATGAACACATAGCCGCTGTCCACCAGCGCACGCATCTGGCGATAGAAGAACGTCAGCAGGAGCGTGCGGATGTGCGATCCGTCGACGTCCGCGTCGGTCATGATGATGATCCGGTGGTAGCGGACCTTGGCCGGGTTGAAATCCTCGGTGCCGATGCCGCACCCGAGCGCCGCGATCATCGTTTTGATTTCGTCGCTGCTCAGCATCTTGTCGAAGCGCGCGCGCTCGACATTCAGGATCTTGCCTTTGATGGGCAGGATCGCCTGGAAGCGTCGATCGCGTCCCTGCTTCGCCGAGCCGCCTGCGGACTCGCCCTCGACGATGTAGATCTCGCTGAGTGCTGGATCGCGCTCCTGGCAATCGGCCAGTTTGCCCGGAAGACTGCTGCTGTCGAGCGCGCCCTTCCGCCGAACCAGATCGCGCGCCGCTCGCGCCGCTTCGCGCGCCCGCGCGGCGTCGACGGCCTTGCTGATGATGCGCTTGGAGACGCCGGGGTTTTCCTCGAGATAGGCGCCAAGCTTGTCGTTGACGATCGCTTCGACGATCCCCTTGACCTCGGTGTTCCCGAGCTTCGTCTTCGTCTGGCCTTCGAACTGTGGCCGCGGAATCTTCACGCTGACCACCGCCGTCAACCCTTCACGGATGTCATCGCCGCCGATGCTCGCGTCCTTCAGGTCCTTCGCGAGGTTGTTCTTGCCGACGTAGAAGTTGATGGTGCGGGTCAGCGCCGAGCGGAACCCCGACAGGTGCGTGCCGCCTTCGTGGGTGTTGATGTTGTTCGCAAACGAGTAGACCGTTTCCGTATAGGCGTCGTTCCACTGCAGCGCGATCTCGACGTCGATGCCGTCCTTCTCGCCGTGCATGTAGATCGGCTTGTCGTTGACCGCCGCCTTGTTCTGATTCAGATACTGGACGAAGGCGTTGATGCCGCCTTCGTACAGGAACTTGTGGTTCTTGCCGTCTCGCTCGTCGTCTATGGTGATCGTGACGCCGCCGTTGAGGAACGCGAGCTCGCGCAGCCGCTGCGCCAGAATGTCGAAACTGAATTCGATCGTCTCGAAGATCTGCGCGTCGGGCTTGAACGTGATCTTGGTGCCGCGCTTCTTCGTGGTGCCGGTCATCTCGAGGTCGGCGCAGGGTGTTCCGCGTTCGTAGGTCTGCCGGTACACCTGCCCGTTACGCCAGATTTCGAGATCGAGCGTCTCCGACAGCGCGTTCACGACGGATACTCCCACGCCGTGCAGACCGCCGGATACCTTGTAGCTGTCGTTGTCGAACTTGCCGCCGGCGTGCAGGACGGTCATGACGACCTCGGCCGCCGATCGCCCGCTCACATGCTGGTCCACGGGGATGCCGCGGCCGTTGTCGACGACCGTGACCGAGTTGTCGATGTGCAGGGTGACGTTGACCTGGTCGCAGAAACCCGCCAGCGCCTCGTCTATCGAGTTGTCGACGATTTCGTAGACCAGGTGGTGCAGGCCCGGCGCACCGGTGGATCCGATGTACATCGCCGGACGCTTCCGGACCGCCTCGAGGCCTTCGAGGACCTTGATCTTGTCTGCACCGTAATCGTCGCCGGCGCCGTTTCCGTTCGTATTGGCGGACGCGGACGCGTCAGACGCAGCTTCCACGTCGGCCGCCGGACGCGGCTCGTCGTTCGGGGGTTCGAGTTGAGACATGAATGATGGCGTGAGCAGGCCCGGGCGTCAGATCCTCATCGGCATGATCACGTATGTGTAGTCGTATCCCTCGGCGCCGACCGGCTTCATCACGGCCTGGCTCATTTCATCCTTGAACTCGAGCGCCACGACGTCGGTCTCGACCACACTCAGGAAGTCCAGCACGTACTGCGCGTTGAAGCAGATCGTCACCGGAGCTCCGCTGTAATCCACGATGATGGCTTCCTTCGCCTCGCCGAATTCCGGACTGCTCGATGCGATTTCCACCTTCCCTTTGTCGATCTGGAACTTGACCGCGCGCGAGCGCTCGTTCGACAGAAGCGCCACACGCTTGACCGCGCTCGTCAGCCGATCGCGATCGAACTCCACCCGCTTGTCGTTGCTCTTCGGTATGACACGCTCGAACGCCGGGAACTGGCCGTCGATCATCCGCGAGATCAACAGCCGTCCGGCGATGTCGAAGAACAAATGGTTCTCGCCGCGCTCGTACTGAATATCCCCTTCGCCCTCGGCCAGGAGACGCCCGAGCTCGAGCAATGTCTTCCTCGGCAGGATGACGCGGACCTCTTCTTCGGCCTTGCCCTTGGCTTTCCCCTTGTCTCGCGGCACGGTGACGAGCGCCAGCCGATGTCCGTCCGTCGACACCAGGCTCATCGCATCGCCCTGCAGGATGAATAGCGCGCCGTTCAGAAAATAGCGCGTGTCCTCCCCGGTGATCGCGAACTGCGTCTTCGCCACCATCTGCTTCAACACGTCCCGTGGAAGCGTGGCGCTCGACGACCCACTCGATTCCGGCAGCGTCGGAAAGTCTTCGCGTGGCAGCGTCTGCATTCGCGAATCGAATCGATCGGCGGCGACCTTGACGCCGTTGCGGTCTTCCTCGATGCGCACGTCGGTCTCGGGCAACGCCTTGATGATTTCGTACAGCTTCTTCGCTGGAAGCGTCAGCGAGCCACCCTTCGTGACTGAGGCCGAACACTTACTGCGGAGCCCCACTTCGAGATCCGTCGCGAGCAGCCTGACCTCATCACCGTTGGCCTCAATGAGCACGTTCGCCAGGATGGGAATCGTGTTCTTGCGCTCGACGATGCCCTGGAACAGTTGCAACTCTCGCAACAGATCAGTCTTGCGGACAACTAGCTCCATGGTGGTGGTGACCTCGAAGGCAGACGCGCCGGAAGCGCCCTGATCCCTCAGTAGAAAGGTGAAGAACTAGAGAACAAAGAATTATAACAAGAAATAGGTGCTGTTGAAAACCTTATTCGTGTCGATTAGTCCTTAACTTTCTGTTAGTTAGCCTGTGCAGATTGCTGCGGGGAAACAGCCGGGTTTCCGGCGGGAATTCGGTGCAAATCCTGACCTCGCTGAACGTCAACAGAAGGCCCACAGCTCGCCATCGCAGGCGCGTCCCGGGACACTGTGGAAAACTCCAAGAACAGCAGTGTTTCTACCTGAACGACTCGATGAAGCTGTTGATGAGGCTGTTGAAATCTCCGTCACGCTGCCGCATATCTTCGACCTTTCGGATCGAATGAATGACCGTGGAGTGGTGTTTTCCACCGAAGCTCCTTCCGATCTCCGGCAACGATGCGTTCGTCAGGTTCTTGCAGAGATACATCGCAATCTGCCGCGGCATGGCCACGGACTTCGAGTTGTTGCGGGACTTGAGCTCCGCCAGCTTCAACTGGTAGTAGTCCGACACGTGCTTCTGGATGATCTCGATGGTGACGGCACGGTCGTCGTGCTGGAGCACGTTGCGCAAGACGTCCTGCGCAAGTTGCAACGAGATTTCGCGTCCCGTCAGCGAGGCGTATGCAATCAAGCCGAATCAGCGATCCTTCGAGCTCGCGAATGTTCGATTTGATTTTTCCCGCGATGAAGATGGCGACGGTATCGGGCAACGGCACGCCCTCGGCTTCCGCTTTTCTCTTGAGAATAGCGACCTTCGTCTCGAGATCGGGCGGCTGGATGTCGGCGATCAGGCCCCATTCGAACCGCGATCGCAGCCGTTCCTCGAGCGACGGTATCTCGTGCGGCGGACAGTCGCTGCTGATCACGATCTGCTTCTGCGAGTCGTAGAGCGCGTTGAACGTGTGGAAGAACTCGTTCTGAGTGCCTTCCTTCCCGGCGATGAACTGGATGTCGTCCACGAGCAGCACGTCCACGCTCCGGTAGCGCTCGCGGAAATCGAGGATGCGATCGTAGCGGACGGCGTTGATCATCTCGTTCATGAATCGCTCGGACGAGATGTAGGTCAGCTTCAGACTCTGAAGGTGGTTGATCACGTAGTGCCCGATCGCGTGCATCAGGTGCGTCTTCCCCAGTCCCACGCCGCCGTAGATGAACAACGGGTTGTAGGAGCGGGATGGCGCTTCGGCGACGGCTCGGCACGCGGCATGGGCAAATTGGTTCGAAGGTCCGACGATGAACGTGTCGAACGAATAGCGAGGCGCGAGCCCGGCAGGCTGCGCGTCGTCGCCGTCTCCCGAGTCGAGCGCAGGTTCGGGTGCGGCCGGCACAGCCGGTTGGGCGGGCGGCGGTGCACTCTCGGCGGCGTCGGCGGTTTCGAAGGTGACCTTGCAACCCCGGCGATCGATGTCGGCCAGCGCCTCATCCAGGACACCGGCATAGTGCCTCGTCAGCCAGTCGCGAAAGAGTGCGTTGGGGACGCGCACGCGGACGGTCTGTCCGTCGTAGCCGACGAAGGACGTGGGCTTGAACCAGGTGTAGAAGATGTGCCGGTTGACCTTCGTCTCGATGCGAGCGAGGACCTGTTCCCAGATGGTGCTGACGGTGGTCATGATGGCTGCTCGCCCGTGCCGAATCCGGTTCTTCGGACTTTCGCCCCCGGGAAGCCCTTCTGTTGCTGCGTGTTTACGCTCGTGTGTGCCGCTCAACCCGCGCAAACAGGCCGTTTTCACGCCTTCGCCAGTCGTCGATCGGCCTTGGGCCTGCACAGGCACAGGCTACCCGGGCGAAAACTGGCGCTTTTCCACATTTTTTTCCACAGTTGTGGAAAACTTCGGGGGGTTGCCACAGAACGCGGAGAGACGCAACTGAAAAATGGGTAGATCCGCGAGCGCCGAACCGAACATGATGGCCCCCCGGGTGGTGGCTGTGGCCGCCCCGTTCCGCGCGGGGAGGCGACTGTAACATAGCGTCTACGGCCAGACAACAACGGCAAAAGCCCGAATTTCCTGCGCTCGCATCCCACGGTTCTCAGGCGGCCTGCAATTGACACATCTGACGGCGGTTCGCTACTATTTGTGTTTCTCCGTTGAGTAGTCGCACGTGACAGGGGACCCGACATCATGAAGCGTACGTTCCAGCCGAACAGGCGGCGCCGCCGGCGCACCCACGGCTTTCTTGTGAGGATGGCCACCAAGAAGGGTCGCCTTGTGTTGAAGCGTCGACGGGCGAAGGGGCGGAAACGCCTGACGCGTTTCGTCGTCTTAGCATCTGACAAGGCGGGGCTTGCCCCGAGCCTTGTCGCAGGGCTGCATGCCCCTCAGCTTCTCCGCCGACAGCAGGCTTAGACGTCGATCCGACTTTCAGCGCGTCTTCGAAACCGGCTGCCGGAGCCAGGGCCGCTACCTGACGATGGTGGTTGCGGCAAATAAAACCGGCCGATTGAGGATTGGGATCGTCGCGTCGCGGAAGCTGGGGGACGCCGTTCGCCGGAACCGCGCCAAGCGGTTGATTCGTGAGATTTTTCGCAAGACCCCTTCCCCGACCGGCGGGCAGGGCGTCGACATCGTGGTGATCCCGCGCCGTGAGCTGTTCGATGCCGCCTACGCCAGCCTCGAAACCGACTTTCGCACGTCCCTTCGACGTTCCGTCGCGCGCCTGCCCCAGCGAATTGACGGGTGATCCCGGCGGCTGGACCGGCGATTCGCTGTCGACCGCGCAGCGCGGCGCGATCTGGCTGCTCCGTCTGTACAAGTTGCTGTTGTCGCCGATGTTTGCCGGTTCCTGTCGATTTCTGCCCTCGTGTTCGGACTACGCCCGGGATGCGGTGGCGTTGCACGGCGTGCTGAAAGGAACCTGGCTTGCGGCCCGACGTCTGAGCCGTTGTCACCCCCTCGGCTCGAGTGGACACGACCCCGTCCCCGGCCGCGAATCGAGAGTCTGATCGCCTCAATGGAAAAACGGGTACTGCTCGCCGTCGCGCTGTCCTTTGTCGTTCTCTACGGCTACCAGCTGATGTTTCCGCCGGCTCCTCCGCCAGCGGTCGAGACGCTGCCGGCGCCAAGCGCTCCAGCGATCCGAAAGCTGCGGGTCCTGCGGGCCAGCCTCTCCCAACAGCGCCCACGCTCGAAGTTTCCACGCCAACGCTGGCGTCCGCGAGCGAGCAGGAAATCGTGGTCGACAGCCCTGCAGTTCACGCGGTGTTTTCGAACCGCGGAGGCGTTCTCAAGAGCTGGCGATTGAAGAACTATCGGGATGACAAGGGGGAGGCGCTCGACCTGGTCCCGTCCGGCGTGGAGGGCGCGGTCCTGCCGTTCACGCTGGAGTCCACAGACGCCGTCGCTGCGTCATCGCTTCGCATGGCGCTCTTCAAGCCCAGCGCCGAGAGCCTGGTGGTCGGTCCCGGCGGCGCGACCTTGACCTTCGACTACGGCGACGCGAGTGGCCTGACGGTCGCGGAAGACGTTCAGTTTCACGAACGACACACCGTACGAGATTGGCTTTGCCGCCGACGTCAAGCGAAACGGTGCGCCCGTCGACACGACGGTTCGCTGGGGACCAGCGCTCGGGACGGGCGCGATCAGCCGCGGAATGATGTACGCGCCGCCGCCGCAGCCGGTCTACTACAAAGACGGCAAGACCGCGCGCATCAAGATCAAGGATCTGCAGTCGCCAAACAGCGTCGAAGGCACGTTCCGGTTCGCCGGTGTCGACGATCACTACTTTCTCAGCGCGGTCGTGACGGATCTTCCGCTGCGAATTGAATATCAAGCCGATCGTCCTTCCCGGGGTCGGATCCGATCGCGGCCGGCAGTTCGTCGACTGGAGCGTGAAATTCAATGCGCCGCCTCAGTCGACCGTCATGTATTTCTTTGGCCCGAAGGACTTCGAGCACCTGAAGGCGATCAGCCCGGACATGACCCACGCGATCGACTTCGGCATGTTCCGCTGGCTGGTGGTGCCGCTGCTCAACGCGCTGAAGTGGGTGGATGGATACCTCGGCAACTGGGGCTGGTCGATCGTCGCGCTCACCGTGCTCATCAACCTCGCCATGTTCCCGCTGCGGCACAAGAGCGTGGTCTCGATGCGCCGCATGCAGGAGTTGCAGCCCGAGGTCAAGGCCATTCAGGATCGTTACGCCAAGCTCAAGGTCACGGATCCTGCCCGGCAGAAGATGAACGCCGAGTTGATGGGGCTCTATCGCGAGCGCGGTGTGAACCCCGCAAGTGGCTGCGTCCCGATGCTGCTGACGCTGCCGGTGCTGCTCGCCTTCTACGCGATGCTGTCCGTGGCGATCGAATTGCGCGGCGCACCGTTCGTCGGCTGGATCCGCGATCTGTCGTCGTCGGATCCGTGGTTCGTGCTGCCCGTGCTGATGGGCGTGACGATGGTGGCGCAGCAGAAGATGACGCCGTCGACGGCCGATCCCGTTCAGCAGAAGATGATGATGTTCATGCCGATCGTGCTCACCGTCACCATGCTGTGGGCGCCCGCAGGCCTGATGCTGTACTGGACGGTCAGCAACCTGTGGGGCATCGGCCAGCAGGCGGTGACGAACAGGCTGATCGGCCCGCCACCTGCACATACGGTGAGGCCGCCAGCGGAGCGCCGCGTCAAGAGCGCGGGGAGTGGCAAGTCGCAGCAGGCAACGAAGGAGCGGAAGTGATGGATCTGCAGGTACGCGTGCGGGAGTTCATGGACCAGACACTTACCGCGATGGGGCTTCCGCTCGAGATCTCGGTCAAGGAGACGCCCGACGGCATTCGCATCGACTTGTCTGGGGAGAACGGCGAGGTTCTTCTCCGCCGTCGTGCCGAGACGCTCGATGCCCTCCAGCACATCGTCAACACCGCGTTCCGACGACACCTGAAAGAAGATCGCACGCTCGTCGTCGATTGCCTGGATTACCGCAGGGGCAAGGACGCGGAGCTGCGACAGATGGCCAAGTTCATGATCGACAAAGCGAAGAGCACCGGCGTTCCGCAGGAAATGGGGCCGCTGAACCCTTACGCTCGACGCCTCGTGCATCTGACCGTCGCCGAAGATCCAGACATGTCGTCCGAGAGCATCGGGGATGCGTTCTTGAAGACGGTGATCATCTCGGCGCGGAAGTAGGGCACGACGCTGCTCGCTTGTCAACTTCCAACGCCCAGCCCAACTCCCAAGGTGTCTCTCTATCCGCGAGATTCTGAATCACGTTGGGAGTTGGGAGTTGGGAGTTGGGAGTTTCTGACCGATGTTCTCTCCCGACGACACCATCGTTGCGATCGCGACGCCGGCAGGACGGGGCGGCATCGGCGTCGTCCGCGTCAGCGGACCTGACGCGTCAACGATCGCCGTTCAGCTGAGGCGCGGTGGCGAACCGCTCGCGCCGCGTCACGCGACGTTCGCGCGCATCGACGCGGGACGTGAAACAGCGGACCACGTCGATCCTGACGTTCTTTCCCGCTCCGGCCTCGTACACAGGCGAAGACGTCCTGGAGATCAGCGCGCACGGCAGTCCTGTCCTGCTTCGCGGGATCGTCGAGGCGGCGATGGCCAGCGGCGCGCGGCTCGCCGAGCCCGGAGAATTCACGTTCCGAGCGTTCCTGCGCGGCCGTCTGGATCTCGTTCAGGCGGAGGCGGTCCGCGATCTCGTCGATGCCGTGACGCCACTGCAGGCGCGCGCGGCGTTCGATCAGCTCGAGGGCACGTTGACGTCGCGCATCCGTGAGATGGATGCCACGTTGTTCGACCTCACCGCGAGACTCGAGGCCTCGCTCGACTTTCCCGACGAGGGATATCACTTCGTCGAGCAAGACGGCGCCGCACGAGCTATTGCGGCGCTCGTCGAGCAGCTCGACGCGCTGCTGGAAGCGGCCGGCCGTGGCCGGCTCATTCGCGAAGGCGCGCAGGTCGTCATCGCCGGCAGAACGAACGCCGGGAAATCGAGTCTCTTCAACGCGCTCGCGGGCGCGGGGCGGGCGATCGTGACGGATATCCCGGGGACGACCCGCGATCTTCTCACCGAAACGGTGGACGTGTGCGGCGTGCCGGTGACGTTTGTCGACACCGCTGGCGTGCGGATCGGCTCGAGCGATCCAGTCGAGGTCGAAGGCATGTCGCGCGCATCCGCGGCACGCGACGTCGCGGCGTTGGTGATCGTGGTGCTGGATCGCTCGGAGCCACTGACGCCGGACGACGAGGGCATCCTGCGCGAGACGGACGATCGACCGCGTGTCGTGGTGGCGAACAAATGCGATCGGCCGGCGGCGTGGGACATCGGACGCGTTGGCACCTGCACTCGCGATCGCCGGTGTCAGCCACCGAGGGCCACGGGCTCGTCCGAATTGCGTTCCGCGATTCTCGCTGCGCTGACTGATGGAGAATCGACGCGCGACGTGCCGGCGATTACCAATGTCCGTCACGTCGATCTGCTGACGCGCGCCCGGGTCGCCCTGGTTCGCGCGGAAGCGGCTGCCCGTGTCGGGACGCCAGAAGAATTCGTGCTGGCGGACATCCACGACGCGAGAATGCAGTTCGAGGAGATCACGGGTGCGAGAACGGCGGATGATGTGTTGAACGCGATCTTCGCCAGGTTCTGTATAGGAAAGTAATTTGCATCGCAAATGATCGAACGTGGATTCGACCTGATCGTCATCGGCGCCGGGCATGCCGGTGTCGAAGCGGCCTGGGCTGCGGCGCAGCTTGGCAGGACGGTCGGCATCTGCACGCTCTCTGACGGAACCATCGCGCACATGCCGTGCAATCCCGCCATTGGCGGCACGGCGAAGGGTCACCTCGTGCGCGAGGTCGATGCGCTCGGCGGCCTGATGGGCCTGGCGATCGACGCGACCGGCATCCAGTTCAAACTGCTGAATCGCAGCCGCGGTCCAGCGGTGTGGTCACCGCGCGCGCAGGCGGACAAGCGACGCTACAGCGCGTGGGTCAAAGCTGCGCTCGAAGCACACCCGAACATCGGGTGGATCTTCGGAAAGGCCGGTCGAGATTCTCACCGACGAAGAGGGCGTGTGTGGACTGGCACTCGAGTCAGGTGAGACGTTCGCCTGCCGAGCGATCGTGATCACCACCGGGACCTTTCTCAACGGTCTCGTGCACATCGGCCCCGAGCAGCGTCCGTCGGGACGCGCGGGCGAACCGCCGTCACAGGCCCTCGCGGAATCGATCAAGTCGTTCGGTTTCGAGTGGGGACGGCTGAAGACAGGCACACCGCCGCGACTTCATCGAGACAGCATCGATTTCTCGAGATTCGTTGAAGAAAAGGGAGACGCCGATCCTGCGCCGTTTTCGTTTCTGACCGATCGCATCGATCGGCCGCAGATCGTCTGTCATCTGCTGCACACGACCGACACGGTTCACGACCTGGTGCGATCGCATATCGCGGAGTCGCCGCTCTACAACGGTCAGATCGCCGGGCATCGGCCCGCGTTACTGCCCGTCGCTCGAGGACAAAGTGATGCGCTTTCCGCAGCGCGAGCGTCACCAGCTGTTTCTCGAACCGGAGGGACTCGACGTCGACGAGGTCTACATCAACGGCTACTCGATGAGCCTGCCGTCGCACGTGCAGTTGCAACTGGTCCGTGCGCTGCCCGGTCTCGAAGATGCGGTCATGCTGCGTCCCGGCTACGCGGTCGAGTACGATTTCGTGCAACCGACCGAACTTCAGAGGACGCTCGAAGCCAAACGCGTCCCTGGGCTCTTTCTCGCCGGGCAAATCAACGGCACCTCGGGGTATGAAGAAGCGGGGGCGCAGGGGCTCGTGGCTGGACTCAACGCCGCGCGCAAGGTTGCGCGGTCAGCATCGATGGTCTTGACTCGCGAGACGAGTTACGTCGGAACTCTCGTCGACGACCTGACGACTCGAGGCTGCCTCGAACCCTACCGCATGTTCACCTCGCGGGCCGAGCACCGACTGCTGTTGCGGACCGACAATGCCGATCTGCGTCTCACGCCGGTCGGTCGCGAGTTCGGCCTGGTGGACGACGACCGATGGGATCGGTTCGTGGAGAGACGAGATCGCTTCGAGCGAAACTGCGCCGTTGTGCGCCAAGCAGTCGTGAAACTCCCCAGCGGCGAACGGCTCCCGGCCGCGCGCGCGTTGAAACAACCGGAAACCCGGCTCCAGGCGCTGATAACCGAAGGCCTGAACCTCGAGTTGTCACGACACGCGCGCGACCTCGACATCGCGAGCGTTGAGACCGAGTTCAAGTACCGAGGGCTATCTCCGTCGTCAGATTGCCTCTGCGGAACGGCAACGGAAGCAGGAACACCGGACAATTCCCGCCGCTTTCAAGTACGAGGGGATTCCGGGCCTCTCCCGCGAGATGGTCGAACGCTTGACGACCGTCCGGCCCACGACATTGGGCCAGGCCGCGCGTATTCCTGGAGTGACCCCGGCAGCGGTCGCCGTCATCTCGGCTTACTTGAGCCGGCCTCGAGTCTCCGCCACAGTCTGATAGGCTTCGGATGTGGCCGCACGCGACTTGCGGACCCGCCTCCAGAAGCGGGCCGTCCAGAGCCGGCGTCTTCCTTTCCGCCGATGTGGCGGAGAAACTCGCCTCGTACTACGAGCTGCTCGCCCGCTGGAACCTCAAGATCAACCTCACGGCCATTAGCGACATTGACGAAGCGATCGACAGGCTCTTGCTGGAGCCAGTGATTGCCGTAAGGCACCTCCCGGCCTCTGGGAAGCTTCTCGACGTCGGCTCGGGCGGTGGATCGCCGGCGATTCCCCTTCATCTCGCCGCTCCCCAGCTTGCGCTGACCATGGTTGAAGTGAAGGCAAGGAAGTCGGCGTTTCTTCGGGAGGCCGTCCGGGCTCTGGAGATTGGCGCGCACGTGGAAACCGCTCGTTATGAAGAGCTTCTGGCGCGTCCCGAGCTTCACGAAGCGTTTTCGGCGGTATCCGTGCGAGCGGTGCGAATCGAGGCGCGGATGCTCAAGACCCTTCAGGCCTTCCTCGCCCCAACCGGAAAGCTCATCTTGTTCCGTGGCCCCGCCGGCCCAGATAGCCCGAACGTGATGATCCCCTCACTGGAGTGGATTGGGACGTATCCGCTTCTCGACTCTCTGCAGAGTCGGGTATCTGTGCTCAGCAAGCGGCACTGAGAATTGTTTCACGTGGAACATCCCTCGGACTCTGGACCACAGCCGCTCCCCCGGATATCATGGGCAGACCATAAGTCTCCAAGAGTAAGCGATTTAGGTCAATAAACAGAAATGCCCGCCCGTGTCCTTGCCATCGCCAACCAGAAGGGCGGCGTCGGCAAAACAACCTCCGTCATCAATCTCGGTTCGGCCCTGGCGCTCGCGGGCCAGCGCGTGTTGCTCGTCGACCTCGATCCCCAGGCCAATCTGACGAGCGGCGTCGGCAGGAAGGGTGATACCGCGCCCGCCGGAACGGTCTATCAGGCCCTGACGACCGAATTGGACGACGCGTCCGACTTTGTGCTCGACACGCGCGTCGCCAACATGTCGCTCGTGCCGGCCGATCGCAACCTGACCGGCGCCGAAGTCGAGCTCGTCCTGCTGCCGAATCGCGAGCATCGTCTGCGCGCGATGATGGAGCGGCTCCGCGATCGGTTCGACTACGTCTTCATCGACACACCGCCGTCGCTCGGTCTGCTCACGCTGAACGCGCTCGTGGCCGCCGACGCGGTGCTGATTCCGCTCAACTGCGAGTACTTCGCACTCGAGGGGCTGGCCGATCTGGTCGCGACGCTGCGCCGCGTCCGCTCGACGCTCAATCCTGCGCTCGACATCGCCGGAGTCCTCTTGACGATGCACGACGAGCGGACGAACCTCGGCCAGCAGGTCGCGCGCGACATCCGCGGGTTCTTTCAGAACCGCGTCTTCACCACCGTCATCCCCCGCAACATCCGCCTCGGCGAGGCGCCCAGTCACGGGATGCCGGCGATACTTTACGATGCAAAGTCGCGCGGCGCCGAGGCCTACGTCGCGCTCGCCCGCGAATTCCTCGTGCGCGAATCCACTCCGGTGCAACCTGAGGAACAGCATGGCTGACAAACGACCCGCACTCGGCCGCGGCCTGAGCGCCTTGATTCCCGACGCGCCGCCGGCCCCCACCGTTGCACCAGCGCCTGCGCCGGCGGTCGTCGGAACGTCCGCTCGAGATCGATTCGGATCTCCTGCGCCCCAACAAGTTTCAGCCGCGCGTGCGCGTCGACGACGCGAAGATCGACGACCTCGCGCGATCGATTCGCACCAACGGCATCATCCAGCCAATCGTCGTGCGCAAGGTCGATGGCGCCTACGAGATCGTCGCCGGCGAGCGCCGCTGGCGGGCATCGCAGCGCGCGGGACTGCTGAAAGTGCCGGTCGTTGTCCGCGACATCCCGGACGATCGGCTGCTCGCGGCTGCGCTCATCGAGAACATTCAGCGCGAGGATCTGAATCCCATCGAGGAGGCCCAGGCGTATCGCCGCCTCGCCGACGACTTCCACCTGACGCAGGAACAGATCGCCGACGCGGTCGGCAAGGACCGCTCGTCGGTCGCAAACTACGTGCGGCTGCTTCGACTCCCGCACGAGATTCGCGAAAACGTCGCCGCCGGCACGCTGTCGATGGGGCACGCTCGCGCCGTGCTCGCCCTGACCGATGAAGCGGCGCAGTTGCGGCTCGCCCGCGACGTCGTTGCCAAACAGCTATCGGTGCGTGAGACGGAAGTGCTCGTGAAGAAGGCCGCCTCGCCGCCGCCCAAGCGCGAAGAGCCGGAGAAGGATGTCCACACGCGCGCAGCCGAAGAGAAGATGCGGTTCGCGCTGGGCACGCGCGTGCGCATCGTTCGCAAAGGCAAGGGCGGTCGGCTGGAGATCGACTTTGCCTCGGAAGACGAGCTGCATCGAATCTACGAGCAGCTCACGGATGGAAAGTGACATGAAGAAGCTGACCGACTACGCAGCCTGCGCCGGTTGAGCGAGCAAACTCGCCGCCGGCGAGCTCGCCCAGGTGCTGGGCGATTTGCCCGTGAGTCATGACGAGCGGGTCCTGATCGACTATCGGACTTCGGATGATGCGGGTGTGTACAGGCTCGATGGCGATCGCGCGCTGGTGCAGACCGTCGATTTCTTCACGCCAATCGTCGACGATCCGTACGCGTACGGTCAGATCGCTGCGGCGAATTCGCTGAGCGACGTCTATGCGATGGGCGGCCGGCCGCTGACGGCCCTGGCCATTGCCGGATTTCCCCAAGATGCCGAACGATCCGTCCTGAAAGCCATCTTCGCTGGAGGCCTCGCCAAACTCGATGAAGCCGGCGTCGCGCTCCTCGGCGGTCACACCGTTCAGGATCACGAGATCAAGTTCGGATACTCGGTCACAGGAGAGGTTGATCCGCGTCGCGTCTGGTCGAACGCCGGCGCCAGGCCCGGCGACCTGTTGTTTCTGACGAAGGCCCTGGGAACCGGCATCATCTCCACGGCCTTGAAGTTCGACCGCGCGCCGGCTTCGGCGGTCGACGCGGCCGTGAAATCCATGCTCACGTTGAACCGCGCGGCAGCGGAAGCGCTACGAACGCTGCCGCCGGATGCCGTGCACGCTTGCACAGATATCACCGGTTTCGGCCTTCTTGGGCATGCGACCGAGATGGCTGCCGGCAGTCAGGTGACGATCGAAATCAACCCAGACGCTGTTCCATTGCTCGACGATGTCCTCGGCCTGGTCGAGGCTCACAGCGGCAATGTCCCGGGCGGGGGCAGGAACAACGCGAGCTACTTTGGTGGAGGGGTGGCGACCGATCCAGGTCTTTCTCCCTCCATTCTGAAGGTGCTGTTCGACCCACAGACGTCTGGCGGCCTGTTCGTCTCCGTGTCTCCGGAGGCGGCGACCGAGGTCGTTCGCGTGACGTCGGCGGCCGGTGTGCCGCTAGCGCACATCGGGCGTGTGCTGCCCCGGCAAGACCATCACGTCGTCGTGCGTTAAGCCCGGGTCAGAATGGCCGCGCTCAGGGCGGTCAATATTGGCAGGCAGCGGGTCCGAATGGTATAAATTTACGTTTGTGCTGTCGCGTTTGTCCGTGGTGTAAGTCCCCCGGAAATCGGATTTCCACGGGTCTCTTGACCCCATTGTCCGGCCGCGCGACGCCGGGCCACACCCGTGAAACAGGGTTGCAGGTAGAGGAGGTTTGGTGACAAGCCGTGCGGTAGCCAGTCGCTACGCTCGTGCGCTGTTCGACGTGGCGCTCGCCGAGCGCATCGATCTCGATCAGATCGATCGCGAGCTATCGGGATTCTCAGAACTGGTGACGAAAGACGACCAGCTCACCCGCGTCCTGACCAATCCGGCCATTCCAACCGCGAAGAAACGCGCGCTGATTGAATCGTTGATCGCGCGCGTGGGGCCCCTGCTCCCGCACGTCTCGAAGCTGTTGCTCATGCTGGCCGAGCGCGATCGGATCGGCTCCCTGCCAGATATCCTTCACGCGTACAGGAACCGGCTCAACGACCACAATCAGGTCGTTCGCGCTGAAGTCGTGACAGCGAGCCAGTTACCGGCCGACCGGATCGCGGTGCTCGCAGAGCGCCTCGGCCGGGCCACCGGCCGCAAGGTGCTCCTCGAGTCACGCGTCGACCCCACCATCATCGGCGGCGCGGTGACGCGGATCGGCAGCACGATCTACGACGGCAGCGTCACCACACAGTTGCGAAAAATGGGAGAAGCGCTGACGAGCGCCGAGTAGGTGCGCACGCCCTCTTGCCGGGCGAAACGATAAGTCGGACTCAGTCCTTCAAACACTCATGAACATCAAAGCCGAAGAGATTTCCAAGATTATTCGCGACCAGATCGGCAGCTACGCCGTCGATGTCGACGTCGCCGAGGTGGGAACGATCGTATCGGTGGGCGACGGGATCGCCCGCGTGCACGGCGTCGAAAAGACCATGGCCGGCGAGATGCTGGAGTTCCCGCACGGCGTATTCGGCATCGCGCTGAACCTCGAAGAAGAGAGCGTCGGCGCGGTGCTGCTCGGTGACTACACGGAGATCCGTGAAGGCGATCCGGTCAAGCGTACGAACCGGATTATTTCGGTGCCGGTCGGTGAAGAACTCGTCGGCCGCGTCGTCAACGCGCTGGGCCAGCCGATCGACGGCAAGGGTCCGATCGCGTCGCGCACGACCAGCGAGATCGAGCGGCTGGCGCCCGGCGTCGTCGATCGCAGTCCGGTCAAGGAGCCTCTGCAGACCGGGCTCAAGGCCATCGATGCGATGGTGCCGATCGGGCGCGGCCAGCGCGAGCTGATCATCGGCGACCGGCAAACGGGCAAGACGGCCGTTGCGGTGGACACGATCATCAACCAGCGCGGCCAGGACGTGATTTGCATCTACAGCGCCATCGGCCAGAAGCAGTCGACGATCGCCCAGGTCGTGCGGACGCTCGAGGAAGCCGGGGCGATGGATACACGATCGTGGTGGCGGCGGCCGCGTCGGATCCTGCGCCGCTCCTCTACATCAGCCCCTATTCGGCGTGCACGATGGGCGAGTACTTCCGCGACAGCGGCAGACATGCGCTGTGCATCTACGACGACCTGTCGAAGCACGCGCAGGCGTATCGCGAGATTTCGCTGCTCCTCCGCCGCCCGCCCGGCCGCGAAGCGTATCCCGGCGATGTCTTCTACCTGCACTCGCGGCTGCTCGAGCGCGCCGCGAAGATGAAGAAGGAGCTTCAGGGCGGTTCGCTGACGGCGCTGCCGATCATCGAGACGCAGGCGGGCGACTTGTCCGCGTACATTCCGACGAACGTCATCTCGATCACCGACGGCCAGATCTTCCTGGAGTCCGACCTGTTCCATCAGGGCGTGCGTCCGGCCATCAATGTCGGCAACTCGGTGTCGCGTGTCGGCGGCTCCGCGCAGGTCAAAGCGATGCGCCAGGTGGCCGGTTCGCTGCGCCTCGATCTGGCGCAGTATCGCGAGCTGGCAGCCTTCGCGCAGTTCGGCAGCGATCTGGACAAGGCGACGCTGAATCAGCTCAATCGCGGCCGCCGGCTGGTCGAGATCCTCAAGCAGCCGCAGTATCAGCCGCTCCCTGTCGAGAAGCAGGTCACGATTATCTACGCGGCCACCAACGGCTTCCTGGACCTGGTGCCCGTCGAGCACGTGCGTGACTACGAGATCGAGCTCTACCAGTATCTGGAAGGCAGCCGGCCGCAGGTGCTGTCGGCGCTGGCCCAGAAGAAACAGATAGACGATGAGGGCAAGGCGGCTCTGAACGAGGCGCTGAAGGAATTCGGTCAGATGTTCGCCGCGGCGCACAAGACGGCGGCGGCGTAGGAGTGCGCGACAGCGTGCCTTCACTACTAGATATCCGTCGCCGCATCCGGGCGGTCAAGTCGACGCAGCAGATCACCAAGGCGATGAAGATGGTTGCGGCGTCCAAGCTGCGGCGTGCGCAGGAGCGCATGCAGCAGGCGCGCCCGTTTGCCTTGCAGATGCAGCGGGTGCTGAACAGCCTGGCGTCGCGTGTCGACCCCTCGTCGCATCCGCTGCTCGACGAGCGCAAGACGCCGCGCGCTGGCGGACGCGTGCTGCTCATCCTCGTCACCGCGGACCGCGGGCTCTGCGGCAGTTTCAACACCAACACGATCAAAGCGGCGGCACAGTTCGTCGCCGACACGTCGGGCCGTCAGGTCGCCCTCGGGCTGGTCGGCCGGCGCGGGCGTGACTACTTCGCGCGCCGCGGCTTCGACGTGCTGGTCGAGCGCATCAACCTCTTCGCCCAGCTCAAATTCCAGGACGCGCAGGAGATCGCCAAGGCGGCGATGGACGCGTTCATCGGCGGCGAGGTGGACAGCGTGTATCTCGTCTTCAACGAGTTCAAGTCGGTGCTGCAGCAGCGCGTGGTGACCGATCGGCTTCTGCCGATCCCGCGCGCGGATATCACCGGCGCGGGCGACACGAAGGCGACTCCGGCGATCGAGTATCTCTACGAGCCGGATCCGGCGACGCTCTTCACGCAGTTGATCCCGACGCATGTCGAAGTGCAGGTCTTCCGCGCGTTGCTCGAGTCGAACGCGGCGTTCTACGCCGCGCAGATGACGGCGATGGATGCGGCGACGCGCAACTCCGGCGAGATGATCGAGCAGCTCACGCTGCACATGAACAAGGTTCGTCAGGCCGCGATCACGCGCGAGATCATCGAAGTCGTGTCGGGCGCGGAGGCGTTGTAGCGCCTGCGAGCCGACGAGTCGAGCTGCGCCGGAGAGCGAACGTCCCGAGCCCGAAGCGCCTGCGGCCGAGCGAGGCGAGAGCGAGCCGGGGAGCGAGAGCGGCGGGTGGGGCCCCGCGAGCATAGATAAATGCGGACAAAGGCTGAATACTCACAATGGCAGTAGCAACCGAACAGAAAACCGGCCGTGTCGTTCAGATCATCGGCCCGGTCGTCGACATCGAATTCGCAGGCGGTCAGCTGCCGGCGATTTACAACGCCGTGCGTGTCGTCGGTGACGGCGGCGGCCAATCGATCGATGTCATCGTCGAAGTCGAGCAGCACCTCGGCGAGAACCGCGTCCGGACGGTCGCCATGAAGCGGACCGACGGCATGCAACGCGGCATGCAGGCGATCGATACGGGATCGCCGATCTCGATGCCGGTTGGCACGGCGACGCTCGGCCGGGTCATGAACGTGCTTGGCGAGCCGGTGGACTTTCCCGACCGTCCCGTGGAGTCGAAGGAACGCTGGTCGATCCATCGCGCCGCACCCTCGCTCGAGGATCAGTCGACCGAGCTGCAGATGTTCGAGACCGGCATCAAGGTCGTCGACCTTCTGGAGCCGTACCTGCGCGGCGGCAAGATCGGGCTGTTCGGCGGCGCCGGCGTCGGCAAGACGGTCATCATCCAGGAGCTGATTCACAACGTCGCGATGAAGCACGGCGGCGTGTCGGTGTTCGCCGGCGTCGGCGAGCGGACGCGCGAGGGGAACGACCTGTGGCTGGAGTTCCAGGAGAGCGGCGTCATCAACATGCAGCACCTCGAGAAGTCCCGCGCCGCGCTCGTCTACGGCCAGATGACGGAACCACCCGGCGCACGGCTGCGCGTCGCGCTCAGCGGCCTGACGGTCGCCGAGTACTTCCGCGACGCTGAAAACAAGGACGTGCTCCTGTTCATCGACAACATTTTCCGGTTCACGCAGGCCGGTTCGGAAGTGTCGGCGCTGCTCGGCCGAATGCCGTCGGCCGTCGGCTACCAGCCGACGCTGCTGACCGAGATGGGCGAGCTGCAGGAGCGCATCACGTCGACGAAGAAGGGATCGATCACGTCGGTGCAGGCGATCTACGTGCCTGCCGACGACTACACCGATCCCGCGCCGGCGACGACCTTCGCGCACCTCGACGCGACGACGAACCTGTCGCGCGCGATCGTCGAACTGGGCATTTACCCGGCGGTCGATCCGCTCGCGTCGACGTCGCGCATCCTGGACGCGAGGATCATCGGTGACGAGCACTACAACGTCGCCCGCGCCGTCAAGCAGGTCCTGCAGCGCTACAAGGATCTCCAGGACATCATCGCGATTCTCGGCATCGACGAGCTCTCCGAAGACGACAAGCTGACGGTCGGACGGGCGCGCCGCATTCAACGATTCCTGTCGCAGCCGTTCTTCGTCGCCGAACAGTTCACCGGGTTCGCCGGCAAGTACGTGCCGATCGCCGACACCGTCCGCAGCTTCCGCGAGATTGTCGACGGCAAGTGGGATCATCTGCCGGAGCAAGCCTTCTACATGGTCGGCACGATCGAAGAAGCCGTCGAGAAGGCCGAGAAGATGAAGCAGTAGGCATGGCAATCACCAACGCAGATTGAACTGCAGATCGTCACGCCGGATCGGAATCTCGTCCAGGAGCAGGTGGACGAGGTGCAGATTCCCGGCGCCGCCGGCTATTTCGGCGTGCTGCCTGGACACGCGCCGCTGCTCGCGGCGCTTGCGGCTGGCGAGCTCTGGTATCGAAAGGGGCAGGAGAAGACGTACCTGTCGATCGCCTTCGGCTTCGCTGAGGTGCTGCCCGAGCGCGTGACCATTCTGGCGCGGCTGGCGGAGCGTGCCGAGGAGATTGATGTTGGACGGGCGGAAGTCGCGCGGAAACGTGCAGAGGAGCGACTCGCCGATCAGAAATCCGACATAGACTACGAGCGCGCGAAGATAGCGCTGAGCAAAGCACTTGTCCGGCTTCAGGTCTCCTCACGAGTCGGCACATCGCCACGACGGGCGCAATGACGCAGATCCGCACACAAGGCTGATCGATTACCCATGACGCCGACGCCGACGCTGTCGTTCAGCTGGGCGGTCATTTCCGATCCCGGCCTCCGGCGCACCAGCAACGAAGACAGTCAGTGCACTCGTCCTGACGTCGGCCTCTTCGTGGTGGCCGACGGAATGGGTGGTCATGTCGCCGGCGAAGTCGCGTCGCGTGTCGCCGTGGAGGCGATTCAGGCGTTCATCGAAGAGACCGCCGGCGCGGACAAGAACCGCACCTGGCCTTTCCCTTTCGATCCGACGATCAGCCTGGAAGCGAATCGCCTGAAGGCGGCGTTCCGGCTCGCCAATCGCAAGATCGCCGCGGCCATCGCCGACTCACAGGATCTTCGCGGGATGGCCACGACGGCGTCGGCCTTCCTCTCCGGCATTCGAACGGCCTGTGTCGCGCACGTCGGCGACAGCCGCGTGTACGTCCTGCGCGACAACACCCTCTCCCAACTCACGCACGATCACTCCTGGGTCGAGGAACAGGTGCGCGCCGGTACGATGAGCCCGACGGCAGCGCGTCAGCACCCATGGCGAAACGTGGTGACGCGCGCGCTCTCCGGTGGCGAAGACCCGGAGGTCGATGTCACCGAGATCACACCGCAGGCGGGCGAACGATACCTGCTCTGCTCCGACGGCCTGTTCACGGTCCTGAGCGATCAGCAGATCGCCGGCGTGCTCCGCGATCGGGCGGCGTCACTGCAGCAGATCTGTCAGCGTCTCGTGGATGCGGCCAACGCGGCCGGCGGCCCGGACAACATCACCGCGCTCGTCCTGCAAGTCGATGCTCCATAACCTGGCCAGACTGCCCCGCTATCGCGGGCTGATTCAGGCCCTGGTGGCGAGGGAGTTGAAGGCGCGGTATCGGGGATCGGTCCTCGGCTTCTTCTGGTCGTTCATCAACCCGCTGCTCCTGCTCCTGATCTATTCGTTCGTCTTCAAGTACTTCCTGCCGCAGAAGGCGGAGGGCATCGATCACTACGAGTTGTTCATGTTCTGCGGGATTCTGCCCTGGACGTGGTTCTCGTCATCCTTGCTCGAGTCGTCTGGCGTTTTGATCTCCGGTGGCAATCTGATCAAGAAGGTGCTCTTTCCGGCCGAGGTGCTGCCGATCGTCACCGTGCTGGCCAACATGGTGCACTTCCTGCTCGGCCTGCCCATCCTGGCGGCGTTCCTGATCTACTTTCAGCGGCCGCTCAACCTTGGCGAGCTGGCGTGGTTTCCGGTCGCGCTGCTGGTGCAGCTCGTGCTGACCCTCGGCTTCGCGTTGATCCTATCGGCGTTGACCGTGCACTTCCGCGACATCCGGGACATCCTGTCGAACGTGATGACCTTCTGGTTCTTCGCGACGCCGATTATTTATCCGTACACGATCATGGCGCCGTGGCAGATGCGCATCCTGAATCTGAATCCGTTCACGCATCTGGCGATTACCTATCAGGAAATCCTCTACTTCGAAGGGCCCGTCGGTCACGCGTTCTGGCTGCTCGTGCTCGGGGTGCTCTCGGTTGTGTTCTTTCTTGTTCGGATACTTCGTGTTCGATCGCTTGCGCGACACGTTTGCGGAGGAAGTGTGAATAGCGCAGTGCACCCTGCACTCTGCACATTGCACCCGGCACTAATATGAATGCCATCGAAGTCACTCACGCGTCGAAACTCTATCGTCGCTACTCCCGCCGGCGGCAGTTCGCGACGCTGAAAAGCGCGCTGCTGTCGGGAAGTCTCATCCGTGATCTGAATCCGGACGAGACGTTCGCGGCGGTTCAGGACGTGACCTTCACCCTGCCACGAGGCCGGACGCTCGGCGTCATCGGGCGCAACGGCTCTGGCAAGAGCACGATGCTGAAGCTCGTCGCCGGGATCACGAAGCCTTCGTCCGGGACCGTCCGAGTGAACGGCCGCATCTCCGCGCTGATCGAGCTCGGGGCCGGGTTTCACCCGGAGATCTCGGGGCGCGAGAACGTCTTCATCAACGGCATCATGCTCGGGCTCTCGAAGAAAGAGATCGCCAGGCGTTTCGACGAGATCGTCGAGTTCGCCGAGCTGCGAGAGTTCATCGACGCGCCGGTCAAGACCTACTCGTCTGGCATGTACATGCGTCTGGGGTTCGCCGTCGCGATCCATGTCGATCCGGACGTGCTGCTCGTGGACGAGGTGCTCGCTGTTGGCGACGAGGGCTTCACGCACAAGTGCCTCGACAAGTTCGCCGAGTTCAAGCGCCGCGGCCGGACGATTCTCCTGGTCACGCACTCGCTTGGAATGGTCGAGCGCTTCTGTGACGAGGCGTTGTGGCTGGACGGCGGGAAGATGAAGGCGATGGGCGACCCCAAGCGCGTGGTCGGCGCCTACGTCACCGATGTCGGGGTCGCCGAGGAGAAACAGCTGGCGGCCGCCGACGCCAGGGCCGCGGAGGCTGCGGCGACGGCAATCATGTCCCCGGAAGAACCTGCGGCCGCCGTGCTTCCGGACCACCCCGTCGAGACGGCGGGAGCACCAGCGGACATGTTCCGCGCAACCGAAGGACGCTGGGGCTCACGGGAGGTCGAGATCACCGACGTCATGATCGCTTCTTCTGACGGTGAACGCGCGCACGTGTTTCAGTCCGGCGACAGGCTCGACGTGCACATCCGGATGCGGGCGCCGCTGGCGATCGAGGATGTGGTGATCGGCATCGGCATCTTCAACGCCGAGGGCGTGTGCTGCTACGGCACCAACACCAGCCTCGAGGAGCTCAAGCTCACGCGAATCTACGGAGACGCCGAAGCCGTCTTCACGGTGGACAGCATCGACCTGGTGGAAGGAACCTATAAGCTCGACGTCGCGGTCCACAAGTTCGACGGCTACCCGTACGACTACCACCGCCTTCTCTACACATTCAGGATCAAGTCGCGCACCAAAGATGTCGGAATCTACAGGCCGAAGCATATCTGGCGATTCTCGGACGGGCTGACGCGTAGACACGGTGCCCGGAACACATGCGTCCGAATGAGGGCGATCGCCGGCCGTTGATGAGCCGCGCGGAGGCCGCATCCTTCGCCGAGGCGCGCCGAGCCGCCGGCGACCGTGTCGTTTTCACCAACGGTGTCTTCGATTTGATTCACCCTGGTCATCTTCGATACCTGCAGCACGCCCGTTCGCTCGGCGATCTGCTCATCGTCGGCCTCAACTCTGACGCGTCGGTCCGGCGGAACAAGGGCGCCGGGCGCCCCATCAATCCCGAGGCGGAGCGCGCGGAGGTGCTCGGTGCGCTTGACTGCGTCGACGCCGTCGTCCTGTTCGACGAAGACACGCCGGCGGACATCATCCACGCCATCCAGCCGGACATTCTCGTCAAAGGAGCCGACTGGCCGGCCGATCAGATCGTCGGCCGCGACACCGTCGAAGCCCGCGGCGGCCGCGTCGTCCGCGTCGCGATCGAACAGGGATACTCGACGACCGCGATCCTCGAGCGAATAAAGTCAGGGTGAAAAGAAGCGAGCAGCAGCGACGGTAGGCATGACTCCGCAGGAGTGGGAGTTCCGATTCGGGCCACGCAACGTTTTGGCCGTGTCAGGACACTCACTCGCATGACTATGACTGTCTCCAACATGCCCACCCTACTTCTGTTCCTGATTGCTGTGTTGCCGTCGCTCGCGTCGTCGTCAGCGCCAGCGGGCCTCACCTACCGCCAGACTGTCGTCGTGCAGGTTGGCGTGTCGAACCTTGACAAGGCGGTGACGTTCTATCGCGACGTGCTCGAGTTGAAGGTGACCGAGCGGCGCGACGACATCAAGTTCGCGCACATCGCGACGAGCGTTCCCGGCCTCGAGATCGGCCTCAGCGAGGGATCGACGCTGTCGGGAACGGGCGCAGCGGTGATCAACTTCGGCGTCGCCGACGTGGCTGCTGCGCGGACACTTCTCGAAAGTCGCGGCGTGAAGTTCACCGGACCTACACAGGTGATCCCCGGGAAAGTGGCCCTCGCCGGGTTCACCGATCCCGACGGGAACCGCCTGCGCCTGGCCGGCCCGCCGCCACCGCAATAGATCGAACATGCTTCGCGGTTTGCGCTGGCGGTCTTTGGCAGATCGGAGCGACCGTGAGGTCGTTGACGAATACCTGCGATCGCGTTCGGACGCATCGTTCCGCGATCTGTACGATCGTCACGCGACGGCGATGTTCGCGCTCGCTCTTCGTTTCCTGGCGGGACGATCGAACGAGGCGGAAGACGCTGTCCAGGAAGCGTGGCTGCGAGCAGTCGGCGGCCTGCCGTCCTTCAGGTGGGAATCGTCGTTGCGAACGTGGCTCTGCGGGATCACGGTGAACTGCTGCCGTGAGCGCGTGCGTGAAGCGTGGTGGCCGGCTGCACTCCCAGATCCGCCCGGAGTGGTGTTAGACCGGACGGACCGCTTGCAGATCGAGGATCTCCTGGCGCGCCTGCCGCCAGGCTATCGAGCGGTGCTCGTGCTGCACGACATCGAAGGCTACACGCATCGCGAGATCGCCCATCTGCTCGGCATCGACGAAGGAACGGCACGAAGTCAGCTCTCTCGCGCCAGGGCAACGTTCAGGCGCTGGCTGAGCGGCAGTACGGAGGAGCACGATGCACGCCGACGACAATGACGATCGGCCGACTGAACTGAAAGATCTGCCGCGAGAAATCGCTCCACCCCGGGCACTGCGTGACCGGATCGAGAACGATCTCAGACGCCGAGGCCTCGTCTCGTCCAGGGGTTCGGGTCTTACCCGTCGCGCCGCGTTGCTCCTGCTGCCGATAGCTGGCTTTGCCATGGGGTGGTTTCTTAGACCGACGGTTCCCCCCGCCGATCGTCATGATGACCGGCAGCCTCGCTTCATCCTGCTGCTCTATGGCGGCATGGACAGCCCGACCGACAACGGCGTACGGGAGTATGGCGACTGGGCGCGACGGCTGGCAGCGTCTGGAACGGAGGTATCCGGCGAGAAGCTCGCCGATGATCAAGAGCTTCTCGTCGGCGCGCCGCTCAGCAGCGCGCGCGCGCGGACCTGCGGGGCTACTTCATCGTCGAGGCGGCTGACCTCCAGCGCGCGCAGCAACTGGCGGGGTCACATCCTCACGTCAAGCGGGGCGGCACGATCGTCGTCCGGCGAATCGATCCCACATGACGACTGGCGCGGCCTAGGTCTTTTCTTTGATGGCCGCTTCGATCTGCGACATGACGCTCGGCGGGATTATCGTCATGTTGTGATCCTTGCGGGCGTGGGCTTCAGCCTTCGCGAACACCTCGTCGGCATCCTTCCCCACGATCACCGTATCGCATCCCGGCATCAGGTCGGCGCATTTGAGCACTTTCGCCATCGGGACCTCCTCGGTCGGCGGATCGTTGCGAGTGTAGGCTTCGGCTCCGGACAGGTCAAGAAAGCGTGACCCGGCTCTTCCATACCGTCGCCGCGCGCGAATGATAAAATTAAAGGTTGCCGCCGCTGGCTGACGCGCCTTCGTGACAACCTACACCTCCAGTTCCCTGACGCTTCGAGCGGTTCTGAAGTCGGCCGCGGGCCGTTTGGGGATGGGTGTGCCGAAACCGACGATCTCGGGACTCAACGGTCCCGCGACGGCGATGTTCGCGGCGGCCGCCGCCGCACGAAATGTCACCGTGCTGATCGTCCCGAGCGACGCCGACGTCGAGCGCGCGACGAGCGATGCCCGTTTTTTTCTCGCCGCGCTCGAAGGACTCTCTGACACTGATGTCGAGCGCGTCGTGCTGCCCTTCCCGTCGCACGAGGTCGATCCGTATCGTGGGCTCGCGCCCCACTTCGAGATCGCGTCCGCGCGTGCACGCACGCTCTACGCGCTGGCCACCGGAACCGCTCGGCTGGTCATCGCCTCGGGCGCGGCGTTGTTGCCGAAAGTCAGCGCCACCGGCCGAATCGCGACGACAGCGGCGACGTTGCTGCCTGGTCAGGACATTTCCCCGACTGATCTCGGCGATCTGTTGGCTGCGGCTGGATACACCCGTCAGGATCCCGTCGACGAGTCCGGCGAGTTCTGCGTACGCGGTGGCGTCGTCGACTTCTTCCCTGCCGGCGCGAAGCAACCCATCCGGCTGGAGTTCGTCGGCGACACGATCGAGTCCATTCGTTCCTACGACCCTTCGACCCAACGATCCACCGGTGCCCTCGATCAGGCCGCGGTGATTCCCCTGCAGGAACTCGTCGCCGGGTCCGGAGACGACGACCGCAGCGCAACGGTCTTCGACTACTTGTCAGCTGCGGGACGCCCGACGGTACTGATTTCTGAGCCAGACGAGGTTCGCGCAAACGGGATCAAGCTGACCGAGCAGGTTCGCGCCAGTTACGAAGAAGCGCTCGAAAAAGGCACCCGCGTTCTTCAGCCGTCCCAACTCGTGATCGAGTGGGACGACGCGGAGCGTTGGCTGGCGGGGGCGACGCGACTCAGTTCTCTCGAGATTGGCGAGACCACGCACATCGCCTGTCAGCCTGCGCTCGAGTTCAGCGGCCGGATGGCCGAATGGGTTGCCGAGATCCGGCGGGCCCGCGATCGCGGCGACACCATCGTATTCGTCGCGCACTCTCCCGGCCGCGCGGAACGGACGATCGAGCTGCTGGCTGACTACGAGGTTTTTGCCGTCCCCATCGAGCGGGCCGCCGATGCCCATGCGGCGGCTGTTCTCGTGGGCACGGGCTACCTCTCGCGTGGCTTCCGATTGCCGGACGCCGCGCTGCAGCTGTGGACCGAAGCAGACGTTTTCGAGGAGGAACGCAAAGTCCACGAGCGGCGGCGGTCGGCGACCCGCGCGTTCCTGTCCGACTTCCGCGATCTGAAAGTGAACGACCTGGTCGTGCACGTCGACCACGGCATCGGCGTGTTTGTCGGCCTCAAGCGAATCGAGCTGGGGCTCGAGGCGCAGGAGTTCATGGAGCTGCGCTACGCGGGCGACGACAAGTTGTTCGTCCCGGTCGAGCGGCTCGATCTCGTCCAGCGCTACACCGGTGCCACCAGGCCAGCGCTGGATCGGCTGGGTGGCACCACCTGGGAAAAGGCGAAGACGCGCGTCAAGAAGGCGATGCGCGACATGGCCGAAGAGCTCCTCAAGCTCTACGCCGCGCGCAAGGCAGTACCAGGCCACGCGTTCAGCGCCGATACGCACTGGCAGCAGGAGTTCGAGGACGCGTTCGAGTGGGAGCTGACGCCCGATCAGCGAACCGCCATCGACGATATCAAGCGCGACATGGAATCGCCGACGCCGATGGATCGTTTGCTGTGCGGTGACGTCGGCTACGGCAAGACCGAGGTCGCGATGCGCGCCGCGTTCAAGGCCGTCATGGACGGCAAACAGGTCGCGTTCCTCGCCCCAACGACGGTGCTCGCGTTCCAGCACGTGAAGACGCTGAAGGACCGCTTCGCGGCATTCCCGGTTCGCGTCGACATGCTGAGCCGCTTCCGCTCGAAGGCCGAGCAGAAGGTTACGCTCGACGATCTGTCAGCGGGCAAGGTGGAGATCATCGTCGGCACGCATCGGCTGCTTTCGAAGGACGTGCAGTTTCGCGACCTCGGGTTGCTCGTTGTCGACGAGGAGCAGCGGTTCGGCGTTGCGCACAAGGAGCGGATCAAGCAGCTGCGCAAGCGCGTGGACGTGCTGACGATGACCGCCACGCCGATTCCAAGAACGCTGAACATGTCGCTGGCCGGCATCCGTGACATGTCGATCATCGAGACGCCGCCGAAGGATCGACTCTCGATCCAGACCAACGTCGTGAAGTTCGATCAGCCGGTCATCTCACGTGCGATCAGGAACGAGATGGAGCGCGGCGGCCAGATCTATTTCGTCCACAATCGCGTCGAGTCCATCTACTCGCTTGGCAACCTGATCACCAGGCTCGTGCCCGAGGCGCGTATCGGCGTCGGCCACGGGCAGATGAGCGAAGACGAGCTCGAGCGCGTGATGGTCGACTTCGTCGCGCACAAGTACGATGTGCTGCTGGCCACGACCATCATCGAGAACGGTCTCGACATTCCCAACGCGAACACCATCGTTATCAATCGCGCCGACCGGTACGGGCTGTCGCAGTTGTACCAGCTCAGGGGTCGCGTCGGCCGATCGGACCGCCGGGCGTATGCCTACCTGCTGATTCCGCCCGAAGAGGCACTCTCCCCCGTCGCGAAGAAGCGTCTCGCCGCGATCCGCGAGTTCAGCGATCTGGGAAGCGGATTCCGCGTGGCCGCACTTGATCTGGAGATTCGTGGCGCCGGCAACCTGCTTGGCGGCGAGCAGAGCGGGCATATCGAGGCGGTGGGCTTCGACATGTACATGAAGCTCCTCGAGCAGACGATCAAGGAACTTCGTGGCGAAGAGATTGAGGACGAGATCCGGGCGAACGTGAACCTTCGGGTCGACCTGAAAATCGAAGACAGCTACATCCCCGACATGAACCAGCGGCTGACCGTCTATCGACGCATGGCCGCCGTCCGCCGTGACGACGAATTGAACCGGGTGATGGACGAAGTCCGCGACCGCTACGGCGCCCCGCCGGACTCGGTGCTCAATCTGGCCGAATACGCGTCGATCCGGCTGCTCGCGGACCAGATAGGGCTGGAGTCGCTCGACCGGGAGGGCCAGCTGGTCGTCCTAAAGTTCAGGCAGGACGCGAAGCTCGACCCGGCATGGCTGTATCGGGTCGTTCAGGAACGTGGCGATCTCGCACTCGTGCCCCCAGCCTCGCTCAAGCTCGACCTCAGGAGCCAGCCGACGGTCCGTGTGCCGAGACCCTCGGTTGTGAGCAAATCTGAGGGGCAGCGGCGGCTGGTGCCGAAAAAGGGAGGAGACCCGGTTGCCGGCGGCTCGTGGTGGGCCGCGCGGGCGAAGGCGGGCGAGGTCACCTCGGGGTTCACGAGGGCTGAAATCATGCGCCCAGCCAAGGAAGACCCTCGCTCCGAAGGCGGCCTCTTCGCCCGGGTCGGGGGCCTGCTGCGAGAGTTGAGCGCCGGCAGCTCTCTCAGCTAAAATCTACTATTGCAGTAACTTAGGCAGCTATTGACCAGGGTAGGAAACCCCGGTTCGAAAGACTAGTAAGAACAAATGAAGAACGCACTCACCCGCCCAATCGCCGCCCTCTTGATTGCAGGCCTCGCGATTCCCGGTACCTGGTTGCCGACCGTGGTGTCCGCAGCGTCGCAGGAGGTGATCGAGCAGATTCTCGTCAAGGTGAACGGCGACATCATCACCAAGACGGATCTCGAACAGCGGCAGATCGCCACCCTTCAGCGGATGAAGGCGGATGTCAGCCCCGAGTCGCTCCAGAACGACGCGCAACTGAAGAAGATGCTGTCGGAGATCACCCCGAAGATTCTTGTGGACGCGATCGACGAGCTGCTGCTCGTTCAGTTGGGCCGGGAGAAAGGCTTGCGGCTGACCGACGAGATGTTCAATCGCTGGCTGACGAACCTCAGGAAGGAACAGAACCTCGAGGACGAGCAGAAGTTCCAGGGTGCATTGAAGCAGGAAGGCATGACGATCGCGGACCTTCGGCGCAACGTCGAGCGGACGTTCCTGACGCAGGAGATTCAGCGCAGCGAAGTCGGTTCGAAACTGCAGATCACCGAGGAAGAGGCGCGGCAGTACTACCAGCTGCACAAGGAAGAGTTCGTCGAGCCGTCATCGGTGACGCTGCGCGAAATCCTGATCGAGGTGCCGACGACGACGCAGCAGGGGCAAGCCGGTGTGAACGTAGCGAAAGACGACCAGGCCGCTGAGAAGGCGGCGGAAGTCCGGAAGCGGCTCACTGGTGGTGAGGACTTCGCGAAGGTCGCCGCCGACGTTTCTGCGGCGCCCTCCAAAGCCAACGGCGGATTGATCGGGCCGATTCAGGTGTCGGAGCTGTCCACATCGCTGCAGCAACTGCTCGAGAAGATGAAGCCGGGGGACGTCACCGAGCCGATTCGGACCGCCCGTGGCTATCAGATCCTGAAGCTCGAGACGCTCAAGGCGTCGGCCCCCCAGAGCTTCGACAGCGTTCGTGACGTCGTCGCCGATCGCGTATATTCTGAGCGGCAGCGCGTCGAGGTGCAGCGGTTCCTGAATCGCGTCCGCGGCCAGGCCATCATCGTGTGGAAGAACGACGAACTGAAGAAGGCGTACGACCAGTACGTAGCGAGCCAGCAGAGCGGGAGCGCCGGCAACTAGTGCAAACACTGCCGCGCGAAGCGCAGGCCTGGTACGCAATCTGGACACGTTCGCGACACGAGCAGGTGGTCCGCGATCAGATCGCGGCGAAGGGCTTCACCGTCTTTCTGCCGACCGTCGGGCGCTGGCGGCGGTGGAAGGACCGGAAAAAGAAGATCGACTGGCCGCTGTTCCCTGGCTATTGTTTCGCTTCCTTCGACGCCGGCGATCGTCTGCACATCCTCAAATGCTCGGGTGTCGTGAGCATCGTCTCGTTCAACGGCGAAATCGCCCCGATTCCTGAACGAGAGATCGACGGAATCCGCCGTCTCGTCGAAACCGACCTCCAGTACGATCCGTGCCCGCTCATCAAGGAAGGCATGATGGTGGAGGTCGCGCACGGGCCTCTGAAGGGCGTCGTCGGCCGGCTCGTTCGCAAGGGCGCCCACGCGCGGCTCGTGCTGGCGGTCGATCTGATCGGTCAGGCCGTCAGCGTTGAAGTCGATGCTGCGGACGTAAAACCGTACTAACGAAAGTCGTAGTTCGTGGTTCGTCGCTCGTCGCTCGCAAGGCGCATCGATCGGCTCTCCGAGCACGACACGAGCAACGAACCACGGCAGTGTCACGCTTCATGAAAATTGGATCAGTCGAACTTGCTCCCCCGTTCGCCCTCGCGCCGATGGCGGGTATGACGGACACCGCCTTCCGACGGCTGGTGAAGCGTAAGGGCGGATGCGGGCTGGTTGTCACCGAGATGGTCAGCTCGGAAGGGCTCGTTCGTGGCATCGATCGGACGCTGGAGTACGCCGAGTACACGGAAGAGGAGCGCCCGGTTTCCATTCAGATCTTCGGCGGTGATCCGGAGAAGATGGCGGCGGCTGCACAGATTGTGGAGGGCATGGGCGCCGACATCGTTGATGTCAACATGGGCTGCCCCGTCCCCAAAATTGCGAAACACAACGCCGGCTGCAGCCTGATGCGCGAGCCCGAGCACGCGGCAACGGTTGTTCGCGCGATGACGAAAGCCGTGAAGATCCCGGTGACGGTCAAGATGCGCGCGGGCTGGGACGCCACCGAGATCAACGCGCCAGAGCTGGCGCGGATGATCGAGGACGCCGGCGCGTCAGCCGTCACCGTGCACGGCCGGACCGCTGCGCAGTCCTACACCGGATCGTCCGACTGGGATCTGATTGCCAAGGTTGCTCGTGGCGTCGGCATCCCGGTTATCGGCAGCGGTGACTGCATCGAGCCCGAACAGCTCGTCTTGCGTGCCCGCGATGGCGGCGTGTCAGGCGTGATCGTCGGCCGTGGCGCGCTGCGGAACCCGTGGATCTTCCAGCAAGCCGCGGATGTGGCCGCCGGCCGGCCGGCTCATGTCGTCACGCCGGGCGAGCGCGCGGAGTTCCTGCTCGAGTACGTGAAGATGCTGCTCAGCGAGCGTGTCGACGAGGCCAACGGCTTCCGGCACGTCGCGCCGGGACAACGCGCCGAAGAGGATGCGCCCCCGTCGCCGGCGCGCGGACGCGAGCGGTGGGTCATCAACAAGATTCGCGCGTTGAATTCGTGGTACACGAAGGGCCTGGACAACGGTTCGCATTTGCGCGTCGCCGTCAATCGGGCCGACTCGATCGCGCAACTGCGAGAGATCATCGAGTCGTTCTTCGCATCCGCCGACGCCGAGCCCGTCCGCTGACGGTCCGTCCTTACAACAGCCTCTCAGCCGCTGCCGTTTCAACCATCTCGTAGTCGTAGGCCAGGGCCACGGCACCCGAAGAGGTGAAGTGCTCACCAGCGGCGGCGTGCGCCGGGTGCTCCAGGTAAGCCGTGAGACCGGCCATGTCGTCGAACTCGATGACCGCTGCGTACTGGAGGTCTTCGCGCATCATTTGTTCGTATCCGGGCCGGCCGTGACGCACGCGACGGCCCATGCGCACTCGTCGCACGGTGGGGGCGGCCGTGACGGCGGCCGTGAACGCGTCAAGCACCGATCGGCGTTGCGCGGTTGTCAGGTCTGGCCGAGGTCGAAAGAGGATGATGTGGGCGATCATCGCGACGACCCGCCACCCCGGCTGCCGCCGCCCCGTCGGTCGCCGCCCCCGCGAGGCCGTCCGCCAGACGGGCCGCGCCCGCCAGGCTGCCGATTCCCCGGCCCACGACTTCCCGGGCCATGACTGCCCGGCCCGCGACTGCCCGGCCCGCGACTTCCTGGCCCACGACTCCCCGGCCCACGACTCCCTGGCCCACGACCGCTTCCACTGGCGCTTCCTGGCGCACGCCCAACAGGGCCGCGCTTCTCCGGTCCGCGACCACCTTCTGGTCGAGGGCCGCGCGGACTCCACGGTCGATCGCCAGTCCTCTTGCGATCGCCGAATCCACCGCTCTGGGGCCGGTTGGCGAAGCCTCCGCTGTCACGTCGATCGTCTCGACCACGAGGACCGCCCTCGCGCTCCGGCCGCGTGTCGCCTTCTGCTCTCTCGCGTCGCAGTTTCTGAGCAAAGCGCCGGCGTTTTTCGTCGCGTGGCACCTTGAATCGTTCGCGCGGATCCTCGTGCTGGCCGCCGGGCCGCCACGTGGGCCCGCGCTGATCCCGCGACGCGGCGCGCTTGCGTTTGAGCGCTTCGCGTTCCTGCTCCGGTGACTCCCAGAGCCGCCCCCGCGCGAACCACATCATTCGCGCGTCGGGATGCCGCGATTGAAGCTGCCGCAAGGTGGGCGCCAGCTCTTCCGGCGTCCGCGCGCGAAAGGCGGTCGGCTGATTCTCGAGAATGATCGTCCAGTAGGCGAAGCGCGGAGGCATGTGTGAATCCTAGCGGCCGCTGAAAAAATGCGGCCCTGTCAACTCCCAACTCCCAATCTCCAACTTCCAACGGCCAGAGTCGGACGGCTGAGCGTGCTTGGGAGTTGGGAGTTGGAGGTTGGGAGTTGACAAGTGTCTTTCTCTCAGAGAGTTACTGCGTGGGGGTCAAGCGTTTGAGCTTCTCGATGAGTGTCGTGCGTTTGAGGTTCAGGAGTTTTGCTGCCTGTCGTTTGTTGCCGCGCGTGCGCTCGAGCGACCGTTGGATCAGCGCCAACTCGATGCCCGAGATGTATTGCTCGAAATCCACGCCATCCTCAGGAAACCAGGGATCGATGCCCTCCGGAGCGGCCGGCTCCTTTTGAATTTCCGGGGACAGGTCGGGCGCGTCGATCTGTCCTCTTCCCTGGCTGAACGCAAAGGCGCGTTCGACGGCGTTCTCGAGCTGACGAACGTTGCCCGGCCATTGGTGAGCCATCAATCGGCGCATGGCTTCCTGTGAGATCTTCGTCGGCGCGCGGCCGGCGTCGGCAGACAACTTCTGAACGAAGTGCTGCACGAGCAGAGGAATGTCGTCCCGGCGCTCGCGCAGCGGCGGAAGCTGCACCGGGATCACGTTCAATCGGTAGAAGAGATCCTCGCGGAACGCGCCCTCCGCCACCATCTTGTGTAAATCGGAATGGGTCGCGGCAATCACCCGCACGTCCACCTTGATCGTGTGCGAGTCGCCAACGCGCTCGAACTCTCGCTCCTGGAGCACGCGCAGCAGCTTTGCCTGCAGCGCAGCGCTCATCGTCCCGACCTCGTCGAGGAAGAGCGTGCCCTTGTGCGCCTGCTCGAATCGACCCTGGCGCGTGCCGACCGCGCCCGTAAACGCGCCGCGCGCGTGGCCAAAGAGCTCCGCCTCGAGCAGTGTCTCGGGGATCGCGCTGCAATTGATCGCGACGAAGCGGTTCGCGCGGCGGGCGCTGCTGTGGTGAATGGCACGCGCCGCGAGCTCTTTGCCAGTGCCGGTTTCGCCGGTGATGAGCACCGTGCTCGATGTGGCGGCAACGATCTCGAGCAACTGAAAGAGATCGCGCATCACCTTGCTGCGGCCAACCAGGCCGTCGATTCGGTAGCGCTCTTCGAGCTGCGATCGGAGGTACGCGTTCTCTGACTTGAGGCGACGTGCTTCGAGTGCCGAATTCAGGATGTGTAGCAGCGCGTCGAACTGAAATGGCTTGGTGATAAAGTCCGAGGCGCCTTGCTTGATCGCCTCGACCGCATCCTTCACGGTCCCGAAGCCGGTGATCACGATGGCGATGATTTCGGGATAGCGCGCCAGCGCCGCATCGAGTACTTTCCGCCCATCGATGCCTGGCAGGCGAAGGTCGGTGATGAGGACGTCGAACGCGAACTCAGCCAAACGGTCCAGCGCCTGTTCCCCGCTGTCGGCCTGTTCGACGGCAAATCCCTGGTCCGCAAGCCGTTCCGCGATCGCCTCTCGAAGCGGCTTCTCGTCATCAACGATCAGCAGATGTTTTTGGTTCTCAGACATTTAGTCGAATGGGCAGTATTTTGACACCCCCCCACCCAATGGGCAATGGGCATAAGCCACCGGCGAGCGATCGGCAAGCTCTCTGGGCCGATCGGCATGGGAATCCGCCAGGACTCGGCGAGGCACGAACGACGAGCGACCAACGACGGGAGGATCCGGGCCTACAGACTGTCCGCCCACTCTCCGATACATCTGTGCGAACGAGGGTTGGACTTACCCAATTACTCCGATGATGATTGAGCGAAAGACCATTTCGATCATGAAGGCGTGCGAGTTGGTTGGCGTCAGCCGCCGCACAATCTACAACTGGATCGCCAGCGGCAAAGTCGAGTACGTGAGGACTGCCGGTGGGTCGGTCCGCATCTTCGTGGACACGCTCTGGCGGGAGCCGAGTCGCGCGTCGGCCCTGACCAGTAAAGAAGCGTCGTGATGCCGCCAGCGAGACACGCGGTAAGACCCGTGGACGAACCGTCAGATCTTGGTCTCCTGTTCCACCGCCTGAACAATCAGCTCGGCATCATCCTCGCGAACGCGGAGCTGCTCGAAACGAAGTCGTCGGACGAAGCGGGCCGCGCGCGGGCGGCCCAAGTCGTCGCCAGCGTGCTCGATGCGATGGCTACCGCGCGCGAAATCCGTCGCCGATCTCAATCGGTCTAGTTCCACATTCCCAACGACAATCGCTAAAAGACGGGCGAATTCCGTCCTGCTTCGCGCAGGCGAGAGCGCGTCGTTGTTCCCAGCTCGACCGTGTCATGTCCTTGGCATAGCAGCCGCCGAACAGTCAAAACATTGACATCATCGACGCGGCGCTCGGCATCCCCGTTCTCACGCCTTCACGCCGCGACACACTTATAAACGGTTCAACACCAAAGGGTTAGCTCGACAGGAGCGAAGAGCCTTCGCTTTCGCTTTTGATTTGCTTTTGAGCTGGTATCGCCGTTGCCCATCGCTGCGCTTGTCCGGTGGCCCGCCGAATGGGGTCAGCCGCTTTTCAGGGAGACAACGAGTCATGCAGCGCCAGCCACTTGCCGACCCTCAGCGCGACCGCATTGCCGCCGGCTTGCCCTTTGTCGAATCGCTGGCCCGCCGCGTCGCCGCGTCGATGCCCCACTCGATTGAGCTGGGGGATCTCGTCCAGGACGGGATGCTGGGATTGATTGACGCTGCCTGCCGCTTCGACGAAGAGCGCGGCATCAAGTTCGAGACGTTCGCGGAACGCCGCGTTCGCGGCGCGATGATTGACGCGCTCCGCCGGGACGCGTGGCCGCGCGGCGTCCGCCGCCAGCGCCGCGAGCTCGAAGCCGCACGCGAGCAGCTGCGTCGCGAGCTGGGCGCCGAACCCTCGCTGGCCGATCTCGCGGCACGAGTGGGATCGGACGAAGCGCGACTCGGCCGGACGATCGTTCGCATCAATACGATCGAATCGACGTCGCCGCTCTCGGCTGGTGAGAACATCGACGGCGCATCGCTGCCGCCGGCGCTCGTCCCCTCTGAACCGCAGTCGCCTGACAAGGCGTTCGAAGAGCGCGAGGTTCGCGACCGCGTCCGCGCGGCCATCGCATCGCTGCCGCCGCGCGAGCGCAAGGTGATCGGGATGTACTACTACGCGGAAGCGACGATGAAGCAGATTGGCGTCGAGATCGGCGTCAACGAATCACGGGTATCGCAGCTGCACGCGCGCGCCGTGCAGCGGCTCCGCAAGGCGCTCGGCGCCGATTGCGGCTCGGGCGATGCGGCGTCGCTCCGACCGGCGATCCTCTCTTTTCAGCAGACGATGCGGCGTATGCGCATGGCGAAGGCGGACATGGAACAGAAGCCTGCAGTCGTGCTGCCGTACAAGTCGCCGGCGAAGCAACCCGCCGCTCGTCGAGCCGCGCCGGTTCGCCGCGAGGCTGTGGCCGCGGCGCGCTGACCCTGCGTGAGCGTCAGCTCACCATGTCACGCGCTGCGCGGAGAAGATCCTTGAGCCGGAATGGCTTCGCGAGCCACCGGCACCCGGACTCTTCGAGAAATCGCTCGGCCTCGGTGCCCGCGACGTCACCGGTCACGAACATGATCCGATGGGTCATCTCCGGATGCGTCGCTTCCAGCTCCCGGTAGAACTGGCTGCCGTCGACACGCGGCATCTTCAGATCGCAGATGATCACGTCGAAGTGCTGGCGGCGCACGCGCTCCAGCGCTTCGAGTCCGTCGCTCGCCCTCTCCACCACGAAACCGTCATCCTGCAGCGATTCGGCAACCGCGTCACCCAGCGCCGCTTCGTCTTCGACGACGAGCACAGACGCGCCGGCGGCGGCGTTGCTCGGTCGTTCGGTCGGCAGCGGCGCAGCAGGCTTGAGTGATTCCGCGCCGACCGGCAGCTCGACGTAGAACGACGCGCCACGGGCAGGCTCCGATTTCACCGTAATCCTCCCGCCATGCTCCTGGACGATCGCATACGCGACGGTGAGCCCGAGTCCCGTTCCTTTCCCGACTTCCTTCGTCGTGAAGAACGGATCGAAGATCTTCGGTTGCACATCTTCCGGCACACCGGGCCCGTCGTCGTTGACCTCGAGGACGACGGCGTCACGTTCCGGATCGTGCCAGGTGCGAAGGATCAGCGTTCCACGGCCGTGCGCGCCGAGCATCGCCTGCTCGGCGTTGATCACCAGGTTGAGCAGAACCTGCTGCACCTGATGCGGATCGGCAAACACCTGCGGCAGGCCCGAGGGCAGCGCCTCGAGGATCGTGATGTTGCTGACGCGCTGCTCGTACGAGCGCAGCGCCAGTGTCTCGCGCACGACCTGGTTCATGTCGACCATGGCGCGCGTCGTGTGGCGTTTCCTCGCAAACGTGAGCAGGTTGCGGACGATCTTCGCGGCACGTTCAGACTCGCTGAGAATCGTTTCGAGCCCGCGGCGGGTCTGATCGTCCGTTTCCCGCTGGGCCAGACGCTCGGCCCACGTCAGGATAGTCGCCAGCGGATTGTTCAGCTCGTGGGCAACGCCTGAAATCGTTTGTCCGAGAGCGGCCAGCTTCTCGGCCTGCAGTAACTGGTGATACAGATCGCGAGCCTGGTCCTCGAGCCGTTTCCGCTCGCTGACATCGCGCATCAGGGCTTCGATGCGCAACCCCTCCGGCAGACGCTCGGCATGAGCCGTGACTTCGACCCAGATCGGCGTCCGATCGGCGCGGCGCAGCCGAAGCAGGTAATCGGTGACGGCGCCATCGCGGTTGAGGCGTTCGAGAAAACCATCGCGCGCTTGTGAGTCGACGAAACGATCCAGCTCGAACGGGCGCACCTCGTCCTGCGGGACCTCGCTGGCGTAGCCGAACATCAGCTTGAGATGTGGATTCGCCGAAAGCGTGAGAGACGCAGCTTTCGTGACCGATCCGATGTAAACGCCTTCGTGCACCGCCTCGAACAGACGGGCAAACGCTTCCGCGGGCGCCGGCGTTCGCGATGAGGTTCGTGACACGTTCGGATTATAGACGGACGCGCGGCGAAGGTTTGGGCCCGTGCGACCATCTCCGGTAAGCTGATTCGCCATGTTTCAAGAGGGATTGTTCAAGGACCACGTGGCCGTGATCACCGGCGGGGGAACCGGAATCGGCCTGGCGATCGCGACACGCCTCGGCGAGCTCGGCGCGCGGATCGTCATCGGCAGCCGGAACTCCGAGAATATCGAGCACGGTTCAGCGGCGTTGCGTCACGCGGGGCTCGATCCGCTGTGCGTGCAGATCGATGTGCGCAAGCCGGAGCAGGTGGACGAGATGGTGCAGCGCGTGCTGCGGCACTTCGGGCGCATCGACATCCTCGTCAACAACGCCGCCGGCAATTTCATCTGCCGCGCGGAAGACCTGTCGCCGAACGGATGGAACTCGGTGATTGGCATCGTGCTCAACGGCAGCTTCTACTGTTCGCGCGCCGTGGGCCGCCACATGATCGACCGGGGCAAGGGCGGCGCGATCATCTCGATTCTCGCCAACTATGTCTGGACAGGGAGCGCCGGCACGATCCATTCAGCTGCCGCCAAAGCAGGTGTCATGTCGATGACGCAGACGCTCGCGGTCGAATGGGCGAAGCACAAGATACGGGTGAATGCCGTGGCCCCCGGTCCGATCGAGTCACCAGGCGCCGCGAAACAGCTCTGGGACAGCCCCGAGGCGGTGAATCGCATCACCAGCATGGTCCCGATCGGGCGTTGGGGGACGTCCGCTGAGGTGGCCAACGCCGTCGCCTTTCTTGCCTCGGGAGAATCGGGCTTCATCACCGGCGAAATCCTGACCGTGGATGGCGGCGCCTGGCTCGGCCGGGGCACGTTCGGCTTCGTCTGATTCGCGTCCCGCCTACCGGGCACTAATCCTGCAGTCTCAAGAGGATCCGGGCAGCGATGGCTGCTGAGCGTGTACAGCCACCCTACACTAATTCAGCCCTGAGTATTGTCTGTGACCCTGCCGATCCCCCCGTGCCCGACGTGCGAATCCAGACGAAGCAGCATGGTGATCCCCACCCAACGGGGGGTCTTCGCCTATCGGTGCTTCGAATGCGGGCATCGGTGGTCGATCTCCGCCGATGCCGATCTCCGTCGCGCACCCCGGGAGGCCGACCGGGCGGACGATCGGCCAACTCGTTGGAGACAGAACAATCGTCGGCGCTAGACCATACCAACAGAATATTGGTTTGAATATCGACCAACTAATTGAAGTATTATTCAGAGTCTGGGCAATTATCAGGAGCCTGGACTTGGATACCATCGACCGCCAGATTCTTCAGTCACTCCAGAACAACGCCAGAGAAACGCAGGCGGACATCGCTCGCAACGTGGGCCTGGCGCCATCCGCGGTCCTCGAACGCATTCGAAAACTCGAAGCGAAAGGCCTGATCAAGGGCTACACCGCGCAGGTCGATCCCAAGGCGGTTGGCCTGGGGCTGTTGGCGTTCGTCGCCGTACGGACTGACGAGGCCTGCGCCGAGGAGCGCATTTCGAGTGCGCTCGCCGGCTTTCCCGAGGTGCTGGAAGTGCATCACGTGGCGGGTGACGACTGCCACCTGATCAAGGTCCGCGCGCGGGACGCCGAGCATCTGGGGCACCTGCTTCGGACGCGGCTCGCTCGCATCCCGGGGGTCCGTTCAACCCGAACGACGATCGTGCTCGAGACGGTGAAGGAAACGTCACGACTGCCTCTCGGCATTCCGGAGGAGGTGACGACGTGACACCGTCGAGCGCTCGAGAGCGCCGGCTGGCCTATCTCGCGTGGGTGGCCGTCTGCATCATCTGGGGAACGACGTATCTTGGCATTCGGGTCAGTCTCGAATCGATGCCGCCTGCGTTGATGGGCGGCTTGCGCTGGACGCTTGCGGGAGCGTTGCTGACCATCTACGCGATCGCGCGCGGCCACAAGCTGCCGCCTGTATCAACCTGGGGCGGCATCGCGCTTCTGGGCTTCTTGCTGCTGGCGCTTGGCAATGGCGGCGTCGTGTTCGCGGAGCAGTGGATCACGAGCGGTCTCGCCGCCGTGCTCCTGGGCACGTCGCCATTCTGGATGTCAGCCGTCGAAGCGTGTCTCCCCGGCGGCGAGCGATTGACGGCTCGCACCGTCGCCGGATTGTTCATCGGCTTCCTCGGAATCGTCGTGCTCGTGTGGCCGGAACTCGGCCTCGGCGACGCGGGCGCCGGGAAGTTCCTGGCCGGCGTGGCCGCGCTGCAAGTCGCGTCTCTAGGCTGGTCGATTGGCTCGTCGTACTCGCGCCGCCGACGCAACGAGAACGTCCTGGGCACGCACCGCGCTTCAGATGCTCGCCGGCGGGCTGATGATGATTGCAGCGGGAACGGTGCGTGGCGAGTGGAGCAGTCTGTTCTTCACGGGCCGGACGACCGTGGCGCTGGTATACCTCTCGACGATTGGCGCTGTCGGCGGCTTCGTGGCGTACACGTACGCGCTACGGCACCTGCCGGTGTCGTTCGTCTCGTTGTATGCCTACATCAACCCCGTCATCGCGGTCGCGCTCGGCGTATTCTTTCTCCGCGAACCGTTTACGACGCGCATGGCCATCGCCGCCGCCCTCGTGTTTGCAGGCGTCGGCGTCGTGCGCCTCGCGAAGGCGGCACGCGTCGACCGACGCCACTCCTCGTTCTCCGGCTGCGCCGGCGCCGGTTCACGAACCGGCGCACGAGGAGCGGCGCCGAATTGCCTGAGGGCCGAAAGCGTAGGGCTCGTCAGACTGTTCGACCGCTGATCAATCGCACCAGGAAGAGCACGATGGCGATGACCAGCAGCACATAGATGAAGTTCCCCAGGGTATAGCCACTGACCATACCAAGCAGCCACAGGATGATGAGGATGACCGCAATCGTTTCGAGCATCTCTTGTCTCCTTCGCGCCCCAAGTCAGCGCGTGCATCTCGCCGTTCCATCCAGCAACGTATGTGCCACGGCAGAGCCAGAAAGAACCGGACGGTTCGCATTCCCGTTACTGCTGTGGTTCCTGATGGTTGCAGTGTTGAGCGTCCCGGTGACGGTCCAAGCCCGACAGCAACAAGAGACACACAGTGTGAATCGAGCCGCTTCAGTTGGTGGCTTCGTGGCGGGCGCGCTCGTGGGGCTCGCCGCGCATGAGTCCGGGCATCTTTTCTTTGACGTGATCTTCGACGCCGATCCCGACCATCCGCCGGGTCGACTTTCACGGCATCCCGTTCTTCGCGATCAGTCCTCAGGCGGAGCTCTCGCCGCGTGAGGAATTCACGGTGTCCTCGGCCGGGTTCTGGGTGCAGCAGGCCACCAACGAATGGCTCCTGACCAAACGCCCTCGTCTGCGATCCGAGAAGGCGCCTTTCACGAAGGGCGTGTTTGCGTTCAACATCGCGGCGTCAGCGGCCTATTCGGGAGCGGCCTTCGCGCGCACGGGACCTGTCGAACGCGATACGCGCGGCATGGCCTCGTCATCCGGAATCGACGAGCGTTGGATTGGCGCGTTGGTTCTCGCGCCGGCGGTGCTCGATACGTGGAGATACTTCGACCCCGACGCGAAGCTGGCGATCTGGTTGTCGCGCGCGGTGAAAGTCCTGAGTGTCTTGCTGGTGCTGAAGTAACGCGCGTCGGTCAGAGCCGCGCAATGTCGCCGGTGTCGCTGGTGGCCTCGTTCCGGGGCCCGAGCGCAAAGGTCATCGTGCCTTCGACGGCAACTTTGCCATCGACGCGAGCGATGCCGCGCAGGACGCCGACGCGGCTGCGCAGTCGACGAACGGTCGCCTCGATCTCGACGACGTCACCGGGATGGACCGGGCGCCGGTAGCGCACCTTCTCGATGCCCATGAAGTAGATCAACTTCTCGCGGTTCTCGGGCTTGGCCAGAATCATGATCGCGCCGACCTGCGCGACTGCCTCAGTCAGAATCGTCGGCGGAAGGACGGGCTGCTCGCCGGGCCGGTGCGCGAGGTAGCGCTCGTTCAACGTGACGTTCTTGATCCCGACGATCCGCTTGTCGGGCTCCAGCTCGGTGATCCGATCGACCAACAGAAAAGGATAGCGGTGGGGAAGGATCCGTTCGATCGCCGAATAGTCGAGAGGAAGCGTGATGTCCATCGATGAGTCAGATTGCCAGTATAATCCGGTTCTGTCCCATTCTCCGCTTCACGCTGGGCTTCTGGCGGTTGGCACATCGGGGCGACAACCGAAAGACGAACACCCTGTGAATCAATCACATTCAGCCGACGGTTCGCCCGTCGCGGCTGACGCAGCCGCACCCGCCGAGCACGATATCGTCACGGCGCTCTTCGATCTGGGCCGGCAGGTCACTGCCGTGCTCGATCTGGACGATCTGCTTCCGCAGATCCCTCGCCTGATTGGCCGGCTGATCTCGTTCGAGGCCTTTGCGGTCTACCTGCTCGACGACCGTCGCGGCGAGCTGAAGGTGGCTTACTCGCTTGGATACCCGCAGCGCGAGACGCCTTTCCGGCTGAAGCTGGGCAAGGGCCTCGTCGGCGCCGCCGTGGCGAGCGAGCAGCCGCTGCTCGTCAACGATCTGTCGGCCGATCCGCGCTACGTCGAGTTCGTTCCCGGCATGAACTCCGAGATCGTGGTGCCGCTGATGCACAAGTCGCGGCCGATCGGCGCGCTCAACATCCTCAGTCGTCATCGCGATCAATTCAGCCAGCGTGATGTCACCATCCTGCGCCAGTTCGCGGCGCACGTGGCGATCGCGCTCGTCAACGCGCGGTTGTTCGAGCAGAGCCGCCTCGACGCGGAGGCCTTCGAGACGCTCGCCGAGATCGGGCGCGAGGTCGCGTCGGTGCTCGATCTCGACGAGCTGTTCGCGCGCATCGCGCAACTCGCCCGCCGCGTGATCGACTACCGCACGTTCGGCATCCTGCTGCTGAATGAAGACGAGGAGCTGGAGATGAAACTCGCCGTGCAGTACGGCGAGAAGGTGCAGGTCCCGCGCGTGAAGCTGGGCGAAGGGGTTGTGGGCTACGCCGCCCTCCACCGCGAACCGGTCCTGGTTTCAGACGTCTCCCAGGACGCGCGCTACATCAGCATCGTGCCCGACGTCCGCTCCGAGCTCGCCATTCCGTTGCTGCTCAAGGATCGCTGCATCGGCGTCGTCGATCTGGAGAGCCCCGAGCTCGACGCGTTTTCGAAGCGCGACGTCGAAATCCTGACGCTGCTGGCGAGCCAGGCGGCGGTGGCTATCGAGAATGCGCGGTTGTACGAGGAAGTGCTGGCGAACGAAGAACGTCTCGAGAAGGAAGTGCGTTTCGCGCAACGCGTGCAGATCGCGCTGTTGCCGGCCGGCCCTCCCAAGCGCCTCAAGGGCGTGGAGGTGGCCGCCGACTTCAGCCCGGCGCGCGAGCTCGGCGGCGATTTCCACGATTACCTCGCGCCTGAGTCGAACACACTAGCCGTCGCGGTGGGTGACGTATCAGGAAAGGGTGTGCCCGCTGCGCTCTACAGCGCCTTCGCCGCCGAACTGGTGCGCGGCCGCACGTTTCGCAGGCGGTATCTGCCCGAGCGGTCGAGCCCGGCGAGCGTGCTGTCGTCGATCAACACGATCCTTCACCAGCGTCAGCTCGAAGAGTATTACTGCACGCTCTGCTACGCGATTTTCGATCTCAAACGGCGCACGATGACGATGGCGAACTCGGGTTTGCCGTATCCGATTCGCTGCTCGGCGGAAGGCTGTTCGCAGATCGAGCTGCCAGGCGTGCCGCTGGGATCGTTCTCGGGTTCGACCTACGACGAAGTCACCTTTGCGCTGCATTCAGGTGACCTCTTCGTGTTCTGCACGGATGGCGTGTTCGAGGCGATGAACGCGGACGGCGGGGAATTCACGGCCGCGCGCCTGATCGACGTCGTCGCACGCACGCGCGAGTTACCCCCGAAGCAAATTGTCAGCGAGATTTTTGCAGCGGTTGCTGAATGGCGTGGCGACGCGCCGCCAAACGACGACATGACGGCGGTCGCCATCCGAATTACGTGAGCGACAGTGGAGTCGCCGGCAGCGGCTAGCGTCCCCTGAAATCCAGGTCCGTCTGACGGATGTGCAGCCCCAGGCTCTGTCCGCCAAAAGTCCCAAGCTCGTTCACACGGCCTCTGACACGTACCTGCGCGCCTTTGGTTGGCACGCGGCCGTCCTGCGCCACGACCGTCACTTCACCCGTGCCGTCATCCACCCGGTACATCTTGAATGGCACCAGTGGCACTCCCCAAGAGCTGGTGACGACGCCGTCGATGGCGACCGTCTTGTCGTGATAACGGCCGGGGTTGTATTTCAACTCGGCCACGCTCGGCCGGCTGTTGAGCGCGCACCCTGAAACCACGGCGGCGAACGCCAGCATGGCCGCGAGACCGGTAATCGTTCTCAGCATCCTGCTCCGCATGGCTCCCCCTTAGAGACACAAAAAGGCCGCGCGAAATCAGCCTACTTACGACGGGATGCGGCGATGCCAGCGCCTGCCTGAGTTAACGCACCCCGTTGACTCCGCGCGACCGCACCCCAACACATCAAATCCCGTACCCGTCGAATTCGGCCAAAACACGCGGATCCCGGCTGTTCACCGTCACTGTACGTGGACGCTGAGTGACCTCCATCCGGGACGCGGGACACAACCTTTCCGAAAAAGAGTGCGTCTACCTTTCTAACGCCGCGAATGGGCACGGGGACGCGGATCGCCGCGGATCTTAAACACGGGACGCGGATTTGCCGGCTTTCGCGCGGGACGCGAATTGGCGCGGATCTCGGAACACAGGACGCGGACTGCCGAACCTAAGATCCGAGGATCCGCGACGATCCGCGTCCCGTGAATAGAAAACCGCTCTATCCGCGTCCGCTCATCTGGAAATCGCGCCGTCAATTCTCAGGAGAGTGCGTATGAAGGTGTTGACAATATCCGCGGTGCTGATCGCTGCCGGGATCGGCGCAGCAGTCGCTCCGGTTGCGCGCGGCCAGGACGTGACGTGGACGATCGACGAACAACCCAGCATCGTGCAGGTCCTGACGGGTGGCGGAAGTCAGATAGGCGTTTCGGTCAGAGACATCGACGGCGAGGATGCCAAGCGGCTCAAGCTCGCGAACGTGGCCGGTGTGCTGATCGAAGACGTGCAGGAAGACAGCCCTGCCGCGAAGGCCGGCATCCGCGACGGCGATGTCGTCGTCGAGTTCGATGGCGAGCGGGTTCGGAGCATGCGTCAGTTCACGCGACTGGTGCAGGAGACACCGGCGGAGCGCCAGGTCTCGACGGTCGTGATGCGCGACGGTCAGCGCGTCACGGTTTCGGTTCAGCCTCGCGTCACCGATAACTGGCATGGGTTTCGACGAACTCGAATCGGTTCGGCGACATGCACATGGTTCCGCCGGCCCCTCCGGCGCCGCCAGCCAAGATCAAGCCTCCATCGGTTGACGTGCTGCCGAAACTCGAGCGCTGGTTCGTGACGACTGGCCGGTTGGGTATCACCGTCGATTCGCTGTCCGATCAGCTCGCGGAATACTTTGGCACGAAAGACGGCGTGCTCGTGACGTCGGTCGCCGACAACTCGTCGGCGTCGAAGGCCGGGCTCAAGGCTGGTGACATCGTGACGGGCATCAACGGCGGCACCGTTCGCACGCCATCCGATCTGTCTCGCCGAACGGATCGTCTCGAAGACGGCGACGAGTTCACTCTCGACATCGTTCGAGACAAGAAGCCGTTGACGTTGAAAGGGAAGGTCGAACCGCGGCAGCCCCGACGATGGACTTCGCGGACGATTCTGTAGTCAGAATCAGGTCGCAGCCGCGTCTACGCTCCGGCCGCTTCGACCTTGCCGCGCTGCGCCGGTGGCGGCCCTACGAGCGTTGCGAGTTGCGCGGCCATGATCGCGGCGGCGGCGAGCTTCACGTCCCGCTGTTCCGCTTCGTTCCTCACCTCGGCCGCCATCACACCAACACAGCCTGATGACGTGACCAGCGGCGCGGCGATTGCGCCGTTCGACTCCGCATCGCCTTTGACCGTCTGCAACAGGCTCGTGCGAAATGCGGCGGCGGTGGCGTTCTCGGCGTCACGTGGAAGGGCGCCAAGCCGGTTGAGGAGATGCGCTGGATACCCCTGCGCCATGATCGGGTTCAGCTCCCGCGCGTCGGGATCGGCGATCCAGAGAATGATCCCCTGAGCATCGAGGAGCGACGAGGCTCGCTCGAGCAGTCCTGGGAGTTGCTGGGTGTCGACCACGCGGGCGAGATCGGTGCAGAGCGAAGCCAGTCCGCTGAAGTCGGCAGCCGTCGTCTCGCTTGCGGGGGTCAGCGCGGGCAGAACCGGCGCCTGGGATTCGCCACCACCGTCCTGAAGAGCGTGAGCCGGGGTGGGATCCTTCAATTCTGCCTGGGGGACAGCTGGTTGGTCGGCGGCCTGTTGCGCCGTTGAGGGCATGGCGACGGCAACCTGAGGCTCAGCCGTTTCAGTTCGCCTGGCTTCCGGAACTCGAGGCGCGAGCGGTTCGTCGGCGTTCTGGTAGAGCAGAAGGATGACCAGCACTGCCGCCGCGGCGGCCGCTGCGAGCGCGAACACCTGCCGGCTTCTGAAGGTCTGAATGGCCGCCTCGCGCGCGGCTTTTTCGGCTTCGAGGGCGGCGGCGATGCGGGCGGATGCCCCGTCCGTCAGCTCGAGGCCATCCGAGAAAATCAGATCGGATGCGATGAGGTTCTGTCCCGTGCGCGCGTATTCCCGGGCGCGACGGTCAACCTGCATGAACGTTTCGAAGAGGCCCTTTGCGGTATCGAGCTCGGTGACGGCCTGGGGCGCCGTCGCCGTGGTCTTCAGCGCGTCGAGGGCGGCGACGATCGAGGTGACGCCACTTGAAACCTTGGTGGTCCAGAACTCTCCACCCTGGCCGCTCGCCACGTAGGCCTGCTGGGCCATGCGAACGTCGAACACCGAGCGTGACACCGCTTGCGCCTTGGTCTCGAACTCGCGCAACGCGACGGTCTCCGTGCCGACCAGGGACTCGCCGTTCCAGAAGAGATACGCCGTCACGCCCAACGCCACCATGAACAGGATCAGCAATGTAAGGCGTGCCGCACGACTCCTCATTCAGGCCCCTCCAACTTCCACCATCAGCCAGCTACTATAGCACCCACGGTTCGTGGTCGAACCACACTTCAGACACTCGCACGGTGCAGATCGCTGCCGGCACTCAGGTCGTCGCCATCATCAATCCCGTCTCGGGCGCGGGCATGGACTCAAACGTCGCCGAGCGGCGCGTCAACCTCGTCGCGCGCGAGCTGGATCGCCGGAATCTCCGCGGAGACGTACGCCTGACCGACCGCGGTGGTCACGCGCGCGATCTGGCCGCGGCGGCCGCGGCGGCTCAGGTGCCACTCGTCATCATCTGGGGTGGCGACGGAACTCTCAACGAGGCCGCCGGCGTGCTCGCCGGCACGCAGAGCGCAATAGGACTGATCCCGGCCGGATCCGGCAACGGGCTCGCCGCATCGCTCCGCGTGCCGCGAGATCCGCAGGCCGCTCTCGAGCGAGCGTTGGAGGCACCGGCGAGGCCGATCGACGTCGGCGTCATCGGGGGGCGCCACTTCGTGAACATCGCGGGTGTCGGCGTGGATGCCCGCATCGCGACGCTCTTCAACCAGCGGGCGAAGGGGAGTCGCGGCAAGTGGCCGTACATCGCGATCGGCCTGCGGGAGGGCGTCACGTATCGCGGACGGCGCTATACGGTGGAGCTCGACGGGGGCGCCGCCTATCGAGGCCGTGCGCTTCTTCTGGCATTTGCCAATGGTCGCGAGTACGGCATGGGCGCGCAGCTTGCACCTGGTGCGGAGCTTGATGATGGGCTCCTCGATGCCTTCGTGATCGAAGACCGCTCGGTGGCGGCGCGGTTCTGGGACAGCCGCCATCTGGCGCTCGGTTCGGTGGAGCGCGCGCCTGGCATCCTGGTGCGCAAGGTGCGCCAGGCGACGATCGTGTCGGAGGACGGTCCGATGGAGTACCACGTCGACGGCGAACCGGGCGTGTTCGAGGATCAGATCGACGTACGCGTGATGCCGGCGGCACTCAAAGTGAAGGCGTGACGATGACCACAGGGGATCAGGTGATCGAAGCGGCCAAGGCAGGCGACGACACGATGGTGGCGCGCATGCTCGAGGACAATCCAGCGCTTCGAAACTACAAGGCGTCAACAGGCGAAACGCCCCTGATGGCCGCGCTGTACCGCGGCCATCGCCGGGTCGTCGAACGTGATCGTGGAAAGTGGCGCCGGCCTGGACGTCTTCGCCTCAGCAGCGCTCGGCCGGCTCGACGGCGTCCAGGCAGCCATCGCCGCTTCGCCTGACGTCCTCAATTCCTACGCATACGATGGCTGGACGCCTCTGCACCTCGCCGCCTTTTTTGGCCACCGCGAGATCGTCGAGTGGCTGCTCGATCACGGCGCCGTCGTCGACGCTCAGTCCCACAACAGTCTGCGCAACACCGCCCTGCATGCAGCCCTGGCTGGGGGTCACGAGGAGGTGGCCACGCTGCTGATCGATCGTGGCGCGCCCACGGACGCGCGTGATGCCGGAGGCCACACGCCGCTCCACATCGCCGCCGAATCGGGCTTACTCGGTCCGGTCCAGGCACTTCTCGCTCGTGGCGCCGACCCGCACGCGGTCGATGCCGAAGACATGACCCCGCTGTCGCGAGCCGCCGCACGGAATCACGCCGACATCGTCGACGCGATCAACCTCAGTCGGTGAATTCTGCCGTGGTTCGCAGGTCGTGGTCGGTCGCTCGGGGTGCGAACGGAACGACTCGAGTGGACTCGGCCCAGTGGACTAGTAGACGGGAAGGTACGGTTGCAGGTAGCGGACGATGATCGTGAGTTGGCCCGTGAAGATGAGCACGCCGATGGCGACCAGCAGGCCTCCTGATACCAGCTCGATCGTGTGATAGTGCTTCCGGATCTTCGACGTGAACGAGAAGAACCGGCTCAGCGCCATCGACGTCAGCAGGAACGGAATTCCCAGGCCGGCCGAATAGACCGCAAGGAGCAACACGCCTTCGCTCACGGTGTCCTTCGAGGCCGCAATGGCGATGATCCCCGCGAGAATCGGGCCGATGCACGGCGTCCAGCCGAACGCGAATGCGATGCCTACGAGGAAGGCGCCCAGCGGTCCGGCGGGCTTCCGGTCTGTCATGCACTCGTTTCTCCCGCTCGAGGAACCCGAGGCGAAAGACACCCATCGTGTGCAGGCCGAAGATCACGATGATCGCGCCGGCGATCTTTCCCAGGAGTGGAAGTTTGTCGAACAGGAATCGGCCGATGGCCGTCGCGGATGCGCCAAGCGCAACGAAGACCACCGAAAAGCCGAGCACGAACGCCAGCGAGGTGATGAGGACTTGACGTCGCGTGGCGGCCGGCGCGGAGCCATCCTTCATTTCATCGAGCGAAACGCCCGAGACGAAGGAAATGTAGCCGGGGATCAGCGGCAGCACGCAGGGCGAGATGAACGACAGGAACCCTGCGCCAAACGCCGCGGCCAGCGTAACCTGCTCACCCATGTCTGCCGTCCATCATCGTAGATAACACCGCGCGCGCTACTTTACTTCCCTCAGCGGCAGCACGTTCAGCAACGAGGCTGGAACCGGGTTGTCGGAGAACTTGACCGGCGGCAGGTCCTGGAACATGAAATCCCACTTCCAACGCTCCGATGGATTGGACGCCTGCAGCCAGTGCCGCGCTGAGACGGGCCGCGCGAACTCTGCGGACGAAAGACCAGCATACGCCGGGTTGTCGCGCATGGAGGCTGCGAGATCCGTTCGCACGTCCTGACTGGTCGAGTAGGTGACTGCGGCCCCGAGCGCGAGTCCGACGTTCACGAACACTTGCCAGTCTTCCTGAGCGTCGCCCGGTGGCGCCAGAACGCGTGACGAATTCTGCACCCGTCCCTGCACGTTCACATACGACGCGTTCTTCTCGACCCAGGCCGCGCCCGGAAGCACGATGTCCGCGGCCTTTGCGAGTTCGTTCATCAGCACGCCGTGGACGATCAGCAGCGGCAGTTTTCCGGATCGCCGGGCGTCGATGACCCAGGAGACGTCTCCGAGCGACCCGTCCGGTCCCGGATCGAACACGTAGAGGGCGCGCACGCGACCGCCCTCGACTTCGGCGCGAAAGGCCGAGACGTCAGGCCCGCCAGACCCGAGTACGCGAACCGGGAACCCGAGATCCTGGACGCCGCGGACGTTCGGCGCATCAACCGCCGGAATCTTGAACTTGGCGCCTTTGGGCTGCGGCTTCGTGCGGGCACGCCAGGAGACAGCGACGCCTTCTTCCGGAAGGCCAAGCGCACCACCGATGCGACCGATGACGAACAATTCCTCGAGCGACGCATGCGCGGAAATCAGCAGTCGCAGGCTCGACGGTTCGCCTTCCGCGGTCACGCGATCGGCGAGCTTCCCCAGTGCATCGCGCCAGTCGATCGGCTCGAGGGTACCAGCCTCGGACTTCACCATCGGACGGGTCAGCCGGTCGTCGCTCTCGATCCAGTGGTAGTCGAACCGGCCGATGTCGCACATCCAGTAATCGTTGACCTCGGGGTTGTAGCGCGGCGTCATGCGCACGAGGCGCGCGCCTTTCGCCCACTCAGGCTTCGCTTTGATCCACGCCGTCGTGTTGCAGCCCTTCTCGCACAGCGTGCAGATCGTGTCGACGACGTCCGGGTTGTCCCACGGCCGTGACTTGAATCGATAGTCGCGCGTGGTGATGGCGCCGACGGGACACACGTCCATGAGGTTGCCCGAGAGCAGCGACTGAACGCCCTCCTCCTGGAACGTCGCAATCTCGCTGCCGTAGCCGCGGTCGACGATGCTGATCTGCGGATCGCTGTCGATCTCACGCATGAACCGCACGCACCGCGTGCACAGAATGCAGCGATTGCGATTCAGCATCAGCGTCGGCCCGAAGTCCACGTCGGCGCGGACACCTTCGCCATCGAACACGCGGCGCGGAAACTCCATCCGGCTTTCGTTCGGCCCGAAGCTGTACGAGAAGTCCTGGAGGGGACACTCACCACCCTTGTCGCAGACCGGGCAGTCGAGCGGGTGGTTGATGAGGAGGAACTCGAAAACGGACGCGCGCGCTTCGACGACGTCGGGCGTCTGGGTCAGCACCACCATCCCTTCCGTCACCGTCGTCGAGCAGGACGTCTGCAGCTTCGCCATCTTCTCGATCTTGACGATGCAGACGCGGCAGGACCCGTCGATGCCGAGGCCGGGGTGATAGCAGTAGTAGGGGATCTGGATGCCGCTCTCGATCGCCGCTTGCAGAACGGTCCGGCCCTTGGCGACCGTAACCGGCCTGCCGTCAATCGTCAGCGAAACAGTGTCCATAACCCCTGATCATACATTGGCTTGATGGGGTACCTCAAAGGCCCCGGCTGCGGAATCACCGGTCTCCGACAGCGTGAAACAGCTTTGAATTTCCCGGGCGTTCGATCTAAAGTGGTGCTCTCGCCCGGCCGCCTCCGCGACTCGGTTTGTCGCGTGGCGAGCCCGGCCGAAGCGAAGGCAACGGCCGGCCAACCTCACCCAGCAAGGGAGGCCAATATGGACGCGCTCGGAGTTCGCCCGCGTCTGCGTCTGGCAGCGGTTTTTGAATGGATCGTTGCCGCCGTGTTCCTGCTGGCGACGCTCAGCGTGGGGTCGCTGATCCTCCGCGAGCTGCGCCCGGCGCCCGTGGTGCGCGCCGCGCCCCCCGTTCGTCCGCTCATTTCGACGATTCCTGCAGCAGTGCCCGCCCGCGCGGTGTCCGTTCCCGTTCTGCCGTTTCTGGATGGGAAGGAAGTGCGTGTCGGGGAAACGTTTTCGGCTGTGGCGGCCAGGCTCGGCCGGTCAGCGGAGAGCGGACGGCAGGACGTCGATCGCGGGAGCTTTGGTGAACGCCTGACCCGGTTCTACGAGTACGGCGGGTCGCGCTTCATCCTCGTCTTCGAACCGTTCGAGCGGAACGGAGAGTCGCGCGTCGCAGCGATCTACCTTCCATAGGACAAGCGGTCCGGCTCCGGCCGGGCCGCATGCCTCCGCTCTCCGCTTTTCGCATTCTCACTTTTCGATTTCAACGAGGGATGCCTGGTCGCCGTTGATGTCGACTCTGCGTATCGTGCCTTTCAACGGGACGGTGCGCTCGACGACGCGTTCGCCGACGGCCACCACGAGCTCCTGCGTCTCGCCAGTCGTGTAAGTGATCTGGACGGTGACAGGAACGACGACGACGTCGAGCCGGTGTTCGAAACGGAGCAGCAACGTTTCTTCCTGCTGCTGTTGTGTGACCTTCAGGCGCGGGATCGATGACCCGTAAATCCAGCCCTCGAAGAACGGCTCCAGATCGCGGTTGCTGGCCGCTTCCATGGAGCGACGGAAGTCGTCGGTGCCCGCCTTCGCGAACCGCCACTCGCCATAGAAGCGCCGCACGCCCGTGAAGAACGCTTCATCGCCGACCAGCCGCCGCAGCATGTGCAGCACCATCGCGCCTTTGTTGTAAACGAGCGCGCGGAAGATGCGGCTGTCGCTCTTGATGTGTCCGAGCCGGTACCCCAGGTAGACGGGACCCTGATCGGACGACTCAATCGCCCAGCGGCGCATCTGTCGTAAGAGGCCCGCGAACGTTTCCGGCCCCCGCTCCTTCTCGCCGTACAAGGCGGCGAAGTACTGCGCGAACCCTTCGCTGATCCACTGCTCGTGGTAGTTCTTCCAGCCGACAGCCTGTCCCCACCACTGATGCGCCAGCTCGTGCGCGAGGAAGAAGGACGGATAGCTCTCGAAGGCGACCGGATCGTTGCGCCACACGAGCTGCGAGGTTGGCAGCTGCTGATTGAGGACGGCAAAGTACGCCGGGCTGTGCCCACCCGGGAGCTCGCTCTCGGTGACGGCAAGGGTAAAGCTCGGATAGGGCGCTTCGCCGACGAGCGACGCGTAGAACTGAAAGATGTCCGCGGATTTCTGCGACAGCGCACGGGCGCGCGACGCCTGGCGCGGGTTGGCCTGCACGACGAGGGCGACAGCCTGCGAGTCGCTCGAATCAGCTGCGGGGCCAGCCTTCGCCTCCTCTCGATCGGCCGTCGGACATCGATTGCCGCAACGCGTTGACCTCGATCGACGGCACCTTCAACTGCGCGCTCGCGATCGTCGAGAAACGGCTGATCACGCACGCGAGATACCGCGCCGGCTTGTCGGATTGAAAGAGGAACGTCTTTCGCGGCCGATCGCCGTCGGTTGGTCCGGATGGCGGCGTCACGGTTGTCGTGACGAGGCCGCTCGCGATCACGTCGTACTCGCTCGGCACGGACACGCGAAGGCGCGCGGTTGCGTAGTCGGTGACGGTCGACTGCGGATACCAATACGAGCGATTGCTGTAGATGAAGCGCGGCTCGAGGGGGATCTGTGGCGGGCTCCGGATCCTGCGCGGTGACGGCGATGGCCTCGCGTTCGAGCTCCTGTGGCTCGACGCGGCCGCCATAGACGATGGTCAGCGACACGTCGTTGCCACGGCTGATCGGCGCCGGCAGGTTGACGATCAGGCTGTTCTGCCCGACCACGCGCAGGTGAAGCAGCCGGCCGAATTCCGCCGAGTAGACGCCTCGCACCGCGAGCGATTCCGCCAGCCGCAGCGTCATCGTGGTCAGCGAGAACGCGCGGATCTTCATCGTGATGCGGGTGCTCCCTGCGACCCACAACCGGTCGGGCGAGAAGTTGACGTCGATGTCGTACGACTGCACGTCGTAATCGACGAGGTCATCCTCGCTGTAGAAACGTCCGCGGGCGGCGAGTTTTTCCGCCGAGGCGTAGACGGCGATGTTGCGGCGCTTCCGGCGGTCGAAGAACGAGATGTCTTCCGCGTCGCCCCACGATCGGGCGTAGGTGAGGTTGCCGAACCGGCGCGTGCGCACCTCGGCAATCAGATCGCCGGTCGGCGGGACCACCGACCAGCGATCACGGCTCAAATCGGTGAGATCGATCTGCAGCGTGCGGCCGACGAACTCCTCGAAAACCTCCCCGGCCCGGCGGAGCTCGGACGTTGACACCTGCCGCGGCACGAGCGATTCCGAACTGAAACGCGCGGCGAACTCGGCCGGCTTGACCCGAATGAAGGCGCCCTCGAACTCCGAGTCGAAGCTGGCGTCGCCAGCGAAGATCCGTATCTGCGTCTGTTCGGCCGGCGTCTGCGGCGCAAGCGTCATGCGGCCGCGTCCGACCAGAACGACGGCCGTGGCGCCCTCCGGCGTCATCGCCACAAACGCGCTGCCCGTCGCCATCGTCAAGGTCATGTCCGGCGCCTTGACGGTCAGGTTGTGGACGTCGAACTGGCGCGTCGCGTCCAGCGACAAGCGATAGAGGCCGCTGACGACCGTCAGCCGCTCCATCTTCGCGATTCGCCAGACCGGCGACTTCGCACTGGTCTTACCCGCCGCTTCCTTCAGATCCACACGCCAGGTGGAGACCCGGCCCTCCATCCCTCGCTCGACGAAGACCTCGAGAAGAAGGCGCTGTCCACCGGTCTCGATGGCCACACGGTCGCGTTCCTTGATGACGAGGCGAGGGGCGGCAGGGGTGATGGCTTCGAGGAAGTCGGCCAGCTCGCCGGCGTCCGTGTCGGGATGGACGAGGGCGAGCACCTTGTCTTTATCGCCAGTCGCGGCCACCTGTTCCAGGCCTGCGACAAAGGCCTCGATGGCATCAGGCTGCCCCGCCGGCTGTCCCGCAGCAGCGGGAACGACCAACAACAGAACGACCGCGGTGAGAAGCCTTGGAAACATGGGTCGGTCGCGTAACTCAATATTAGACACCCGCAGGGCAGCTTCGCGACACCCAACGGTCCGATACCTATCAATTAGCCGGAATCAGCCTGCGGTGACAGGGTTTTGGGATGAATGGGTCAACCAAGTGCGCAAGTGCGCGGGTGCGCAAGTGCGCAGTGCGCGTGCGCACGTGCCAGGCATGCTGCACTTGGTAGCGCCCTGGGCACCCGGGCACTTGCGCTGGCACCTCGCCGCACTCGCGCACTGCGCACTGCGCCTACCCCGCTTGAGGATCAGCACCGTGAGGTCGTCGCCGAAGCGCGGTTGGCCGGCGTGTGACTCGACGGCGCGGAAGATGTGCTGGCCTATCGCGGCGGCGGGCTCGGCGGCGTGGCGTTCGATCAGCAGTTCCAGTCCCGCTTCCTCCAAGGGTTGTCCCGCGGGGTCCTCCGCTTCGGTGATCCCGTCGCTGTAGAGAACGAGGATGTCGCCAGGCTCGAGACGGGTTTCGACGCGACCGAATGTGGAGTGATCGAACATGCCGAGCGCGACGCCTGTGCCTGCGAGGCGCTCGAATCGTCCGTGCCGGCGACGAATCAGCGGCGGATTCTGGCCGGCGTTGACGTACGACAGGACGCCGGTGGCCGGGTCGTACTCCGAATAGAAGAGCGTGATGAACCGGGACGCCGGGCTGTGACGCGAGATCTGCACGTTCAGCCGGGCGACGAGCGCGGAAGGATCGAGGCGCTCGTCGACCAGCGTCCGCAGCGACGCCAGGAGCAGCGCCATCAGCAACGCGGCGGGGCTGCCTTTGCCGGCGACGTCGCCGAGGGCGAGGATCACGCGGCCGTCGGGCAGCGGCAGCACATCGTAGAAGTCTCCGCCCACGGTGTTGGCCGGGCGGGTCATCCCGCAGGCCTCGATGTCGCCGACCGTGTAGGTGCCGCGTGGAAGCATCGCCAGCTGGATCTCGCGCGCAACCTCCAGCTCGCCCTTGAGCGACAAGCGATCCGCCACTTCGAGCAGCACCAGGAGATTGACCAGGAACAAGCTGACGAGCAACGCGAACGTGCCGTCGGCCCAGACCGGCATCAGCATGGCGATCTGAAAGAACGGCATGCCGAACGGCACATCGACCGTGCCGAAGCCGCGAAACAGCCGAATGACGCCGATGAGCGCGATGACCAGCGCCGCGATGTAAAGCGCGCGCCGCGCTGGCGACAGGCGCAGCGTGAAGGCGACGAACACCTCACGGAAGCGAAGCGGAATCCGTTTCCACAACGGCAGACCGGCAAACCGATCGTCGTCGAGCCCGCGCCGAAAGTAGTTGTAGGCGTCCGGCGTGTCGTGCGTGAAGAGCCGCCGCAGATCAGCCTGGAGAGAAGTCGCGTGTGTAGGTATCGAACCACTCGCGAGCGCGGTCCGACGCCGAGCTTTTCGACACCATAGCCCGCGAGTATAAGGGACGAAAGGGAACGCCCGGCGGTTCCACGATTCGCGTCCCGGTTACGTCAAGGCACCAGGTGCAGCGATCGCGGCTTGACATGCTACAACAGTAGCACTATGCTACGCCTGTAGCATGACTCGGGACGTCGGGCTCGGCCGCCGTAGCCTTGGCGAAGGCGGGGACTCGGGAGAATGACTCCGCCATGAAGACTGAAAAGCTGACGCGTCGCGAACGCGAAATCATGGATGCCATTTACGCGCTGGACGACAACGCGTCGGCCGAGCAGATTCGCGAGCGGTTGACCGACCCGCCCGGCTACTCGGCTGTTCGCGCGATGCTGGTGAGGCTCGAGGCCAAGGGCCACATCCGCCACCGCGAAGAAGGCCTTCGCTACGTCTATTCGTCCACCGTGCCGCGCGCGACGGCCCGCCGCGCGGCACTCCAACAACTCGTGCGCGTGTTCTTCGGCGGGTCGGCCGGTGAAGCCGCGTCCGCCCTGCTCAAGCAGGAAGCCTGGAGCGAGAAAGACCTCGACGCGCTGCGTACCGAGATCGACCGCGTCCGCAAACAGAGGAGACGATCATGATTGGAGTACTCACGAACCTCGCCAGCCTGGTCAGCGGCTCGGTCGAATTCTCGATCCTCGCGAAAGCGACCGTCGTGCTGATCGCCGGTCTGGCGACGGCCGCGGTGGCACGCACGGGCGCGTGCGTCGATGCGACACCTCGTGCTCGCGGTGACGTTCGCGGCGCTGGCGGTCCTGCCCGTTGCCGCGATTGCGCTGCCGCCGCTGACGGTTGACGTGCCCGCATCTGCTGTCGTCGCGCCTTCGACAACCGCGCCAGCCCGTGACGCATGGTGCCACGATTGCCGCCGGCTCCCCCGGCCGCGTCGACCCAGCCGTCGATCGCGCGGAGCGCGTTGCCGTCCTGGTCGACGCTCGTCCGCACGAATCTGGGTTGCCGGTGCGCTCCTCTTGTCGATCTCCTTCGCCGTGAGTGTCGTCCGGCTCATCCGGATCGGCCGTCAGGGCATTCCCTGGCTCGAGGCTCGCGAGCTGGTGAGGAACCTGTGTGAGGAGAACGGCATCTCGCGTGACGTTCCGATTCTGCTGCACGAGGCGGTCGCGGCGCCGCTGACCTACGGCGCTCTTCAGCCGCGGATCCTGCTGCCCGCTGACGCGCGCACGTGGGCGGACGGCGATCTGCGGCGCGCGTTGGTGCACGAGATCGAGCACGTGCACCGCGGCGACTGGCTGACGCAGGTCCTCGCGCGGACGGTGTGTGCCGCGTACTGGTTTCACCCGCTCGCCTGGAGCGCCTGGCGGCAGCTGTCGCTCGAGGCGGAACGCGCGTGTGACGATGCCGTGTTGAGCGCAGTGAGGAGCGGACGGACTACGCCGATCAACTGGTGGAGCTGGCGAGACGCATGAAGGCGTCCTCGTCGCCGGCGCTCGTCGCGATGGCCAGCCGCAGCGATCTCAGCACGCGCGTCACGGCGCTGCTCGACGCGACTCAGCGCCGCGGCCGCGTCGGCCGTCGTGCGGCGATCCTCGTGCTGCCCGGTCGCCGCCGCCGCGGTCCTGGCGATCGCGCCGCTGCGCGCGGTCGCGTCGTTCCTGAAAGTCGCTGATGACGGGAGCCAGGAGAGCGCAGAAGACGTCGCGGCGCGGCGCGGTCTTCAGCGTTCGATCAGGGGTATGGTCGAGGCAGCGGCCGAGGGTGACGTGCGCCGGTGTCACGAAGTTCCTCGATGCCGGCGCCGACATCAATGCCACAGTCGATGGTGACGGCTCGCCGCTGATTGCCGCCGCGCGTGAAGGTCACATGCCAGCTCGTGCGTTTCCTCCTCCAGCGCGGTGCCGATGTGAATCTCGGCGTTCCCGGCGACGGCAATCCTCTGATCATGGCCGCCCGCGAGGGGCACGTCGAGATCGTCGAGCTTCCTCCTGGCTCAGGGCGCGATCGTCGATCAGGTCGTGCCAGGCGACGAGAACGCGCTCATTCAGGCCAGCGGCAGCGGACGGCTTGCGGTGGTCGAGCTGCTCGTCTCGCGTGGTGCAGACGTGAACGCTGCGGTGTGGGTTGGACACGGGGAACAGGCAAACGGCGTGGGAGAGTGGCGCACGCCCCTCAGCATGGCGCGCAGAGGGAGCCATGCTGATGTCGAGAAGTTCCTGCTGTCGAAAGGGGCGGTGAAGTAGGGTTGGAAGTTGGTTACTTCATTCCCTCAGCTCGTTGAAGATGACCAGCAGGATGGCGGCGGTCGGAACGGCCAGAATCGCTCCAACCACGCCGAGCAGGTTGCCACCAATCAGCAGCGAGACGATGACCGTTACGGCGCTCACGCCGACCTGACGCGACATCACCTTCGGGACAAGGACGTGGTTCTCGAACTGCTGCTGCACGACGAAGAAGATCAGCACGAACAGCGCCTTCTCCCACGAGACGGTGGCGGCGACCAGGATCGCCGGGATCGCTGAGACGATCGGTCCGACGATCGGGATCAACTCGCCGATGCCGGCGACGAGCGCGAGCACATAGAAGAACGGAACGCCGAGCAGCCCCAGCCCGATCGCCGATGTCACGCCGATGGTCGTTCCAAGAAACAGCTGGCCGCCCAGCCAGGCGCTGACTTTCACCGTGACGTCGCGGCTGGCGGCTGACACCCGCGCGCGACGTGATGGTGGGAACAGCCGCAGAAACTGATTGCGCAGCTGGTCCGCCTCGACGAGCAGGTAGAACGTCAGAATCAGAATCGTCAGGAAGCCAAACACGCCACCGATGACGCCGACGAGCGTGCCGAATACAGTGCCCACCGCGTCGGTGCTTCCCGCAACCGGAGCCCGTTCCACGGCTTCCCTCAGGGACAGTGGATGATCGAGTATCCCGCGCGACACGAGGAACGCCTGCGCGCGATCGAACATGTCCGGCAGCGCCTTCCCGAACTGCTGCGCCTGATCGACGAGCGGTGGAAAGACCAGAAACCCGATGCCCGTCAGCGCCCCGATGATCACGAGGTAGAGAACGAGAATCGCCAGCCATCGCGGAAACCGCTGCGTGCCGATAGGTAACGCTTTCTGCTTCTCGATCAGGCGGACGATGGGGCTGAAGCCGACGGCGAGAAGCCCGCTTATATAAATAAGGAGCAGGACGTGGCGAACCTGATACGCCGCCCACAGCACCATGGCGGTGAGCGTCGTCATCCAGATCGCGTAGAGGATGAGAGACCGGTAGTCGCGGGGCGTGAGCGGCGAGCGATCTCCGCCCGATGACACTTCAGGTTCCGCGGATCGAGTGGCCGCGTCCTTCTTCGAGCTCATCGGATGGTCAGCGTGTCAGCGCCTGCCGGCGAGAAAGTCGCGCGTGAACTCCGCGATCGCATCGTAGATCTCGCTCAGCTCGCGGGGCGACGCCAGAAACACGACGCGGAAGAAACCGTCTTCGGGTCGTGTGCCGAAGCCCGAGCCGTACACGCAGAGCACCCCGGTCGCGCGAAGCAACGCCAGGACGTAATCCTGATCCGTGACGCCCGGCGGCAGCGAGACTTTGGGCATCGAGTAGAACGCCGCGGTGGGCGGCACGGCCGTGATTCCGTCAATCGCGTTGAGGCGACGCGTCGTCAACTCGGCCCGTTCGCGGCAGCGCCTGCCGGAACGATTCCTGATGCGAACGATCGCCGTCGAGCGCGGCGACGATCGCGTGTTCCATCGGCCCGGTCGAGCACAGCCGTCCGTCAGCCAGCTTCTTGACCGCTGACAGCACGTCGTCCAGCCGCTCGTTGCGGCCGACGGCCATCCAGCCGGCCCGCCAGCCCGGCGCCAGATACGCTTTCGAGAGCGACGAAAAGGAAATGACCGGCGCGTCCGGGTTGAGCGACGCCAACGCTGGCACGGGACCGTCGAACGCGAGATCAGCGTAGACCTCGTCGGCGAGCAGCGGGAAGTTGTGACGATCGGCGAGATCGACGAGCTCGCGGCGTACGTCGTTCGAATAGGTTGCGCCGGTCGGGTTGTTCGGATCGATGACCACGAGCGCGCGGGTTGCGGGGGTGACCAGGCTGCGGACGTGATCGACATCAGGCAGCCAGCCGCGCGATGGATCGGTCCGGTAAAACACCGCGCGGGCGCCGATTTTGGCGAGCACGGCCGTGTACAGCGGATACGTCGGAACGGGAACGAGCACTTCGTCGCCCGACTCGGCCAATGCGCGGTAAGCGCCAGCTCGATTCCCTCCGATGTGCCCGATGTGATCACCACGCGATCGGGCGTGGTCGGCATCCCTCGGCGGGCGCATTCGCGAACGACCGACTTCGCGGGCGGGGAGGATCCCGACCGACGGCGCGTAGCCGTTCTGGCCGTTGCGCATGGCCCGCTCGACGGCGGTGATGAGGTGGGGCGGCGTCTCGAACCCGAACGTGATCGGATCGCCGATGTTCAGGTATCGGACGTTCCGGCCGGCGGCCTCAACCTTTCGGGCCTCCGTCACGATATTGCGGATTGCGTAGACGAAGCCGCCGATGCGTCCGGCTACCGGTATGGCGGGGGCGGTTCGGGCACCCATTTGGCTTCAAATAATAGCAGTAACGGGCGTAAGGGATGCAGCCTTACGCGGCCCTTGTAGAAATGACAGGCCAGAGATCGTCACGATCGCGTAATTTCTACGCGCCTCTACAGCGATCGCGGGTATTCCACCTGAGACAATTATGAAGTCTAACTCATTACAAAAGACAGAGCTTATATAAAGGGCACGTTTCTTGGTTATAGGCGGGACATGGCGGTGCGTCGGGCCATTCTCGTCGCAGCAGCCGCAATGCTGCTGCTGCCTGGGTTGGCTGGCGCCCAAGCGACATCAGGGCAGCCGGTCGAAGCCGGCGCCGAAGTTCAGATCCTCGGTGGATCTGGTTTCTGTCGCGGCCGTCGTCCGTGACCGACGTGGACGGTTCGTGTTCGATCTCTCCCGCGAGGACTTCGTGGTCGTCGAGGGAGGGGAGCTTCGGCCGATCGTCGGATTCGAGGCGGAACGGAACGGGCCGATCAAGCTCGCGGTGCTGTTCGACATCAGCGGCAGCATGCGGGTGGGATCGAAGGTGGTTGACGCGCAGCAGGCGGCACGTCACCTGTTCAGTGCGCTGAAGGCCGGCGATCAAGTGGCGCTGTTCTCGTTCGACACGCGGCTCGACAAGGTGCACGACTTCACGACGGACTTCACGACGCTCGAGTCCGCGATGTCGAAAGTCGAAGCGCCATTCGGACAGACGTCGCTGTATGACGCGATCGCCGAAACGGCGCGGACCGTTGCGGAGGAAGCGTCGAAGGGCGCGAACGGTAGTTGCCGCGGAGAGCCGCCGTCGTGGTGCTGACCGACGGCATCGATACGAAGAGCCGGATGACGGCTCCAGAAGTTTCCGGAATCGCGAGCAGCATCGACGTTCCGGTTTATGTCGTCGCGGTGATGTCGGCAATCGACGATCCCGCGCGTCAGGAGAAAGAAAGCCCGGCGGCGATGATCAGCTCGCAGCTCCGGGACTTATCGCAGTGGACGGGCGGCGAGTTGTTCACGGCCAGCGCTCCGGCCCACGCGAGCACGGCGGCGAGGCAGATCGTGGACGAGCTGCGGAACCAGTACTTGCTGGCCTTCGCAGCATCTGCCAGACCGGGATGGAAGCCGTTGGAAATCCGCGCGAAGCAACGCAACCTGGTGGTTCGAGCGCGCAGCGGTTATCTGGTCGGGCGGCGGCCGAACGTCGCACGGGACAGGAACGGGACCGATACACGTCGATAGCGGAACTGAGATAGTCGGAAGTCGGCCATGATGGCCGCAACACATGTCCGCTGAGAGCGGACGGGAGAAGCCAGTTCCAGTACACGGTGGGCTGGCATAGACGGAGGACATATGAAGAGATTCGTGCTGGCGATACCGGTGCTCGCACTGGCGCTGGGTAGCACCACGGCGTGCGCCACGAAGAAGTTCGTGCGGACGGAAGTGGGTCAGGTCAACGACAAGGTCGACACGCTGACCAAGTCGGTCGAAGAGAACCAGGAGCGGACGCGCGCGAACGAGCAGAAGATCGGCGAGGTCGATCAGAAGCTGACCTCCGCGGTGGGCGCGGCCGATCAGAAGGCGGTCCAGGCCGGACAGCGCGCTGACGAAGCCACAGACTGCCGCGGACTGCGGTGAACACGCGCGCCGACGCGATCGAGCGCGCCTCGAAGCGCCTGGTGTATGAAGTGGTCCTGAGCGAGGACAAGGGCGGCTTCAAGTTCAACGCCGGCGGCGGTTCCTGATGCGGCGATGGGCGAGATCGATCAGCTCGTGCAGCAGCTGAAGGCGAACCCGAACGGCGCGTTCATCGAGATCGAAGGGCCACACGGACAACGTGGGCACCAAGGACATCAACTACAAGCTCGGTCATCGAGCGTGCCGGACGCGGTGAAGCGTTACCTCTATGAGACGCACCAGGTGCCGCTCCACAAGATCAACGTGATCAGCTACGGCGAAGAGAAGCCGATTGCGCCGAACAAAACGAAGGACGGGCGCGCGCAGAATCGCCGGGTCGTGATCAAGGTGCTCGCCTAGACCTGACGCGCACGGCGCGGTTGGAAACTGACGCGCACGGCGCAGCTCGAAGAAACGAGCACCTGTCCACCACGCGGAACCCCGCCTCCCGTCCGGGGTTCCGCGGCGGTGGATCCCTTCGGCCCAAGCCGGGCCAGAGGGGAGAGTCGAGAGTCCCTGGACCCAAGCAAGCCGGAGACGAGTCGAGGCCAAAGGCCGAGTCGAAGGCTGCGACGGACCGGGGGCGGAACGCTGGGTCCGTGCCGGGCTGGTCCGGCACCGGTGTCCATGATCACAACGTCAGCACTTTCGCAGGGTGCTTCGCGATCCGCCTCCGGTCGGCCGCAGCAGCGGCCCGCACTGACACCTCCATCAGGCGTCATTCGAGGCAGAGGCAGGCCTTCTGCCTCTTTTTGTGTGCGCTCTCGGCGAACGCTGACGTCGGCAGAGGCTCGATCGCTCGTCGAGCCGTCACCTCGAATCGCTGAGTCACCCTGTCATTGCGGAATACCCTTCAACGCAATCTCTTCCATCGCCGCGGCGAACGTGTCCACTTCTTCAATCGTCGTGTAGACGTTGGGCGTGATGCGCGCGCCCTCGTACTCGGCGTGGACGATTGGCGTGGCGATGATGCGCCACCGGTCCCATAGCTGTGCCACGACCTTCTGCGTCGGGACGTCCGTGATCTGCACGGTTCCGATGGCGCACGAGTGCGCCGGGTCGAGATTCGTGTGAATCTTGATCTTTGGGTTCTGTGACAGCCGATTTGCCCAGCGGTTGCGCAGGTAGCGCAGCCGCGCAGCCTTGCGTTCGATGCCGATGCCTTCGTGAAAGCTCATGGCCTCGGCGATGGCGTTGTGGTTTGCGGCGGGGTGCGTGCCGATCTCTTCGAACTTGCGAATGTCTTTCGTTTTGTTCTGGCTCGCCGGCGTGAGCGGCCAGAGCGCCGGAATGTTCTCACGCCGCACGTAGAGGAAGCCCGTTCCGATTGGCGCAAGCAGCCACTTGTGAAGACTCGTCCCGTAGAAATCACAGCCAAGGTCGCTGGCCTTGAACGGGAAATGCGCAAAGGCGTGCGCGCCATCGACGACGGTCTTGATGCCCCGGCGGCGCGCCTCGTCCGCGATCGCCTTGACGGGGAAGATCTGACCAGTCAGGTTCGTGATGTGGCAGAAGTGCAGCACCTTCGTCGCCGGCGTAATGGCGCTGAGCAGGCGGTCCGCCAGGACGTCCATCGACTTCGGCGGCACGGGGAAGGAGACCTTCGTCAGCTTGATCCCATCGCGACGGACCCGCTGCTCCCAGGTGTCGAGCATGCGGCCGTAGTCCTGGTTCGTCGTGATGATTTCGTCGCCCGCTTTCAGATCGAGGCCGAGCTGCGCGATCTGGAGCGCCTCGCTCGCGTTCCGCGTAATCGCCAGCTCCTCGGGATCGCATCCGAATTCGGCCGCCAGACGCCGGCGCACCGTCTCGATGTTCGGCTCGAGGATCTGCCACATGTGATACACGGGCGCCTGGTTGGACAGATCCAGGTAGCGCTTCAACGCTTCGTGCACGACACGCGGGCTCGGACAGCAGCCGCCGTTGTTCAAATTGATGATCGTGCGGTCGAGCGTGAAGGCCTGCTGAATCTCGCGCCAGTAGTTTTCGTCAGCGGCGACGTCATTCGCGCTGCGCTCCGCGATGTTGCGCGATGCCGCCCGCACGCGCTCGAGGCCGGTGTCGGTGAAGGCCGCCAGGGCAGCCGCGCCGGCGGTTCCCGTGGTTTGCAGAAACGTCCGTCGCGTCAACATGATCAACCTCCGTATGACGGGCTGAATGGCGGCGACCGTAGTATTCGGTGAGGATACTGTATTCGAGAACTCAACGGTGTCAGAATAACCGCCCGCCTCGCCGGACCCATCCGGCGAGGGCGGGCCCGGCGCGAGACAGGAAGGCTGCCTCCTCGCGGCGATCGATGAGGAGGCGGCAAGGCCAAGGGCCGTCGCGCGAGCGCGTAACGCGCGTGGGGGTGGGGCCCCACGCGCAGGTAATAACGATGACCCGATTCGGAACGCAGCCGTTCGGTCCCCTGATCCTCCGCCTGGCGCTCGGCGTCGTCTTTGCGGCGCACGGGGCTCAGAAGGTCTTCGGGATCTGGGGCGGTTCTGGCCTTTCGGGCACAGCCGCCTTCTTTTCCGAGTTGGGCCTCACTCCGGCCTACCCGCTGGCGCTCTTCGTCGGGCTCGTGGAGCTCGCTGGTGGCCTGATGCTGGCCGCCGGCGCGTTCACGCTGATCACGTCCGCCGTGCTCGTCATCAACATGAGCGTGGCGGTCTGGAAAGTCCACCTTCCGAACGGGTTCTTCCTCAATTGGGTCAACGCGCCAGGCGCCGGGCACGGCTACGAGTTCAATCTCGTCCTGCTGGCCGGTCTCGTCTGCCTGATGCTGACCGGTCCGGGAGCCTTCTCGATCGACGGCCGGCGCGCGAGCTGGGCCGAAACGGAGGCGGCGGGCAGAGCACGCCTCAGGGCTGGTAACGTGTGAAGGACGCGGTTCACATCGGCGGCGTCACGCTCAGCAACCCCTCGAAGCTGTTCTGGCCCGATGAGAGGTTGACCAAGCTGGATCTCGCGCAGTTCTATGCTCGCACCGCGTCGCACATCCTTCCCTGGATGAAGACGCGCGCCCTGACGATGGAGCGGTGCCCTGAGGGGATCCGGAAGAAGTGCTTCTACCAGAAGCAGGCGCCGGCAAACCTTCCGCAAGGCGTCTCGACCGCCAGGTTGACCGCTGCTTCCGCGGGCAAGGACGTCGACTACGTCGTCGGTGGCACGCGCAAGACGCTGCTCGCCCTCGTGAATCTCGGCTGCATCGCGATGCACGTGATGAACTGCCGCACGGACCTGCTCGACAAGCCCGATTGGCTGGCCTTCGATCTCGATCCGTCTGATGGATTCGATTCAGCCGCGCGCGCGGCCGTGTTGCTGCGCGACCGTCTGCAGGACCACGGCCTCGAGTCCTTCGTCAAGACCTCGGGCGGAAGGGGGCTGCACGTCTTCGTGCCATTGCGTCGAGGCGCCACACAAGAGCAGGTGCGAGTGTATGCGCAGCGAATCGCCAAGGAACTGGCCGTGCAACACCCGAGGCTCGTCACGGTCGAGGTACGCAAGGCGCAGCGCCGGGCGCCCGTATACCTCGATGTGATGCGCAACGCATTTGGGCAGACCATCGTTCCGCCGTACTCAGTCCGCTGGCGTCCGCATGCGCCCGTGTCGATGCCGCTCGACTGGAAGGAGGTCAGCCCACGCCTCAACCCCGTCATGTTCAACATCAAAACCGCCGAGCGCCGAATCGCCGCGAAGTCCCCATGGTCGAGCTTCTTCGGGCATCGACAAACGCTGCCTCGCGTCTGACCCCGGGGGTGAACCCCTGTGTGACCCCCCGTCATGAACCCCCGTGCATGAACCCTCGTCATGACCCCCCGTCGTGAAGTAATCTACGGCTCTCAAAACCGAGAAAGGCCCCTGCATGCCCTCGAAACGGAAAGATGAACCCGGCTTCAGCCGGCGAACATTTCTCAAGACGGTTGGTGCTGGCGGTGTGGCGGCCGGCGTGGTGGGATCGGCGGATGTGGCGGAGGCGCAGGGCACCGCGCGAGCCCTTGGCCCCGGTCCGGTGCCGATCCAGTTGAACATCAACGGCCGCGCGCACAAGCTCGAGGTCGAGCCGCGGGTCACGCTGCTCGATGCGCTCCGCACGCGGCTCGACATCACCGGCGTCAAGCGCGTCTGCGATCGCGGGGCCTGTGGCGCCTGCACGATGATCATGGACGGCAAGACGATCTACAGCTGCTCGACGCTGGCGATCGAAGCCCAGGGCAAGACGATTCGAACGGTGGAAAGCCTGACGCAGGGCACGGTGCTGCACCCGGTGCAACAGGCGTTCTGCGATCGCGATGGGCTGATGTGCGGCTTCTGCACGCCGGGATTCGTCATGGCGACGGTGGCGCTGCTCGAGCAGAATCCGAAGCCGACTGCGGCGCAGGCGCGCAAGGCGCTCGACGGGAACATCTGCCGCTGCGGAACCTACGTTCGAGTGCTCGAAGCGGCACTGAATACGACCACGGGAGGCCGCCGTGGCTAGACAACAACAACAACAACCGCCCGCACAAACGCCCCCCGCACAGGCACAGCCCCCGGCGCAGCCGCCGCCCAGTTTCCAGCGGCCACGACGGCACAATGGCCGCCGCCAGCAGAGCGCGCGCACATCGGCAAGTCGATCAAGCGCCTCGATGGTCCTGACAAGGCGCAGGGCCGCGCGAAGTACACCTACGACATCATCCGTCCGGGAATGCTCTACGCGCGTCTCCTCGACTCGCCGCATGCGAGTGCCCGCGTCCGTTCGATCGATCTGTCGGCCGCCGAGAAGTTGCCGGGCGTTCGCGCAGCGCTCGCGCTGAAGGGCCCCGACAATCCCGCGACCTCCAAAGTCATGTATCAGGGTGAGGAAGTCGCTGCGGTGGCGGCCGTCAGCGAGGAGGTGGCGCAGGATGCGATCCGCTTGATCAAGGTCGACTACGAGGTGCTGCCGCACCTGGCGACCGTCGAGCAGGCGATGCGGCCGGAAGCACCGCTGGTGTTCGAGAAGGGGAACACCAGAGAGCCGTCCCTGCGGCAGGAAGGCGATATCGAGGCCGGCTTCAAGTCGGCCGCGCACATCGTCGAAGGCCTCTACTCCACTCAGGTCCAGACGCACACGAGCCTCGAGACGCACGGCGGCATCTGTGAATGGAACGGCGAGAACCTGACGGCATGGGTCTCGACGCAGGCCGTGCACGCGACGCGTGAGGGCACTGCCCGTGCGTTGAACATTCCGCAAGGCAACGTTCGCGTCATCACCGACTACATGGGCGGTGGCTTTGGCAGCAAGCTGGGTGGCGATGTTCAGGTCGTGATCTGCGCGCGGCTCGCCAAGATGGCGAACGCGCCGGTGAAGCTGATGCTCGATCGCAAGGAAGAGCATCTGGTGACCGGCAACCGTCCCTCGGCTTACGCGAAGATCCGCGCTGGCGTCGATGCCAACGGAAAGCTGCTGGCGATCGACGCGGAGACGTGGGGCACTGGTGGCGCCGGGCAGGGCTCCGAGCTTCCCGGTCCCCTACCAGGTATACGTGTTTCCGAGCTTCCGCCAGCGGCACAAGGACGCCTACATCAACGCCGGGCCGCAGCGGGCGTTCCGCGCGCCGGGGCATCCGCAGTCCTGTTTCGTCACGGAGATCGTGATGGACGAACTGGCGGATCGGCTGCGCCTCGATCCGCTGGAGCTGCGGCTGCGTAACCTGCCGCCCGAGGCGGAGAACGCGCAGTGGGCGCGCTACTTCAAGATGGGCGCGGAGCAGATCGGCTGGGGCAAGCGTCATCCGACGGGCGATTCGGCAGCGGGTCCGATCAAGCGCGGGATGGGCTGTGCGGCGAACCGGTGGGCTGGCAGCGGCAGCCAACCGCTCGCGCGCGGCCTGCCAGATTCATCCTGACGGCGGCGTGGTCATGCAGGTCGGGACGCAGGACATCGGCACCGGCACGCGAACGCTGGTCGCGATCGTGACCGCCGAAACGATGGGCCTGCCGATCGAGTCGGTGCGCGCGGCGATCGGCGACTCCAACTACCCGTGGGCGCCAGGCAGCGGCGGCAGCGTCACGGCGCCGTCGGTCACGTCGATCGTCCGCGTTGCGGCGGACGGCGCGCTGCAGCAGCTGTTCGCGAAGGTGGCGCCGGCACTGAAGGTCACCGATCCCTCGACGCTCGTCGCTCGCGGCGGACGGATCCACGTCGCGAGCGATCCCAAGACGGGCATGACGTGGAAGGAAGCCTGCAAGCTGATCGGAACGGATCCGATCGACGCGCCCGCGACGTGGCAGACGGGCCTCTCGGCCACCGGAACGAGCGGCGTGCAGTTCGCCGACGTCGAAGTGGACATCGAGACCGGGGTCACGCGGGTCAAGCGAATCGTCTGCGTGCAGGACTGCGGGATGATCGTCGACAAGCTGACGGCGGAGAGTCAGTGCTACGGCGGGATCATCATGGGGCTCGGCTTCGCGCTCTTCGAGAATCGCATTCTCGACCGCAACACCGCGCAAATGGTGAACCCGAACATGGAGTGGTACCTGGTGCCGGGCATGTCGGACGTTCCGCAGATCGACGTCACGCTCGTCGACCAGCCCACCCGCGGCGTGATCGGACTCGGCGAGCCGCCTGTCATCTCCACGGCTGCCGCCGTCGGCAACGCCGTTGCGAACGCGATCGGCGCGCGCGTCAGGACGCTTCCGCTCACTCCGGCAGCGGTGCTCGGCGCAGTCGAGCGCGAAAGGGCAGGAGGGACACTGTGAAGGCTTTCGCATACGTCAACGCTGCGAACGAGAAAGAAGCCGTCGCGGCCCTCGGCACCGAGCGCGGCGCGGTGATGCCCATCGCCGGCGGGATGGACCTGCTCGGCGCTGATGAAGGACTACATCGCTCAGCCCGATCGCCTGGTCAACGTCAAGAACCTCGATCGCACGATCCGCAAGACGCCGGACGGCGGACTGCGAATCGGCGCCGCTGTCACGCTGGCCGAGCTGGCCGCTCACGCCGATGCGGCAAAGCTCTATCCCGCGCTGGTGCAGGCGGCGGCCGAAGTCGGCACGCCGCAGATCCGCAATGCCGGCACGGTGGGCGGCAATCTCAACCAGCGGCCGCGCTGCTGGTACTTCCGCAACGAAGAATTCAACTGCCTGAAGAAGGGCGGCTCGCGCTGCTTTGCCGTCGACGGCGAGAACGAGTTCCACGCCATCTTCGGCGGCGGCCCGTGCCACATCGTCCACCCGTCGAGCCTTGCCGTTCCTGCCATCGCCCTCGACGCGAAGTTCCGGATCGTGGGGCCGACTGGCGAGCGTGAAGTTGCGGCGGCGCGACTACTACCAGATGCCGGATCGCAACCTCTTCGGCGAGACGGTGCTCGCGCCGAACGAGCTGCTGACGCACGTCATCACTCCCTGCGCCAGGCGGCGCGCGCAACGCGACCTACGAGATTCGCTTCAAACAATCGCACGATTGGCCGCTGGCGTTCGCGTCGGTCGCGCTGTCGATGAACGGCCAGGCCATTCGCGGCGCCCGCGTCGTCATGGGCGGTGTCGCGCCGGTGCCGTGGCGCTCGTCGGCGGCCGAAGCGGCGCTTGCCGGCAAGCAGATGTCGGAACAAGTGGCGATGGCAGCCGCGGACGCCGCCGTCACCGGCGCGAAGCCGATGACGCAGAACGGCTACAAAGTCCAGATCGCCACGGACTGCAGTCAAGCGCGCCATCATGAAAGCGGCTGGCCTGACGGTTCCGGTCATAGAAGCGGACGCTTCACGAGGCTAAGAGGATCATATGGACCATCCACCACTGCACTCGCGGCACCTGACCACGATCCACTGCGGCAACCTGCGGCACAAGGGCATGTATGTGTCGTCGGACAGCGTGGTCGAGAACGATTACGACAATCAGCTTGGGGCGTCATCCTATTGGTGCGTCTGCACGCAGAAGGCCTTTGGCCCTGACGGCCGCGCCGTAAACGCCGGCGATTGCGTCGAGGGCAGGGAATGCTGTGATCATTGATACGTGCGCAGGTGCGCATGCAAGGGCGCCGAAGCCTTGGCCAAGGCTGCGCCTGCCGCGCCGTAGCCTTGGCGGAGCCGGGGCCTGCCGCGCCGGAGCCTTGGCGAAGGCGGGGTTATAATCGGGCAGTGAGGATTACACCGATGAGATACCGTTTTTCCGGCGCGGTGGTCTTGGCAGTCGGGCTTGCGGCGTCGGTTGGCGCGAGCGGGACCGACAAAACCGAAATAAAAGGCGAGTACGTCGAGGTTCGGACTGCCGAGGTGTTCACGGGCGGCTGCATCATGGGCAGCGAGGGGGAGGTTTCCGGCAAGGAAGCGATCCTCGCCTGGCGCGTCCAGGAAGGCAGCGTCGAGGGCGTGTCACTGGCGGACTGTCAGTTGTCGCGGTCGTGGCTGGTGACGTCAACCTCGGCACGCACGAGCTCGGCGGCGTGGCGCCGACCTGGGTGAAATCGATCGTCATGACCGACGATCGGGCCAATGCCGCACAGCAGCGCGCGCTTGTTGCCATGGCCCGCTCGATGGCGCCCGGTGTGGTGACTGATGTCATCGAGACCAGGAGCACTGCCATCAAGTTCAATTCCGGGGCACACAGTGTCGAGGTGTCCGCGGGTCCGGCGGCGCTCGATGTCGAGCTGCACGTCGAGCACTCGCCGGTGTGTGGCGCGGTGAAGTGGTTCTCGCCGCTCGGGCAGACCGAGAGTCCGCAGATCGGCCTGACCCGGTCGACTTCGTGGACCGGCAACGGTCTCGGCACGCAGTGGAAGCAGATCGATCGCAAGTCGTCGTTCGTCGGCTCGTTCACATACCGCCAGTAAGCTGGCTCGGTTTTCAGCGGGAGACACATCACCCAGGCGCCGGAGCAATTCGGCGCCTGTTTTCATTTCACACGACATGAGACTGCATTTCGCGATCCTCGCCCTCGCGCTCGTCCACTCGTCTTCTTTCACGCAGAGCGCGCCGCTGACGGCGACCGCGCACACCACGCGCGGTGCCAGAGGGGCTGGCGAAGCCCGTCGCCGCGCTGATCGCGCCGGGCGGCGTTCGCGTGGTCGTGGCCAAAGGGCCCGTGACGCTCGACTTCTGGTGGGTCGCCGGCCTGCCATTGAAGGAAGGCAGCGCCGTGGCCTGGAGCGACGTCGAAGAGGGAACGCTCGTGGGCGCGGTCAACATTCCGGCTGACTATCGCGATATCCGGGGCCGCATCATCAAAGCCGGTCTCTACACGCTGCGCTACGGCATTCAGCCGCAGAACGGGGATCATCTCGGCGTCTCGCCGTTTCGAGATTTTCTGCTGCTCAGCCCCGCCGCCGTGGACAAGGATCCCGCGCCGCATGGCCACGACGGCACGATCGAGTTATCGAAGCAGGCCATCGGCGGCTCGCATCCCGGCGTGTGGAGCATCGATCCTCCTGTCGCCGACGCCGCGCCCCTGTCGCTGCACAAGACAGAGCTCGATCACGACGCGGTGATCATGGAAGTACCGGTGACCCGCTCGGGGAAGCCAGCCGGTACCCTGAAGTTTGGCCTCGTGCTCGTCGGCCGGATCGAAGCCTGAAAGCAGGGAGTTTGCAACATCTTCCGGCGTCGTGTTCGTCGTGGCCGTCGCGACCGTTCCGGCAACTCGTAGCCGTTCGTGTTGTCGGAAGCGAGGTTTGCCCGTGCTGACCGACAAAACCGTTCTCATCACCGGCGGCAAGCGAATCGGCGCGGTCATCGCGGCCGAGCTCGCCGCGCAGGGGATGGACGTCGCGCTCTCCTACAACCGATCCAAGGAAGAAGCGGAACAGACTGCGGCGGTGGTCCGGAAGCTCGGACGACGAGCGTTCGTCCTGCACGCCGACGTTTCCCGGGCGGGCGATTGCGCGACCCTCGTGAACGAGGCGGCGCGTCAGCTCGGCCGGCTTGACGTGCTGATCAACATGGCGTCGGTGTATTCAGCGGTGCCGTTCGAACAGCTGGACGAGCGGCGCTGGGACGCGGTGATTGACGTCGATCTCAAGGCTGCCTATTCTGTGCGCGATCGCGGCGGTTCCCCACCTGCGCGCCGCCGGTGGCGGGCGCATCATCAACTTCGCCGATTGGGTGGCCGCGAGCGGCAGACCTCGCTATGCCGGCTATCTGCCGTACTACGTGGCAAAGCGCGGCGTCATCGGACTGACCGAAGCGCTTGCGCTCGAGCTCGCGGCGGATCAGATCCTCGTCAACGCCATTGCTCCGGGGCCGATCGTCGCTCCTGAAGGCACATCAGACAAAGAGCTCGCCGCAGTCGAGTCCGCCACGCCACTCGGAAAATGGGGCGGCGAGCGCGAGATCGCTCTGGCGGTGATCTTCCTCATCGAGTCCGGTTTCATCACCGGCGAAACCCTCCGCGTGGACGGCGGCCGCCACATCCGTTAGCGCTCGCGCCCTCAGGCACCCGCTTTGCTAAGACTGAGCTTTGAGGAGCTTTGTGGAACCACCGCGCCCAACGCGGAACAGTGACGTCGCGCAGACGCGAGGCATCGATTCACCCAATGAAGCCGGGGCTATTTCAAGCAGCAGCCAGTCGAAGCCCGCGGCGTCGAGTCAGCGGGTGGAGTCGACGGTTGGGAAACGACCGACCACGTCAGGTCGCGCGAGGATCCTCGTCGTCGAGGATCAAACCGACCTCAGGCGTATGCTGGTTACCGCGCTCGAGCTCGACGGTCACGAGGTGGACGAGGCCGGCGATGCGCGCGAAGGCCTGACGCATCTCGCGTCCGCTCGATACGACCTCGTCATTACCGACTACGCAATGCCCGGCGAGACCGGCGCGTGGATGCTGCACGAGGCGGCGCGCCTCGGTTCGCTGCACGACGCGATTGCCCTGATTGTCACCGCACACCCCGGCGTCCCCGAGACTTCCGACATCGAGGTGATCGCCAAGCCTCTCGACATCGACTCACTTCCTCGACCAGGTGCGCAGGATTCTGTCCTCGTCGGCATAGGCGTCGCACACGAGCTGCTGCCACAGGATTCGGGAGCCGGGCTAGACGTTCCCTTCCTGCGATCCACGCGCCGCCAAGCACGGCAACAAGATTGCTGTTGCGAGAGACCGAGGAGGGCCGGCTTTGCCGGCGTAGGCAAATGGAAGATCGCGAGTGGCTCGAAGCTGGGTTGCCGAAGGTCAGCTGGGTCGAAGCTGAACTGCAGGCGCTTGCGCGTCCGACGATTCTCCTCGTCGAAGACGAGGACGACATCCGCGACTTGCTGGTGACGTTGATGGATCTGGCAGGCTTCGCCGCCCAACCGTGCCGAACGGCCGAGGAAGGGCTGGAGCAGCTGCGCGAGCAGCATTTCGATCTCGTTCTGACCGACTACATGCTGCCGAACCGCACCGGGACGTGGTTGCTGAAACAGGCTGCTGACGAAGGCCTGCTGGATGCGACGCCAGCACTGGTCGTCACGGCGCATCCGAATCCTCGAGGAGCCGAAGGATTCGAAATCATTCAAAAGCCGTTCGATCTCGACGACCTGGTCGATCGCGTGCGGCGACGTCTCGAAAAGGCGGGTGGCGGCGATGCGCCAAAGCGACCATCAAAGCCGGCGAAGAACGGGTCTGCTGGCTCGAGCGGATCCACCGGTTCCGGTGGCGACCATCAGGACGACTGTCCGGATCCGATTGAACTGATTCTCTATGTGAGCGCGGAGTCGCCGAGATCGGCGATCGCCATCGAGCAGATCAAGAGCGTTCTCAGCCAGCACAAGTCTCTGCGCGTCAAGCTGACGATTTGCGATCTCTCGAAGGAGCCAGAGGGAGGCAATGGCTGACGGGATCGCCTTCACGCCGACGCTGGTGAAGCGATCCCCGGGTCCGAAAACGTTCATCCTTGGCCACATCACGAACCCCGAACTGTTGCTCGAGATGCTGGAAGGATGTGAAGACAACTAAGCCCGCCTCGCTGCGGAGGCTGCGAACAACGCGCCCATCGACTCGAGCGCCCCATTGAGCTCGCGGCGGTCGCGCGCGAAACAGAATCGGATGCAGCCTTCACCCTGGGCGCCGAAATCGACGCCAGGAACGCAGCCGATACGGCCCTTCGAGATCAGGTATTCCGTCATCGCCCAGGAGATCGACTGGTGGGTCGAACCTCCTTCGGGCCGCCAATTCGGGTCGATGCGCAGGAATGCGTAGAACGCCCCTTTGGGGGGCGTGCCGCTGAGCATTCCCGCCGCGTGCTCCCGCACGCCGGCGTAGAACAAATCGCGGCGCGCCTGCAGTTCGGCGCGGAATTCCCCGATCGAAGTCCTGTGAGCCTTCCAGCGCACCGACGCCGCCGTACTGCACGACCGACGCGATGTTGCTGGCCGTATAGAAGAGCACCTTCTTCATCCGCTCGCGCAGCTTGGCGTCCTTTGCGGCCACGTAGCCGAGCCGAAGCCCGGTCATCGCGTACGACTTGCTGAACGTGTAGAACGGGGATCGTGCGTTCGTACATGCCGGGCAGCGACGCCGGCGCTGACGTGCGTGGTGCCGTCGAACACCACATCCTCGTAGGCCTCGTCGGAAATCAGCCAGAGCTCGCGCTCGCGTCGCGAGCGCGCTGATCGCCCTCGAGATCCTGCCGCTCAGCACACCGCCGGTCGGGTTGTTCGGCGAGTTGACGTAGATCGCGCGCGTCCGCGGCGTGATCTTCGATTCGAGCTCCTCGAGATCGAAGCGCCAGTCGAGGCGCTCGTGAAGCGGGCACGGCATGGGGACCGCATGCGCGGCGAGTATGTTGCCGACGCACGGCGGCCATTCCGGGTCCGGAACGATGACCTCGTCGCCAGGCTCCAACAGGGCCTGACAGATGATGTACAGCGCGTGGATCCCGCCGGTCGTGACCATCACTTCGTCCGTGCCGCCGATAGGAATGCCGTTCACCCGACGCAGCTTGTCGGCCATGAGCTCGAGCAGTGCGGGCAGGCCGGTCGTCTGAAGATAATGGGTCTTGTTCTCGTCGATCGCACGATGCATCGCGCGCTTGACCGTGTCGGGCGCATCGAAGCTCACGTCCCCCTGGTCGAGACGGAACGGATCCTTGACGCTGTACATCATGTCGCGGATGCGAATGATGCCGGAGAAAGGCACCGAGTCGAGATAGCTGGCCATCGTCAACGATTCTATCCTGTCCGGGTCCGGGTTCCCGCAAGCAGAGGCGCGAGCCCCTTCACTGACGTTATGATTCCTCATGCCTCGAAGCTATCGTGCCGGCGATTCGGTTGAAGACTACTGCCGGGCGTGCAAACTGGACCGCATGCACACGGTGGTTGCGGCGGATCCGTCGGGCACGCCGATTCGAGTGGTATGCGGCTACTGCCGGAGCGAGCACAATTATCGCGGTGGTCCAGAGGCTAGAACCGGCGCCGAGAGCGGGCGATGCCGAGTCTCGGCACCAGGCCGCCGGCGTGACGCGAGTTGCGGGCGACAGGAGCCCGCTGCCGATCGTCAGCGAGCGTGAAAGGACGGCGCCTCCCATGAATAGTCAGGACGTCGACATCGAGATGCTGCTGCGCCGCGTCATCCGGGAAGAAGCGGGCGTGAGGCCGGTCGCGCCCGCTGAAAAATGGCGCGACGGAACGATGGTCCTGCGCCCCGGCAACGGCACGCAGGAAAAGAGCTGGCCGATCGAGACGTTCTTCCACAAGGTGGTGATGATCAGGAACCGGCTGCGAACCCTCGAGCAGCAGGTCAACGCGACTGATCTCCCGGAAGACGTCAAGGTGAAGCTGCAGGCGTACATCAGCGGCTGCTACGGATCGCTCACGAGCTTCAACATCCTTTTTGCCGACGAAGAGGATCAGTTCAAGGGTGCTGGCGACTAGGTCATTGACGTCCGTGCCGTTCGCTGAGTCGGAGTTGTCCCGTGCGAGGCTCATCACCCGATGAAGCGTTGCCGCGGCGCGCGCGAGCGGCAGGTTGCTGATGTAGAAATGGCGGACACCGGCGTCGGTCAGCGCTCTGATCGACCGCGCACACACTTCGTCAGCGGTGGCCCCCTCGCCGAACTCGCGTGACAGCGGTTCCGCGGGCACCGGCAGAAAGCTGCTCAGGGCGGCGAGCGTGCGCGCGTTCGCGGAGCGATAGTAGAAGACGCCAAAGAGTCCCGGCATCGTGAGCCCGCGGCGCTCCGCTTCGGACAGGAACTTCTCCACTTGGCCGCGGCTGTGGTGAGACACGATCTGGGTGAGATAGAACTCCGCGTTGACGCGCGCGTCGAGGAGATGGCTCACCTGACCGGCTGGATCGACATGCGGATTCGCCCATCCACCCAGTGACAGGCCCGCCCGCCGCTGGCCGATCGCTTCGCGCAGCTGCCACGCATGATCGACACACCGCGGCGGCCCGACGGATTTGTCGCCACCGAGTACCACCAGCGACTCGAAGCCGTGCTGGTGCGCCCGCTCGGCGTAGGCCAGGCAGTACTCCATCGGGTGCTTGCAGGTCAGGAAGGGCACCACTCGCGATCGCGGGACGTCGCTTCCCAGGTTCGTCACCAGATGACGGAGGTTGTCTTCTTCCTTCAGCCCGACAGCGCTGTCCGTGAGGAACACGAACGTGCCGTCACGGGTCAGACTCTTCACCGCATGATAGGTGTCGATCCACGCATCGATGCTCGCCGAGGTTTCCAGCTCGGCCCTGGGCGGCCGCAGCTCCGCAGCGATGACGTTTCCAGATCTGAGCGAGTCGAGAAGATTCGGCATCCCAACCCGCAAGTATACTGAACGCTGCATGCTCGCTTCGCTGGCCGCCCTGCCCACCGTGTCGCTCGCACCTGGCCCGACACCGGTCGAAGAGATCGCCAGGTTCCGTGCCGCCATCGGAGGCGGGCCCCGCCTGATCATCAAGCGCGATGATGCGATTGGATTTGCGTTTGGGGGGAACAAGGTCAGAAAGATGCGATTCGTTGCCGCCGATGCGATTGCCCAGGGTGCCGATACGTTGATCACGGCAGGCGGCGTTCAGTCCAATCACGCGCGCGCGACGGCGGCAGCGGCGGCGAAACTGGGGCTTCACTGCATCCTCGTCGCGAACGGCGCGCCGCCGGATCCGCCCACCGGAAATGCGCTCCTCGGGAGATTCCTGGGCGCCGAGACGCGATACGTTCAGTCACGCGAGGATCGGACGCCCGCGATGGAAGCCGCAGCCGGTGCGCTCCGCCGCGTGGGTCGTCGCCCGTACGTGATTCCCATCGGGGCTTCCACCCCACTCGGTGCGGCGGCATTCGTGCACGCCGTCCTCGAAATGCTCGATCAGATCCCGCCGCCCGACGTCATCGTCCACTCCACGTCGTCTGGAGGCACGCAGGCTGGTCTCGTCGCGGGCTGTGCGCTTGCGGGTTTACCGACCCGGGTTATTGGTATCAGTGCCGACGAGCCGGCCGGGTCCCTCGCGAACGACGTGCGCCGGATCCTGGATGGGCTTGGACCGCTGCTCGGCTTCAAGGCCGGCAGATTCGCTGACGCTCGAGTCGAGATCGATGATGACTTCGTTGGTCCCGGCTATGGCGTGTCGACTGCCGGAGTCGCGCGCAGCTATGGAAATCATGGCGCGCACGGAAGCGATCTTTCTCGATCCGACCTATACCGCAAAGGCGATGGCCGGGCTGATGGCGCACGTCCGGCGCGGGTCTTTCTCTGACGCCGGCACCGTACTCTTCTGGCACACTGGCGGGCAGGTTGCGCTATTCGCGTGATGAGGACGGTTGATGGCAGATAACGTGAAGGTGACATTCCTCGGTGCGGCGCGGACCGTCACCGGATCGAAGTATCTGCTCGAGACGCCCCAGGCGAAGGTCCTCATCGATGCCGGACTCTTCCAGGGCCTGAAGGAGCTGAGGGAGCGGAACTGGCAGAACCTGCCGATCAAGGCATCAGAGATCGACGCGATCGTGCTGACGCACGCCCATCTCGACCACTGCGGATATCTGCCCCGGCTGGTTGCGCAAGGCTTCTCGGGACGGGTGTTCTGCACGGCCGGAACCCAGGATCTCTGCCGCATCGTGCTCCCGGACTCCGGCCGCATACAGGAAGACGATGCCGAGATCGCGAACCGCGAGAAGTTCTCGAAGCATTCACCCGCACTGCCTCTCTACACCGAGGCCGACGCCATCCGAGCCCTCACGCACCTGCAGCCGGTCGGCTACGACAGGCCGATGCCCGTGGCCGACGGCATCGAGGTGGACTTCATCAATGCCGGCCACCTCCTCGGTTCCTCGTACGCGCGTGTCAGGACCAACGGCCAGACGATTCTGTTCGGGGGTGATCTCGGCCGCTTCGGCCGCCCGGTCCTGCCGGACCCCACGATGGTCAGCGAGGCGGACTACCTGCTGGTCGAGTCCACCTACGGCAACCGCGTTCACGAAGACGACGACGACGGCGAAAAGCTGGCGAGAGTGATCAAAGAGGCCGCGGCGCGCGGTGGGCGAGTGATCGTGCCCGCGTTCGCCATCGGACGGGTCGAGGAGCTGATCTACTGGATCAAGAAGCTCGAGGAGGAGAGGCGCATTCCGATCATGCCCGTCTTCCTCGACAGCCCCATGGCCATCGCCGCGCTGTCCCGGTACACCGAAAGGCTGAACGAGCTCGACGCGGAGATGAAACCGGAAGCGCGCGACGACAAGGCACCTCATGGGCCGGCCGACCGCAACGAGTCGCAGGATCGTCGGCGTGCTCATGCCAGCCAGGAACGTCAGATGTGCGCGTTCTGCACGGCACGGTTCCGTGCCGTGGCTTCAGCAGAGGAATCCAAGCAGTTGACCGCCTCCGACATGTCCGCCATCGTCATTTCCTCGAGCGGCATGGCGACGGGAGGCCGGGTGCTCCATCACCTCAAGAAAGCGCTCCCGGATCCTCGAAACACCGTCCTGTTCGTCGGATACCAGGCCGTGGGTACGCGCGGCCGCCGGCTGGTGGACGGTGAAGCGAGCCGTGAGGATCCACGGCCGCGACATCCCGGTGAATTGCCGAATCGAGCTGATCGAATCGATGTCCGCCCATGCCGACTCGAACGAGGTGTTGCGCTGGCTCGGAGGCTTTTCGCGTCCTCCGAAGACCGCATTCCTCGTGCACGGGGAGCCGACGGCGATGGATGCGCTGGCCTCGCGCATTCAGGGGCTGCCTGGCTGGACGACGAAGATGCCGCAGCATCTCGAGACGGTGACGCTGAGTTGATAGCGGCGACGCGCTGACGGTTGCGACGTCCTCTTACGGAGTGCGTAAATGATCGAACCAAAACATCTGGCCTGTTCGTTTGTTGCCAGCCCATCGTTGTACAAAGGAAGATTGACCGATCCAAGGAGGCTGGCGTGGCGACTGCGGACGAGAAGAACGATTTGGTAACCGGGAATACACGACCGACATCAACTGTGGCGACGACGGACACTCAGGCCCCTCCTCCTCCGGACCGCAAGTACCTGCTCGAGCAGGTAGACGACGCGGCGGTTGCGCAACTTTATGCGGACGGGTTCGACCGCCTGCCGCGCGATCAAAAGATCCTGATTTGGCACCTCTATCAGGCAGCCCTGGCCGGTCGCGACATCTTTCTCGATCAGCGATACGCGCACAACATCGAGATGCGCGACGTGCTCGAGGAAATCCTCGCTCACGCTGAGGGCATCGATCCGGTCGTCCTGGCAGAGATCGAACGCTACACGAAACTGTTCTGGCTGAACGGCGGCCCCTACAACAACCTGACGGCCAGGAAGTTCGTCCTGAAGTGCACACCGGAAGCACTTGCTCAGGCGGCCGACCGGGCGCGCAAGAACGGCGCGACGTTCCGCTTGCGCCCAAGCGAGTCGCTGGATCAGAAACTGACGCGGCTCCGGCCGATGTTCTTCGACCTCGAGTTCGATCCCATCGTCACCAGCAAAACACCCGGTCCGGGGCGCGACATCCTCGCGTCCAGCGCGAACAACCTCTACGTCGGGGTGACCATGGCCGACCTCGACGGGTTCGTCGAGCGTTATCCGCTGAACTCGCGCCTGGTGAAGCAGGATGGCTCGTTGATCGAAGAGGTCTACCGGATCGGCGGCAAGTACGACACCGAGATTCGCGCCATCGTCCGGCACCTGGAAGCGGCGATTCCCTATGCGACGATATCGATGGCGGAAGCGCTGCGGTCGCTGGTGAAGTTCTACCGCACAGGCGAGACGGCGGACCGTGTGGCCTACGACGTCGCCTGGGTCAGCGACCGCGATTCGCCTGTCGATACCATCAACGGGTTCATCGAGGTCTACATGGACGCGCGCGGCCACAAGGGGGCCTGGGAGGCGCTCGTCTACTACGTCAATCCTGAGAAGACGGAAGGGATCCGGACGCTTGCCGAGAACGCGCAGTGGTTCGAGAACCACATGCCCTGGGCCGATCAGTACAAGAAACAGGGCGTGCGCGGCGTGACGGCGAACGCGATCGATGTCGTGATCGAAACGGGCGAGTCCGGCCCGATCACTCCCATCGGCATCAACCTGCCGAACGACCAGGACATCCGCGAGCACTACGGCAGCAAGTCCGTCTCGCTCTCGAACGTGAACGAAGCGTACGACCGGTCGACGCAGCCGGAGTTCCGCCGCGAGTTCTCGTGGACGCCTGAAGAGGCCGAGCGCGCCGAGAAGTGGAGCAGTGTCGCCAGTGAGCTCACGACCAACATGCACGAGGTCATCGGTCACGGATCGGGGAAGGTGTCCGATCGGCTGCAGGGCAGCCCGCAGAGCGCGCTGAAAGAGCAGTATTCGGCTCTCGAGGAGACGCGCGCTGACCTCGTGGCGCTCTACTTTGTGCCGGATCCCAAGCTCGTCGAACTCGGGCTGGTCTCGGCTGAAGACCACGCCGAGATTGTCCAGGCGGAGTACGAAGGCTACGCGCGCAATGCGCTCGTGCAGCTTCGCCGAGTGCGTGAGGGCACGCAGATCGAAGAAGACCATATGCGCAACCGGCAGATGGTCGTCCACTGGCTGATGGCCAACTCGGACGCGATCGAGGTCCGCCGTCGCGACGGCAAGACCTACTACGTGATGGTCGACGCGAAGGCATTCCGCGAAGGGGTGGGCCGGCTGCTCGCCGACGTGCAACGCATCAAGGCGGAAGGCGACTACGATGCGGCCAAGCAGCTCGTCGAGATGTATGGGATTCATTTCGACGCCGGCCTCCGTGACGAAGTCGTCGCGCGCGTCGAGCGCCTCAACATGCCCTCCTATACGGGGTTCGTTCAGCCTCGCCTTGACGCGGTGATCGGCAGCGATGGGACGATCCAGGACGTCAGCATCTCGTACCCGCTGGACTTGAAGACCCAGATGCTGGAGTATTCGGGCCGGAGGTAGCACAGGGATGAAGCGGACGCGGGTGGCCCTGTTGGCGGTGGCCGCCCTCTGCGCAAGTTCCAGCGCTCCGGCACTGCTGCCGGTGCGGAGCGGCAGCTCGCAGGAGTCCAGGCGGATGGCGGTCCTCGCGGCGGAAGAGAACCGCGCCGCGACGGCTGAAGACCTTCGCGTGCTCGTCGAATCGACGGCGACCGGCGACGCGGACGTTCGGGCCGCAGCAATTCGCGCGCTGGGGCGGCTCGAACGCCGCGACGTCATCACCTACCTCCTGCCTCTCGTACGCCTGTCGGAACGCTCCGTCGGCGAAGAGGCGGCAAACGCCCTCGCACAGGCATTCAAAGGCGAGCCGCTGCCAGGCTCGTCGTCCTTCGACCAGGTTCAGGTGGCGCTGGAAGCGCTGGCAACCGCTCCGAGGAGTGACGCCATCTATCGGGCGATCGGCCGGCTTCCCTACGAGACGGTCGATCAGGTGCGGGCAGCGGAAGAAGTCCTGCGCTCGGGGCTCGAGCTGTCGAATCCATCCGAATCGGCGGCGCGTGGTGCAGAGTCGCTCGCGCGCCTCCACCGTAAACTGTCACCGCTCAGCGAAGAAACGGTCGAGCGGCTTCGCCTCCTTGCCAGCCGTCGCAGCGAGCGCATGGTAGCGCCCGCGGTTCGTCGGAACGCAATGGCTGCAGTCGTGGCGGCACAGGGGGCTGACGCGGTCACTCTGAGAGCTGCGGTACTGGACGAGGAATTCGAAGTCAGGCGGCTGGCGGCGCTGGCGATCGCCGGCGCGGGACCGGCGCTCACCGTCGACGAGCGTCTCGAGCTGCTCTACACGACGCTGAAGGATCGCTCGCCGGCCGTTCGCGTCGAAGCGGTCCGGTCCTGGGCCCGTCGTGCGGCTCGCGATCAGGGCTGTGCCCCGCTCCTCAACGCGTTGAGCGATCCGGATCTTCACGTCGTGCTGGCGGCGCTCGACGCGCTCGGCGATCAGTGCAAAGACGACGAGCTCGTCACCGTCCGGCTGACGTCCGAGGCACGCACGCCGCCAGGGATCGGCCGATGGCAGCGCGAAGCGCATGCGTTCGTCGCGCTCGCCAAGCGCTCCCCCGAGCGGGCCAGAATCGGCATGGCCTTCTTTGCCCGTCATGACAACCCGTACGTTCGCGTCTACGCGGCGCGAGCGGCGGCAGCCATCGACGACGTGGACACGCTGCTCCGTCTGGCGGCCGATCCCGACGACAACGTCGTCGAGGCCGCATTGCCGCCGATCCGCCGCCGCCGTGGTTCCGAAAGCGACGCCGTTTTCATCGAAGCGCTCAATCGCCGGACCCGCTCGACGGGACGCACCGCTCCCGCGCGTCCCTACCAGGTGGTCCGCGCAGGCCGCTCTCCAGTTGAAGGATGCAGACTCCACTCCGGGCCTTCTGAGTGCGGTCATCGGCGCGCTGCAGCGAATCACGGAAGAGCGGTGCCAGACCTCGCGCGACGCGCGGCTTGCCCTGATCGATCGGCTCGCTGAATTCGGCTCCAGCGCCCAGGCGGCCGTCCTGACCCCGTTGCTGCGAGATATCGATTCGAGAGTCGCGGTCGCGGCCGCCTCCGTGTTGACACAATGGACGGGCCGTCCCCACACCGCGGAGCCACAGGTCCGCCAGCCCGATCTACCGAATCCCGCCTCCCTGCGCGAGAAGGTCAACGTCAAGATCGAGATGGAGAGCGGGAAAGCCTTCTGGATGGGCTTCCACGACGAGCAGGCGCCGCTCACCAAGGATCGCTTCATCCGTCTGGTGCGCGCGAACTACTACGACAACACGCCCTTTCATCGCGTCGTTTCGAACTTCGTCATCCAGGGCGGCAGTCCGAATGCCAACGAGTACTGCGGTGACTGCCCCTTCATGCGTGACGAAGTCAGTCTGCTGATGCACGAGCGGGGCACCGTCGGCATCTCGACTCGCGGGCGCGACACCGGCGATGCGCAGATCTTCGTCAATCTCGTCGACAATGCGCGTCTCGACCACGACTACACGGTCTTTGCGTATGTGTGCTCGAGCGACCTCTCAATTGTTGACGGGATTCATGAGGGCGATCGGATGAAGCAGGTGACGGTCGGCTCGCGGGCCGACTGCAGCCAGGCGTCACGCTAGGTCCCCCCTTACCATTTCCTTACCAGTTCCGCAGGCGTTGCTCATGCGCCGGATCCGCCCACGCCCGTAAGCTTTCTAAGTCGGGCATGCGCCAGAAGCGTCGTGTCCGGCCGCTGAGAAAGGGGAAATACATGGCTCTGGACGTCATGGCGAGTAGCGATCGGTCGGTTTCGGATGCGTTTGCCGAACGGACCCTGCAGATAATCAACGACGGCGCGCTGGCGCTCATGATGAGCGTCGGGCATCGGACAGGCCTCTTCGACATCATGGGCTGCATGCCTGCGTCGAGCGCGGCGCAAATCGCTGCCGCTGCTGGTCTGAGTGAGCGCTACGTCCGCGAGTGGCTTGGAGCGATGGTCACCGGCCGGATCGTGACCTACGACCGTGCCACGGAGACGTACAAGCTCCCGGTCGAGCACGCCGCCTGCCTGACGCGCGCCTCGAGCCCGAACAACGTGGCGGTCACGGCGCAATGGATCGGCGTCCTCGGCGCGGCAGAGGATGCGGTCGTCGAAGCCTTCACACATGGGCGTGGTGTTCCATATGGCGCCTATCCAGCGGTTTCACGAGGTGATGGCGGAGGAGAGCCAGCAGACAGTCGTGGAGGGTCTGCTGCCGCACATTCTCCCGCTCGCCAAGGACGTCACGCGGCAGTTGGAGTCGGGCATCGACGTGCTCGACGTCGCCTGCGGAAGTGGCCGGGCCATGATCGCGTTGGGCCAGGCGTATCCGGCGAGCCTGTTCACCGGAGTGGACCTCTCGCCGATTGCCGTGGCGGCGGCCAATGCCGACGCCGAGCGGCGAGGTCTGCGGAATGTCCGCTTCGTGCAGGATGACGTGGCCGAGATGTCGAGCGATCAGACCTACGACCTGATCACGGCGTTCGACGCGATCCACGATCAGGGACGCCCGGCGCTGGTGCTCGAGGCCATCTTCCAGGCGCTGCGACCTGGCGGCACGTTCCTGATGCAGGATATTGCCGGGCACACGGACATCCACGACAATCGCGCGCACCCGCTCGGGCCGTTCCTATACACTATTTCATGCATGCACTGCATGTCGGTGTCGCTGGCGGCTGGCGGGCCGGGGCTCGGTGCGATGTGGGGTCGGGAGCAGGCGCTCGAAATGCTCGAGGCCGCCGGTTTCCGGGACGTGCGCGTTCAGGGGTTGCCGCACGATCCGATCAACATCTACTACGTGGCGGGCAAGCCCGCCAGGCTCTAACCGTGAGCCGGCCGCGCGAATCGTTGGCGTTGACGGGCCGTGCGTTCCGCGTGCACTTCGGCGCGGACGCCGACCCGGGTCAGGGGGTGTTTACCGGGCGTATCGAACACATGCGCTCCGGGGACGCCGCCCACTTCACGTCCGTCCAGGAGCTCCTGGCTTTCGTGGAGTTCTGGCTTACGCATCAGCGGTTCGACGCAACCGACCGCGATCGGCTCACTCGGCACTCCCGAGGCTGACATGCAGGATGTGCTCATTGAAGCCACCATGTCGGCCTATGCGTTCGGTCCGTTCCGGCTCGATGCCTCGGCTGGACAGCTGCGCCGGGGTGACGAGGTCGTTCCCCTCGCGCCGAAGGCGTTTGCCGTTCTCGAGCATTTGATCCGGCGGCCCGGGCAGCTCGTCACGAAGGATGAGCTGCTCGAGCTCGCCTGGGCTGACGTGCACGTCGGCGACGGCGCACTCAAGGTGTGCATCCGCGAGGTTCGTCGGGCGCTCCATGACGATCCGCGGACGCCGACGTTTATCGAGACGGCGCACCGGCGCGGCTATCGCTTCATCGCGCCGGTGGCGCTGGAAACGCATCGCGCCGGTACGCCATTCGGGCGCGGTGATGCCCGTCAGCGGCCCGTCAGCGCTCGCCGTACCCGAGACGCACTACGCTCGCAGCGGCGACATCAACATCGCCTACCAGGTGATTGGCGGCGGCCCCATCGATCTCGTCTTCATCATGGGCTGGGTGTCGCACCTCGAATACTTCTGGGCCGAGCCGAGCTTTCGCCCGCTTCCTCAATCGTCTCGCCGCGTTTTCGCGGCTGATCCTGATCGATAAGCGAGGCACGGGCCTCTCCGATCGCGTCACCGAGCTGCCCACGCTGGAACAGCGGATGGACGATGTGCGCGCGGTGATGGATCAGGTCGGCTCGACGCAGGCGTCGCTCGTGGGTGTCTCGGAAGGTGGGCCGATGTGTGCCCTCTTCGCCGCCACCTATCCCGAGAAGACGCGTGCGCTGGTGATGATCGGGACGTATGCCAAACGTCTGCGCGACCCGGATTATCCCTGGGCGCCGACGCGCGAGCAGCGCGAAGCGTTCTATCAGCAGATTCGCGATGAGTGGGGCGGACCGATCGGTCTCGAGGAGCGTGCACCGAGCGTCGCCGCGCGATCCGGCCTTCCGGACGTGGTGGAGCACCTACCTGCGCATGGGCGCGAGCCCGGGCGCGGCGCTCGCGCTGACCAAGATGAACGCCGAGATCGACATACGGGGAATCCTCCCCTCGATTCGCGTGCCCACGCTGGTCATCCATCGGCGTCACGACCGGACCCTGAACGTCGAAGAGGGCCGTTACGTCGCGAGCAGGATTCCCGGCGCGCGCTTCCTCGAGCTGCCGGGCAACGACCACCTGCCATTTGTCGGCGATCAGGATTCGATGCTCGACGAGATCGAGCGCTTCATCATCGAGGCGCCGATGCTGGCGCCGTTCGATCGCATGCTCGCCACGATCGTGCACGCGGAGCTGGAGGGCGATCGCGGCATTCCGGCGTTTCTCGAACATGCCTCACGGGAATGCGAGTGGTTTCGCGGCCGCGTCATCGAGAGCCACGACGCCAAGTTCGTGGCCGGTTTCGATGGCCCGGCGCGCGCGATCCGATGCGCCGCCGCGCTCGCCGGCGCGGCCGGGCGCTTCCACGTTGGCATTCGGATCGGCCTGCACACCGGTGAGTGCACGGTGGAAGGTGGGTTGCCGAAAGGTCCGCCGGTGGAGCTGGCCGGCGCCATCTCGGCGGCCGCTTCGGTGGGCGAGGTCCTGGTGTCGCGGACCGTTCGCGACATCGTCGGCGATGCCGGCTTGCCGTTCGAAGATCGCGGCGTGCACAGGCTCGGCGCGTTCGGCGAGCTGAAGCTGTTCAGCGCTTGATGACGCGGGCTCAAGCCGCGCGCCGCTGGTACCAGGCAGCGCGCAGCTTCAGCTGCGCGTCACGACCCTCAAGTAACCGCCGGTTGTAACATCCTGATCCTGCACGCCAGCCGCATCGATCTCGACTTCCAGCCCTTCGGCCAGCGTGAACTGTGGCATGCGGTGACCGATCATCGCGCCTCGCCAGGCCGGGAACCTTCAAGCGGCATGATGTGGTCGTTGAAGATTTCCTCCATCGTCAGCGAGCCGTATCCGGATCCAGGCTCGCACTCGCTGCAGGTTCCAAACACGAACCCGCGGATCTTCGTCAGCACGCCGGCAAGCTTCAGCGTGGTCAGCATGCGATCGACCCGGTAGAGGTCTTCGCCGACGTCTTCGAGAAACAGGATCGAGTTGTCCCAGTCCGGCAGGTAGGGCGATCCGATGATCGCGCTGAGCACGGTGAGGTTCCCGCCAAGCAACCGGCCGCGGGCTGCACCGGGCGTGAGCGTCTGCGTCCGATTCTCGGTCTGCACGAGGAACTCGCCCTTCTCGCGCGGATTCTCGAGCGTCACCGCCTCGGCGTCGAAGAGCACCCGCTTCACCCACCCAACCGAGAACTCGTCCCACCGGCCCATGCCGTTCGGTCCATGGAAGGTGATCAGGCCTGTCCGGGCATGAATCCCGAGGAGGAGCGCCGTGATGTCGCTGTACCCGAGGACGATCTTGGGGTTACGCCGAATCAGTTCGTAGTCGAGATGCGGCAGGAGGCGACTGCTTCCCCAGCCGCCGCGGATCGGCAGCACCGCGCGGATGGCCGTGTCGGCAAAGAACCGGTTGATGTCCTCCGCGCGGTCGCGATCCTGGCCGGCCAGATAGCCGTGGCGATCGAGCAGGTGTCCGCCGACCTGGACCTTCAGGCCCAGCGCCTGCAGCGATTCCTTTGCGATATCCAGCTCCATGGTGTTGAACGTGGCGCTCGCCGGCGCGACCAGCGCAACCGAGTCGCCGGCCGCCAGCCGTCGCGGCTTGATGAACGGCTGCCGCTGTGCCTGGGGCGTTTGCGGAGGGGTCAACGGAGGCCCGCGAGGCCACACCCGCGGCCGCCAGCGCGGCAGCGTTCGCGACAAAAAGACGACGATTCATGGGCAGATTGGTACTGGTGCTATGCTGCTCTTCGATATGGAGACCTTCAACCGCTTTCGCACGGCTGCCGTCATCGTTTCGATCGCGTCGCTTGGCGCAGGGGCCGCTGTCGCCGCGGATCAGGAGACCGAGCGCAAGCGAGGCCTGAAGAAGGGGGACACCATTACGGTCACGGGATGTCTCCAGGGCTCGTTGCTGCAGTCGACCGAAGTCACCGGCGAGGATGGCGTTCCCGTCGCGACGGCCACTTACTCCTTCCAGCTCAAAGGCAAGAAGGAGCTCCTCAAGGACATGCGCGAGAAGCACGACGGCTTCGTGGTCTCGCTGACGGGCGAGCTGAAATCGACGCTGACCGATGAGAGTCTCTTTCAACACGAGGATTGGCGGAACGAAGGTCATCGTGGGCGGCGATCCGCGGACACGCGAGCAGGCGATGCAGGGCACGTCGCAGGCGCTCCCGGTCCTTGACGTCAAGTCGTTCCAAGGGTCGACGGTCACCTGCAAACGGTGAGCAGCGTGTACAGGTTCGGTCCGTTTGCACTCGATCCTTCAGCGTTCAGGCTCCTTCGTGACGAGCAGGTCATTCAGCTTTCACCGAAGATCATCGACCTCCTCCTCTATCTGGTCGCTCGTCCGTCCGTGCTGGTTTCCAAAGACGAGCTGTTCAAAGCGCTGTGGCCGGACGTCGCCGTCACCGACAACGCCCTGACGCAGGCGGTTTCGGAGCTCCGCCAGGCGCTCGGCGACGACCCGTCCGAGCCGTCGTACATCCAGACCGTCGCGCGACGGGGCTATCGTTTCATCGCACCGGTGAGCTCGGGCGTCGTCTCTCACGTCGCCCCCGCATCCGTGCAGCAGGTCGGTGGCGAGCCGCAGGCGAGCATCGCGGTGCTGGATTTCTCGAACGTCAGCGGCGATCGCGACACGGCCTGGCTGTCGTCAGGCATCGCCGAAACGGTGACCAACGATCTCCGCGCATCGTCGCGCCTGCGCGTCATCGATCGCGTGCGCGTCGTCGAAGCCGTGAAACGATGCGGCTCGAACCTGACCGCCCTTCGTGCCGACCTTCACCTCGACCGCGCGGTCGTCGGCAGCTTCCAGCGTGCGGGCGATCGCTTGCGAATTACTGCGCGAGTGGTCGATGCCGCAAGTGGTGAGGCCCTGGCGGAGGCGAAAGCTGACGGGCTGTTCGAGAACGTCTTCGATCTGCAGGACAGGCTCGTCGCGCAGTTCGCCGAGTCGCTCGGTCTGGCGAAATCCGGGTCGAGCGCACACCGATCGCTCGGCGACACCAGCAGCCTGGAAGCCTATCAGGCCTTCACCGAGGGCAGGGTCCGCCTCGAATCGCTCGATGCGTCTCTGGTGCCGGGAGCGATCGCCGACTTCGAACGCGCGATCAGCCTCGATCCGCGCTATGCGAGCGCGCACGTCGGCCTCGCGAATGCTCGGTTCTGGCAGTACGAGATGTCGCGCGCGCGGAATCAACCCGATGCGGCGCTGCTGGCGCGAGCCACCGACCACGTCCGCCGGGCGATCGAGCTCGAGCGCGATCTGGCCGAGGCGCATGCATCGCTGGCGTTTCTGCTCATGAGCGCCGGCCGTTCGACCGAAGCGCTGTCGGCGGCCCGGCGCGCGGTGGCCCTGGAACCTGGCTACTGGGGAAACCAATTCCGGCTGGCACACGCGGCGTGGGGCGAAGAACGGCTCCACGCGCTGGAGCGAGCGGTCGATCTCTATCCGGATTTTCCGTTCGTGCATTTCGAAGCCGGCATGGTGCATATCGCCCGCGGCAATCTGGATCGCGCGGAGTCGGTTCTCCGTGAAGGCACGCTCGTTCAGGACCGTCAGGCGAACCTCAAACAACGGTATCCCGCCAAGGGATTGCACTGGTTGCTCGGACTCGTGCGCCTGGCCCGCGGCGATGCGGCTGAAGCGCAACGAGAGTTCCAGGCAGAGATCTCGTCAGGCTCGTCGCAGCTCTATGCGCCGGAATTCGCGATGAATGCGCACGATGGCTCCGGTTTCGCGTACCTGCGCACGGGTGATGCCGAAGCGGCCGCGGTTCAGTTTCGCTGCGCGCTGGAGCTGTTTCCCGAGCATGCACGTTCCCTCGTGGGCCTCGGCGCATCGCTTGCGACGGCCGGAGACAACGACGGACGCGATGCGGCTTTCAGCCGCGTTGCCACGGCGATCGAATCCCTGCGGCGCGGCGGGCGGGGAAGCGAAGCGACGCTGGCAGCCGCCCTCCACCACACCGTCCTCGGACAGTTCGACGAAGCGATTCAGTGTCTGCATGTGCTGCTTGACCGCGCGGAGCTGCCGTTCACGGGGTGGACGATTCCCGTCGAGCCTCTGCTCGAGCCGCTCCGTGAGCAGGATGGGTATCGACGAATCGCGGATCGCCTCGCCGATCGGGCACGCTGACCGGAGACCCGGCTAGCGAGACACCTGACTGCGCTTGTACACGGCCGCCGAGATCTTGCTCATCAGCGGCGCGCTGACCTTCTGATCCTGAATTCCGCGAACCAGAATCACCAGCACGTACAGGCCGCGGGGCAAAGACGATCGCGGCGTCATGGTGAATCTTGGTGATGTTGCCGGTCTTGTGGGCCACAGCCGTACCGGCGGGGACACCTGCGGGAATCGCCTCGTTGAACTTCTGACGCTTCAGAATCTCGATCATCGCGGCGTCCGCCTTCACGCTCACAGCGTGGCCTGTCGCGAGCTTCTGAAAGAGGATCAGCAGGCCTCTCGCCGTAGTCGAGTTGTTCAGGCCCTTGTCGAACGCCTTCTGATCCTCGACGCCGCGGAGGACCTGCATCCCGTCTGCGCCGAGACGCGACACCGTGCTGCGGATTCTGTCGACCCCGAGCCGCTCGATCAGCAGGTTCGCCGCGAAGTTGCTGCTGACGGTAATCATCGCTTCGCAGAGTTGCCTGAGCGTGAGGCTCTTGCCAACGGCAGAGTAGATTTCCTTGTCGGAATCATCGCCCTCGCTGAGCTTGTATGGGCTCCCGTCCACGATGCTCTTGAACTCGTTGCGAATCGGCAAGCGTTCGTCGAGCGACAGTTGCCGCTGCTCGGCCTGCTGGAACAGCTCGATCATCACCGGTACTTTCATCGTGCTGGCGGCGTGAAACACCTTGTCGGGATCGAGAAGCAGCTCGTCCCGACCGTCGATCGTACGGAACGCCACGGCCACCTCCGCTTCGCTGCCGGCAATGATCGCGCGAACCTCGGACTTCCAGAGGCGATGATTGCTGTGCCGCTGCCGGCTGAAGCGGACCAGGTAGTAGAAGTACCAGGGTCAACAGAAAGCGCATCGGATCATGATACAGCCCGTATTACGCTGGACTGATGACGGACGCGACACGAGGGCCACTGACGGGCGTGAGAGTGATTGTCGCCGGCGCCGGCCTCTCGGGTTTGAGTGCGGCACGCGATCTGGAAGCGGCCGGAGCAGCGGTCACGATCGTCGAAGCGCGGGATCGTCGCAGGCGGCCGGGTTCTCACGATTCGTGACGGCTTCGCCGCCGGCCAACACGCCGAAGCTGGTGCGGATCTGATCGACGCCGAGCAAACGAGCCTGTTCGATCTGGCGAAACAGCTGAAACTGCCGATGGTTCGGATTCTGCGAGCGGGATGGGGCTTCTACGGCGAGAACGGCCGCGGCCGCCGCACGATGCGGACCGCGCCCAGGACGTTCGAGGAGGCTGGCAAGCGGTTACGGCCCGAGATCGCGGATTACGAGCTGGCGGAAAAGCGCTGGGATTCGGCGATTGCTGCGCGCCTTGCGCGCACGTCGGTCTCGACATGGCTGAAGTCGATCGATGCGAATGGCGGCCTCGCGGCGGGCCTCCGAGGACTCCGCGGCTTCTTTCTCGCGGATCCCGAGGACCTGTCGCTGCTCGTGCTGGTCGACCAGTTCGCCTCCGGCGACACGCCCGGCGAGGGCCGGATGTTCAGGATTCGCGGCGGGAACGACCGCTTGCCACGCGCGCTAGCCGATAACCTTCATGGCCGATTCCTGATCAACGCGGTCGTCCGCCGCATTCAGCGCCGCGAGAACGGCGTCGTCGTGACGATTGACGACCGCCAGATCGCGGCGCGAGATCGACGGCGACTACTGCGTCGTGACCCTGCCCGCGACAACGCTAAGGGACGTAGAGTTCGAACCGGGTCTGCCTGACGATCAGCATCGGGCTTTCCAGACGCTTGGTTACGGCGGCGCGACGCGGATGACGCTGCAATTCGCGAAACGCTTCTGGCGGAAAGCGGGGCGGCCGTCTGCTTTTGGTACAGATCTGCCGACCGGCGCGGTGTGGGAGGCCAACGAGGAGCAGCGCGGTCCGGCCGGTATCCTCACGCTGCTCGCCGGCGGGCGCGCATCACGTGAACTGCAAGAAGTGATTGCGACCGGAGGCTCGCAGGCCGTCGTCGATCAGCTGCGCTGGTTGGGTCCGCCAGCGGAACTGATCAACGCTCAGGTGACGACGTGGGAGGACGATCCCTGGTCACGTGGAGGGTACGCGTTCTTCGGACCGTCTTTCGATCCCGCCTTGCGGTCGTGGCTCGCCAGGCCGGCTGGACGAGTGCTCTTCGCCGGCGAGCACACGAGCGAGCGCTGGCAGGGGTATATGAACGGCGCCATCGAGAGCGGCAAACGCGCCGCCGCCGAAGTGCGCGCGCTCGAGTCTGGTAGTCGGAAGCCTTAGCCGTAGCTCGAACCACGGACTACGATTTAGTCTCAGCTTCAATCGTTTCCGGCAACTCAGCGAGTTCGCCCCAGGTATCCGGGTCCTGCGAGACGAGCGTCGAAAGATACAACGCTACCTCGTCAGCAGGGAACTTCGCCGCCAGTTCGGACGCAGCCGATCGCAGTTTTGCGGCGTCGGGTTTCGAGACGGTCTCGTCGTTGATCAGACCGTTCTCGTGCGTGATGCCGAGGCTGTCGAGGAACGCCGACATCATCGGCCGCTGCCGCTCGAGGTGATAGTTGACCAGCGCGCGGGCGGCAACGGTATCCGAAATCACCGGCAAGCCCGCGAGGTATTTGATGCGTTTCTCGGGCGCCAATCCCAGTACGCTCTTAGTGCGGAACTTCATGTGCGAAGCGATGGCGGCGACCGCCTCGATCTGCTGGTCTGTTGACTGCTCGTCCGCCCAGAAGAGCTCGGAGGCGGTAAGCCGCCGCTCGGCGGGCATCCGCCGCCAGATGCGTGAGGGCCGGAACTGACTGAGGTCCTGCGTCATCCAGAAATCTTAGCGTAGGACAAACGTTTACCGGAGTCCGTCCGTCCAATCACAGGATGCAGGGGGTCCAGGCATGAGGTTTTTCGAACGGTTCTGGCAGGATCTGCGGTTTGGCGCCCGGACACTGAAGCGCAGCCCCGGCTTTGCGCTCATCGCGCTGCTGACGTTGTCGCTGGGCATTGGCGCCAACGCCGCTATCTTCAGCGTGGTCAACGCTGTACTCCTCAGGCCACTTCCGTGGGCTGAGCCCGACCGCGCCGCGATGATTTGGAGCCGCTGGGTCGCTTTCGACAAGACCTGGGTGTCGACCGGCGAGGTCGTCCAATATCGCAGGCGCGCCCGGACGTTGTCCTCCGTCGCAGCCTGGAGCGACGGCCAGGTCAACCTCACCGGTGACGGCGACCCCGAACGCGTCGCCGCTGCCGACGTCACGTCGAACATTTTTTCCACGCTTGGTGTGCAGCCCATGATCGGACGCACGTTCTCGGAAAAAGAGGACGTGCCCAACGGTCCCGCTCTCGTCGTGATGGGGCACGCCCTGTGGCAGCGCCGGTATAACGGCGACCCGTGGGCTGGTGGGCCGGACCATCCAGATCAACGGGCGGCCCTTCGAGGTCATCGGCATCATGCCGACGGACTTCGCGCTGCCCACCGATTTTCAGAATCCTCAGACCACGCAGCTGTGGACGCCGTTACAGATGGATCCGGCCAGCATGGATCACGGGAATCACGGGCTCTACGCAGCGGCCAGGCTCGCACCAGGTGCGACCGTAGCGCAGGCGGCCGACGAGCTCCGAAACATCGCCGCCGCGATGACCAAGGAAGGCTTGTATCCCGTCCCCATGCAGTTCAGCACGGTGACGTTGTCGTTGTCGGATGAAGTCGTGGGCTCGGTGCGCCGATCGGTCTGGTTGCTGTTCGGCGCGGTCGGGTTCCTGCTGTTGATCGCGTGCGCGAACGTGGCGAACCTCCTGCTCGCGAGAGCTGAAGCGCGGCAACGCGAGATCGCCGTACGGTCGGCGCTGGGTGCGGCCGGGTGGCGCGTCGTGTCGCAACTGCTCACCGAAAGCCTCGTCTTGTCTGGCCTCAGCGCCATCGCCGGGCTCCTGCTCGCACTTGCGGGCGTTCGCTTTCTGGCGTGGTGGAACCCCGCGAATATCCCGCGCGTCGCGAACGTCACCCTCGACCTTCCTGTGCTTCTTTTCACGGTGGCCGTGGCCATCGTGACCAGCGTGATGTTCAGCATCGTCCCTGCGCTTCGTGCGCTCAGCCCTGACCTGACCGATTCGTTGAAGGACGGTGCCCAGAGCGTGTCGGGCGGCAGCGGCGGCCAGCGGTTCCGCAATGCCCTCGTGATCGTCGAGATGGCGCTCGCCGTCGTCCTGCTCGTCGGCGCGGGCTTGATGATTCGCAGCCTCTGGGCGCTGCAGCGCGTTCCGCTCGGCCTCGATCCATCAGGCGTGTTGACGATGAGGGTCGCGCTACCGGAGACGGCGTATCCGCAACCAGAGCAGGTGAGTGGCTTCTTTGAGCGTTTGAACGATCGCATCCGCCAGCTGCCAGGTGTCCGCGCTGCCGGCGCGGCGCGATCGCTCCCGCTCGGGTCGACGATCGGCGATTTCGGGCTTCAGGTCGAGGGCTATCAGCCGGCGCCGGGCACCAACGCCAAGGGAGATTGGCAGATCGTGACCGACGGGTACCTCGAGGCTATGGGTGAACGCGTGGTGCGCGGCCGTACGATCACGCCCGCCGACACCGCCGATGGCATGCTGGTCGCGCTCATCAACGAGGAAATGGCGCGGCTCTACTGGAACGGGCGTGATCCGCTGGGTGGTCGGATGAAGATTGGCGGGAACCCGCAACGTCCGTGGGTCACCGTGGTCGGAGTCGTGGCTGACGTTCGGCACAACGGGATCACCGATCGAATCAAGGAGAAGTTCTACGTTCCGCACCGGCAGTGGCACCGATCGGTCGGGTTCCCGATGCGGGGAATGACACTCGTCGTAAAGGCCAGTGGCGATCCGGCGGCGCAGACGGCACCCGTTCGCGAAGCGGTACGCGCCATCGACCCGAATCTTCCGATTGCCGATGTCCGCACGATGGAGACGGTCGTCGACGCAACGATGTCCACGCCGCGATTCACAGGCGTCCTGCTGGGAATCTTCGCGACGCTGGCCCTGATCCTGTCCGCGATAGGCATCTATGGCGTGCTCTCGTACGTCGTGAGCCGGCGGACGCGCGAAATCGGCATTCGCGTCGCTATCGGTGCGGGCCGGAGCGAAGTGCTGCGATTGATTCTCCGAAGCGGCCTTGGTCTCGCGCTCACCGGCGTCGCCATCGGCACCGTCGCCGCAATCTGGACGTCGCGGCTGATGCGGAACATGCTGCACGACGTCAGTCCCGGCGATCCGATCACATTCGCCGCCGTCGGCGCGGGGCTCGCCCTCGTGGCGATCCTCGCCAGCCTCGTACCGGCGTGGCGAGCGACGCGTGTGGATCCCGTCGTCGCGCTGAAAGCCGAATAGCGCGTCCCGAACCCCCGGCTTGAACCCTTGTCGTGAACCCTCGTCTGAACCTCGGCGTGGTGAACCCCCGTCCTGAACAGTCTGATAGACTGATCTGTTCGATGTCCCCTTCGGCCGATCGACTGTTCACCCCGCACTTCTTCGTGATGTGCGGGTTCACGTTCACGGTGTTTCTGTCGGCATTCCAGCTGCTGCCGACAGCGCCCTTCCACATCCTCGACCTGGGTGGCTCGACGTTCGCCTCCGGGCTGTTCCTGGGATTCCTGACGTATTCATCGGCCTTGTCGGCGCCGCTGACGGGCGCGTTTGCGGATCGCGTCGGCCAGCGCCACATCCTCATCACCTCGAGTGTTGCGTTGGCGCTGTTGTCGATGGTGTACGCCGTCATTACCAACTACCGCCTGTTGCTCGCGCTGGTCATCGTGCACGGTGTGTTCTGGTCTGGGCTGCTGTCAGCGTCGGCGGCCTACATGACCAGCTTGCTGCCGGAGCGCCGCCGGGCGGAAGGGATCAGCTACTGGGGTCTGTCGAGCGTCGCGGCCATCGCCGTTGCGCCGACGGTCGGCTTCTGGATTTATCACCGCGGGTGGTTGCTCCTCTGCATCGTTGGCGCCGCGCTCAACGCCACCATGGCGGCCATCGCGTTCAACCTGCGTCGCGAGAAGCCAGTGGAAGTCACGGAGCCGCCAGCGTGGCGGCCGCCTTCTCGAATGGCGGGTGCTGATCATCTCGGGGTGCTTGTTTCTGTACTCCTTTGGTTACGGAGGAATCACAAGTTTCACGGCGATGTACGCTGACGCCAATGGCGTAACGCCCAAGAGCATCTACCTGACCGCGCTGGCTATCGTGATCCTGGTCACGCGGCCGTTCGCCGGGCGTCTCGGCGATCGATTTGGATACAGGCGCGTGTTCATCCCGTGCCTGGTGCTCATCAGCGTCGGCATGGCGTGCCTGGCCATCGGCGGCACCAGGTTCTGGATGATTGCGTCCGCCGTGATCTTCGGCGTCGGCTTTGGAACCGCGTATCCCGTTTACGTTGGCTACGTGATGAAGGAAGTCAACGCCGACCGGCGCGGCGCCGCCTTTGGCGCGATCCTCGCAGCGTTCGATACCGGGATAGGCACGGGCTCGACGATCATGGGCGGGCTGATTCAGCGCTATGGCTTCGAGACCGCGTTCGCCGTGGCGTCTGCGCTCTCCGCGCTGGCGCTGCCGTACTTTCTCTTTGCCGATCGGCGATTCAGTTCGCGCGGCGCACAGGTGAGCCTGGAACGGGAGGAGGTGCGCGGCATATGATGGGCTTAGTCTTGGCAGAGTGCACTAGTTGAGTCTTACTTCATTCCGGAGGCGACGTGAACGAGACGACTGCCTGGAAAGAACCGGATCAGTCTCTGATCACCGTGACCCAGGTGACCTACGCGCTGCACGCGCTGGGCCTGGCCATCGGTGCGTTCGGTACCGCCAGCGTTGTGGGCACGTTCCTGTTCGGCTGGCCGTCGATCATTGCGGTGATCATCAACTACGTGAAGCGACCCGATGCTCGCGGAACCTGGCTCGAGTCGCATTTCACCTGGCAGATTCGGACCTTCTGGTTCGCGATGTTGTGGGCGGCGGTGGTCATCATTGTCGGGACGCTGCTGGCCATCGTGCTTATCGGCATCGCGATCTGGATCGTCGGACTCTTCGCGCTCGGCATCTGGGCCATCTATCGCATCGTGCGTGGCTGGATGCGCCTCAGCAACCGCCAGCCGATGCCCTGATAACTCCCAACTCCCAACTCCAACTCCGAAGAGATCACAGTCGATCGGGCGTGAGCGCTTTGGGAGTTGCGAGTTGGAAATCGCGGAGTTATCGGAGTTTCACACTGCTTCGTTAGAACCCAAACCGCGCGCCCAGCTCGATCCGCCGCGGCGCCCCCGCCGACGTGGCCTGACCGAAGAACGGAGAGGTCATCACGCCGCTATAGCCGAGCAGGTTCACGTTGTTGAAGATGTTCGTGGCGGCGACGAAGAGCTCGAACCTCCAGCGCTTCTCGTCCGCCCCTCCCGAGAATCCACCCATCGACGCGTCGCCGCCGCCGGCGCGCACCATGACGACGTGCGGGCCGCCGGCGGCGCCATCAGCGCCCTTGCGTTGACCGAAGCCGAAGGCCCAACTGAGTCGCGCGTTGGCGTCCCAGCGTGAGGCAGTGCGCGCGCTGTTGCGCGCAACACCGGCCGGACGGTCATTGCTCACCGTGTCGCGGTTGTCGTCGAGACCGGTGGTGATGTTGTAGGGGGTTCCAGTGCTGCCGTTGAAGCTCGTGGCAATCTTGAAACCCTTCCACAGGTTCATGTTGAACATGCCGGTCAGCCGCTGTTGCGCGTCCATCGGGGACGGGCCCCACTCTGCTGCAAGGTTGAAGTTGTCTGCGGGGAGGCCGAACGGACCATCCGTATCGTTTCGCAGCTGACCGACTCCGTAGTTCACGAAAAGGAAGGTCCTGTGCCACGGCAGGTTCAGGTTGAACCCGACGTTCACGACGTGGCCCTCTGACTTGCCAGTCGATTCGACCTGGGTAATGTTGCCTGCTGTCGGGTCAGGCCTGGTGCCGTCCTCGAGAGGCGCATTGAGGTTGCGCCCCCGGAACAAGCCGTGCCCGCGAGAGTAGTTGTAGCCGGCGTTGAAACGCGCGAACCTCCCAACGGTCTGTTCGAGCGCAATCGTGGAGCGCACCGTTCTGGGCAACGTCAGGTTGTCGGCCTGAACGAGCCGTCCAGACGGCAGGACCACGACATCGCCGCCGGATAGCGGATCGGGGAACCCTGGATTCTGAACGACGATGTCACTTTGCCGAACGCCGTCGACACGAAGCGTCTGCTCGTAGATCTGCGCGTCGTACCAGTCGTAGAAGATCCCGACGCCGCCGCGGAACGTTGTCGTGCCGCTCTTGAACGGTGACCACGTCGCACCCAGGCGGGGCGCGAAGTTCCAGTAGTCGTCGGTGTGGGTCTGCAGCTCGTGGCGGACGCCAAGACTCAGCGAGAGCGAGCGACCGACGCGCATGTCGTCCTGCACGTACCAGCCCAGCTGGGCGGCAGAGAACTCTACCAACGGATTTCCCGTGCGCTGCGTGAACGTGGTCGGCAGTCCGGCCTCGTACGCATCGAGGCTGGCGAACGTAAACGTCCCGCTGAAGTTCCGGACGTCGTCACTCCGATAGCGTCCGCCTTCGAGCAGGAACCCGGCGCGCGCGGAATGGCGGCCCTTCGCGTAGTCGAGGTCCGACGCCAGCTCGAAATCAGTTACCGTTCGTCCACCGCCAACTTGGGCGCCTCCCGAATTGAATGCGTCGAGCACGAGCACGGCGGGTGCCTCGCTCAGCGACCTGGAGTCGCTCGTCTGGTGTCGCAACTGAAGCCGCATCTCGTTGAAGAAGTTGCGAGCGACCGGCCCAGAGAACGAGACGCGGAACATGTCTTCATTCATGTCGCGCGAGTAGGCACGCGACGGCAGGTCGAAATCGCCGACGCCGAGGTTGTCGAGCTCGTTGCCGTTGCGCTGGTAGGAGGCTTTCAACGTGTGCGACTTGGTCACCGCGTGGTCGAGTCGCGCGAGCAGGCTCGTTCGCTGCGTCGGGCGCCGCACGGAGCCGTTCACCGTTCTGTCGGGAAGCGCGGCGAGCAAGGTTTTCGAGTCGTATGCGTCCACGCCGTTGGTCGTGAACGAGAAGCCAGTGCGATCCTTGATGATCGTCCCGCTCATCGTGAAGTTCATGTTCTGTTGCTGCTCGTCGCCGAGCGTGGGGGCGAAGGCGTTGCGTGCGTTCAGCGACTCGTCACGGAACATGAAGTCCACGTTCCCGCGGAGAGGGCCGCCGCCGGGATTGGTCACGATGTCCACGAACACCATCCCGCCGCCGTGGTTCTCCGCCGCGAAGAAGTCACGACGGAAGCGAATCGACCGGATTTGTGACTTCGGCGGGAGTTTTCCGCCATGGAACCCGTCGACGCGAATCGTCGTACCCGGGCCGCCCATCTGCTTCAGTTGCTCCTCCATCTCGTCCGGGTCGTCGGGCAGCGCCTCGATCTGTTCGCGGGTCAGGAGGTTCGTGAACGCGTTGCCCCGCGGGTCGAGCGCGCGATCACGGGCATCCTGGCCGACGACGACGTCTTCGATGACCTTGGCGATGGCGAGCTTCATTTCGCGGCGGGTATTGCTGCCGGTGCGAAGCCGCATGTCGTTCATCACGCGAGGCTCGAACCCTGTGAACTCCGCGCGGACGTCGTAGCGCCCTGGCGTCAAACCTGCAAACAGCGCCTCACCCCGGTCGTCCGTCACCGTCTCGACCGCAGGACCCGTGGGATCCACCGGCTGAAGAATGACCCGTGCGCCAACGATGATGGCACCTGTCGGATCAGTGACCACGACCCGGAACGTCGTGTCCCGTGACGTTTGTGCAGCCGCCGGCGCAGAGGAGGCGAACGCCAGCAGCGCGATGACGAGCGAGGTGAGGAGCTGTGTGCAGCGTGTCATGTCTTATGTCCTTACCTGTCAACCTCCGACTCCCGTCCCGCTCCCAAGTGTTCTCAGCCGATCGGCTCAGATCCCGGACTGGAATTGGCGGTTGGATTGACGCGTCTAGTTAGTCCCCACCTTGAACCGGTCCGCTTTGATGTTCGGATTGACCTTGTAGTCCTTGATCTCCCACTCCTCGGTTGTCTTCTCGCCGGTGCCGCGTGTGATGCGATGCGGGAGCGAGATGCCGCTGACTTCGCGATAGTCGGCGAAGAACATCCGGTACTCGATCATCTTGGGAGGCGTCGCTGCCGCTTCCTTCATTTGCTTGTCGATTTCGGCGCGTTGCTCGGGCGTAAGGTTCGCCATGGGCGATGCCGATACGCTCGCGCCACCCGATCCGGATGCGCTGGCGCCGGCTGATCCGGACGCACTCGATCCGCCTGCGGCTGAGGCACCGCCCGGGGTGACGACGCGTGTACCGCCGGATCCCGGCGCGCCGTGCTGCATCATGCGAATGGGCCGAGGCTCGGCTTCCATGTAGGTCAACATCAATGGCAAGTGCGTCGCGGTGTCGATGAACAGCCGTGCCTTGAAGTCCTCGCCGCCCTTGACGTCGATCATGTGAGCGGTGCCGTCTGGCGATTCGGCCTGACCGGCGTACGTGTACGTCACCGGAAGACCAGGCTGTGTGCCTGCGACGAGTCCGAGCATCAGTCGCGCGAGATCGGTGTGAGATCGCTTGAGCGCGGCCTTGGCGCGCGCCGGATCCGCCGCCGGATTGTCTGCGGCGACGCGTGCACCGGCGGTGTTCGAGGTCAGGTCGAGGAATGGGCGGTCGCCTTCGAAGCCGTCCACACGCGTGATCGAGAATCCGCCCGTGGTCGTCTCTTCGCGATAGAGCTTGTCGGGGAAGACCATGTCGATGGCGAGCGAGCCGGTTGTCTGCCCGCCGCCGCCACCACTGAAGCTGCCGCCGCCGCCGATCATCACGAACGTGCTGCCGCCGCCAGCCTGAACCGGTCCGGACGACTCGCGCCTGAACTCGGCACGCATCGACAGGGCCTTCAGATCGGCCAGCTTCTTCTCGCCGCCGAGCGCCTTGCGAGCTTCAGCCATCACGGCGTCAGCCTTCGCGTCCTCGCGCGCATCCGCGAGCACGCGTGCGGCGGGCCCCGCCGCCAACGCGCCGATCACGATCAATCCGACGATTGCCTGCTTACGCATGTCACTCCTCTTTTTCAAACAGTGACGTGACTGAACTCGTGCTCGGACGCGCTGGACGCGCGGCTTCAGCTGCGCGTGCCACCCGAGCACCGTGAGATTCGACGTTCGATGATGACCGGCTTGGATGAGGGCGTTGGTTAACGTGGGGCTAAGAGTTTGTTAAGGACGTAAAACCTTGGGGATCGGCGGCAAATCCCTGATTTCCCCCATGCTAGACTCGGCCCATGACCTGGTTGGGGCGGGCCCGTTTCAGGCCGCCCATGCTGTCGTTGGCCATCGTCCTGGTCGGCCTGCTCGCGCTGCTGGCGACGCTGCAATACAGGTGGCTCGGACAGGTCAGCGAAGCGGATCGCCAGCGCCGGCATGCCAGCCTGGACGCAGGCGCCTCGGAGTTTGCGCAGGACCTCGATCGGGAGCTCACCAGGGCTTACTTGCTCTTCCAGACCGAACCCGGCACGGACGCAGAGCTTGCGCCACGTTTTGCTGCGCGTTACGACCAGTGGCAAGCCACGTCGCGATTTCCGAGGCTCCTCAAGGACTTCTACGTGTTCACGCGAGGTGACGATCAAGGGCCGCAGCTTCGTCGCTTCGATCCAGCGTCCCGCACGTTCGCCGTTGCTGAATGGCCCGCGTCGATGGCCGACTGGCGTCGCCAGCTCGCCGAGCCTGACGTGACCGAGCGGGATGCCGAGCGACGTACCGTGTTCGTCGCGCGCTTCTCGCAACCCATCTGGGAGAGCGTTCCGGCTATCGTGTCTCCGATGCCGATGCCTCTGATGTTCCTGTCGGAGCGCGTCGCGTCCGAACAGCGCGTGAGGTCGCTCTTTTCCTACGCCATCGTCACGCTCGACGATCAGTACTTGAAGCGGGAACTGCTGCCGACGCTGTCGGAGCGGCATTTCAGAGCGGACACGGCCGGCGGTGAGTTTCGAATCGCGGTGGTGAGCACGTCGAATCAAGGCGGCGTGATCTACAGCTCCTCGCCAGGTTTTGCGCCCAAGCCGGACGCCAAAGCCGACGCCACCGCCGACCTCTTTCAAGTTCGCACAGACCTCACCAACCTGGCCGCCGAGGTGCGGCGCTTCACGACGTTCGCCGCCACCGTCCACACCATCCAGCGTCAGGACTCGATGCAGACCACGCGGCCCGGCGCCGGCGACGGCAAAAGCAGCGGCCGCGAACGACATCTTCACCTTCCACGAAGCGCGTCCGCTGTCGATCATCGTGCAGCCGGTGGCGGTTCCTCAGTCGACCGTCTCTGAGAGCTGGTGCGGCAACGACGACGCGGATGATGTCGATCCCGGCGGCGAGATGGCGGCTGATGCTGACGCATTCGGCCAGGTTCGCTCGACGCCGCCGTGCAGAGCGCACGGCACCGCAACATGGCCGTGAGCATGAGCGTTCTCGGCGTGCTTGGCGCAAGCATGGGCCTGCTCGATTCTCTCGACACGCCGCGCGCAGCGTCTCGCCCGTCAGCAGATGGAGTTCGTCGCCGCGGTGTCGCACGAGCTACGGACACCGCTCGCGGTGATTCGATCGGCCGCCGAAAACCTCGCCGACGGTGTCGTCCGCGACGACCAGCAGATCAGGAAGTACGGCGACCTGATGCGCACCGAAGGCCGCCGGCTCACCGAGATGGTCGAGCAGATCCTCGAGTTCGCGGGAATTCAGTCAGGCCAGCGCGGCTTCGCGCTCCGCGCGGTTCGTCTCGAACCGCTCCTCCACGACATCGTCTCGTCTTCCACCGCGCTCATCGACCGGGCCGACATGGACGTGCAGGTCGACTTGCCAGAGGATCTGCCGCCCGTTCTCGGCGACGAGGCTGCGTTGCGTCGTGTCTTTCAGAATCTGATCAGCAATGCGCTGAAATATGGAGCCGCCGGCGGCTGGATTGGCGTCAGCGCTGGACAAGAGCGGCGCCGACGTGCGCGTCATCGTCGCCGACAAGGGCATGGGTATCAGCGCGTCAGACCAGGCACGTATCTTCGAGCCGTTCTACCGCGGCGGCGAGGCGGTCGAAGCTGGCATTCAGGGCGCGGGCCTCGGCCTGAGTCTCGTCCAACGGATCGTCGAAGCCCATGGCGGACGCGTCGCTGTGAAGCAGCAAGCCTGGCGCCGGCAGCGAATTCATCGTTCACCTTCCTGCAGCAGGTGAAGAGCCGGTGAGCCGGCCAATCGGTATCCGCGCAGCCTGCGCCCGCGACCGCGGGCGGACAACCCGACCACACGTGAAACGACTGCTCCTTGTCGAAGACGAGCCTGGGCTCGTGCTGACGATGACGGATCGATTGACGCGGGAAGGGTACGCCGTCGAGTCCAGCACGGACGGCGAGAGTGGCCTGGAACGTGCAGCCGCGGAAGCGTTCGACCTCATTCTTGCTCGACGTCATGCTCCCGCGCCTCAACGGGTTCGACGTGCTCCGTGAACTGCGCAAGCGAAGTGTCGAGACGCCGGTCATCATGCTGACCGCGCGCGGCCAGGTCGTGGACAAGGTCGTGGGTCTCAAGCTTGGCGCCGACGACTACGTGACGAAGCCATTCGAGATGATGGAGTTGCTGGCGCGTATCGAAGCGAAGCTGCGCCGCCTTCCAGTCTCAACGCATCCGGCCGAGGGCCACCAGTTCGGCGATATCCGCGTGGATTTCCGGCGTGCCGAGGTCAGCAAGTCGGGCGGTGCGCTGGAGCTGTCGGCGCGCGAGTTCCAGCTCCTCCGCTATTTCATCGAGCATCGGGGTGCGACGCTCACGCGCGAAGAACTCCTCAACGAGGTCTGGGGATACAACTCGATGCCGTCCACGCGGACCGTCGACGTGCATGTCGCGTGGCTGCGGCAGAAGATCGAACCGAATCCCAGACACCCGCAATACATCCTCACCATTCACGGACTCGGGTACAAGTTCGCGGGCTGAACACGGCAGATCACAGCTCGACGATCTCGGCATCCACCGCATCGACCGAGATCCTGAGCAGACCCACACTCGGCTTCAGATCGAATCGGCGTGGCCCGGCAGCGCCAGGGTTGACGACCAGACGCGTGCCAGATCTGCGAATCAATGCGCGATGGGTGTGGCCGTAGATGATGACGTCGGCCGCATAGCGAAGCAGAAGTTTCTCCGGCGTCGGCGCTGCCGACTCGTGGCCGTGACTGACGTGGACGCTGGTGTTGCCGACCACGAGTTCGAGTATGGGCTCCAAGTCCGGATCGTCCAGATCATCCACATTCCCCACAACCGCTCTGACAGGAGCAATCCGTCGCAGCGCTTCCAAGACGGCGCAGCCGCCGACGTCACCGGCGTGCAGGATCAGTTCGACCCCGGCCAGCGCTTTCAGCGCTTCAGGCCTCATCAACCCATGGGTATCAGAGATCAGCGCCAATCAGCATCCGCGTCCTCAAAGAGAGACGACGTTGACCTGGAATTGTTGTCGATTCCGTCATTCCATGAGCTGAGCAATTGCCGTTATAAGATCCACAGCGCGACATGCCGATCTGCGACGCACACTGCCACTTTTTCTCCGCTCGATTCTTCGAGTTGCTCACCAAGGATCTGCCTGACCTCCCCGTAGCCAATCGGGCGCGTGCCGTCTGTGAACGGCTGCAATGGGACGATCCGGGGTCATCCGAAGCCCTCGCAGCCCGCTGGGTGCAAGAGATGGACCGGGCCGGCGTATCGAGAGCCGTCCTGATTGCCAGCATCCCCGGCGACGAGGACTCCGTTGCGACGGCGGTTCAGCTCCACCCCACCCGGTTCGTGGGGTTCTTCATGTTCAATCCGGTCGCACAGGACGCCGCGACACGGTTGCGAGCGCGCGCTTAGGCGAGCTCGAGCTCCGCGGGGTGGCATTGTTTCCGGCGATGCACCGCTACTCGCTGGACCACGAGCAGGTGGAGGCGACGTTCAAGGCCGCCGGGACTCATGGCGCGGCAGTCTTCGTTCACTGTGGCTTTCTCAGCATCGGCATTCGGAAGAAGCTGGGGCTGCCGTCGCACTTCGACCTGCGCCTCGGTGATCCGCTCGCCGTCGCGGCCGTCGCCGTCCGGCATCCCCGCGTGCCGGTGATCATTCCGCACTTCGGTGCTGGCCTCTTCTCCGAGGCATTGATGGCGGCCGAGCAGGCTCCGAACATCATGCTCGACTCGTCGAGCTCGAACGGCTGGATACGATATCATCCGCGGTTGACCCTGGACGCCGTGTTCCGCCAGGCGCTCGAGGTCGCCGGGCCGGATCGGATCATCTTCGGAACAGATTCATCGTTTTTTCCTCGCGGCTGGAACCGTCCGATCCTGGAGACGCAGCGTGCGGCGCTCGCGGCGGCCGGTGCTGACGATTCCACGGTCGATCGGATCATGCGGGGCAATTTCGAGCGGGTGTTCGGTCGCGGTAGCGCATTAGTGAAGTGACGTGCAAGCCGGCACTCTACGTGCACTGTGCACTCTCACTTGAAAGGATCGACATGTCGAAGCGGACGCTGTTCGTTGCCCTGACTCTCAGCGCGGTCGTCGCCGCGCTGGCCACCGTGCCGTTGCGCGCGGTCCGCCAGCAACCCGCGAGCCCACCGGCGGATCTCGTGCTGACCAATGGCAAGATCGTGACGGTCGAGGAGGGTATGCCGGAGGCCCAGGCGATTGCGATCGCCGGCGATCGCATCGCCGCGCTGGGCAGCAGTGCGGACATCAAGCGCCACGTCGGGCCCAAGACGCAGGTCATCGACCTGAAGGGTCAGCTGGTGATTCCCGGCTTCATCGAGGGGCATGGCCACTTCACAGGGGTTGGCCAGGCACAGCTCAATCTGAACCTCATGAAAACGACCTCCTGGCAGGAGATCGTGACGATGGTCGGCGAGGCGGCACAGAAGGCCAAGCCTGGCCAGTGGATTTACGGTCGCGGATGGCATCAGGAGAAGTGGACCACGAAGCCGGAACCGAACGTCGAAGGATTTCCGACCCACGACGCGTTGAGCAAGGTGTCGCCCGACTAACCCCGTCCTTCTCACCCACGCGAGCGGCCACGCGAGTTTCGCGAATGCGAAAGCGATGGAGCTCTCAGGCATCACGAAAGACACGCCCAACCCCACCGGCGGAGACATCCTGAAGGATGCCCAGGGCAATCCCATCGGCGCGTTTCGTGAAACGGCCTCCGGCCTGATTCGTCGCGGCGCCGGCGAGCCACGGCCGACGGAGGCGGAAGCCGCAGCACGCGCGCGACGCATCCTCGAGCTTGCGTCGCAAGAGTCCGTCGCGAAGGGCGTCACCTCGTTCCAGGATGCCGGTTCGTCGACCGCCGACGTCGATCTGATGAAGCAGATGATCGACGAAGGCAAGATCAACGTCCGGCTGTGGGTCATGCTGCGGATGAACAACCAGGCGCTGGCTGCCAACCTCGCGAAGTACCGGACCATTGACTACGGCAAGGGCTTTCTGACCGTTCGCGGCATCAAGAAATCGATCGACGGTGCGCTCGGCCCGAGGGGCGCGTGGCTGCTCGAGCCGTATTCCGACAAGCCTGGCGACACCGGCCACAACACGACGAGCGTCGAGGAAATCCGGGAAGCCTCGAAGCTGGCCATCCAGCACGGCTACCAGATGTGCGTTCATGCGATTGGCGATCGCGCGAATCGCGAGACCTTGAACATCTTCGAGGAGATCTTCAAGGCCAATACCGACAAGAAGGATTTGCGATGGCGCGTCGAGCACGCGCAGCATCTGAATCCGACAGACATCCCGCGGTTCGGCAAGCTCGGGGTCATTGCGTCCATGCAGGGCGTCCACTGCACGTCGGATGCGCCATACGTGATTGCACGCCTCGGCCGTCAGCGCGCCGAGGAGGGCGCCTACGTCTGGCAGAAGCTGATGAAGTCAGGCGCCATGGTCAGCAACGGCACGGACGCGCCGGTCGAAGACGTCGATCCGATCGCCAGCTTCTACTCGACGGTCAGCCGCAGGCTGAAGGACGGGAGCGTCTTCTTCCCCGATCAGCGGATGAGCCGGATGGAGGCGCTGAAGTCCTACACGATCAACGGCGCCCATGCCGCATTCGAAGAAGGGTCACGCGGATCGCTGAAGGCTGGCAAGTACGCCGACATGGTCGTCCTCTCGAAGGACATCATGACCGTGCCGGAAGATCAGATCCCCACGACTGAAGTGCTGTATACGATTGTTGGGGGGAAAGTTCGATACAAGAAGTAACGCTGCCGTGGTTCGTGGTCCGTGGTTCGTGTCTCGTCGACCGACTCGTCGTGAGTTGAGCCCGACCATAGTCCGTCGGCGAGACACGGACCACGGATCACGGACCACGGCAAGGTTCTATCTCGCCCCAACCGGTCGATTGCCCCGCTGCTGCGCCTGCTGCGGGACTCTTCGGCGGTACTGATCGAAGAAGCGATTGCACGCCCGATGGAAGCGCTCGGTCAGCTCGCGACCCGCGTCGCCGGGCACGGGACCCAAACGGCTCCAGGAGCTCTGCGCCTGGCGTACTTCCTCAGACATGGCGCGCCACTTCGATTCCTCGCTGGCGCGTCCGCCGATCGTGTTGGCGGCGAGCGCCTCGCGCAGCATCTCCGCCAGTGCTTTTGACGAGTCGCCGGGCGTTGCCGGCTGTTCGGCCACGAAGGCCTCGACTCTCGTGCAGAGCTTCTCCATGCGCTGCCGATTCGCCTCGCTGTCCAGCTCCGTCCCGCGGAACGAGTCCGGGTACGACGTGATGACCTTCTCCAGCGCATTGACGAACTGGCTGCTGAGCGGATCGGCACCGTGCCGGACGACCGGCGTCGTCTGATTCCACCGGCTGCGAAGCGAGCGCACGCGATCCAGCAGGTCGGACTGGAGCGCGCATTCGGCTCTTGTGCGGCCGTCCGCAGGCACTTCGCCCGCCGGAACCGCAGGCGCCAGCGACGCGATTTCGTTGACCAGCGCCTCGCGGTCGGCCTGCTTCGCCTCGAGCTCGATCTCATCCCGCCGCTTGTAGCGCTCGAAGAACGTATCGCACGCGCGCGCGGAAGCGGGCCCAGATCGTCTCGGACTTGTTCCGCCGAACGGGACCGATGGTCTTCCACTCTGCCTGCAATCGCCGGATTTCGCCGGCGGCCTTCTCCCAGTCGCGCGAGACGGCCAGCTCCTCGGCGCGCGCGCAGAGCGCTTCTTTCTTCGCCAGGTTGGCCGCCCACGCTTCCTTGCGCTCGGCAAGGTCAGAGTTTCGGCGCGTGAAGAACCGATCGCAGGCGTCGCGGAAGCGTTTCCAGCTCGCCTTCGTGTCCTGACGCGGAACCGGCCCCACCTGCTGCCACTCGGCCTGCAGCTTTTTCAGCTCGTCGGCGGTCTTGATCCAGTCCGTGGATTCCGCCAGCGCTTCCGCTCGTTCTATCAGCGCCAGCTTGCGCTGCAGGTTGCCGCTCCGTTCTTCGGCGCGAAGCGCAAAGAACTCGCGGGCCTTGGCCTGGACCGGATCGGCTGCGAGCCGATAGCGATGCCACAGCGCCTGCGCCTGTGCTCGTGGGGCCTCGGCGACCTGCTTCCAGCGTTCCTGAATGTCGTGCAGCTCGCGTGCGGCCTTCTCCACGTCTTCAGGCTTGGGGCCTTCGGGCGAGTCGAATCCGTACCGCACACGCAGCGCTTCGGTCTTGGCAATCAGCTCTTCCTGGACGGCGGCATTGGCGAACCGCTTCCACTCGTCCATCTCGCGCAGCTCGTGCAGACGCGGCGCGAGGACGCCGATGGCCGCCCGCAGCCGCTCGACCAGCGCGTGCTGTTCGCGTTCATCAAAACCTTGCACGGCAAACGATAGCTGCGGCGGTGAATCGAGCGCGGCGCGCAGCTCTCGAGCCGCCCTGTCGGCTTCACGCAGCGTCAGGTCCTCCGCAGCCGCGCGCTTGGTCGCGCGCTCGATCAGCTGATCGATCCGCTGCAGGTGCTGCTTGAGCATCCGCTCAGCGGCAGCCCGCCGCTCGTCCTCTCGAGCCTTGACGGCAGCCTCAGCGCGGGTAAACCGTTCGTTGACGTCCGCAGCGAGGTCGTCGGCCTTCGGTACGAGCATCCGCCACTCGGCGACCACGGCATTCCAGCTGTGCTCCGGAAGCTCGGCTTCCGCGGCCAGCCGCTCCGCCTCGGTCGCCAACTCGCCAAGGCGCGCCTGATTCCGTTGAATCTCCTCGTGGTTCTGCTGACGCACGACCGCACGCCGGCACGCCTCTTCGAATCGCGCGCGCAGCTCGGCGTCCTCGATCTCCTGCTCACCTGGCCCGGGCAGCCCTTCCCACTCCGCGCGCGCCTTCGCGATCTCGTCGGCGACGACGTCGCCGCGTAGCGCTTCGACGCGATCGCAGAGAGACAGCCGGACGGTTCGGATCGCCGTCTGACGTTCAGCTTCAGCCCGGCGTTCCGCCTCCTCGCGATTCCGGCGATCGATTGCCGTACCGCGCGTCGGCGACCAGACTGCCGAACTTCGCGACCGTGACCTGATCCATCTCGAACCCTGACGTGCCCGCGAGGTTCCGCCATTCGGACTCGGCGTCGCCGAGCTCGCGGCCCGAATCCGCGCCCGGCGCGGCGGCGATGGCTTCGAGACGGGCCATCACCGACGCGGTCCGCTGCTGCCACGCCTCGAGTGCCGCGCGTTCGGCGGCGGCGGCTTCGTCGAGTGCCTGAATCATCGCCGCGCGCACGTTTCACGACGGCTTTGCTCTTCGCTCTTGCCGAGGCGTTCTCGAGCAGTTCCCGGACGGGCGCGCCAGCGGCCGTCGTCTCCGCGGCGCGTTCGAGCGCCGCGACACCGGCCTCCTTGTGCTCCGTCTTCAAGGCGACGTTCAGCAGCTCTGCCGAATCGGCGATGCGTCCAACGGCCTCGAGCGCCGTCTGGCCATCGGCGGCATGTCGCGCGACGCTTCCGAGCGCCCTGACGTCGAGAATCCTGTCCGAGGGCCGCGGTGCGCACGGTGTCGTACGGCGAAGCCTTGGCGACGGCCGCGAGCTGCTTCGGATCGGCGAGCCCGTCGAGCGCGAGTGCGGCGTCGCCGTCTGCGTCACGCGGCGTCGTGGCGATGGCGACCAGCCGCTCCGCGATCTCGCGCCGCAGGTCGTCGTCACGCTCGCTGCGCGCGAGCGCCACGAGCTCGGAGACCGCGTCGACCCTGACGACAGCGGCGCGCCGCACGCGCACGTCATCATCCGAGCCCGCGAGCTCTGCCAATATCGGCCTGTGTTCCGCATCGTCCGGTATCTCGGCGACAGCGGCCGCCCTCACAACCGGATCTGCGTGCTTCCACTTGGGGTTGGGTCTGAGACGATCGAGGAAAGACATGGGGAGCCTTGCTTCAATCGAGCGATCGAGCGACGGCTCGGCACTGGAACGGCTGCGCGTGTATCTCAGCAAACTCCGCGAGCGACGACCGTTCCCACCTGCCGATTACACCATCGGCCAATGACCCGATTCGGTTATCCGCTTGATTCTTGAGTGAGCCACTCGGCAATTTGCTCGCGCGTCATCCGGTGATCGTCGTTCAAGTGAACGATCATGGATGCGAGCGGCAGTCGTTTGCCGCAGCCCTGGGGGCACCGCTTGGTCACCTCGTCCAGACAACGAAACAGCCGTTCGAGATGATCTGGTATGAGCTTTCCGTGCTGGCGCGGCAGGTGATACACGCCTTCGTAGACCGCACCGAGCGCGCACGATCCGCCCTTCTCGTCGAAGTAGCTGCCAAAGCATTGATGGCCGCGCTTCGACCCGGCGCGGATGAAATCCGCCAGCTCCTTCTGCTCGTTCTCGAGTCCTGTCGCCATCGCGATCTCCTCGCGTTGCACGAGACTGCCGTTCGCTGACGTGTGCGCCAACCGTCGCCGACGCCGAGAGCTTCAGGGCCGTCCTGAGCTTCGCCGAAGGGCTATTCCGCCTCGCGACGACTGCCCGCCTGCGCTCGACGGCGGGTTCAATCATTGTAGCTCAACGATCGCGCGCTGCGACGCTGCGTCAATGGCATTTGCACGATCCATTCCGTTGAATCCTCGATCCACGTCGTGACGCGGCGCCGCGAATGGCGAGTGAAATCGAGCGCCGCACGCGTTCGGGACGGACGCAGGGATGGACAGCCTGAAAGGCCTGTTCGCCGCCGGCCATGATTGTCCGCTCCGGGACAGATCCTCGTTCCGCCGAACCGTGAATTTGGTGCCGAAGCAGGGACAGACCACTAAAATGGGATTCATGGTTGTCCTGTTGCTCCTCGCGCTGGCCGGGTTTCAGACCGCGCCACCCAAGCCCGCCGCGCCCCCGGCCCCGGCCCAAGCCCTCGAACCGGCTCCCGGCAATCCGGTCGCGGTTATTTCGACCTCGAAGGGGGACATCACGGTCGAACTCTTCAAAGACAAGGCGCCGGTTTCCGTCGAGAACTTTCTTCAATACGCGCGTGAGGGTTTCTACGCCGGCACCGTTTTTCATCGAATCGAGCGCGGCTTCGTGGTCCAGGGGGGCGGCTACACCGAAGCGCTGGTGGAGAAGCCGACGCGCGATCCGATCCTCAACGAGGCCACGAACGGGTTGCGCAACCTGCGCGGCACGCTGGGGATGGCGCGCCGCAGTCAGCTACGCAGCGCCACTTCGCAGTTCTATTTCAACGTGGCGAACAACGGTCAGCTCGATCATCGCGGGTACACCCCCACCGAGTTCGGCTACGCCGTCTTCGGCCGGGTGCTCGCTGGAATGGATGTCGTCGATTTGATCGCCAATGTCCCGGTCCGCACCGCGGGCGACTTCGCCAGCTATCCGGCAGAGCCCATCGTGATCACCGGTGTCAAAATCCGCGACGCCAAGTAGCCAGACCAGACCTTGCGCCGTCCTCTTCTCGTCATCTACCTCACGATCTTCGTGAACCTCGTGGGCTTCGGGATCATCATCCCGTTGCTGCCGTTCTACGCCGAGACGTTCGGCGCGTCACCGCTCGCCATCGGCTTGCTGTTCGCGTCGTTTTCGATCGGCCAGCTGATTGCGTCGCCGCTGCTCGGCGAGTTGTCGGATCGATACGGCCGGCGTCCGGTGCTCATCTTCAGCCTTATCGGAACGGTCGTCAGCTTCGTCATGCTCGCCGTGGCGCAGAGCCTGGCGATGCTTTTTGCCGCGCGGCTCGTCGATGGCCTCTCGGGCGGCAACATCACGACTGCGCGGGCGTACATTGCCGACGTCACCTCTGAGGCGGAGCGGCCCAGAGCGTTTGGCATGCTGGGCGCCGCCTTTGGACTCGGCTTCATCGTCGGCCCCGCGCTGGGCGCGCTCTTCTCGTACATCAGTTACACCGCACCGATCTGGGCTGCGGCGGCGATCACCGTCGTGGCGACGGCGATGGCGTTCTTCTGGCTGCCTGAAACCGTCCATCGCGCACGCGCGGGCGGCGGGTCGCCATGGAAAGCGCTCCGCGAGTTGAGCCGGCGGCCGGGGCTCCGCCTGTTGTTCGGCGTCGATTTCCTCTACTGGATGGCCTTCGCGGTGTACCAGACGGCGTTCGCGCTCTTCGGTGCGCGGCGGTTCGGGTTCGACGCGTCGCACACGGGTTACCTGCTCAGCGCATTTGGCGTGCTCGGTGTCGTCGTCCAGGGCTTTCTCGTTGGACCGGTGGTGGCGCTGATCGGCGCCAGGCGCACGCTGATCGCGGGGCTGGTGTTCGCTGCGTTCGGCTGGGCAGCCGGCGCGCTCACCAATTCGGTGCCCGTATTCGTCGCGACGCTGGTGCCCGCGGCACTCGGCATCGGCTTCTGCAATGCCACGCTGAGCACGCTCGTCAGCAACGCCGCCGGGCCGCTCGAGCAGGGTCGCGTTCAGGGCGCGGCTGGAGCGCTCGAGAGTCTCGGCCGCACGCTCGGCCCTGTGTGGGGTAATGGCGCCTTACAGGTGTTTGGTGAAGGCAAGGCGTTCGGCACGGCGGCTGTGGTGCTGCTCGGTGCCGCGGCGCTGACGACGCGCTATCATCCGCCGCCGCGCGAATCGATGCCGCCGGCAGACCGTCAGGATTTGACGTTCTTCAATTCAATCTCGAGCCTCGTCACCAGATCGTCGAGCTGCTGCACGATCGCACGCACGGTGTCCGGCTCGACTCAGATCGATCCCCGCCTTCTTCAACTGTTCCATGGGGTAGTCGTTGCCGCCGGCACGCAGCAACGTCAAGTAGCGTTCGCGCGTCTGATTCCTGGCCTGTTCGGTTCCGTGCATGATCTCGGACGAGATCCGCGCGGCTGACGCGAAGCATGTGGCGTACTGGTAGACGTAGTACGGCGAGTTGAAGAAGTGTGGGATGCGCGCCCAGGTGATGCCCGTCAGCTCGTTCAGATCCAGCGCGTCGCCATAGTAATCAGCGAGCAGGCCGCGATACGTGGCGGTCAAGGTTTCCGCGGTGATCGGCTGATCCTGCTCGGCCTGGCGATGCACGCGCAGCTCGTAGTCCGCAAACAACACCTGCGTGTAGAACGTGCTGGTGATGTTGTCGATGGCGTGCTGCAGCAGAACGATGCGCTCGGCGGGATCGGTCGAGTGCGCCAGCATGTACTCGAGCAGCAGCGCCTCGCTCAGCGTCGACGGCACTTCGGCGACGAAGATCGTGTAGCTCGAATAGATGAAGGGCTGGGTCTCGTGCGACAGGATGGTGTGCATCGAGTGGCCCATCTCGTGCGCCAGCGTGAACACGTCGTCGAGCGTGTCGGTGTAGTTGAGGAGCATGTACGGATGCGTCCCGTACACGGGCGCCGAATACGCTCCTGACCGCTTGCCGTCGTTCTCGTAGACGTCGATCCAGCCACCCGCGAACCCCTCACGCATCCGCGCCTGATACTCCGGCCCGAGCGGCGCGACGGACGCGACGATCCAGTCGAGCACCTGGTCGTAGTCGTACTTCTTGTCGAAGGTGACGAGCGGAATCGAGAAGTCGTGCACGAAGTACGAGGGCACCCCGAGGACCTGCCGGCGCAGCCGGTGATACCGCCGGAGCGGCTCGACGCCCGCTCGCGTGGTTTCGATCAGGTTTTCGACGACCGACATAGGAATGTTGTCGCCGTTGAGCGCGGCTTCGAGCGTGCTCGCGTACCCGCGGGCCCGCGCCTGAAACCAGTCTCGCTGGCAAACGCCGTTGTAGAGCGTGGCGTAGGTGTTCAGCGAGTTGTGATACGTGCCGTGCAGGGCCTTGAACGCCGCCGCGCGGTCGGCCTGTTCGCGACGGGTGGCGAGAATCGCGCGATATTGACCGTACGAGACCGTAACCGTCTCGCCGTTGGACAACGTAATCGTGGGAAACTTTGCGTCAGCCGTCGACAGCGCCCAGTACGCCTCGTTTGGCGCGGACGCCAGCCGGCTGGAGAGCGACATGAGACGCTCGCCCGCCTCGTCGAGCACGTGCTCCTGCTGACGATAGAGATCCTCTATCGCGAACTTGTACAGGCGCAGCGGCTCCGACGCCTCCATCCACTGCCGGACCGTCTCGAGAGGGATGCGCAGCAGCTCAGGATTGAACCACGATCGCGCCTGCTCCAATTGCGCGAAAAGAATCTGGACCTGCTGGCGCTTCGCGTTGACGGTGTTGTCGCGTTGATCCTCGTCATAACGGAGCGACGGAAAGTACCAGACACGATAGGCGAGTTGCCCAAGCTCCTCGGAGAGACGAAACGCGGCCAGTAAACGATCCGGGCCGCCAGCCAGCGTGCCCTTGAACGCGGCATAGCGTGCGATGCCTGCTTCCAGCTGCTTGTAGCCGGCCTCCCACGTCTCCCAGTCCGGGAAAATGTCGCTGAGATTCCACTTGAACCTGTCCGGAATCTCCTCGCGGCGGCGGCTGCGGGTTTGCGGTGGTTCCGGTGCGGCGACATCAGACGGGTCGTAAAACTGGGACGAAGGCATCCAATCACTATAGATGATCAAATGGTCCTTCTGACATCGACTTCGTTCCCGCCGAGTCACAAACTACGCAGAAACTCGTCGGTGTGAGCGGTCACTGGACTCGACCATTCATGAGCCGCGTCACAGACGATCGGCGTCACACGTCCTCCCCGGCCGCGGAGTGAGGTCACGTCAGCGTCCAGCTTCGCCTGTGTGTACCACTCGTCCCGGATTCCCCGGACGATGAGCACCGGCGGGAAGACGCTACCCGGAGCTGCGAGAAGCTCAGGCGGCACGTCGCCGCCGACGGCGACGATCGCGGCTGCCGCGAACCGCCCGTGTACCGCAGCGCGATAGGCCATGGCCGTGCCCTGCGAGAACCCGGCGAACACCAGCATGCCGGTTGCGTCGAACGACTCGCGGATCCGTTCGATGACGCGATTGACGTATTCGACGTTGTCGGCAATCGCCTGATCGCGATCCTCGCGCGTCATCCAGCCGGCGACGACATCCTGGCTGCGCCCGCGATAGAAGCGATTCAGACCTTGAACGGACGCGATCGTCCAATCCTTCACGCAGGGGATCGCTTCCAGCCGGGGAAGCTGATCGCCGGCGGACTCCGCGTAACCGTGGAAGCCGATCAACAGATGCCGGCTCGTGCCTGACCGCACCAGGACACGACCGTGCACGGCCGTTTCGACGAGCATCAGCTGTGGAGGAGAAGGCATCAGACGCTGATCGTAGCGGATTGGCCTGGCGCCGGCGGCCGATCGGTGCAGATGTATCGCACGACTTGACAATATAGCGTGTCACGATATAGATCTATTCGAGACCATGATCCGACCTGACCCGCGAACGCTGCTCCCGCTCACCCCGGCGATGCTGCACGTACTTCTCGCACTTGCGGACGGCGACAAGCATGGCTACGCGATCATCAAGGAAGTGAGCCGCCGGACGTCCGGTGACGTGCAGCTGGGCGCCGGCACGCTCTATGCGCTCGTCAAGCGCTTGCTGGCCGACGACATGATCGTCGAGACCGACGAGCGTCCGGACCCCTCACTCGACGATGAGCGCCGCCGCTACTATCGGCTGACGCGATTCGGCCGCGATGTCGCCATCGCGGAGGTCCGTCGCCTCGAGGGCATCGTGTCGCAGGCCCACGCCAAGAAACTGCTGCGCGTGCCGGCGAAGGGCAGCGCGCGATGACGCCCGGCAGACGAGACCGTTTGTTTCGCGCGCTGCTCCGTCTGCTTCCGTCGGACCTGCGGGAATCCCATGGCCGTGAGATGGAGCAGGTACTCCGCCAGCAGCACCGCGAGCGGACGCCTGGCCTCGCGGCCGCGCTGACTTTCTGGTTCGCGGCGATGCGCGACATCCTCCGCGTGGCGCCTCGACAGCATGCCGAGGCGCTCAGCCAGGACGTCCGCTACGCCCTGCGCGGGTTGCGTCGAACGCCTGCTTTTGCGGTCGTCGCCGTGGTCACCATCGCTCTCGGTACAGGCGCCACATCTGCAGTCTTCGCCGTCGTCAACAGCGTCCTCATCCAGCCGCTCCCCTACGCGGATGCCGATCGCATCGCCCTGATATGGGCGGTGACGCCCGAGGGGGCGAGGACATGGCTGTCAGCGCCGGAGATCGATGACATCCGTGAGCGCGCGACGACGCTCGATGGGGTCGCGGGCCTGACAGATCTTCGCTTCGCGCTGACCGGCGGGGGCGCGCCCGAAGAAGTGAACGTCGTCGGCGCGTCTGCGAACCTCTTTCCGATGCTCGGCACGCATCCGGTGATCGGCCGTCTATTTCAGCCGTCAGACGATGTGGAGAACGCGACACGTGTGGCGGTTCTCAGCCACGGACTCTGGACGCGACGATTCGGTGCGTCGCCGGCGGTGCTTGGCACGTCTCTGATCCTCGACGGCCGTCCATACACCATCGTTGGCGTCCTGCCGAGAGACTTCGGCATCGTGCCGCCAAGCTCTGTATTTCCGGCGCAGGGTGGATGCATGGGTGACGCTGCAGACGCATCTACCCTCGAGGGCGCGGGACGTGAGATATCTCCATGCCGTTGGCCGTGTTCGCAACGGTGTCGAACTCGGCGACGCGCGTGGGCTCGTCGCGACTATTGGGCCGGCGTTGTCACGGGACTTCTCGAGTGCGTATCGAGGGCGCACGTGGAACTTCGACCTGGTATCGATGCAGGCCGACGTCGTGCGCGGCGTGAAGCCGGCGCTCCTCATCCTGCTGGCGACCGTTGGTCTCGTGCTGCTGATCGCCGCAGCCAACGTCGCGACGCTCCTGCTGGTCCGCGGCGAATCGCGGCGGCGGGAGATGGCGATTCGCATCGCGGTGGGCGCCAGCGCTTCGAGAGTCGTCCGTCAACTCCTGACCGAAGGTCTGGTGCTCGCGCTCATTGGCGGTTTCCTGGGCCTCGCGTTGACCGCGCTCGTCCCCGCGGTTGCGCGTTCACAGGCGCTCGCGTCACTACCTCGTTTCGCGGACGTCCGAATCGATTGGCACGTTGTGGCGTTCGCGTGTGCCGTGTCGTGCGCCACAGCCGTGCTCTTCACGCTCGCACCGGCGTTGCAGCAGTGGAGTGGCCGCGAAAGGCTGAACAGCGTTGCGTCACGACGCAGCGTCCAGATGGGTCGCGCACTGGCGACGGCGGAGGTCGCGTTCGCGGCCATGGCGCTCGTGGTGGCGCTCATGCTTGGTCGCAGCTTCGCCCGGACTCTCGATGTGCCTCCTGGCTTCCAACCGAGCCAGCTGATCTCGGCCCGGATCGCTCTTCCGCCCAGTACACGGCGCGGGAGGACATCAACCGCTTCTTCGAGCAGACGCTCGAACGTTTGTCAGGCATGCCAGGCGTCGAGTCCGTAGCGCGCCGTTTCGCAGCTTCCGCTGAGCGGTGCCGCGCTTGGCAGTACGTTCACCTCAGGCGTGGATGCGGCAGGAGAACCGTCACGCATCGACGGCGACCTTCGCGGCGTCTCCACCGGCTACTTCGAGACCATGGGCATTCAATTGATCGAGGGCCGACCGTTGACAGCGGCCGATGCCGCCGACACGCCGTTTGTCGCCGTGGTCGACGAGCTCATGGCGAAGCGGCTGACTACCAGACGGCCATGCGCTCGGTCGCCGGATACGCTGGATTCGCCAGCCGGATGTCGAGATTCAGATCGTCGGGATTGTCCGGCCGGTCAGGCACAGTGGCCTCGATCAGGATCCCCGGCCGACAGTGTACCGGCCGCACACGCAGTACCCGCGATGCGAGCATGTTCGTCGTCGCCCGCGTCTACTGGGGATCCGGCACGATCGGCACAGGCACTGACCTCGGCGGTTCACGAAGTCGATCCCAATCAGCCGCTGTCGGACATCGCAGCGATGGACTCGCTCATCAGCCGATCCGTCGCCCAGCCAGGCTTTGGCGCCGCCGGAGGATTCGCGCTCGCTGCCCTTGCGCTCGCGCTTGCTGCAGTAGGTGTCTACGGTCTCCTGGCGTTTGCCGTGTCGCAGCGAAAACGTGAGGTTGGAATACGGCTCGCTGTCGGGGCATCACGATCGCAGATCCTGGGGATGATCGTTGCAGATGGCGCCCGGCTGGCCCTGGCCGGCGTCGTCGCTGGTCTGGCCGGCGCGGTCGCGCTCGGCCGCTGGATTTCGTCAATCGTTCCAGGTGTCGGCACGCTGGACGGGGGGATCGTTCTCGCTGGCGGCTGCAACCGTGATGGCCAGTGCGCTTCTTGCCAGCTGGCTCCCCGCACGACGCGCGAGCCGCGCGGATCCGTCGATCGTGCTGCGCGCGGATGCGTGACGGAGGGTTCAGCGCCGCGTCTGTTGCGCAATCCAGGCGGCCACGACGTCCATGATCCCGGCGATCACGTCGTCCGGCTTCACGCCCCGGCCAGAGATCTTGAACGAGTGATCGCCGCCCTCAACCTCGTGCAGCGTCGCACGCTGCAGGCTCTTCAACAGCTCGCGGATCTCGGCTGCTGTGCCGAACGCGTCGCGAGACCCCTGGACGAAGAGCTGCGGTTCTCCAATGCGCGGCAGATGCGCATCGCGCCGCTGCAGGGGCTTTCCCGGCGGGTGGAGCGGGTACCCGAGGAACACGAGACCGCTCACCCCCGCCGCTCCTTGTGCAGCGACCTGGGAGGCGATGCGGCCACCCATGGATTTGCCGCCGATCACGACGAGCGCCGTTTGCAGTTGAGAGGATGCCGCTTCGAGCGCTTCGCGCCACGCGTTCTCGAGGACATGCGGCGGGTCGGGCAGTTTCCGCCCCGCACGCATGTAGGGGAAATCGAAGGTCGCTGTGGCGATGCCGCGGTCCGCCATGCCTCGGGCAAACTTGGTCATGAACGGGCTGGCCTGGCCGGCCCCTGCGCCATGGGCCAGAATCAACCCAACCGAACGCGCTTTCGCTGAACTTTCGGCACGCTCGCGTTGACGGCCCTCGGCGGCCGACGAGGTCGAATAGACGGTCAGTTCCACGGCCCGCGATTATGGCATGTCACATTGGTTCAGACGGGGTTCATGACGGGGGTTCACGACGGAGGTTCACGACGGAGGTTCACCACGAAGGTTCACACGAGGTTCACGGGGTTCGCGTGAAACGGTATGAACGTCCGCCTTGAACCCGTGTCCTGAACCCTCGTGCTGAACCCCGTCCTGAACCCTCGTGATGAACCCTCGTATGAACCCCCGTCGACTTGCCAGACACCCATACACCAATGTAGATTTATAGATATGAATTCGGCCTCGGCGCTGTTCCGGCTGCTCGGCGACGAGGCCCGGCTGCGGATACTCCGTCTGCTCAGCCTCGAGCAGCTCAACGTCAGCGAGCTGACGGGCATTCTCGGGATCGCGCAATCGGGTGTCTCGCGGCATCTCGGCCTTCTGAAGGAGGCGGACCTCGTGAGCGAGCGTCGCGAGGGCGGCTACACGTTCTTCAGACTCGCGCCCTCGCTCTCCGACAACAACGGTGACCGCGCACCGCTGGCTGCGTTCCTGCGCGGCGCGTTCGCGACCGCGGCGGGCGATTTGACGCGGATGGACGACGCCCGCCTGGAAGAGGTCCGCCGGTTGCGCAAGGAGAACTTCGACGCGCATGCGGGCCCGGACACCAACGAACGCCAGCTCGTGCCTGGCCGGAGCTGGGCCGCCTGGGCCCGCGCGCTGGGCCACCTGCTTCCGCCGCTCCGCGTTGCCGACCTTGGCTGTGGCGAGGGGTACCTGACGATTGAGACCAGCCGCTGGGCGGGCCGCGTTATCGCCGTCGACCGCTCCGATGCCGTGCTGAAGCGCGCGCGATCGCTGGCCACCCGCCGCCGCGTGCGCAACGTCATCTGGAAGCGCGGCGAGCTCGAGCGCCTGCCGATCCGCGACGCCTCCGTCGACGTCGCCTTACTGTCGCAAGCGCTGCATCACGCCCAGGATCCGGCGCGGGCGCTCCAAGAGGCGCACCGCATCCTCGTTCCGGGCGGCCGTGTGCTCGTCCTCGATCTCCGCGCGCACGGCGAGCTCTGGGTCCGTGACCGACTCGGCGATCGCTGGACCGGATTTGCAGACGATGCGCTGACCGAGTTGTTGAAACGCGCTGGATTCACGGATGTAAGAGTAGCTGTTGGCGCACGACGAACCGGCGATCCGTTCGCCGTGCTCATTGCCAGCGGAACGAAATCTGCCGGCACACGAAAGATCGAACGGAAGCGTACCGCCGCTTCGAAGCAAACAAAGGATCAGTGATGATCTCATCGATGACGAACCCCGTTCTGACCGACCTGACCGCGCTCCTCGAGCGTCGAATCCTCCTGCTCGACGGCGCGATGGGCACGATGATTCAGCGATACAAGCTGACCGACGCGGACTTTCGCGGCGAGCGCTTCAAGGATCACCCCAAGGATCAGAAGGGCAACAGCGACCTCCTCGTCCTGACACGGCCGGACGTCATCGGCGCGATCCACCGCGAGTACCTTGCGGCCGGCGCGGACATCATCGAGACGAATACATTCACGAGCACCGCGATCGCGCAGGCGGACTACGGGCTCGAAGCGCTCGCCTACGAGCTGAATGTGGCTGGTGCGCGGATCGCCCGCGAGGCTGCCGACGAGTGGACGGCCCGGACCCCCGACAAGCGCCGTTTCGTGGCCGGATCGATGGGCCCGATGAACCGCACGCTCTCGATTTCTCCGGATGTGAACAACCCGGCGTTCCGCGGGATGACCTTCGACGACGCGCGGGCGGCCTACGAGGATCAGGTTCGCGGCCTTATCGATGGCGGCGCCGATCTGCTGCTCGTCGAGACGATCTTCGACACGCTGAACGCCAAGGCGGCAATCGCCGCGATCGAACAGGTGTTCGAGGAAAAGAGCCTTCGCATTCCGGTGATTATTTCGGTGACCGTCACCGATCGCAGCGGTCGCACGCTGTCGGGCCAGACGCTCGATGCGTTCTACGTGTCCATTCGTCATGCCCGGCCGTTTGCCATCGCCATCAACTGCGCGCTCGGCGCGCGCGAGATGCGTCCGCACCTCGAAGAGCTGGCGCGGCTCGCCGAGTCGTATGTCCTGTGCTATCCCAACGCGGGCCTCCCGAACGCGTTCGGCGAATACGATCAGCTCCCGGCCGAGACCGGCGACCTGCTTCGGGACTTTGCGACCAGCGGCCTCGTCGACATGCTGGGTGGGTGCTGCGGCACGACACCGGACCATATCAGGGCCGTAGGAGCTGCGATCGAGGGCGTGAAGGGTCGACAGGTCCGGCGAGCCGCTTCCGCCCCGGATACCACCACGGCGCTGGCCAGCGAGACGTACACGCAGTTTGCCGGGCTCGAGACGCTGACGATACGGCCCGACAGCAACTTCCAGATGATCGGCGAGCGGACGAACGTCACCGGATCCGCGAAGTTCGCACGCCTGATCAAGACCGGCAACATCGGCGAGGCCGTGCACGTCGCGGCCGAGCAGGTCAGGAATGGCGCCAACCTGATCGACGTGAACATGGACGAGGGCATGCTCGACTCCGAGCAGGCCATGACCACCTTTCTCAACTACATCGCGACGGAGCCGGAGATTGCCCGGGTGCCCGTCATGATCGACAGCTCGAAGTGGTCGGTGATCGAAGCCGGGCTGAAATGCGTGCAGGGGAAGAGTGTCGTCAACTCGATCAGCTTGAAGGAAGGTGAGGAGGACTTTCTTCACAAAGCCAGGCTGGTCCGCCGGTATGGCGCAGGCGTCGTCGTCATGGCTTTCGACGAAACCGGTCAGGCAGATACGATCGAGCGAAAAGTGACAGATCTGCCAGCGCGCGTACGCGCTGTTGACCGAGAAAGCGGGATTCGATCCGCACGACATCATCTTCGATCCGAACATTCTGGCGATCGCCACCGGCCTGGAAGAGCACAACGACTACGCCGTCAACTTCATCGAGGCAACGCGAATTATCAAAGCCACCTGTCCCGGCGTGAAGGTCAGCGGCGGCGTGAGCAATCTGTCGTTTTCGTTTCGCGGCAACGATGTCGTCCGCGAAGCGATCCACTCGGCGTTCCTCTACCACGCCATCAAAGCGGGCATGGACATGGGCATCGTGAACGCCGGTCAGCTCGTCGTGTACGAGGACATTCCGGCGGAGCTGCTCGAGCACGTCGAAGACATCATCTTCAACCGACGCCCCGACGCAACGGAGCGGCTGGTGCAGTTCGCCGAGAGCGTGAAAGGCGCGGGCAAGAAGAAAGAGCTCGACCATGCCTGGCGGCAATCGACGGTTGAAGAGCGCCTCTCGCATGCGCTCGTCCACGGCGTCGTGGACTTCATCGAGCTGGACGTCGAGGAAGCCCGGCAGAAGTACGCGCGTCCGCTCGAGATCATCGAGGGCCCGCTGATGGACGGCATGAAGATCGTCGGCGATCTTTTCGGAGCGGGGAAGATGTTCCTGCCGCAGGTCGTGAAGAGCGCGCGCGCCATGAAGAAGGCGGTCGCCTATCTGCTGCCGTTCATGGAGGAAGAGAAGCGGCGGACCGGCGCCGTGCATTCGTCCAGCGGCAAGGTGCTGATGGCGACGGTCAAGGGTGACGTCCACGACATCGGCAAGAACATCGTGGGCGTCGTGCTCGGCTGCAACAACTACGAGGTGATCGATCTCGGCGTCATGGTGCCGGCGGCGAAGATCCTGGACACGGCGATCGAGCAGAATGCCGACATCATCGGGCTCAGCGGCCTGATTACCCCGTCACTCGATGAGATGGTCTTCGTCGCGCGCGAGATGGACCGCCGCGGGTTCAAGGTTCCGCTGCTGATTGGCGGCGCGACGACCAGCCGTCAGCACACGGCCGTGAAGATCGCCCCGGAGTTCAAGGGGTCGGTGGTGCACGTGCTCGACGCGTCACGCGCAGTAGACACGGTCGCCTCGCTCATGGGGTCGGCGCGTCCGGAGTTCGATCGTGTGAATCGCGCCGCGCAGGAAGACATTCGCGAGAAGTACGCGCAGCGTCGCGAACGCCCGCTGCTCACCTATGCCGCCGCTCGCGACAACAGGCTTCGAATCGACTGGGAGAACACCCGAATCGCGTCGCCATGGTTCGTCGGCCGCCGATACGTGGACGACGTGCCGCTGGAGGAGATCGCGAAGTACATCGATTGGACGTTTTTCTTTTCAGCCTGGGAGCTCAAGGGACGCTTTCCTGGCGTGCTCGAGCATCCCCAGTTCGGCGCGGCGGCACGGGAGCTCTACGCGAACGCACAAGCGCTCCTGAAGCGAATCATCGACGAGAAGCTGATCACCGCACGGGGCGCATACGCCTTCTGGCCCGCCAGCTGCGGAAGGGGACGACATCGTTCTCTACACCGATGACTCGCGTCGCAAGGAGCTGGTTCGGCTGCCGATGCTCAGACAGCAGGAAGTCACGATCGAAAAGCGGCCAAATCTGTCGTTGGCAGATTTCATCGCGCCGCGCGAAACGGGGATCCCCGATTACCTCGGCATGTTTGCCGTGACGGCCGGTCTGGGTGTTGATGAGCTGGTCCGCGAGTTTGAACAGGATCACGACGACTACAACGCCATCATGGTCAAGGCCCTGGCCGATCGGCTCGCCGAGGCGTTTGCCGAGTACCTCCACAAGCAGGCCAGGAACGACTGGGGCTACGGTGCGTCGGAAGCGCTCACTGCCGACGACCTGATCGCGGAGAAGTTCCGGGGAATCCGGCCGGCCTACGGCTACCCGGCCTGCCCCGATCACTCTGAGAAGTTCAAGATGTTCGACCTCCTCGACGCGGAACGCCAAGGCATTCGGCTGACAGAGCACGCCGCCATGTCCCCGGCCGCGAGCGTCAGCGGGCTGTACTTTTCTCACCCGGATGCCCGGTATTTCAACATCGGCCGCATTGGGCGCGACCAGATCGAGTCATACGCGAAGCGTAAGGGCATGCCTCTGGAAGAAGTCGAGCGTTGGTTGGGGTCTAACCTGGCGTACGACCTTGTCGAGTCAGGAGTAAAGTGCTGACCAGGAGCCAGGATTGCTAGGTGCCCGGCAGCCGCCGGGTCCGGGTTGCCGGAGATTTTGGTCGAACTGCAGGAACTGGCCGTCTTGGAATAGTTTGCGCATCGCCGTCGTATAGGTCCTGCAGATTGCGGCGTCCCGGTTGCGCGCGGCTGATTCCCGGAAACGGGACTGGCCCGTTCGACAAGCTCAGGGCAGGCCAAAAGCGCCAACCAATATTGATGCCACGCCGTCTGATAACCGGAGTCACGCATGCGTTTGAACCCCAGTGTGCGTCGGTGGCTGACGGGTCTGGTGTTGCTGGTGGCTGCGGTCGGCGTCAGCGCCGCCGCCCTCCGCTCGGTGCGCGATCCTGAACCCTCGACGGACTACGGACGCCGGGCTGCAACTGCGACGATCACCCGCCGGGACTTCGTTCGATCGCTCCGTCTTTCCGGAACCGTCGAGGCCGTGCAGGCAACCACCGTCTCGGTGCCCCGTCTCGCGGGCCAGAACGTGCCCTCCCTGGTCGTCACGCGTCTGATCCGGGCCGGAAGCCTGGTTCAACCCGGAGACCTGCTCGTCGAGTTCGATCGCCAGGAGCAGTTGAAGAACGCGCTCGACCGCCGCGTCGAACTGAACGATCTCGAGCAGCAGATCAGGAAGAAGGAAGCTGAAGAGCGGGCCGCGCGCGCGCGCGACGAAAGCGAAGTCGCGCAGGCCGAGAGCTCGCTGACGCGGGCCGAGCTCGAGATGGCGAAGAACGAGTTGCTTCCCAAGATTCAGGCCGAGAAGAACCGTCAGGCGCTCGAGGAAGCCGACGCGAAACTGAAACAGTTGAGAACCACGTTCACGCTCAAGCGCAAAGCGGCTGAAGCCGATATTCGCATTCTCCAGATTCGGCGCGACAAAGCCGAAAACGCCATGCATCAGGCCGAGAGCAACGCTGACCGCATGTCGATCCAGTCTCCGATTGCCGGGATGGCGGTCATCCGCTCGATCTGGAAGTCGAACAACATGGCGGAAGTGCAGGAAGGTGAGGAAGTGCGCGCCGGCGTTCCGGTGGTGGACGTCGTGAATCCTGACGCGATGCGTGTTCGTGCGAAGGTGAACCAGGCGGACGTCAACGACATGAAGGTCGGGCTTCCGGTGCGAATCGGGCTCGACGCTTACCCGGATTTGTCTTTCACCGGCCGCATCACCCAGATCTCTCCGCTGGCCGTCCGGTCGACGATGTCGCAGAAAGTCCGGACGTTCACCGCGCTCATCGAGGTGGACGGATCGCATCCGAACCTCATGCCCGACCTGACCGCGTCGCTCGACGTCGAGTTCGGTCGCGAAGCGCGCGCGCTCGTCGTGCCGCGCGATGCCATCCGTTACGACGGCGATCGGGCGTTCGTGCGCGTGCAGCGCGGGTCGAGTTTCTCCGATCAACCCGTCACCGTCGGCGCCGCCAACGCTCACGAAGCGGTGATCGCGTCCGGAATCGAAGAGGGCGCCGTCGTGGCGCGGAACGTCAACATCCGAGGTGACAGGTGAGCCGGCTTGGCGCTCTCCTGCGGGGCTGGCGTCGGCGCGCGCTGATCACGCTGGCCATCGTGGGCCTCGGTGTCACGGCAGCATTCGTCCGCGTCGGCAGTGGATCGGCTGCCGGATCTCCCGACGGCCGAGGTCACCAAGGGCGAGTTCGTCGACGCGCTGGAGATCCGCGGCGAGATTCGTCCGCTCAAGTCCATCGTGCTCGCGGCGCCGATGCAGTCGGGCGAGCTCCAGATTCTGAAGCTCGCGAAGAACGGTTCTCTGGTGAAGCCCGGCGACATCGTCGTCCAGTTCGATTCGACGACGCTGCGGCGGACGAAGCAGGAGAAGGAGTCGGAGCTCAAGCAGGCGGATGCCGAGATCGAGCAGGCTACGGCGCAGGCGCGCATCACCAAGGAGCAGAACGCGACCGAGCTGATGCGATCGAAATACAACATCGAGCGCGCCAAGCTCGACGTCGATCGCGGCGACACGGTCTCGCGGATCGACCAGGAAAAGGCGAAGCTGGCCCTCGCCGATACCCAGCAGAAGCTCAAGGAGCTGGAAGCCAAGATCAAGTCCGACACCGTGGCGATGGAGGCCGAGCTGTCGAACAAGCGCCGCAAGCGCGAGAAGGCGCTCTTCGATCTGCAGCGTGCCGATCGCGGCTTGCAGAACCTCGAGCTCAAGGCTCCGGCGGGCGGCATGGTGAACATCCTGCCCAACTACCGTGCCGGCAGCTTGACCGTGGGGTGGCGGCGAGGTCGAGTTCCGCCAGGGCGACCGCGCCTGGGCCGGCGCGTCGATCCTGGAGCTGCCCGACTTGTCGTCGGTCCATCTCGAGGCGCGGCTCGACGAGTCCGATCGCGGACGGCTCAGCGTCGGCAAGGACGCATCGATTCGGATCGAAGCCGTCCCCGGCAAGGAGTTCAAGGCGCGCATCGAGCGCATCTCCGTGCTGGCTCGCGTGGACTTCTCATCGGGATGGCCACCGACCAAGAATTTCGATCTGGGCCTGGTGCTGCTGGAAATCGATCCCAAGATCCGGCCGGGCATGACGGCGATCGCGCGTATCGCGACCGACCGCGTGCCTGACGTGGTGCTCGTGCCGTCGGAGTCTGTCTTCCAGCGCGACGGGCACACCGATCGTCTACAAGCTGGATGGCACCGAGTTCGAGGAGCGCCGCATCGAAGTGGCGCGTCGGGGCCGCGAGCAGGCGATCGTGAAGTCCGGCGTGGCGCCGGGCGATCGCATCGCCACCCGCCGGCCGGCGACCGAGATGATTCGGAGGACGCAGTGAAGCGCCGAATGGTTCGGGCCTTCGTATTCCTGGCCGTGATCGCGCTGGGCGCTGCCATCGCTATTGCCGTCCCGCGACTGCCGGAGCGTGTCAACGATACTCCCGACCGCGCGCGTCACGAAGGGCCCGCTCAGCCTGACCGTGCACGCGACGGGCGAGCTGCGCGCGGGCCGCACAATGACAATCGTGACGCCTCCGGTCGGCGGCATGCTGCGCATCGTCAAGCTGATTCCGACGGGCATCTCGGTCAAGGCCGGCGAGACCGTCGTCGAGTTCGATCCGGCGGACCATCAGTACGCGCTGGAGCAGGCGAAGTCAGAGGTCGCGGAGGCCGAACAGGAGATCGTCAAGATGAAGGCGGATGCGCGCCGTCGCAGGCCGCCCAGGATCAAGTCACGCTCCTCACCGCACGCTTCGACGTCCGTCGCGCCGAGCTGGATACCACCGGGCAACGAGTTCGTCGGCGCCATCGAGGCGAAGAAGAACCTGCTCTCGCTGGAAGAGGCGAAGCGCCGGCTGGAACAGCTCGAGGAAGACGTGAAGTCGCGCGCCGCGACGAGTCAGGCGTCGCTGGCGGTCGTGCAGGAGAAACGCAACAAGGCGATGCTCGCGATGCAGCGCGCGCAGCAGACGATCGAGAGCCTCGTCGTCAAGGCGCCGCTCGACGGCGTCGTGTCGGTGAAACAGAACACCGATGCAGCCGGCGGCATGTTTTTCGGGGGAATGGTCCTGCCGGAGTATCGCGAGGGCGACTCGATCTGGCCGGGCCGGCCCATCGCCGACGTCGATCGAGTCGGGCCGCATGGAGCTCCGCGCCAAGGTCGACGAGAACGATCGCGCGAACCTGACGCAGGGTCAGGAAGCCATTGTCGACATCGACACGATCCCGGGAGAGACGTTCAAAGGAAAGGTCGGAGAGCTGTCGGCGCAGGCCCGGCGCATGGATTTCTTCGAGTCGAGCTCGGGCGCGCGGCAGTTCGACGTGTCGTTTGCCTTCGATCAGCTCGACCCGCGGATGAAGGCGGGCGCGTCCGCGCGGGTCATGGTCACCGGCAAGGAGATTCCCGGCGCGTTGATGTTGCCGCGCCAGGCCGTCTTCCAGAAGGCCGGGAAGACCCACGTCTTCGTCAAGACCGGGGATCGATTCGAACAGCGAGAGATCAAGGTCGTGCAGCGCACCGAGAGTCGCGCGGCGCTGGAAGGCCTGGCTGAAGGGACCGAGGTCGCGCTGGTCGATCCGACGGTGCAGCGCGCCAACAAGCCGGCCGGAGCAGCATCGCCCCTTCCGGCCGCCGGAGGCCCCCGGTGAGCGTGACGGCCGGCCGAATCACCGGCAGCACGTCCGACTACCTGCCCGAGCTTCGTCTCGGCCTTGACAATCTTCGCGCGCACAAATTGCGCTCCCTCCTGACCATGCTGGGCATGATCTTCGGCGTGGCAGCCGTGGTCGCCATGCTGTCGATCGGTGCCGGCGCCCAGCAGGAGGTGATGGCGTTCATCGAGCAGCTCGGCGTGCGGAATCTGATCGTCGAGGCGCGCGAATCGTCCGATTACCAGGCGCTGCAGAAGATCCGGAAGATCTCGCCGGGCCTCACGTTCCAGGATTTCCGCGTCATCAAGGCCAACCTCGAAGGGATCAGCGCATCGACCGCGCGCAAGCGCTTCACCCCGACGAAGATGCTGCCCGCGGCCGCAGTCAGACGTGCCGGTGATCTACGGCGTCAGCCCGGAGTACGCGACGATCGCCAATCTTCATGTCGTCTCCGGGCGATTCTTCGACGAGCGTGAAACCGAGGCCGGCTCGCCGCTGGCGGTGCTGGGCGAGGGCGCCGCGGCGTCGGTGTTCGGCGCCGAGGATCCCATCGGGCGCTACGTCAAGGTCAACGATCAGTGGTTCCAGGTGATCGGCATCGCCGGTCCGCAGCTGACCGTGCAGTCCGACGTCGCCGGCATTCCGGCTCAGGACCGGAACAACCTGATCTACGTGCCGCTCTTCGCGGCCATCTTCCGCCTCGAAGACGGACAGAGTCAGTACAAGGACGAGATCGACGGCATCTACCTGCAGTTGCAGTCGAGCGCGGGGATTCCCGCCGGAGCGGCGCTCCTGCGCGGACTGCTGAACGTCTCGCACGGCGAGGCCGGCGACTTCGCGATCGTCTCGCCGGCAGAGTTGCTCGCCGAGCAGCGGCGCACCCAGCGGATCTTCGAGATGGTGATGGTCGCCATCGCGTCAATCTCTCTGCTCGTCGGCGGCATCGGCATCATGAACATCATGCTCGCCAGCGTGATGGAACGCACGCGCGAGATCGGCGTGCGCCGCGCAATCGGCGCGAAGAAACGGGACGTCATCCGCCAGTTCCTGATCGAAACGACGATCATCTCGCTCGCCGGCGGGGTCTCGGCGTCATCGTCGGCGTGGGTCTGTCGCAGTTGATTGGCTATCTCGCAGGCTGGTCGACCATCGTGACCACGACGTCGATCGTGCTGGCGTTCTTCGTCTCGGTGGCATCGGCTTGGTATTCGGTCTGTATCCCGCCGCGCGCGCCGCCAACCTGGATCCTGTCAAAGCGCTGCATTACGAATAGAACTTCCAAATCCCAATCCCAACTCCCAGGAGAGTCGGTCGTAGGGGTTGGGTCGAAGTCGTACCGCATCTTTGTGGTTCGCCTTCTGCTCATTCCTCTCGATCGCCTCCTTGGGAGTTGGGAATTGTCGAGTCCCACCGTCGTTAGATCCGCATCAAGATCCCGGCGGCTGGTTTCCCTCGTGCCGTGCTGAGTGCCATGCAGTACATCCTGAGCTGACGTTCGTAGCGTTCGAGATCCGTTGACAGCTCGCGATCGGTCTTGAAGTCGACCACTGTCAACGCTCCGGCGTCCTCGAATGCGAGATCGATCGTGCCTTCGATGAGGATGCCGTCCGGCGAGGTCCACATGATGGGCAATTCGCGCTCGCACTGGCCCGATCGTTCGGCGATGCGCACCCGATCGAACAGGCGATCGCGCAACACGGCCGTCACCACTTCGCACGCCGCGTAGACTTCCTCGTCGGCGTACTGCTGCTTGTCGGCTGACGGAAGAATGCGTCCCTGCGCGGCGGCCACCGCGGCAATGGTGGATTCGCTGGCGTCCAGGGGTACGGTGGCCAGCGTGGCGTGCACGAGCGCGCCGAACCGCGGCCCGAACGGACGATCGGTCGAACGGGATACCGCGACGACACGGATCTCTGGCGGGTCCGGATGATCGAAGGCGCGATCGACGGCGGCCGCGGTTGCCGTCCGGATACGCAGAGAAGGCGTCCGTCCAGCTGCTTGCGCTGCAGCACGGGCCGTCCTGCCACGCGCGGTACTCTGCCAGTCGAGCCGCGACGTCAGCAGGTTTGCCGTCTTTCAGCGATCAGATCGTCGCGGCGCAAGCCGTAGCCCGGGTCGGCATCGAGCGCGAGCACGTGCGGGTCCCACCAGACGACTGAATAGTGCTCGGGGCTCGGGACTCGCGACTGGGACTCGGGACTCGGCTGCTCGCAGGGCCAGTGAACGGGTACATCCCGGGCGCGACGGTCATCGGCCGGGCCGGATCACCGTCGGGACGTGTGAGCACGGAGTCGCGGGATGGAAATGCCGGGCATCCGAGCGCCGCCGTCCGCGCTTCACGCGCGAACGGCGAGGGATAAATGGCCGGCATGATCGGATCGAGCCAGCCGCCTTCGTAGATCTCGTCACCAATCGTTGGCACGACGAGCACGTCGCGGGCCCGCGTGGCGGCGACGTAGGCGAGTCGATCGCCTTCCGCCTTGTCGCGCGCCGCTTCCTCGTAACCGTGAAGCAGTAGATCGGCCGGGCGTCCAGCCTCCCAGTCGCAGCGCGCAGAGGGTTCCGGTGGGATCGATCCAGCGGCCTGCATCGGGTCTGGAAATCCTGCAGGTCATGTCCGCGAGGATCACGATCGGGAACTCGAGGCCCTTGGCCTTGTGCACGGTCATGATGCGTACGCCGTCGCTGTCTTCCTCGAGAATCGGCGCTTCTGACGCCTGTGCGTTGTCCGCGGCGACGCGCAGCTCTTCCACGAAACCGCGAAACGAGATCCCGCCGCCCATCTCGGTACCTGTCGCGCGAGCTCGGTGATGTGCAGCACGTTGGCGAGGGCCTGCTCGCCGCCAGTCCTTAGCGCGAATCCCACATGGGCGCGCGTCGCGGCCAGCAGCTCCTGGAGAGTTCCGGAGACGCCGCCCGAAAGCCGGCCACCTGTCGGGCCGCCCTCGGCACTGTCGTCACGTTGTACGTAGTTGCGCTGAACGTGCAGACGACGTAGCAGCCTGAGCGCTCGAGCGATCGGTTCGAGGTGTGCGATTTCTTCCGGTGGCTGTGGGTCGAAAACGGCCGGCACGCGAAACGGGTGGAACTCGCCACGCACGAACCCGTCCGGTTTGGGTCGGCGAAACCGGTGCGCCCACTCGAGCAACTCTTCATCGCCGATGGCGAAGAAGGGCCCGCGCAGCGTCGCGAACACCGACAGCTCGTCATCAGGCCATTCGATCGCCGTCAGGGCCGCGCGAATCGCCTCGACTTCCTCTCGCTCGTGGAACGCGCGGCCGCCGACGAGCACGTGGGCGATCCCGCGTGCCTCGAGCGCTTCGACGTACCCGCGGGTCACGTCGTTCTCCCAGCTCACGAACCGGCGGAACAGCAGGCAGATGTGCTTGGCGGCGACCTTCACGGGCGCGGTCCCGCTCCGTTCGGTGACCATCCAGTTGCTCTGACTGACGATCCAGTCGACGAACGCTCCGACCGCGGCAGGCAGCGACTGCTCGATGGCCCTCCCGGTGACGTAGCGGCGTGCGTACAGGTTCCGGGACGGGCAGCGCGACGATCGATGGCTGATCCGGGATCGCGGGTCGATGTCGGGCGAGCGGGACGTAGTCGGCCTGCAGCGTCACTGGATCGCCAGTCATGACCGGCGCAAACGCGGCGTTCACAAACGACTGCAGCTCGGGCACGCTGCGAAAGCTCGTGGTCAGATGCAGCAGGCGCGCGCCGCAATCCTCGAGGCGCCGGCAGACATCCTGATAGATGCCAACGTCGGCGCGGCGGAAGCGATAGATCGACTGCTTCGGATCGCCGACGAGGAACAAACGGCCGGCCACCGGGCGCGTCTGGCGCCAATCCGTTTCAGCCGGATTGTCAGCAGCCAGCAGCAGGAGGATCTCAGCCTGCAGCGGATCGGTGTCCTGGAACTCGTCGACAAAAATGCGCGCAAACCGGCTTTGAAATCCCTTGCGGACCTGCTGGTTGTCGCGAACCAGATTTCGCGCGATCAACAGCAGGTCGAGGAAGTCGAGGGCCCCACTCTTGGCCTTCATCTGCGCGTAGCGCTCGAGCGCGCCGCCAAACTCGAGCTGCAACAGGGCCGCGAGGTCGGCGTCGGCTGACATCCGGAACTGGTCGAGTTTTGCCCGCAGGTCGGTCAGCGCGTTCAGAACGCGTTCACGCGTGATCCCGTCGCGGTACGACGCGCCGCGGCCTTGCTTGACGGTTGCCAGCACCCGGTCGCGCGACAGATCCACGAGCGCCGCTTCCCAGCCGTCATGGTCGACAAACGTCAGCGGACCTTCATCGCCAAACGTCTGCTGCAGCGCGATCTCGTCGCTGATCCTGCGGATTGGCTCGGTCCCGGTAAACAGGGGGTCGTTCCTGGACGCCGGATTGCGGGTCAGCGCGGCCACGTCATGCAGCAATGACACGAGCGACTGATCTCCGCTTCGCGATCGAACGGGTTTCGCGTCCACGGTGTCGTGAAGTCCCGCCACTGCGACAGCTCCCAGGCAGCCTTCCGCAGCCGATCAACCGGACCATCGTCACCGCCGAACGCTGAGCGGCGGAGCGCCCGTCGCACACCGTCCGAAGGCGCCGCCAGCTCCTCCTGCAGCCATCGACTGAACGCCTCGTCGAACAGTCGCGCCGCCGCTGGTTCGGTCAGGACCTCGAAGAGCGGATCGATGCCCGCTTCGACCGGACGCTCTCGCAGGAGGTCGGCGCAGAAGGCATGGATCGTCCCGATGTGCGCTTCCTCCAGCTGGCGAAGGGCTTCGTCGAACCTCTTGCGCTGCTCACCTCCAGGCGCAGACTCCAAGCGCGCGCCGTCCAGACGTTCACGCAGCCGAAGCTTCAGCTCGCCCGCAGCCTTCTCGGTGAACGTCACCGCGACGATATTGCCAACCTTGGCCCGTCCCTCGCCGATGATTCGGACGATCCGGCCGACGAGCGCCGTCGTCTTGCCGGTTCCAGCGGCTGCCTCGACGATGAGCGTCTCGTCGAGGGCGGTATCGATCAGGTGGCGGGCGGCCGGATCGTCGATCACTGTGCGCGTGTCGCTCATGGCATCTCCCGCAGCGCTTTCAGATCGCCGAGGGGATCCGCGGCCTTCCGCGCAATCCGTCGCGCCTCGTCGGGCCCGCAGATCGGCCGGAAGTCGCACCAGGTGCAGGCGCGCTCTGCCGGCGCGGCGGGAAGGAAACCGAGCTCGACCGCGCGGTCGATGATTTCGAGCGCTTCGAGCCCTGCTCGGCGATTGCCCGCCGACAACGGAATCGGATGCTCGGTGAACCCGCCCGCAGTGGTCGCGTAGAACAGCCGTCCCTCTCGCACCGGCCGCTTCAGGGCTTCTTCCACGGCAAGCCCGTAGACGATCGGTTGCAGCGTGCCGCCTCCGCCAATCACCATGCGCGGCGTCGTTCGGTTTCGTCCGGTCTTGTGATCGGTGATGCGCAGCTCCGCCGATCCCTGCTGGATCTCGATGACGTCCACGGACCCGCGCAGCAGGAAGCGCCCGTCGATCAGGACGGGCTCCTGTTGGCTGCGCTCGTCACGTCCTTCGTCTTTGAGGCCGAAGCTGTATTCGAAATACTCCGGGATCCATGGAGCGGCGTCGGGCAGCTTGCGTATCCAGACGCGCAGGTCGCGGCCGAGCGCAGCGATTTCGTCGCGCCAGACGCGCTCGATGGCCGGTGCGAGCATCTCCTTATAGGCCGCCGCCGTCGCGGTGAGCGCCGCGTCGAGCACCCGCAACGCGTGTGGAACGGTGGCGGATGCGAGTGGCAGGCTGCCGTCAGTTCTCAACGTGCGCAGCACTCTTGCCTGGACCTCGTGGAAGAGCGAACCGCGCGTCAGCGGATCGAGCCGCTGGAGAGGCTCCGGCGGATCGTTTGGGGCGAATCGGTAGATGGCCGACAACACGAACTGATAGGGACACGTGGTGAACTTCTGAAGGGCAGAGACGGAGTACGGCCGCGCGCTCAGACGTTGTGCCTGCAGCATCGCCTGAGTCGCTGGAGCAACGCGCACCAGCCCGTCCTGCGGCAGCCAGCGTGATCGGGCACGTACCCAACGCCTGGTCACCGATCGCCGGAGCGCGTCATTGAGGCCGAGAAGATAGTGCGCCTGGCCACGAACCGACTGTCGATCGGAGATCTCGATCAGCGCGCGTAAGGTCGCGAGGTCGTGCTCGACTTCATCGACAGCGTCGTGGGCCCGAGCGGGCGCCGGCCAGTCGAGTTTCGCCCCACCAGCCGCGGCGGCCTCGCGCTGAAGCTGTTCGTGTCGTGGAATGCGCCCGGTGATCGCGCGCATCACGTCGAGGACGTAGAAAGACGGCACCCGCGGACGGCGCGCCGACGACGTCCAGGCGAGGGTAGGAGAGCCAGAGGCGATCGGTGGCAGCGCCGACGGCGAGGCGGAGGAGCAATCGTTCCGTCTTCGCCCGATCCTCCTGAACGAACAGGCCGGCGTCGAGCGGCTTTCGCATCTCCTCGTCGAGCAGGAGCGGATCTTCGCGAAGCTTCTGCGGAAAGAGCCTTTCAGCCAGGCCTGCGACGAACACGACCTTGAATGTCCGGCCCCGGGCCTGATGCGGGCTCCCGACGAACACGCGGCCGAAGCGGTCGGGGGCCGGATGCTCGTCGAAGGTCCGCAGCCGCTCCGCGAGCACGTCGCGCGCCTCTTCGAGGGTAACCGGGCCGATGGCGCTCATCGCGCGGAGCTCGCCGAGGACTCGCAGCACGCGGCCAGGCCGGCGCAACACACGCGGCGCCAGGTCGCCGAAACGTTCGATCCATTCTCCCCACGTCGCGCGGGCCGGCCACGACGCGAGCGTTTCGATGATGGGCACCGCAAAGTCGGTGAGGTGCGCCAGATTCTGCTGATTGCGTCTCAGCATGACCAGGCGCGGCGATTCAGGATCCTCGCGCAGGCGCTCTTCGGTGATCTGCTTCTCGTAGGTCTCCCGCAGGCCGCGCAGCCGCCGCCTCCACCGATCGGGATCGCCCCCGACGACGGACGATTCGACGATCAGCCGTTCCCATTTCCAGGGTGCTCGCAGCGTCCCTTCGACGACCGGTGGCTCCGTGTCTGCTGGCGGAGGTTCGGAGGGAGAAGCCTCATCCGCGTCGGCCACGATTTCGTGGCTGGCGATATCCAGCAATCAGATCGTCGGCCGGCGCGAGAACGTCTGCCGGTGTGACTCCAGTCGAGGGCACCTGCGCGAGCGAGAGATACTCAGCGAACCGGATAGCCGACAGGCGCTCGACACCGCACAACTGAGGATCGCCAGGAAGGCCCGGCCGGAAGGATGAGGGCGGCGGGCACCGCGATCGAACCAGGCATCGATGCCCGCACGGTCGAAGGCGCTCTCGAGGAGGCCGAGATACTCCCGCGGCGAGCGCAGGAACACGGCCATCTCGTCGAAGCGGACGCCATGTGCAGCTTCCATGAGAATACGGCGGGCGATTTCGACGCACTCGCGCCCTTCGCCAGGCGCGGAGAACAACTGCACGTCGCCTCGCGGCTCGCGCTCCGGCAACTGGCGTGCGGCGAAGAGCGATCGCCGCAGCGCGGAGAGGTCGGATTCACCGGACGGTTCGAGCACCGAATCGGAACCTCGAGCTGTTTCAGATAGTCCAGCGTCGCAAGATCACCGAACGGCACCGTGACGAGGGTTTCCGGCGAGCCCGCGATCAGCCGGCGGGCCAACTCGAACTCGACGACTGGACTCGAGCGGGACGTCGAGAAGGAGCAAGGGCAGGTGTCGTGACGGCGTCGACCCCCTCACACGCCGTTTCAAAGAGCGCCGCGCGACCCGATGCCGAGGCGGCGTCAAACTGCTCATCGAAGCCGCGCATCAGGCGTGCGAGGTCTCGCCCGCCGAGCGGCAGCCCTTCGAGCGCCGGCGCGTCGACGCCAGCCATCGCCGCGTCGTGCAGCGTCCGCGCCAGCGCGCGCGGGAATCCGGGCGTATCGGCAACCGCTCCGAAGTAGGGCAGCCCCCCGTCCTGCAGCGCATCGAACGTTGCGCGTGCGGCGACCGCTTCCGATCCGATCATCGTTGCCGGAGCGATGCCTCTCGCCGCGAGGACCGGCGCGGCCAGCCTGGCGGCGAGCTGGGCGAAGCTGAATCGATGAAGGCCCGCGGTGGCGCCGCGGGATCGCGCGACGTCACGCGCGAGATCGTCGGCAGCTCCGCGCGAGGCCGATACGAGCAGCGCGCCACGAGCGGCGCGCGCCTCCAGCCAGAGCCGCGCTTCCCGCAGCCGGCCGGCGGACTCCGACGCTTCGATGATGACAAGGGAATGGACGGACATGAGGGACGCCTCCGGACGCCATGCCGGGTTTCCGTGACAACCGCGCCACGCGGCTGTAACAGCGACTTTAGCATGTTCACGGACGGGGGTTCACACGGTGGTTCAGACGGGGTTCAAGACGGGGGTTCAGGACGGGGGTTCAGGACGTGGTTAGAAGTGGTTCAGCACAGGGGTTCACGACCCTGTCGTGAACCCCCGTGTGAACCCTCGTCGTGAACCCCGTCTGAACCCCGTCGAACCTATGTCATCACATGATATAGTCAGTCAATCTATGAGCGAACGCGATCCCGGCACACTGCTTCCGCTGACCTCCGGCATGTTCCAGGTGCTGATTGCCCTGGCTGACGGCGAGAAACATGGCTACGCGATCATCAAAGAAGTCGCCCGGCGCACCGACGGCCAGGTCACCCTCAGCGCGGCGACGCTCTATACCATCGTCCGTCGCTTCGTGCAGGAAGGCGTGATCGCCGAGAGCGCGGAACGGCCCGATCCCGCACTGGACGACGAGCGCAGGCGGTACTACCGGCTGACAGACTTTGGCCGTCGTGTGGCGCGGGCCGAGGCGCAGCGAATGGAAACGGCTCTCGGGATGGCGCGCGCGAAGAAGCTGATTCCCAAGGCCCGTCTGACATGAGTGGAGATCGCTGGTTCCGCCGGCTGCTGGCGCTGCTGCCGTTCGACATGCGGGCGGACTACGGCAGGGAGATGGAACACGTCTTTCGCGAGCAGCGGCGCGAGGCAGCGGCGCGTGGGCCGGCCGGATCGCTGCGTGTGTGGGGAGAAACTGTGCGCGACATTCTGGCCATCGGTCCGCGTGAACATCTGAATCAGCTTCGACAGGACATCCACTACGCCCTCCGCGGCATGCGGCGCAACGTCGGCTTCGTCACGGTCGCCGTCGTGACGCTCGCGCTCGGGATCGGCGCCAACACGGCTATCTTCAGCGTCGTGGACGCGGTGCTGTTGCGTCCGCTGCCGTATGGTGACCCCGAGCGTCTCGTCGCAGTCTGGAACAGGTGGGACGGGAGCGCTGCCGCCGCGCTGTCGGACCCCGAGTACCTCGACTACTCCGAACAGAGCCGCACGATGACGTTCGCGGCGATGTCCGCGAATTCCGTCAACGTCTCGGGAACGTCGGGTGATGCGGAGCGCGTGACCGCGGCGTCCGTGACGCCTGGACGCGCTGGACGTACTCCGCGCGTTGCCGGCTCTCGGCCGGACATTCCGCGCGGAAGAGGCCATGCCCGATTCGCCGACGGTCGCCATCGTCAGCGACGGCCTCTGGCGGCGGATGTTCGCGGCGGATCCCGGTATCGTCGGCCGATCGGTATCGATCAACGGCCAGCCGGTGGAGATCGTGGGCGTGCTGCACGCGGGGTTCTATCTGCCCTTCGAGATGACTGCGGCCAACCGCGCAGACATCCTGATGCCTCTGCCGATCGATCCCGCTGCGCCGCGGAATCGTCGTGGCGGTCACTACCTGTTGGCGTTTGCGCGACTCAAGGACGGCGTCGTCGGTCTCGGCGGCCTCGGCGGAAATGGACGCGATCGTCGGCTCGCCTGACGCGCGAGTACCCGGACGAGCACGACCAGGGCAACTTCGGAATCAGCGTCCGGCCGCTTCGCAGCAATCTGCTCGGCGACTTGCAGACGCCGCTGTTCATCCTCGCGGGCGCCGTCGGTCTGGTGTTGCTGCTGGCGTGCGCCAACGTGGCCAACCTGATGCTCGTCCGCGGCGAGGCGCGGCGGCAGCGAGCTCGCCGTCCGCACGGCTCTCGGCGCCAGCCGATTCCGGATGATCCGGCAGCTGCTGACAGAATCCTGCGTCCTGTCGCTCACCGGAGCGCTGGCCGGCCTTGTGGTGGCGCATTATTGCCAGCGGCTGATCGTGGCATTCGCGGGATCGTCGATGCCGCTGGTGCGCGCGGCGGCGCTGAATCAAACGGTGCTGGCTTACGCAGGGTTGCTCGGAATCGCGACGGGCCTTCTTTTCGGTGTGATTCCGGCGCTGCAAGTCTCCCGTGGCGGCGCCAGCAGCATGAGCGAGGCGTTGAAGTCGGGGTCTCGCGGCACGATCCTCGGTCGCACGCGGGCGCGTCGTGCGCTGGTCGTTTGTCAGGTGTCGCTTGCGACCGTCCTCGTCGTCGGCGCCGGTCTCCTGATCAAGAGCTTCGCGCTGCTGATAGCGACGCCGTCGGGATTCGATCCGGACCGCGTTCTGACCATGCGCATGTCGTTGCCGGAGGCGCGGTATCCAGGGCGTCCGGAAGTCGCCGGGTACTTCAAGCGCCTCACCGAGCAGGTCGGAGCGCTGCCGGGAGTCCGCGCGGCTGGGGCCGGCACCGGTCTGCCGCTCGCCGTCCGCTCCGGCGACTGGAGCTTCGATATCGAGGGCCGTCCCCGGAACGGCACGCGCTTTCCGGGAGCGGCCGACTGGTACGTGGTGACGCCCGGCTACTTCGAGGCGCTCGGTATCCCGCTTCGTCGCGGCCGGTTCCCCGCGTCATCCGACACCGCGGAGTCCGCGCACGTCGTGTTCATCAACGAAACGACCGCGCGCACGCTGTTCCCGAACGACGATCCAGTGGGCAGGCGGATTCGTTTCTCGCCGCTCGCGCGGCGCCGAACAACCCTGGCGCACGATTGCCGGGATTGTCGGCGACGTCCGTCATCGCGGGCTCGACACGCCGGCCTTGCCGGAGGTGTTCTTCCCTTACGAACAGTTCCAGCACTTTTCGCGGGGCTCAGGCGCGCGCAATGAGCCTCGTCGTGAAGACCGACGGAGATCCGCTCGCGATGGTGTGTGCCGTGCGAGCGGAGCTCAGGCGCATCGATCCGGAGGTGCCAGCGTCGCAGGTCCGCGACATGTCGACCGTCCTCTCCGTCGTCTGTGGCCGATCGACGGTCTGATTGTGGTTCTGATGGGTGCGTTCGGCGCCTCGCACTACTGCTCGCCGCGGTCGGATCTGTACGGTGTCGTCTCGTACAGTGTCGCGCAACGCACGCGCGAGATGGGTGTTCGCATTGCGATCGGCGCATCGCGATCTTCCGTGCTCGGGCTGGTCGTGGGTGACGGGCTGCGATTGGTCGCCGTTGGAGCGGTGCTTGGGTTGATCGCGTCCCTCGCGCTGACCCGATCGATGGCCACCCTGCTCTATGCCATCAGCCCGCGCGACGTGTCGATGTTTGCGGTGGCAACGGTCACGTTGTTGGTGACCGGCCTCGTGGCGAGCTATGTGCCGGCTCGCCGCGCTACGAGAATCGATCCGGTCAGGGCGCTGCGTGCTGAGTAGAGGTGCGCTAGTCCGGAGTGTGTTCATTTGCCAAGATCAAGAGCTCTCGCAGAGATCGCAGAGAGCAGGGACGCAGGGAACGGTGCGATCGGCCGCGCATCCACCAGCCTGGCTCCGCCAGGCTGCCGGTAGCACCCTCCGCACCCGGATCTCGCTGATGCACCCGATTCCCCTGCGATCCCTGCTCTCCGCGATCTCTGCGCGAGCTTTTGATCTTTGGCAAGTCAAGCCTGCTGGCTATTCGGAAACGTTGGGTGCTGAGAGTTGCCGATTCGTGAGTCGTCTAGAATGGTCGCAAGCCGTCCGAGCGCATCGGCGACAAACACCTCGAGAGCCGCGGCACGCTCGGCCGAGAGTCCCCAGCCGCTCCCGTGAATGCTGACGGCGCGGCGTCCCTGTCCGATCCCGAATCCTTTGAGCGCCAACGCGCCCTCGATCTCATCCCACGACAGCTGGACTTCCCATCCGGTGACAGCCAGCACCTCGCCTGATGCGCGCACGCCGTTGCGCAACTCGAGGGCGTATCGCTGGCCTGCTTCACCGATCGCGCCGCTCTTCGTCAGCCACGCTGCAAGCCGCTCGGGCGCGCTGTAGAACGAGATCAGATCGCGATACTCGTATGCGGCGGGCCGCATCGCAAAGAACTGATGCCGCTCGCGGCCGTAGTGCCGCTCGGCGTACAGCTTCAGCATGGCCATCGCCATCTGCCATCCCGATGCGATCCCTTCGTACTCCTCGTCCCAACCGTCCTTGTCGAGAAATCCTGAGTTGGTGAGCGTGACGACCGTCGATCCCCCATCACGCGCGATCTCGATCTCGAGATAGAAGCGGGGGCGGCCAGGAATCACGCCGGTGTAGACGAGATGCTCGCCGGGGACCGCTGCCGCGACCTCGTACGGAAGCGCGTAGTTGAAGCGGTCGAAGAACCACTTCTGCACGCCGCCTTCGACGGCCCGTCCCTCGGCACGGTCTGGAAACCATTGCGCGAGCTTGCTGGGATCGGCCCACGCTTCGAAGATCTTCTCAGGCGTTGCCGTCGTCCGGATCGTTGTTCTGATCTTCCGGCCCTGATGCTCCGGTTTCTTCCGCTGTGTCATGGCGGTCTCCATGGACTCTCTCGGCCTGACGACTCGATTGCCTCGACGGGTAGCACCCGATGACGAGCTTGAACGGCCGGCCGGAGCGTGCTGCGCCCGTCGCGACCGATGCGGGTGACGTATGCCGGCCAATGAGGTCTGTGACGGCCTGCTGAAGTGCTTCGGTGAAAGCGACTCGTTGCTGAGCGCTCTCGAATCGCACGTCAGCCGCGATCGAGAGGGTTGCGAGGCGTTGACCCCGTGCGGCGGACTCTGTGAGTGCGTGCGAGACGTCGGCCTGCAGTTCCGCGGCGAGGCCGACGAGCCGCGCGGCGCTGAACGCGTCCTCGGCCCGATATCCGGTCATCGCCAGTGGCCCGAGGATATCCGGCGCCAACACATAGGCGCGCGCGGTCGCGACGTACCGTTGCTCGATGAGGTTGCGTTTCCGGAGCTGGCCCGCGCGCCGCAAGAACCCGGTCCGCGCCAGCTGGCGGACGTGGTAGTTGACGCGTTGGCGGGGCAGCCGGAGCCGCGTAGCCAATTCCGTTGCCGACGCCGGCTCGCGGGCGAGGGCCACGATGCGCGGCCGTAACGGGTGGGCCAGCAGTGCCGCCGCCTTCCGCACATCCCCGACCGCCGCCACGTCAGTCTGCCTGGTCACAGAAACATATGTTTGATCGGAAAAAATATTTTGTCAATTAAGCCCGGATCGTCACCGTGGTTCGCGAATGCATGGAGACTCCTGTTGCACCCTGAACATACCGGGAAATGGGCGATATCATGACGTCATGCTTCAGAGCGGTCTCTTCCCGACTCTCGCGCTCATGCTCCTGATGCAGGCAGCATCAGCAAAGAGTCCCGCCTTCTTCAAGACGCCCCTGACTCTGCAGGAGATGACGAACAAGCAGGCCGTCGTCGACACGACGGCCGGGACGATCATCATCGACCTGCGCCCGGATCTGGCGCCGAACCACGTCGGGTACTTCATCAAACTCGCCAGGGACGGCGCATACACCGGCACGATCTTTCATCGCGTGATCAAACTCGGCATCATTCAGGGCGGCGATCCGAACTCGAAGGATCCGGCCAAAGTGGCGACGTACGGGCGTGGCGGGCTCGGCGTTCTCCGCGCCGAGACGAGCGCCGAGAAAGCGACGCGCGGCGCCGTTGCCGCCGTGCTCCAGCCGCAGCAGCCGGACAGCGCAGGATCGCAGTTCTTCATCTGCGTCACGGATCAGCCGTCGCTCGACGGCAAGTACACGATCTTCGGCCGCGTATCGGAGGGTCTCGACGTCGTCCAGCGGATCTCGGAAACGCCGGCGAACGCCGAGGGGTTGCCGGCCGACCGGATCGCAATCCGATCGATCGTGATTCGCGATACCCCGCCGACCGAACCCGAGCCTTTCGCCAGCGACTCGCCGGCCGACCTTGCGCAATATCGAGCGGTGCTCGACACAACGGCAGGCGCGATCACGATCGAGTTTCTTGCCGACAAGGCACCCGAACACGTGCGGAACTTCCTGCGGTTGGCAGTGTCTGGCGTGCTCGACGGGACGTCCTTCCACCGAGTCGTGCGCGGCTTCGTGATTCAGGGTGGCTATCTCAGCACGCGCGGTGCGCTGACCGAGAAGCAGCAGAAGCTGGTCAGACCCCTGCAGCCGGAGTTCAACGACGTCAAGCACGTGAAGGGGATTGTGTCGATGGCTCGCGGCGACGATCCTGCCAGTGCGACCACGTCGTTCTTCATCGTCACCGGGGATGCGCCGTCGCTGGACAACAAGTACACAGTCTTCGGCCGTGTCGTCGACGGGATGGCCGTGGTCGAGGCGATCGAGCAAGCGGCGGTGAACGGCGAGACGCCGGTGTCACGTGTCGACCTGAAATCGGTCCGAGTCTCGAAAAGATAGAATTCTGTAGCGCGCGGTCCGGAGGTCGTGGATCGACGGCCCAGACTGAATCCTCGATTCGCGCGTCCAAAGACTGGAATCGGAGATTCGAATATGAAGCATCGACTTAGCTCGGCGGCCGGTCCGCTCGTCACGTGTGGACTCGTGCTGTCCCTTTCGGCCGCGGTCTCCAACCGCGCGCCAGAGGACTGGCCCCAGTGGCGCGGACCGAACCGCGACGGGCGTTCGGGGGAAACAGGGTTGTTGAAGGCCTGGCCAGCCAACGGTCCGCCGCTTGCGTGGAAGACGACGGGGGCTGGCGACGGCTACTCGTCGTTTGCGACCGCCGGCGGCCGGCTCTATACGCTCGGCGCGCGCGGCAACCAGGAGTTCGTCATTGCGCTCGACGCCGCAACCGGGAAGCAGGTCTGGGCGACACCGCACGGCCGGCGGTTTGGCAACGATCGGGGCGACGGCCCACGCGGGACGCCGACGATCGAAGCAGGCCGCGTGTACGCGTTTGGCGCGAGCGGAGACCTCAGCGTGCTCGATGCGAACAGCGGAAAGGTCTTCTGGACCGTCAACGTTCTGGAGAAATTCGGCGGGTCGAACATCCAGTGGGGCCTGAGCGAATCGCCGCTCGTGCTGAGCGACCGCATCCTGATCAACGCCGGCGGCCGCGGCGCGTCGGTCGTCGCGCTGAAGAAGACGGATGGCTCGCTCATCTGGAAGAGCCAGAACGACGAGGCGGGGTATTCGTCTGCCGTGCTGCACCAGGCGGATGGTGTGCGCGAGGCGATCTTCTTCACCGGACAGCGGGCGCTCGGCGTCGACGTCAACGACGGCCGGCTGTTGTGGAGCTACAGCCGGGTCGCCAACGGCACGGCCAACATCGCGACACCGCTCGTGCGCGGCAATCGCGTGTTCCTCTCGTCCGATTATGGGACCGGCGCCGCATTGCTCGAGCTCACTTCCTCGGGCGGTGGTGTCACCGCGAAGGAGATCTACTTCACAAACGAGATGCGCAATCACCACGCGAGCTCGATTCTCGTGGGCGAGCACCTGTACGGTTTCTCGAGCGCCATTCTGACGGCGATGCAGTTCGACACAGGGAAGGTGGCCTGGCGCGATCGGAGCGTCGGCAAGGGTTCGCTCGTGTTTGCCGACGATCGTCTCTACGTCTACAGCGAGGGCGGCGTCGTCGGGCTCGTCGAACCGTCACCGCAAGGCTATCGGGAGCACGGCCGTTTCGCGATTCAGACCGGAAGCCTGCCGACCTGGGCACACCCGGTCGTCTCAGGCGGGAAGCTGTTCCTGAGAGATCAGGACACGATTTACGCGTATAACGTGGCGGCGAAATAGGCCGTAATCCGACCTGCGTAGTCCGGGGTCTGACTTGGCCGATCCGTTGAGCTGCTGGAGAGGCCCAACGGTCCGATATCGCCTCTCCCGTTTGCTCCGATCCTCCCTAACAGCCATAATCAAGGGTGGCCAGAAAGCTGGCCACTGGCGCAACGGCTCGCTTGAGGATGCCGGAGCGGGATCAACCGGAAGACCGCCGCGATGGCGGGGCCCGCCGCGCCGAATCGGCTCCAAACGTAATGAAACCGCCGCGAAGGCGTCGGAAGGCTGAAAGGTTTTGGCAGACTCACGACTGAAGATTGCAGTTTTTATCGACTTCGACAACATTGAGATCGGGGTCAAGAGCACGCTGGGCGTGCTGTTCGACATCGGCGTCGTGCTCGAGGCGCTCAAGGAGCGCGGTGACGTCGTTTCAAAGATCGCCTACGGGGACTGGACGCGCGCCGGCGATTACAGCCGGTCGCTCACGCAGCACGCCACGAAGCTCGTTCAACGGAACCTCACACCGGGCGGCGACAAGAACGGCGCCGACATCAACCTGGCGCTGGACGCCCTCGAAATGGCGTTCACGCACAGTCACATCAACGCCTACGTGATCGTCGGCGGCGACAGCGATTTCATCACGCTGGTCGAGAAGCTGAAGCAGTACGACAAGCAGATTTTCGTGGTCGGCGGCCGCGCGTTCACGAGCATGGTGATGCAGCGCAACTGCCACGAGTTCATCGCCTACGAGAATCTCGTCAGCTCGCGCCGATCGCAGGACCGCGGCCGGCAGAGCGCGAACGTGGCTCAGACGCCGCTCGAACAGGTCGTTCCGCTCGTCCGCCGCGCGCTGAAGGTGTTGACCGACCGGGAAGTCTCACCGCAGCTTGGACTGCTCAAGAGCACGCTGCTGCAGCTCGATTCGACGTTCTCCGAGCGGACGTACGGCGCCGGAAGTTTCCGGGACTTCGCGCAGAAGCTCGCGTCGGCCGGATATGTGACCGTTCGCGAGGCGGGCCGCAATGTGCTCGTCGAACTGAGCGAGAGCGGCCCGATGGCCAGCCCCACATCCAGTGACGAGCCGCAGCGCGCCGCGCAGGAACCGCAGCGTTCCGGTCAGGACACCCCGCGAGATCACGCGCCGAAGGAGCAGCCGGTTCCAGCCGGCCGCGCCGCCGACGCGATCAATGAGGTCCGGCGGTTGTTCCAGACGGCGCAGAACCCGCCGCGGTGGCCGATGTACATCCGGCAGGTCAAGCAGTTCATGAAAAACGTGGACGCCAGCTTCGACGAGCGGCGCTACGGCTTTGGCAACCTCGTCGATCTGCTGCGCGCCTGCCAGCGCGAGGGCCTCTTCCGCATCGAGCGGGATCGACAGGGCGTCATGCGGATCTTCCCCGGCAACGTCATGCAGGTCGCGCCCGAAGCGGTCGAGTCCTCCACCGGTGAACCGCAAGGTCGAAACGGCAATCGAGGCGGATTCGTCGGACTCGTCGGCAGTGACACGCGCAAGCAGATGGCTGGTCCACTCCGGAGCCGATTGGTGAACCGGAGATCGTCGACGCGGATAGCGTTCGCGAGATCGAGCAGTCGCCGGTGATCGACGTCGAAGAAGTCGCCGCCGCACCAGAGAAAGCACCGCCACGGCGTTCCAGGTCGCGATCCCGGCGTCCGGCCGGAGAGCCGCGTGCGGCGCGAAAGGCTCATCACGACAACGCGTCCGCGCCTGCCGCGCCGAGTCCGCGCAAATCGTCGTCGAAGCCGCGGACACCGCGCGGCAAGCCACGAAGCAAAGAGCCCGTGGCGTCTTAATCGGTCGCGATCCCGCTACTTTCCGCGAAAGGCAGGGCCGGCACACCAGCCGGTTCTGCCGAACCCACCAGGTTGTGCACGCTGACACCGAGCAGGCGAACCGGCCTGCGGTCCGCCTCGGTCTTGTCGAGGAGCGCTACCGCTCTGGCCGCGAGGTCGTCAGCGGTGCGTGTTGCGATGCGTGTGTCGCTGCGCGTGATGGTGGTGAAGTCCGAGTATCGAACCTTGAGCGTCACCGTTCGGCACAGCAGCGCCTTACGATCGAGCCACCGCGCGTTTTCCCGGGCCATGTCGTCGATAACCGTGCGCATGGCGTTGAGGTCCGTGAGGTCGCGCGAAAACGTGTTCTCGGTCCCGCACGACTTGGCGGCGCGGTCGGGCACAACCGGACGATCGTCGAGACCATCGGCGAGACGGCGCAGCCAGTCCACCTGGCTGCCCACGGCCTCGCGCAGCAGATTCGTATCTGCCGTTCGCACGTCGGTCAGCCGCGTGATGCCGCGTTCGCGCAGACGGGTGGCGGTCACTGGACCGACACCCCATAGCGCATCGACAGGCAGTCCCTGGAGAAAACGCTCGACGCGATCGGGCGAGATCACCGTCAGCCCGTCCGGTTTCTTCCAGGCGGACGCGATCTTTGCCAGGAACTTGTTCGGCGCCACGCCAGCCGATGCCGTGAGACCTGTTGCCGCCCGGATCTCGACCTTGAGCCGTTGCGCGACGACGCGGCCGAGACGCTCGCCCCAGGCATTGCTCGTGACGTCGAGGTAGGCCTCGTCGAGGGAAAGCGGCTCGACGAGCGGCGTCACGGATCTGAAGATGGAGAAGACGGCCTGCGACGCGGCTCGATAGCGGGAGAAGTCAGGCCGAACGATCTGTAGTGAGGGGCACAACCGTACGGCGCGAGACATCGGCATCGCCGAGCGCACGCCGAACGCCCGTGCCTCGTAACTGGCCGCGGCGACGACACCGCGCTGTGACGGGTCGCCGCCGACCGCGACCGGCTTGCCGCGAAGCCCAGGATCGTCGCGCTGCTCGACGGATGCGTAGAACGCATCCATGTCGATGTGCAGGATGCGACGGACGTCAGTCGTCAGTTGCTCGTCAGTCACGGTTCACGATGTAATGTGATTCAATTTTACTGTTCCACGAGGTTGTCATGAACGAAACACCAAAAGTCGAACAGGGCGGCGGGCTTGCCTGGATTCGCGGCAGCGGGCTGTGCCGGGACTGGAACGGCATCCACTACAAGCTCGGCATGTCTGGCAAGAATGTCGGTGCGACGCAACTGTCGATGAACGTCGCCGTCATTCCTCCCGGCGGCGTTGCGGCGGCGCACATTCACGTTGGCTTCGAGGTCATGCTCTACATCCTCGAGGGACGGGTCCGTCACGAGTACCGGGGAAGGCCTGCAACAGAGCGTCGAACACACGGCCGGCGATTTCATCTTCATCGCGCCCGGCGTTCCGCACGAGGTGTTCAACGTGAGCAACTGTCGATCCGGTCGTCGCCGTCGTCGCGCGATCGAGCGCCGACGAGTGGGATCGCATCGTGCCGTACGAGCGCCCACGCCCAAGCCAGGGGCCTGACATCGCGTATCGCTACAGGGATCAGCTGAAAGTGCTCAAGGAGTCCATCGAGCACGAACCCTCGCCTCCCTGACGCGATTCATTGTCTCGGCATAAGATCGCAGAGCGATGAAATACACCAACCTGGGCCGCACCGGTCTAAAGGTCTCCCGAATCTGCCTCGGCATGATGTCCTACGGCGATCCGAAGTGGCGCGCGTGGGTCCTTCCGGAAGAGAGCGGCCGTCCGTTCATCACGCGCGCGCTCGAAGCCGGCATCAACTTCTTCGACACCGCGGACATGTACTCGCTGGGCGTGTCGGAGCAGATCCTCGGCCGCGCGATTCGCGATTTCGTACCGCGCGACAAGGTCGTGCTCAACACGAAGGCGCACTTTCCGATGAGCGACGATGTCAACGACCGTGGCTTGTCGCGAAAACACCTGCTGTCGGCGGTCGATCGATCGCTCGAGCGGCTGGGCACCGACTACATCGACCTCTACCAGATCCATCGCTACGATCCGACGACGCCCATGGATGAGACCCTGCGGGCGCTCGAGGACATCGTTCGCGCCGGAAAGGTCCGATACATCGGCGCGTCGAGCATGGCCTCGTGGCAGTTCGCCAAAGCGCTCTACCTGGCGGATCGACACGGCTGGACCAGATTCGTGTCCATGCAGAATCACTACAACCTGGTGTACCGCGAAGAGGAGCGGGAGATGATGCCGCTCTGCCGCGAGGAAGGCATCGGCGTCACTGCCATGGAGTCCACTGGCGCGCGGTTTCCTTGCCGGCAACCGGCGCTCGTCCGACAAGGGCGAAACCCAGCGCGCCAAGACAGACAAGATTGCGCACGAACTCTATTACCGCGACTCTGACTTTCGCATCGTCGACCGGGTGGTCGCAGTTCGCCGAGCAGAAAGGCGTGAAGCCCGCGCAGATCGCGCTCGCCTGGTTGTTGCACCAGCCGGGGGTCACCGCACCGATCGTCGGCGCCACCAGAATCGAACAGCTCGATCAGGCGATCGCCGCTCTGGACATCACGCTGACCGGAGAGGAGTGCAAAGCCCTCGAGGAACTGTACGAACCACACCCGGTGCTGGACTGAGGAACCGATCTGGTCCGGCTAAAGCCGGACACTACAAGCTGAAGTCAGACGCTGCGAAACCGATGATGGGCACTCGGTTGTGGCGTCGGGCTTTTAGCGATCCGTCGACTCGGTTGTAGTGTCCGGCTTTAGCCGGACCTGCCATCCTTAAACGTTCCGCAGCGCGATCAGCGGATCTACCCGGGCGGCCCGCCGCGCCGGGACATACGCGGCGATTGCGGAAACGCTCATCAGAATGAGCGCCGCAGCGATCAACACCGCCGGATCCGAAGGCGACAGTCCGAACAGCAGACTCTCGACAATAGAGGTACTCATCAGCGCGGCGGGTATGCCGACGGCGATTCCTGCCCCGACGAGCAGCAACGACTGACGCAGCACCATCCATTTGACCGTCCACCGTTCGGCGCCGAGGGCCATGCGGATCCCGATCTCCGGCGTTCTCCGCGTGACCGAGGCGGCCATCAAGCCGTAGAGCCCAATTGCCGACAGCAGCAGCGCAATCGCGCCGAGCATGGTGGCAAGACGCGCAAAGAGACGCTCGCGCCTGAGCGAGTGTTGCAGCTGCATCACCTGTGTGCGAATGTCGAACAGCGGAACGTTGGCGTCGAGCTCGCTCACGGCGTGGCGGATGGAGCCGACGAAGTCGAGCGGGTCGCCGGACGTCTTCACCTCGAAGGTCATCGCGTTCACCGGCTCCTGCAGGTAACTCAGGTATGCCGTCGGCGGGATGTCGTCCCGGAGGTTCGTGTAGACCGCGTCTGCGACAAGGCCGATGATCTGGTACTCGGCCGCGCCCGGACGCCCGCTCAATTTGAACCGCAGGCCGATCGGGTCGTCGGTCTTGAACACCGTCTGTGCGAACGCCTTGTTCACGATAGCCAACGGCTGTGCGGTGGCAGACTCCACAGGGCTGAACGTCCGGCCCTTCAGCACCGGAATCTTCAGTGTCCGGAAGAACTGATCGTCGATGTTCTGACGCCAGACCAACGGACGCCGCTCGCGTTTGCCGTCGGCCGAAGTCTCTGAGGCGCTAGACGCGGCAGCGCCGGTCAGATACACCTCTGATATCGCCGACGAGTTGGCGACCAACGTGTACGAAGAGACGCTGGCCGACGTCACACCGGGAACTGCGCGCAGGCGTCCGAGAATCGCTGCGTAGAGCGTTCGCAGACGGTCGCTCTCGTACCCGTTCAGCGTCGGGTCGATGCGAAACAGCAGGACGTTGGCTGGATCGAAGCCGAGGTCGATGCGTTCGAGATTTCGTACGGACTGGACGAGCAGGCCGGCAGCACTGATCAGGAGCAGGGACAAGGCCACCTGCGCGGCGACGAGCACGCTGCCAGCCGACGTGCTCCGGCCACCAACCTGTCCGCGCCCGGCGTCCTGCAGCGAAGCGGCCGGCTTCAAATCGGTGCCGCGCAGAGCCGGGAACAGGCCGAACAACACGCTGCTGCCGAGCGCGATGAGCATCGTGAAGAGCACGGCGCGACCGTTCACCGCGATGTCGATCGCGAACTCATCGCCCTGATCGAGGGCAGGGATCAGGCCCTGCGCCAGCCAGTTTGCGAACAGGAGCCCGCCAAGCCCGCCGAGAATCGCCAGCAGCAGGCTCTCCGTCAGAAGCTGACGCACGATCCGCCTGCGCGGCGCGCCAATGGCGACGCGTACGGCCACTTCGCGCGTTCTGGCGCTCGCACGGGCCAGCAACAGGTTGGCGATGTTCGAGCAGGCGACGAGCAAGACGATTGCGACCACCGCGGCCATGATCAACAGGGGCTCGCGGGTGCCGTCGCGCGTTTCGACCTGGCCACGGTTGCCGGGCTCGAGTCGTATGCGAGGCAGATCCTTCAGCGCCAGCGACGGGCGGTTCGCCACGATGTTCTGTTTGACGATCGCATCCCATGCCGGCTGGGCAGCGTTCGCGGTAACTCCCGGCTTCAGCCGTGCTGCAAGCAACACCCACCAGAAATTCGGATCATCGTGCTCGTCCGAGCGTTCGAGCCGCGGCTGCACTGAGAGCGGCACGAACAGGGCCGGAGCGCTGCTGACCTGAAGCGTCCCGTGAAAGCCGCGCGGCGTGACGCCGACAATCGTGACCGGGATACTGTTGATCGTGATGCGTTGACCGATGATGTCGGGCGATCCGTTGAACCGTCGCTGCCACGTCGCGTGGGAGAGCATGGCCACTGCAGGCGCACCGGGACGATCGTCCTGGTCGGTGATGGGCCGTCCGGCCGCCGGCGGAACGCCAAGGACGTCGAAGTAGTTGCCCGACACGGCCTGGCCACTGGCGAGCTCGACCTGCGTGCCCGTGCCGATCGACACACGGTACAACTCGGCGAATCCGATCACGTCCGCCTGCGCCGCGCCCTGCTCGCGAAGGGCCTTGAACGCTGCGAGTGAAAACGACGTGCTGGAATTCTCAGTGTCGCCCTGCGACCCGGTTCCGCTGAGCGAGTCGAACGGCAGCACCGGACCCGAGATCCAGCGGACGATAACCAGCTCGTCGGGATTGCGAACCGGGAGCTTGCGGAACAGCACGGTGTCGGCGAGGCTGAAGACGGCGGCCGTGGCGCCGATGCCGATGGCCAGCGAGAGCACGGCAATGACGGTGAACGTCGGCGAACGCCGCATCATTCGCATGCCGTAGCGCGCATCCTGCGCGAGGGAATCCAGTGTTGGAAAGCCCCACATGTCCCGCGTCTCCTCTCGGATGGCCGTCACGTTTCCGAACCGGCGCCTGGCCTCGTGATCGGCATCGCGCGGGTCCATTCCGTCGGCAATCAGTGCCTGCCGCCGCAGCTCCACGTGCAGCGCGATCTCTTCCGCGAGCTCGCTGTCGAGACGGTTGCGCCGCACGAGTGTCTTCAGCCTGGCCAGTTGGTGTCGGATGCTTCCCATTGTGTGTCTAGGGAGTCGCGTTATCAGGCTGGTTTCATCACCCGCGTGATCGCGTCAATGAGGCGCGAGAAGCTGGTTTCGGTTTCACCCAGCTGCCGCCGTCCCTCCCGTGTGAGCCGGTAGAACCGCGCCCGCCGGTTGTTGACGGAGTGGCCCCAGTCCGAAGCAATCAGGCCCTGCATCTGCAGCCGTTGGAGAGCCGGGTACAGCGAGCCTTCTTCGATCTGCAGCACTTCGTCCGACAATTGACGGATGTGCTCGGCGATCCCATACCCGTGCATCACGCCCCGTGTGAGGCTCTTGAGGATCAACATGTCGAGCGTGCCAGGCAGCAGCTCCTGGCGATCGGACTTCTTCTTTCCCATAGATTAACTATGGGTATAGCAAAGCCGAGCGCGCGGTGTCAACTTACGATGCCAACTCGTGCGGATGCCGGAGATCGACGGCCCAGCTTGAGGGGTTCGCGTCCGTCGTTTGCTCGGCTAGAATTCTCGGATGGCTGCCGTGCCGTCGCGCGCGCAGAGCCTGAAGGTCACGGTCGCGCGCGAGGGCATGACGATAACGCTCAGATGAGACGGCGAGGGAGGGAGAAGGCATGAGCGGCGTGCGGGTTCTGGTCGGGACACGAAAGGGTGCCTTCGTGATCACGTCTGACGGCAGGCGTGAGCGCTGGGACGTCAGCGGTCCTCACTTCGGTGGGTGGGAAATCTACCACCTCAAAGGATCGCCAGCCGATCCCAACCGGATCTATGCGTCGCAATCGAGCGGCTGGTTTGGGCAGATCATCCAGCGTTCGAGCGACGGCGGCAGGAGCTGGGAGGCGCTCGACAACAAGTTCGTGTACGACGGTGTTCCGGGCACTCATCAGTGGTACGACGGGACGCCGCATCCCTGGGAGTTCAAGCGAGTCTGGCATCTGGAGCCATCTCTCACCGATCCCGATACCGTTTTCGCCGGCGTCGAGGACGCCGCGCTCTTCCGCACGACCGACGGTGGGCAGTCGTGGCAGGAGGTTCCAGGGCTCAGGGGCCATGGCTCGGGATCCGCCTGGCATCCGGGTGCGGGCGGGCTGTGCCTCCACACGATCGTCCTGGATCCCAGCAATCAGCGGCGGATGTTCGTCGCCATCTCGGCGGCTGGCGCGTTCAGGACGGACGATGGCGGCGCTTCGTGGCGGCCCATCAATCGCGGTCTGCGATCGGAGGGCATTCCCGATCCGGACGCCGAGGTCGGCCACTGCGTCCATCGCATCGCGATGCATCGCTCGCGTCCGCACGTGCTGTTCATGCAGAAGCACTGGGACGTCATGCGGACCGACGACGGTGGCGAATCGTGGCGGGAGATCAGCGGCAACCTGCCCACAGATTTCGGGTTCGCGATCGACGTTCACGCGCACGAGCCGGAGACGATCTACGTCGTCCCGATCACGAGCGATTCCTTGCATTATCCGCCGGAAGGTAAGCTGCGCGTGTTCCGCAGCCGCACGGGCGGGAACGAATGGGAGGCGCTCACCAACGGTCTACCGCAACGCGACTGCTACGTGAACGTGCTGCGCGACGCGATGGCCGTCGATTCCCTCGATCGGTGCGGCGTGTATTTCGGCACGACTGGTGGCCAGGTGTACAGTTCGGCTGATGGCGGCGACAGCTGGAAGGCTATCGTCCATGACCTGCCGCCCGTCTTTTCCGTCGAGGTCCAGACCCTGTCATGATTCGCGTCGTTCTTCCTGCACACCTGCGGACACTCGCGCAGGTTGACCGCGAGGTGATCCTGGACGTCCACGGTCCGGCGACGCTCGGGTCGGTCCTCGATACCCTCGAAAGCACGTATCCCGTCCTGCGCGGGACAATCCGCGATCACGTGACGTTGAAGCGCCGGCCGTTCATCAGGTTCTTCGCGTGCGAGCAGGATCTTTCGCACGATTCGCTGGCGGTCCCGCTGCCGCCAGCGGTGGTGTCTGGCGCCGAGCCGTTCATGGTCGTGGGAGCGATGGCAGGTGGGTAGACCAACCGTGGTCCGTGTCTCGTAGCTCGTGTCTCGTCGAACGTTTTCGCGAGTATGCAGCGGCGAGACACGGACTACGAACCACGAACTACGAGGAGAAATCGCCCATCACCACCGCTGCCGTGTGGGCGCTTTCGCCGTGGCCGTGCCCGGCAGCAGCTGAACAGACAGTGATTCGAGTTCCGGCTGAATGCCGGCGGTCATCGCAGCAAACGTGCGCCACGCTCGGACGATGGCGCGCTGGCCGGCGGTGTCGAGCAGATAGTGTTTGCGTCGCCTTCCGCCGCGCTCGTGCGTGGGAGTGCCGGTGTACGAACAGACCATGCGCTTGCCTTCGAGGCGATCGAGCGTGACGTACACCGAGCTCGCTGGCAGATCGCGTCCCGTCCTGGTGACGATCTCACGATGAATGGCGGCGCCGAAGGCGCCGTTGCCGAGGCGCATGAGGGCAAGCAGCACGAGCAGCTCGAACTCGCCGGCGACCGGCCATCCAGAACCAAACGTCGGCATATCAGTTACATTGTATAGTAAATAAACGCGGCGAAATTGATTGAATTCTGGCCGGAATGTCGCGCTTGGTCAGCTGACCGGGCGGGAGCCTGTTGCCGTGCAGATCCGCGGTCCGCATAATTGAGCGCTTGAGGTAGCGCCACGAATGATTCCATTCCCTACGCATCGCACTATTTACCGATACGACGACAGTACGAGCAGAAAGGACGAGACGGTCATGGCTTCCCCATCAGCAAGCGACGCGATTCGCAGCATCAGTCACTGGAGTGCAACGGCCGGACGGAGCGTCCCGCCGGTGCGCAGCCGGGCGGCTGAAGACTTCGGTTCCCTGACGTTCAACGACGAGGCGCAGCGCGCCAGGCTTCCCCGCGACGCGTATCGCGCGCTCCGGCGCGCCGTCGCGCAGGGTGAGCCCCTCGATCCTGCGAGCGCCGACATCATCGCCAGTGCGTTGAAGGATTGGGCGGTCGAGCACGGCGCGACGCACTACACGCACTGGTTCCAGCCGATGACCGGCATCACCGCTGAAAAGCACGACTCGTTCCTCGATGCCCGGCGCCGACGGCCGCGCGGTTGCGGAGTTCAACGGCCGCGAGCTGATCAAAGGCGAGCCGGACGCGTCGAGTTTCCCGTCCGGCGGCATGCGCTCCACCTTCGAAGCGCGCGGGTACACCGCATGGGATCCGACGAGTCCACCGTGGCTCCTGGTGACGCCGAACGGCACCACGCTCGTCATTCCGACGGCGTTCGTCAGCTGGACGGGGGAAGCCCTCGACAAGAAGACGCCGTTGCTGCGCTCCATGGACGCGCTCTCGAAGCAAGCCGTGCGCATCCTGAAGCTCTTTGGCTCGAAAGCGCAGCGCGTGGTCACGACCTGCGGGCCGGAGCAGGAGTACTTCCTGATCGACCGTCAGTTCTTCTTCAATCGTCCCGACCTGATCAACGCCGGACGCACGTTGTTCGGCGCGCGCCCGCCAAAGGGTCAGGAGCTCGAGGATCACTACTTCGGCTCGATTCCCGATCGCGTGCTGGCGTTCATGATGGACGTCGAGCGTGAGCTCTACAAGGTCGGCGTGCCGGTGAAGACGCGGCACAACGAGGTCGCCCCCGGACAGTACGAGCTGGCGCCGATCTTCGAGAACGCCAACGTCGCCACAGACCATCAGATGATGACGATGGAGATGCTCCGGCGGGTCGCGCCGAAGTACGGGCTGGCCGTGCTGATGCACGAAAAGCCGTTCGCCGGCGTCAACGGTTCCGGCAAACACCTGAACTGGAGCATCAGCGACGAGTTCGGCAACAACCTGTTGAATCCCGGCGACACGCCGCACGACAACATCCAGTTCCTCGTGTTCTGCGCGGCCGTGCTGCGCGCCGTGAACAAGTTCCAGGGTCTGCTGCGCTTCAGCATCGCCAGCGCCGGCAACGATCACCGCCTAGGCGCTAACGAGGCGCCGCCTGCGATCATCTCGATCTTCCTCGGCGACATGCTGACCGACATCTTCCAGCAGATCGAGAAAGCCGGCAGCGCAAAGACAACCAAGTCGGGCGGGATCCTCGACATCGGTGTCGGCGTCCTGCCGAAGCTTCCGCGAGACGCCGGCGACCGCAACCGGACTAGCCCGTTTGCGTTCACCGGCAACAAGTTCGAGTTCCGCGCCGTGTCGTCGAATCAGAGCATCGCGCTGCCCAACGTCGCCTTGAATGTGGCGGTTGCCGAATCGCTGGATTACGCAGCGAACGAGCTCGAGAAGGGGCTCAAGGAAGGCAAGAAGCTCCAGATCGCTGTGAAACTGCTACTGACCAAGCTGATCAAAGAGAACAAGCGCATCATCTTCAATGGAAACAACTACTCCGAGGAGTGGCAGAAGGAAGCCGAGAAGCGCGGCCTGCTGAACCTCCGCACGTCGGTCGAAGCCTATCCCGAGGCGGTCAAGCCGGAGGTCATCAAGGCGTTCGAAACGTCGGGCGTGCTGAACGAACGCGAGCTACGGGCGCGCTACGAGGTCGCGATCGAGCAGTACAACAAGACCATCAACGTGGAAGGGCAGTTGATGGTGCTGATGGCCAGCCGCTACATCCTCCCGGCCGCCTACAAGTACGTCGGGCAGCTGGCGGAGACGGTGGCAGCATTGAAGGCTGCCGGCGCGTCGGCGAAAGAGGCGAAGCGCACGCTTGACGATCTGTGCAAGCTCACGGATGAGTTCAAGCAGCGGATTGATCGGCTCCAGGGGTTCCTGGATCACACGGCCGATGGCTCAGCTGAAAAGCACGCCAAGTTCTTCCGCGACAAGGTGGTCCCGGCCATGGCCGCCCTGCGGGAAACTGGCGACAGCCTGGAGGGCATCGTGCCTCACGACGGCTGGCCGCTGCCCACGTATCGCGAAATGCTCTTTATCAAGTAAGACTGGTCTTTCCCGACGTGATGGGCCGCCCCGGTCTCCCTTCCGGGGCGGCCCTTTTTCCTGCCCGCCGTCGCCTGTGGCGAAGGCGGGTGGCCAACCGGGTATCATTCCTTCGCCAAGACACCGGTCCAGTCTTGGGCTTCACTCGAGATTTCGTCATTCACTATGGGTGACGGGCGTTCCAAGCACGCGTGGACGCTGGCGCTCGGGGCGAGCGTGGCTCTCCTGGTCTATGCGCGCATCGAGGGGTCGCCCTCGAGCGCTGCGCCGGCCGCCACCGATCTCCTTCGCAGCGTAGGGTTCACGGCGGCGGAGATATCGGCCGTCGAGCGTGGCATGCCTGTCGCTCGAGTCCTCGATTCCGATCGCCGCGAGATCGCCGTGATCGGAGCGGTCCGCATCAGCGCGCCGCGGCAACGCCTCGCCGAACGATTCCGGACGATCGATTACCTGAAGAGCTCGCGCCTGATCCTCGACGCGGGCGTTTTCAGCACGCCTCCCCGGCCAGACGATCTGCTCTCCGTTCCCTTTGAGCCCTACGACCTGGACGTCAGGGACTGCCGGCCAGGTGATTGCCGCGTGCGGCTGTCTGCGGACGACATCACCCGCTTTCAGCGCGAGGTCGATTGGCGATCTGCGTCCTGGGCGTCACAGTCAGCCAACGTCTGGCGGCACATCCTGAGCGGGTATGCAGCGAGCTATTTCCGGAACGGGCTGCCTGCGCTCCCGGTGTTCGTCAACAAGGGCGCGTCGCTCAGCGTTGCCGACGAAACGACACTCCTCCTGCGACAGTTCACGTTCGTCTCGGCGGTTGTGCCCGACGTCCTCGCCCGCGCGCAGACGCCGATCGTGCGCGCGTCCGACCAGCCGGCGCAGATACTGTTCTGGTCGAAGGAGGACTTCGGTGTTCGTCCGGTGCTGCGAATCATCCACCAGGCAGTTCACTGGCCTGGATCGCAGCCAGCGCAGGCAGCTGACCCGCTCGTGATCTCCATGACGCAGCTGTATGCGAACCACTACCTCGACGCAGCCGTCGGCTTCATCGTTGCCGTCGACGATCAACCGGGACGACCATCGTCTGGCTTTCACATGATCATGGTCAACCGTGCGAGAACACGGTCGTTGACCGGGTTCCTGCGGATCATGATCCGATCCACGGTGCAGGGCCGCTGCTCGTGACGCGATGGAGAGCGTCTTGCGTACCACCAAGACATCTCTGGAGACGGCGAACCCGCTTGAACACCAGTAAAGGTCCAGGTTGACAGGCCGATTTCTGCACGCGATCTCAGCCTCTGCCGTAGGCGCTGCGGTGGCTGTCGGTGCGTACACATTCATTTACGCCCGCGGCTATTCCTATCTGACCAACGATCCGAGAGCTTGTGCCAACTGCCACATCATGCAGGACCACTTCAATGCCTGGAGCCGCAGCTCGCATCACGCGGTGGCGGTCTGTAACGATTGCCATACGCCGCCGGGGATCGTCGGCAAATACGTCACCAAGGGAATCAACGGGTTCCATCACTCAGTGGCGTTCACGACCGGACGGTTCCCGGAACCGCTGCGGATCACGCCGCGCAACGCCGCCGTGACCGAGAAGGCGTGCCGAAAGTGTCATTCAGAGATCGTTCAGGCCATCGAGTCGCACCGGCAGTCGGAGCAGCTGTCATGCATTCGCTGCCATTCGACGGTCGGCCATCTCGAATAGCGATTCACAGCGGAGCAGTCGATGCAGACACCTGAAGGCGGCCGCCGATGGATGAGTGGGGTGGGACCGACGATCCTCACCACAGTCATCGCCGGCCTGGTGACGCTCGCGGTGGTGGCGTTGCTCGTCAACATCTTCCAGCGCCGCCAGGAAGCACGCAATCCCTTCTACCGGGTCGTCGAGCTGACCGACGACACCGAGGATCCGGCAGTGTGGGGGAAGAACTTTCCACTCCAGTACGATCAGTATCGTCGCACCGTCGATCAGGTGCGGACCAGGTACGGCGGCAGCGAGGCCGTACCGCGGACGCCGACGCAGGCCGATCCGCGATCGGTCGTCGCACAGTCGCGGCTCGAGGAGGACCCCCGCCTCAAGACCATGTGGGCGGGCTATGCCTTCGCGCAGGACTTCCGGGAAGAACGCGGCCACGCGTTCATGCTCGACGACCAGACGTTTACCGAACGTCAGCAGGTGGCCAAGCAGCCCGGCACGTGCATCAACTGCCACGCGTCGGTCTACGTTCCCTACAAGAAGCTCGGCGGCGGCGATCTGTTCAAGGGTTTCGAGAAGATGAACCAGATGCCGTACTCCGAGGCGCGCACGCACGTGAAGCATCCGGTCGCGTGCATCGATTGTCATGATTCCTCAACGATGGCCTTGCGGGTCACGCGCCCGGCATTCATCGAAGGCATCAGGGCCCTGAAGGCGTCACAGGGCACCAGCAACTACGACGTCAATGCGATGGCCACCCGGCAGGAGATGCGCGCGTTTGTCTGCGGTCAATGTCACGTGGAGTACTACTTCAAGGGGGCCGAGAAGCGGCTGACGTTTCCGTGGGCGAAAGGTCTACGGGTCGATCAGATACTCGCCTACTACGAAGAGAATCCGCACGACGACTGGACGCACGCCGAGACTGGCGCACCGGTGCTGAAGGCGCAGCATCCGGAGTTCGAGATGTGGAACCAGGGGATCCATGCGCGCTCCGGCGTCGCCTGTGCCGATTGCCACATGCCGTATGTCCGCGTCGGCGCACTCAAGATCAGCGACCACCACGTTCGCAGCCCGGTGCTGAACATCAACAACGCGTGTCAGACGTGCCACAAGTGGCCGGAAGAAGAGCTGCGGGCGCGTGTCTATGGCATTCAGGACCGCGTCTTCGCGTTGCGGAACCGGGCCATGGACTCACTCGTCGCGCTGATCGGAGATCTTCGCGAGGCGCGCAGCCGCGGCATTGCCGAAGATCACCTCGCGCTGCCACGGCGGCTGCAGCGCCACGCGCAGTTCATGCTGGATTTCGTCGAAGCGGAGAACTCGATGGGGTTCCACGCGCCCCAGGAAGCGCTGCGCATCCTGGCCGAGTCGATCGATTACTCGCGGCAAGGACAGCTGGCGCTCCGCGGCGCGCCGGTTCCCGGGCCGCCGGCGCCGTCCAAACCTCCGGTGAAGTAGCTCTGATAAGGGACCTGGTCGATCAGGCGTTGGTGGGGATCGCGAGGACTGGCGCAGAGGTGAGATTCAGCACGCGATACGCGGTCGAACCGGGTCGTCGCAGCATGCGGCTGCCGCCCGTGCCAATCGCGAGCACCACGCCGGGCTTCGCCTTTACCAGCTCGGCGATCTCGTCGGCAACGTCTCCCGTCCGCACCTCGATCGCAGGTGGCGCAACCGTGCGGATCCTCGCGGCTTCTTCCTGAAGCTGCGCCTTCGCGCGTTCCACCCGATCGGCTTGTGCCGCGGCGAGCGCGTCCGGTGTACTGCGGCAGCGCTTGCACCGCGGCGACAACGTGCAAGAGCGTCAGCGGCACCTTGAACACGCCGGCAAATGCGGCGGCATGCTGCAGAACGGAACCGGCCGTTTCATCGAGGTGAACTGCCGCAACGATCCCACTGGGAATGGCCGCAGGGACCGACCCAATCGGTTTCACCGCCAGGACCGGCACGAACGCGCCTCGCAAGACCTTCTCGGTGACAGAGCCGAAGAACGCTTTTCGGAACCCGCCCAGCCCCTGGGTTCCCATGACGATCAGATCCGCTTGCCGCTCTCGCGCGCACGCGAGGATGGCATCATCGGGATCGCCAACCTGAACCATGGTCTCGGCTGGTGCCGCAATGCAGATCTCGTGTCGCCGCCGCGACAAACGCACGCAGCTCTGTTTCTGCATCAGCGCACAGCTGTTTCGGATCGTAGGCGTCGGCCAGAAGTCTTTCGATCGCATGAAACGCAACCACTCGCGCGCCGCAGTGCTTCGCGATCTGTGCACTCAGCTCGAGCGCGTATCGAGAGTGATCCGAGAAATCAACAGCGCAGAGAAGCGTCTGATACAGCGGCATCGGACGATTCTCTCATGAAGGTTTACGAGGGGGTCACACGAAGGCTCACACGGGGGTTCCCCGCATGTTGCGGCCACTACGAGTCAAAGTCCAGTCCGCTGAACTCCCCGTCCGCGTATTCGCAGGACCAGTAGACGTCTGCGTCCGGCCCATCGAAGTCAACCAGGATCCGGTTCCGCGATCGCAGCTTGATCGAAGAGAGGCGCAGTGAGCTGATGTCGGCACTCAATTCCGGAGCCTCGGACGCCCACTCCTTCGCCGTCTGCGCGAGATAGTCGTTCAACCGGCGCTCGAAGGTATCGAAATCCGCCACCAGCTCGCGAACGCGGGCGACGAGTGTCGGATTGGGCTCCTCATTTCCGTCGATGAGGATCTCCACCATCCGGTCCCGCACCCTGACGTCGGCCTCCCAGGCCCCCGCCTTGACGTTGCGGATCAGCGTGCCGAGCTGCGGATCCCTCCGCACGTGACCGCGCGCTCTGCTCATGATCTGGTGAGCGCGTGGAGACGCTTTCGTCCAGATGACCGAGATCACGAACGCACTCATGACACCGACAAACAGCAGGCCGACGCCGATGACGAGCCACCTCAGGATCCAGTATGAAATGCGCGCGCCGGCGTAAATCAGGAGCAGCCCGATGGCCGCGCCGATGAGCGCGTCGCGGACTGTGGGTTGAACCTTGTCGTGATCGTCCGCCGGAGGCGCGTCGGAAGCCAAGCGGCTTGAATCATTCCATATTTCGGTTCCAACTGGCGACCGGTAGGCTCACCGAGTCAACCTCAGACTTCGGCTGCTTCGCCCGATCACGAGCTGGAGTTCTGAGCGTCCCGATCCGATAGAAGGCAATAAGCCCTTCAACGCTCCGGCGATCTGCTGTGAGGACGTCAGGGCCGGAGTTCAGACATGCCATCCGTTTGCACGCGCCCGATGCGCCAGGCCGCCATGATGCTCCTCGCCTTCGGCGGGCTGCTGGCCTCGGCTGCGCCCGTCGCCGCCCAGGGTTTCGGAGTCGGCGCGCGCCTCGCATGGGTCACGCGTGACGTCGATGCCGACGTGGACGCCGACGTCGACGTCGACGCCGACACCCTGCGCTTCTTCGGCGGTCAGATTCGCCTCCTCGCCGATCGCTTTGGATTCGAGGTCTCCCTGGACCGGCATTCAGACTCGTTCGAGCTCCTCAACCAGAAGGTCACAGAGACTCCGATACAGGCGTCGCTCATCATGCGCCTGGCGCAGCGGCAGCGTTTCTCCATTCTTGTTGGGCGGGCCAGGCTGGTATCGCCGCAAAGTCGAGGCGCTCGATGGCCCCGGGGATCTGAGCGTCAGCACGACCGAGTTCGGTTGGCATGCCGGCATCGGCCTGGAGATCCTGCCGAGCAGACATTTCGGCATTCACGGCGACTACCGCTACACGTTCCTCGACTTCAACGACGACGAACGATGACGGGGGATTCATTGGTGGGCTACTTCCGGGGCACCGGGGGTCAATGTATACGCTCGGAGCCACTTTCTATTTCTAAAATCAGGCGTCGTCAGCGGCGGATCGCCTCGTATTCGATGTGAACTCCCAGTCTGAACCCCCGGTGTGAACCTTCGTGTTGAACCCCCGTGTGAACCGTCGTCTGAACCCCGTGTGAACCCTCGTCTGAACCCCCGTGTGAACCCCCGTCTGAACCCTCGTCTTGAACCCCCGTCGTGAACCGTGTGACGTCATTCGGCTCGCAGAGCCAACAGCGGATCGACGCGGGTCGCGCGACGGGCCGGGAGGATGGCGGCGAGGGTGGCAACGATAGCGAGCCCGATGCTGACGACGGCGTAGGTGATCGGACTCGTAGCGTTGACGCCGAACAGGAGCCCCGATAACAACCGCGAGAAAGCGAGGGCAGCGGGAATGCCCAGGGCCACGCCGATCGCCGCAAGCCGCACGCCGAAGCCGACAACGAGGCGGCCGACGTCGATCGGCGACGCGCCGAGCGCCATGCGGACGCCGAATTCCTGCGTCCGTTGACCGACGAGCTGACTGATCACGCCGTAAACACCAACGGCGGCGAGAAGCAGCGCGGTTGCGGCGAATATCGCGAGCAGAAGTGCAGAAAAGCGCGGTCGGCTTACCGAATCCCCGACGATCTGTTCCATCGTCAGGTCGTCGTGGTCGTCGTCTGCCCCGTCGGGCCTTTCGCAGATTGATCCCTGGTCAGGGTGCCGTTGTCGGTGCTGGCGCGCGTGACGTTCGGGCAGCGCGCGGGACTTCACCAGCGGCATCACGTTGTATCCTCTTGTGAACGGAGGACTCCAGTTTGGCCAAACGCAAGAAGGGCGCGTCGTTGTTCGACGATGCGGACGATGGCGGAACGATTGTTGAGAACGGATCCGGTGGGACGGGTGGCGGTGAAGAGCGGGTCGCTCTGCACGAAGCGGCGCAGACCAGGTATTTGAACTACGCGCTGTCCGTGATCACCTCACGGGCGCTTCCGGACGTCCGGGACGGTCTCAAACCGGTGCAGCGCCGCATCCTGTACACGATGTGGCAGCAGAACCTGACCGCTGACGCGAAGCACCGCAAGTGCGCCAAGGTCGTCGGCGACGTCATGGGCAACTACCATCCCCATGGCGATAGCGCGCTGTACGAAACGCTCGTCCGGATGGCCCAGCCATTCTCGCTGCGGTATCCGCTCGTGGATGGTTCAGGCAATTTTGGATCGCTCGACGGCGATGCCGCGGCGGCCATGCGCTATACGGAGTGCAGGCTCGCGCGCCTGAGCGACGAGATGCTGACCGAGATCGATCAGTCGACCGTCCATTTCAGGCCGAATTACGACGGCACACGGACCGAGCCGGTCGTCCTGCCCGCACGGATCCCCAATCTTCTGGTGAACGGTGCGACCGGTATCGCGGTCGGCATGGCGACCAACATCCCGCCGCACAATCTCACCGAGGTCTGCACGGCACTCCTGAAGCTGCTCGACAATCCCGATCTGAGCAGCGTGCAGTTGTGCCGGTACGTGAAGGGGCCGGATTTTCCGACCGGCGGCCAGATGCTCAACTCCGCCGACGAGCTGAAGCAGATCTACAAGACCGGCTCCGGGCGCCATCCGCCTGCGCGCGACGTGGGAAGAAGGGCCGGTCACCCGCGGGGGCAAGACGATCTACGTCACCAGCGTTCCTTACACGGTGAACAAGTCGACGTTGATCGAGCGCATCGCGGAAGTCGCCCTGAGCCGCAAGCTTCCGCCGCTCGTCGACGTCAAGGATCTGTCGACCGAAGACGTCCGGATCGCGCTGGAGCTGAAGAAAGACGCCGATGAAAAGATGGTGATGGCGTATCTCTTCAAGCACACGCCGCTCCAGACCAGCTTCATCGTCAACCTGACCTGCCTGATTCCCACGGAGAACGCCGAGATCGGGCGTCCCGAGCGGCTCGATTTGCACGCAATGTTGTGGCACTTCCTGCACTTCCGGCTGGAGGTCGTCACCAAACGGCTCGAACACGAGCTGGCCGCACTGAAGAAGCGGGTTCACATTCTCGAGGGCTTCGAGAAAGTCTTCGACGCGCTGGACGAAATCCTGAAGATCGTGAGGAAGTCGGAGGGGAAACCGGACGCCGCCCAGCAGATCATGAAGCGGTTCGGCCTCGACGCCGAGCAGACCGACGCCATCCTCGAGTTGAAGATCTACCGGCTGGCGCGTCTCGAGATCCTGATTATCCGCAAGGAGCTCGAAGAGAAGCGGCGCAGGACGCGACAGATCACCACGTTGCTCAAGGATGAACCTGGCCGCTGGGGGATCGTGCGCGTCGAGATCGAAGACATGCAGAAGAAGTACGGCGATGCCCGGCGCACCTCCATCTCGAGTGATGAAGGTGAAGCCGAATACACCGCCGAAGACTTCATTGTCGAAGAAGACAACGTCGTGCTCGTCTCGCGTGATGGCTGGGTGAAGCGACAGAAGGAAGTGAAGGACGTTTCGTCCACGCGGCTGCGTGAGGGTGATGAGGTGCTCGCCGTGCTGCCGGGCAGCACGCGCTCGACGGTCGTGTTCTTCAGCAACTTCGGCGTGGCGTATTCGACGCGCATCACCGATATTCCTGCGTCCACCGGGTACGGGGAACCGATTCAACGATTCTTCAAACTGAAGGACGGCGAGAAGATCGTCGCGGCGATCAGCCTGGATCCGCGGGTGATTGGCGAGATCAACCGCGAAGAAGGAAGGCGACGTGCCGCCGATTCACGCGGTGGCCGCGTCGAGTGACGGGTATGCGCTGCGGTTCAGCCTGCAGCCGTTTGTCGAACCCAGCACCCGCGCGGGCCGCCGCTTCGCGCGCGCCGCGGACGGCGCCGAAATCGTCGGCGTGGCGAGAATCACTGGCGAGCGAAGTGCTCATCGCCGCGACTCGCGAAGCGCGGGCGATCCTGTGCAAGGTCGACGAGGTCAACTTCCTCTCGGGACCTGGCAGAGGGGTGATTCTGATCAAGGTCGATCCGAAGTCGGATCGCGTGCTCGGCCTCGTGGCGTCATCCGGGCGACCGGGACTTCATGACGGTCGAGACCAGCCGCGGAGCGGAACAGACCATCAGCACCGCGAAGTACGAGGTCACCGGCAGGGGCGGGAAGGGCCGAGAACTCCTTCAGAGAGGACAGTTTACGCGGGTCGTGCCGCCGGTCCCGAGGCCCCGCCGCCGCTGGAGTAGGCCTGACCGGGCGCCGAGCAGTCCCGGAGGAACAAGCGCCCGCATCCCCTCGTAATCGTGGCTGTATGCGCACGTTCCTTCAAGATCTCCGCTACGGGATCCGCGTGCGGGCTCAGCCAACCGGGCTTCTCGCTCACCATCGTCCTGACGCTGGCGCTGGCTATCGGCGCCAACACCGTCATCTTCAGCTTCACCAACGTCCTGCTGCTGCGTCCGCTCCCGTTGCACGATCAGAAGACGATCGCCTTTATTTTCATGGTGGATCCGCAGCGGGGCGGCGATCGTGGGCTGGTCTCGATTCCCGACCTGCTCGACTATCGATCGGCGCTGACCTCCTTCAACAACATCGCTGCAACGACCTCCGCCAACTTCACGATGAGCGGCCGTGGGGACGCGACAGCCCTCACCGGCAGCAGGGTCACGGCCAATCTCTTCGAGACGTGGGGGCTGAAGATGGCTGCCGGTCAGCCGTTCCTCCGCGGTGACGATCTGCCCGGCTCGCCGGAAGTCGTGGTTCTGAGCCACACGTTCTGGAAACGGCAGTTCGACGGCGATCCTGCAATCGTCGGCCAGGCGCTGACTCTGAACGGCCGCCCTCACACGGTGACGGGCGTCGTCTGCTCCGGACATCGAGATCGGCAACCTGAGCCTGATCGAAGTCTGGACACCGCTCACGCTGGATCCCGCTGCTCCTCGCGATCAGAGAAACGTGCGGACGAGCGGCAGATTGAAGCCAGGTGTGTCTTTCGAGCAGGCAAATGCTGAAGTCCGGGCTGTTTCCGAACGGCTCCAGCGGGATCACCCGACCACCAATGCGGATGGACCGCGAGGCTGGCCAAGACGAGCGAAGCGATGACCGGCTCGGATACCTGGATCATCCTGGTGCTGCTGATGATGGTCGTCGGATTCGTCCTGCTGATCGCCTGCGCGAACATCGCCAACCTCGTGCTCGCGCGCGCGACCGGCCGCCGCCGGGAGCTGGCGGTTCGTGCGGCCCTTGGCGCGAGCCGGGTGCGAATGATCCGGCAACTGCTGACCGAAAGCGATCATGCTCGGCATCCTTGGCGGTGCCGTCGGCCTCGGCCTCGCCTACGCGGGCCTGGCGATCATCAAGGCGGCCGCCTACGAACCGTTCTTCCACCTCGTCGTCGATCGACCGGAACGTGCTGCTGTTCACGTCAGTGCTCGCGCTCGTCACCCCGCTGGTTTTCAGCCTGCTGCCGGCACTGCAGTCGTCGCGCACCGATCTGAACGAGACGCTGAAGGACAGCAGCGCGCGCACTGGCGGCGGCGTTCGCGGCAGGCGAAGCCGCGCCGCGCTGGTCGTGTCGCAGCTGTCGCTCGCGATGATGCTCCTCATCGTCTCGGGTCTGCTCGTGCGCACCATGATCGCGATGAACCGGACAGAGCTCGGCTTCAAGCCATCCGGGATCCTGACGATGCGCGTGGATGCTCCGGACTGGCGCTACCCGACTGACGCCGCCGTCACCGACTACTACGATCGCCTGTTCGCCCGGCTGAACGCGCTGCCTGGCGTCGCGTGGTGGCGACAGTCGATCGCCTTCCAGTGCTCGGCGGCGAATCGATCACGCCGGTGACTATCGATGGGCATGTACCGCCAAGCGACCTGAGGATCGTCCGTGGGCGGTTCAGTCAATCGCGAGCGAACATTTCTTCGCGGCTGCCGACATTCCGCTCGTCGCCGGCCGCGGATTCGAAGCCCAGGACACACCCGGACACGATGCCCGTCGCAGTCGTGAACGAGGAAATGTCGCGGCGCTATTGGGGCGATCCGCAGCGGGCGGTTGGTGGACGGTTGCAGATCGATCGTGACGGCGGGCGATGGATGCAGATCGTGGGCATTGCCGGCAACGTTCGAAGACCGGATCTGCGCAGTGCGAATCCGCAGATGTATCTGTCCGCCAGGCAGCGGCCCGTGCGGGCGATGGCCGTCATGATGCGCAGCCAGAATCCCCAGAGCCTGGCCGCACCAGTTCGCGCCGAAGTGCGCGCGCTCGACCCGAACGTCGCCGTCCAGTCGCTTCGCACGATGGAGGAAGCGTTCGACGATGAGTTCTCGAGCAACCGAATCCTGACCGGCATGTTCGCGGCATTCGCGATCCTCGCCCTGATCCTCGCCGGGTCGGGACTTTACGGCGTGATCTCCTACTCGGTCAGCCAGCGTGTCCAGGAGATCGGCATCCGCATGGCGCTTGGCGCCGTACCTGCGGACATCCGAAGCATGGTCGTCAGGCAGACGTTGACCCTGGTGCTGATCGGCACCGTTCTTGGGCTGGCCGGTGGCGCAGCGATCGCACACGCGGCCAGGAGTATCCTGTATGAAGTGTCGCCGTCGGACCCCGCGACATACTTCGGTGTCGCGGCGATTCTGATATTGGTTGCTGCCGGATCCGCCCTGGCACCCGTGCGCCGCGCGACGCGCATCGACCCGCTGCTCGCGCTCAGGGCAGAATAGGCGAATGACGGAAACCGTGGTCCGTGGTTCGTAGTCCGTGTCTCGTCGGGCCACGTGCCAAGAGTTCGGCGAGACACGGACCACGGACCACGAACTACGACATATCAGGTTGACGCCCATGACACCCGCTCAAGCCTATCTGGACGACGTTCGCGATCAGTTCCGGAAGCTGAAGAAGCTTGCGGAAGGTGCCCTCGCGCAGGCCGAGCGACGAGGATCTGCACGTCACGCTCGACGAAGAGGCGAACAGCCTCGCGATCATCATGCGGCACATGGCCGGCAACCTGCGCTCGCGCTTCACGGATTTCCTGACGACGGACGGAGAGAAGCCAGACAGGAATCGCGACGGCGAGTTCGAGCTCGACCGGCCGCTCACCCGCAGTCAAGTCATGGCCGATTGGGAGAGCGGCTGGAGCCGCCTGTTCGCGACGCTCGACAGCCTCACGGCTGACGACCTGCTTCGCGACGTCTTCATCCGCGGGGAGCGACATTCCGTCATCCAGGCGCTCGATCGTCAGATGACCCACCACGCCTACCACGTGGGTCAGATCGTCCTGCTCGCGAAACACTTCCGGTCATCGGAGTGGAAATCCCTCACGATCCCCCGCCGGCGCTCGTAGCGTCCTGCAATCTTTCCCGTCATTGAAGTAAACTTCCGGCCCAGACATATCGTCTAACGATACGTTTCCCGAAAGGTGGCTGGCACCTTCCGCGGAAAGGTGCCAGCCACATAGCGAAAATGCAGCGAAACAAGAAACCTTTGTCAGTCCCCGTGTTGCACATTCTGCTCGCCCTCGCTGACGGCGCGCGGCACGGCTATGCGATCAAGCAGGACGTCGAACGGCGGACATCCGGAGCCATGCGCCTCGGACCCGGGACGCTCTACGAGGCCATCCAGCGACTCGAGGATGGCGGCCTGATCGAGGAGTCAGCGGCGCCGCGCGAGGCTGAGCCGGCGAACGGGCAGGAGGCACAACGCCGCTATTACCAGCTCACCGAGCGCGGGTGGACGGCCCTGCGCGACGAGTTGCAGCAGCTGGGCGCGCTCGTGGACGAGGCGAGAGCCAATCCGCGGCTGAAGAAGGGCCTCGCGTAATGCGGTTGTACGAAGCGCTCCTGTGGTGCTACCCGGCAGATTTTCGCCGGCGCTACCGCGCGGAGCTGCTGGCGACCTTCGAGTCGGTGCGCAGCGAGCCTCAACATCGTGGTGTTGGCGGCACCGCCACCTTCTGGATCCACATCGTTCGAGACGTGATGGCAAGCGCCGGCCGGCAACGCACGCGACAGGTTCGCGAGCGCCTGCGCGAGGCGACGGGAGGCGGAGCCCCTGCGCCACCCCAACACCCAAAGAGGAGCGAGATGGATACCCTGATTCAAGATGCGCGGTATGCGCTGCGCCAGTTCGTGCGGCGTCCAGCGTTTGCGGCGGTGGCGGTTTTCTCGCTGGCCCTCGCCATCGGTGGGAACGCGGCCATCTACGGGCTGCTCGACGGGTTTGTGTTCCATCCGTTCCCATATCCCGAGCCGGATCGTCTGGTGTCGGTCGGTGTGACGTTTCCCAAGCTGTCATCGGACATCACGTATGTCGAAGCGCTGTCACCGGCTGAATACGCCGACATTCGCAAGAACCGCAGCTTCTCGCAGATTGGCGCCTTCGATCTCGGCAATCGCAACATCTCCGGCGGCGATGTGCCGGAGCGCGTGTTTACCGCACTCCTGCTCGACGATCTGTTCCCCGTGATGGGGATGACGCCGCTGCTCGGCCGCGGATTCACGCGCGAAGAACTGGGTCCGAACGGACCGCCGGCCGCGATCATCAGTCATCGTCTCTGGCAGAGCCGATTCGGCAGCGATCCGAACATCCTGAATCGAGCGATCCGGATCGGGGGCACGAGCGCATCGGTCGTCGGCGTGATGCCGCCGGGTCTGGTGCTGATCGGCACCGACCTGTGGATTCCGTGGGGGGGCGATCCCAGCCAGATGCCGCGCAACGTTCGTCAGTTCACGATCGTGGCGCGCCTCGCGCCGGGCGCGACGATCACCCAGGCCAACGCCGAGCTCGCCACGATCGCGGGGCAGATCGATCAGGCAGAACGCCCGCGGTTCGCCGAATACGAGGGTTGGCACCTGCAGGCCACGCCCTGGGCCGCGGCGCTCCTTCAGGACGTCCGAGCTGCTGCATGGATCCTGCTCGCTGCCGTCGGACTCGTCCTGCTGATCGCCTGCGCCAACCTCGCCAACCTGCTGCTCGCCCGATCGACGACGCGTCATCGCGAGCTGGCGGTGCGCCTGGCGCTCGGCGCGGCTCGCTGGCGGATCGCTCGTCATCTGCTGACCGAGAGCGTCATGCTGTCGCTCGCCGGCGGGCTGGGCGGCCTGGCGTTCGCCTACGTTGCGCTGAAGGGTTCATCCGCAATCATTCCCGCGCAATTCCAGATGCTCGGCTTGAACGCCGGCCTCAACGTACGCGTGCTCTGGTGGAGCCTGGCGGTCGCGATCGTCGCCGGTCTGCTTGTCGGGTTTCTTCCCGCCATTCAAGCGACGCGGACCGATCCGCATGATTCGCTCAAGGAAGGGCGGACAGGTTCTGCGCGCGGCGGACGGCTGCGGCAGGCGCTCGTCGTCGTGGAGATCGCGCTGTCGGTCGTGCTGCTCCTGGGCGCAGGCCTGCTGATGCGCTCCATGTTGAACATCCAGCGCGTCAATCCTGGTTTCGAGCCGAAGGGCGTGCTCACCATGCGCCTGACGCTCCCGCGCGAGAAGTACCCGGCGAAGCGGCGAACGTGTTCTTCGATTCGTTGATCGAGCGCGTGGAGACGATTCCGGGCGTGCGCTCCGCATCCGCAGCGTCGCAATTTCCGCCGATGGGCTCCTTCGACACGCAGTTCACGCTCGAACGGAGTGCCACCGAGAAAACGAAACTGCCGAACGCTTTGATCACGGTCGCGACACCGCGTCATTTCGAGACGCTTGGCGTCTCGCTTCGCGCCGGCCGGGCGTTTACGGCCGCCGACCGGCTGAAGGCGCCACTCGTAGCGATCGTCAACCAGGCATTTGCGAGTCGCTACCTGCCGGGCGTCAACCCGCTGGAGCAGCGGCTGACGATCGGCAGTCCGGAGCGTCCGCGCCCGTGGGTGACCATCGTCGGCGTGATTTCCGACTACAGCAACAACGGCGCGACCGCGCCGCCGCGCCCGGAGATCGTGATTCCCGTTTGGCAGCAGACGGCATGGAATCAGCTGTTTCTGCTGGTGCGGACCGACGGACCGCCATCGGCGTTGCTCGGGTCCGTCCGCCAGGCCGTCGTGTCCATCGATCCCGAACAACCGGTCTACATGACGCAAACGCTCGAAGAGGCGCTCGCCATGTCGTCGTTTCAACAACGAATCGCCGCGACGCTGCTGATGATCTTCGCGGGCGTCGCGCTCGTCCTCGCCGCGGTTGGCGTCTACGGCGTCATGTCGTACTCGGTCAGCGCAAGGACGCAAGAGATCGGGGTGCGCCTCGCCATCGGCGCGCAGCGCCAGGACGTGGTCTGGCTCGTGCTGCGGCAGGTCGCTGGACTCGTGGCTATCGGTCTCGCGATTGGCGTGACCGTGCTCGTGCTCGCAGGCCGCGGCATCAGCGGGTTGCTCTTCGGTGTGCAGCCCGCAGACCCGCTGACCATCGCCCTCGTGACCCTCGCGCTCGCCGCCGTCGGCATCCTGGCCGCGTGGGCCCCCGCCGCCCGTGCCAGCCGCGTCGATCCAATCGAGGCTCTCCGATACGAATGATCTGACGCCGTAGGCCCGACCTTAAGGTCGGGCGCTGCCGGAACGGTCACAACACAGCCCGTTACACGCGGATGCGCACCCGTGCACCCTGCGTCCGGGCGAATCCGCCACCCTTTGTTAGAATCTATAGACATATGTCAGGGTGGCAGGATTTCGCCGGGCTGAACCGCGGGTATGTCCTGGAACAGTACGAAGAAGTACCGCAAGGACCCTTCTTCCGTTGATCCTGAGACCCGCGCGCTGTTCGAAACCTGGACACCGCCTGCCGATGATGCCCTGACAGGCCCGCCCAGCCGGTCGACGCAACCGGCGTGTCGGTGCAGAAGATCGTCGGCGCCGTGAACCTCGCGGAGTCGATCCGCCGATACGGCCACCTCGCCGCACAGCTCGATCCGCTCGGCAGCAAGCCGCACGGCGATCCGTCGCTGCGGCCGAGACACACGGTGTCACCGAGCAGGATCTGCGAAACGTCTTCCGGCCACCTGGTTGCCGGCCCGGAGTGCGGCGATGCCATCACGGCGCTCGACGCGATCGAGTCGCTCAAACAGATCTATTGTTCGACGGCCGGTTACGACTTCGCGCACGTGTTCGTGCCCGAAGAACGCGACTGGCTTCGTCACGCGGTCGAGTGCGGCCGCTTCCGCGCGCCCGACGATCCGATCGACCCGATGGTACTGCTCGACCGTTTGACGGAGGTCGAGGCCTTCGAGCGATTCCTGCACCGCACCTTTCCCGGGCAAGACGCGGTTTTCGATCGAGGGGCTCGACATGCTCGTGCCGATCCTCGACGAAGTGATTGGCGATTCTGCCGAGAGCGGCATCCGCAACATCCTGATTGGCATGGCGCATCGTGGACGCCTGAACGTCATGGCGCACGTGCTCAACAAGCCGTACGCGCAGATCCTCGCCGAGTTCAAGGATCCGGTGTCGTCGCGCAGCTTCAAGGAAGACATGGCGTGGACCGGCGACGTGAAATACCACGCGGGTGTGCGTCGGGCCATCAAAGGCGGCGAGCGGATGGATCTGGTGGTGTCGATGCCGCCAAACCCGAGCCATCTCGAGGCCGTCGATCCCGTTGTCGAGGGGATGGCGCGCGCGGCCGGCACATCGGTGGATGTTCCGGGTGCGCCTACGTTCGACCCCGGCCGAAGCGTCCCGGTGCTCATCCACGGTGATGCCGCGTTTCCCGGACAGGGCGTCGTCGCGGAAACGCTCAACCTGAGCCGGCTGCCTGGCTACACCACAGGCGGCACGATTCACATCATCGTCAACAACCAGCTCGGGTTCACGACCGGCCCGGAGGACGTCTACAGCACGTCCTATGCGAGCGGCCTTGCCCGCGGGTTCAAGATTCCTATCGTCCACGTCAACGCCGACGATCCCGAGGCGTGTGTCGAGGCGGCACGCCTGGCCGTGGCATATCGGGCGAGATTTCATCGGGACTTCCTCATCGATGTGATCGGCTATCGTCGTCACGGACACAACGAGGGTGACGAGCCGGCATTCACCCAGCCCCTGATGTATCAACGCATTGCGGAGCATCCGACGGTCAGGGAACTCTGGTCGAAGACGCTCATCGATCGGGGCGTGATCACCGCCGAGGCGGCTGACGCGCTCGTCAAGAAGCACATCGGCGAGCTGCAGGCAGCGCTCGACGAGCTGAAACCGGAACAGGACCTTGTCGAGCCCGAGCCGGAACCACCGCCGCCTGGCGCCGCATCGCGGGCGGTGACGGCGGTTCCGCTCGATCGGCTGCGCGAGCTCAACGCGGCCTTGCTGCAGGTCCCCGCAGAGTTCACGATCCACCGCAAGCTCGTTCGAGCGCGCGAAAAGCGCGGTCATGTGCTGGACGACGCCACGGCGAAGAGCGTGGACTGGGCGACGGCGGAGGAGCTGGCGTTGGCATCGATCCTGGCGGATGGCGTCAGCATCCGCATGACCGGTGAAGATGTCGAGCGCGGCACCTTCAGCCATCGGCATGCGGTGTTCCACGACGTCCAGACGGGTCGCGTGCACGTGCCGCTGCAGGCGTTCCCCCAGTCGCGGGCAGCCTTCGAGATTCACAACAGCCCGCTGACCGAGAACGCGGTCATCGGCTTCGAGTACGGGTACAACATCCAGGAGCCCGCACGCCTCGTCATCTGGGAAGCGCAGTACGGAGACTTCATCAACGGCGCGCAGGTGATGATCGACGAGTTTCTGGTTTCGGCGCGTGGGAAGTGGGGTCAGCGGCCGTCGCTCGTCTTGCTGTTGCCTCACGCGCATGAGGGGCAGGGACCCGATCACGCCAGCGCCAGGCCCGAGCGCTTCCTTCAGCTTGCAGCCGACATCAACATCCGCGTCGCGAACTGCACGACCGCGGCGCAGTTCTTCCACTTGCTGAGGCGTCAGGCGGCGCTGCTTCTCGTCGACCCGCTCCCGCTCATCGTGCTGACGCCGAAGAGCCTGCTGCGTCACCCGCTGGTGGCGTCGGCGCCGGCGGAATTCGCCGAAGGGCGATTCCGGATGGTGATCCCTGACGCCGACGCCGAGGCGCGCGCGTCTCAGGTCCGTCGCGTGATCGTCTGCAGCGGAAAGATTTATGTCGACCTGGTCTCGGCCGAGCATCGGGCTTCGCGTCCGGATGTCGCGATTGTCAGGCTCGAACAGTTGTATCCGGTCCCCATGCGCGACCTCCGGGCCGCCATCGACACCTATTCCAAGGCCGACGAGGTGGTCTGGGTGCAGGAAGAGCCGGAGAACATGGGCGCCTGGGAGTTCATCCGGCCGCACTTGATCGAAGTCTCGAGCGGCCGGACGGTTCGTCGCGTGGCGCGGCCACGCAGCGCGAGCCCGGCCGAGGGATCCGCCGCGCGCCATGCGCTCAACCAACAAGCCATCGTCAACCAGGCCTACGGCGCGACGCCCGCGAAGAGCGATCCGTCCGCAGCAGAAAAGGCCGCGCGCGACAGCCGGTTGACGACCGTCAGGAACTGACCGCAGATGCCAGCAAACATCGTAGTACCCGAAGTCGGTGAGTCCATCGTGGACGCGCGCGTGGCCAAATGGCTGCGCAAGGAAGGCGATACGGTTTCCGCAGGCGATCCGCTCGTCGAGCTGGAGACCGACAAGGTGGACCTCGAGGTTGGGGCGCCACAGGCTGGCGTGCTGAGCCGGATCGATCGCAAGGACGGCGAGGACGTGAAGGTTGGCGAGGTACTCGGCGTGATCGACGAGTCGCGCGCGGGCGCGAGCGCGCCGGCTGCCACCGCAGCCGCGCCAGCGGTGAGCAAGGCGGAAGCGCCGGCGCCGGAACACCTCCGCGTCGCACGAAGGAGAAGGATAAGACGCCGCGCTCGACGCCGACGCGCGCGCAAGGCCGCGGAACAGCACGAAGTCGATCTGTCCCAGGTTCGTGGCAGTGGTGATGCCGGGCGCGTCATGCGCCGCGATGTCGAGCAGGCCGCGCGTGGGACCAGCCCCGTGGCGAAGCCGGCAACCGACGGCGCCAACGCCAAGCCATCCCCGCCCGTCTCGGAGGCACCCCGACGTCCGGCCGGCGATCGCACCGAAGAGCGCGTGCGGATGTCGAAGCGGCGCGCAACGATTGCCAGGCGCCTTGTCGAAGCGCAGAGCACCGCGGCGATGCTCACCACCTTCAACGAGGTGGACATGTCAGCGGTGATGGCGCTGCGCGAGCGTCACAAGCAGTCGTTCAAGGAACGCCACGGCGTCGGTCTCGGGATCGCCTCCTTTTTCGTCAAGGCCTCGATTGGCGCGCTGCGTGAGTTCCCGCCGGATCAACGCTGAGATTCAGGGAGACGAGATCGTCCTGAAGCACTACTACGACATCGGCGTAGCCGTTGGCGCAAGCGAGGGACTGGTCGTCCCGGTGCTGCGTGACGCCGATCGCATGAGTTTCGCGGACATTGAGAAACAGATTCGCGATTTCGCCCGCCGCGCCGAAGACGGGTCGCTGTCGCTGGCCGATCTGAAGGGTGGCACCTTCACCATCACGAACGGTGGGGTGTTCGGATCGCTCCTCAGCACGCCAATCCTCAACCCGCCGCAGGTCGCCATTCTCGGTCTGCACAAGATTCAGGAACGCCCCGTAGGCGTCAATGGACAGGTCGTGCTCCGCCCGATGATGTATGTCGCGCTGACCTACGATCACCGGATCGTGGATGGCTCGGAAGCGGTCCGCTTCCTGGTGCGCATCAAGGCGCTGGTCGAGGATCCGGGCGCGCTGCTGCTCGAGTAGGGGCTGGCCTCAGAGCCCCGAGCGCTTTTTTCAGAATCGCAATCTGGCCCGCGTGATACACGTCGTGCTGCACGATTCCGTGCAGCAACACGTAGTACCAAACGCCAGCCCCGAGTGGCCTGTCGCGAGGATCGTTCGTGGCCTTGTAGAGGGTGCCTTCGGGAAGCTGACGGACGGCGGCGACAAGCTGTTCGTGGGCTCGCTGCAGCCGCGTCAACGCGTCAGTCCAGCGGTTCGCGTTGACGGCGCCAACCTCCGGCCAGTCTCCCTCTTCCGGCAAGCTGGCGGGGGCGCCCGAAAGCCGTTTGCGCGTCTCGTTCTTCCAGCCCGTGACGTGCAGCACCAGTTCCCAGATCGTGTGGCCGTTTCGCACGGGGCGCGCGCCGGCCTGGTCGGCGGTGACGCCGTCGAGAATGCTCATGAGCGGCGAGCCGTGCCACGGATCGCCGTTGTGCTCGCGCTCGAGTTGATCAACGAGCCGATCTATTTCGGTTTCGGCAACATTGCTGTTTTGCGAGGCCATGACATCTTTTTCTTGATGCGCGCGGGGCCCCACCCCCGCGCGCTTACGCGCTTCGCGCGACGGCCTTTGGCCTGTCCGCCTCCTTCTGCATTCATGCGAGGAGGCGGCCTAAATGTCCAGCCTAGACATAGCCCGTCCAGCTCCTCCGCGTCCTCGGCCCGCTCCATGATGAAGCGGAACCGTGCCGAGGGATCCTTTCCCATCAGCTCGTTGATCACGCGGTCCGTGACGATCTGATCGGAGATATCCACTCGCAGCAATCGCCGGGTACGCGGGTTCATCGTGGTTTCCCACAGGACCTTCGGCATCATCTCGCCAAGACCCTTGAAGCGCGTAATCTCGGCCCGCGCCCGTCCATTGCCATGGAGCTTCAAGAGGCGATCGCGATGGGCATCGTCCAGTGCCCAGTAGCTCTCCTTGCCGACGTCGATCCGAAAGAGCGGCGGCTGCGCGAGGAATACCCGCCCCGACGTAATCAGCGGCGACATATGACGGTAAATGAATGTCAGGAGCAAGGTGGCAATGTGGTGGCCGTCGGAATCGGCGTCTGCGAGGATGATGACGCGGCCGTAGCGGAGTCTCGCCAGGTCGAAATTCTTTCCGAGCCCGCATCCCAGCGCTGTCACCAGATCCGTGAGTTCCTTGTTCTCGAGCACCTTCGCCAGCGACGCGCTCTCGGTGTTGAGCACCTTGCCACGCAGCGGAAGGATCGCCTGGCGCGTCCGATCGCGCCCCTGCTTTGCTGATCCGCCGGCCGAGTCTCCCTCGACGATGAAAATCTCGCTGTCGTCCCGGCCTGGTGACCCGCAGTCGCTGAGCTTGCCCGGGAGCGTGAGACGGCTCGACGTTGCTGTCTTGCGCGCCACCTCCTGCTGCGCCGCGCGGCTCGCTTCGCGCGCCCGCGCTGCGAGGATGATGCGCGCGACGATCGATTCGGCGACGCTGCTGTTGGTGTTCAGCCAGTGCTCGAGCGCCGGGACGGACCTGCGAATCGACTGCCGACATCACCTCGGGGTTGTTCAGCCGGTCCTTGGTCTGGCCCTGGAACTGCGGCTCCTGCACGAACACGCTCAGCACGGCGATGAGACCCTCGCGAATGTCTTCGGCCGTCAGCGTTACGCCCTTCGGCGACAGGTTGTGCGTTTCGATGAAGTTCCGGACCGCCTTTCCGAGCCCCGCGCGGAAACCGTTTTCGTGCGTGCCTCCCGATCCCGTCGGAATGCCGTTGACGTAGCTGCGAACGTGCTCGTCAGTCGACTGCGTCCACTGCAACGCGAGGTCGAGCCGCAGGCCACTCTCGTCGCTCTCCTTCGAAATCGTGAACGGCGCGTCGTGAACGGGGACCGCCGAGCGCTCGCCGAGGATCTTCTTGAGGTAGTCCGCGAGACCCTCAGTGTGCTGAAACGTCTGCTTCTGTTTCGATCCCTCGTCCTCGAAGACGATCCTGATGCCCTTGTGCAGGTAACTGGACACCTCGATCCGCTGAACGATGACCTCCGGATCGAACTCGACTTTCGGAAACACGGTCGAGTCGGGGCGGAAGAACACGGTCGTCCCAGTTCCCGCGAGCCGGTCCGACCTTTTTCAAGCCGCCGACGGTCTGGCCCTGCTTGAACCGCATTTCCCACTGCGCACCGTCGCGCCGGACCGTGGCGATCAGCTCTTTGGACAGGGCATTGACGACGCTGGCGCCGACGCCGTGGAGCCCGCCGGCGGTCTTGTAGTTGCCCGCCTCGAACTTGCCGCCCGCGTGCAGGGTCGAGAAGATCACCTCGAGCGCGCTCTTCTTCGTCTTCGGATGCTTGTCGACCGGAATCCCGCGGCCGTCATCCGCAATCGTGATGGAACTGCCATCCTCGTGCAGCGTCACGGAAATGTTCGAGGCGTAGCCGTTCATGGCCTCGTCGACGGAGTTGTCGAGGATTTCCCAGACGAGGTGGTGGAGACCGGTGCTCCCCACGCCCCCGATGTACATGCCGGGGCGCTTGCGGACGGGCTCGAGTCCCTCGAGGACGGTGATGTCTTTTGCTGTGTAAGTGGTGGCCATTCAGGGGATCGGGAGATCTTAACCCGGTCCGGCTGCCCGCCTTCGCCCAAAGCTACGGCGGGTCCGCCGGAGCGCTTCGCGCGTAGGCGGCAAAGCCGGACGCTACGAGGTCCGGCTAAAGCCGGACGCTACTGGCGGGCTACAATGGCGGCATGCGACGGTGGCGGCGCGCGGCGCTCCTGGCGGTCGTGCTGGCTGTGGGTTTCGCCACGGTCACGTCCGCGCAGTTCCGCCGCGGACGGTCCTTCGGCATGCTGCGTACGCCGACGCCCGATACCTTTGACGGCGCGTTCAATTTCTGTCGCGTGATGTTCCAGAGCAGCCGCGATGGCGATGGAGCCAACTGGAGCGTCGACTATCCGCGTGCGGACATCAACCTGTCCATCCGCCTTGGGGAACTGACCAAGACGCGCATCAGTCTTCAGAACGGCGGTGAACCCAATCACGTCGTCGTCACCTTGCGCGATGCTGAGCTGTTTCAGTGTCCCTTCGTGATGATGACGGAGGTCGGGTCCGCATATTTCGCCGAGGACGAAGTCGAGCGGCTGCGGGAGTACCTGCAGAAGGGCGGCTTCCTCTGGGCGGATGATTTCTGGGGAAGCTACGCCTGGGAGCACTGGGCGCGCGAGATCGGCAAGGTCCTCCCGCCGCACGAATATCCAATCATCGACCTGCCAAAGGACCATCCGCTTTTCCGCTCGCAGTTCGAGATCAAGAAAGTCCCGCAGATTCCCTCCATCAACTACTGGATGGGCAGCGGGGGCGGCACGTCCGAGCGCGGATCCGACAGCGCGGTTCCGACCGCGCGAGGCATCCACGACCGTTCTGGCCGGATGCTCGTGCTGATCACGCATAACACCGACGTCGGGGACTCCTGGGAGCGGGAGGGCGACGATCCGAACTACTTCTACAGTTTCTCCGTCGACGGCTACGCGTTCGGGATCAACGCCGTCCTCTACGCCCTCAGCCACTGATTTCCGGCCCCGCCTTCGCGCGCTAGGGATCTATGCGCGCTACGGCGAGACCTCGCCGAAGCTGGTCGCCCGCATTCTCCGCGACCAGCGGAGGCGGGCGTTTTCAGGCCTCCGCAAGAAAACCCGCACCCCTCCGTTCAAGTGTCAGGTGACAAGGTCCGGCTAAAGCCGGACGCTACAAGGTCCGGCTAAAGCCGGACGCTACTCTGGAGGCTCGTCATGCGCCTGGTGCTTGCGTGGATCGCGGCGGTTGGTCTTCTCGTGTCCCATACCTATCAGGGCCCCGCGGTTCAGGCCGGGGTCGTGCACGGCGTTGTCGTCGACGGCGCAGGCAACGCGCTGTCGGGTGTGCTTGTCGAACTGACGGCGAATGGCACCACGGTGCTCAGCGCCCAGACCGACGTTCAGGGACGGTTTCGTTTCGCTGGCGTCTCGAAGGGAAGCTACGGTCTTCGCGCCGTGCTCAACGGTTACACGCAGACGAGCACACCGACGGTGACCGTTGGTGATCAGCCGCTTGGGCAGATGAAATTGATCCTGACGCTGAAGGCCTTCGATGAGGCCATCGTGCAACAGTCACCGCCTCAGGCACGGGCCAAAGAGGACGCAAAGACACTTTCACGTGAGTCAGCGCTCCCGGCCGTACCCGCCGCCGCACCCGTCGCGGCCGGCATCGCAGGCGGACGATTCAATCCCGATCCTGGCCGCCAGCAGTTCCACACCGAGGCCTACGATCGCATCGATGACAACCGTTTTCGTCGCGTCACCAACGATCCTGTGTCGACCTTCTCGATCGACGTCGACACTGCGTCGTACTCGAACGTCCGCCGCTTCCTGAACGAAGGCCATCTGCCGCCTGCGGATGCGGTCCGCACTGAAGAGTTGATCAACTACTTCCGCTTCGCGTACCCGAACGCGCCGTCCAATGCGCCGTTCTCGGTGACGACGGAAGTTGCGCAGTGTCCGTGGAATCCGACGGAACAGGCTGGCGCTGATCGGGCTGCAGTCGCGGCGCATCGATTCCGAACGAACGCCACCGCGCAACCTCGTGTTCCTGCTCGACGTGTCGGGTTCGATGGATTCACCCGACAAGCTCCCGCTCGTGCGCAACGCGATGAGCATGCTCGCCGACAGCCTGACCGACCACGATCGTGTCTCGATCGTGGTTTACGCCGGCGCGAGCGGTCTCGTGCTGCCGCCGACGCCGGGGCATCGCAAGGACATCATCAAGCGGGCAATCGCCGAACTGAAGCCCGGAGGCTCGACGAACGGCGCAGCGGGTATCCACCTCGCCTACAACGTCGCGGCATCCTCGTTCATCGAGGGCGGCATCAACCGCGTGATCCTGGCGACCGACGGCGACTTCAACGTGGGCGTCACGAGCCAGGGCGAGCTTGTGAGGCTCATCGAGCAACAGCGTGAGCGTGGCGTGTTCCTGTCGGTCCTTGGCGTCGGCACCGGCAATCTCAAGGATTCCACGATGGAAAAGCTGGCGGACAAGGGCAATGGGAACTACGCCTACCTCGATTCATTGCACGAAGCGCGACGCGTGCTGATCGCCGAAGCGGGCGCCACGCTGATCACCGTCGCGAAGGACGTGAAGATCCAGGTCGAGTTCAATCCGGCCGTCGTCGGCGCATATCGGCTGATCGGTTACGAGAATCGCCTGTTGAATCGCGAGGACTTCAACGACGACCGCAAGGACGCCGGCGAAATCGGCGCCGGGCACACCGTGACGGCGCTGTACGAGATCATCCCGGCCGGCGAGCGGATCGACGTGCCGTCAGTGGATCCGCTCAAGTACCAGGACGAGCACAAGGTCGCGGCATCGGCCCGATCCGGTGAGCTTGATGACGGTCAAGCTGCGATACAAGAAGCCGGACGCGTCGACGAGTCAACTGCTGACGCACGTCGTCCGCAATGCGACGTCGGAGTCAGGGGCGAATCTGGGCTTCGCCGCCGCCGTGGCCCAGTTCGGAATGTTGCTGCGGAATTCGGAGTTCAAGGGAGAGGCGACGTGGGACTCGACGCGCAGCCTCGCCCGCCGCTATCGCGGTGATGATACTGACGGTTACCGCGCAGAGTTCATCCGGATGATCGACCTGGCTGCCGAGCTCAACGGTCAGAAGCGAACGACGGAACCAATCACGCGGCGGTAACGCCCATGAGCTCGCGGGGAAGCAGACGGCACGGGCGCGGTAAGATCGATCCGTGGTCCGTCTGCTTCGCAGGTTGCTTGTGCGCCGTGCTCCTCATCTGGCAGCCGATGAACTTTGCTGCTGCCGCGTCGCTGACGCTTCCGACGATGTCTTTCCGTGGCCCCCTGGCCGCTTTCGAGCTGGCCGTTCACGGGTTGATAGCGGCTCTGGCGGCGGCAGCCGGCTGGGCACTGTGGCACGAGCGACCGCACGGGCCGCAGCTGGCTATCGCTGGCGCTGTCGGCGATGGCTGTCGTGTCCGTTCAGTCACTCTACTGGTCGTCATTGCCAAGTCAGACGCAGCCCGGCACCGAACTTCAGCTGGCGCTGCTTGCGGTTGCGCACTCGGTGCTCTGGATAGCCTTTCTTTACAAGACCTCACACGACCTCGTCACCTCACACCACAAGGACCAGCTTTCCAATCACGTCACCTGACTCCAGCAACTGATGCGCGGCTGCAGCCTGGTCGAGGGGGAACGTGGCGTGAATCACGGGTGCGACGCGTTTTGATTCAAGGAGCGGCCAGACGTGTGACTCGAGCTCAGCTCCGATCGCGCCCTTTTCGGCCGGCGATCGGACGCGCAGCGTCGAACCCGTCAGCGTCAACCGCTTCTGCATCAACGGCCCGAGGTTGATTTGCGCCCGCGCGTTCCCGAGCAGGCCGATCTGCAGGAGCCGTCCGTTGAGCGCGAGCGCGTCGATGTTCCGCTGCAGGTAGTCGCCTCCGACGATGTCGAGGACGACGTCGACGCCTTTGCCGGAGGTGTCGTCGCGAACCACCTGCACGAAATCGCTGGTTCTGTAGTTGATGCCGCGAGCGCCGAGGCGATCGCAGGCAGCGGCCTTGACGTCCGATCCAGCAGTCGCGAAAACTCGTGCCCCGCGTTCACGCGCCAGCTGTATCGCTGTCGTGCCGATGCCGCTCGTTCCACCATGTACCAGGATGGTTTCTCCCTGTTTCAATCCGCCGCGCTGAAAGACGTTCGTCCAGACCGTGAAGAACGTCTCCGGAATCGCCGCGGCCACCGTCACGTCGAGCCCTTTCGGGATGGGCAGGCACTGCACCGCAGGAGCGGCGCAGTATTCTGCGTAGCCGCCGCCCGCGACCAGCGCACAGACCTGATCGCCCTCGCGCCAGCGCATTGGGCCATCTTTCGACTCACCGAGAGCGACAACAGTGCCGGCGATCTCCAGACCGGGGATGTCTGAGGCTCCCGGCGGTGGCGGGTAGTTGCCCAGCCGCTGAAGGATGTCAGGACGATTGACGCCGGCGGCGGCGACCCTGATGAGGACCTCGTCTGCGCCAGGCCTCGGGACTTTTCGTTCGCGGGGGACCAGCACCTCGGGGCCGCCAGGTTTCACGATCTCGATACCGATCATTGTTCGGGGAATGGTAGTCATTGTGGTCCGTGGTCCGTGGTCCGTGATCCGTCGCTCGTAGCTCGACAGGCTCTTCGCGCCGGCAAGCACTGCGAGCTACGAGCGACGAGCCACGAACCACGGCATCGTCATCGGCTTGGCTGTATTTCACCCAACTGCACCCCGCGACTTCCGTCAATCGTGCCGATCGACGTGGATGTCGATGCGACGGACGTGCCGAGATCCTGGCGGAGGCAGGCGCACCCTGCAGAGGTGCCACGACGTTACTCGTTCAGCGACAATCGGTCGACGACGCGATCGTCGACGCTCACCGTCACGACGATCGGCCAGCCTTCGGTCTCTCGCCCTGGACGGACCGGGATTCGGATCTCCGACAAGGATGATGGAACGAAGAACGACGCACGGCCGGCCGTCCATCGGTACTTCGTCTGTTCTGCATCCGCCTGCCACTGCCCGAATCCTGACTCGACGGTCGCGAGCCAGGCGGGATCGCGAAGCCAGTAGACGGCACCGATGAGGATCGCCATCGTCGCCGCGAACAACGACATAAGCCCGACGCATCACTGGAGGCGAAGAAACACGGACCGATACTGTTCCCACGTCGTGTCGCTCATCGGCAAGACGCGGTTCCAGTACTGGATCATCTGAATCACCGACAGTGCAATCGCCATCGTCACGCACACCGTCACGAGCCGCCGCCGGGTCGGTGACGCCGCCGCCCACTCGAAGAACGCGGCCAGTCCGACCGCGAAGAGCGGCAGCGCGTCAACGAAACCGCGATGCCCGTAGCTGCCGCCGAACTGCCAGTCCCACCAACTGGCAATCAGGTAGGTATTGACGACCAGAAACACGATCCGGCAAGTCGATACGTCGCGCCAAGTCCAGGGCTCCACACCAGCCCTGCAAGTGCAGCCAGCAGCAACGGCGACCAGAAGAACACTCCCTTCTGAACGCTGAACAGCACGCCAACGATCTGGGGCGCCGTGAAGTGGAATCCAAGACTGCCGTAGGAGCTGACGAGGAATCGCCCGGTCGCCTGGTAATAGAGCGCCAGTTGTGGAGCCAGAACAGCAACCCAGCCATCGCCATGATCAGCATTTCTCTCCGCACTGAGCTTCAGACGGTGCCAGCGTGCCGTCAACGTCGGCAGGTTCGTTGACTCCGTACAGCGGGAACATCACCAGGAAGAGCACATTGGTGTGACGGACGAGCACGATGAGCCCGGCCGACGACGCCCAGCAGAATCGACCACCGCCGTGCGGGCCGTTCGTGCCACCGATCTGTCAGGTTGAGGAAAGCAGGCAAACAGAAAGAACGAATAGACGTGGCTGTAGGAACTGTCGTAGGTCGCGTAGTGAAAGAGGTTCGTGCCGAACAGGATGGCGAACAACGTGGCCGCCGTCACGGCATCACTGAAGTGACGGCGAAGGATGTCGCGGAGCACGACGAGACCGGCGATGGCCCAGAACACGCCCGAGAGGCCAGCTGCGTGCTGATAGTAAAGCGTAAAGCCGTCCGGCGACAGGTTGGTCCATCTCGTCAGCAGGTGGGCGCGACGAAAAATGGCGCCTGAAAGATGGCGACGCCGATCGGATGTGCGTTGACCCATCGTCGCGTCTCCGGCCAGCGGATGATGGCGGTGAAGGCTGGGAATTCGCCGCCGCAGCAGTCCCGCGCGACCTCACGAAGCGTTGTGTCGTGAAACAGGAACCAGGACGGCAGGTAGACGTAGTAGCTGAACCCGTCCGATCGAATCGGCGGGTCGGCCTTCCGCGCGGCGTAGACGAAAACGTAGCCAGCCACGCACAGGGCGGCCGCGAACGCGACGACCGCCTTGGACATTCCTCTCGGTCGCACTCTACCTCGTTTCGCCCCGTGCCACTCCGGGTAGTCTGCACCCTTTGAGTCAGTTTCCACCAAGACGGCGGCCCCGCGAAGCGGGGTTTCAAGCAATGCCACCTAGCGACGGAGCCGGAGGGTCTGAGGCGCAGCCTCGCTAGCCTGCCGTGAGCTTGTCGACGGGCTTCACACGTTCTGGTGTACAACACGTGATCAGTCGCGCGCGGCCCGCCTGTGGGCCATCTTCGCCGGTTATACGGCCCTCGGCCTCTTCATCGCGGCGGCCAATTCGCTGACGTATCTGTCGAGCGGCAACGCGGCCAACTGGATTCCCTCAATCAAGCGATCCCTCGGAGAGTGGTACGGCTGGGCGGCGCTGACGCCCCTCATTCTGCTGCTTGCCGAACGCCACCCGATTCAACGTAGGCGCGCTCGCGCGCAATGGCGGCGATCCACCTCGTTGCCGCGATTGCCATCGCAGTTCTGAAAGTCTACATGGATGGCTGGATCCGGCGGGCGATGTTCGGCCGAGGCTACTTCCTGATCGCCAGCGGCGCGCCCGTTCAACTTCCTGATTTACTGGATGATCCTTGCCGCCGCGCATGGCCTGCGCTACCACCGACACCTCACGCGAGCGCGAACTGCGGGCGTCCCAGCTCGAAGCGCGGCTGGCTGAAACGCGATTGATGCTGCTGAGCATGCAGCTGCAGCCGCATTTCCTGTTCAACACGCTGAACGCGATCTCCGAGCTCGTGCACGAAGATCCCGAGGCGGCGGATCGCATGATTGCCGGGCTCAGCCTGCTGCTGCGTGAAACGCTCGAGGCTGGCGCGACGCCATGAGGTGAACGTGCGGCGCGAGCTTCACCTCCTCGGTGTCTACATCGACATTCAGCGCGCCCGGTTCGGCGATCGTCTCCAGGTCACCGTCGATGCGGATCCGCGTGTGCTCGACGCGACGATCCCGATGCTGCTGATGCAGCCGCTGGTCGAAAATGCGATTCGGCACGGCCTGTCGAAGCATGCGGAGTCCGGGAGGATCGACGTGGCGGTGCGCCTCGTGGCCGAGCAGGTGGAGCTGACGATCCGGGACGACGGCCGCGGCCTGTCGCGAGGAGAGCCGCAGGAAGGCATCGGCCTCAGGAATACGCGGGCCAGGCTGGAGGCTCTGTTCGGAGATTCGTTCGCGCTGGACGTGACGCAGCACGACGGCGGGGGAGTCCTGGTCCTGGTTTCCTTTCCTTATCGACGCCTGGAGGCTGCATGACGCTGCGCGTGGCAGTCGTGGACGACGAGCCGGTCGCGAGACGCCGCATGCGGCGAATGTTGCGGCGCGAACCCGACATCGACGTCGTCGCCGAGGCCGGCGACGGCCGTGCAGCCATCGAGGCCATCGCCACACACCGGCCGGACCTGGTGTTCCTCGACGTGCAGATGCCGGAGTTCGACGGATTCGAGGTCGTGCGCGAGATCGGCGCCGCGCTGGTCCCGGCGGTCGTATTCGTGACGGCGTTCGATCAGTACGCGCTGCGGGCTTTCGAGGTGCACGCCATCGACTACCTCCTGAAGCCGTTCACGCCCGAGAGATTGCACCAGTCGGTCGAACAGGTTCGCCTGAGGCTGGGTGGCGCGCGCCGCGAGGCCACGGCCGATCCGAGGCTCGTGGCGTTGCTCGATGAAGTCCACGAACGTGGACGTTACCTTCAACGGGTCCCGGTTCGCGCCGGTGCCCGGATCGTGCTGCTCGATACGGCCGATGTCGATTGGATCCAGGCGGCCGACAACTACGTGCTGTTTCATTCCGCCGGCCGGGAGTACCTGATGCGCGAGACGCTCGTCCGCCTCGAACAGGAGCTCGACCCGCGTGCAGTTCGTCCGCATCCACCGCTCGGCCCTGGTGCGTCTCGACCGGATCGGTGAGATGCTGCCGTCAGTCCACGGCGACTTTCGGGTCACGCTGAAGATCGGGGGCCCAGCTCACGCTCAGCCGCCACTATCGAGAGCGCGTCGAACGGGTCCTGCGCCGGCCGCTGTAGCGGCGTCACCTCAGCCCAGAAGGTAGCCGCGGTGACGACAGCAGCCGGCCGAACTCCATCCCATCGCTTGTGCGGGTTGTCCGCCGTGCCGCCGCGCGATTCGACGTACCGCTCCACGAGATCCTTCCCGAAGTTGTAGTTGATCGACGTAGCTGCGGTACTGATCGAAGAATTTGACGCGTTGCTTCGCGCGATCGGGCGACATCAGCGCAAACTGCTCGAGCCATCGAGCTGCCGCCGTCTGATCGATGCCACCGTTGAGATAACGCCTGGCGGCCTCGTTGCCCGCATACGACAGCTCCTCGACGAGTGCCCTGCACCTCGTAGTATTCGGCCGCCCGAGCGGGATCGAGCCCGGCAGCGGGGAAGAGAACCGACCGCTCGTAGTCCACGCGCTCGCGTCCGGGGAAGGCGACCTCGATGCCGTAGTTCGCCGTGCCTTCGGCAATCAGCGATTGAGGCGAGAACAGCGGATAGACCGTGAACTCCACCCAGCCTCGATCCCGCACCAGGTGCTGTTCGAGCAGCGCGTTGTACACGTGATGCCCCGGATATCCCTCGTGGCAGGCGAGATCGATGGCGCGATCGATGTAGACCGGCAGATCGGTGTTGACCTGGATGAGGCTTCGATACTGCCCCTGATACCAGTTGTAGCCGCTCCAGGACTTGTTCGTCACGTACTCGACCGTGAAGCTCTCAGCCGCCGGCAGCTTCATCCGCGCGGCCGTGCGCGCGCGACACTCCTTGATAGCTGATCTGGAAGACCGCAGTCGAGCTTCTCGCGCGGGATGACGAACGGCTTGCGCCATCGTTCGTATCGCTCGAGCAGGGTCCCTTCGCCAGGAAAACGCGGCTCGAGCTTCGCCAGAATCGCCTGGAAATGCGAATCGGGATGCGTCGGCGCGACCGCGTCATACAACGCCTTCGACTCGTCATCGAAAGACAGACGCTCCCCCTTCAACATCCGTGTCCGCGCGACGAGGGACGACAGCTGCTTGTGCAGATACTCCCTGCGCAGGCCGCGCATCTCGTCCCCATTCACTGGAACTCCCTGCAGATCGGTGAGCAAGCGCTGAGGCGTCGGCAGCAATTCTGTCCAGTGGCGGCTTCGCCGACTCGACCTCGCGCTTCCACTCGGGCGGACCGTAGTAGGCATCGACGTAGTCCGGATCGTGAAGGCCCATGGCCAGCGCGAGCTTCACGTACGCAGGGGCAATCCGGTCCATCTCGCGCTCCTGAGAAGGCCCGCGCGTGCTGCGCGGCTGGCGACGGCTGAATGACCGCGACCATCAGCGCCAGACCTCCCGCTCCAAGTGCAAGCCTGGTCATCACACCCATTCCTCGACGTTACACCAAGTCAGCGGCCTCGTGTCTGCTACTCTGGCGGCGTGGGCGACACTGAGTTCCGATGCGCGCGCTGCTGACCGCACTCCTCAGGCATTTCCTGACCCCGCCCGGTCTCGTCGTCCTCGGCGCGCTCGACTCGTCCTTGATCTTCTTCCTGCCGCTCGGCATCGACTTCGCCGTCATCATTCTCTCGGCGAGGACGCCCGAATCTGTTCTGGCTGCATGCGCTCATGGCGACAGCCGGGTCGGTAATCGGAGCCGCCGGGACGTTCTGGATCGGCCGGAAGCTGGGCGAGCATGGATTGACTCGTCTCATCAGCCCGTCGCGGCTGCGGCGGGTCCGGGACCGGGTGACAACGAGTGCCGCGGTCAGCGTCGCTGCCCTCGCCATGATTCCGCCTCCCTTTCCATTCACGGCGTTTGTTCTCACGAGCGGGGCTATCGGAGCCAATGCGTGGACCTTCCTGGTCGTCGCTGGCGATTGCCAGGCTCACGCGGTTCGGCCTCGAGGCCGGGCTTGCGGCCATTTACGGCCGGCGAATCCTCAGATGGATGGAGTCGCCGATCTTTGAAGTCCTGATCGGTACCTTGATAGGGCTGGCGATCGTCGGAACCGTCGTTTCGGCAATTCTCGTGGCCAGATCGACGCGTCGGCGCGCGATGACGGTGGGTGCAAGACGCGGGTACGGAAGAGCTGGGCCGTGCCAAAGTTCAGCATCAATCCCCGGATGGTGGCGATTCTCTTCAATCGCGTAAGCTGATTTCATGCTGAACGAAGAACAGCTTTGGACGGCGGTCAATGCCCGCGATGCGCATTGGGATGGGGCATTCGTGTACGCCGTGCCGTCAACCAGAATCTACTGCCGTCCCACCTGTCCCAGCCGAAGGCCACGCCGCGACGGCGTCAGGTTCTTCGCGGCGCCAGCGGCGGCAGAGGCGGCCGGGTTCCGCGCGTGCAAGCGATGCCGTCCGCGGGCGGTCGCGCTGCGGATCCCAGGGTCGAGCGCGTACAAAGGGTTTGCGCGACGATTGCCGCGAGAGCGGACGAGCCGCTGACGCTCGAAGCGCTCGCCCGGGGCGTCGGCAGCAGCCCCTATCATCTGCTTCGCACGTTCAAGCAAACGCTTGGCGTCTCACCGCGCGAGTTCATGGATGCCTGCCGCATGGGCTGTTTCAAGTCCGAGCTGCAGTCTGGGCGCGGCGTCGCATCGGCGACCTACGCGGCCGGCTATGGGTCGGGCAGCCGAGTGCTACGAGCAGGCTCGCGCGAAGCTTGGAATGACGCCGGCGGTTTACGCTGCGGGTGGATTTGGCGTCAGCGTCAGGTTCGTCACTGTAGAGAGTCGCCTGGACTTCCTGCTCGTTGCCGCCACACCGCGTGGGATCTGCGCCGTCAAGCTCGGGCCGAACGCCAGGACGCTCGAAGACGAACTGCGGCAGGAGTATCCGGCGGCGTTTGTGGCGCCCGGCGATGCGCAATTGCGCAAGTGGGTCACTCGCATCCTGGAGAGCCTGGATCCAGGCTCGCCGGATCCGCAGGTTGCCGATTGACGTCCGCGCGACCGCCTTTCAACGAATCGTCTGGCGCGAACTGCAGCGCATTCCACGCGGTCAAACGCGCAGTTACTCGGACATCGCGAAGAGGATCGGGAGACCTGCAGCCGTGCGCGCGGTGGCCCGTGCCTGCGCCACGAACCCAGTCGCGGTCGTCGTTCCGTGTCATCGAGTCGTGCAGGCGGACAAGGGCCTTGGCGGCTATCGCTGGGGCCAGGAACGGAAGCGCGTCCTTCTGGAAGGCGAGCGCGGGTAGAATAGGCCCGACTCGTCGATGCCGATTCCATTTCGACGCGACATAGAACGCGCTCTGGCAGAGTTCGTAGGGTTTCACCAAGGCCTTCGCATGGGCTGGGCCTTTGGCCTGCCCGCAGCCTTCGCCGGCCGCCGCATGTTTGCGTGCGTGGTCGAGGACGGACTTGCCTGCCGATTGCCGAACGATGTGGCGCGGCGGGAGCTGCGCGCAGGAGCGAAGCCCTTTTCCCTCATCATTCAGGGCACACGACCAGGGGCTGCCCGAACGCGTGCAAAGTCCGGCTGGGTCTACTACCGGCCGGCGCGCGGCCTCCTCAACAAACAGATCTCGATGGCTCTGGAGGAGGGCGCCCGTCTTGCTGCCGAGCTCTCGCTGAGCGGTGCAACGACGAAGCCCAAGCCCTGGTCCTCCCGCCCGTCACGGACTCGGGCCCTGACGGCGGTCACGCCTCGATCCACCCGCAGGGACAGGCAGGTCTGATGAGACGTGTCACGATGATCTCGGCTGCGGTTGCCGCGGCAGTGGTGTTGATGACGACGATGCCGAGGGCCCAGGGGCAGGCGCGCGATCCCGGAAAAATCTTCATTTCAGTCGACATGGAAGGCATCACGGGAGTCGTGCAGCCTGCGCAGCTGGGCCCGACGGGATTCGAGTATTCGCGCGCGCGCGAGTGGATGACGGCCGAAGCCAAGGCCGCCATCGAGGGCGCCCGCGCCGGGGGCGCGACGAGTTTCGTGCTCGCCGACTCGCACGGGAACGCGCAGAACCTGTTGATCGATCAGCTGCCGGAAGACGTACGGATCGTTCGCGGCTTTCCGCGGCCGCTGAGCATGATGCAGGGGATCGACGACACGTTCGCTGGCGCGATTTTCATCGGCTACCACGCCAGCGAAATGACCGTCGACGCGGTTCGCGGCCATACGTTTTCGAGCGCCAAGCTGCTGGGTGTCAGCCTCAACGGCGTGGAAATGTCGGAGGGCATGTTCAACGCGGCGATAGCCGGACACTTCGGCGTGCCCGTCGTGTTCATCTCCGGCGATCGCAAGGCTGTAGAACAGGTGCAGAAGATTGCGCCGGCGATCGGCGGCGCGATTGTGAAGGAGCCGCTGGGCTATCACTCCGCGATCACCGTCACGCCGGCGAGGGGACAGTCCATGATCCGCGACGGCGTGCGGAGCATCCTCCCGAAGCGCGCCGCGATGACGCCGTACAAAGTGCAGACGCCGATCACGCTCGAGGTCGGATTCAAGCTGACCATCGACGCGGAGCGCGCGTCGTTCATTCCCGGGCTGACGAGAACGGGTGCCCACACGGTCAAGGGTTCGTTCCCCGACATGCTCCAGATCGTTCGCCTGATGCAGGTCCTCAGCAGCTTCGAGGCGCCCAACTGATGTCTTCCGGCAGAGCGGCTGCATGACGCGTCACGTCCCCATCTGGCTCGACCGGTTTCCCAAGAGTCGGCGTCCGTCATTTCCAAAGCTTCGAGGCGACACGCAAACGGAAGTCGTCATCATCGGCGGCGGGCTGACCGGCTGTGCCTGCGCGCTCTCGTTTGCGGCGGCCGGCATCAAGTGCGCGGTCCTCGAGGCTGACAGGATTGGCGCGACAGCGACGGCCGGCTCGGTCGGTCTCGTCCGCGAGGACTTCGACGCATCCTTCATGGAGACGTCGTCCGCCTATGGCCTGCGATCGTCGCGGCTCCTCTGGCAGGCGATGCGCCGCGCGTCGCTCGACCTTCAGGCGGCTGTCCGCCGCTTCGAGATTCGATGCGACCTCGTGCCCCAGGAACTGCTGCGCACGGCCCCGCGTCAGAGCCACGCGGCAAAGTTGCTGGAACGGGAGTACCGCGCGCGGCGCGAAGCCGGTCTCGATCACTCGTGGGTCACCGCTGCAGCGCTGAAGCGGGAAACGTCGATCGACGGAGCGGTGGCGATTCGGTCGCGCGGCGCTGCGCTCGATCCCTATCGTGCGTGCATTGGCTTTGCGTCGGCGGCAGCGGCGCGTGGCACGGAGATCTTCGAGCATTCCGCCGTTCGACGCATCCGCGTGAAACGAAAGCTCGTCGAGATTGCGACGGCAGGCGGTTCAGTTCGCGCCGATGCCGTAGTCGTCGCGACCGGCGCGGCGTTGACCGATCTGCGCGCCCTTCGGCGTCACCTCCGGCCCGAGCAGGGATACGCAGTGGTCACCGAGCAATTGCCCGCCGCCGTGCGGCGAGAGCTCGGCCGGCGGTCGGCCGCGATTCGCGACAGCGCCACGCCCCCGCACTTTCTCCGGTGGCTGAAAGATGATCGAGTGATGTTTGCCGGTGCGGATCAGCCGCCGGTCACGTCGCGAGCATTGGACAAGGTTCTGATGCAGCGAACCGGTCAGCTGATGTACGAGCTGTCAGTCATGTATCCGGCGATCTCGGGTGCGTTGCCGGAATGGGCGTGGGGTTTCACGCACGACGGTACCGTGGACGGGTTGCCGTATATCGGATTCCACAGGAATTTTCCCCGGCATCTCTTCGCGATGGGTCACAGCCGGCACGGCGCCGCAACCGCGTGGCTCGCGGCGCGTGTGCTGCTGCGGCTCTATCGGGGGGAGCCGGCGAAAGGCGACGAGCTTTTCGGGTTCTCTCGGATCTTGTGACGGTTCGCTGCAGTTAAAGAGCAGGGGACGGGTTGACGAGTGCCGAACGGTCGCGACGACCACTTGACGAACACGACTCGACAGATCGACGCGCGAACGTCGCGGCGACGTCAGTGCTTGTCGCGAGTGCCGTCAGTCGCCGTCGCATTCGGGTCCAAAGAAACGTCTGCCCGTGTTCTCCGAGGCCTCTACTCGCCGAAAATCCCCCGGAACGCCTGATCGATCTCCGGATATCGGAAGTGATAGCCGTGCCGCTGCGCTCGTGCCGGCAGGACGCGCTGGCCCGTCAGGACCGATTCCGCCATCTCTCCGAGTACGACCTTCACGGCAAAGCCGGGTGTTGGCAACAGGCTCGGCCGGTGCATGGACCTGCCAAGCGCGCGCGCGAACTCGCGATTCGTCACCGGATGCGGCGCGGTCGCGTTCAGGGTTGACGCGACTTCCGGTGTCTGCACGATCCAGCGGACGATCTCGATCCAGTCGAGGCGGTGAATCCAGGAGATGTACTGCGTGCCGGACCCTACGCGGCCGCCGGCGAAGAAACGGAAGGGCCGCATCATCTGCGGTAACGCTCCGCCGGATCGCTCCAGCACGATTCCCGTCCGCAGGATGACCGTCCGGGTTTCAGGACGCGACACGCTCCGGGCGGCAGCCTCCCAGTCTTCACACAAATGCGCAAGAAAATCGCTGCCGGCCGGCGCCTCTTCGGTTTTGGGATCTGCGCCCGAGGGACCGTAGTAGCCAACGGCGCTGCTGCTGATGAACACAGCCGGCGGATGCGGCGCCGCGGCCAGCGCCGACGTCAGGCTGCGAGTCGCCAGGAGTCGGCTGTCGCGCAGGGCGGCCTTGCGCTGCGGCGTCCAGCGCTTCCCGGCGATCGATTCTCCCGCCAGGTTGACGAGCGCGTCAGCGCTGTCCAGGGTTGCCGCCCATGGGCCCGATTTTCCGTCTGGTTTCCAGCCCACCTTGGTGACGCCGGGGACACCCGTGCCCGGGTCGTGCCGCGTATCACCCGCCATCAGCGAACGGGTCAACACACGGACGTCGTGGCCCTCCTCGGCATACATCTCCGCGAGCGGGCCTCCCAGAAAGCCGCTGCCCCCCGCTATGACAATCTTCATTCGTTGCTCCCTCGCCCGAGCCCACCATTCGCCCCGCGCTATACGCCTCGTTTGACGAACGGGATCGCGCTGGAGTTTGCACTATAATGAGGACTCCTTCCCGGCAGGCCACGGATTGCATTTCATGCGCTACGTTCGGCGCATCGCGCTGATCCTCTCAATTTCTGTTCCGGCCATCGCGCAGGAGCCCGTGTTTCCGGTTCCGCCCAACGTCAAAGCCGAGGGTGTACCGCCGATCCCGCTGCAGCTGGCGGACGCGGTGTCGCGTTACGGTGAATTCCGGTCGGCAGACCTTCTGGACTGGCACCCGACCGAGCGGCGGATGCTCGTGGCGACCGCGTTCGGCAACGTGCCGCAGATTCACGAGGTCCGCGGCCCAGGGGCCGCGCGCACGCAGCTCACGTTCTATCGCGATGGAGTCACCGGGGGCGCCTGGTTCGCCCCTTCTGGCAAGTATTTCGTGTTCCGTAAGGATACGAGCGGTGGCGGCGAGGCGCAGCAGCTCTTCCGATTCGATCCGGCCTCTGGCGCGGCCACGCTGCTGACGGATGGCAAGTCGCGGAATGGCGCGCCCGCGTTTGCGACGCGTCGGGGGTTGATCGCCTACGAATCGACGCGGCGCGACGGCCGCAACCGGGACATCTTCGTGATGAATCCGGAGGATCCCTCGTCGGACCGGATGATCGCGCAGCTCGAAGGCACCTGGGAAGTGCTCGACTGGTCGCCCGACGATCGCGAGCTGCTCGTTCTCGAGTCGGTCTCGAGCTCGTCCGAGACCTATTTGTGGCGCATGGACTCGACAACCGGGTCCAAGACGGCGGTCACGACGAGAGGCGGGCGTCACGTGCTGTGGACGGACGCGCGCTTCAGCAGCGACGGCAAGAACATTTACGCGCTGGGTGACAAGGATTCGGAACTGCATCGGCTCTGGCGATGCGATCTCGCAGGAAGCCGCTGGGAAGCCGTCACGAACGAGGGGGAGACGATCGAAGCCTTCGCCGAGTCACCGGACGGCCGGCGGATCGCCGTCGTGGTCGATCGCGACGCGATGAGTCACCTGCAGATCCTGGACGCGTCCGACGGACGTCCGCGGCTGGTTCCCAAGCTCCCAGCCGGCGTGATCAGCCGGCTCGCCTGGCATCCGCGAGGTGACGTGCTCGCGTTCGTGTACGCCGGCGCCCGGACGTTCAGCGACGTGTACACGGTGGATCCATCCAAGGGAACCGTCGAGCGCTGGACGTCGAGCGAGATGGGCGGGGCCAACCAGGATTCTCTGCCCGATGCGGAGCCAATCCGGTGGAACAGTTTCGATGGTCTTCCCATCACGGGCATCCTTTACCGGCCGCCAGCCCATTTCACCGGACCACGCCCCGTCATCATCAACATCCACGGCGGCCCCGAGCTCCGCGAGCGGCCGCGTGCTCTCGGCCGCAGTAACTACTTCCGGAACGAGATGGGTATCGCGATCATCTACCCGAACGTTCGCGGATCCGCGGGATTCGGGCGCGCTTTCGAGGAGCGAGACGACATCCGCAAGCGGGCGGATGTCGTGAAGGACATCGGTGCGCTGCTCGACTGGATTGCGACGCAGCCGACGCTCGATCGCCACCGCGTGATGCTCACCGGCGCCAGCTATGGCGGCTACCTCTCGCTGCTCGCAGCCATCGAATACGGCGACCGGATCCGCTGCGTGTTCGAAGGTTTCGGCATGAGCGATCTGGTGACGTTTCTCGAATCGACGGAAGAGTCGAGGCGCGCCGATCGCAACACCGAGTACGGCGATCCCGCGGATCCCGAGATACGCCAGTTCCTGACGAGCATTTCACCGTTGACGCACGCCTCGCAGGCTGAAGGTCCCTTTGTTCATCGCGCAGGGCGGGCGTGACACACGCGTGCCCATCGCGCAGTCCGAAGCGATGGTCCAGGCGGTGCGGCAGAACAACACACCGCTCTGGTACGTGGTCTACAGCGATGCGGGACACCTGCAGTTCACGCGCGTGACCAACGACTTCAACACCTACGCGTGGGTGCTGTTCGTTCAACGCTTCTTGCTCAACTGATTCAGTCGTTGACGAAGTCCACAGGACCCTGCTGTGGACGCTCACGTCGCGGCAACGACACACTCATGGCACGATCGCCAGCCGAATCGACGAATCGCACTCATTGAATGTGTGTCGTCGCGGCCGTCTGTCGTCGCGCCTCGTACTGGCCGCCGCAGCGTCACTCGGGCGCAGCCGTCATCGCTCAGCCACTTCCCCACTTCGTCGAGCACGTCAGCAATCTCCGACCGTCGACGCTTCAGACGTTCCCTCGTGGCGGTCCTCGATCGGATCGACCACCAGGCGCGGACGGCGTCGAAGACCGCCGACTCGCGCTCGATGGCGAAGAGGGACACGACGGCCAGCACGGGGATGGCGATTCCCATGGCAATCGCGGCGTTCGTGCCGCCGATCCGCCACGCGCCGACCACGAACAACGCCAGCCACAGACCGTAGACGACCGTCCCGCCGATCAATTGCGCCGTGGCCAGCATCGCCCGTTCCGGCGCGGTTCGCTTGGCGAGCAGGCCCGTCACCCAGAAGGGGACGGAGAACACGATGAAACCGGCGATGCACAGCGGCACGAGGCCGATCGCGATGAGGATCTCGCGGACGGCGAACCGGATTGCGTCGCCGCTCGTCACCCGCCAGTCGAGGTGCGCATCGCGAATGCCGAAGCGCCGCAGCCGGTCGTCGTACTGCCGCACGCGAAGAAGGATGGCCTCCAACCGCTCCGGGCTCGCGGCGCGCAGCTTCTCCATACCGGTGGCGATCGCCTGCCGACGAGCCAGCCGCTGCTGCGGATCCTCTTTGAGACCGCGTGCCGAGGCGTAGAGCCGTTCGACGCGTTCGACGGTTCCCGCGTCACGCTTCGGATCGGCTTCGACGAGCAGACGCCGGATGTTCACCGAGATCCGATCGGTCAACGCCCTGACCGCCCCGTGGAAGTCGGATTCCACCCGATCCAGCAGGTCGGTACACGAAAACGGCGAACCGAAGACCATCGTCACGCGGGACCTGAACGCCGTCTTCCGTTCGAGATTGATGCCGACAGGCACGAGCGCCACTCGCGTTCCCGCCCGTTCCGCGCCAAGCGCCATGCGCGCCGCACCCGTGCGGAGCGACTCGAGCCGGCCCGTTGAATGCGTGATGCCTTCCGGGAACAGGCAGACCGCGTCGCCATCGGCCAGTGCGGCGGAGACCGCCGCGAATGTCTCGGTGTTCTTCGAGAGGTCGACGCCCTCGTCCATCCGGCGATACACCGGGATCGCGCCGGCCCCCTTGAGGATCGGGCGCATGGGTCCATCGAACAACGTCGACTTCGCGAGAAACCTGACATCGCGGCCGGCCTTGGCCCATACCAGCGCCGGGTCGAGCAACGAGTTGGGATGGTTCGGGAGAAGCAGGACGGGCCCGGTCGCCGGAACGTCGCCGATCAGATCGACGCGATAGAACAGCCACGCTGAAACTCTGGCCGCCAGGCGGGGAAACCAGTTCGCGCGGGTACTCATGGTTACGAGTTGAGCAGGGCCGCCTCTGCAGCCCGGGCCGCTCGCCTGCCGCTCTCGACGTCAACGAAAGCCAGAAGACCTCCGCCCACGATGAAGAACCCCAGCACCGCGAGGATCGCGTTACGGCTGGAACCGGTCGCGTCCACCATCGATGCGAACACCAGCGGTCCGAGAATGCCTGCGTATCGTTCGAAGACGCCGAAGAAGGCGAAGAACTGCGATGACTTGTGCCGCGGGATCATGCTGGCGAACATCGAGCGGCTCAAGGCCTGCGTGCCGCCCTGAACCATACCGACCAGGATCGCGAGCATGAAGAAGTGCGTGGACGTCTGCATGTAATAGCCGAGCAGCGTGATCAAGGAATACACGGCGAGGCCGACGAAGACGGCGCGCTTCGGACCGATGGAGCCCGCTGCGTAGCCGAACAGGAACGCGAACGGCACGCCGGTGAACTGCGTGATCAGGAGCGCGGTGATCATGGCGCTCTCATCGAGCTTCAGGCTGGCGCCGTAGATCGTCGCCATCCTGATGATCGTCTGGATGCCGTCGTTGTAAATGAGGAACGCCGACAACAGCAGGAACGCCTGCTTGTATCGCCTGAGCTCCTTGAACGTTTCGATGAGCCGCCGCACGCCGATCGTAAACGCGTTGCCGCCCTGGTGTTCGTCCGTCTCCAGCTGTTTCGCCGGCTCCGGGACGACGCGAAAGAGCGGAATCGAAAACACCAGCCACCAGATGCCCACGCTGGCCAGCGAGAGGCGCACCGCGGTCCCGTCAGCCGGCAGCCCGAACCACGCCGGTTGCTGGATCATCAGCAGGTTGACCGCGAGCAGCACGCCGCCGCCGAGGTAGCCAATCGCGTAGCCGGCCGACGACACCCGATCGAGCTCGTGTTCGCTGACGAGATGCGGCAGCAGCGATTCATAGAACACGATGCTGCCGGCGACGCCGATGTTGCCGATGACGAAGAGGATCAGTGCGAGCGTCCAGTCGCCACGCTGAATCCAGTACATCGCAAGCGTCGAGGCCACGCCGATGCCGAGGAAGATGCCGAGCATCTTCTTCTTGACGCCGGCGTAGTCGGCGATCGCGCCAAGCAGCGGCGCCACGAGCGCGACGATCACGATGGCGATGGTCGTCGCCCAGGCGAAGCGGCTGGTGGCCACGGCCTCGGGGAGGTCGGCCGCCGCCACCTTGAAGTAGTAAATGGGGAAGACGGCCGCGATGATCGTCGTCTGGTACGCGGAGTTCGCCCAGTCGTACATGGCCCAGGCGCGAAGCTCAGGGCGGCCCAGTCCGAGTCGTTGAAGCAGCGTCTTCATGTGATTAGTAGGTCTTGCGCGCGACCCATTCCCTGAACAAGGAATCGACGACCGTGTAGCGGGAGGCGTCCCGCGCGAGGATATCTTCGCGTACCAGAGCGGCGAGCGCAGCCTGCACTGTTGATGCGCCACTCAGCCGGTAGCGCGAGCGGACGTCAGCTGATAGCAGTTCGTGTCCCTCTTCAAGGACAGCCGCACGCAGGGCGCCACGCTGGGCCAGCGTCAAGCGCTGCCAGGTTCCCTCGAAGAGTGTCTCGTGCTCGCCGAGCAGCCGCGTCAGCGTGACGTGCAGATCCTCGAGCTCGGCCGCGCGTCCGCCGCGTGTCTTCAGGTCGTCCCAGACCTCGTGCGCGAGCCGCTGGACGTCGTACGGAAGATTGCCCGCAAGCTCGACGATCGAGGCGCCCAGCCCGGGTGCGGGCTTGAAGCCGGTGGCCTTGAACTTCGCTTCGATGAACTGGGCAAATCGATCCGGGGGAATCTTCTGCAGCCGCATCACCGGACCGGCCTTGTAGAAAGGCCGGTTCCGGCCGAGCATGCGTTCCATCAGCGTCGGTTCGGATCCGGAGAAGACGTAGCCCACGTTTCGCTGATGCTGAACGGCCGCCCGCAGCGCGTGCTCGACGCTGCCGCCGTTGAACTGGCCGATCGCCTGGAACTCGTCGAGCGCGACGGCCATGCGCCGGCCCCTGCCCTCAGCGATGCGGCCGGGCAGCGCGAACACCTCCTGGGCGAGACGCGAGACGTCGCGGTCGCTGCGCACTGAAGGGAAAGAGACCGCAATCTGACCACGCCCGGCGGCGTCCGTTTCGACCCGTACCTCGGGTCTCGCCGAGCCGAGAAGATCGCGCAGCCAGTTCCGGGCGCGGTCAAGGCGGGTCTCGATGGAGACGAGCGCACGGGCGTACCCTTCGAGGAACGCGACGTACGAGCTGTAGCTGCTGACGGTGACCTCCACCGTCAGGGCGCCCGTGCGTCCCGCCTGACGGAGCGCCTGCCGCACCAGCGAGGATTTTCCGTAGCGCCGGGGAGAGATCAGGAAGATCTTCTGCCCGGCGCGAAGGTCGCCGGACAGGCGGTCGAGCTCCTCCTCGCGGTCGACGAAGGCCGACGGCGGCACGACTTCGCCGTAGACGAAGGGGTTGGTCACATTGAGTGTCACTTGCCGTGGTCCGTAGCTCGTGGCTCGTAGAGCCTCAAAAGCCGACTACGTTTTCGAGCTACGAGCGACGAACCACGAACGACGGCACGCGTCCGAAGCATCACAGCCGACGCAAGAATCACGGACGAGGCAATGGGTCACCGTTACGCTGTACAACGTAATGGCTACGGAGTTTAACGTAACGGCGGGACCGGCGCAAGGGCGTCCACCGCGGCTGGCACCTGCCACGTGGTCGTGGCGGTCCAGACCGCCCGTTCCTGCGGCAGCCAGGCGGGCAGCCGCTGCCATCCCTCGCCTCCAGGCAGGCCGGAGGTGGTCACCGCCACTGCCGTGCCGCGCAGGACCTCGGCGGCCAGGCCGCGGAAGCTCGCGCGGAACGTGAGCCCTTCGGCAGGCGGCGCCACGTACGTCGCCGTCCAGCGCTCGAATCGTCGAACGCCCGGAAGGCTCGCCCGCGCCGGCGTGACCCCTGGCGGCAGCACCAACGACAGCCACAGACCCTGCTCTCGAGGAATGACGGTCACGGCCATCTCGATCCCGTCGGCGATCGGCGTCGTCGAGAATTCGGCGATTGCGATCGGCGCTGCGCCCAGCGCCGGTGTGCTGGTCCTGAAAACGAACGGATAAGGAAGTCGGCCCCACCGGACGTTCCCCGGCGGCGCGTCGCCGACCGGCTGCCAGCCGCCAGGTGCGGTCGAGCTGAGATCGAGGCCTGGTTCCACAGATCCCACTTCCCAGACGGCACGGTCGCTGCCACTCGACTGAAGTGCGCGTACGTGACGGCGAAGGGGCTGATCGTGTGTGTAGGCCGGGGCGAGGTACGTCAGGCCGGCGGTGACCGACACGGCGATCAGCAGAAGGGCAGTCATCAGGCTCGGTCGCAGGAGCGGCTTCGCGCGGGCTGTCGCAGCCACGAATGGCGGCACGAGCATCACGCCAGATACGGCCATCAGTGCCGCGTAGACGTACGCCGGCGTGATGAATGGAAAGCGGCCGAACACGGCCACCAGAAACTGGAGGAGCTCGACAGTCGTGCGCAGCCACAACGCTCCGACGACCGCCAGCACGACGACGGACGCCGCCCGAATACCTGCTTCGTTGGCCGGTGGCGTGATTGCCAGCAGCAGCCCGGCGGCCAGGATGGGCAGAATCCACAGATACGCTGCGCCGGGAGCCACCCACAGGGCTGCACTACCGAGGCAGGATCCACACTGGCAGTGCGAGGCTCCACGTCACCACCGGATGGCGCAGCCCATGTGCCCGCGCGGGCAGAAGCCTTCCGAGACGTGCCACGCCCCAGCCGACGGCGGTGCCGACAGCGAGCAGCAGTAGAAACAGCCTCTCGGGCTGCGCATACCAGGGGTGATAGACCTCGCGCGCGACGCGCAACGCCGCTGTCGCGCCGATCATGGCGCCGACGACGAGCGCGGCGCCGAGCAGGGTCCAGACGACCGTCAGCAGCCATCGGCCGACGCCGCCCAACCTGAACGCTGCCGCTGTGACGCGCACCCATGCGAGTACGCCGGCCGCGAGCCCGATTGCGGCGACTGCAAACGCCGTCCAGGGGCCATAGCTCAGCGCTCGACTGCCGCCGATGTCGAAGAACGTCGGGTTGGAGTCCGAGCGGGTCGTGATATCAGACGCGTCGAGCGCGCTGGCGATCGCGACGACGTTTTCGCCTGTTTCGCGAATTGCCTGACGGGGAATGCGCTCCGCTGTATCGCGCGCTGTGTGATACGCATAGCTGTCGCCGACCGCAGCGAAGTTCAGGCCAGGAATGTCGCGACGCTTCAGGATCGAGAAGTCGGTGTCGTTCGGCAGCCGCTTGTAGATCTCGATGCCGAACGACGCACCGCGCGGACGCGGCGCATGTCGCGCCCAGGGCTTCGTCAACCAGGCATTGCCCGGGCCCGTTTCGAAGAGCATCACCGGATCGCCTGACCCGGCAGCCTCGACGTTGATGTACGCCTGAAGGCGGCGCGTGACTTCACGATCCGTCATCAGACCCGCGGCGCCCATCAGGCCGGCTTCCTCGCCGTCGGTCATCAACACCATCAGTGACCATTGACGATCGGCCCTGGCCGCGAGCACGCGCGCGGCCTCGAGCGTCACCGCCACGCCAAACCCATCGTCTGCAGCCCCTGGAGACTCGGGCGCGGAATCGTAGTGCGACATCAGCCCCACCGCCTCGTCGCGAACCCCCTGCCTGACGGCGACGATGTTCGAGACTCGAGCCGTGCGGCCGAGCTCAGGCCGACGCGCATCCGTTTCCTGGACGCGAACGTCGAAGCCGAAGAGCCGCAGCTGTTCCGTGAGGTAGGCGCGCGCCTGCGCATTGGCGGGGGTACCGACTGGCCGGCTACCGATGGTGCTGGCGAGCATGTCGATCGTGACGCGGGCGTTCTCGTCGGAGAAAACCGCCCGCTCGCGTGAGCAGCCGGCGGCGCCAAGAATCAGAAGAACCAGAATCAGGTGGGCAGCTCTCGGCATTGACCCAAGCGTATACGATCGCGGTCCGTAACCCGTGGTCGGTCGGTCGTGACGATCCTCTTTACGCGACAACGCATCAAGAAGGCCGAAGCCGGTTCGTATAGAGGGCCATGCCGACGACGGAGTCGACGCCAATCGCATGCAACAGGTCGATCTCGTCCTGTGTCGTAATGCCGCCGGCGGCCGTCACGTCGGCGCGTGTCGCGTCTCTCACCGCACGAATGGCGGCGATGTCGGTGCCCTGCATCAAACCCTCCGAATCGACGTGGGTATACAGGAACTCGCTGACGAAAGGCTCGAGAGCCCGGACGGCCTCCACTGCGCTGATCGGCAGCTGCGTCCGCCATCCGTGAATCACGACGCGTCCGCCACGGCTGTCCACCGCGGCGATGAGTCGCGAGGCGCCGATGGTTTCGCGAAACTGTTCGGCGGCGTTCAAGTCCACCCCGCCATCTCGAAACAGCGCGGAACCGACGATCACTTTCCTGGCGCCCATCGACAAGATGGTGCTCGCTCGGTCGGCTGAGCGAATACCGCCGCCCACCCGGCACGGCAGGCTCGCACAGATACGGCGAACGAGCGCCTCATTGTGGCCCACACCTTTTGCCGCATCCAGGTCGATGACCTGCACCTTGGGATATCCCGAGAAGCGCTGGATCCAGTGATCGACGTCGTCACTCGTGAGGGCAAGATCCTCGCCCTGCACGAGCTGGACGACGAGGCCGGATTGCAGGTCGATCGAGGGAATCAGCATGTCTCATCGAGAGCCGGACTGGGACGCCGCGGCGATTGAGGTACTGTCTTGAGGTCGCTGACGGCGTGCTCGGCGTAGTGAAACACTGGACGCCGCGAGCGCCGCATCGGCGTGGCCGGTCGTGAAGACCTCGAGAAAATGTTCGAACGTGCCGGCGCCGCCGGATGCGATCACCGGAATCCCGACAGCCCGCGCGACCTCGCGCGTCAGCTCGCAGTCGAACCCCGCGCGCGTGCCATCTCTGTCCATCGAGGTGAGCAGGATCTCGCCGGCTCCCCGAGACTCCGCCTCCTGTGCCCACTCGACCGCGTGACGTCGGGTCGCTGACGTACCGCTGCGCGAATAGACCTCGAAGGTGCCGCTGACGCGCTTCGCGTCGATCGCCACGACGACCGCCTGGCTTCCGTATCGATCGGCGAGCCGCCCGAGCAGCGACGGATCGGCCAGCGCAGCCGAGTTGAGGCTGACCTTGTCGGCTCCTGCCTCGATCGCCGCCTCCGCGTCCGCTTCCGTCCGGATTCCGCCGCCGACGGCAAGGGGAATGAACAGCCGCGACGACACGGCCTGGATCGTGGCAGCCAGCGCGCGCCGCCCCTCAATCGTCGCGGTGACGTCGAGAATGACGAGCTCGTCGATTCCCTCGGTGTTGTACCGCGATGCGAGCGCGGCAGGGTCGCCAGCGCGCTGCAGATCCTGGAAGCCGACACCTTTCACGACCTCGCCGTCCCGGACGTCCAGGCACGCGATGATGCGCTTCGACAGCATTACTTGCTCGTCACCGGAACCGAACCCACGAAGGCGACGAAATTCTCCAGGAGCCGCAAGCCTGCAACGCTCGACTTTTCAGGATGAAACTGCACGCCGAAGACGCGGTCGCGCTCGACCACCGCCGCGAAGTCTGTTCCATGCGTGGTGAAGGCCACGCACTCTCTCGACACCGGCGCGGCGTAGGAATGGGCGAAATAGACCTGCGTTCCGTTCTCGACTCCCGGCGAGCAGACGCGATGGGCGAGTCACCACCAGAGAGTTCCATCCGACGTGCGGCACTTTCTGCCCGCGGGTAATCGGGTGCATCGCTCCCTTCAGCAGACCGAGTCCAGGCACGCCCGGCGACTCGTCACTGCCATCGAAGAGCCATTGCAGTCCGAGGCAGATCCCCAGCAACGGTATTCCGTCCGCGACCGCCGCTCGAATCGCGGTCGTCCACGGTCCGCTGAGTGCCTGGGTGGCATGGAAGTGTCCGACACCAGGAACGACGATCGCCTTCGCATGCGTGAGGTCGGCGGGCCTGGAGGGTGAATACAGGTACGCGCCGACCGCGGCGAAGCCCTTCCGCACCGACGCCAGATTCCCTGCACCGTAGTCGATCAGAGCAATGTTGTTCACGCCTGGATCAATCCCTTCGTGCTCGGCAGCACCCGAGCGAGCCGGCGGTCGCGCGAACACGCAAACCGCAGCGCCCGGGCGAACGCCTTGAACAACGCCTCAACCTGATGGTGGCTCGAGCGGCCGTAGAGGACTTTCAGGTGAACGTTCGCGCGGGCGCCCTGGGCGAAGCCCTCGAAGAAATCGGTCAGCAGTTCCGATTGGAGGTCGCCGACGCGCTTGACCTTCAGCCGCAGGTCGACGACTGCGTGCGCCCGGCCACCGAGGTCGATGGCCGCGACACCCAGCGTTTCGTCCATGGGCATCACGAAATAACCGGCGCGATTGATCCCGCGCTTCGAGGCAAGCGCCGCCGTCACCGCTTCTCCCAGAGCGATCCCAAGGTCTTCCACTGTGTGATGTTGATCGACGTCGAGGTCGCCGCTCGCGTCGACATCGAGATCGAACGCTCCGTGACGGGCGAACAGTTCCAGCATGTGATCGAGAAAACGAATACCTGTCGCGACGTGGTACCGGCCACGCCCGTCGAGATTGAGACGAATGGCGATTGACGTCTCCTTCGTCTTTCGATCTACGACTCCTCGCCGCACAGAACCTCCTCGAGCGCGGCTATGCACGCTCTCGTGTGCTCGACAATGCCCGTCGTGATGCGGACACAGTTGGGGCTTGCCTTGTCGCCCGTCTTGTCACGGACGTGGACCTGACGCTCGGCCAGGCCGGCAATCACCCGCCGGGCATCCCGCCCGAAGTCCACCAGAACGAAGTTCGCATCGCTCGGCCAGTAACGCACGTTGAGCCGATTCAGCGCGGAATACAGTTCGGCCTTCGAGGCCAGCACCTGCCCGACATACCACTCGTAGTACGCGACATCGTCCAGCGCCGCACCGAGCGCGGCGACCGCGCAGGCGTTGAGGCTGAACGGCGGCAGAATGCGCCGGATTGGCGCCGAGCGCCGCAGACGCGCCGATAAGGGCGCCGATTCGCAGGCCGGCGAGCCCGTAAGCCTTCGAAAAAGTGCGGCCGATGAGAACGTTTGGATGAGAGGACAACTCCGGATGACCAATCAGCGTTTCACCAGAGAAGTCGGCGTACGCCTCATCGACGAACACGATCGCATCGGGTGCTGCACGGGCGATCTGAAGGGTCTGTGAAAACGGGACCGAGCGTCCCGTCGGGTTGTTGGGAGTCGTGATGAAGATGAGCCGCGTGTCAGACGTCAGCGCGCCAAGCACGGCGTCGCAGGGAAACTCGAAGTTGCTCCCGGTCGATACCTCGACGACGCGTCCGCCGGCCGAGTCGGCGCATGCAGGATACATGTCGAAGGTGGGAACGATGACGATGGCTTCAGGGATTGCGTTGGAGCGACGTCGCAGCGCGGCGATCGAGATGCCAAGAATGGCCTCGTCGAGACCGTTCGTCAGGAGAATCTGATCCGGCGACACCCCGAACCGGTCGGCGCAGGCGCGAGTCACCTCATCGTAGTCGGGGTAGCAAGCGGCCTGCTCGCGAGTAATGCCGTGTAGTGCTGCCAGCACTCGCGGTGAGCACCCGGCGGTGTTCTCGTTCAGATGCAACCGAAGCCCCGACGCCGGCTGCGTGATTCGCTCGTATTCGTAGGACATCGGTTCTCCGGTCCTTATCGACCGTCGTTGACGCGCGTGACGACGCGCGTTCTCTCGAGCCGGACGCGCATCGATTGCGCATGCGCCGAGAGGCCCTCGGCTTCCGCCAGCGTAATTCCTGCGACGGCGATTCGTCGGAACCCTACAGCGGAGACTCGTTGCAATGTCGAAACACGCACGAAATCGGCCGCGCTCAGTCCGCCTCGGGCGGCGGCGTTTCCAGCCGTTGGCAGAATGTGGTTCGAACCGGTCACGTAGTCTCCCGCCGCCTGTGCGCTGAAGCCGCCGACGAACACGGTCCCGGCCCGGGTCAGCCGCCGCGCTACGGCGAGCGAATCACACACGAGATGTTCCGGCGCCAGCCGCTGAGCCAGATCGATTGCCTCGCCGAGCGAGGCGGTGACGATCGCCCCGCCATTCCGCGCCAGCGCCTTCCGTGCCGGACCGAGGCGCGGTAGTTGCTTGGCGATCTCTCGGATGACCGCCCGAGCAAGGGATCGCGCTGGCGTGATCAGCAGCGCGCGCGCATCCGGATCGTGCTCCGCTTGGGCGATCAGGTCCGCGGCAATCCACTCGGCCCGGCCCGTCGTCGAGACGATCGCGATCTCGCTAGGCCCCGCGAAGAAGTCGATGGCGCAGTCTCCCGAGACGAGGTGCTTCGCCGCGGCGACATACGCACTCCCTGGACCCACGATCTTGTCCACGCGCGGAATCGTCCTGGTTCCATAGGCGAGGCCGGCGACACCGTGAGCGCCGCCAACCTTGAAGAACCGGTCGACCCCTGCTTCGAGTGCGGCCGCAAGCACCACAGGATCGGGTCTCGGGCACATCGCGACGACTTCCTTGACGCCCGCGACCCGTGCCGGGATGACTGACATCAGCAGCGAGGAGGGGAGGGGATAGCGGCCCCCGGGGACGTAACAACCCACTCGATCGAGTGCCAGCACGCGCTGAGTGATGGTGACCCCTTTGACCGGCGACATCGACCACTCATGCGGAACTTGACGCTCCGCCACGCGACGAATGTTCGCTGGCGGCCGTCCGCAGCGCGTTCCGAACCTCGCCGTGTAACCGTCTGCGCCTGTTCCGAGATTTCCTTTCGAGTCAGCTCCAGCGGCGGCAACTGACGGTCGAATCGCCTGGCGAACTCAAACAACGCGCGGTCACCGTCCTGGCGCACGCGCTCGACAATCCGCGCCACACGCCGGTACACACCCGGATCGCGTGCAGCCCGCCGATCGAGCAGCGCGTTCACTGCACGAGTATTTGATGAGTCAACGATTTTCATATAACCGACCGAGCCGCTCTTCGCCAATGCGACGAGCGCGGCAACCCGAGCCCCCCGAGCCCAAGTCCCGAGTCCCGAGCCCCGAACTAGATCACAATCTTATTGAGCGGATACTCGACGATTCCCTGCGCGTTCGCCGTCTTGAGTTTCGGAATCAGCTCGCGCACGGTACGTTCCTCGATGATCGTGTTGACCGCGACCCACTGCTCGTCGCTGAGCGCCGAGATCGTCGGACGCTGCAACGCCGGCAGCAGAGCGAGGACACCGTCGAGATCGACGCGGCGGACGTTCAGCATGATGCCGACGCGGCCCTGCGCTTCGATGGCAGCCCTCAGCAGCAGGGCCAGACTCTCGAGCTTGGTCCGCTTCCACTCGTCGGCGAGCGCGCGGTTGTTGGCAATCAACTGTGTGTTCGACTCGAGGACCGTATCGATCACTCGAAGTCTGTTCGCCCGGAGCGAAGAGCCCGTTTCGGTGACCTCCACGATCGCATCGGCGAGGACGGGCGGCTTCACTTCGGTGGCGCCCCACGAGAACTCCACGGTCACCTTCACGCCCTGCCGTGCGAAGTATGCCTGCGTAGCACGCACCAGCTCGGTCGCGACAGTCGCGCCTTCCAGGTCGCGCGGACTCTGATACCGCGAGTCTTCAGGAACGGCGAGCACCCACCGGACCTTGCCAAAGCTCTGTTTCGCGTAGATCAGATCCGCGAGCGGGACGACCGGCGGGCGCGCCGTTTGCGCCGGCGGCATGCTCCGCGATCCAATCCTGGCCGGTCAGCCCCGCATCGAGCACGCCGTCAGCAACATAACGCGCCATTTCCTGAGCGCGGATCAACATGCACTCGATTTCGGGGTCGTCGATCGCCGGGAAATAGGATCTGGCGCTTGCGTAGATATTGAATCCAGCCCGCGCGAACAGCTGGATCGTCGCCTCCTGTAGCGAGCCCTTCGGAATCCCGAGCTTGATCGTGTTCATGACCTGATGTCCTCGAGCGGCCGGTAGAAACAGCTCCGCTGGCCTGTGTGACACACGTTTCCATCCCCGAGGCGATTCACTTTGAGGAGCAGCGTATCCTCGTCGCAGTCGATGAGCATTTCGATGACCGCCAATCGATTGCCGGAGGTTTCGCCCTTGGTCCAGAGCGCCTGCCTCGAGCGGCTGAAGAACGTTGCGAAGCCCGTCTCTCTGGTCCGCTGCAAAGCCTCGTGATTCATGAAGCCCACCATCAGTACCTCGCCGGTGGTTGCATCCTGAATGACGGCTGGGACGAGACCGTCGAGCTTCGTAAAATCCACAGATTGACCTCGTTCTGAAACAGCTGAAAAACAAAAAGCCTCGCCGGGTGTCCCCGGCGAGGCCTGGTTGATCGCGTCTCTGGTGTGCCCGATTACCGCATGCAGAGCTCGACCGGCCCGCCGGAGCAGGTGGCATGGTGGTGCCGGTGGTGGTGCTGCGTGCAGGACATCTCGTCCAAGCCTATCGTCCACGCCGCCGACGATGTCAAACGGACCGGCACGGACGCCTTCGAGTCAGGCGTTCGCTTGTCGTGAGCGCCATACGGAGTACCGTCCGGCGCGACCCAGATGCTGTGCGCATCACCCTGACGGCCCTCCGTCCTGACGTCGTGGCCCATGGCTTTGAGGGCAGCGATCACTTCGGGCGTCACGCGATTCTCCTCGAGCGATACGCGATCGGGCATCCACTGGTGATGCATGCGCGCGGCGTCAACTGCGTCACGACCGTTCATTCCGTACTCCGTGAACGCCAGCACAACGCTCAGTACCGTATTGATGATCGTCCGCCCTCCTGGCGAACCGGTCAGCAGCACCGTCTTCCCATCCTTCACGACCATCGTCGGCGTCATCGAGCTCAGCATCCGCTTGCCGGGATCGATCAGGTTCGCCGGCGTGCCGATGTCGCCCGTGATATTCGTCTCGCCTGGTTTCTTGTTGAAGTCGCCCATCTCGTTGTTGAGCAGGAAACCGGCGCCTTTGACGACGACGTGAGAGCCGTAACCGCCCTCGAGCGTGTAGGTGCTGGTCACGGCGAGGCCGTCGCGGTCGATCACCGAGAAATGCGTCGTCTCGTCTGGCTCGGCAGCGGAGGTTGTGACGATGTCCTTGCCGAGCTGCAGGCTGCTCGATGCCTTGGCGGGGTCGATCGTTGCGGCCACGGTCTTCGCGTACTCCTTGGACGTGAGCCGGGCAACCGGCACGTCGACAAAATCCGGATCGCCCAGGTGCCGCGCGCGATCGAGATAGGCGCGACGCATCGCTTCGATCTGCAGGTGCAATGCCGGAGCGGTCAGCAGCCCCTTCGACTTCAGGTCGAAGGTTTCGAGGATGTTGAGCATCTCGATCAGCGCCACGCCACCCGAGCTTGGCGGCGGCATCGAGATGATCTCGTAGCCACGATAGGTGCTCTTGAGCGGCGTGCGTTCCTTCGCCTGGTACGCGGCGAGATCCTCCTTCGAGATCAACCCGCCGTTGGCTTGCATATCGGCCGCGATCTGATCGGCGATGGGCCCCTTGTAAAAGGCGTCGGCGCCGCCTTCGGCAATCGCACGAAGTGTCTTGCCGAGATCGGCGAGCACGAGTCGATCGCCTTCATTCCATGCGCCGCCTCCAGATTTGCCGTACGCGGCAACGGATGCGGCGAATGGTTTCATCGGACCTTGCACTTCCCGGTTCAGCCCGCGCGCCAGCCCGGCGGACATGTTGAAGCCCTTCTCCGCAAGGATGACTGAGGGCATCACGACGTCTTTCCACGGGAGCTTGCCGAACTTCTTGTGGGCGGCTTCGAGGCCACGAACGGTGCCAGGCACGCCCGGCGCAAGATATCCGGCAGCAGTCAGGCTGCGGACGATCTTGCCGTCAGCGCCGAGGTACATCGTCCGGGTCGACTTGAGGGGTGCTTTTTCCCGGTAGTCGAACGACGTGACCTCACCCGCCGGCGTGCGGATGATCATGAAGCCGCCGCCACCGATGTTGCCCGCCGATGGATGCGTCACGGCCAGCGCGAACGCGGTCGCGACCGCCGCGTCGACGGCGTTGCCGCCGCTGGCCAGTACCGACGCCCCGGCGTCGCACGACGGCGCCGAGACACAGACGACGAGCCCGTCCTTGGATGCGACCCCCTGGTCCTGAGCCGTGAACAGGGGCGCCGGAGACGCGAGTATCAGGAACAGAAAGAATACGGATCGATTGCGCATGGCGTGATTCTAACTGGGGTCAGATCTCGATTTTCTGAAATTCGTGGCGCTCCTGCCGAAAACGCCCGTTTCTGCTCCAGAATCTAGTGGGTTTTCGGGGTCGGCCGTCATGCGTTCCGCAAAACGCGATCGGACCCCTGATTGGATGGGTTGCTGATGCGAGTCTGGCCGGGACGGCCCTATCCGCTGGGCGCCACCTTTGATGGGTTTGGCGTCAATTTCTCGCTGTTTTCCGAGGTCGCCGAGCGGGTCGAGCTCTGTCTGTTCGCGGCAGACGGGCGCGAGACGCGGGTGGACCTGCCGGAAACGACGGCGCTCTGCTGGCATGGCTATCTGCCGGACGCCAAGCCGGGCCAGAGCTACGGTTATCGTGTGCACGGACCGTGGGATCCGGGAAACGGCTTGTGGTGTAACCCGAGCAAGCTCCTCCTCGATCCGTACGGCAAGGCCGTTGAAGGTTCGTGGAATTGGCACGAAGCGGTCTTCCCGTACCACTTCGGCCAGCCGGAATCATCACGCAACGATCTCGACAGCGCGCCGTACGTGCCGAAATGCGTCGTCGTGAATCCGTTCTTCGACTGGGCGCAGAGCAGCCGGCCGAACATTCCATGGCACCGCACCGTGGTGTACGAGACGCACGTGAAGGGATTCACGATCAGAAACCCCGAGGTGCCGGCAGATGTGCGGGGCACTTACGCCGGCATGGCGCATCCTGCCGCCGTGAAGTATCTCCAACGACTCGGCGTGACGGCCGTTGAACTTCTGCCGGTCCACCAATTCGTGCAGGACTCGTCGCTCATGAACCGTGGACTGCGGAACTACTGGGGTTACAACTCGATCGCGTACCTCGCTCCGCACAACGAGTACTCGAGCCGCGCAGCGGGCGACCAGGTCCAGGAGTTCAAGCACCTGGTGAGAACGATGCACGAGGCTGGCATCGAGGTGATTCTCGACGTCGTCTACAACCACACGGGCGAGGGTAATCATCTCGGTCCTGTCCTGTCGTGCAAGGGAATCGACAACCCGGCCTATTACCGGCTGATCCCCGACAATCGCCGCTACTACATGGACTACACGGGCACGGGGAACACGCTGAACATGCGACACCCGCACGTGCTGCAGTTGATCATGGACAGCCTCCGCTACTGGGTGCTCGAGATGCACGTCGACGGGTTCCGATTCGATCTCGCCGCGACGCTGGCGCGCGAGCTGCATGACGTCGATCGTCTGTCCGCTTTCTTCGACCTGATACAACAGGATCCGGTGGTCAGTCAGGTCAAGCTGATCGCGGAGCCGTGGGACGTCGGCGAAGGTGGCTATCAGGTTGGCAACTTTCCACCGCTGTGGTCCGAATGGAATGGCAAGTACCGGGACACCGTCCGCGACTTCTGGCGAGGGACCGATCAGACGCTGGCGGAGTTTGCCTACCGATTCACCGGCAGCTCGGATCTATACGAGGGCACCGCGCGCAAACCGTACGCGAGCATCAATTTCATCACTGCCCACGACGGATTCACCCTCCGGGACCTCGTGTCCCACAACGACAAGCATAACGAGGCGAACGGCGAAGAGAATCGCGACGGCGAGAACAACAACCGCTCGTGGAACAGCGGGCACGAGGGACCGACGGACGACAAGGGCGTGCTGACGCTGCGCGCGCGCCGCCAACGGAACCTGCTGGCGACGCTGATGCTCTCGCAAGGTGTGCCGATGCTGCTGGGCGGCGACGAGATCGGACGGACGCAACACGGCAACAACAACGCCTACAGCCAGGACAACGAGACCTCGTGGTACGACTGGCAGCATGCCGACCCCGATCTGCTGCAATTTACCCGGCGTCTGATTCGCCTGCGCCATCGTCATCCGGTCTTCTGCCAGCGCCGGTGGTTCCATGGCCGGGCCATCCGCGGGAGCAAGGTCAGCGACATCGGATGGTTCACGCCCGGCGGCGTCGAGATGTCCGAACAGGACTGGCACAACGGCTTTGCGAAGACGCTTGGCGTGTATCTGAACGGTCGCGCGATCCCGACGCCGAACGAACGCGGCGAGCCGGTCGTCGACGAGAGCTTCTACGTGATGTTCAACGCCTACCACGAGGCACTTGGTTTTACGCTTCCGTCGCGCGACTGGGCCGAACGATGGACTGAAGTGCTCGACACGTTTCTCGTCGACGACGAGATGTCCGAGGAGCGGCTGGGCCGGGAACTGGTGGCCGGCGGGACGGTGGAGGTGCACCCCTGGTCGCTGGTTCTCTTGCGCCGACTGGCCTGAGATAGAATCATCGTATTGATTCGCGCTTGAATTCACCTAAATACGGCCCAAATCGACTCGAATGATCTGGTCATTGGTGGTGGGGATTTGCCTCGCGATGTTCCAGCCTGGCGATAGCCCGTCCGGCCTCGCCTGTGCAGGACACTGCCAACGGTGCGCCGGTGACCGTCTCGGCCGCGATCAGCCTGACCGAGGCGCTGGAAGAAGTCGCGGCGGCCTACGCTCGCGCCGGCGGCGGCCCGGTTCGATTCAACTTTGCCGGTTCGAACGTTCTCGCGCGCCAGATTGCCAACGGCGCGCCCGTCGATCTCTTCATCAGCGCAGACGATGAGCAGATGAACGTCGTCGAGAAGGCCGGGGCGATTGCCGCCGGGTCGCGGGTCAACCTGGTGGGCAACCGGCTGGCGGTGGTCGCGCCCAAGGACAAAGTCGAACTGGTCAAATCGAGATTCCTGGAAGCGCCGCCCGAGATCCGGCGCGTGGCCATCGGCGACCCGGCCGCGGTTCCGGCCGGCCGCTATGCGCGGGCGTATCTCGAAGGACAGCAGTTGTGGGCCGCGTACGCATCGCGGATCGTTCCAACACCGAACGTCCGCGCGGCGCTGGCGGCCGTCGAGAATGGGGCGGCGGACGCAGCAGTCGTCTATTCCACGGATCTCCGGGCTTCGAAGGAGGCGGTGCTGGCGTTTCTCGTACCCGTCGACCAGGCCCCTCGAATCGTCTATCCAGCCGCGATCGTGCAGTCGTCGCGCAATCGCGCCGGGGCGGAACGCTTGCTGGCTTTTCTGCGCGGCGCCGACGCCACCGCGATATTCGTGAAGCACGGCTTCACCGCGATCCCGTAGCGTCCGGCTTACGCCGGACCCGTTCGCATCAGCCGGACCCTGATGGTCATGATGACACCCATGGATGATGTCTGGCGGATCACCGCGTTTACGATTGCGACGGCACTCGGCGCAACCGCGCTGATGCTGCCGCCGGGCGTGCTGCTCGCGCTGCTCCTCGCGCGCGGCCGGTTCCGCGGCCGTGTCCTGCTGGAGACGGCCGTTTCCCTCCCGTTCGTCATGCCGCCCGTGGCCACGGGCCTCGTGCTGCTCCTGCTCTTCGCGCCGCGCGGTCCGATCGGGTCGCTCCTGGGATCGGCGGGCATCGAGGTCGTCTTCACCTGGCGCGCGGTCGTGCTCGCGATGACGGTCATGGGCCTGCCGCTGTTCGTACGAACGGCCCGGGCCGGCATCGAGCAGGTCGATCGCCGCTACGAGGCGGTTGCCTCGACGCTCGGCGCGCCTCCGGCGCGTGTCTTTGCGACGATCACGCTGCCGCTTGCGTTTCCGGCGATTCTCGCTGGTGCCGTGCTCGGCTTTGCGCGGGCGCTGGGCGAGTTCGGGGCCACGATCATGATCGCCGGCAGCATTCCGGGCGCGACCCGCACGCTCGCCGTCGCCATCTACTCCTTCGCCGAGACGGGACGGGACTACGACGCGATCAAGCTCGTCGGCGTCTCGGCAGCGATTGCGTTCGCTGCGCTCTGGCTGTCCAACTACCTGTCGAGCCGCGCCGGGATTCGCGCGTGATCACCCTCGACTTCGTGCTCCGGCAGGGCGACTTCGTCCTCGAGATCCGCGAGCGTGTCAGCGCCAGGATTACGGCGCTGTTTGGACCATCGGGAGCGGGCAAGACGACCGTCCTCGACGCCATTGCCGGCCTGCGAACGCCGGCTTCCGGACGAATCGCGATTGGCTCGCGCGCGTTGTTCGTCGGCGGGACGATCGATTTACCGAGCCATCAGCGACACGTTGGATACGTCACGCAGGACGTGGCGCTCTTCCCGCACATGAATGTCCGTCGGAACATTCTCTACGGTCGCCGGCGTGGACAGAAGCTCGTTCTCGAAACAGTGGCATCGATGCTCGAGGTCACGCCGCTCATCGAACGTCACGTCGCGACGCTCTCCGGGGGCGAGCGTCAGCGTGTCGCCCTCGCCCGTGCCTTGATGTCTGCACCAGAGCTCCTGCTCCTGGACGAACCATTGGCGGCCGTGGACCTCGAGCTCCGGAAACGAATCCTGCCGTACCTCGAGCGCGTCCGCGACGAGCTCGGCGTGCCAATTCTCTATGTCACACACGACCGGGACGAGGTCAGCCGGCTCGCCGACCACGTCATCGTCCTCAACGGCGGATCGGTCGTCAGGTCTGGCGCGCCGTCGAGCGCGCTCGCCGCGGATCCCACCGCTCTCTGATGGCGGAACGATCACGACGCTCACGACGGACCGACGATCAGTGCCTTGACTGAGCGATTCGCGGGTCAGCCTACTAGCCAGCCGTCGTGATCGTCGCGTCGTCGCGACCGTTACAGAAGCCCGTCGCCGTGACCTCGATGGGCCTTGTCAGGGTCGCAATGTAAGGGTTACGTCGGCGGCGCTTCGACCTGTTGGCAGGAAGAAGCGAATCATGAGGTTGGCCTTCGCGAGATCCTCGCGATCTCGGAAGGACAAGATGACAACGCCATTCGCATCCAGTCCGGGTGCCGAAGAGCCGATGGCGCAGCGCGCCAGGCTTCGAGGGTGTGCCAACACCAATCCAGACGGCGCCGATCTGCGCGAGATCGCCATCAGCACCGGTTACGGAATACGTCATCCGCGAAGTCGTTTCGTCATAAGTCAGGCTGATCTTCACGTTGCCAGAATTGGCGGTCGCGGTCGTCGGAGCCGGCGGCTTCCCGTTGACGAGCGCAGGCGTGCTGAACGGTGGACGACGAAGGGTGAGTGACTGCTGAATCGCATAGCCGAGCGACAGAAGCTGTGGTTCTTTGAAGGCGCCGCCCAGCAGATCGATGCCGATCGGCAGCCCATCGGTGCTGAACCCTGCCGGAACCGCGAGCGCGGGAAGCCCCGAGTGAGCGCTCAGCGTGCACGTGCTGCCACCCTGCGCCTCCCCGATCCGCGCCGGCTTGCGTCGAAGCGTCGGGTAGACGAGCGCGACGAGATTGTTGTCCTTCAGCGCGGACTCCAGGGCGTTTCGAATGGCGACTCGCTTGCTGCGCGCGATACGCGCGGTGTCGGTGTCGCGCGATACGACTGCATTCCGCATCCGCAGCGTCGATTCCAGGGCGCTGTGATAGAGACCGCGGTCGAGAATCTCGGCCAGCGACTTCACGGGCGCGCCGTTCACAGCCGCCAGGTAGTCGGCGAGATCGAATTTGAAGTCCGCTCCGATCATCGAGCTGTCTCGAAGCAGATCGTCGAGACCGGGGATCGCGACATCCGTGACCTCCGCTCCCGCCTTTTTCAAAAGGTCGAGCGCCCGGTTGACGATCGACGAGACCTCCTGATCGTCGCCGGCCGAGCCGAACTGGCTGCGCAGCACGCCGAGCCGCGCGCCTTTGAGCGCGTCGGCGGTCAGCCCCGCGCGATACGACCGCGGAACGTGGCCTGCGGCGATTGCCGTGGAAGGGTCCGAAGGGTCCGGCCCGAAGGTGGCATCGAGCATGATGGCGAGATCTTCGATGCTGCGGGCGATCGGACCGCCGATGTCCTGCGTGCTCGACAGCGGAACGATGCCCGTGCGGCTGGCGAGCCCCTGCGTGCCGCGCAGGCCGACGAGGTTGTTGTGCGAGGCTGGGTTGCGAATCGATCCACAGGTATCGCTGCCCATTCCGCCGGCAGCAAAGTTTGCGGCGACGGCGGCGCCGGTTCCGCCGCTCGATCCACCAGGGTTGCGATCGAGATCGTAAGGATTCCTCGCCTGCCCGAACCCAGAGCCCACCGTCACGATCCCCGACGCCAGCTCGTGCATCGTCGTCTTGCCGAGGATGACGGCGCCTGCGGCCTTGAGCCGCTGAACCAGGACCGCGTCGCGGGCGGGATGAAAAGCGGCGAGCGCGATCGATCCGGCGGTGGTCGGCATCTCGATCGTTTCGTAGTTGTCTTTGACGAGAATCGGAACGCCGTGCAGGGGCCCGCGAGGGCCCTTGCTGGCGCGCTCGACATCGAGGGCGACTGCCGCGTCGCGCGCCTGAGGGTTCAGGGCCATGACCGCGTTCAGCGAGGGCCCGCGCTTGTCGTACGCGTCGATTCGAGCAAGGTAGAGATCGACCAGCTGGCGTGACGTGACTTGCTTCTCCTGCATCGCCCGCTGCAGGTCGTCGATCGATTTCTCCATGACGTCGAAGGCCACGATCGACGATGGGCTCGACTGGCGATCGGACGGGCCGGGGCCCACAGGAACTGCCGGTGCGAGACTGAGATAGCTGGCGATTGGAAAGATGAGGACGATAGGAGGCAATCGCAGACGCGTCGGCATGCGCAAAGGATAACGTGGATCAGCTGGCCGGCCCTGGTTCGCTTGGCTGCTCGTACCCCGGATCGATCGGCAGATCCGTCCAACGCCGCCGCCGCGACCGCCAGCCGATCGCACGCCTCGTTCTCCGAATGGCCGGCGTGCCCTTCAACCCAACGAAGCTCGACGCGGTGCTGATCGCAGAGCTCGAGGAGGCGGTGCCACAGATCCCAGTTGGGAACGATCTTGCCGGATCGCCGCCACCCCTTGGCGCGCCAGCCTTTCGCCCAGTTCTTCATGACGCCTTTGACCACGTACTCCGAGTCGGTAACGAGCGTGACCTCGCAGGGCTGCTTCAGTGCTTCGAGCGCCTTGATGGCCGCGGTCAGCTCCATCCGGTTGTTCGTGGTGCGCCGAAAGCCGCCGGATAGTTCGCGGCGATGCTCGCCGTATTGCAGGATCGCCGCGTAGCCTCCGGGACCCGGATTCCCGCTGCAGGCGCCATCGGTGAAGACCGTGACGCGCTTCGAAGACGAAACCATGTCGGGCTGAGAAGGTGGTGGTTCGGAGCGAATGGGACTGTTACCCGCGACCAGTATAGATCCCGACTGCCAGGCGGTTCCTGTCGCCGTTTCGGCGAATCGCGTTACCATAGTGCCCCTTCGTCCCGAAGTCAGCAGGAGGAGATCTCAATGAAATCGACACCCCGGCGGCGGCTGGTCCTGACGCTCGCTTTGGCGGCGCTGATGCCGCTCATGGGTCCGGCAGCCACCATGCAAAAGGCCGCCAAGAAAGCCATCCAGCTCGAGGACATCATCAACTGGAAGGCCATTGGCGCGACGACCGTCTCGAACGATGGACAGTGGTTCGCGTACCGGCTGGCACCGGGCGAAGGTGATGCCCAGATCGTGATTCGCGCCACGCGGTCCGACAAAGAGCTGAAGTTCGACATCGGCGATCCGAGCGGTGGGAATGCCGGTGCGCCGGCCGGCCCGGGGCCAGGCGGCCCGGGGCCCGGCGGCGGCTCGGCGCTGGAATTCTCCGCCGACTCGAAATGGGCTGCCTTTACGACTTACCCGAAACGCGCGGAAGCACAGCGCCTGCGACGACAGCGGCGGCCCGTGCAGAACAGCGTCACGATCGTCAACCTGGCGACCGGAACGAAGACCGAGACTCCGAAGATCCGCCGCTTTGCGTTCTCAGGTGACGCCGCCACATGGATCGCGCTCCATCGCGCGCCCGCGCAGCCAACACCAGGTGGAGGCGCCGGCGCGGGCGCGGCACCTGGCGGTGCGGTCGCGGCGGCGGCGCGGGTGCGCCCGCGGCTGGCGGACCCTCCGATCGGCCACGCGGCACCGACCTCATTCTTCGTGAGCTGGCGACAGGGCAGGAGCTCAACATCGGCAACGTGGGCGATTTCGCCTTCGCGCGGGACGGCAAGCTGCTCGCGTTCACGATTGACGCGACGGACAAGGCCGGCAACGGCGTGCAGCTTCGAGACATGGCGCGCGGAACGGTGTCGGTACTCGACAGCGGCGAGGCGGTCTACGAGCGCCCGACCTGGACCGAGAAGGGCGATGGACTGGCGGTGTTGAAGGGGACCGACGACCGGCGTCTACGCGATCGCCTCCACTCCGTCATCGGCTTTACCGGCTTCGCCGCAGGCACTCCACAGAAGACGGTGTATGACCCGGCTTCCGACAAGAGCTTCCCAGCAGGGCATGACGATCAGCCCGAATCGGAATCCCGCGTGGACCGAGGATTTCCAGGCGATCACCTTCGGCATTCATACGCCGCGGCCGAGAGAGACGGGTGCCAACGCTCGCGACACCGAGACCGAGCCGCAGGAAGGCGAGGAGCGCCGTCAGGAGACGCCAACGGGTGCCAACGCCGACAATCCCAACGCCGACGAAAAGGTCGATCTCGTGCTGTGGCATTGGCAGGACTCGCGCCTGCAGTCGCAGCAGGAAGTCCAGGAATCGCGCGACCGCACGTTCAGCTATCTCGCCGAGTACCGGCTCGATTCGAAGCAGTTCATCCGCCTGGCGGATGAAGATTTACGGACGGTGAACGTCGCGCCGAAGGATCGGTGGGCGATCGGCTTCGACGATCGCGAGTACGAGCTGATGGGGAACCTCGATGGCCGGCGTTTCCAGGACCTTTATGTCATCGACATGAAGAACGGCCAGCGCCGGCTCGCGGCCAAGCGAGTTCGCTGGTTCAACGGCCCGTCGCCTGACGGCACGATGTTCCTGATGTACGAGGACGGCAACTATCTCGTGCAGCCGATGGACGGCGGGCAGCCGCGCAACATCACGCAGGGCGTCGCCGCGTCGTTCATCGACACCGAAGACGATCACAATGTCGTGAAGCCGCCGACCGGCATCATCGGCTGGGCGAAGGACAGCAAGTCGGTCCTGCTGCACGACAACTGGGACATCTGGCAGGTGCCGGTGGCCGGTGGGCCCGGCGTCAACCTCTCCGTCAACGGCCGTAAGGACCAGATTCGCTATCAGCGCCGCTACGCACTCGAGCCTCCCGAGGAGAGAAACGACGGCATCGACCTGACCAAGCCCCAGTACTTCGCAGCGTACGGTGAATGGACGAAGAAGTCGGGCATCGCCCGCCTCGATCCTGGCAAGCCCGGGATGGAGATGCTCGGCTGGTCCGACGCTTCGCTCGGCGGGCTGACCAAGCCGAAGAACGCGGACGTCTTGATCTACACGCGCTCGACCGCTCTCGAGCCGAACGATTACTACCTGACCGATGCCACGTTCAAGCAGAACACGCGGCTGACCGATCAGCGGCCGCAGCTCAGCGAGTACGCCTGGACGGAAGGCACCATGCTCGTCAACTACACCAGCGACAAGGGCGACAAGCTGCAGGGCGTGATCTTCCTGCCGGCTGGGTACGAGAAAGGCAAGTCGTATCCGACGATGGTGAATTTCTACGAGCGGATGTCGCAGACCGCCAACGTCTTCGCCAACCCAAGCGCGAACGGTTTCAATCGTTCGGTCTACACGAGCAACGGTTACGCCGTGTTCGTGCCGGACATTGCCTACAAGGTGAACGATCCTGGCATGTCGGCCGTGTGGTGCATGGTCCCCGCCGTCAAGGCGGCGATTGCGACCGGGATCGTGGATCCGAAGCGCATCGGAATCACCGGCCACTCGTGGGGCGGCTACCAGACGTCGTTCCTGGTCACCCAGACGGACATCTTCGCCGCCGCTGTGGCCGGCGCGCCGCTGACCAACATGATCAGCATGTACAGCCTGATCTACAAGAACACCGGCGGCGGCAACGGCGCGATCTTCGAGGCCAGCCAGGGCCGGTTCAAAGGCGGGTACTGGGACAACTGGGACGCCTACTACCGCAACTCACCGGTCTTCTTCGCGAAGAACGTCAAGACGCCGCTGATGATCCTGCACAACGATCGCGACGGCGCCGTCGACTTCACGCAGGGCGTCGAGTACTACAACACGCTGCGCCGCCTGCAGAAACCGGTGATCATGCTCGAGTACGTGGGCGAGAACCACGGCCTGCGCAAGCCCGCCAACCAGCGCGACTACACCGTGCGCATGATGGAGTTCTTCGATCACTATCTGAAGGGGGCGCCGGCGCCAGACTGGATGCTGAAAGGCGTTCCGCGCCTGAAGATGGAAGAGCACCTGAAGGAGCGCGCCAAGCCGAAGGCGCCAGTGAAGATCACTACCGAGGAGGCCAGAAGGTAGGCGGCTCGTCAGTGACAACTCCCAACTACCAATTCCCAACTCCCAAAGCGCCCTCAGCCGATCGGCTCTGAGTTCTTTGGGAGTTGGGAGTTGGAGGTTGGGAGTTATCTGGGTTCCTCGCCCCGGCCACCCCGCCCCCGGCCAGCCTGCGCCGGCGGCTCCTCGACGCTCACCTTGAACCCATCGACAAAGACGTGACGCACGCGCGTGCGTTTCCTCGAACAGATCGCCGTCGGTCACGATGACGTTGGCAATCTTGCCGCGTTCGAGCGATCCGAGGCGCGCGTCGGCGCCGGCGATCTTCGCAGCGTTGATCGTCAGCGCGCGCACGGCGGCGTCAGCTGACAACCCTTCCTTGACGGCGCGGGCCGCATTGCGCACGAAGTCGCGCGGCTCGCGGATACCTTCTGCTGAAAACGCGAAAAGGAGCCCTGCCTTCTCGAGCTCGCCGGGGATCTTCGGAGCGTTTGCCCTGGCCCGGAGCTCGCGCAGCGACTCGTCGGCGTCCGGCGGAAGGGCCCGTGAGCGCACCGGATAATTCAGGTTGTAGATGACCCGGGCGTTCTGTGCCTTGAGATCAGCTGCCACCTGGTCCGCTTCAGCGGCGCCGATGATCACCGGATCCAGGTTGAACTCCTTGGCCATGCTCAGCGAGCGCAGGATCTCGCGAGAGAGGTCTGCCTCGAAGACAACCGGCAAACGCCGCGCGAGCGCCGGCTGAAGGGCGTCGAGCGACGCGTCATAGGAGGGACGGCCACCGCCGGTCTTTGCGCGCTCGTACTGCTGCTGCGCAAGCTGCTGGTGTTGCGCGTCCAGGAAGTGCTGGCGCACGAATGCGATCGAGCCCATCAGTGACGCAGGATACCCTCCGCGGCCACCGCTGGCCCCCAGCGCCACGTGCAGCGCCACTGGCGTCCGCACGACCTGCAAACCCTTGCGAGTGTCTGCCACGGCGCCGATCTGCGGCTCGTCCGCCGACGCCGCGACGTTCACGAGCGCGCTCTGACCCTTCACCAGTGAACCTGGCGGAATCGCCAGCACCGTCGTCACGCCCGCGGACGCGTAGCGCGCGAGCTCTGGTGCGTCGGCTTGCAGGTGATCCGCCGCGATCGTGTCCGGCCGGAAGATGACGCTGCGTTTCCAGCGTTCCTGATCCTCGCTCGTGCGGAAAGTGCCCGGAGGGTTCGGGTTGGCCTGAAGGTCCATCCCGGTCGAGTTCCCCATGTCGATCAGACCGGGGTAGACGGTCATGCCGGTCCCGTCGATGACGAACGCGTCGGCAGGCGGCTGAACGTCGGCGCCGACCGCCTCGATCGCGCCATTACGAATGACGATGGTACCGGATTGAATCGGTGCGCCAACCGCCGTGACCAGCCTGGCACCGCGGATGGCGTAGATGTTCGGCGCGTCGGCACGCGCGCCCACCGCAAAGGCGGCAGCCGCGGCGATCACAGTGATGCTGAAACGTATATGCGTTCTCATGGTGTGTGATCTCTTTTTTATGCTCGCGGGGCCCCACCCCCGCTCGCCTTACGCGCTTCGCGCGACGGCCCTTGGCCTTGCCGCCTCCGCGTCGATCTGTGCGCGGAGGCAGCCGAATGCGCTATTCGGACCGTCAAACTCCGAGTCCCGAGTCCCGAGCTCCGCATCGACTATGGCCGCGCCATGTACTTCTCGAAGAGGGCCTGATGCTTGTTCGCCAGGCCGACGTCGCGTCCCTCGATGATCACGTGCGTGACCTGGGTGCGGATCTCGAGCGGATCGCCCTTGGCGATGAACAGGTTCGCATCCTTGCCCTTCTCGATGCTGCCGACACGGTCCGCCACCCCGAGGATTTCGGCGGCGTTGATCGTCAGCGCCTTGAGGGCCTCGTCGCGATTCATGCCCCATGCGACGGACATCGCGGCGTGGTAGGGAAGCAGCCGGACATTCGAGTTGTCACCGGTCGAGAACGCCACCTTCACACCTGCCTGCGCGAGCTCGCCGGCGAGCTGGTACGACGCGGCATGGAACTGGTCCTCTCCCGCGGGCATCGTCAGGATCCCGTTGAGAATGACGGGGATGTTCTTTTCCTTGAGCAGCGGGGCGACAGCCGGTCCGTCAGTGGCGCCGTTGATGATGATCTTGACCTTCGTGCGATCGGCGAACGCGATCGCATCACGGATATCCTGCGCACGGTTGACGGTCGTGATGAGCGGTAACCGGCCTTCGACGACGGGCACGAGCGCGTCGAGCGTCCAGTCCATCTTCCGGTTGGCGCCCGCCTTCGCATAGCCGCGCGCGCGGTCGAACAGATCGGCGATTTCGTCGAGTCGCTTGTCGCGTTCCCGTTTCATCTCCTCGTAGGTGCGATCCGGTCCGCCGCCGCGGCCTCCACGACCGCCGCCACCGCCGCCACCGCCGCGCCCGCCCCCACCGCCGATGGTCGGGAAGTTGAACGTGATGCCGACGTTCGGCTTGAGCATCGCTTCTTCCCACGTCCAGCCGTCGAGGTTCATCAACGCGACCTGGCCGCCAAGGAGGCCGCCGCCAGGCGTGATGGCCACGGTCGTGATGCCGTTCGCTCTGGCTACCGGAATCGAGTCGCTCTCGGAGTGATACGCGACGTACGAGCGAAGCTGCGGGTTCAGCTCCAGCATCTCGTTCACGTCGTCGAAGCCTCGCGGTCCTGGTTCCGAGAGGCCGACGTTCGTGCGGGCGTTGATCATGCCCGGATAGACATCGGCCCCGGCTGCGTCGATGACCTTTGCGCCGGTCGGAACCTGAATGCCGGCACCGACCGCTTCGATCTTGCCGCCGCGAATCACGATCGTGCCCTTCTGGATGCTCGGTGAGGTGATCGGATGGATCGTGGCGTTGGTGATCGCCAGAACCGCCGATGATGCCGCGGCCGATTGTGCCTGCGGCCGCGGGGCTGACGTTGCGTTTCCGGTCGTGCCGGCAGTCGGCTCCTGCGCATCACTCGCAGATGGCCCGCGGCCACCGCCACCGTTTGGCTCATCGCCCGCGATCTTCGGATCCTGCGGGTTCGCCGTCGGCGGTGTCCGCGAGCTGCGCTCGGCGGCGGCCAGCGTCGACTTCTCCTTGTTGACCTCGGTCAGCCGACGCTGTTCCGCAAGGCGCTCGTAATACAGCGATCCATCGATGTACACGCGATCGACGATCGCGTAAGTGCTGAGCGGGTGGTGCGACCACACGACGACGTCGGCATCCTTCCCCGTTTCAAGCGATCCGACGCGGTTGTCGATGCGCAGCTGCTTGGCCGGGTTGATCGTGACCATCGAGAACGCCTCGTCCTCGGTGAGTCCGCCCCACTTGATGCTCTTCGCCGCTTCGGTGTTCAGACGGCGAGCATGCTCGGCGCTGTCGGAGTTGATCGAGACCAGGACGCCCTTGCGCATCATGATCGCGGCGTTGTGCGGAATGGCGTCAACCGCTTCGATCTTGTAGCCCCACCAGTCGGAGAAGGTCGATCCGCCCGCGCCGTGCGCGGCCATTTCCTTCGCGACCTTGTAACCCTCGAGGACGTGCTGGAACGTCGCGATCTTGAAGCCCATCTCTTCGGCGAGACGGATCATCATGAGGATTTCGTCGGCGCGATAGCTGTGGCAGTGCACGAGACGCTTGCCTTCGAGGATCTCGACCAGCGGCTCGAGTTGCAGATCGCGGCGCGGCGGCAGCGCATCGGCGCCGGCCGTCGCCTTCTTCTTTTCGTAGTCCTGCCAGGCCTTCTGGTACGCCTTTGCCCGCGTGAACGCGTCGCGGATGACGAACTCGACGCCCATGCGCGTCGCCGGATAGCGGCGCGGGCCGGTATTCTGGCCTGGCTGCGTCATGTCCTTCGGGTTCTCGCCGAGGGCGAACTTGATGCCCGGCATCGCGCCCTCGAAGAGCAGCTCCTGCGCGCGCTTCTTGCCCCAGCGCAGCTTGATCACCGAGTTCTTGCCGCCGATGGGGTTTGCGCTCCCGTGCAGCACGTTGGCCACCGTCAGGCCGCCGCCCAGATCGCGGTAGATGTTGATGTCCGTCGGATCGAGCACATCCTCGATCCCGGTCATCGAGCTGACGGTCGTCCCGCCCTCGTTGATCGAATCGTTGGCGATGTGCGAGTGGGCGTCGATGATGCCCGGCGACACGAACTTGCCGCTCACGTCGATCGTTTCAGCGCCGGCGGGGATACTCACGTTGGCGCCGAGCGCGGCGATCTTCCCATCGCGCAACACAATCGTGCCGTTCGGGATCGTGCCCTTGGTCACCGTCAGGATCGTGGCGCCGCGAAGCGCCACGACACGCGACTGGTTCGCGGGCGCGCCCTGACCGGCGACGCGGGCGCCCACGGTCGGCACCAGCGCCAGGACTGCGGCCAGCGCCAGAAACCGGATAGAAAAGTGTCGGCAAGTCACGACAGACCTCCATTAATTAATGCTCGCGGGGCCCCACCCCCGCTCGCGCTCGCTCGGCGGCCGCCCTACGGGCGGCTTCACTCCGTCGCCTCGCTCGGGCCGCAGGCGCTTTCTGAATCGGGAATGGACGGCGCGGGTTGCCATCCGGGATCGGAGGGCTGAAATGTCGGACGGATCAAAATCGTGTCGGATGGACGGACCGATCAGACTAGCTCGTGGCTCGGAGCTCGGGGCTCGGACGGCTCACTGTCACCGCTCGTTCCGGACAAGCGCAGGACGAGCTGCGCGGGGCGGTCTGTTGATACTAGGTTAATGAACTATGCTCTACCGGTGACTCAATGAAAGGGGCGTGCTGATGCTGATCCCGAGCAGGCGCCCTGGACAGCTCGCCTCGGGATCCGAGGAGACGTCCGCAACCAAGAAGGAGTGATGCGAATGCCGAACGCACCCGATCGTACCAACACGCGCATTCTGCTGATGCTGGCTATCGTGGGCGCAATTCTCGCGGTTGTGGGTTGGCTGCGATATTTCGGGGCCAACTGATATCGGTCGGCTAAGCCGGACACGTGGAGATCTCGGCTGATCCACGTCCCGTGAGGAATCAGCGTGCTGCGCTTGTCGTCGGCGTCCCCTCTCCCCAGACGTACTTCCCGAACCACTCGAGGTTGTGTTCCTGCGCAGCGCGCGCCGCTTTCGGCTTGTTCAAGCCGTGGCCGAATCCTTTGTAGACGATCAGTTTCACCGGCACGCCGACGTCCTGGAGCCCCTGATAGAGCTCGTAGGCGTTCGGGATCGGCACGCGCGTATCGAGCTCGCCGTGCTGAATCAGGGTCGGCGTCTTCGCGCGCTTGATGTTGGTGATCGGCGATGTCTTCGCGTAGATCTCCGGGTCGTCCCACGGCGTGGCCTTCAGATACTGCCGCGTGAACGGATGAATATCGGTGTTGACGTAATACGTCATCCAATCCGAGATGCCCGCACCGACGGAGATCGCCTTGAACGGCTGCTGTTCGTGGGTAGCCAGGAAGGCCGAGATGTAGCCGCCCTGGCTCCACCCCATCACGCCCATTCGATCCTTATCAGCGATCCCCTGCGCGATGAGATAGTCGACACCGGATAGCACGTCCCACGCGTCGCCGACGCCGAGGTTCCGCACGTTCAGCGAACGGAACTTCTCGCCATAGCCCGCGCTGCCGCGATAGTTCGGCTCGAGAATCACGCGCGCCCTTCGCCAGCCACTGCTCGATCGGGTAGACGCCGCCCACCGCACGACCTTCACCGGCCGCGAGATGCCGGTTGGACCGCCATGAATGATCACCAGCAGCGGATACCGTCGTCCGGCCTGAAAATCAGCCGGCTTGTGCAGCACGCCTTCGATCGTCGCGCCGTCCGTGCTCTTCCACGTGATCATCTCGCGCGTGCCGATCGTCCAGTCCTTCAACTGATCGCCGAAGGTGGTCAGGGCGCGCCCGGCCATTGTGGAGACCGGCGCGACAAAAACCTCCGGGAACTGGCTCCGATCGCCGTTGATGTAGGCGACGGTCGAGAAATCCCGGTTGAAACTGAAGCTGCCCGGTGCGTCACCGGATGACTTCGTAACGGCCGCGAACTCGCCCGTTGCCGGGTTCAGTCGGTAGAGGCGCCCGGTGATCTTCTCGAGTCCCTGAAAGTAGATGCCGCCCGGCGCCCATTCGATCAATCCGGGCTGCTCGTCGAATCGGTCGGTGACCGATCGGATCGTTCCGCCGTCCGCGCTGATGATGGCGATGCGGCTGTTCGTGAAGAAGAACCACGGGTTCTTCATCGCGCTCTGGAAGGCGATCTGCTTGCCGTCGGGCGACCACTTGGGGTTCGAGTCCGGTCCTTCCTGCGCCACGAGCGCACGCACCGAGCCATTGGAGACATCGACGATCGAGATGTCCGCGGTTCCGCCGCTGGCCGCATTCGGGTCCTTGCGGTGATCGAAGGCGATGGACTTGCCGTCAGGTGACCACTCGAAGCTGCCGACTGTGAAGGCTCCGTTCGTCAGCCGTCGGGCTTTGATCGGTTGGGTGATCGACGCGGGCACATCGATGACGTGCAGGTGCGTCATCCGATAGTCGATATCCACGACGTCGAATTCACCGTAGCGCTTGTCGCGGTCTTTCATCGCGTCGGTCTTCGCGTCGGTCATCGTCATCGCAATCGACCGGCCGTCTGGCGACCACTTGAACGCACCGACGCCGTCCTCGACGTCGGTCAGCGGCAAGGCCTCGCCGCCGGCCGGGCTGATGAGGTAGAGCTGCCGCTTGTCGCTTCTGTCGGAGCTGAACGCGATCCACTTGCCGTCGGGGGACCAGGCTGGCCCACTGCTCGACTTCTTGGCGCGAGTCAACTGCAGCGGCGAGCCGCCCTTGGTGTCGACGATGAAGATCTCGGTTTCGTAGGCGTTGTCGTCCCAATTGGTCTCGTTGACGGTGAACGCCACTTTCGTCCCGTCCGGCGACAGCGCGACGCCGCCCGGGACGCTTCAGCTCGATGAGCTGATCGATGGTGGGCACGCGCGTCTGCGCGTGCATGGAGATGCCGGCCGCCACCAGAGTGAGCGCGACGAATAGTCTTCTCATTCGGCTGATCCTTGTTACGGCGGACCTTAACAGGCTCTAACCGAAAAGGCAAAACGAGGTAGACTCCGCCTGTCGATTTCGAGGGAGGATGTCGATGCTTCGAAGATTTCCGGCCGCCGCAGGCCTGTTTCTGGCATTCCTGTTCCTGGCTCCTGGAGTCGTTCCGCAGATTGCGGCACAGCGCGCGGCGACCGTCGACGATTTTCTCACCCCAGGCTATCCCTTCGAGCTGGTGTCGGCCGCCAAAACGGACCGCGTGGCGTGGCTCGCGTACGAGCGCGGGCGGCGGAACGTCTACACCGCCATTGCACCCGCGTTCCGGCCGGTTCGTGTCACCCGCAACCTTGAAGACGATGGCCTGGACCTGACCGACCTGGAAATCTCCGCAAACGGCTCCGTCGTCGTTTTCGTCCGTGGCCATGCGCCGAACCGTGACGGCTGGGTCGCGAACCCGACGAGCGATCCGCGAGGCAGCGAGCGAACCATCTGGGCGGCCCGCACCGCGGGAGGAGCGCCGTGGAAGCTGGGTCCCGGAGGCGCCCGGTGTTGTCGCCAGACGGCAGCGCTGTCGTGTTTGCGAACGAGGGACAGATCTATCGCTACCGGATCGCTCCCGGTGGGGCAGCCGCGGACGATATCGACAATGGCCGCAAGCCCTTCATCACGGCGTGGGGCGAGAACAGCAACCCGGCGTGGTCGCCCGACAGCACCAAGCTGGCCTTCGTCAGCAACCGCGGCGATCACTCGTTCGTCGCGATCTACGACGTGGCGAAGAAGTCGATCTCCTACGTCTCGCCGAGCGTCGATTTCGACACGAGCCCGACCTGGTCACCAGATGGAACGAAGATCGCCTTCATGCGACGTCCTGGCACGCCGTTCGGCCGACAGTCTCAGAGTGGCTCGGATGGCGTCGGCAACCCGCCCGGACCAGCCGCGGCGCAGGGTCGAGGCCAGGGGCGCGGACAAGGTCGAGGCCAGGGCCGCGGCGGACGCGGGAATGAAGACGAAGGTCCGCAGTCGCCAATCCCCGGCCTGACCCGCGCGACGTTCAAGGGTGGCTACAACCTCTCGTTCTGGGTCGCCGACGTCAAGAGCGGCGAGGCCCGCGAGGTGTGGCACAACAAGCCGAACGATCAGACGTTCTCTCGCATCAACGCGATTCAGTGGGCGGGCGACAGCCTGATGTTCCAGGCCGAGCCGGAAGAGTGGATTCGCTATTACTCGGTCAGCGCGTCGGGTGGAACGACCGATCCGATCGTCCTGACGCCGGGCGACGGCATGGTCGAGATGATCTCGCTCTCGAGCGACGGCCACACGCTCTACTACTCGACGAACGCGAGCGATATCGATCGCCGCGATCTCTGGAAAGTGCCGACAGCGGGAGGTCAGGCCGTTCAGATCACCAAAGGGGACGCGATCGAGACGTACCCTGCGGTGGTCGCGTCAGAGAAATACGTGGCCATGCTCACCGCTGACGCCAAACGCCCGCAGTCAGTGGGCGTGATGCCTGCTGCCGGCGGTGAGACAAAGATCATCTATCCAACGCTCGCCGCGACGTTCCCGACAGCGGAGCACGTGGAACCGCAGAACGTGACGCTGACGGCCGCCGACGGCATGAAGTTCAACAATCAGCTCTTCGTGCCGAAGAACGTGGCCCAGGGGACAAACGCCCAGCCGTGATCTTCGTTCATGGCGGACCGCAGCGGCAGATGCTGCTCGGCTATCACTATCGCCACTTCTATCACCTGGCGTACGGCGTCAACCAATGGCTGGCGAGTCAAGGCTACGTCGTGATGTCGGTCAACTATCGCAGCGGCATCGGCTACGGGCGCTCGTTCCGCATGGCCCCGAATACCGGCGGCCGCGGCAACGCTGAGTACGGCGACGTGCTCGCGGCCGGCAAGTACCTGCAGTCCCGGCCGGACGTCGATCCCGCACGCGTGGGGATCTGGGGCCTCTCGTATGGCGGCGTCCTGACCGCACAGGCGCTCGCACGCAACTCCGACATCTTCAAGGTCGGCGTCGACCTGGCGGGCGTTCACCTGTGGGGCAGCTCGATCGATCCCGAGAGCGTGTCGTTCAAATCGTCCGCCATCGGCGCGATCGGCACCTGGAAATCACCGGTGCTGCTGCTGCACGGAGACGACGATCGCAACGTCGCGTTCTCGCAGACGACCGGACTCGTCCAGCTGCTCCGCGCGCACGACGTCTACCACGAGCTCATCGTGTTCCCCGACGACGTGCACGACTCGCTGCTGTACAAGCGGTGGATCTACACCTTCGAGCGGATGGACGCCTTCCTCAAGAAGTTTATTGGAGGGGGGAGGAAGATCACGACTGAAGACAAATAGTCGCAAAAACACGTGCCGTGGTTCGTGGTTCGTCGCTCGTGGCTCGAAGTGCCCGTTAGCACGACGCACCGAGCTCCTGACGAGCGACGAACTTCGACGAGCACGGACCACGAACCACGGACTACGGCAGTGTTCTTGTCAGTGTCAGGTCGTCAGCACGACCTTGCCAATATTCGACCGACTCTGAATGAAGCGGTGGGCATCGGCAGCTTTCTCGAGTGGGAACGTCCGGGCGACAACGGGTTTGAGCCGACCGGCGCCGAGTTCCGCGAGCAGCATCTCCATGAGCGGCGTCAGCTGACGCCGCTCGTCCCACAGGTGCCCGATGTTCATCCCGAACACTCCGCGGTTCCGGTTGATCAGCGACATCGGGTTGAAGCGCTGAGTCGTCATCCACACGCGAAACGCGCCCCACAGATTGCGCCGTTCCCCGGTCGACGCGGCTGACAGGCCGAGCAGAATCAGCCGGCCGAGCGGCGCGAGCATCCGATAGCTCGACTGAAAACTTCTTCCGCCAATCGGATCGAGGATTACGTCGACGCCGCGTCCCTTGGTGATCGTCATGACCTCGTGTGCGACATCGGCGTGCTGATGGTCGATCGCGTGCTCGACGCCGAAGCTGCGCAACGCGTCATGCTTGAATGCGGACGACGTGCCGATGACCGTCGCTCTCCTGAGGCGGGCAAGCTGGGTCGCCGCGATGCCCATCCCACCACCGGCGTTGTGGATCAGCACGACATCGCCCGCGGTGAGCGCGGCCATTCGATAGAGCGCAAGCGCGGCGGTCAGGTAGTTGACGGGAAACGCTGCGGCCTCGGCATCGCTCAGATCGGGGGGCACGCGGTACGTCAGGGCCGCGGGCACGACGACGCGCTCGGAATATCCGCCGAAGCGCGTGAGCGCGATCACCTGATCGCCCTCGCTCATGCCAAGAACACCTGTGCCGAGCTGGTCGACGTGTCCGCTCACCTCATAGCCCACAACCATCGGCGGCGGTGGCGCATCGGGGTAGAGACCCATGCGAGCCAGGATGTCGGCGAAGTTGACGCCTGCGGCGCGAACCCGGATGCGGAGCTGGCCGGGGCCTGGTTCAGGGACCGCGACGTCGCGCATGGCAAAGACGTCGGGCGGGCCGTAGCGCGGGATGACCGCCTGGCGCATGAAGCGCGCAGACTATCACGTTCTGTGGGATGCAACTCGGACCTCGGGGCTCGAACGTAGTGTCCGGCTTTAGCCGGACCCAGGTTGGCGCGCAGCCAATCTGCCACAATGACTGACTTGCGCTACTTCGCCATTGTCCTGACGTTGTTGCTGGGTCAGACCGGGCAGCCCTCAGATATCAGGCAAGAGCTCGAGCACAAACGGCGACTCGGCCGTGGTCACCGTTCGCTCGATTGCAGTTTCTGATCACTTCAGCATCGCCAGCAGCGCCTTCTGCGTGTGCAGGCGGTTCTCGGCCTGATCGAAGACGACCGACGCGGGCGAATCGATGACTTCGTCGGTGACCTCGTCGCCGCGGTGCGCGGGGAGGCAGTGCATGAACAGCGCTCCCGGTGCGGCGTGGGACATGAGCGGCGCGTTCACCTGGAATGGCGCAAAAATCTTCCGCCGCTCCGCGGCTTCCGACTCCTGACCCATGGACGCCCAGACGTCCGTGTAAACCGCGTCCGCGCCGCGCACGGCCGCTACCGGATCGTTGGTGATCTCGAGCGACGATCCGTTGCGAGCGCACGCCGCGACCGATGCCTGGACGTGCTCGCTCAACTCGAAGCCTTCCGGCGATCCCACGCGGACGTCGGCCCCCAGCATGACCGCCACCTGCGCGAGCGACGTCGCGACATTGTTGCCATCGCCGACGTAGGCAATCGTTCGACCGCGCAGATCGCCGAACTGCTCGACGAGCGTCAGCGCGTCGGCAAGCGCCTGACAAGGATGTTCCTCGTCCGTCAACGCATTCACCACGTGCAGCGACGGGGCGGCAGCCGCGAACGCTTCCAGCCGTGCCTGCGCATAGGTGCGGACGATGGCGGATGAGACCCACCGCTCGAGGTTTCGCGCGACGTCGGCGATGGTCTCGCGGCCGCCGAGCGCCACATCGGCTGGCGGTTCGATGACGTCGCCGCCGAGCTCACGCACAGCGATTTGAAACGTCGAACGCGTGCGCAACGAGGGCTTTTCGAACAGCAACGCGACGTGCCGGCCTTCGAGCGGACGGACGTGCGGCCGGTTCGCCCGACGCGCACTCTTCAGCTCGCCGGCGAGCGCCAGGCAGGCCGCGAGCTCGTCGGGTCCGAGGTCGAGGATCGACAGAAACCGCGGCAACGCCACCATCTCGAACGGCGCCTTCTCTCGGGCTACGCTTCTGATGCTTCCCATAGTCAGGACTCGCACTTCCTCAGGTTCGATACTCTGCGTTGATCCGGACGTACTCGGCGCTGAGATCGCAGGTCCACATGTGCGATCGTCCGCCGCCACCGGTTCCGAGATCGACTTCGATCTCGATGTTCTTTCCCTGGAGGTACGCTTCAGCTTCTGGTGCGCGCTCGTCGAACGGCGCGCCATCGCGGAAGAGCTCGACCGGTCCGATGCGAACGGCCGCGGCGTCGAGCTTGAATGCCGATCCTGACCGGCCGGCGACGGCAATCAGCCGGCCCCAGTTCGGATCGCCGCCGTGCACCGCCGTCTTCACGAGCGGCGAGTTGGCGATGGCCCGCGCCGTCCGGCGCGCGTCCTCATTGGTCTGCGCGCCGATCACCCGGACCGTAATCAATTTGGTCGCGCCTTCGCCGCCTCGGACGATACCGATCGCCAGCGGTTCGCACGCTGCGCGCAGAGCTTGCACGAACAGCGGGAACTCGGCTTCGCCGATGGTGACGCCGCTTGCACCATTGGCGAGCAGGAAGACGCAGTCGTTCGTCGAGCACTCGCCATCCACGGTGATCGCATTGAACGTGTCGTTCACGACCGACACCAGCGCACGCTGCAGGAGCCCGGGCTCCACACGGGCGTCGGTCGTGACGAAACCGAGCATCGTGGCCATCATCGGTTCGATCATCCCGGAGCCTTTGGCGATGCCGCCGACCCTCACGATTCCTGAACCGATCGCCGCTTCGATCGCTGCTTCCTTCGGAAAGGGATCCGTCGTCATGATCGCGCGCGCCGCGGCTGGTCCGCCGGATCGCGCCAGTTGACGAGAGGCATCGATGATGCCGGCCTCGACCCGCGTCATGTCCAGCTTGACGCCGATGACGCCGGTGGACGACACCAGCACTTCGGTTGAAGAACACCCGACTTCGCGCGCCGCGAGATCCGCCATCGCGCGCGCGTGCGCGAGTCCGTCCGTTCCAGTGCAGGCGTTCGCACACCCGCTGTTCACGACGACGGCACGGGCGTGGCCGCCGGACTTGGCGAGATGCTCATGCGAGATGAGCACAGGCGCCGCCTGCGCCCGGTTGGTCGTGAACACGGCAGCGGCCGAGGCATCGCCGTCAGAGACGATCAGCGCGAGATCCGGAGCGCCCGATTTCTTGATGCCGCACGCCACACCGGCCGCACGGAATCCCTGCGGAGCCCCAACGGATCCTTGGATGCTACCGATGTTCACGGCGTCCACACCGGCTTCGACTGCGCTCACGCCGGGATCGGCTCCTTTTCACGCTCGGGTGACCCTTCCCGTAGAGGAACTGGCCGGAGCTTGAGACGTTCGACATTGGGCCTGCGGGCTGAGGCCACGCGTCCGGCCGCGATGAGCGCCGCGGGCCGCTCGGGGCGCAGAACGACGCCGGGTTTCAACGTCAGCGTCACGGCATACTGGCCGCAGTTTCGAAAAAGCGCGCACGACGTGCAATCGCGGGCGATCTTCTCCGGCACCCATACGTGCGGCACGATCGTGAACCCCATGCGCACAAAGTGTGACGGTTCGTGCGTGAACGCACAGAGCGTCACGTATCCGCGAGCGACGGCCGTCTCTGCAAGATGACTCACCATCGTCGGTCCGATCTGCCGTCCACGGTGAGTCTGATCGACCACGAGCGATCGCACTTCCGCCACACGGCCGCTGAGAGGCGCGAGCTCAGCACAACCAACGATCGCATCACCCGCGTCCGCCACCACGAAGCGGCTGGCGTGCTGCTCGAGGTCCTCGATGGTCCGCGGCAGCAAGTGCCCGGCCTCGAGGTTCTCGCAGATCAGACGATGGATGGCGGCCACGTCTGCCGGACCAGCGGTCCGGAGTGTGATGGCAGCGTTCACTGGGCTCCTCCTGCGGTTGTCGCGATGGCCTTGTCGAGCAATCCGACCGCCTCGTCGATATCCGATGTAGTAATGATGAACGGCGGCAGCAGCCGGATGACGGTGTCTGCCGTGCGGTTGATGAGCAATCCGAGATTCAGCGCCGCTTCAACCACCGGCGCCGCGGGACGATCGAGTTCGAGACCCCAGATGAGGCCGGCGCCGCGGACTTCGCGCACGGCAGCATGCCGGGCGGCCATCTGTCGGAGCGCCTGCTCGAGATACGCGCCGGCGCTGGCGACGTTGCCGATCACGTTGCGGTCGATGAGCTCCTCGAGGAAGACGAGCGCGGCGCGGCAGGCGAGCAGGTTGCCGCCGTAGGTGCTGCCGTGGTCGCCGAACGAAGCCGCCGTGGCGATCCGCTCGCTGAACTGCGCGGCGCCGATCGGCACGCCCGCGCCGAGCGCTTTGCCGAGCGCCATCAGGTCGGGCTTCAGGCCAAGCGCAGCCGAGTAGAACGGACGGCCCGTTCTGCCGAGGCCGGACTGCACCTCGTCGGCAATCAACAGTGCGCCCGTGTCGGCGCAGGCGCGCGTGATCGCGTCCGCCATCTTCTGGGAGAGCGGCCTGACGCCGCCTTCACCTTGCAGCGGCTCGGCGATGATCGCAGCCGTGGACGACGTCACTGCGGCCGTGAGCGCGCCAGGATCGTCGTTGGGCACCCACTGGACGTCCGCGAGCAGCGGGGCAAAGGGCGTGCGATAGTGCTCGTCCCAGGTCACCGACAGCGAGCCGATCGAGCGCCCGTGGAAGGAGTGTTCGAGTGCGACGAATCCGGGTCGCGGCGTGCCCTGCGCGTACCAGTACCGACGCGCGAACTTGAGGCAGGCCTCGACGGCTTCCGTTCCGCTGTTGCAGAAGAACGTGCGCGGGAGCCCCGAAAGCGCCGCCAGCCGGGTGGCGACTTCCCCCTGCAGCGGATGGAAGAACAGGTTCGACGTGTGGACGAGCGTCGACGCCTGCTCGGTCAATGCCGCGGCCAGACGAGGGTGCGCATGACCGAGAGATGCGACACCCACGCCGGAGATGAAATCGAGGTAGCTGCGGCCTTCTGCGTCGAAGAGGCGGCATCCACGACCCCGGTCGAATACAACGGGCGCGCGCCGGTAGACCTGCAGCACATGCTCGCTCTCGACTGCCATCACGTTGGTCGCGGTCGTCATTTCTTGCATCGTCCTTACTTGCATCGTCCTTGCTTGCATCGTCCTTGCTTCCACCATCGTCTCGTCCACCACGTCAGCCTGGTTGCACCATCGCGCCCGCCACGATTCGCGTTCCGGGTGCGTTCGTCATATCGGTCGTTGAGCGTCCCGAGACAATAGAGACCTCAGCGACGCCAGCCATCAGCGCGCGCCGGCAGGCGTTCAGCTTCGCCAGCATCCCCGAATGCGCCGCGCCATCTGCGGCCATCCGATCGATCTCGTCAACCGCCAGCGCCGGCAGACCGTTGCCACCGGCGTCCAGGACCCCCGGCGTCGTACCCGCGATGATCAGCTTCCGTGCGCCGAGCATCGCCGCCAGATGGGCGGCAATCAGATCCGCGTTCACGTTCAGCAGCGTGCCCTCGGCATCGACGCCGATGCTGCAGATGATCGGAATGCAGCCGATCTGCAGCAGATCGCGCAGGAGAGACATGTCTCCCGGCTCCGGGTCGCCCACCAGTCCGAGGTCGACGCGCTCGCCCGACACCGCCTCGAACACCGGGGCGCGCTTCGACAGGCCGATGAGGCCGTCAGCGCCCGTGAGCCCGATCGCGCGGCCGCCCGCGGCGCCGACGGCGGCGACGAGGCTGGTGTTCGTCCGGCCCGCCAGCACCGATACGACCGCGTCGAGCGTCGGCTGATCGGTGATCCGGACGCCATCGACGAAGCGTGGCGTCACCCCGCGGGTGCGCAGCTCCGCGTCGATCGCGCGGCCCCCGCCATGCACCACGACCAGCGGCTCGGATCGGGAAAGGCGGACGATCGTGGCGGCGGCCGATTTGATGGCGTCTGCGTCTTCGAGCAGCTCACCGCCGAACTTCAGAACAGTTGACCGCTGCACTAGTTCAGTCCGAGGGTTTCTTCGAACCCGAATGCGACGTTGAAGTTCTGGATCGCCTGTCCGGCTGCACCCTTCACGAGGTTGTCGATGCACGCGACGAGCACCAGCTGCCCGCCGGCGCGATCGACGCGCCAGCCGATGTCGCAGAAATTGGTGTGCGCCACGTGCTTGATCTCGGGCAGTTCAGGGCCGGTCAATCTGACGAAGGGAGACTCGCGATAGGCATTCGTCAGCGCTGCCGCGATGTCGTCCGCCGTGATGCCCGGCTTCAGCCGCGCGTAGATCGTTTCAAAGATGCCGCGATCGAGAGGAACGAGGTGCGGCACGAACGTGACCGGCATCCCCAACTCCTGCTCGATCTCGGCGGCGTGACGGTGCGCGAAGACCCCGTACGCGGCGACACTCCCGTGACATTCGGAGAAATGGGTACGCTCGCTCGGCGTCTTTCCTGCACCCGAAATGCCTGACTTCGCGTCGATGATGACGCCCGGTTCGATCAGTCCGGCCATCGCCAGCGGCTGCAGCGCCAGGAGCGCAGCGGTCGGATAGCAACCAGGACAAGCGATCAGGCGCGCCGCGGTCAGCGCGGCTCGATTCCGTTCGGTGAGTCCGTACGCGACCGGTACGGTCGGAACCGGCGAGTGTGGATACCACTTCTGCCGATCGGCTTCCGTGCGAAGGCGAAATGCGCCAGAGAGATCGAGGACGCGCGGACCACGCGCGGCCAGAATCGGCGCTGCCTCGGCGGCGAGCGTTTCAGGAACCGCAAGGAAGACCGCGTCGGTCTCGGCCGCGAGCAGATCGAGATCGAACGGGACCACCGGGTCATCCCAAATCCGGGCGAGTGCCGGGACCTTTCGCGCCGGTGACGCACTGGAACCCATCGCGAGACGGACGTTTACGCCAGGGTGGCGGGCCAGCCGCTTCACCAGCTCGATGCCGGCGTAGCCACTGGCGCCGGCAATACCCACCCTGATGGGAGAATAACTATTCATCAGAATGTTTAGTTATACAGCCACAGCGAACACATGTCAACTGATTGATCTGATTAGGCTTGGAATGACTATTCATTCTATGTATACTCATTTCTGCGCTGCATATTTATGAAATCCCGGCGGCAAGCCACAATTCTGGAAATTGTTGAACGGGAAGAGGTTACGAGCCAGGAACAGCTGAGGCAGCGACTGCGGGAGCGTGGGTTCGAGGCAACGCAAGCCACACTGTCCCGCGATATTCGGGACCTGGGCCTGGTCAAGCGCGCCGCGGATGGCGCCTACCGCACCCCTGGCTCGACGGAAGCGGATCGCCTCGATGCGAAGGCCGTCCTGGAACAGGCGGTAGCCGAGTATCTCCGCTTCATCGAGCCGGTGCAGCAGCTGATCGTCCTGAAGACCGACGTCGGCAAGGCACAACCGCTCGCACTGGCAATCGATCGAGCGAACGTGCCGGAGATTGTCGGCACGCTCGGCGGTGACGACACGATCCTTGTGATTTGCCGGTCGCCAGCGGAAGCGGCCACGCTCGTCGCGCGTTTGCGTCGAACGGCTGGATTGTGAAACGCACATCGGAAACCGACGTCACGTCGGGTGTGGGGCTCCAACACAGAAGGCTGCCTCCTCACACCGATCGAGTGAGGAGGCGGCAAGCCCAAAGGGCGTCGCGCGCAGCGCGTGAGAGCGCGTGGGGGTGGGGCCCCACGCACCAACAGAAGGCTGCCTCCTCACACCGATCGAGTGAGGAGGCGGCAAGCCCAAAGGGCGTCGCGCGCAGCGCGTGAGAGCGCGTGGGGGTGGGGCCCCACGCACCAACAGAAGGCTGCCTCCTCACACCGATCGAGTGAGGAGGCGGCAAGCCCAAAGGGCGTCGCGCGCAGCGCGTGAGAGCGCGTGGGGGTGGGGCCCCACGCGCATTAATGAGAAGAGGTGGGACGACTGAGATGCAGGAACGGACACTTGTGAAGCGCATCATCGTGGCGTATACGGGCGGGCTCGAGACATCGCTGGCGATCCGGGCGTTGTCGCAGAACGCTGATACCGAGGTCATCACGGTCACCGTTGACGTTGGTCAGGGCGACGATCTGGCGGACATCCGCGAACGCGCGCTGTCGCTCGGCGCGCGCGCGCGCGCACGTCATCGACGCGCGCGATGAGCTCATACGCCGCTTCATCGTTCCGTCCTTGCATGCGAGTGCCCTGCAAGACGGTGTCTATCCGCTGTCTGCCCACATGACCAGCGCACTGGTGGCCGGCCGGCTCGTGGCGGTAGCCCGCATGGAAGGCGCGTCCATGATCGTCCACGGTTCCACGCGTCATCGCGCTCGAATCGAAGGGCCGGTTCGCGCGCTTGACGGTTCGATCGAACTGGCCACCGCACAGCAGTTCATTCCCGACGCCTTGTCTGCGGCATCTGAGAACTGGGCCAGGGATCTCGGCATCAGTATTGGCGGGGACACCTGGTCCGACCGGGTCGATGTGAATCTCTGGGGGCGTTCGATCGATCTCGGGCCGGTGCCGAACCCCGGCGGACGGCTGCCGGAGGAGATGTTCGCGCTGACCCGCACGGTCGTCGGAATCCCCTGACGATCCCGCCTACGTAGACATCGAGTTCGAAGGTGGGACGCCGGTCAGGATCAACGGGATCGACATGCCGCTCCTCGAAATCATCGAGAGCCTCGAGACGATTGCCGGCTCGCACGCTGTCGGTCGGCTGCAACGGCCGGTGACGTCGGAGGCGGGTGTTGCCTCCGTCGAGATTCACGAAGCTCCGTCGGCCGTTGTGCTGCACGCGGCGCACGACGCGCTCGAAACGTATGCCATCGCTCGCGATAAGGTCCAACACAAGCAGGCAGTGTCCCGCCGATATGCGGAGCTGGTCGCGTCGGGTGGCTGGTTCGATCCCGCTCGCGAGGAGATGGACGCGTTCGTCGCCACCCTGCAGTCGGACGTGACGGGCATGGTTCGCACGAAGCTCTTCAAGGGAGAGTGCACGGTCGTCGGCGGACAGTCGGCGGCCTCGGCTGATGGCGAACGCCGCACCCGTGCGACGGTAGGGTAGTTCGATGGCGCATCTGTGGTCAGGACGCTTCGAGGGCGACCCCGACGCGACGCTCTTCGAGTTCGGCGCGTCGTTTCGTTTCGACAGGCGGCTGTTTCAGGACGACGTGCGGGGAAGCCTTGCATGGGCGGAGGCGCTCGAGCACGCCGGCGTGCTGACCGCATCCGATAGCGCCGCGATTGCCAGAGGCCTCCAGGAGATCCTCGCGTCAAGTGAGGATCCAGCGTTCTTCCAGTCCGCGGCGGCTGCGCAGGATGAGGATGTACACGCGTTTGTCGAGCGTGAGCTTGTCGAGCGCATCGGCGAGGCCGGACGTCGGCTGCACACGGGCCGATCGCGCAACGAGCAGGTCGCCGTCGATCTGCGCCTTTATCTGAAGCGCCAGGTTCCCGTCCTGCAGAGGTCGATCGTCGCGCTGATCGGCGTCCTGATCGATCAGGCGGAGCGTGCGGGCGATGCGCTCATGCCGTCCTACACTCACATGCGGCGCGCGCAACCCATCCTCGCGGCGCATTTCTTCCTTGCCCACGCGTCGGCGCTGCGTCGCGATCATGCGCGGTTCGCGCACGTGCTGACCGAGATCGACGAGCTGCCGCTCGGTTCGGGCGCCATTGCCGGCACCAGTTACGCCATCGACGTGCAGCGTCTGGCCACACGCCTCGGGTTCGCGACGGTAGTGCGGAACAGCATCGACGCCACAGGCGAGCGTGATTTCGTCTCGACGTTTCTGCACGCCTGCGCATTGTCGATGGTCCACGTGAGCCGCCTGGCGGAGGATCTGATCCTCTTCACATCCGAGGAGTTTGGATTCCTCGAACTGGCGGATACGGCAGCCACAGGCAGCAGCCTGATGCCACAGAAGAAGAATCCCGATCCGCTCGAGCTCGTCCGCGGAAAGGCTGGCCGGGTCATCGGCAGACACGCCGGGTGGCTGACGACGATGAAGGGGTTGCCGATCGGATACAACAAGGATCTGCAGGAGGACAAGGAGGCGGTCTTCGACGCGGAAGACACCACCCGCGCGTCGCTCGATGCTACGGCGGCAGTCCTTCGAGGCATCGGCCTCAACCGTGCCACCACGCTGCGCGCATCATCGGGGTTGCTGCTCGCCACGGACGTCGCCGACTATCTGGTGGCGAAGGGCGTGCCGTTTCGCGACGCGCACGCGATCGTCGGCGCGCTGGTTCGGAGCCTGTTGAAGGCCGGGCGCTCGTTCGAAGATCTCAGGGTGGACGAATGGCGCGCGGTCTCACCGCACTTCGACGCGGACGTCGTGAAAGCGGTTACGCCCGCCGCGTCGGTCGAACGCAAGCGCACGCCACAATCGACGCACCCAGATGCCGTGTCGACGGCTCTCGCCGAAGCCAAGGGCTGGGCGGCGGAGCACCTGAAATGATGGCGTGAGAAGATCTGCGAGATCTTCTCTCGATCGATTTCCGCTGTCCGATTCACGTTTGGCAATTCGTCATGGTCGTCCTGGTCCACCACGCCGACGCCGTCGACCCCCTGATCGATCCGCAACGTCCGCTATCTGATGTCGGTCGTGCACAGGCAGTGTCCGTCGCGAACGCGCTGCTCGCGCGTGAGGTGAAACCTGAGTGCATCTGGCACAGCGGCAAGCTCCGCGCTCGTCAAACTGCCGAGGCCATCAGACGAACCTGCAACCCGCTGGCGGAGTTCGCCGCGATCCGGGGACTCCTGCCTGATGATCCACCAGAGTGGATCAGGGACAGGCTGACCACAGAATCACGAACAGTCGTGCTGGTCGGGCACCTGCCGCACCTGCCGCGGGTCGTTCACACGTTGCTGCGGAATACCGAGGAGTGGAAGGCCGACTTCCCCTTGCACGGAGCGATCGCGCTCGAGGAAGTCGACGAAGGTTGGGTCGAACGGTGGCGCCTGACCGTCACCACCTGAAAGTGACGCCCGCGGTGGCGCGCCAGAAATCAAATCCACCGAGATCGAAATCGAGCTCGTCGTCGTCGCCGCTTGTGAACGTTCGGAAATAGCGAACGTCGCCGCGAATACCGATGTTATCGGCGAAAAAGATCAGAAGCCCGCCTCCCACGTCCCAGCCCCACGAATTCTTGTCGACCTCGAAGAAATCGTCGATGTCGGTCACGCTGCCACGAAGGAGGCCGACGCCGCCTACGGCAAAGGGACGGACGCCGAAACCGTGCTGACCGCCGATGGGTGCACCGATGATGAGATTCCCCATGAACGTCGTCACATTGCTATCGCTCGCGAAATCGAAACCGTCGTCGGAGGTTGTCTCGAAGAAGTTTGGCGTGTAGCCGAAATCGACCTCGAAGCCGATCGCTCCGGCTCCCATATATCCCAGGGATGCGCCGTACGTGAAGCGGCGCTCGAACTCGAAATCCCCGTCGAAGCCGTCATCGAAGTCCGCCGCTCCGTTGAAGACCGTACCGACGAACGGTGTAAACAACCAATCCGCAGACGCCTTGGCTGGCGAAGCGAGAAAACTCAGGACTACAACGAACGAACTGATGACTACCTTCCGTACAGACATGTCATTCCGCCTCTCTGTGCGCCGGGTGCCCAAATGCGGCTGTTCAGAACCGACTCATCAGTGCACCCCGGACCCATTCGGGTCCTGCGAACCTGCAAGCGGTATGCCCCGAGGGTCAGCGTGCGTGAAGCTGATCAAATGCCTGTTGCAAAAGTGACCACGCACGTGCAACGTGCGCTTCGGTCGTGCGGAGATTGCCGATCGCCAGCCTGAGGACGTATCGGCCGTCGAGGCGTGTGTGGGACAGGAACACTTCTCCGCCTGCGTTGATCGTGTCGAGCAATCCTTCATTGAACGCGTCGTCACCATTTGCGCGGAAGCAGACGACGCTGAAGGGAACCGGCGCGACACGTTCGAAACGATCGCTCGCATCGATCCAGTCGGCGAAGAGTCGCGCGAGACGCATGTGCTCAGCGATGCGCGCACGAATTCCGGACGCGCCGAAGTGGCGCATGACCATCCACAGCTTCAACGCGCGGAATCGCCGGCCGAGTTGAATGCCCGTGTCCATCAAATTGTGAACGGGCGCCGATTCAACCGTCTTCAAATAGTCGGGCGTGAGCGCGAACGCCTGGCGCACGACGTCCATTCTCCGGCAGTAGAAGGCGCTGAGGTCGAAGGGGGTGAACAACCACTTGTGCGGATTCACGACCAGCGAGTCCGCGTCGGCGGCCCCTTCCAGAATCCACTCGAAGCCGGGCACCATTGCCGCGACACCGGCGTAGGCTGCGTCAACGTGCAGCCAGATCTTGTGCCGCTTGCAGATGCGTGCGATCTCCGGCAACGGATCGACGCTCGTCGTCGACGTCGTTCCGACAGTCGCGACGACGGCCACGGGTCGAGCGTGTGTTGCGAGGTCCCTTTCAATGGCCTTCTCGAGCGCGTCTGCTTTCATTCGGAACTCGCCGTCAGCCGGTATTCGCTTCAGCGCGTCGTGACCGAGTCCGAGCAGGATCACCGCCTTGTCGACGGACGAGTGCGCGTGTTCCGAGCAATAGACGCGCAGCCGCGACACGTTTTTCCGTCCGGCAAGTCCCTTCGCGCGGACGTCGGGAACCGCCACCTCGCGTGCGGCGGCGAGCCCATGCAGTGTCGAGATCGACGCGGTGTCGTAGATCACACCTTCAAATGATTCCGGCAGGCCCAGGAGCTTGCGCAGCCAGCCGAGCGTGACCTCTTCGAGCTCGGTTGCAGCCGGCGACGTGCGCCACAACATCGCCTGCGCGTTGAGCGCGGACGATAGAAAGTCGGCGAGCACGCCTGGACCACTGGCGCTGATGGCGAAGTATGCAAAGAACCCAGGGTGATTCCAGTGGGTCACGCCGGGCATGAGTACGCGCTCGAAGTCCGCGAGCATCTCCTCGAACGGTTCGCCATGTTCTGGTGCGTCGCCCGGAATGGCTTCGCGGATCTCTCCAGGTTGTGAGCGCGAGAGGACGGGATAGAGATCGATGCTGGCGAAGTACTGGGCGATCCAGTCGGCGAGCTGGTGCGCGTGGCGTCGAAAATCCTGCGGGTCCATGTCGCCCAGCGGCTGGGCGGTGGGACCAGGCAGCGCAGGCGGTGGAGTCGGTTCAGCGCCGCCGTGCTTCGACATCGCTGACGGCCGACGAATCGTGAGGGTGTGTCAGGGATCGGAACGAATCCGGCGCCACAATCGGAAACACGCTCCGATTGTGGGCCGAGGGCGCGGAGACGTCAACTTCTAGCGGCCGCCGGTGGTGTCAGCGCTTTTTTCGACTTCGATGGTCACCGGCTCGGTCAGCCGCACCGTGAGGACGGTGCCTGCGGTCAACGTGGCTGCGTTGCGATCGCCCGCCATCACCGCGGCAGTCCCACCAGCCGCGCCTGTGGCGCCACCGATCACTGCGCCCTTTCCTCCGCCGATGATGGCACCGAGGATCGCACCGCCGACTGCCGCGCCGCCGATCTTGGCCGAGCTCTCGCGGCCGGGAGCCTGACCCTCGCGCGAGATGCTTTCCGTCCTGATCGGCAGCTCCAGATTGTCGGCCAGCACCAACGTGTGGAATCTGACACCAAGGCGCGCCCGCTCCTTGATCTTCCCGCCGCGCTCCACCACCGTTACCGAGCCGATTACCCGCGTTCCCGCTGGAATCGCCACGCGACCATCGATCAGGACGTCACGCGTGACCCGCGCCTCGACACGATCCTCGACGCGTGCGCGCTCGCTGGAGAGCGACGTATCGACCTGGAGGCCGATCACGGACGACGACGGTACGACCAGCTCGAGGAACTCGCGCTCCGGAGTTGCCGGCGCGACCTCGGGCAGCCGCACAGGTTCCGGAAGAGGATCGGTGCGGACTGGAGACGCCGGCGGCAGCGGCTCGGCACGGTTCGTTGCGGTTTCCGGCGCCGTTCTCGCCGGGCTGCTGATCGCTGCCAGACCGGGCGTTCCGATCGGCGGTCGTCACCTGGCGTTCGGCAGGCTTTCGTGTCCGCTGCGGCAGGTGCCGGCGCCGCCGTTTTCGGGCTCGGCGTTCGAGGCGCTTCGACTTCAACCGCTGGCGCTGGAGCTGGCGTCGACGGAGCGACGACGGCATCGGTGGCGGCAACGGGAGTCGGCTGCGCGGATTCCGCGCCCGCCAGCGGTGCAGGGGAGGCGACCTGACTGACCTCCGCCGGCGTCGCGGTGTCGGTGACGTTCTGACGCACAGCCACGTAAGCGCCCCCCGCGGCGGCCGTGACGCAACCGGCCGCCAGCAAAACGATCAGGGCGGGTTTGGAAATCATGGCTTCACTTACTCCTAGACGCTTCCTGACGAGCAAGAGCTATGCCCCGGAGGGCAGTGCAAAACAGCCCGGATTCTCACAATTCTCGCCAGTTTGCCCACCATTTCGGGCCTATCCGGGTGACACCGTCTGTCCTATCGACAGGACCCGCCTTCGCTCAAGCTCGGCTGGCAAGCCCCCCTAAAGCTACGGCGGGGCAAGCCCGCCTCAGCTGAAAGCTAGAGCCCGCATCCCGCTTGAAAGCCACGGCAGGTAGGCGCATTCTTGTCCCAGAAGAATAGCGATGCCCGTCAGTTTCGGCTACCCCCTGACGGCATTGCAGTTGCACAATATTTCGGTCAGCATGCTTCACGGGTCCAGCGGTCCTTGGAGGAGCGCTGAGCTTGAAGGGACATCAGATGCGCCGAGTGCTTCCCCTCGCCTTCATTCTGCTCACGTGGTTGCCGGCCGAGACCCAGGCCGTCACGGCCAAAGAGATTCTCGAACTCAGCCGCGCAGGTCTGAGCGAAGAAGTGCTGCTTGCGCTCATCGAGGTCGATGGTGGCGTCTTCACCCTCGATACGGCGACGCTGAAAAGTTTGAAGGAGGGTGGCGTCAGCGAGCGCGTCATCCTCGCGATGGTGCGAAGCGGTCGAACCCCGGCAGTTGAACCGGCGCCGCAACCTGTCGTCAGCGAGCCAGGCTGTCGATCCGGCGCCGATGATCGCGCCGCAGCCGCAGGTGATCGTGATCGAGCACGAGCGCCCGGTGGTGGAGCAGATCGCCGTTCCCGTCTATGTGGCCGTTCCTCAGGGTCGAGTTTTTCCGCGCGGTCGGCGCCAGCTTCTCGTTCAGGAGCCGTTCGATCCATCACCCGGATTCGGTGCACCGCTACCCGTCAGCCCTCAACCTGTTCACGTCGACAAAGAGCCCGTGTACTGGGGGTGGGGCGGCAAGTTGCGCCCTGACGCGTGGAAACCGCCAAACTACGTCGAGAAGCCCGAGCCGAAACCTCAGCCTCCTGCGCGACAAGAAGTAAGGCTCTCAACCGCACCTCAAGGTCCTCCGCGCCGTAGCTACCGGACTGCCCGCCGACTATCCCTGTTCCGGTCCGGTATGTTATAAGGCTCACGTTTCTGTGCTTTTCAGGAGGATCTATGAGTTCCGTGCCGCTGCGAAGTCCGCTGTTCCGCTTCGCGCTTTCCGTGCTCGCTCTCACTGTTGCCGCTCCGGGCCTGCAGCCCGCCGCGCAATCACGTCCGCAGGCCCCCAAACAGAAGATCGACGAGGAATACACCGCGAAGATCAAGGAGTACACGCAGGACCCGCGCATCATCACGGAACTGGTGGATCATCTGCCGGCATCCGACACGGTGCCGACGCCGCTGAAGTTTTTCGGCCGGCTGCCCGGCACGCCTGGCGAGCTGACCTACTCCAAGGACATCTACCGGTATTACGAGGCGCTCGACAAGGCCTCGGACCGCATCACGATGTGGAACATCGGCAAGACCGAAGAGGGGCGCGACATGGTCCTTCTTGCGGTGGCGGATGAGGCCACGATCAAGTCGCTGGACAAGTACAAGGGCATGCTGGCGTCGCTGACCGACCCGCGCCGCACGACTGAGGACCAGGCGCAGCAGCTGATCCGGACCGCGAAACCGATCTACTGGATCACGAGCGGCATGCACTCGACCGAAACGGGCGGGCCAGAGATGCTGATCGAGCTGCCGTACCGTCTCGCCGTGGGCGAGTCTCCCTACATTCAGCAGATCCGCAACAATGTCATCACGCTGATCACGCCGGTCATCGAAGTCGACGGCCGCGAGAAGCAGGTCGACACGTATTACTTCAACAAGAAGCGGCCGCAGGGTGAGTCGCGGCTGCCGCTGATGTACTGGGGCAAGTACGTTGCGCACGACAACAACCGCGACGGCATGGGTCAGTTCCTCGCCTTGACGCGCAACGTCACCAAGACGTTCCTCGACTGGAAGCCCACCGTCATGCACGACCTGCATGAAGCGCAAACGTACCTTTACGCGTCGACGGGGACCGGTCCGTATAACGAAGCCATCGATCCGATCACGGTCGACGAATGGTGGCTGCTGGCGAAGACCGAGGTCATGGAGATGACCAAGCGCGGTGTGCCAGGCGTGTGGACGTATGGGTTCTACGACGGCTGGACGCCGAACTACATGTTCTTCATCGCCCATACGCACAACGCGATCGGGCGCTTCTACGAGGTCATGGGCTACGGGCCGGATATCCGCGAGGTCACCGCCGGCCCGACGGTGACCAGCAAGGAATGGTTCCGGCCGAACCCGCCGCTGCCATCGATCAAGTGGGGACCGCGGAACAACACCAACATCCAGCAGTCGGCGATCCTCATCGCGCTCAATCACGTCGCCAGGAACAAGGACACGTATCTCGAGAACTACTGGCTCAAGAACAAGCGCGCCGTCGAGAAGGGCAAGACGGGACCGACCTATGGGTGGGTCATTCCCGCCGCTCAGCGCCGGAAGGCCGATGCCGCGGACGCGGTCAACGAACTGCGCCGTCAGGGTCTCGAGATCCACAAGGCAGCGGCAGCTTACAAGGTCGGTGACGTGCAGGTGCAGCCGGGCGATTACATCATCCGCGGCGATCAGCCGTATCGGACGCTGGCTGACATGTACTTCTCGGTGCAGAGTTTCGCGCCGTCGAATCCCCGACCGTACGACGACACCGGATGGACGTTCCCGTACATGCGGAACATCGTCGTCAAGACGGCTACCGAGAAGTCGATCCTCGATCAGCAGGGAACACTAGTCACGGCTGACGTGAAGGCCGCCGGCGGTGTCGAGGGCACCGGCGCGGTCATCCTCGTCGATCACACGACCGACAACAATCTGGTCACGTTCCGCTTCAAGCATCCCGACGTGAAGATGCAGGCGGCCGAGGAAGAGTTCGAGGCAGCCGGACGGAAGTTCCGTGCCGGCGCGTTCATCATCGCCGGTGCAGACCGCGCCAAGCTCGAGCCGACGTTGCGCGACCTCGGGCTGTCGGCCTGGGCCGTCGCCTCAGCGCCGACGGTGGCGATGCACGACCTCGACATTCCGCGCGTGGGTTACGTGCACTCCTGGGCGCGGACGCAGGACGAAGGCTGGGTGCGTGCGGCATTCGACACCTTTGGCGTGCCGTATACGTATTTCAGCGACCTCAAGCTTCGTGAAGGCAATCTGAGGCAGAAGTACGACGTCATCGTATTCCCGCATATCGGCGGCAACGCGCAGTCGCAGGTCGCCGGTATCGCGCGCACCGGGAAGATGCCGTTGCCCTACAAGAAAACGGCTGAGACGCCGAACCTTGGCGGGATCGATGAAGCTGACGACATCCGCGGCGGCATGGGCTGGGAAGGCCTGATGGAACTGGTGAAGTTCGTGCAGGCCGGCGGGACGCTCCTCGTCGAGGGATCGACCTCCACCATCTTCCCTGAATACAACGTCACGTCCGGCATTTCCGTCGAGAGTCCAGATGGGCTGTTCGTACGCGGTTCGGTGATGCGCGGTGTCGTCGCCGATCGCCGCAGCCCGATCGCCTACGGCTTCGACGCGCAAGTGCCGGTGTACTTCAATCAGGATCCGGTGCTCAACGCTGGTGCGGCGGTGGCGGGTTCGGCGGCCGCGGTGGCGAGGGCGGCGGGCCCGGTGTCGGCATGAACATCACGCCGATGGCCGGCGCGGCGCAGCAACGCTTGTCCCCGTACGACGCAGAGAATCCGGAATCGACCGGCGGCGGCGCTCGTGGTGCGCAGCGCGGTCAAGCTCCGGACCCCGGCGGCCGCGGTGGCCGCGGCGGCGGTGGCGGCGGCCGTGGCGGATTCCCCGGCGGCGAAGTCGAGAGCCGGGCGCGGGTGGTGATGCAGTTCCCCAGCAATCCCGATGACATGCTGCTGTCGGGCGTCCTGGTCGGCGGTCAGTCGCTGTCCGGCCGCGCGCAGGTCGTCGATGCGCCCGTCGGTCAGGGTCACGTCGTCATGTTCGCCATCCGCCCGTTCTGGCGCTGGCAGACACAAGGGACGTATTTCCTCGGCTTCAACACGATCCTGAACTGGAACGATCTCGACGCCGGCCGCGCCGGCGCCCGTCGTTCAGGGACGTCGCAAGCAGTAGCTGGCATACCGACTTCTCAATCCCAACTTCCAACGCCCAGTCCTCGGCCGATCGACGAGACCCGCTCGAAATGGATTTGCGTCAACGTAGCGACAGACATTGAGGAACTGATAGTCGGTCATCACTTGAATGGGGCGATATCGCCCTTGATAAATGTGGCCGGTGCCCTTGGTTCCGTGCCTCTCCTGATACGTGCGGATATGTGCGTTCATCAAGCGCTGCATGTACGCAGAAATATCGTTGTCAGCCGATGACTGAACGACGATGTGAAAGTGGTTCGGCATGATGCAGAACGTCATGTGTCTGACGCCTGTGCGCTCAGAGGCATCTGCCATCGCCGTTACAAACCCTTGGTAGTCTGCGGCTTCGATGAAGATCCTGGCCTTCTTGTTTCCACGGTTGATGAGGTGATACACCTCACCGGCTGCACAACCCGTCGCGGTCGCGGCATCTGGAGTCTCCCTGACTCTTCCAACTTTGCTGCCACGCGCCAAATGGTGGCTGGCACCTTCCCGGGCTAGGTGCCAGCCACCTTTCGATATGATGCGTACGTGGCCAGGACCGCGGACGTCATCGTCGTCGGCGCCGGCATCATCGGGTGCGCGGTCGCGCGCGAGCTGGCGCGGCGCGGGGCGCGTGTCCGCGTGTTCGAGTCGCGCGCAGTGGGTGCCGGCGCGACACAGGCTTCCGCAGGAGTTCTCGCGCCCTACATCGAAGCGTCACCGGGGCCATTGCTGGACCTCGCCGTGCGCAGCCTCGAGATGTACGACCAGTTCATCGAGGAGGTCCAGGACGAGTCGGGCGTGACCGTGGAGCATCGACGCTGCGGCACGCTCGAGGTCGCCGTCGACGCGGGTGAAGTGGATCGACTCAGGAACTCGAACGCCGTACCAATGACCGCCGCGCAGGCCGACTGGCTCGATCGAACGCAAGCACGCTCGCTCGAGGCTGCGCTGCCGGAGTCGATGTTCGGGGCTCTGTTCATCAAGTCGCACGCGCTACGTGGCGGCGACGCAGCTGACCGAGGCGCTGACGTGGGCGGCGTTGCGTCACGGCACCGAGGTGGAAGCCGGGCGGGTCGTTGCGACGATTGCCGATCGATCGAGGGACGTGCTCGTCACCGCGGGGGACGGCGAGCGGTGGACGGCGGACGCGGTCGTCGTGGCGACCGGGAGCTGGACCAGTCACCTCGGCATGGCGACCGACGGCGGCCCCGGCCGTCAAACCTATTCGCGGACAGTTATTGAGGCTGACGTGGCGCGCCGAGATACTCGGACGCGTGATTTGGGGTCCTGACTGCTACATCGTTCCCTGGACCGACGGCACTGTGCTCGTCGGCGCAACGGTTGAGGATGTGGGGTTCGATGAACGAGCGACCGCGGCAGGCGTCCGGGATCTGCTGGACGCTGCGTGCGATCTTCTGCCGACGATTTGGGGAGCGACCTTCCTCGAGGCGCGTGTCGGGCTGCGGCCGGCAACGGCGGACGGCTTGCCTCTGATCGGCCGAACAGAGCCGTCGTCCAGAGTTGTTTATGCGACCGGCCACTACCGCAACGGTGTCCTGCTTGCTCCGGTGACGGCATCCCTGGTCGCCGACCTGGTGCTGTCGGGTCAGGCCGACCCATTGCTGGATGCCGTCAATCCGGGCCGATTCGTGTCCCGTCAGTGACCCTTACCGGATGAGCCCGATCGCGACTCCTACACCGCCGGCCTGCTGGACAGTTTCGAACGAGACGACGGCGAGCTGATAGTCGAGCAGCGCCTGCAAGCTCGTTGTTGCGCCGCGACGGCGAGGTCACGCTGGGCCTGAATCACCAGGAAGCTCGTCGACATGCCGACTTCGAAGCGCTTCTGTTCGGCGTCCAGTCGCTGTTCCGCGAGCTCGCGTCCCAGCCTGGTGGTCTCGATTCGCTGCTGATTCTGCTCGACACGCCAGGCCGCCTGGCGAATCTCGCGAACCGCGCCGATCTCCAGGCTCTTCAGCCTCGCGTTGGCCTGGTCGCGCTCGATTCGCGCCCGTGCGAGGGCGGCCTCCGCCGTGCTCTTGCCCAGCGGATAGCTGAACGCCAGCCCGAGGGTCCATGTCGGGAAGTCGGCAGAAAACACCTGACCGAGAACGTCCGCGTAACTCGTGGTCTGCTGACCGACGATCGTTCCCGGAAACCCTCCTTCTCGAATCAGCCGCGTGCCGCCGGCGGAGTCGGTCAGGTAGTTCGCCTGCACACGCAGATCGGGGAGCGTTTCGCTGTGCGAGAGCGCGATACTCGTTTCGGTGTTCTGAATCTGCTTACGCGCACGAATCGAGATCCGTTCGCTCGCCCAGCGCCCGGCGAACGGCGGCGTCGATGTCGGGCGGTCCGCCGACGGTGGGAACCCGGTCGGCAGGATCGAGGCGCATGTTCCAGTAGTCGTCGCGCCTCGGATCGAAGATCAGCGTCCGCAGCTGATCCTCGACCTGACGCGCTGTCGTTCTCGCGATGATCAGGTTCTCATGCCGCTGCGCGACCTCCGCGCGTGCAGCCACGAGATCGAGCGGCGGCGACTGTCCGACGTCGACGCGCGCCCTGTTCGTGCGCTCCAGCTCGAGAGCCAGGTCCAGCGATCGCTGCTGCACGTCAACCAGTGCGAGCGACGCGACGAGCGCCCAGTAGGCGTTCTCGGCGTTTGCCGAGGTGGCCAGGCGGGTTTCGCGAAGGTTCGTGTCGGCAATCTCGACATTTCTCCTGGACACGTCGAGCGCCGCACGCGCGGGATCGATCTTGAAGTTCCTCAGAATCGGCTGCGTGAACCCGAGCACCAGCCGCGACTGCAATGACGGATCGAAGCTGGTGATCGGGCTGTCGCTGGTCGTGCGCGCGGAGTCCCAGCCGACCGAGTACCAGGCGCCACCCCACGGCAACAGCTGGCTCACGGCGACGTTGGTTGACCACAGACCCGTCTGAACCCCTTGATCGCCTGAGAACAGGTTCGTCGGCGGCTGCTCCTGGCTGTTTCGCTGGAGCAGCGTGTCGAGCGTTGGCACGAACGCGCCGCGCGCGATCGCGACCTCGGTCTCGGAGACCGCCGGGTCGAACTTGGCGACCGCGAGTTCCGGATTGTTCTCGACGGCCATCCTGACCGCTTCGTCGCGCGTGATGCGGATGACCTGGTCGCCAGGGGCAAGCTGCGTTGCCGCGGCGGGAGGCTGCCCCGCAGGCACAGCGGCGGTTTGAGCGGATGCCGGTGACGGCCACAACAGGACGAACGCCAGCAGCGACGCGGTAGCGGCGGCGGCGCGCCCCGCTCGGCTCCAGCGCCAGAATCGGACCTTCGACAGGTCGTCGAACAACGAATACGCAACGGGCGTGGCGATGAGTGTGAGCAACAACACGAGAGACTGACCTCCGATGATGACGAAACCGATGGCGCGGTTCGTCGCTGAACCAATTCCGCTGGACACGACGAGCGGGATCATGCCGGCCACGAAGGCGAACGTGGTCATCAGGATCGGCCGGAGTCGGTCGCGGCTGGCTTTCAGCACAGCAACGTCGCGCTCCATTCCTCGCTCACGAAGCTGGTTGGCGTGGTCGATCTGCAGGATCGAGTTCTTCTTCACGACGCCGAACAGGACCAGCAGGCCCAGCGCCGAGAAGATGTTCAACGACTGGCCCGTGATGATGATCGACAGCAGCGCAAAAGGCAGCGTGAGCGGCAGCGAAAGCAGGATCGTGACGGGGTGGAGCCACGACTCGAACTGCGCAGCCAGAATCAAGTACATGAACACAAGCGAGAGGACGAAGGCAATCAGGAAGTTTTGCGCCGCACGGCCCAGCTCGCGCGAGCGGCCAGCAAAGCGCGTGCTGTAGCCAGGTCCCATGTTCAGCGCGTCAGCAGATCGCTGCATCGCGTCCATTGCTGGAACCTGCGAGTAGCCCTGCTGCAGGCCGGCGAAGACGGTGACCTGACGCTGGCGGTTCAGCCGGTTGATCTCGGACGGCGCGGTGCCTGGCGTCAGCTGAGCCAGGTTCCGCAGCGGCACGCTGCCGACCTGATTCGACGGCACCGTCAACTGACCGATCGCCTCGACCGACTGGCGATCACCCTCGAGCGCACGCACGTGCACTTCGTACTGCTCGCCGGCTTCGTTGTAAGTCGTCACCTGATCGCCGCCGACGAGGAGACGAAGAGCGTTCGCCGCATCAGAGATCTGCACGCCGAGATCGGCAGCCTTCAGACGATCGAGATACACGGAGAGCTCCGGCTTGCCGACGTTCAACGACGTATCGAGGTCGACAACGCCCGGCTCCTTTGCGGCCGCTTCCATGACTGCGCGCGCGTGACGCTCGAGTTGCTTCAGATCCGGACCGCTGATCGTGAATTGAATCTCGGCGTTCTGATTACCTCCGCCGCCGATCGTCGCGACGGGACGCACGCCGGTCCGCAAGTTCGGCACACCGATGGCCGGCAGAATCCGTGCGCGGACATCGTCCATCAGGGCGAACTGATCGCGCGACCGGTCATCTACAGGCTTCAGACGCACGTAGACGGTCGAGAGGTTCTGCGTGCGCGCCGGGTCGTCACCCACCGAGACCAGTGTGTAGTCAACTTCCGGTAACGCCTTGATTCGGCTGGCGATGCGGTTGGCGATGATCTCGGTGGCTTCCAGGCTCGTGCCTTCCGGCGCGCGAACGCCGACCTCGAATTCCGACTGGTCGTCGTTGGGCAGGAAGTTCTTATTGGCAAACATGAACAGCGGCACGCTGCTCAGCAGCACGAGCACGGCGATGCCGGCGATGATGCCTCGGTGAGCGAGCGACCAGCCGAGCATGGACGCATACCAGCCATCCAGCGTGTGGAAGATGCGGGAATCCTTCGAGCTCTGTTCCTTGATGGGCCGGCCTTCGCTGTCCACTCGCCGCGGCTTCATCTTGATCCAGCGGGCGGACAGCATCGGCGTCAGCGTGAAGCTGACCAGCAACGACACCAGGATCGCGAACGACATCGTGAAGCCGAAGCTGGTCATGAAGCGGCCGACGATGCCGCCCATGAAGCCGACCGGCACGAAGATCGCTATGAGCGAGAGCGTCGTCGCGAGCACCGCGAGGCCGATCTCCTGCGTCGCCTCGATGGCCGCCTGCATCGGCGGACGTCCCTTTTCCTCGACGAACCGGTAGATGTTCTCCAGCACCACGATCGCATCGTCGATGACGATGCCGACGGCGAGGGTGAGGGCGAGCATGGTCATCGAGTTCAGGGTGAAGCCCTGATACCAGATGAGGCCGAAGGTCGCGATGATCGACGTCGGAATCGCAATCGCGGCGATGAGCGTCGAGCGCCAGTTCCAGAGGAAGACGAGCACGACGGCGGCGGCCAGGATCGACCCGACGACGAGATGCTCTTCGACGCTTTCGATCGAGGCGCGGATGAACTCCGACAGGTCGCGTACGACCCGGATGTCATACCCGGGAGGCGCGAGAGGCTTGACCTCCTCGATCCGCTCTTTGACGGCGTCGACGACCTGCACCGTGTTGGTGCCGGACTGGCGCCGCACGGTCAGCAGAACGGCCGGCTCGCCATTGATGTTCGCCGTGGTGGCGGGCTCGGCCATCCCATCTTCGACGACGGCGACATCCTTCAACAGGATGGCGTGCCCTTCGCGCTGTTCGACGACGATATTGCCGAATGCGCCGACGGACTCCACGCGCCCGCGGGTGCGCAGCGTCATCGACGTGGCGCCTTGTTCGACGCGACCGCCGGGAATCTCGGAATTTTGACGCTGAAGGGCCTCAGTGACGTCGGTGACCGTCAGGTTGTACGCGGTCAGCCGTGCCGCGTCGAGGTTGATGTTGATCTGACGCGGCCGTCCGCCGACCACGACGACCTGGCCGACACCGCTGACGCTCTCGAGCTGCCGGCGCAGCGTCTTGTCGGCATACTCGGTGATGTCGCGAATCGGCTTGTTTGCCGACACCGCGAGCGTGAGCACCGGCGCTGAATCGGGGTCGAACTTTTCGACGGTTGGCTGTTCGATCGTCCGTGGAAGCAGCGGCAGGACGCGGTTGACGCGATCGCGAACTTCCTGCGCGGCGGTGTCGCCGTCTTTCTCCAGCAGGAAGGAGATGATGACCTGGGACACGCCCTCGGAGGAGTTCGATCGCAGCTCATCGATGCCGCTGATCGTATTGACCGCCTCCTCGATCTTGTCGGTCACCTCGGTTTCCATCTCTTCCGGTGCAGCCCCGGGAAGGACCGTCGTGACGACGACCGTCGGGAAGTCAACCTTCGGAAACCGGTCGACTCCGAGGCGCGTGAACGCGAAAGCCCCGATGACGGTCAATGCCAGCGTGATGACGGTTGCGAAGACCGGACGACGAACGGATATGGAAGCAAGCCACTGCATGATTCGGATCTCTCTCTGAGGTCCGGCTAAAGCCGGACACTACGACGGTCCGGCTGAAGCCGGACGCTACGACGTCCCTAAAGCTCGGACGCTCTGACTGAAACCGCGCGTCCATCGGCGAGACGGCCTTTGGGTTCGTTCGCGACGACGTCGCCTTCTGACACGCCGCTCGTGATCTCGACCTGCTGACCGACGGTTTCGCCGGTCGTCACGATCCGTTCCTCGATATGACCGTTCTTGACGACGTAGACACGGCTGGTCCCGGCAACTGTTTCGACGGACGTCGCTGGTACGAGAAGGGCCGGCGCCGCATCGCCGCGACGGACGAGCGCGGTGGCGAACAGGCCAGGCTTCAGCCGACCATCGGCATTCGACGCGACAGCTTCAACCGTCAGTGCCCGCTGATCGGATCTCAGCGAGGGCGAAACGAAGCGCACGGTCGCCTCGAACTCTTCGCCGGGGTACGCGTCAACCGTCAGGCGCACGCGCTGCCCGACTCGAATGAGGGAGACGAACTGCTCGGGAACGGTCAGCTCCACGCGAAGCGGATCGACTCGCACGACGGTCGCCACCTTCGTTCCGCGCGCGACGAAATCGCCGACGCTCACGAGTCGTTCGGCGACAATGCCGGCAAACGGCGCGCGAACCAGCGTGTCGTCGACAGATTTACGTGCGAGCGCGACCCGCGCGCGCGCGGCTTGCAAGCGAGCGGAACGATTGCTCCGCGAGGTTTCGCGCAACCTGATACTGCTGACGTGCGGCTTCGACCTGCATGCGGCGCTGGTCGTATTCGCTCTGCGACACGACCCGCTGATCGAGCAGCGACTTGATCCGGTCGAACTCTGCCTGTGCCAGATCGAGCGCCGCCTTCGCGTTCATGACGTCCGGCACGCGGCTGGCGTCGAACGCATCGGACGTCGAGACCGAGGCGCGCCTCAATCTGGGCGGCATTGGCCTCCGCTTCCTGCAACTGCGCGGAGGTCTCTGACGCGGAAATGCGCACGAGCGGGGCGCCCTGCGCGACACGCGTCCCTCGCTCGACCGGAGTGCCGATCACGCGGCCCGGTGTCTCGGCGCTGACCTCGGCCTGCTCGTCGGCCATCAACGAGCCGGTGACGCGCAGAAAGCGCTCGAGTGGACGCTTCTCGACCGGCGCCGCGGTGATCTGGAGCGCTGGCGTTTCAACAGTCGGATCGTTCGCGCCCTTGGCCTGGGTGGAACATGCGGCGATTAAGAAAGTACTCGCCAGAAGCGCCGCGCCAGCGGCGAGAACGGAATGAATGCGTCTCGGACGAATTCCTGAAAGATCCATGACTGACCGCGCCTCTCTACTCACCAGAATCTGAATGCGGAATGGGATGAAACGTATGTGGTATGCCGGCACGAAGACCAGCGAGCGTGGCCTCCAGCGTGTCGCGCGCCAGCGCATCCGAATCCTCGCCGGGCGTGCCGCGTTGACAGAGCTGTGCGACAGCCGCGCCGTGCATGGCGGTCAGGAGAATGCGAAACACCGCGTCGGCGTTCGTCCCCTGAGGAAAGTGGCCGGCGTCGATCGCCCGCCGGATGTTCTCGCTGACCTGCCCCTTCATCTCGCGGACGAACCCGAATCGTTCCCAGTTCTTGCTGATCCGCGGCACGGTGCGGTCCAGGAACATCAGCGCGAAGTGCTCGGGGTGCGATCGGCTGAACTCGTACATCCGCCAGAACGGTCGCGCGGACGGCGTCGAGGAGGTCGACGTGCTGCCCGCATTGCGGCCCGGGGGCCATCAGGATGCGGAATCCCTCCTCGGCGAGGGCGAAGAAGATGTCGTCTTTGCTCGGGAAATAGCTGTAGATCGCGGCCGGGCTGTATTCGATGCGCTCCGCGATCTTGCGGATCGAGACGTTGTGATAGCCCTCGGCCACGAACAAGTCGCGGGCAGCGTCCAGGATGGCCCTCGCGACCGCCTCTCGCTCCCGTTCCTGACGTTCCTTAACCCCCACTTTTCCTCCAGAAATCTTAAATTGAACAGTGTTCAACATACTAACACCGTTAGACGTCCGAACGCCAGTGGGGGTTCCAAACTGAGGAAACGCCGTAGTTCGTGGTTCGTCACTGGTCCCTCGTCGCTCGAAAGGCAGTTGTGGCGCCCGGCAAAGTTCTACGGAGCGACGAGCGACGGACTACGGACCGACTGCGGAAGTCATATGCTTAGCCCCATGGCACTGCTTTCCGATTCGGAGATTCGTCAGAGGCTTGCTTCGCTGGCGGGCTGGACGCTGGGCGACCGCGCCATCTCCCGTAAAATGACCTTCGCGTCGTTTCCCGATGCGATCGCCTTCACGACGCGCCTCGCGTTCGAGGCGGAATCCAGCGATCATCACCCCGACATCCTGATCAACTACAAGCGCGTCACGCTGACTTACAGCACGCACAGCGATGGTGGCCTGACCGTGAAGGACTTCGAGGGTGCCGCTCGCGCCGATGCGTTGGCGGCGGCGATGGGGGGAAATAGTCGGAAGTCGCCAGTCGTCAGTCAGGCCCTCAGTCGTCAGTCGAGAATCATTCGTGGAGCTGAAGAACTCGTACAGCGCGCGCGAGGTCGCCGCATTGACGGGGCTGACCGCCCGACAGCTGCAGTGGTGGGACGAGCGGCGACTGTTTCAGTCGGCCGTCGCTCCGAAGCGCACAGCCGCCGGCGGGTTCACCGAACGTCGCTACACGCCAGTGGATCTGCTCGAGTTGATGGTGCTCGCAGATCTGAGGCGTCAGGGCATGACCGTCGGCCGGCTGCGTCACCTGCTGGAAACGCTGCGCACACGCTTCGGCATCCGGCTCTTCGATGCCATTGGCGGCGCTGGTGCGGTAACGCTGTTGACTGACGGTTCGGAAATCTACGCGCGAACCGGAGTGGGAGAGTTCTTCAACCTGCGCGCGCCGACCCAGCCGCTGCTGGTGGTCGGTACGGAACCGAATCTGCGAGAGCTGTCGGCGAAGGTGAACAGCACGCGCCGCAGAAGGAAGCGGCGGCAGTCAAAGGCGCAGGGGAAGGCGAAAAAGGGGACCGGCTGATCAGCCGATCGGGAAGATCTTGTCGAGGCCGTCGGCCGGCCGCGGGATCACGTGAACGCCCACCAGTTCGCCGACGCGCCGCGCGGCGGCGGCTCCGGCATCCGTCGCAGCTTTCACCGATGCCACATCGCCGCGCACGATGGCCGTCACCAGGCCGGCGTCCACCTTCTGCCAGCCGACGAAGACCACGTTCGCCGCCTTGACCATCGCGTCCGCCGCTTCAATCATGCCGACGAGGCCGCGCGTCTCGACGAGGCCAAGCGCTTCACCCGGAAGTTCCCTGGACATGCGCGGCCATTCTACTACGCGATTCTGCCCCTCGCCGAAATCTCGAGTTGATCGACGACTTCGCTGCCAGACACCAGCCAGACGCTGTCGACCAGGTTCGAGACCACACAGGCGTGGTTGGGCAGCACGCGAACCAGATCACCAGGCACGAGCTTGCAAGCGCCGTTCGACACGCGGACCGTTGCGTGCTCCTCCGAGAGCCGCTCGATGGTCAGTGACTCGTCGGGTCTGGGTTCGTCGAGGCTCTTGAAGACCGTGCCGTACCCCGCGTTACCGGCAAGCCCGCGCGTCTGGTCGGTCGAGAGCGTCTTGCTGCCACAGTCCAGAATCACGCGATCGGGGGCCGGCCTTCCGACGACGCGGGCGAGCACTGTCAGCGCGCAGTCGTCCCAGGTCGCAGAGCCGAGCACCACCTGCGTACGATCGAAATAGATATAGTTGCCCGGCCGCAGCTCGGTGATGCCCGCCTGCTGGACGCTGAACCTGGCGGTGGGTGTCGCGCCGACGCTGATCTCGTCAACGGAGATGCCCCGATCCGAGACCTGAGCCGCCAGCGTGTTCAGAAGCTCGGCCTCGGCTCGAGCAACGTTTGCCGTTTCGCTGTCGGACCCTGCCCCATAGGCGTGGCCGGCATGGCTGAGCAGACCGCGGAACCGAAGCCCCGGCAGCTCCGCGACACGCACCACGAAGTCGGCAGCCCCCGGCGCTTCCGGATCGATCCCGCAGCGATGGAACCCGACGTCAACCTTCACGAGCACGTCCACCGTTCGTCCTGCGGCAGTCAAGGCCTCCGACCACCCACGGGCCACGTCCGCATGGTCGATGATGAACGACAGATGAGTGCGATCGAGCAGCCGAAGCACGCGGTCGGCGTTCGCCGGATTCAGCGGATACGGCAGCCGGATGTCAGGAATGCCAGCGTCCGCGAAAATCTCGGCCTCACCGAGTTTCGCGCAACAGATGCCCACGGCGCCGCGGCCGAGCTGAACGCGGGCCAGGTCGGGTGATTTGTGCGTCTTGGAGTGGGGGCGCAGCCGCAGCCCGTGCGCGTCGACCGTAGCCTGCATCCGATCGATATTCCGCTCGACGCGCTCGTGATCGACGAGGACACAGGGCGTCCGCAGGTCCGTGATTTTCACGCGTGAGAGTTTAACCGATCGAGGCTTTGGAGCCTGACGGAGTCGACGGACGGCCAGGGAACGAGGTCAGCGGAGGGCTTGATCGGTGTCACGAAGTCAGAGCGGACCGACGCGTTCACAGAACGATCGGAGCCACGACGAGCGCGACGTGGAAATAGACGTCGTGAACTCGCGCGCACGACGGATCGTTGCAGTGCTCGTCGCCCGTCGCCACTCGAGCACGGCCTCGCGCCATGCATCGCGAGGCCGAGTCAAGCGCTCCGTGACTCTGTGTCTCTGTGTTGAAGCTCGGTCCGTGACCTCCGTCCCCTCCGTCAGGCTCCTAGCCGAAGAGCCCGAGCGGAGCTGAGCCGGAGAATCCGGGAAAGACGTTCTTCGTGTCCTTCAGGCCGAGGTGTCCGCTGACGACCTCGGAAAACACGGCGCGGAAATCCGTGGTGATCGCCAGGTCGCGGCCTTCGTGGCGTTGCTCCCGTGCGAGGCCCGGCCATCGGCCGTAGACTTTGCCTCCGCGCACGCCGCCGCCAATGACCATCATCGCGTTGCCGTGGCCGTGATCGGTTCCGCGGTTGCCATTCTCGGCGACCGCACGCCCGAACTCGGACATGGTGAGAATCACGACGTCGGCCATACGCGGGCCGAGATCGCGAACGAGTGCAGAGATGCCGCGCGAGAAGTCGTCGAGCCGGTTCGCGAGCTGACCGAGGGCGGCGCCTTCGTTCACGTGATGATCCCAGTTGCCCGACTCCGCGAACGCGACCTCGAGCCCGACGTCTGCCTTGATCAGTTGAGCGATCTGCTTGAGGGCGTCGCCGTATCCCGACCGCGGATACTCGGCGCCGTTCTCGGGCGAGTACTTCGAGGGGTCGGCGTCTTTCAGCATCTTGATCGCGTCGAACGCCTCGCGTCCGGTCTTGTGCAGCACGCTGTTGGCAGCCGCCGCGTACTCCGACTCGAACGACGACTGGACCATTTCGGTTGCCTGGCCGGCGCGAATACCGAACTGACCGATCTGACCGATCGCCAGCGCCGGCGCCAGCCCCTGCAGCGCGCGTGGCAACTGCGGCGCCAGCGCGACGGCGCGGAACGGCGTGGCTTTCTCGTGTTCCCTGGCGTGCAGATACCGATTGAGCCATCCGCTCTGCGTGCTCTTCACCCCCGGGGTCGCCGTCTCCATGTAGTCCTGCGCATCGAAGTGCGATCGCGTCTCGTCGTGCGAGCCGCAGGCATGGACGATCGCCAGGTCGCGCGCGTCGAACAGCGGTTTCAGATTCCCCAGTCGAGGATGCAGGCCGAAGAAACCGTCGAGATCCAACGCCGCGTCGGCGCCGGAGCCTGGACGTGCGATCGCAATGCTCGGGCGCGCGCTGTAGTAATCACGCTCGCCGAAGGGGACGATCATGTTCAAGCCGTCGACGGCGCCACGCTGGAAGATTGTCACCAGCACTCGTCGCCGTGACTCGGCGGCGGCGACGGTTCGCGCGAGGAACTCCGGCGCGAATCCAAGGCTGACGAGCGCCAGCCCGCCATTCTTGAGGAAGATGCGTCGCGAAATCATGGGTCTACCTCTTTTGGAACTCCGGCGAACCGAGCACGAGCGCGACCGCCTGCGGCGACGCAGTCGCCTTCGCCACGGTGGCGGCCGTCGCCTGGGACAGATCGCCTGCGAGTGTGGCGCTGACAATTGATGCGCTGGCTTCCGATGCCTGCTCGCTGAGTGCGGACGGGCGCACACCACGCATGCGGCCGCTGGCCAGCGCGACGGCGAAGTTCATGCGGTTGAGCAACGCGCCAGTGTTGACCCAGGCTTCAGCTTTGTCCGAGTACCCGGTCGGCGGCTGGCACATGTAGAGAGGCATTCCGAGATCGCGCAGCGACTGCACGACGGGAAGAACGTTGTTGGCGTCCGCACCGGTGGCGCGCATCGCGCTCACCACGAACTCGAAGGGCGTCTTGACCTTGGCGCGATAGGCCTCCGCCGCAAAGAACTCCGGCGATGTGACGATCGTCCGCACGACTTCGCGAATGTCGCCGTCGGTATCGCGGAAGCGCCTGGCCGCTCGATCGACGAGTGCCGCGGGTGGCTCGTCCGAGACGAACCGGCGGGCCAGCTTCGTCGAGATGAACCGCGCCGTGGATGGGTGCTTCGCGAGGATGTCGAGCACCTGATCGCCATCCGACTGTCCACCGCCCGCCTTGATCTTGTGACCCAGCACCGTCTTCTCCCCGTTGTCGTGGAGTCGCGGCTCGAACCGGAAACCGCCGCCTTGCCGGGGATTGGCAATCGTCCACCCGGTCAGCGCGCGTGCGACTTCCTGGACGTCCTTCTGTGTGTAGCCACCATCGACGCCGAGCGTGTGCAGCTCCATCAGCTCACGCGCGTAGTTCTCGTTGAGACCGCGCGGTCGCCGGTTCTGCGCCGACGGCGGAAGATCGGCGAGCGTGGCCGGCCGGTTCGCAGTGCCAGGCCGCCGCGCTCCGGGCCTTCCTTGCTGCGGCCGGTTGCGGCCGGGCGTGGTCATCATGGCGTCGTTCGGCGCCGAGCTCTGCCAGTTGTCCAGATAGAAGAGCATGGCCGGACTCTCGGCCGTTTTCTGCAGCAGATCGCGGAACTTGCCGAGAACGTGCGGGCGGAGGGCGTCTCGCTCGTACTCGGTGAGGTACACGCGCGTCAGACCTTTGCCGGCGAAGACGTTGAAGTGATTGAACCAGAAGTCCACCATCACTTCCTCGAGCTGTCGATCGCTGTATGCGGCGCGCAGGATCTTCTGCTGCATCAGCTCGGCCAGTACCTGACGCTCACCGCGTACGGCCGCAACCTGTTCCGCGCTGCGCATCTCTGGACGCGGCGTCTCGGCCGGCTCCATCGACGGATTCTGTTGCGCGCGCTTCCGCATCTCGTCGCGACGCGCCATCTGAGCCGGCAGGAAGTACTCCTGTGCGAGCTCGCGCGTGCTCATCCCGAGGGTCTCGAAAGACGCCAGACGCGGGGTCAGCGTCGCGGTGTCGATTCGCTCGGGGTGCAACTGCCGCTCGATGTACGCCGTCAGGCCCATTTCGCGCACGCGCGCGACGTCACCAGGTGCGGGCCCGAACCCGATTCTGTTGAGGACATGAATGATGGTCTTGTCGTCCGGGTTGGACGGAATGGCGCTCTTCGCCTTCTGGGCGTTGAGCGACGAGTGGACCAGACCAATCGTGGTGACCAGAACCGCTGACGCGAGCAGTCGAGATGTCCGAAGAGCGCGCATGCTGAACCCCGTTCAAATATCCGCGATCGTGAAGCGGACCGTGCTTCTTTACTTCCTGGGGGATTAGACCGCTTTCGGGGAGAGGTAGTTAAAGCCGGCGTCAGCGAGCACCGGCTTCGATGAACTTTCGCCAGGCCTCGACGATCCCGCCCTGCGGCCCTTTCGCCGCCGTATACATGGTGGCGTAGCGCTCGAAAAGCGCCTTGTCTTCAGCCGGGCTCTTGATCGATCGGCCCGCCGCGCGGGTCTGGTAGATGGCCTGCAGAACGATGAATATCCGTTCGTGGTCGGTCGGGTTGCGGGTCAGGTAGGTATCGAGAACAGGAATGGCCTCGTCGGTTCGGCCTGCCAGGGCCAGCGCCGTGCCGAGCCGGAGCTGGACTTGATCGTCCTGCGGCCACAGCGTCGAGGCTTCCTTCAGGATGTCGAGCGCCCGATTGGCATCCTTGAGCCGGAGGAAGGCATCACTGAGCAGCGTGTAGATGAACGGCGCATCGCTCTCGGTCACGAGCGACGTGCGCCAGGCGCCGACCGCCTCGCGATCGCGTCCGCCGGCCGCATAGCAGGATCCGAGGTAGAACGCGGCGACGAAAAACTCGGAGTCGAGCTTCAGCGTTTCGCGGAACTTGACCGCCGCACCCTCCAGATCGCCCTTCGAGTACAGGGCGAGCCCGGTGAGAAACACGTGCGCGAGCTGACGATTGCCGCCATTTCCGAGCGACTGGGCGGCAGCGTCGAAACGTCCGGCGCGCGCCTCTTCCAGCGCCGGGGCCACCGCGGCGCCATCGGGTCCGAAATTCAGACGGTCGATGAAGAATCCCACCACTGGTGGCGTGAGCACCGACGCGCGGTCGAACCGATCGATGCGTGAGACGAACGGAATCGGCGCCCGCGTGCCCGGCGTGAGCTTCGTCCCTTCCCCTGGTGCCGTGAACGCTGGTGTCGCGCGAGCGATCCGGAAGGGCCTCGCGACCTGGCCGGTCTTGCGCCCGTTCACGTTGACAATCGCCCGGGCGACGTATTCTCCCGGCGGCAGCAGCGCGATTGGCACAGCCGCTTCCGCGATGCGGCCCGTTCGCGCCGGTGTCAACGGATACACCCTCGCTTCGGTGCTGTCGAGCGGTCGGCTCTCTTCGTCGTTCGCGACCTCGAGCATCACCGTGACTTGTTCAAGGACGTCGGGGACATCCGAATAGAGCTCGAGATAGCCATGCAGAAAGTCGGTGCTGAACTCCCCCGCAACAGCCGGCAGCACCATGCCGTCAGGCCGCGATGCACTCTCGGCAATCAGCAGATCCGTTGCGCGCACCTGTCCCGCCGACGAGAGCTGAGCACGGAAGGTATGCTCCACGCTGCCGCGCTGGCCGCGGTCATCGACGACGGCGAGCTTGAGCGTATGCAGGCCCGGCGCCTCGGCTAACGCCGTGCCGACGTATGCCTGGGCACGCTCCTGGCCGGGACGCGGACGTGGGATGCCCGGCTCGATCTGACTCGCGACAGCTTTGCCGTTCGCGTCGAACAGGATGAAGCCGAGTGCCAGCGCGGCGGTGGGGTTCAGCGATCGGTCGATCTCGGCCGTGACCAGCACGCGGAGTTTCGGGCTCGACGGGTCGCGCAAGGTGTAGGTCGACACTTTGACCCCGATGTCACTGGCCTGCAGCGGCGCACGCAGCGTTTCGACCAAGAGCTGTTCGGCGCTCTTTGCGGGCCCACCTCCGACGACGAACTCGCGCCGGGCGCGGAGCGTGATGCCTCTGCCGGTTCGGAACCGTGACGTTGATCTTGTGCGCTTTGCCGTCGCGATCGCCGGACTCTGGCTCGAACCCCAGCAGGTAGTAGCCAGACAGCTCGAGTCCCAGACGCTTGAAGGCGAAGTCGGCGTCGACCGGAGCGCGCAGGAGCGCGCCGCGGGTAAGGCCGGCCATGACGCCCAGCCCTTCCTCGCTGATGCTGCGGTCTTCCGTTCGCGTCGGCGACGGCCGTGCAATCGAGGCGTCGAACAACGGCGCCTCCAGCTGGATGACGTAGAGAACGACCTGGGCGCGGGCGGCTGCCGGGCCCAGCCACGTCAGCTCGCTGAACTCGCGATCGATGATCAGCCCCTCCGACATGAAGATGATCGATTTTGGCGCCGACGTGAGCGACAGACGATCGATGAGCGAACGCAGCGCGATGATCGAATTGACGGTCCGCTCGCGGGCGATGGCGTGCAGCGTCTTCGAATCGCCAATCACCTGGCTCTGGCAGAGCGCGATCTCGGCAGGTTCGCGAAGCCCCGCACACGATCGGTTCGTGACCTCCTGAAGCGTGATGCGATCGCCGCGCTCGATGCGCAGCGCCTCGGCGATGCCCATGTCGTGATGAATCTGCGGCGGCGACGCCTGTCCGTAGATGCGCGTCAGCTGGCTGGACACCGCCGCGTGGTTCGCGGTGAAGTCCAGTTGCGGGCCGGTGCCAGGTATCGTGGCGAGGCCGACGCGATCCGCCGGCGACAGCTGATGAGATGAACTTCTGCGCCGCACCCATCGCCGCCCGCCCGCGACCGGTGCCGATGTTGCCCTGATCGACGACGAGCATGATCATCCGCCCGCCGGCAGCCGTGGCATTCGAGCTGTAGTGCGTGGGCAGCGGCGCGCTCGCTGACTCGCGCGTCGCGGTGACGTACTGCGCCGAGACGAGACGCCGGGGTTTCCCGTCGACGTTCAGCGTGAAGTCGCCAACCTCGAGCCCGGTGATCGGACGGCCATCGTTGTCGACGACGTTGACGTCGACGGGGACGAGATCCACTGCCGAGCGGAACGTCGTCGGCGGCGGCTGTTGTCCCTGCGGCGGCGGCTGCGCAGGAGGCGTCTGCGGCGGCGGGTTCTGGGCCGGCCAGTGTCGTGACGGCGAGAACCAGTGCGCCGAGAGCGATCGGGATGTTCTTCATGATGGGTTCCCGGGAATCATCGCGGGGACAGCCTGTATCCCTGTCGTGCGCGGACCGCATGCTTGTTGTTCTTCGTCTTGACACGAATTTCGTGCCATTGGCCGTCGCGCTGACTCGACGGCGCCGAATAGGACAGCAAGTACTGGTTGCGAAGATCCTCGAGGATCTCCTCGAAGATGGCATTGAGGCGGTCGGTATCTTCCGTGAAGAACGCGCGGCCGCCGCTGACCCGTGCGAGCTGCTTCATCAGTTTCTGCAACTCGGGGGATCTGACGGCGCGGCCCTGGCCGATGGCGTAAATGGTGGCGTCGCTCCCCTCCGCCTTTCTGATCGCGGCCTCCAGCGGCGCGCGGCTGGATTGGTCGTCACCGTCGGAGAAGAGCACGATCGATCGTCGGCCCGACTGACGTCCCAACAGGTCGATGGCCTTGATGATCGTGTCGTAGAGCGCGGTGCCACCCCACGGGTCCATGAGGTCGATCGCTCGCACCCGCGCCTCCTGATCGGTGCTGCGCTTTGCCAGCGTGTAGGCGCTTTCGTTGAACGCCAGCAAGGTCACCTGGTCGGCGGCCCGCAATCCCGACAGAAAGCGCTTCGCATGCTCCTTCACAGCTGGCAGCGCGTCCTGCATGCTGGCGCTGACGTCCACGCGCGACGACCATCTCGAGCGGAATGTTCTGCGGACGCGAAGTTGGTGATCGGCTGCGGCTTGTTGTCCTCGGAGATGACGAAATCCTCCAGCTGCAAGTCCTTGACGAACCGTCCGTCGTCGTCGGTCACGACCGCGGTGACCTGGACGGCGTCCACGTCCACTTCTTCCGAGATGTCGAGTCCCTTCGTCTGGACTGTTGCGGAGATGCGGCCGCCGCTGCGGAGCACGGCGCTCGCGCGGATAAGATGAGGATTGATGCGCTCGCCCGCATCCCAATCACACTCGAACGGCGGCCGGACGACCTTGCAGACCTGCTGCCCATCGGCGAAGAAGATGATCTCGCGAATCGTGCGGGCAGCCGAGGGTGGATCCAGAACGGCAACCAGGCGAGTCGGGCCGGCTATCAAGGCATCCTCGGCCGGCGAGGCGACGCGCAGTGCCGGCGTCGGCTGCTGTGCGGTGAGCATCCCGACCGACGCGAGTATTGCCGCCGTCGTGCAAACACGAGACAGGGCGAGCGTCGCCATAGAGCTCAAGGCCTCTTGTCGCTGTTGGTTCGTGGCGGCAGCAGCGGCCCGCCAGCGGCGAGCGCCGAGATGTAGTCCGCGATCAGATCCTTGTCGATCGCGCCGGCAGCGCGCGAGAACTCCGTCCAGTCGTCGTGATACGCGAGCCGTGCCGTGTCGAGCACGTCCTGCATCGCGAACGCCAGCACGCCGGGTGCGAGCGACGCCGGCATCTTCGCCTCAGCCAGGGCCTCTGCGACCCGCAGCGCCACCTCCGAGCCGCGCAAGCCGAGCATGCCGGACACCGGCCGGCCCGCCAGGAAATCCCCCGTTGCCGGCCGCGGCAGCTCGAGGCAGAGACAGCCGGTCGCCCGCAGCGTCGTCGCGCCCCACGCGTCGAGGGCGACCGCGGACGTGTTGCGCGGCGCACCGAGCCAGAGCAACTCGAGCAGCGAAAAATGTGACGGCACGAGCTCGCGCTGGTGGGCGATCGTCCACGCCAGCGACTCGCGACGCCATTCATTGAGGCCCGCTTCGGCGGCGATGCGATCGATCTGTCCGCGGTCCGCCGTCAGCGCCGCGACACGTGCCCTGCCGCGGCCGATTGCCGCGACGATCTCATCGCGCCCGGCGTCGTTCGTTTCCCGTGGGCTCATCAACACGACCGTCAGTGCTGCGGCGTGGCGTTCGCTCGACGTCAGACGAGGTCCGGGTGGCATCGTTCCGTTATCGAGGCGTCGCAGTCCCAGCCCGGCCAGCGGCACTTCGAGCCCGAGGAGCGAGCCGTTGAGACGCCATCCACCCGAAGCGCCGAACTCTTCGGTCGGTAATTGCCAGGCCGCGTACTTCCGACGTTTCGGCGGACCATCCGCGAGATCGTGACGCAGCGCGACGTCACCGGCCGATAAGGAGGCCCCTTCGGGATCGCCGATGGTCGCCGCGTAAGCGATGGACGCGAGCACGCCGGGGAGCGTCTGCGCCGATGCCTTGGGGCTCTTTTCTTTAGCGTGGCGTCAGCGTTGCCGCGATTGCGTCGTCGAGCGACGTTCCACCCTGACGTTCGCGGACCCGCAGCAGCCTGAGGAAGGCGCCCTGCGCGGGGTCGACGCGAAACGTCCGTCCCTCCCATTCGATCGTCTTGCCGCCGTCATCATCATCGCTGACGCCGGCCATCGCCGCGAGCACCGTTCGCTCGAGCGGTCTCGGCTGGTCCCGATTCACAGGAGGCAGGGCCGGCACGAGCTCGTCTTGCAACCAGCGCGCGATCCTCCCTTCGTATCCTTTCGATCCGTCGATGGCTGTCAACGACGTCAGCAGCGCCGCCGCTTTGGCCGGTGTGAGGGACGCCGATCGCCGGGCCGCCGTGACGATTGTCAGCGCGCCCTGGAACTGCAGCGTTGCCGATCGCCGATTGCTGGTCGTCCTCGATCTGGCTCAGGGACTCCGCTCGCGCGGCCGTGGCGGCGAGCATCGACGGCTCCGTGAACGCCCGCTCGCTCGAGGGTCAGGATCAGCGCAGGAAATGCCGACACGGCACGAAGCGCTGTGATCCTCGTCGCGACATCGGCGTCGGCGTCGGCGTTCGACTGCGCGAAGTTTCGCTGTGCGAAGAGGACGGTCTCGAGGCGCCGGCGGCCCGTGCCGAAACCGCCGCGATGGATGCGCGAGACGATCCACGCGGCGTCGATGGCCGTGCGTTCCGGGGATCGAGGAGCCTCTGCCGCCGTGAACGGAACAAAGTTTGGCTCGATCGCCTCTTCGTAGCGGAAGGCCGCCTCCCAGAAGGATCGTTCGGATGGTCCGACGAACCGGCCGTCGTCGCCCACTTTCAGCAGGGGGAGCGTCAGCGCCGGATCGAACAACTGGCGTGCAAACGGCCGAACCTCCGGATGCGTATCCACTGTGGTTTGTTCGAAGACGCCAGCCAGCGCACTCAGGCGATCGATTCGGCTGGACGCCGGCAGCGTGTCGCCGAGCGCAAACCTCAGCGACGGCGGGTCGAGGTGCGCGATTGAATCGTAGAAGAACGCCAGCCGGCCATCCCATTGTGAGAAGAGGCGCCGCGCAAATGAAGCCGGCTTGTCCGCCGACGCGCCGACTACCGCCTGCCACAGTGGTTCGGCTTGAGATCCTCCAGGGACCACGACCCGTCCAGCCTTGACGTGCAGGCTGCGCCCGAACGCAGCGAAGGAGCCGGGATGCTTGAGCAGAAACGCGAGGAGATCGCGATCGGGCCCGAGCCACGCCAGCGTTTCGTCGTCGAGTGAGGCGAGGCCGTGATAGACGAGCGCCGTTCTGGGATCCGAGAGGATGGCCCCGATGAGTTGCGCATCGGGGACATCGCGTCGTAGAAGCGTGTCGCGCCAGATGGACCGATCGAGCGGCAGCGGAACCGTCTCGCCCGGGCGTTGTCGACGCGACCAGCGACTGGAGGGCGCTCTGCACCCGGAGGTCATCCTGATCGCGCGAACCGGGCGTGTCGAACGCCAGCCGAATGACATCCAGGACGATCCGACTGCGGTCAGTCGATGAGAGTTTGAGCGTGCTCGCGAACCTCTCGGCGGGCGCTGGAAGAGGCGCCGATGAGCGGACGGCTGGCTGCCTGGCGCCAACCGCGCCGTATGACAGCAGTAGCACGACGACTGCGAGGTTCCTCGCGCGAGGCATGAAGGTCACCGCGGCTGGCGACAACGCGGTCCGCGACGGGCCGAGAATCCGCATATTCTACTGCTTCCGCTCCACGCGCCGCAGCGGGAGGGATTGGGACTTTGTGACGGGCGATAAGGCGAGTTCGGCGTGTGACGAACAGCCGTCATCGCAATAGCTCAGCCGCCCGGCGGATGGCTTTTTCGAGAGTATTTGCCTGTCGTTCCGCCCGTTCCCGGTCGTTCGCATCCATGGCCTCGGCTACACCGGGCAGCAATTCCGGCGCGTAGGTGAACCGGGGAGCATACACAAGATGTCGATACCAGGGACGGCCTGGAATTCCCTCGGAGCTGAGCAGCGCCCGTTCCACCGCCAGCAACCGGCTGTTCAGCAGGTCCAGCGCCGTGCGATCGCGCCTTGGCCAACGCCTCCGACCGTCGCTGGTTAAATGACTGAGCGGCGCTTCTCATTTCAGCCGCCGCGGCGGACACTCCCGCGAAGTCCCGGAATTCCCGCCGGCCAACGTCGCTCGAGATCCTTCGCGAATTCCTCGATGCGTTCGGCGTACGGCTCGTAATCGAGCGGCAGCGCATCCGCCTCTGTCAGCCTTAACGCCACGACGCCCCACAATCGGACAAGCGCGCCATGATAGCGAAAGCCCGGATCGCCGATCCGGGCGACCCAATTGTGGTTGTCATAGATCGAGTGGTAGACGCCGTACGGACCATCGAACGAGAGATCGGCAACGGGAACGCCGAGAAAATTGAGGAACACTGTGTAGTCGGAGCCGCTGCCAAGACGGTTGTCGACCAGCTCGCTTCGTCGAACCGGTCGGAAGCACGCCGCGCTCGCGCGACACGCGATCGCGCGAGGCGGCGGCGATCGTGATCCGTCGAACCGGATCGCGGACAATGCCGGCCGCTTCCCCGAGGACGCGGTTGAGAGCCGGCACGGCGGTCACCGTGAAGTTCGGACCCGACGCCGCGCTGTCCACGTTCAAGTACGCGACCGCGTGGCCGCGCAGCGTTCTCCTCGTGCTGCTCGCCCCACTCGGTCGATGACGTGAGCGTGAACTCCTCGGCGTCCCAGCTCGCGAATACGATCGTCCGCCGCGGCTGCCATCCACTTCGTTTCAACTCGCCGAGCGTTCGCGCGAGCTCCATGAGCGCGGCAGACCCGCTCGACGGGTCCACGCCGCCATAGATCCAGGCATCGCGGTGATTGCCAACGATCACGAGGTCGTCGGGCTGCTCGCGGCCGCGAATCGCGGCGGTGACCGTCCAGATGGGACGAACCGCATCGTCCGATTTCACGCGCATGCGCACGACCGGCTGCTCGCCGCCAACGCGATAGGTGATCGGCAGCGCACCACGCCATTCCTTCGGTGCGTCGGGCCCGGTCATCGCCTCGAGGATCACTCGCGCGTCCTGATAGGACAGCGGCGCGCTCACGATCTTGGGAGCGAGACCGCGTCTTCGCGCGCAATCCGCCGCGCCCCGGCATCGACGCCCAGCCGGGCGTCAATGGATCGCCAGGCACCATGAAGTCGTAGACGATGCCGCCGCGCTGGATGTGGCTCGGCGGGCCCCACGGTCCGTCCGGGATAGACCTTGCCCTTCGCGAAGCCGTCATCCGCAGGATCGGAATAGATCAGGATCGCGGCGGCGCCGCGCTGCTGCGCGGTGAGTGCCTTGAACCCGCGATAGCTGTAGGGAACGGAATAGCGGACGAGCGCGATCTTTCCCTTGATGTCGATGCCGAGGCTCGCCAGCCGATCGTAGTCGGCCGGATTTCCGCTGCCGGCGTACACGACGGGAGCGGTGACGTCACCCGAGGCCGAGTAGGCGTGATAGGGAAGCCCGGCCTCTTCCGCAGAAATCTGCGTGTAGGTGTCGCCGGCGATCGGTTCTTCGCGCATCGAGGCGCGCCACGACCGCGGCCGCACCATCTCGACGGACGTCTCTTCGGGGAGCGGCAGCATCACCTCGTGCGTCGTGATCTGAACGTCGTCGAGGCCGTACTCCTGGAACCGGTCTCGGGTCCATTCCGCCAGCTCGCTGGTCTCGCGCCGAGCCGGCGACGTGCGGCTTGGCCGCCAGATGCAGGTGCGCGTCGCGGATTCGATCCGGTGAGGGAAGATCGAGAAACCGCCGTTCGATGGTGGCGTAGGTTCTGGCCGACGCGGTCGTGAAGCCGAACGGCGTCGCCGGAGGCTGTCGCCAGGCTGCAGCCACGAGCACGGCCGCCAGGACGCACAGTGTAGCGAGCGCACGCTTGAACATGAGTACCTGCCCGCGGAGTATTGTCTTGTGCGCGCGGGGCCCCATCCCCACGCGCTCTCACGCGCATCGCGCGACGGCCCATCGCCTTGCCGCCATCTCATGATCAAATGAGGAGGCGCCTAGGTACGGCGTTTGAGGTCTCTGATAATCTCCTGCGACGCGTTCTGCCCCGAACCGGCCGTCACGCCACCACCGGGGTGCGTTCCCGCACCGCAGAGATACAACCGATCGATCGGTGTCCGATATTGCGCCCAGCCGAGAATCGGCCGCATGGTGAACAACTGGTCGATCGACGGCTCGCCGTGCAGGATGTGTCCGCCGGTCAAGCCGTACGTTTCCTCGAGATCGCCCGGCGTTACGACCTGTGTGTGCACGACGAGCTGCTCGATGCCTGGCGCATAGTGCGCCAGCGTGCCCATCACCGCACGGGTGAGATCGCGTGTCGCATCCTGCCAGGAGCGCCGCCGCGCGAGCTGAAACGGCGCGAACTGCATGTAGATCGACATCACGTGCGCGCCGGCCGGGCGCCATCGACGGATCGTGCAGCGACGGGATGGTGATGTCGAGGTACGGTGACGGCGAGATCTCGCCGTACTTCGACGCGTCGTACGCCCGTTCCAGGTAATCGATGGTCGGCCCGATTTGAATCCGTCCGCCCAGTGCCTCCGTGCCGTCCACTCCACGAAATGCCGGCAGGCCGCTCAGGGCGAGGTTGATCTTTGCTGCCGTTCCCCGAGTCCGGTAATTGCGTACCTTGGTGAGAAAGCCGGGATCCAGCTCCACCGGGTCGACCAGATTGAGGAGGGTACGTTTCGGGTCGGCGTTTGACACGACCGCGTCCGCCTTGGATCTCCGACCCATCTTCGAGCAGCACGCCAGCCGCCCTTCCGTCCCTGACGATCACGCGCGCGACGGAGGCGGCGGTCCGAATCTCTGCGCCTGCTTCGCGCGCGGCGTCCGCCATGGCAGCAGTCATCACGCCCGGCCCGCCCTTGATCATCACGCTGCTGCCGCCAGGTGCCGGATCCGTCGCCGCATTCATCAACAGCACGGCGCCGGTGCCAGCGGACCACGGGCCTTGAGCGGCGCCAAAGATCCCTCGCGCCGCGATCGCCGCTTGCACCACGTCGGTCGCAAACCATTCGGCCACCAGGTCTGCAACGGCCATCGGCATCCAGCGAAGAATGCGGAAGCCGTCGGTGCGGCCGAGCGCACGGAAACGCCGTCCGGTCTTCAGCAGGTCCCAGAGTTCGCCGGCCGCAGGGCCGTTCAACGACGGCGGCGTCTTGTCGAGCAGCCCACCGATGAAACCGCCGATGCGCGACAGCGTGGCGCAGAACTCCGGATAGTGCGTGGCGTCCGCCGGAGAGAACGCGCGAATCGCTTCGGCGGTCTTCGACTCATCGGTCGAGAACGCCAGCGCCCGCCCGTCACTCGAGAACGCGAGCAGACGCGTCTGCGGACGGATGAACTCGACGCCGCGGGCGCCCAGGCGCATGTCCCGCACGACTGATTCACGAACCGGTCCCGTGGCATGCGCGAGCGTCGGGCAGCGAAATCCCGGGGCCAGCGCCTCTGTCACCGCCGCGCCGCCGACGATCGAGCGGCGCTCGAGGACGATCGGTTTCAGGCCAGCTCGCGCGAGATAGAACGCCGCCGTGAGACCGTTGTGGCCGGCGCCGATGATGATGGTGGACATGGTCTGTCTTCGGACTCCTGACTTCCTCTGCCGCCTACTTCCTTGCCCCCACCCTTGTCTCTTTCAGGATTCTCTGTGCGGCGTTTCTGCCGGAAGCGCCCATGATTCCGCCGCCGGGATGCGTGGCGGCGCCGCACATGTACAGATTCCGCACCGGCGTCTTGTATTGCGCCCACCCCGGGGCGGGACGCAGGAAGAAGAGCTGCTCGAGCGTCAGCTCACCCTGGAAGATGTTCCCTTCGGTCAGTCCCCACTCGCGCTCGAGATCGAGCGGCGTCACGACCTGCCGGTGCAGAATGATGTTCTTGATGTTCGGCGCGTACTCCGCAATCGTGTCGATCACGGTATCGCCGAACGCCTCCTTCACATCGTCCCAATTGCCTTCCTTCAGGTGATACGGCGCGTACTGAACGAAGCATGACATCACGTGCTTTCCCGGCGGTGCGACCGACGGGTCGGTCAGGCTCGGGATCACCATGTCGATGTATGGGCGACGCGAGTAACGGCCGTACTTGGCTTCGTCGTAGGCGCGCTCCATGTAGTCGACGCTGGGCGAGATCGACACGGCTCCGCGGAGGTGCGGACCGGCGCCGGGCAGCGCCTTGAAGTGCGGCAGCGCGTCGAGCGCAAGGTTGACCTTCCCTGACGAGCCGCGAAACTTGTAGCGTTTGATCTCGGAGACGAAGTCTTCCGGCAGGTGCTCGGTTCCCACCATTTTCAGAAACGTCAAGTTCGGATCGACGCTCGACGAGACGACGTCGGCCGTCAGGTAGTCGCCGTTGTCGAGCACGACGCCGACGGCAGAGCCATCCTTGACGATGATCTTCGACACGGACGTTTCCGTCCTGATCTCCGCGCCCGCCTCTCGCGCCGCTTCGGCGATGGCATCGGAGATCGCGCCGGTCCCGCCGCGGGACAGCCCCCACGAGCGGAACGCCCCGTCGATCTCGCCCATGTAGTGGTGCAGCAGAACGTACGCGGTTCCCGGCGATCGCACACCCAGGAACGTGCCGATGATGCCGGACGCCGACATCGTCGCCTTCAGGACGTCGGTCTCGAACCACTGATCGAGAAAATCCACCGCGCTCATCGTCATGAGCTGGACCTGCGTGTACTTGTCCTCGTCGGACAGCGCCTGAAAGCGCCGGCCGAGCGACAGCAGGTCCATGAGCCCGCGAGGATCCAGCGACGTCGGATCCGGCGGCGTCAGGTTCAGGATCGGTTTGACGAACCGGCCCATCTCGATCATCGCCTTGCCGTACTCGTCGTACGCCTCGGCGTCCACGCGTGAATGGCGGGCAATCTCGCGCCGCGTCTTCGCGTGATCGTTGACACGCCACAGGTAGTCGCCGTTGGGCATCGGCGTGAAGGTGCCGTCGAGCGGCAGGATCTCGAGCCCGTGCCTGGGCAGATCGAGCTCGCGGATGATCTCGGGACGCAGCAGCGAGACCACGTACGAGCAGACCGAGAACTTGAAGCCGGGGAAGATCTCTTCGGTGACCGCCGCCCCACCGAGAACGTGGCGGCGCTCGAGGACGAGCACACGGCGTCCGGCGCGCGCCAGATAGGCGGCGTTCACCAGCCCGTTGTGGCCGCCTCCGATGACGATGGCGTCGTAATGACTCATATTCGCTTCCGGTATGAGAGCGACGGCAACAGCCTCGTTGCCTGTGTCTCTCCTGTGTTCTGGCGCCGGGGTTGGGGCGCCGACCCGTCAAGGCGTGAGCTAACTCAGCCCTGCCGACCGGATCGCGGCGCCGACGAGGACGGCCTGAACGTAGAGAGGAATCGCCGGTCGCATGGAAGAGTGCCCATTGTCCCGGTCGGCGAGAGCAGATGTCAACCCGGAGAGGGAGGTTACGGAGACGGAGGAGACGGAGGGAACGGAACGAGCTCAACTCGGAGACGCGGAGGAACGGAGGCCGCACAGGTAGTGCCGGGGCGCGCCGATGCCGCCGCGCTTGCGCGGCGGGCGATCAACCGACGCCCCGCGGGCGCAAGCTGCCCACACGTCATACGCAGCTTGTGCCCACGCGGGATCGGCCCGGAACGCCGAGTTGAGCGTGAACCCTGAGAAACTCCGTTCCTCCGTTTCTCCGAGTTGAAGCTCGTTCCGTTTCCCCCGTCCCCTCCGTCAGCACGATTGACATCCCCCACCTCAAAAGATGAAATGACGATCGTATGCCCATTGGAACCGCCGTCCACGAGCGCACTGCCGCCCTGTGCGAAAGCCTCAACTACCGCGAGTGGTCCGGCTACTACGCGGTCAGTGCCTATGAAGGTCATCACGAGCACGAATACAACGCGATCCGCAATGCGGCTGCGCTGATCGATGTGTCTCCGCTGTTCAAGTATCTGGTGACCGGCAAGATTCGGCGCGGCTGGTCGATCGCCTGATCACGCGCGATGTGTCGAAGATGATCATCGGGCAGGTCTTCTATACGCCCTGGTGTGACGAGTATGGGCTGGTCATCGACGACGGGACCGTTTCGCGGCTCGGCGAGCACACGTTCAGGTGGACGGCGGCCGATCCCAGTCTGCGATGGTTCCGGCAGAACGCCGCAGGTCTGGACGTGACGATCGACGACGTGTCGGAGGAGATCGCCGCACTGGCATTCCAGGGTCCGACCTCGGCGCGTGTGCTGCGTGCCGTCGCCCGCGTCGATATCGAGAAGTTGAAGTACTTCCGCGTCACCAGCGGCACGATTGACGGTGTGAAAGTGGACGTCTCACGAACCGGATACACCGGCGATCTCGGCTATGAGATCTGGATGTCCGGCGCGCGACGCCGTGCGTGTCTGGGACGCGCTCATGGAGGCGGGGAGACCATACGACATCAAGCCCGCCGGCATGCTGGCGCTGGACGTCGCGCGTGTCGAGGCGGGTCTCCTGCTCATCGACGTGGATTTCCACAGCAGCAAGAAGGCGCTGATCGCAGACGCAGAAATACACGCCGTATGAAATGGGGCTCGGACGTCTCGTCAGCCTCGACAAGGGCCGGTTCGTCGGCCAGCGCGCACTCCGCGACGAGCAGCGGCGCGGCCACGCCCGGCAGGTCGTCGGCCTCGAGGTGGAATGGTCGGAGGTCGAATCGATCTACGAGCGCTTCGGCCTGCCGCCGACGGTTGGTGCGACCGCGTCCCGCGTCGCCGTCCCGATCTATCGCGGCGGCCGGCAGATTGGGAAGGCGACGACGACGACGTGGTCGCCGGTGCTCAAGAAAATGATCGGGCTGGCGACTGTCGATCGGCCACACTACGCCGAAGGAACGAAGGTGCACATCGAGATGACGGTCGAAGCGGTGCGCTACAAGGTCGCCGCGACGGTGGTGAAGACCCCGTTCTTCAATCCGCCGCGGAAGATGGCCACGCCTCCACTGTAGGCCCGACCTTCCGCCTTCGCTAAAGCTCCGGCGGACCGCCGTAGCCTTGGCGGAGGCCGGTCAGGTCGGGGTGTTCGAGTCCCCGCGCCCTTCTATCCGTTTTCGTGAAGGCGGACGATCATCCGATCGAAGGCGTAAAGCAAATCCTCACGATTCGAATACGGGCCGGGTCTGTAGGCGCGGCTCGAGATGCCGGCCTGCGACAGCTCGCACACATGCCAGTCCTGTCTGTTCGTCATGTCCCAGAAATCGATCGCGTCGGAGGCATCGAACGAGGGGTTCGCCAGCTCTGACGGCTGGAAATGCCATTCGCAGACGTTGATCGTCCGGTCCGGCGCGATGGGCCAGAGCGAGTGCACCATCATGTAGTCCGGGTGCAGGCTGAGCAGCATGTTGGGGAAGATCGCGTAGTAGTAAACGCGCCGCTGATCGTCGGGTGAGAGTCCCGGCAACAGCGCGCGGGGGCACGACCCGTCCATCGAGAGCGTCTCGATGCCCGGCCGGAGATCCATCCGCCCACCCATGTACGTCGATCGCAGCGGCTCGTTCTCACCACTGAGGTAATGGGACAGCTTGTTCAGCGCCGGATGCAGGTTCGGGCAGTGCAGGCACTCGTTGTAGTTCTGGATGACGAGCTTCCAGTTGGCCTTGACATCGTAGACGATGCGCTTGCCGAGCCGAAGATCCTGCATTCGCCACGACGCAAACTTCGACGGCAGGCCGTCCAGTTGATCGTGTAGCGGGGACGGTGACGGCGCCAGGTTCAGGAAGATGTGCCCGTCCCACACGTCGGCGTGCACCGCGTGCAGCGGATACTCTTCTTTCCTGAAGTGAGGGACCTCGTCCATGTGCGGGGCGCCCATCAGTCGACCGTCGAGACCGTAGGTCCAGGCGTGGTATGGGCACTGAATGCTGCCTGGAAATGTCCCGGTCGATTCCGTGCACAGGCGCGTGCCGCGATGGCGGCAGACGTTGTGGAATGCGTGGACCCGTCCTGTCGAATTGCGCGTGACGATGATGCTCTCGCCGGGAAGTTCGCGCAGAACGAACTGACCCGCGCGGGCGATTTCCTCTTCGCGCCCTGCGCAGAACCACATCCTTCTGAACAGCAGGTCCAGCTCGCGTTCGAAGTGGCGCTGGCTGGTGTAATAGGTTGCCGGCAGCGTCATCGCGCCTTCCGGCATCAAGTCCCGCGGCTTGGCCGAGATGTCCGTGTCCTGCATCACTAGCGTTCATGATACAACCTGATGGTGCCGCCCCACACGCCGCAGGTGTCCACAACTCCGTCACTCCGCCGCGAACTCGGAAAATGGGATCTCACGGCCATCGGTGTCAATCAGGTCATTGGCGCGGCAGTGTTCGCGTTGCCGGCGGCGCTCGCCGCGAGTGCGGGCGCCTGGAGCCCGTGGCTCGTGGCAGGTGTCGGCCTGGCGTCGATGATGATCGCCGTGTCGTTCGCCGAAGTCGGAAGCCGGTTCGAAGGCACCGGCGGGCCGTATCTGTATACGCGCGCCGCATTCGGACGATTCGCCGCGTTCGAGGTCGGTTGGTTGTTGTGGTTCACCAGAGCGGCCAGCTGGGCATCGGTGATCAACGTGCTCGCCACGTCGCTGGGGTTCTACTGGCCCGGCCTCACGTCAGGCGCGCCGCGCGCAATCCTGATTACGCTGGTGATTGCGACGATCACGCTCATCAACATTCGAGGCATCCGTCAGAGCAGCTTCGTGATCAATGTGCTGACCGTCGGCAAACTGGCACCCCTGATCATCTTCATCGCGATCGGCGTCTTCTACATTCAGCCCGGTCTGTTCAGTTATTCTTCGCACGCCAAGCACGGGTCAATTGTCAACGGCGGCACTGCTGTTGATCTTTGCCTACGGTGGCTATGAAACGGTTCCAGTTCCGGCCGGCGAAGCCCGAGACCCGCGCCGGGCAGTCCCGTTCGCGCTGATCATGACGATCGTCGTCGTCGCCGCGGTCATGACGCTGGTGCAGATTGTCGCGATCGGCACGCTTCCGGGATTGGCGACGTCGCGCACGCCGCTAGCGGATGCCGCGGGACTGTTCATCGGCGCGGGTGGCGCTGCGCTGATGACCGTTGGCGCCGTGCTCTCTACGACGGGAAACAACATGGGTCAGGCACTCTCCGGCCCGCGGAACCTCTTCGCGCTTGCCGAGCAGGGAGACTTGCCGCCGTGGTTCGGCCGCATTCACCCGGCTTTTCGAACGCCGGTCAACTCGATTCTGTTCACCGCTGGCGTGTCGCTGGTCACTTGCGCTCTCCGGCACATTCGTGGCGATGGCCGCCGCAAGCGCGATTAGCCGCCTGCTCGTTTACGTCGCGACCTGCGCGTCGACGATTCGGCTTCGCGATCCGAGATTCGCGGGCCGCGTGAATCCCGCGACCTTCGTCGTGCCCTTCGGGCCGGTCATTCCACTGGCCGCGATCCTGATCTCGTTGGCGATCCTGTTCGGCGCCACGACGCTCCAGTTGACCGCCGGCCTGGGCGCCATCATCGCGGGCGCTGTGCTATACGTGATCGCGGTGCGCGGGCAGCGCCGCGTGTGAACGCGATTCGAGCGTGAGGAATCCTGAATGTTGCGAAAGACATTGACGTCATGGCTGTTCGTGCTCCTGGTCGCGACCACAGCGTCCGCTCAGGGCAACATCTTTCTCGTTCGGCACGCCGAGCGCGCGGACACGGCCGGGGGAGCGGCGCCGATGATGGCGGCGGATCCAAACCTGTCAGACGCGGGACGCCAGCGCGCCGAGTCGCTGGCGGCGATCTTGAAGGACGCCGGAATCACGGCGATCTACACCACTGAATTCAAGCGCACGCAGGAGACGGCCGCGCCGCTGGCCAAGGCGCTCGGGATCACGCTGACGACGGTGCCTGCCAAGGACACCGCCGGGCTTGTCCAGAAGCTGAAAAGCGCCACGGCGAACGTGCTGGTGGTCGGCCACTCCAACACCGTGCCGGAGATCGTGAAGGCGCTGGGCGTCACGCCACCGCTCAAGATCGAAGACGCCGAATACGACAACCTGCTGATTGTTCCGTCCGCTCCGCAGCCGCAACTCATTCGCCTTCGCTATCGCTAGCAGATGTCCACGACATTGCGACAATCGCCCTCCTGTGTGTTCGTTGCTGCCCCGAGTGCGTGGCAACGCAGCGCTGCCGACCGACCTCACGCCGCAGGAACTGGCGCGGATCTGGGACGCGGAACACGTCTCGCCGCCCCTTCCTCCGCTCGTCGACCACACGGAGGTCGTACGCAGGCTGGAAGCGGTCGCGAGTGGCACGCCCGACCTCTTCCAGCTCGAGAAGATCGGCGAATCGGTCGAGGGCCGTTCGATCCATCACATTCGTGCCGGCACGGGGCCGTTCGGCGTTCTTCTCTGGTCGCAGATGCATGGGGATGAGCCAACCGCCACATCCGCGCTCTTCGACCTGCTCGAATACATCCGGCGGCATCGCGAGGAACCGGCCGTCCGCCGCATCCTCTCCGAACTGACGCTGCACATCGTTCCGATGCTGAACCCGGATGGGGCCGACCGTTTTCAGCGGCGTAACGCGCAGAGCATCGACATCAATCGTGATGCTCTCCGGCTGCAGACACCGGAAGGCAAGACGCTCAAGGCGCTGAGAGATCGCCTGAATCCACGTGTCGGGTTCAACCTGCACAACCAGAGCTGGCGCACGTCGGTCGGGAACCCGCCGAAACCGGCGTCCATCTCGCTGCTCTCGGTGGCGTATGACGAAGCCCGAACCGAGAATGCGGGCGGCGCCTCACCAAGAGGCTGTGCGCGGTCATTCGCGACGCGCTCGAGCCGTTTGCGTCCGGGCAGATCGGCCGTTATGACGATGAGTACGAAGTGCGGGCGTTCGGAGACAACATCACGCTGTGGGGCACGCCTGTGGTGCTGATCGAGACGGGTCCCTGGCCGTCGGAGCAGCCCGATCCACCGCTCGTACGGTTGAACTTCGTGGCGCTGATGTCGGCGCTCGACGCGCTTGCAACAAAGCGCGTGGACCGTGCGGATCCAAAGCGCTACGAAGAGCTGCCGATGAACGAGTCACGCGCGTATTACGTCCTGGTCAAGAACGCGACGGTCATCAACGGCGCGGGCATTCCGCCGTTCGTGTCGGACATCGGCGTGGTGGCCAACAGGCGCGTCAGGGTCGTGGAGGGCAAGCGCGAGCTTCAGATGTCGCTGTCGATCGACGACATGGGCGATTTACGAACTCAGGGCGCGCTGCGCGTACATCGACGCCAGCGGCATGATCATCGTTCCTGTGGCCGACGACACGCTGGTCGAAGGGAAGGTCGTGGATCTTCCCGAATGGAAGACGAAGATGGCCACCACGATTGGTGTCGGTCAGCCAGCGCGATTTGCGGTGCTCAAGCCGGCCAGCGAGCCCGGCAAGTTTGTCGTCGACGTGGTGCTGCGCTGACCCGTGATACAAACTGACCGTGACGTCCGTGACGGCTGAGCCCGTCGGCCGGACTGCTTCGTGTGCTCGGCCGCTGGGACCTGACGGCCCTTGGCGTCAATCAGGTCATCGGTGGAGCGATCTTCGCCGTTCCCGCCGTGCTCGCCGCGCAAACCGGCGCGTGGAGTCCCTGGCTCGTTCTCGCGGTTGGCCTTGCCTCGATCCTGATCGGGATCACGTTTGCCGAAGTCGCCAGCCGGTTCGAAGCAACCGGCGGTCCCTACCTGTTCGCGCGTACCGCCTTCGGCCGGTTCGTCGGGTTCGAGGTCGGATGGATGGCGTGGATTACGCGTGTCGCCAGCCTCGCCTCGGTGGTCAACGTGCTCGCGCTGTCGCTTGGGTTCTATTGGCCGGCGCTGACTTCCGGAAGCGGACGGACCGCGCTGGTCCTGGTCGACGGTCGGGCTGGTGACCGCTATCAATCTCCGCGGCATCCGCCAGAGCAGCATCGCGATGAACCTGTTTACCATTGGCAAGCTCGCGCCGCTGGTCCTCTTCGTCGCTGGTTGGCTTGTGGTACGTCGAGCCGTCGCGGCTCGTGCCCGCGGGCGGCGTCCCGTTCACGCAGTTGTCATCCGCAGCGCTGCTGTGATCTTTGCGTTTGGTGGATACGAGAACATTCCCGATTCCAGCCGGAGAATCGCGGGATCCTCGACGCTCGATGCCATTCGCGCTTGTCGGAACGCTTGTGATTGTGACGGCGGTGTTCGCGGCTGTGCAGGCAGTGGCGCTGGGGACGCTTTCCCGCACTCGCATCCTCCAGCGCACCGCTTGCGGATGCAGCGAGCATCTTCCTGGGGCGCGTCCGGCGCCGCGATATTGACCGCCGGCGCCGTCGTGTCGATTGCCGGCAATAACCTGGGAGGGGCCGTTGCGGGCTCGCGAATTCTTTACGCGCTGGCGGAACAGGGCGACGTTCCAGCGCCATTCGGCCGGATCCATCGCCGCTACCGAACGCCGGTCACCTCCATCCTGACCACGGCAGTGGTGACGCTGATACTCGCGCTGTCTGGAACGTTTATTGTTCTCGCGGAGGTGAGCGCGGTCAGCCGGCTCGTCGGCTACGTGACTACCTGTGCCGCCGCTCTTCGTCTGCGTCATGCCCGATTCGATGGCGTGGTCCAACCGGCGACGTTCGTGGCGCCTTTCGGATCGCTGATCCCGTGGGCGGCGATCCTCATCGGGATGGCCATTCTGGCAGGGGCCACACGCACGAACCTCGTGGCCGGCGGCATAGCGCTGCTCGCGGGGGCCATCCTGTACTGGATGGCGACGAGGCACAGTTAGGGGCGTGATCGTCGCGACCGTTCCGGGAACTCGTCAGGCCGTTCAGTTGTCGACAGCGAACAAGCCACCAGGTGTCACTTTTTCAGCAGCTGAGCGTTGGGGGTTGGCAGTTGAGAATTGAAAAAGCTCAGTTCGTTCCGCGGTCCGAGCGCCTGTAGACGACGCGGCCATCGAAGATCGTGGCCGCGACGGTGGTGTGGGCAAGCCGGGATGGCGGCGCGGTGAAGATATCTGACGTCATCACCACGAGATCGGCGAGCATCCCTTTCGCGATCGTCCCCTTGCGCTGTTCGTCGAAGGACGCCCACGCGGCGCCGGACGTGTAGGCATCAACCGCCGACGTGAGGGCGAGCCGCTGCGCCGGGAACCAGCCGCCTTCGGGTTCGCCATCAGGCGTCGTGCGCGTCACCGCCGAGTGCAGCCCAAGCATCGGGTTCAAGGCGCCCATCGGCCAGTCGCTGCCGAACGCGAGCCGACCATCGGATTCGAGGACTTCCCGGTACGGCCAGCCGCGAGAGGCGCGCTCCGGCCCCACGCTGCGCGCCCACGAGTCGATGCGCAAGGCATCAGGTGTTCCGTGGGACGGCTGCATCGACGCGATGATATCGAGCCGACCGAACCTCGCGAAATCCACGGCATCGACCACTTCCGCGTGTTCGATTCGGTGCCGGCGCCCGCGCGGTGGTTTGGAGTTCGAGCGCGCCGCGTGCGCATACGCGTCGAGCGTCATGCGAACGGCACGGTCGCCGACGGCGTGGGTCATGACCTGCCATCCTCGCGCGTCCAGCAGTCTGACGCTGCGATTCAGATCGTCGGCTCCGATCCGCGGCTCGCCGGCGTCCTGCTCGCCCGTATACGGTTCGAGCATTGCGGCCGTGTGCGCTTCGATCACGCCGTCGAGGATTGATCTTCACCGCGCCGGTCTTGAACAGCGGATCGTCCGGATACTCCTTGCCAATCGCATCGAGCCGCGCGAGTTCCGGCTCCGAGACCGGGCCGTCGACCGACAACGCCGAGTAAACCCGGATGTCGAGGTCGCCGGCGCGACGCGCATCCGCGTAGAGCTCGAACTCGTCGGGTGTGCCGCCGGCATTCTGCACGCTGGTGATTCCGTTCCGATGCGCTTCTGCGATCGCCGACCGCAAGCCCCGCGCCTGCTGTTCGCGAGTCGGCGACGGCACCACTCGCGTGACGAGCGCGACCGCCGCTTCTTTGAGCACGCCTGTCGGCTCGCCGGTTCGCGGATCCTTGACGATCAGCGCCGTCCTTCGGGTTGGCCGTGTGACGCGTGATCCCCGCCCGCTTGAGTGCCGCCGAGTTCACCCACGACGTGTGGCCGTCCGACGAGAGCAGCTGGATCGGACGATCCTTCACGACCGCGTCGAGCTGCTGGCGCGTCGGCAGCTTGTCGGCAAACGACGGAAAGTACCAACCGCGTCCGAGGACCCACGGTTCGTCCGGGTTCTCCTCGGCCCACGAGCGGACACGCTGCTGGATCTCGGCAAGCGTCACGGCGTCCGACAAGTCGATCCGCTCGAGATCGAGGCCGCCTTTGATGAAGTGCAGGTGGGAGTCGTTGAATCCCGGCAGCACGCTTCCGCGATGCGCATCGATCATCGTCGTCTGCGGGCGCCGCAGGCGCATCACGTCGCGTTCGCTGCCGACGCGCAGGATCTGATTGCCGCGGATCGCCACGGCCTCGGCGGTGGAGTGGTCCTCGTCGGCCGTGTAGACCACCGCGTTGTGGATGATCACATCCACCGGACCTTCGCTGTCGTCCCGTTGCGCACCCACGATGAGGCCGGCAATGAGGGTCGCAGCAACGATAGCGACGACGACGAACGTAGTGAGGCGGGCCGCCATTGAACCTCCGGGGCGAGGGCGGTGGCCGGTCCGCCGACGCACAAGGATGGAGCGGTGATTCTAACATGTAGAGAACGATCACACTTCCAGGCACATTCGGCCGCCTGGCTCCGAAGCGTTGGACGTTAGAGGCGTGCTGCAGTTCCGACTCCGTATGGAGCACGAGCGCGCTGCGGCTTGGAGCCGCGGCGACGGTTGTGCGCCGCGCGGAAGCGAGCGGGGGGGGGCCCCGCGAGCACTAAGAAAGGACTCTTGTGAGCGCACCCAGCGTAGCGGTCGCAGACGGCGGTCAGGACGCGAAGCTGGTCAGAGCCATCGGTCTCGGCTCGGCCATCCTCTTCGTCATCGGCAGCGTCATCGGGTCGGGGATTTTCCTGACGACCGGCGGCATGGCTGCCGTGATCCCGTCCGCGTCGCTGCTCCTGCTCGCGTGGACGTTGGGGGGAGTGCTCGCCATCACCGGCGGACTCACCTACGCCGAGATGGGCGCCATGTTTCCGCGCTCCGGCGGCGTGTACGTGTTTCTCCGCGAGGCCTACGGGCCCCTTCCCGCCTTTCTGTACGGCTGGGTGGCGATGCTCGTCGTGCTGAGCGGCGGCATCGCGGCGGTAGCCGTCGGCTTCGCCGAGTACCTGAGCTATTTCGTCCCCGCGCTCGCCCAGCTCGGCGTCCTGTGGAGCGTGTCTACGCCGTTCGGCACGTTCGTCCTCACCGCGAGCAAGCTGGCGGCGGTGATGGCGATTGTGGTGCTCGGCGCGATCAACTACGTCGGCGTTCGCAGCGGTAACCTCGTGAACGTGATCATGACGGCTGCCAAGGTCGGCGGCCTGGCGGCGCTTCCGGTGATGGCTATTGTCGCGGCGCGCGTCCAGCCGGCGTTCACGCCCGTCGTGCCGCCGGACCTGACGCGCCCGGCCGCTTCGTTCGGCATCGCGATGATCGCGGTGCTGTGGACCTATGAGGCGTGGTACTTCGTCACGTATGCCGCGGGCGAGATCAAAGATCCGCAGAAGAACGTCCCGCGAGCCCTCGTCGGCGGCATTGCTGCGCTCACGACGATCTACCTGGCTGTCAATGTTGCGTATCTGTTCGCCTTGTCAATCGACGAGATGAAAGGCGTCACGCGGATCGCCGAGCATGCGGCCACGACGCTCGTCGGTCCCGGCGGCGCGCAGTTCGTCGCGCTGACGGTGGTCCTCTCGACCTTCGGTTGCAACGCGGCGGCCATCCTGGCCGGATCGCGGCTCCTCTTTGCCATGGCGTCAGACGGCGTCTTTCTTCCCGCCGCGCGCACCGTGCATCCGCGTTACCGGACGCCGCACGTGGCGATCATCGCGCTGACCGCGTGGTCGTCGCTGCTCGCGCTCTCGGGCACCTACGAGCAGCTCTTCACATACGTGATGTTCATCTCGATTCTGTTCAGCGTGGCCTGTGGTCTGGCGCTGTTCCGGCTGCGCTCGAAGATGCCCAATCACCCCAGGCCTTACCGGACGTGGGGCTATCCGGTCGTGCCGATCGTGTTCGTGATGGGTTCCGTGGCGTTCGTTCTCAACACGCTCATGGAGCGTCCATTCGAATCGCTCGCCGGGCTCGGATTCCTCGTGCTCGGCCTTCCCGCGTACTGGTACTGGCAAAGGCAATCGGCTGGCCAAGCGCGGTCGTAGGGTTCCACGTGACATGAAGATCGCCGTTCTGGGTTCAGGGGCTGTGGGTGGGTATTACGGCGCCAAGCTCGCGCGAGCCGGGCACGACGTCACGTTCATCGCGCGCGGCGCGCACCTCGCCGCCATCCGGGAGCGGGGCCTCGAGATTCGCAGCCCGATGGTGGGAGATTTCACGGTCCGGGCGCCGGCAGAAGAAGACACATCGAAGGTCGGGCCGGTCGATGTCGTGCTGTATGCCGTCAAGACCTACGACAACGCCTCCGCGCTGCCGATGCTGCGACCGATGATTGCCGATCGGACGTCGGTACTCACGGTCCAGAACGGCGTGGACAGCGTGGGCGAGGTTGCTGCAGTAACTGGCGAGCGGCCGGTCCTCGGCGGCACGACCTACATCGCAACCGCCCTGAGCGCTCCCGGCGTGATCGAACAAACCGGCGCGCATCGCCGGATCGTGTTCGGAGAAGTCTTCGGACAGTTGCCGCGTATGAGCGAACGCGTTCGCCAGATCCATGCGGCGTTGTCGGGCGCAGACATCCAGGCGGAGGCGGTCGAGGATGGCCGTGTGCCCATCTGGGAGAAGTTCATTTTCCTGGTTTCGCTCGCCGGCTTCACCGGTGGGGCGCGCCTCCCGATCGGCCCGGTGTGGGCAGATCCGTTCATCCGCAAGCAGTTTCTGGAGGCCTGCCGGGAGGTCGAGCGTGTAGCCCGCGCCGAGGGCGTGCCCGTCGCGCCTGATGTGATCGAGCGGATCGAGGCGTACGTCGATGGCATTCCGGGAACGATGCGCTCGTCCCTTCTGATCGATCTCTCGCAGGGCAAGCGCATCGAGGTGGAAGCATTGCACGGCGCCGTCGTGCGGCGGGCGGCGAAGGCAGGTGTTCAGGCGCCGATCATGTCGGCACTGTATGCGGTGCTGAAACCGTGGGCATCCCCACCCGCTCCACCAGCTTCTTGAATCGTGGGTGATCGAGGAAGCGCTTCACATACGGATCCACGGCGATGAACACGGCGCCGCCAGTCTTCAAGTCGACCATTCGCTCGAGGTGATTCAGGGCCAGGTCGGCTTCGCCCAGCCGCGAGTAGATTACGGCGTACCCGAAGTCACGGAGGCCTGCTCGATCGGGTGCGGAATCGAGCACCTCCAGCCGCTTTCTCCAGTAGCCCTCGGGACCGCCGGCGCGATACGCGGCGATGAGCTGCTCCTCATCAACCTCCACCCCGAAACAGATCCGGTCGCTGCACACCCGCGCAGCATCTTCGAATCGCCCGAGATCCTCGTACGAGTTCATGAGAATGACCGAGGCGTCCTGATACGTCGGGCGTCAACTCGCGCGCGCGCAGCACTTCGCGGATGGCTTCCTCGGTCCGCCGGGCGAAGTGCAGTCCCCAGCAGACGGTCATGTTGGTGAGGAGCGACAACGGATCCAGCCGCTGTGACTCGCGGCCTTCGTCAATCGCCTCGTCGAAGCGTCCGACGCTCATCAGGTAAATCGAGTAGAGGGCGTGCGGGATTGCCAGCTGCGAGTTGAGCGAGATCGCTGCCTTGAACTCTCGCTCCGCTCCCACCCAGTCGTGGTCCCAGAACAGCATGCTCAGCGCCAGCGACGCATGGGCGTCAGGAACCTCGGGATCGAGAGCGATGGCCCTGGTGGCCGCCGCCTTCGCGCGCGGGAACCCGTCCTCGGGAGGGATGAAGCCGTAGTAGGCCATCGACCCAAGTGTGTCGGCGAGCCCCGCATAGGCCAGCGCATACGTCGGGTCGCGCGAGATCGCGCGTTCGAAGCACTCGAGGGCGCGCTTGAAGCCGTCCGGGCTCCAGTTGTTCCAGTGATAACGCCCGCGGAGGTAGTCCTGGTACGCGTCGGGATCGACCGTCGGTTTCTTGCGGAGTTTGGTCTTCTGACGCCCGGTCAGTTTGAGGCGAAGCGCTTCGGAGATCTGCCAGGCAATCTCCTGCTGCACGACCATCAATTCCGAGATCTTCTGGCGGAACTGTTCACCCCAGAGCTGCGACTCTGTCGACGTGTCGACCAACTCGGCCTGGATGTTGAGAAACTCGCCCTGCTGCAGCACGCGGCCGGTCAGGATCGTGCGCGCATTGAGCGCGAGGCCCACCGTCGATGGATCGGCTTGCAGTCCCTTGTAGCGAAAGACAAGGCTTCTCGGCACGACGCGCAGGCCGCTGAGCTGCGAAAGGCTGTTGATGATGCTTTCGGTGATGCCATCGATCAGGTATTCGGTCGACGGATCCGTGCCGGCATTGACGAACGGAAGCACCGCCAGCGATTTGCCGCGGGCGCCGCGACGTTTCGATCCGCCGGTGCTGATGGCGGCCGATCCGGTGAGGAGCGAGCGGAGCGCCATGGCCACGTCCTGAGCCGACTCGAACCGGCGCGTCGCCACGCGGTCCACGCACCGCGAGAGGATCGGCCGCAGTTCTGCTGGCGCCAGCGGGTCGAAGGCGACGAGGTCGGGAACGCTGTCATGCAGCAGCCGTGCGATGACTTCCTGAGGCGTGGCACCGGTGAACAGGGCTCGGCCCGACAACATTTCATAGAACACGCAGCCGAGCGCGAAAATGTCGGAACGTGCATCGACGCGCTCGCCGGTCACCTGTTCGGGCGACATGTAGCCGAACGTCCCGAGCACGACTCCCTGCGCCGTCGCGGCGACCGTCGGGCCTTCCGACAGCGGCTGTTCGAGGCGCTGCAGCGCCAGGCCGAAGTCGAGGATCTTCACACCGCCGTCGGTCGTGAGGAACACGTTCTCCGGTTTGAGATCGCGATGCACGATTCCCGCGCGTGTGCGCGGCGGTCAGCCCGTCGGCGATTCCCGCCGCCGTCTCTACCGCTTCGCGCCACGACAGCGCTCCACGCTTCAGACGCATGCGAAGCGTTTCGCCCTCGAGCAGCTCCATCACCGCGACCGGCAGTCCGTCCACGATCTGCCAGCTCGTGAATCGAGCGGATGTTCGGATGCGACAGCGCGGCAACCGCGCGCGCCTCGGTCTCGAAGCGGCGGCGCATCTCGGGATCCGCGGCGATGTGAGCCGCCATCACCTTCAGCGCGACGTCCCGGCCGAGCCGGGAATCACGGCCGCGATACACAACGCCCATCCCGCCGGAACCGATGGGTTCGACGATTTCGTACTGAGCGAGACGGCTACCAGGAGAGAGTGACATGGTCGAACGGCGGCAGGCGACGAGCCTGCTCTCATTCTACCCCGCCACGCTGGTGCCCAATTCAGCCGAGGTCGGGAAGAGATCGCTTCAGGTAGGCGCGGCCGTGCTTAATCGGTGTAGGAAAGCGAACGCGTCACGCGCCGGTACACGCCGTCCCCGCTTGGCTCGAACACGTGACAGTGATCCATTTCGCCACCGTACACGTGCATGGTGATCGAGCTGCGGTCGGGGCGCGCGTTGGCGAGCGTGTGATACTCGAATGGCGGGATGAGGCACCCTGCCGCGCCGCGCGCTGCCGCTACGCAATTCTGCCTGCTGAACCGGTAGTTCCCACCGTCGTCGGAGATCAGGTCGTATTGGGTGATCTCCATCTCGCCATCGACCACGCATTCCACGCACCAGATCCCGGCGTGATCGTGAAGAGCGGTCTTCTGTCCGGGCCCCCACGTCATCACGACGACCGTGTAGCGGCCGTCCGGGTCGCGATGGAGCAGACGGCGGGCGTACGTGTCGGGCAGGGACCTGTGAAATCGCTGAGGCAGCGAGAGGCCGTTGCTGCGCAGCACATCCTGCAGGGCGGCCTTGATCTGATGCGCGATCGCCGTCACGTCGGGCGCATCGACCGCGGCATCCAGCCTCGGCTTCAGCGAATCGAACGCCGAAGTATCGGTGTGAGTCATCGTGTGAGCTCCAGCGCGCGCAACGCCGACATTCCACCGGTTACGTTGAGGATCTGATTCACGCCGGCCCGTTCCAGCAGGCTCGAGGCAAGGCTGGAGCGGAAGCCGCCTTCGCAGATAACGGCGATCGGCACATCGCGTGGGATGTCGGCCGCGCGCTGAACGATCTCGCCGACCGGGACGTTGAGTGCGCTGTCGATGTGTCCGGCCTGCCACTCCCGCCTCGTTCGCACGTCGATGACCTGAGGGCCCCCCGGTCGATCGAGCTGCGCGTTGAGCTCGGCAGCCGTCATTTGTGGGATGTGCGAGACCGGAAGTCCGATCGATTGCCAGGCGTCGAAGCCGCGGTCGATGACGCCAGTGACCGAATCGAAACCGACGCGGAGCAGTTGCCGGCAGATCTCGGCGGTCTGCTGCTGGTGACGCGACTGGTCCGGCGCACCATCGGTCAGCAGCACGATCTGCACGGCAGGCGCCAGGACCCATCCGGCCCAGTAGCCGACCTTGGATCCATAGGCGATGTTCACAGCGCCCGTCGGATGACCCTTGCCGAAGTCATCGGATGTGCGCAGGTCCAGGATGACGCCGCCGTTCTTCGACACGGCAAACGCTTCGAGCGGGGAGATGGCACCCGGCGGCTCGACTGGTGTGCTCAGGCTCAGGACGGCTGGTCCGCGCTGGTTGAGACGCTTCATTCGTGCGAAATACGGAGGTGTCTCAGGAAGATCCCCAAGCACCGCCGCCACGAAGCTGTCCTTCGATGCGTGCTGGAGCATCGGGTTCACGCGCCGTTCCTGCCCGATCGTCGAGAATGGTTCCTTGCCGATCCCTGTGCCGCAGAGTGAGCCTGCCCCATGCCCCGGATGCACTTCGGTCGCATCGTCGAGTGCCAGGAACGTGTTGAAGAGCGAATCGAAGAGCTGTTCAGCGAGTTGGCGCGCCTGCTCGTCGCCGAGCAGGTCTGGCCGGCCCACACCGCCGACAAACAGTGTGTCCCCGGTGAGCAGCCGCGGTGGCTCGTTCGGCTCGCGAACCAGTACCGGAAACATGCTCGGGCGTGTGTCCCGGTGTGTGCAGTAACTCGAGGGTGACGTCGCCCAGGGCGATGCGTTCACGGTCACGCGCTTCGTGATGCGCGTAGGCCAATGCGGCACCAGGTCCGGCGATCACTCGCGCGCCGATCTGCCCGAGCTCGCGCGCGCCCGACACGAAATCGGCGTGCACGTGTGTCTCGATGGCGTAGACGATGGTGAGGCCGTGCTGACGCGCGGCCGCGACGTAGACGTCGATGTCCCGGCGAGGATCAACGACAGCCGCTTCGCGTGTGCGCGAGCAAGCGACGAGGTACGAAGCCTGCGCGAGCCCTTCATCGAAGAATCGCTGAAACATGGGTTAGAATCCGGCCCAACCCCGGATTGCTCGAATCATAACACCGCCCCGTTTTGCTGATCACCTCGACCACCATCGCCCTCGTCGTGCTTGCCGGGGCCGTTGCCGGATGTCTCGGAGCCCTTCTCGGAATCGGCGGTGGCGTGTTTCTCGTGCCGTTCCTGCAGTTTGTGGTTGGCGTACCGCTGAATGTCGCCTCCGGCGTCAGTCTGATGACGGTGATTACGACATCGAGCGTGGTATCAGCCGGCTCGGCCGGACGGCGGCTCGTCAATCTGCGGCTCGGGATGCTCCTTCAGGTCGCGGCTTCGGGCGGAGGGTCTGCTGGGCGCCATCTTCGTCGTGAAGATGCCTGACCGTGTGCTGTTCATGATGTTTTCGTTCGTCACCGCTGTGATCGCGGTCCTGATGTTGTTCAGGCTCGACAAGCGAAATGTGATTCTCGACTCGTCGATCGATCCCGGTCCGTTCGGCGGACGGTTTTACGAAGACGAGAGCGGCCGGGAGGTCGTCTATCGAACTCGGCGGATTCCCGCCGCGCTGAGCGTTTCCGCTGTTGCCGGCTTCGTCTCAGGATCGCTTGGCATTGGAGGCGGCATTCTGCAGGTTCCTGCGCTCAACACCTGGTGCGGCGTGCCCCTTCGTGCGGCCGCCGCGACGAGCGCCATCATGATCGGCGTCACCGCGGTCGCATCGGCGCCGCTCTACTACGCCCGCGGGAACGTCTCGGAACCAATGGCAGCCGCAGCCGTGCTCGGCGTTCTCGCTGGATCGCGTGCTGGATTCTGGTTCGGCGAGCGCGCCCGTGCGAAGTGGTTGAAGATCCTGATGGCGTCGGTTCTGGCGTTTGTGTCGATCACGTATCTGGTGAAGGCGCTGTGAAGGACAACGGCGCCCAGGTGTCAGCCCTCGAAAGCCTTCTGGCGCGGTTGATGCTCGCGGGCGTGACGCTGAGCGCCATTTCGCTCGCCGCCGGCCTCGCGCTCTGGCTCAGCGGGAGTCAGGCCACACGTCTCCTCGACGCCGGGCTGATTACTCTGCTGGCCACGCCGATGCTGCGCGTGGCGGTGTCATTTCTCGAGGCAATCCGGATGCGCGACTGGTTCTTCGTGGGCGCGACGCTGACTGTGGTCTTGCTCCTCAGCGCGTCGCTGATCCTGTCGTTCCGCGCCGCGGGTCTCTGACCGCTCGCGTCATGTGAGCTCCTCGGTTCCGGGCGCCAGATTGCCTTGTTTCGCGCGGTCCCGGCTCTCACGAACCTGCTTCCGCATCTTCTCCAGCGCATCGCCGATCCGCTGTGCCTGTCGCGAAATCGTCGAGACGTCTCGCCTGATGCTGGCGTCTTCGGTCGTGTGAAGCAGGATGTCGCAGTGGCCGACGATCGTCTGAAGGGCGCTGTTGATTTCGGCCGCCATCGCCAGCGTCGCTTCGGACATGACTTCCGCCATCCGGTACTTGCCGACGGTCTGCTGAAGCTGTTGGGCGACCCACGTCACCGCGAGGATTTCCGCGATGGGCTGCAGCGGCTCGATGTGCCTGCGCTCGAAAACGTCCCGGCTTTCGTCCCACGAAATTGAGCGTTCCAACGGCGCGTTCGTTCGAGACCAGCGGAATGATCAGAGCCGACCGGAAGCCGGCGGTGACGACCACGTTCGCATCGAGATAGTCCGGAGCCGCCGCATTCATGTCCTCGACGATGAGTGGCTCGCGGGAACGCACGACGCTTCCGATCATCGTTCGCTCGACCTTGAACACAACTTCCGGACGCGCGCGTCGTGGACCGTCGTCGTTCTGCACGCGCGCCGTGTAGGTCTGAAACTCCTTGCCGTCCTCGGCGAGCAGTGCCAGACCCACACGGTCGCACGGCACCAGCCGGGCGATTCGTGACGCGAGCTCCTGGAACGCCAACGGAACGTCCACGGACCGCGTGACGATCTCGAGCATGGCGTTCTGCGTCTGGAGCTGTTCGACCTCGCTCAGCGTGGCCCGATGCGCCTGTTCCTCGGAGGTGAGGCTGCGCACGAGCCAATCGATGCGCCGCGTGGCGAGCGCGGCGAGTACGAGGAGCGTTATCCAGACGATGAGAATCGGAAGGAAGACAGCGCGCCGCTGCACGGCCGTGCTCACGTGCGTCCAGATGAGCGGCTGGACTGCTCCGAATGCGATGAGCAGCCAGATCGCCCAGACCGGCGCGCGATCCTCTCGTAGGCCCATAAGGTTCTATTCGGACGACACCTTATAGGCTGACGCGATCGGCCTGAGCGGTCGATCGAACCACAATGGCCGGCGGAGTCCGCCTGGGCCTGGAGCGGGGCGCGTCTTATCCATCCAGTCCTTGTACGCCTGATGAGCGGCGTCCGTATCCACCATGACGTCGCCGTACGCGTCGTCCTGGCCGGCCCTCTCGAGATGCACGCGCTGATGCCAGCAGTGCATGCCGCTGACAGGATCGGGCTGAACCGGAAAGGTGACGTTCTGATGCACGCCGACTTCGCTCCACCAGATCCGTCCCGTGTCGGGGTCCGGGCTCTGGAAGGCCTTCGCACCGTGGAGCTGCTTCATCACGTAACGGCCTCCGGCGTCGCGCGTGATGCGCACGAGCGAGAGTCGCAACGCGCGAGCCGCCTTGCTCCTCCTGCAGCCGCCATCGGCCGAGATGGTGCGACATCCCCAGAACGCCCGGGCGGATCCCTTCGGTGACCCATGCACGCGTCACGAAGTACCCGATGCGCGTCCGCACCTTCACGAGGTCGCCTGTCTGAATCTTCAGCCGCCGGGCGTCGGCAGTCGCGATCCACAGCGGATTGCTGTGCGAGATCTCGTAGAGCCATTTGACAGGTGATCGGGTGTGGATGAGCGTCGGCAGCCGGAAGTTCGGCAGCAGATCGAATTCACCCTCTTCGCGCTTCAGGTCGCGCCAGTAGACGTGGCCGGGCACGTACTTCGGCAGCGCGTGCTCTGCCCCATCCCCACTCGGTCATAGTCGGCGAGTAGAACTCCAGACGCCGTGAGGGCGTGTTGAAGCCGGCGCAGGTAACCCCGTCGACGTTGATGCCGATGGCGGCGCCGTTGCGCAGGATCGTTTCGCCGTCTTCCGAACGTAGTCGTGCCCTCGAGTTCTGAGGAATCCAATGCACGCTCGTGCGCGCGGCTGTATGACTTGTCCGAGACCTTGAATACCCCGTACTTGCGCATATATGCGAGCGGCGTGAGCTGTTCCTTTGCGGCCGCCTCGGGGAGGCCCGGGACCGAGTTCTCGAAGATCCAGCCGTAGTATTCGTCCATCGTGATGGGTTGGCCGGGTCTCTTCGGGGACTCGAAGAACTTGCGGATTCCGAGGGTGCCGTCGGGATCGATCTTCCAGCTCAGCGCAACCCAGAACTCGCTCTCTTCCCACACCTCGCCAGGGTTCGCCTCGTGGGTGGCCGAAATCTGCTCGCCACGCTTTTCTCGCGCGACGCGCAGCACGGGTTGCCGGAATCCCAGCCACTGTCCTGCATGCGTCTCCTGGCTCATCGTGTCGTGACGTTCGGTGCCCAGGCCCATTGGCAGGATGTAGTCGGCGAACCAGGCCGTCTCGCTCCAGGTCGGGCGTGAGCGCGACGTGCAAGCCGATCTTCTCCTTGTCCTGGAGCATCTCCATCCACGAGAACCCATCGGGATTCGTCCACAGCGGGTTGTAGACCCGCGTGAAGTAGACCTCGAGCCGTCCGCGATCCTCCTTCAGAAGGTGCGGCAGCAGAAAGCTCATCTCGAAGAAACGCGAGCGGAAACTCCTTGGGGAAGAGCAGCTCGTTCCAGTACTCGAGGCGGCGGCGGAGGATTCGGATGCTTCGGAACGAACTTGTTGGTCACGTGCATGTTCACGCCACCGACCGCTCCCAGCGATCCGGTGAGAACGACCAGCAGATACAGGCAGCGGGTGATCTGCCAGCCCCAGAGATTGCCTGATGCCGCCGCGCGCCAGTTGTGGGTGGCGAACCTCGTTCCTGCGCGCGCGATCGCTCTTGCGACCTCGACGACCTTCGCCGCCGATACACCCGTTTCTGCTTCGGCGAACTCGGGCGTGAACTGCGCGTAGAGTTCCTTGAGTGCGGCGATGAACGCATCGAACGTCTCGGGCAGTTCCGGGCGTTCGGCTCTGAAGTACGCGCGCCAGTTGACCCACTTCCTCACGAAGTCGCGGTTGTAGAGCTCTTCGTCGAGGAGGATGCGCGCGATCGCGAGCAGCGCAGCGGCTTCGGTTCCAGAGTAGGCCGGCAGCCAGATGTCCGCTTTGGCCGACGTGTTCGACAGCCGCGGATCCATGACGATGAGCGTTGCACCCTGGGACTTCGCGTCAACGATCCGCTGAGCGTGCGGATTGAAATAGTGGCCCGACTCGAGGTGCGACGAGAGCAGCAGGATCGTCTGGGCGTTCGCGTAGTCGGGAGACGGCCGATCGGCGCCGCACCAGAGAAAGTGGCCCAACCGCGCGGACGACGAACAGACGTTCGTGTGGCTGTTGTGGCCGTCGATGCCCCACGCCTGGAGCACGCGGTTGGCGTAGCCATCCTCGCCCGGCCGTCCGACGTGATACATGATCTCGCGGCGGCGCCCTTCGAGGATCGCCCGGCGGATCCGCCCGCCGATGTCGTCGAGCGCTTCGTTCCACGAAACCTGTTCCCAACGGCCTTCGCCACGTTCACCCGTTCGACGGAGCGGATACATGATCCTGTCCGGATCTTCGAGCTGATTGGGTGTGACGACGCCCTTGGCGCACGTTCGGCCGCGACTGCCAGGATGAACCGGGTTGCCCTCGATCTTGCGCACTTCGAGAGTTTCCTGATCCACGTACGCGAGGATTCCGCAGGCCGACTCGCAGTTGAAGCAGATGCTCGGGATGATCCAGTAACGCCGGCGTTCCTTCTTCGGCCAGCTCGTGGACTCGTAGTCGACGTAGTTGTCCCACTCCGATGGATCGGGGTGGGAACGGAATTCAGTCATCGGTTACCTTGGCAGTCGGACTCGGCGGTCGAGCCTTACGAGAGCGGCACGCTCTGTCCCGCCTCGACCCAAATGTATTCCCACGCCGCGCCGCCGGCCAGCGCGAGCAGCGCAACGGCGGACGTGAGCAGGGCGCTGGCTGAAGCGCCGATGGTCAACAAGACAACCAGGGGGAGAAGACCTCCACCCACCACCGCGCCGCCCCAGAACAGTCGGGCGTACGCGCCCCGCCGGATTGTCTCCGCGGCGATCTCATGATGGCGCGTGGGGCTCGGCGCGAGCAGGTGCTCGAACGCGAGGATCACCAGATGCGTCGTCAGCGACACGGCCAGGACCGTGCCGAGGATGGGTACCGCGTCGGAGGCGCGACCGTCCATCAACACGGCGAGCAGCAGGAGGATGGCGCTGCCCGCGCTGAGTGACTGCGCGATCAGATCGAACGCAGCCGACGGCCCCTGCCAGAGATCCCGGGCCAGACCCTGCGCGAACAGGAAGCCGGTGTACGAGCGTGGCTAGAATGGCGACGATGGCGACCGGAACGATGAGCGCATCCAGGACCGAGTCCCATCCGAACCACGCGGCGACGAGCCAGAGGAAGCTCAGGATGCCGTGCGCCGTCAGGAACCATGAGCCCCAGACGAGCCACGAGCGCCAGTTCGATCGCGTCAGGATGTAGTAAAAGCGTTCGGGCCTTTCCAAATCGACGATGAGTACCACGGCCGTCAGCGAGATGAAGATCAGCGAGACGGCGGCGGCGGCAATGGTCGGCAGAGGTCCGTCGAAGCCCATCCACCACAAGAGCGCGGCCACCAGCATGGCGCCGGTCGACAGGGCCTTGAACAGCAGGTACAGGACCATGTCGGTGCCCCACGGTTTTGCATGGGGCACGTCGTAGTCCACCCGCGGCGCGCCGGGGTCTTCAGGGTCCGGCATCGGCGTGCCGATGGGCCGGAGGTGAACCGAGCCTTCCTTATATATAAGGGGACGAACGGCCGCCTCGGGGCGGATCGCGCTTTCCTCGGCGGCAATGTAGAAGACCTTCGGTCCCGTCCCTTTCTCGGGTTTCCGGACGGTGAATGCTTCCATGCGCACGATCCGTGCGACCTCGCTCGCCGGATCGTCCAGATCGCCAAAGATGCGGCACTCGGTCGGACACACGCTGACGCAGGCGGGTTCGAGCCGGTTCTCAACCCTATTCGCACAAAAGTTGCACTTTTCTGCGGTCCGCGTGTTCGGATCGATGAACAGCTGATCGTACGGACAGGCTTCCATGCACGCCCGGCAGCCGATGCACGACTGCGAGTTGAGGTCGACGATGCCGTCGCGGCGTTTGAAGAGGGCGTTGGTCGGACAGATGCGGACGCACGGTGCCTCGACGCACTGGTTGCACAAAACGGGGAAGAAGAACCGGCGCGTGTCCGGGAAGGTTCCCTTCTCGACGGTCTTGACCCAGCAGCGGTTGACGCCGACGGGGATCTGGTGTTCGGCTTTGCAGGCAATCGTGCACGCGTGGCAGCCGATGCACTTTCGCAGATCTATGGCGAACCCGTAATTGGGCATCGATGTGTGTCCGACAGCGGCCGGATCTGGCGCACCAGCTTCATCCGCTGCGCGGCCGAAGGTCGAATATATCGCAAAAGGCCGCCAGGGAGGCGTCGCGATCCGCGCGTGGTACCAACGGGAATGTCTCGAGCACATGCGCGAACTGGTCGCGGCGCAGCCCGTAGAGGTCTGCGGCGATGGCCTGCAGCCTCGCGAATGACACGAGTTCGTGTCCGCCGGCGAGAGTCGCAGCCAGACGCGCGATCTCTCCTGGCGCGGGTCGCCCGCGCGCATCCTTGGAATCGGAAGCCGATCGATCACGGCAGCACTGACGTGAGTATTGATGCGGAGCCGCACGAGATAGTTCGCGACAAAGCTGTTGAACATGCCGCACAGATACTGCTGTTGTGGCAACGGCAGAGACTCCTTAAGGCAGAACAGCGTATGGGTGGTGACCGTGTCGGCCGGAACGATCGCAGCGATCAACGAAACGCGGTTCGTCGATGAGGCGACATCGCGGTACGCCAGCCTGTCACGTCCGAACGTCCGATCCCGCGGGAGAACGCGCGCCGCCGTCGATGCAGGAATCCGGTAGTCCACCGCATCCAGATCAGCCACGAACGGCGTGAGCTGCTTGCCTTCGAGCACCGGTAGCCCATCCCTTTGACGATTTCTCGCGTTTGCGCACGAAATACTGGCGGTCTTCTGTCGCGTTGAGCTCACGCCCGAAATGGATGTTCCAGCCTTCCCGATCGCCGAGCGCCGGAAAGTCGTGAGCGATTTGCGTGAGGACTTGAAGATCCATCGCCGTCCGCACCTCCGGGATCGCGAGAGACGAGGCATCGTACTTCTCGACGATCGCCCTCGGCAGCATGACGGCCTGGCAGTCCGGGCCAGTGTCCGGGAGCGCCTCGAGCGCCGCCGGCGATCGAATGCCAAACCTGCAGGGAAGCCGAGTGGTCGAACCGCCCTTCGACGCCGAGAGCAGGAGGAACTTGAGCCCGCGATGGATTGGGAAGACACCGTCCCGGTTCTCAACAGATACCAGCGCGTCGACGCGCATCGCATCGAACATCGCCTGACGGAGCGCCGCGCTCCCGCGATCGATGGCGAATCCCCACGGAAGGACCAGGCCGAGACGCCCGCCCGCGCGTAGAAGAACCAGCGAGCGTTCCAGAAACAGTTGATAGAGGTTGGTGTGGCCGTCCCCCTGAAGACGGTAGGCGCCCGCACCTCGCGCAAACGCCGTCAGCTTCGTCCCGGAGGAACGTGCCGACTCGCGCGCGCTGGCCTCTCCGGTATCGCCCCGAAGCATCTCCCACGGCGGGTTGCCGACGATGGCATCGAAACCAGGCTGGCTGAGCGGCCTGCCCGCGCTGTCGAAGAACACTTCGGGGAACTCGAGCGTCCAGTGAAAGAAGCTCGAGGTTTCCGCAACGGACCGCGCGCTGTTCGCGCAGTTCGCGGACTTGGTGCGGCGGCAACGTTTCGTTCCGTGGAGAATGCGATCTACCAGCGCCCCAAACGCCGTCGCGAGCATCTCTCCGGTTGCCCCTGCGACGAACCACGGGCTGCACCACAAGTTGGCGACCTCCATGAGTTGCGGCAACGTGGATGACGACGTGAGCGCACCCAGCGCGCGTTCCTTCGATTTGACCTGCTCGAGCGTGTCCCCTGGGGCGTCCGCGATCTGCCGGCGAATACCGACCGCCTCGCACAGGACGCGGTCGAAATCGTCGTCCCGGAAGAGCGGCAACGGCACGATCGGGCGGTTGTGTCTGCCTTTCGCCGGTGGTTGGCGGGCGAGATCGTCCAGGGACGCGCCGACCAAACTGTTGCCAGTGCGCAATCGATGGTCGAGAAACGTCAGCGGCCGGTCGGCTGCGAGGGTCGCCAACCAGAGTGACAGCCGGCCCACCTGGACGGCCATAGGGTTGATGTCTACTCCGAACAGGCAGCGCTGCGCGACGGCGCGGCGAAAACCGGCGCGATCGGCGTCCGTGATGTCTTCAGACGTCAACCCGCCCTCGCGCAACAACGCGGCTTCGTACGCAGCGGCCAGGTACCTGCAAGCCGACACCAGGAACGCCCCGCTCCCCATCGCCGGGTCGAGGATTCTCAGTCCCAGGATCTGTTCCGGCGCCGCGTCTGGTACGAGTGGCGCCAACGTGCGGCGAACGAGATAGTCGGTGACCGAGCGCGGCGTATAGAAAGATCCGGTCGCCTTGCGTTTCCCGGACCGAACCAGAGCTGGCCGGAGCGCCTCCGGCGAAGCCGCGCTCTCGAATTCGAGCAGCCGCTCGTAGATGCCGCCCAACTGCTCGACGCCGAGGTCACCGTACGCAATTGACGTCCGTCCCTGCCGCAGGGGACGTGTCGTCAGAGCCAACACGGCTTCCCGCACCTCGCCATCATCGAGCGCGGTGATGTCCGACAGCGGAGAGTGCGTCGGTGAAAAGAGCCGGCCGTTGAATGCCGTGACCCGAAGCGATCCGATGTGGCATCCACGGTGAGCCAGGCGTGTGATCGCCTGCAGCGTTTCCCAGAGACCACGAGGCCGCGGCAGATGTTCGACGGGCGCACGAACCGCTTCGATGGTGTATCCATCCTTGAAGATCGGATGCCACTGCGGAACCATGCCCCTTGCCTCGGCAAACAGAAGAAAGAGGATTCGGTAGACGACAATCAGCGATTCGTCGAACGCATGCGATGCGTCGATGCGCCGCGCCCCACTCCTCACGAAGGCTTTGACGAGGTGTTCGAGAGCGCCGTGGACGCCGTGCTGCAGCGATGCCCTGAGCAATGTCCGGTGTTCCTCGGAGAGTTCGATGGCGCGATCGAGCAACGCAGCCGACGGCAGGCCCTTCGTGTGCATCGCCGCGGCACGCAGCAACCCCCAGAACAGGCTGAACGCACGCTCGTCGTCAATCGTTCTATCGAGTGAGAACTCGACGAAGCGCCGGGAGTATGTCCTGCGTGTATCGATGACGCGCAAGGACGGCCCCGTCAGGCAATAGCACCAGGAAAGGTCATTGCCGATCCCGAAGTGCACGGCGTCGCGCCAGGCGCGCGACGCGTCCTGACCCCAGGCGGTGACGACGAGCGTGGCGGCCGGATTGCCAGCCGCCAGCAGCAAGGCCCTGAACGTGCCCTCCGCGCCTGGAGCCGGCAGGACCCGGTAGCCAAGCTGGGCGAAGAGCGGCGCGCCAAGGCGATCGAAACAGGTGCGGGCGGAAGCAGCAGGACCGATCTGCGCGCGCAGAGGGACGTGCCAGGCGCGCATTCTCGCGTGCACAACTCGGCGCTCGGATTCGCCCAACTGTCCGCCGAGAATCTCCGGAATTCGTCGTTCCAGGGCTTCGTGCGAGAGCAGCGATCCCGAAAGCCCAGCGATCATCGCCCGCCGTGAGCGACATGGAGGACTGCGACGAGTTGCACGTCGAGGCCCACAACTGGCGGACCGCCGAGCGCACCTAAACGCAGGTCCGATTCTTCGTGAAGGGTCTGAGCAAGGTTCGTACGTCGCGCAGCCTCTCGCATCGCCCGTCCATCGAAGAGGCCAGCTTGCACGAGTTGGCGCGAATCGCCGGCCCGTGCATGCTTCAAGGCCAGCTCTCGGCGCGCGAGACGGGCCGTTACCGCGGACACGTGATTGGCGGCGGCATCGGCGGCCGCGACCGATGCAGTCGACAGCGTCTCCAAAGTTGCCGGGTCGATCGTTCGGGCCAAACGAGCCACAATCCGGCGCAGCGCTGACGGTTTCAAGCAATCGAACTCTCCCGGCTCCAACGAACGACGGGCCACGCACGAGTGGACGCCGACAGTTCGTCCATCTCGTGCCGACGACGTGATGCGATAGACCGAGTAGAGCCCAGGACTCAGGCGCGAGCGACGGCGCGGGATGCTGGTTGCTGCGATTGAGTCGTGGCGACCGCGCGGGCGGTGCCCCTGCAGGCCGACGACCGCGCGAAGCTCGAGAAGTCTGCGGGCCTCCTCCGACGCTTCGTCGCCCGAGAGTGGCGACGTCTCCGAGGAGGGTCGTGTTGGTTCGAGTTCTATCGGCCGGGGCGGCGTCCAGACGCTTTGCCGCTCTGCCATGATCAATGCCGCCACGCGAGATTCGGTGAAGGCAGAGGCCAGCCCGTTGGCGAAAGCGTCATGGCTTCGAGCGCGGGACGCGCGAGCGGCAAGCGGCGCCAGCACGAGCCCCTCAGCCGTGTCAGCGGCGACCAGGCCGATCTCGTGGACGCGCCGCGTCTGTCCCATCCGATCGACCCGGCCGGTCCGCTGTTCCAGACGCGAAAGACTCCAGGGCAGCTCATAGTGGACGACGAACCGGCAGCGAGCGTGCAGGTTTAACCCCTCAGAGGCGGCATCCGTGGCGAGCAGCGTGCACGGCCTCTCGGTGAACACGCGACAGATGCGGCTTCGTTCGGTGGGGCTGAGGCCACCGTGCAGACTGACGGTCCCAATCTTCGCCGCGGCACAAGCCCGTTCCAGTGAATGGAGCGTGTCCCGATATTCCGTGAAGACGATGGCGGGCTCGTTCACCCGGCAGAGCAGCCGGACCAGATAGCGCGTCTTCGTTTCCGCGCGGGAGGCGTGTTGCGCAGCCTCCGCCAGCGCCCCGAGCCAGCGCTGTTCGCGGCGCGAGTCCGACATCCCAGGCACGCCGAGGACCGTGCCGTCGTCGGCATCACCTAGCGGCTCCTCGTCGGCGAGGGGAAGACGGAGTTGGCCTTCGTCGACCCGATGCAGCCCGAGCAGCATCTCCGCACGCCGTCGGATCGAGGTCAGGAGCGATCCGGCACTCGAAAGCGCCCGTTTGCGCAGCACGGTGGTCACCAGCTTTGCGACCTCGTCGCCCCGGGCGGTGGATTCCTGCCAGATCTGCCGCGTGTAGCGGTCGAGGAGATCGTGCATCCGCCGCTCGACGGTGGACGGCTGAACCAGGTGAAGCCGGCTGCGGCGGGGCAACGCGGCGCCCAGACCCTGTCGAGTACCGGCGAAAGACCAGCAACGGAATTCCGCCTTCTTCCAGGCTGCCGATTCGGCACAACGCGTCGAACTGCGAAGGGTCGTCTGCGGGCGGTGTCGCTGTCAGAAGAATGACGCGGCGCGAGCGACGGGCCAGGGCATCGGCTGCGGCACGTCGGTCTGTGTTGATCGCTGCGGCATGGGCTTCGTCCAGTACCGAGGAGATCCCACGTGACATCTTCGAGCGGCCGTAGCACTTCCGGTCGCTTTACGAAGTCGTGCGACGCGACGTACACGCCCGGTGGCGACCATGGGTTGAAGCTGGTGGGGCGCCCTTGCGCAGCCTGAGCCAGCCACTCAGCGTCTGCGATTTGCGCCTTCACCTCGAAATGGCGCATCAATTCCTCTACCCACTGTTCGCGCAGGCCCGCCGGGACCAGCACCAGGATGCGCGCCATGATCGATTGACCGCAGAGCTCAGCGATCAGGAAGCTCGCCTGGATCGTCTTTCCCAGTCCGACGGCATCAGCTATCAGCACGCGCGGGACGCCGTAACGCCACATGGCAAGGACAGGTTCGAGTTGCCAGGCAAGGAGGCGAACATGCGAGCACTCCGCCGACGTCAGGCCGCCGGGCGGCCGCATACCGGCCAGGTAGTGTCGCGCTGTCTCGAGCCAGGTCGACGGCGCCACGACACGCGGCGCGGACCGGCTGATCGAGTGGAAGCGGTCGAACGGTGTGAGAAGCGTCCGAGAGTGCTCCGGTCCGGATTCATCCGGCCGCAGGCTTACCGCATGGCAGTCAGCGCCGCGTTCGACCGAGGACACCGTCCACCGCCAACCGCGCACGCTGACCGGCTGACCAATCTCGATTGGGGACGCTACGTCGACCACGCCCACGTCGGATGCTCCTGACGAGCATCAGAGCAAGGCGGGTACCGGCTGAGAGTTCGTGTTTTTGGGCGCGAAACTGGCTGATGTCGGGGCTGGTTGGCGCAATCCGCAGACCTGGCTGACGACCACGGTCGCAGAAAGCGCCACTCGGGCAAACGGTGTCAGCGTTCGGCAGGTCGTCTGGTTGCGCGCGCGCGCGAGCTCTTGAGTGCCCGCCGCGAAACGATGACCGGCTTTCGCTGGGTGCCTTCCGTCGCGGGTTGTTCGACGGCACGGACGCGAACGCGGCGAATCCTGCAGCCGCGAGGATAGCTGATGTTGGCAACCGGCGCCGGGATCGTCAGGCGCGACATCATCTGCTGCAGTTCGTCGTTCGGGCTGTCGTTTTCTGATGACGGACTCTTCTCGAATCGCCCGAAGTTCTCCACGGGCATCAGGCTGAAGCACCCCGCTGGATTCGGTATGGTCGGACCTGAACTCGGCAAACGGATCTCCGGCGGCTGCCGCAATCTCGCGTTGACGGTCTTCGGCTTCCCGCCGGAGGCGCTCCTGCTCCTCGCGTTTGCGCTCCTCGTCTCGCCGGCGCTCTGCGAGCTCGGCGGCGGCCCGTTCGCGCTCGCGCCGCTTCTGCTCGTTCTTCTGTTCCTGCTCGGCGTGCTTGCGCTCTTCTTCCTCGCGCTTTCGGGCTTCTTCGGCTTCAATCCGCTGCCGCTCTTCTTCCTCGGCGGCGATGCGCTTGCGCTCGGCCTCCTCGGCGGCTATCCGCTTGCGCTCGGCCTCTTCTGCCAGCTTGCGCCGTTCCTCTTCTTCGCGTCGCTTGCGCTCGTCCTCTTCGCGCCGCCGTTTTTCCTCTTCCTCGCGCCGCCGCCGATCTTCCTCTTCGCGCTTGCGCCGCGCTTCCGCCTCGGCCGCCATGCGCTTCCGCTCGGCTTCCTCTCGCGCGACCCGCTCTTCCTCGCGTCGCCGCCGTTCTTCCTCGATGCGGCGCTGGCGTTCTTCTTCCTCGCGCTTGCGTCGCGCGGCCGCCTCGGCTTCCAGGCGTTTGCGCTCTTCTTCGGCCTTGCGCCGCCGTTCCTCTTCCTCGCGCCGCCGGCGTTCTTCTTCTTCACGCTTGCGGCGGACCGCGGCCTCGGCTTCGATTCTCCGCCGTTCCTCTTCTTCGCGCCGTCGCTTTTCTTCCTCTTCGCGCTTCCGCCGCCGCTCTTCCTCCTCACGCTTGCGCCGCGCCGCGGCTTCCGCTTCGAGACGCCGCCGCTCTTCTTCCTCGCGCTTGCGGCGCTCCTCTTCTTCGCGCTTGCGACGCGCGGCCGCTTCCGCTTCAATCCGCCGGCGGTCTTCCTCTTCGCGGCGGCGGCGCTCCTCTTCCTCGCGCTTGCGGCGTGCCACCGCTTCCGCTTCGAGCCGTCGCCGTTCCTCTTCTTCGCGCTTGCGGCGCGCGGCGAAATCGGTCTCGGCCTTCTTGCGCGCGGCCGCCTCGGCTTCCATTCGCCGGCGCTCTTCCTCTTCGCGGCGGCGCCGATTCTCTTCTTCCTCCGCAGCGCGCCGCGCTTCTTGCTCGGTAATCTTCGCTAGCGCCGCCCGCGCCGCACGCTCTTCTTCTTCCTGGATGCGTCGCCGCTCTGCTTCTTGTTCCTGGAGAATTCGCTGACGCTCTTCCTCCGCGCGCCGCGCCTGTTCCTTTTCGTGCTGCCTGACGCGCTCTTCCGCCGCCTGCCGGGCCAGCTCCTCTTCGGCGCGGAGACGTTCCTCGCGAATGCGCTCCCGCTCCTCTTCCTTTTCGCGGCGGAGGGCCTCTTCTTCGAGCCGCTCTCGCTCGACTTCTGCACGCTTGCGTTCGGCCGCCTCCGCGGCGAGGCGCTGAAGTTCCGCCTCTTTCTGCAGCGTGCTCCTCCTGCTCCTCGGCCTCAACCGCGAGCGGCACTTTGGTGACAAGCGATGGCACTGGAGGGGTCGCGGGCGCCTCCGGTCCAGACGGCTGTGGAGGCGTCGAGCGATCGGTCTTCCGCCACTCGAATGGCGAGGACCAGGCAGAATCGGAGGCCGGGGCGGACCGATCGGCGCCCGATTCAGCACCTGGCGCCGCCTGGGCCGCGGCGTTCCCCTGGAGCGCCCGCCGCGCGGCCCGATGTTCGCGCGTCGACGCGTACTCGGTCTTTCGCTCGGTGGCACGCACGAGGAACTGCCGGATCTCTTCGGCGAACATCTCGGGATCGCACGCCGTCACGATCGGCCGTTCGGCTTCCTTCTTGCGCCGGAACACCCCGAACAGGCCCCCCGAGCCGTTCGTTCTGTTCGCCATCTTCCGGGCTCGAGAGCGAGCTGCGGAATCGTGTGCGTCTGGAGATGTTCGGCGCCTTCGAGCGTGCGGAGAAAGGTGACCAGTTCCTCTTCGTCGCGCGGGGACATCAACGCGGTGACCAGGATGACGTCGGGGATGCGCTCGGTGATGGCGGCCGTTGCCGCATCGCGCGAGTCGACGTGGACGAAATCCGCGCGGACCTTGTCACGGATGACTCGCTTGAGGATTGCGGCCTGACGACTGTCAGGTTCAATCGCCAGAACGAGAGACAATTTACGACCTCACCATGAACAGGAACAACACGATGCCAACTGTCGTGAAGATCAGCACCGGCGCGTTATCGACGCTCTGATGGCGTACCGCGCTGGCCAGCGCGGAGCCGAGGTCGGTCAGCGCGATGTCCCCACGGAGAGAGCTCGTCGCCGCCTGAGATCAGGTTGCTGAAACGATCGCGTACTCGTGCGTCGACGGACACGAGTCCCCCGAGCACGATCACAAAAACGATCAAGGACAGCATCGACTGTCGAATGCCTGCTTTCGCTTTCATAAGGTCACCGATAACTCGCTGCCGACCGGATGTTTCCGGACCGCGGACGGTCGGACGAACTCCCGGAGATCGACACGCCGAGCGGCGTGCGCCGCGCCACGTTTCGCAATGGTCGTGCCGCACACGAAATTGTCGTGAGTGTCCGACTCTAATTCCCACCAGACAAAGCGGTAATCGTCGTGCCCGTGTGGCGCGGTCGGCGAGCCGCTGTACCCGCCCCCGCGCGGACGCGCACCAATTTCGCTGCTGAGCGTTACGAAAATGATCGGCCAGCCGAGCCTGTATCGAGGCAGATATAGGCGGCCGGAATCTGCGCTCCCGCCCCCCGCAATTGCCTTGAACTGAACGACTTCGGGTACGCCAGGAACCGGGCAAGCTGGACCGTGGCACAGCCGTTGCGATTGGCTCGGCCCGTGACGCGGCGAGCGCCGCGCTCATTCAGTCAATCGCGGCGCTGCCGCAACTTCGCACCGCATTCGGGCGGTGCACAACAACCTCGGGGGAGGATCACAATGTCGATGCTTCTTAGCTATGTCAAGTCGTTCGCGCGCAATGAAGAGGGCCAGGACCTGCTCGAGTACGCGCTGCTCGTGGCGCTGATCGCGTTGATCGCGATTGGTGCGGTCGGCTTCGCCGGCCAGAGCGTGGACACCATCTTCCACGAACATCGCGGACCAGCTCGCGGCGGCGGCGTAAAGACGGCGTAACACGGACACACAGGGTCGGCCTTCGCGCCGGCCCTGTGTGTCTCCGAGAACGATGGAGTACCGCCGTGGAGACCCAGGGAGAGGAAGAGGACGAGGAGCAGACTCATGCAGTCGCCCGTTGCTGTTGCTGCGTTGAAACTGTATTGCGAATACGCGCTTGCGCGAGTCCGAGGATGGTCAGGACCTGCTCGAGTACGGCCTCCTGTGCGCGCTGATCGCGCTCTTTGCGCTGGGCGCCGTGACGACCGTGGGGCAGACCATTCACAACGTGTTCTGGCAGGCCATTGCCTCCAATTTCTAGCGTCGCGTTTGCGGCGCCTGGCCGTGGGCGTGGTCATCGCAACCGTGATCGACATCCGGACCCGGCGCATCCCGAACGCGTTGACTGCCTCGATGGCGGGCGTCGGGTTCGGTTTCGCCGCCACGGGTCTCAGCGGTGTGTCGCTGCACGGCTGCGGCCGTCGGGTTCGTGCTCGGCCTGGTGCTGATGCTGCCCGGCCACATGCTCGGGGCCACCGGAGCCGGAGACGTCAAGTTGATGGCCGCCGTCGGGGCAATCGTCGGTCCCGCACTGGTCGTCAAAGCGTTTCTGTTCACGGCCCTGGCGGGTGGCGTGCTCGCGCTCATCGTCGCTGCGCGACGCAAGCGGCTGGCGGCTACGCGTTGGCGGGACCGCGCGGATGATTGCGGCGCCAGTCGTCGCGCGCCGGGAGATTCAGTCGGCGACCTCCGCGAGCCGGTTCGCGTACGGGCCGGCGATTGCCGTCGGCAGCGTCATCGCGGCGCTCGTGGGATGAGGGGACCGAGGCACGGGCGCCAACGGCCGGAATCAACTGGGTCACTGAAAAGGGTGCGACATGCGCAAACGGATGACAAATGAACGCGGAGCGGCACTGCTCGAGACGGCAATCACGCTGCCGATCATCCTGCTGATCTGCGTGGGCATCTTCGAGTTCGGCCGGGCGTACCAGACCTGGCAGGTGATCACCAACGCCAGCCGCGAAGGCGCGCGGGCCGCGGTGATCAATGGAACCACGCCGGACCAGGTCAAAGCGGCGGTGATCGGATACGCCAAGATCGGCGGCATCCCGCAGTGCCCGGCGCCGCAGGCGTGACCTGTATCGATCCCACGCACATCACCGTGAATCAGAACTTCGACGTCAATGGTCGTCCGTATTCACGAATCGAAATTCAGCTGCCGTTCAACTTCATGGTGCTGAACGGCGTCGCCAAGCTGGTGAACAGCGGTTCCAGAACCGGAACACCGGTCACCATGATCGCCCGTTCGCTCATGCGAAACGAAGGAGCCTAGATAGGGGACGCCATGCGCAACCGACTATTTGCAGTACTCGCCATCGCCATACTCGCCGGGGGCGGACTGGCGTACGGAACCTACAACATGATGCAGAACCAACCGGTGAAGACGGTGGCGATGGCCACACAGCCGGTCGTGGTTGCGTCTGCAGATCTGGCCCTCGGATCCGAGCTGAAGGCCGAAGATCTGCAGGTGGTCTCGTTCCCATCGGGCCAGGTGCCTGAGGGTACGTTTGCAAAGCCGCAGGATGTGGTTGGCCGGGGCCTGATTGTCCCGGTCGTCAAGAGCGAGCCGATTCTGAATGCGAAGCTGGCCTCGAAGGAAGCCGGCGCCGGCCTGCCGCCCGTCATTCCGGAAGGCCAGCGCGCGGTTTCGGTGCGGGTCAACGAAGTCGTTGGCGTGGCCGGCTACGTGCTGCCCGGCACGCGCGTCGACGTCGTCTGCACGCAGAGCCCGTCGTCGAGCGCGGGGGACATGATGTCGAAAGTCGTCCTCGCGAACGTGCAGGTGCTGACGGCCGGCACCCGGCTCGAGCAGGACAAAGAAGGCGGCAAGCCGATGCAGGTGACGGTCGTGACGCTGTTGGTGACGCCGGAGCAGTCCGAACGTCTGGCGCTGGCGAGCACCGAAGGCAAGATTCAGTTGGCGCTGCGGAACCCGCTCGACCAGGGCTCGCCACAAACACCTGGCATCAAGCCGGCCATCCTCATGGGTACCGTCAAGGCCCCGGCGACGACGCCCACTCGAACGGCATCGGCGGCGAAGGCGAAACCGGGTCAGCCGGTGACGATGGAATCGTCGGCGCCGCCGGCTCCGTCAGTCGAGATGATTCGCGGCGACAAACGGGCAACGGAAATCATCAAGTAGGCGTGCGCGGCTCGAGCGCGACACCTGAAGCGCACCCGCTTCGGTGACCGCGTCGACCAGCACCGACTTCAACACGGAAAGTGGCCATGAGACAAGCATTCGGAGGAAACCACATGATCGCGGCAGGCACGACTCAGATCTGGCGATCGCGGCATCGAAGCCGCCGGCCGGCGGCCTTCTTTGCGGCGCTGGTCGTGTACATCATCGTGATCCTCGTTGCGGCGCCCTCGGCGCAGCAACAGCCGGCCTACGCACCGGGCGCCGTCTCCTCGCCGCCGCCCATTCGCGATGCGGCCGATGGTTCCGAGATCGACCTCCTGGTTGGTCGATCCACGCTGCTCAACGTGGGCGCCCCGATTGCCCGAGTTTCGCTGACGGTTCCTGACATTGCTGACGCGCTGGTGACCTCGCCGTCGCAGTTGCTGATTCACGGCAAGCAGCCTGGAACCATCTCCCTGTTCATCTGGGACAAGGCGGGAGCGATCAAGACGTTCGAGGTCAAGGTCCGCCGCGATCTGAACGCGCTGAAGGAGCAGTATCGTCAGCTGTTCCCGGCCGAAGAGATCACCGTCATCGGCAGCGGCAAGGACGTCGTCATCTCCGGCACCGTCGCCAGCAAGTACGTCGTCGAGAAGGCGGGCGAGGTGGCGGGCGGCTACGTCGACAAGAAAGATAACGTCGTCAACCTGCTGAAACAGCAGGAGGGCGTGGCTTCGAACCAGGTCATGCTCCGCGTTCGGTTCGCGGAAGTGAGCCGCAGCGCGATGCAGGAGTTGGGCGCCACCTTCTTCGCCAACGGCTACAAGAGCGAGTGGTTCGGTCGCACGCAGCCGCCCGGCGTTCCCAGCCCGACGTTCGACGAAGGCAAAATGGTCTTCAGCGATTTCCTGAACCTGTTCCTCTTCAACTCCAAGGAAGGCCTGGGCGGGGCCATTCGCGCGCTCCAGACCAAGGGCCTCTTCCAGAGCCTGGCGGAGCCGAACCTGATCGCGACCAATGGCAAGGAGGCCAGCTTCCTCGCCGGTGGCGAGTATCCCTATCCGGTGGTGCAGCCGAGCGGCGCGGGCGGCAACTCCGTGACGATCATGTTCAAGGAGTTCGGCGTTCGCTTGAACTTCACGCCGACCGTGCTCGGCGGCGACCTGATTCATCTCAAGGTTCGACCCGAAGTGAGCGCGCTCGACTTCAGCAACGCCATCGAGCTCGAGGGCTTCCGCATCCCGGCGCTGTCGACTCGCCGCACGGAGACCGAAATCGAGCTGCGCGACGGCCAGACGTTTGCCATCGCCGGCCTGATGAACAACACGTTGACCAGCACGATGGGGAAGATTCCGGGCATCGGCGACATCCCGATTCTCGGCTACCTGTTCAAGAGCCGGCAGTATCAGAAGAACCAGACCGAGCTGGTGGTCATGATCACGCCGCAGCATCATCCGACGCGGCGGAACGGGCGTGTCCGAGGGTCTGCCCTCGTTGGTCGAGCCGTACCTCACGGCGCCCCCGAAGACCCATCCGAATCCGGATGCGTATACCGGTTCGCCGCGCTATCCGGTCAACCAGGGCACGTCGCGCGGGACGACAATCCGGCGCCGGCGCCCGCACCGACGGCGAACGCGCCATCAGCACCCGTTCCGTCGCGGCCGATCACGCAGCAGCCGGCAGCCCCGGCGCCCGTGAAGCCGCAGCCGACTGCGACGAACCGGCGCCGTCGGCCGCCACGCCGCAGGCGCCGTCGATCAGGCAATGCCATGCCGCATGCTGATCGCCGCAATCCGGCTCCAGCGCACCGGCGCCGAGCAGACCAGCCGGCCCTCACGCCAGGAGCAGGAGAAGGCCCTGGCGAAGGCGCGGGAGCAGGAGCGAAAGGCCGAGGAAGCGCGCAAGCCGAGACGCAGAAGAAGTCTGAAGCCGACAAGCGGCAGGCCGACAAGCTCGCCAAGGAGCGTGCAAAGCGCGAGGCAGAGATTGCCAAGAAGAATGCCGAGGCGGCACGCAAACAGGCGGAAGAAAACCAGAAACGCGACAAGTCAATGTCTGACGCGGCCGCCCGCTTGAAGGAAGCGCAGTCAGCGTATCAGTCGGAACTGGAGAAGGCGAAAGGTGGCAGCGGTGACAACAAGTCTGCAAAGAGCAGTTCGCCCTCCGGCGGCAAGCAGTAAGGCGACCTGGGGCGGATAATCACGCACGGCGGAGGGGGACGCCATGGTGAGAGAGATGACCTTCTCCAGACTGCGGCAGCGGCTCGACGACGAAGCCGGCATGAGCTACGTGTTCATCGGGTTGGGCCTGATGGCCTTCCTGAGCGCGAGCATGCTGGCCATCGACGTGGGCATGCTGATGACCGCACGGAACCAGGCGCAGAACTCGGCGGACGCGGGTGCGCTCGCCGGGGCCGTCGCGCTGGGATTCGACAACTTCACCGATCGCTCGCCGAGCGGCCCGGCGGTCACCCACGCCATCGGCGCGTCGAAGTCGAACGACGTGATGGCGGGGGACGTGGACGTGGATCCCGCTGACGTCGAATTCCTGAACGACGACAACGGGTCAGCCGACCCGCGTGAAGGTGACCGTGTACCGGACCGTCGGCGCGTGGCAATCCGTTCGGGACTCTCATCGCGGCGATCTTCGGGATGGACACGGCTGGCGTCGGTGCGACGGCGACCGCGGAAGTGTCGCCAGCCGACGCGATGACCTGCGTCAAGCCGTTCACGATTCCCGATAAGTGGAAAGAGGTCGGCGCGGACGCGCCCTTCGATCCGCTCACTTCGGAGTACGAGTCGTACGACCAAGGGAGGCAATCCCGAACCCCTGCCCGTCGGCGAGGCCGATGTGTACATCCCATTCAAGAACCCGATGGGGTCAAGAATGCCGGCTACACGGGCTACAACATGGCGAACGATCGTGGAACCAGGGTGATGATCCGCGCCGGCAACGGGAACGAAATCACGCCGAGCTTCTATTTCTCGCTGGCGCTGAACGGGGACACAGGTGGCAGCGACGTACGAGTGGAACATCGCCAACTGCAACCAGAGCATCATGGAGTGGGGCGACCCCCTGATTCAGGAGCCCGGCGCCATGATGGGTCCGACGGTTCAGGGCATCGAGGAGCTGATTGCCAAAGATCCGTACGCCACGTGGAACGAGACCGAGAAGCGCGTGCAGGGCAGCCGTTACACGGGTCAGAGCCCGCGCGTGTTCCCGATCCCGCTGTATGACCCGGAGTATTACGCGCGGGCAAGCGGAACGGGACGCAACGCCGATCTGAAAGTGGCCAACTGGATCGGTTTCTTCGCGGAAGACAGTAGACGGAAACAACATCTGGGGACGCATTACGCCGATTGCCGGCATCCGGACAGGCGTCAGATGTTGCCGATGGACTGTTTCCCGATAGCAATCAGACTCGTGAAGTGAAGTGAGGCGGTCGACCCTACATGGCACAACTGGCAGCATCCATCGTCAGCCACGATGAAGAGTTCAAGCGGCAGGTTTCGCAACTGCTGCGCGCGGGCGGTGTACCCATTGGCATCGTGGACAGTCGAATGTCCGACTCGTCGGGCGCTGGTCCCGACATTGTTGTCGTGGACATTCGCGTGGATGCGTCGTCGGGGATGGCGGCGATCGAACGCCTGCGGGCGGGACATCCGAGCATCGCGATCTTCGCGATTGCCAGCACCCCGGAACCCGACCTGATTCTGCAGGCGATGCGCGCCGGGGCGAACGAGTTCTTTCCGTGGACGCCCGGCGCGACGCCCGCTTCGCGTGCCATGGAAGAGTCGCTCCACGGCGCGGTGCGGCGCACGGCCGCGCGACGCGACGCGGCGCATGCCGGCGCCCGTCAGCCCTGCGTCACCTACGTGTTCCTCGGCGCCAAGGGCGGCGCTGGCGCGACCACGGTGTCGGTCAACTCGCGCCGTCGAGCTCGCCCGGCTCACCAAGCGCCCGACCGTCATCATCGACATGAAGGCGTGTCTGGGCGAAGTCGCGCTGTTCCTGGGGGTCAGTCCGCGCTTCACGCTGCTCGATGCGCTCGAGAACCTTCATCGCCTCGACAAGGACTTCCTGAAAGAGCTGGCGGCGAAGCACAAGTCCGGCCTGGACATCCTTGCCGGGTCCGAGCAGTTCGACCGGCCGAATGCGCAGGATGCCGGCTGCGATCGAAGAGCTGCTGCGCGTGCTCACGAAGATGTACGACTTCATCGTCATCGACGCCGGCAATACGATCAACGCGCTTGTCGTCTCGGCGCTGTATGCGGCGGACACCGTGTTTCTCATCGCCAACCCCGACGTCCCCTCCATCCGGAACGCTCAGCGTCTGGTGGATCGCGTCAGGCAGCTTGGCGCCGGCAGTGAGCGCGTCAAGATCCTGTTGAACCGCACGTCGGACAATCTGCTGATTGCGCCGAAGCAGATCGAGACCGCGCTCGGCTACGGCATCCATCATTCGTTCGCTAGCGACTACCGGACGGTTTCCACGGCGCTGAACTCCGGCGTTCCGCTCGCCCTGACGAACAGCTCGGAGCTGGCGTCGCAGTTCGGCAACTTCACGCGCCAGCTTATCGGCCAGCAGGACGAGGTCAAGGAACCTGAGCTGCCGAAACGTCGCGCGTTTCTTGGTCTTGTCTAAATAAGCAGGCGATCCACCCATGAGCTTCTCGCTGAACCCGTCACCCTCGGCGACACGCGCCAGCGCGCCCACCAGCGCGTCCCGAGACACCGAGGCCGCAGTACATCGAGCTGAAGGCGAACGTCCACCGGAAGCTCCTGAACCGGCTGAACCTGGAGGCGCTCGCCTCCGTCGAGCGCCCGCGCGCGGAAGCGGAGATCCGCACGCTGCTCTTCGACCTCATCGCCGAAGAGGGGATGCCGCTCAGCATGACCGAGCGCGAGGCGATCCTCGGCGATATCATCGACGAGGTGTTCGGCCTCGGACCGCTCGAGCCGCTTCTGCGCGATCCGTCCATCAGCGACATTCTGGTCAACACCTACAAGCTGGTGTACGTCGAGCGCTCAGGGCAAGCTCGAACGGCTGCCGACGGCGTTCCAGGACGACCGGCATCTGATGCGCGTAATCGACCGCATCGTCAGCGCGGTAGGACGCCGCGTCGACGATAGCTCGCCGATGGTCGACGCCCGCCTGCCGGACGGTTCGCGTGTCAACGCGATCATTCCGCCGCTGGCCGTCGACGGTCCGCTGTTGTCGATTCGCCGGTTTCCCGCCGAGCGTCTGAAGGCCGAGGATCTCGTGGCGGTTCGCTCGCTCACGCGTCCGATGCTGGAGTTCCTGGAGCACTGCGTCAGCGCGCGCCTGAACATGATCATCAGCGGCGGCACCGGCGCCGGCAAGACCACGCTGCTCAACGTGCTCTCCGGATTCATCTCCGAACGTGAGCGCATCGTGACCATCGAGGACGCGGCGGAGCTGCAGCTGCACCAGGAGCACGTGGCGCGGCTGGAGACCAGGCCACCCAACGTCGAAGGCAAGGGCGCCATCCGCCAGCGGCAGCTGGTCGTGAACTCTCTGCGTATGCGGCCGGACCGCATTGTCGTCGGCGAGGTTCGTGGCGAAGAGGCGCTGGACATGCTCCAGGCGATGAACACCGGCCACGACGGATCGCTGACAACCGTTCACGCGAACACGCCGCGCGACGCGCTGACCCGAGTGGAAACGATGATTTCGATGGGCGCCACGAATCTGCCCGAGCGGGCGATGCGCCACCAGATTTCCTCGGCGATTCAGCTCGTCATCCAGCAGTCGCGCATGAGCGACGGGACCAGGAAGGTGACCAGCGTCTCGGAGATTACCGGGATGGAGGGTGACGTCATCACCATGCAGGAAATCTTCTGCTTCGAGAAGCTCGGCGTCACGCAGGAGGGCAAAGTCATCGGACGGTTCCGCGCGACAGGCGTGCGGCCGAAAGTCTGCGAACGCCTGAAGGCGTCGGGCATTCACATGCCGGCCGACATGTTCGAGGGCGTAACGGAGGTCAGGTAATGCTCCTCGTGGTCGTGATTCTTGCCTTCATGTTTGGCGTGGCGATGGTCGTCGGGCTCTACTTCGGCGGCACGCAGCTTCCCGCGATGTTGCTCCAGCGGAAGCTCGAGGCCCGGACTCGACGAAGTGTCCCACACGATCGAGGAGGACAAAGGCGCCCGAAGCGAAGGTCAAAGCGCTGTTCAAGTCACGCAAGGCCGGCCCGCTGCCAGCTCTCGACCGGATGCTCGGCCAGAGCACTCGCGGCTCGGCGCTGGGTCGATGGATCGAGCAGTCTGGCACATCCGCCAGCATCAGTTCCGTGCTGCTGACGTCGGTCTTCTGCGCCGCCGTGGTCGCGTTCATCGTCGGGTTGGCGGTCCGCGCCAGTTGGGGCCTGCCGATCGGCGCCCTGATCGGGTTCGCGATTCCATTCGGCGTCTTGAACTTCAAACGCGGCCGGCGCATGCGTAAGTTCGAGGAGCAGTTTCCGGAGGCGCTCGACCTGATCGCTCGCGCCCTCAAGGCCGGCCACGCGTTCGTGACCGGGCTGAAGATGGTCGCCGACGAAATGCCCGAGCCGGTCGGTCCCGAATTCCGGAAGACGTTCGACGAGCAGAACTTCGGCCTGCCTCTCAAGGATGCGCTCCAGAACCTGACGGAACGCGTGCCCCACCTCGACGTTCGCTTCTTCGCGACCGCCGTGATGATCCAGCGTGAAACGGGCGGCAACCTGTCCGAGATCCTGGAGAACCTCGCGCATGTGGTCCGCGAGCGGTTCAAGATCCTGAGGCAGGTCAGAGTCTGCACCGCGCACGGCCGCATGACGGGTACGTCCTGCTGGCGCTGCCGGCGTTCCTGTGCGTGGCGCTGGCGTTCATCAACCCGGACCACATGAATCTGCTGTTCCGTGAACGCATGGGTCACATCCTGCTGATGACCGCAGTCGTCATGCAGACGATCGGTTACTTCTGGATCCGTCAGGTCGTCAAAATCGAGGTGTAAACGTGCTTCTGCCCTTACTCGCATTCGTCTTCGGCTCGCTGATCGTGGCGGCAGCGGCCTTTGCGCTGGTGCCAGGAAAGACCGTCGCCATCGATCGCCGGCTGGAAGAGTTGCGGCCCGATCGCGAGGACGTTGACGAACAGCGCACCATGAAGGCGTTCGTGGGATTCGTCAAGCGCGTTGGCGAACGGGCCCCGCGATCGGCCAGCGAGCTCGGCAGCCTGCGACTCCGCCTCGTGCAGGCCGGCTTTCGTCGTGACGAAGCGCTGCCGATCTTCTTCGGTATCCGCGTCGTCCTCGCGCTGGTGTTGTTCGCGATCTTTTCGACGTCCATTGTGATGCGTCCGAACCTCACGTTCGCGCTGGCCGGTGTCGGCGCCGGTTACCTGCTGCCTGGAATGGTCCTGGCGCGCCTGGCGAAGCGCCGCGCGCACAAGATCCGACTCTCGCTCGCCGATATGCTCGATTTGCTCGTCGTCAGCGTCGAAGCAGGCCTCGGCCTCGACCAGGCGCTCACCAGGGTCGGTAGCGAGCTCGAGTTCGCCTACCCTGACCTTTCCGGCGAGCTGCGTCTGGTCAACCTCGAGCTGCGGGCCGGCAAACGCGCGCGCCGAAGCGCTCCGCAACCTCGCGGATCGAACGGGAGTCGAAGACCTGGGCTCGCTCGTGACGATGCTCATCCAGACGGACAAGTTCGGGACCAGCGTGTCCCAGTCCCTGCGCGTCTACTCGGAGACGCTGAGAACCAAGCGGCGCCAGCGCGCGGAAGAAGCGGCGGCCAAGACCGGCGTGAAGATGGTGTTCCCGCTGGTGCTGTGCATCTTCCCAGCAGTGTGGATCGTCACGATCGGCCCGGCCGCCATCAAGTTCGTCCAGGTGCTGTTCCCGATGGTGGAGAACGCTCGATAGGACGCGGGTTCAGGACGAGGGTTCAGCACGAAGGTTCAGGACGAAGGTTCACAACGAGGGTTTAGTGATGAGCACTGCCGCTACCGCCGCCAGAACGAGCGCCGCCGGGCCGCCGACACCATTGCCGCCGCCGGCGACGATTGAGGAGACCGGCCTTCATCCCGACACGCTCGCGCAGCTGTTGCTGAAGACGCTTGTGGCGGGGGAAGCCAGCGGCACGAATCTCTCCGAGAAGCTGAGGCTGCCGTACTCGGTCCTCGACGCGTTGATTCAGCACGCGCGCGTAGAGAAGCTCATCGAGGTTCGCGGCACGAGCGGCGCCGGATCGGCCGGCTATCGGTACGCGCTGACGGACCTCGGCCGCGATCGCGCCAATCAGTTCCTCAGCCTGTCTCGTTACGTCGGACCGGCTCCTGTGCCGCTCGGGCAGTACAACGACTACGTGCGCGCCTGTATGGCCGCGCGGCCCTATGTCGACAAGGACAAGCTGTGCACCGGCTTCGAGCAGCTCATCGTCGAGCAAGCCGATGCTCGATCAGCTCGGGCCAGCCGTCAATTCGGGCAAGTCGCTCTTCCTCTACGGCGCGCCGGGCAACGGCAAGACGGTCGTGGCCGAGGGCATCGGGCGAGCGCTCGGTGACGAGATGTTCGTGCCGCACGCGATCGATGTGGACGGCCAGATCATCACGATGTTCGATCCGGTCAACCATCATCACCTCGGCGGCATTGGCGGCGGCATGGACAGCGTCGTGGCCGCGGCCCATCAGGATCGGCGATGGGAGCGGATCAAGCGCCCGGTCGTCGTGGTCGGCGGTGAGTTGACGCTCGAGATGCTGGATCTGACTTTCAACCCGATCTCGAAGTTCTACGAAGCGCCGATTCAGCTCAAGGCCAACGGCGGCGTGTTCGTCGTCGACGACTTCGGCCGTCAGCGCATCCCGCCGCGCGACCTGCTCAACCGCTGGATCGTCCCGCTCGAGAGCCGCGTCGACTTCCTGACGCTGCACACGGGCCGCAAGTTCGAAGTGCCGTTCAACGTGCTGATCGTGTTCGCGACCAACCTGAAGCCGGAGTCGCTGGCTGACGAAGCGTTCCTTCGCCGTATTCCCTACAAGATCCTGGCGAAGAACCCGACGCTCGACGAGTACTGCCGGATCTTCGAGCTGAACTGCAAGAAGCGCGGGCTTTCGTTCGACCCGGTCATGGTCGAGTACCTGCAGCGCAAGTACTACCAGCCGCGCAAGCTGCAGATGCGCGCCTGCCATCCGCGCGACCTGATCGAGCAGGTCGTGGACATGTGCCGGTACCACGGGCGGCAGCCGTCGATCACGCGCGAGCTGCTCGACGCCGCCTGCGCAGCTACTTCCTCGAGGAATCGGATTCTCAGGGGAGCGAGCGTCGATGAAGCCTCCGGTGGCTGTGCTCGCCGGCCCGCCCGAGCTGACGGGTGCAGCCGGGGCCGGCCACGGCCGCGCGCCGCGACTTCGCCGACAGGGCCGCCAAGATCTTCATCGTCGCGCTCTTCACGCTCATGGCCGTGAACCTGGGTGTGGACTTCGCGCGGACCGGGAGACCCACCGGCCTGCTGTTGCTGGCCAGCGAAGCGCTGGTCGTCGTGCTCACCGTGTTCAGGCGCGCACCGCTGGCTGTCGACCGTAGCGTCCGCGCCCGCGCGCTGACCATCACGTCTCTCTTGGGCCCGCCACTCGTGCAGCCGGCGACAGCGGCGCCTCTGGCTACCGAGCTGTTCACCGTGATGTTCTCCGCTGTCGGGCTGCTGATCGTCATCGGCGGAAAGATGTCGCTCGGACGGAGCTTCGGTCTGATGCCGGCGAACCGCGGCATCGTGTCGAGCGGGCTGTACAAGCTCGTGCGACATCCGATCTACCTGGGCTACCTGATTACCCACGTCGGTTTCGTGCTGGCGCACCCCATTCCCTGGAACATCGCGCTGCTGTTGACCTCCGACCTCGCGCTGCTGACGCGCGCGGTGTGCGAAGAGCAAACGCTGGCGCGCGCCTCCGAGTACCGCGCCTACCAACAGCGCGTGCGGTGGAGAGTCGTTCCGGGACTGTTCTGATGCTTGTCTTGGAGCTCGTGATTCGTGGCTCGTTGCTCGTAGAGCCTAGTTCGCGACGCCCGGGAACTTCGAGCGACGCAAGCCACGAACTACGAACTCACGAACAAGCATCGCCACCGTAGCGCCGAGATGTGACTCCGGCGCGTCGTAGAACTCCACCACCAGCGGATGCTTTTCGAGTACGGCCTGCACGATGCCGCGTTGCACGCCCTTGCCTCGGCCGTGTATCACGCGCACCTCGCGAAGCCCTGCCTCGTGCGCGGCGATCACATACTCTTCGACGACGGACGGGATGTCGCGCGGATGGAAGGGGTGCAGATCGATTTCGTGCTCGATCGGGACTCGATGCTCGTCCAAAGACATTGCCGTGGCACTACGGCTTGTGATACTCGGCTGTCACGACCGTGCTGATCCCCCCGCGCACCGAGAAATCGCCGATGACGGTCATGTGTCGTGGCTGGCAGGAGCTGACGAGATCGTCGAGGATCTGATTGGTGACCGCCTCGTAGAAGATGCCGCGGTTGCGGAACTCGATCATGTAGTACTTCAGCGCCTTGAGCTCGAGGCACATCTGGTCGGGAATGTACGAGATGCGAATCTCACCGAAGTCCGGCAGACCGGTCTTCGGACACACCGAGGTGAACTCCGGGCAGCGGATGTCGACCCGATAGTCCCGTCCGGGCCGCGGGTTGGGGAAGGTCTCGACGGCCGGGCTCGACATGTGAAAATTGTAGCATTTGGGCCGATTTTATGAGATTGAGTGCGGTACGCTGATTGACAGCGCAAAACACCGCGCGCTAGGATACCCGCTGTTTTCACGCATTTATCCGCCGCTGCCGCACGCGCGCGCGGCCGTCGCGGGCATGAGAGAGCGCGCCAAAGCAAGGGGATAGCCGATGGCAGAGGCCCGCAGGATGGGCAAATCAGAACTGTTCTCGCACTTCGCGGACCGCTTCGAAGTCAAGCGGACGCAGGCGCGGGAATTCTTCGACGAGCTGAACACACTTGCCGAGAAGGAGCTGAAGCGTTCCGGTGAGTTCGTGCTCCCGGGGATGGTGAAACTCGTGGTCCAGAAGCGCAAGGCGCGGATGGGACGTAACCCGGCGACCGGCGAGCCCATCAAGATTCCCGCGAAGACCGTGGTGAAGGCGCGCATCGCCAAACAGCTGAAGGACACGGTCCTTCCCCGGAAGTAGCGCGCGTCTCGAAGTATCGGCCCCTGGCGACAAATGCCCGAGTGAATGCCGACGGGTGGGGCCCGCCAGAGGGCCGACTTGTTTTTACCCGCCGCGCCGGGTGCGCGTCATCCCGCGACCAGTGCAATCCTCGGCGCCTGCGTCCGCGGGAAGTCGAGCGTCACTGTCGTGCCTTTCCCCACCTCGCTCTGCACCAGAATGTGACCTCCGAGCTGTTCCACGATCTTTTTCGAGATCGCCAGGCCGAGCCCGAGCCCGCGACGCTTGGTCGTCACGAAGTCGTCGAAGATCGTCGCCAGCTTGTCGGCCGGAATGCCGCAGCCGGTATCGGCCACGCTGACCCGCACGCGCTCCCCCTCGACGCCTGTGGCGATGACGATTTCGCCGCCAGGCGCGGTCGCCTGGATCGCGTTGATGATCAGATTGCGGTACACGCGGCCGAGCGCGAAGAGATCCGCTTCGACGTACGCGGCGCGGGCCCCCGGCTCGACCCGCAGCGTCAGCCCCGCCGTCTCGGCATGCTGCTGCATGGACTCGGCGACTTCGCTGATTGAGCGATCGATCTCGATAGGGAAGCGTTCCAGCGGAATCGGTCTGGCGATGTTGCGGAGATCCTCGAGCACGCGCTTGACGATGACCATCTCGCGATCGACGGTGCGCTTGAACGTGTCGCGGTACTCCAGGTCGTCGAACATCTTCTGAATCAGCTTGCAGCTGTTGTAGATGTTCTGAATGGGATGCGACAGATCGTGGACCAGGCCCGCCGCGATCTTGCCGAACATCGCCTGCCGTTCCTGCTTGCGGACGTCGTCCTGCAGTTCCACCAGGCGATCGGCCATCGAGTTGAACGCGTCGCCGAGCTCGTGAATCTCGTCACGGCCGGTGATGGCGACGCGCTCGTCGAGCCGCCCCTCGGCAATCGCACGCGTCGCCCGTTTCAAGGCGAAGATGCGCGTAATGAACGATCGGCCCCACAGCCACCCAAGCACCACCGTGCCGAGCAGGGCCAGCCCGATCGCCACGACGAGCTGACGCCGAAGCGTGGCCGCCACCGCGAACGCTTCCTCGGTCGGCTGTTCGACGACGACGACCCAGGGAAGTCCGGGGACGCTGGCGGCGACGGCGAGTGTGTCGCGGCCATCTTCGTCGGTGTAGTGGTCGTACTTCCGACTGTTGTCGGCGAGTAGTCTGGCGGCGAAATCCTGCTCGGGTGTCCGCGGCGCGCCTGGCGTCCCGCTCGACGCGATGTGCCGCTTCTCGTCGGGATCGCCGTGCGCTATCAGCCGCTGGTTCTCAGCGAGCAGCAGGGCGTAGCCCTCGCGGCCGATCTTGACGCGATCGACCATGCGCCAGAGCTCCTCGAGTGCGAGCTCGCCGATCACCCAGCCGATAGATTGGTCCGGATACTGGATCTGTACTGCCAGGGTCGTAGTCGGCAGGCCGTCGCTGTCGAGGCTCAATGGCGCGACGAACACGCCGTCGCTGTTGAACGAGGCGGCGGCGGGCACAGTGAGCGTCGTACCGCCGACTCGGCTCGTCGCCACCAGCCGCCCGCCGGCGCCGAGGGCCGAGATCTCGCGCAGTTCGGGAAAGTCGATCGCGTAGTCCTTCAGGATTCGCGACTGCTGCCACGGTTCCAGATCGACCGCCCGCAGCTCGAGACCGATCGAGCGCAGCACGCGCTGATTGTGAACGATGTATTGCTTGATCTGTTCGGCGACCTGCTCGGCGACCCGCAGATTGCCTTCTCGCACCGAGATCTCGGTGCCGGTGCTCAAGTGTTGGAACGACACCGCTCCGAACAGGACCAGCGGCGCGATGGCGGCGCTCGCGATCAGCAGCACGAAGCGTGAGGTAATGCGGGTCATGGGGTCGCCGGCGGCGCCGGGCGCCACTGCCACAGGCTGCTCATGATGTCTCGTCCGGGCTCACCGGCGACGACGAACTTGGTGCTGACGGCCCGGGACGACGATTGGCCACATCAGGAACAACGCTGGCGGATCGTCGTGGAAAATGGCCTGCAGCTCGCTCACGCCAAGGCGCGTTTCCTCATCGCTCGTCGACCGACGAATACGATCGAGCACCGCGTCAGCCGCCTTGTAGCCGAATGGTGTCATCGACGAGTGGTACGTCAGATAGGTCCAGGCTAGCGACCGTCCGGTGGCACGTTCGAGCAGGATCGCATCGAACTGCCCCTTGGCGATGCGTTGCGTTAACTCCAGGTACGGCACCGCTTCGACCACCATATCGACGCCGACCGCCTCAAATTGCTTCTGCATCAAGCTGGCGATTCGCTCGTAGCGGGCATCGTTGGCCAGCGTGACGCAGGTGAAGCGAAACCGGCTTGGCATCGCCCCCCCACGATTCACGACTTTGAAGCCGGCCGCATCGAGTCTAAGCGTTGCCGCCTCGGGATTGAAGGCGAACGTCCGTCGGGCGGATGTGTAAGCCCAGTGCATCGGCCAGATCGGCCCCTCGGCAGGGACGCCACGGCCCTTAAAGACCCCGTTCACCAGGGCCTCGCGGTCGATCGCTTGACTAAGAGCCTGACGCACGCTCGGATGTTTGAGAACCGGGTGGCGGAGGTTGAAGAGCAGCTGCAGAAAGTAGGGACGCGTAAACGAGAAGGTCTTGACCGTGGTCTGTGCCTCGACAAAGTCGAGCACCGAGGGCGTCACCTCGTACACAGCGTCGATGTTGCCACGCAACAATTCCGCCCAGACGCTTCGATGCTCTTCGTACCGTCTGAGCTCGACAGAATCGATGATCGGTCTTCCTCGGTAGTAGTCGCTGTAAGCGGTCAACTGGATGATGTCGTCGGATCCGCTTGTGCCGGCGTCTGCTCCAGTCGCCTGCATGTAGGGGCCGGTTCCGATTGACGCCTTCGTCGGATGGGTGAGCGAGAGGAGCGCAATGTCGGTCAGCAAAAAGGCCTCGGGAGCGCGCAATTGCACGACGAGCGTTCGATCGTCCGCAACCTCAACGCTGGTAACGCTGCCGAGGCTCACATGCGTCCCCGGCTTGGCCCGAGCGATGCCGTCCTGCAGGACCTGGCGGGCGAGCTTAGCGTCGAAAATCGTCCCGTCGTGGAATTTGATCGAAGAATGAATCTTGAGCCTGAGCTCGAGTCCGCGCTTGACCCATTCCCAATCCGTGGCCATCCGCGGTGTGGCACGACCGTCCCAGCCGATTCCCAGAAAGGTATCGAAGACGAGCGAGCTGGCGATGCCGGATAGGCCGGAACCAGGTTCAGAGACCGGAGCGGCGACACCGACGCGCAGAGTGACGGGAGTACGAGGTTGGACTGGGGGCTTCGAACATGCCCCAAGAAGACCCGCGGCAATCGCACCGCAAACAATAAACCCAACGAAACGTGCTGCGCGTTCTGAAACGCGTTCGTGCTGGGCTGGCAATCGACTCTGGTGTGAGGCGCCGGCCGACAAAGCCGTAAGGGTATCTTACTGCTTTTCGGCCGGCGGCCCCTCGACACCAGGCCTACTTGCGCTCGTTTTCGCCCGTGCCGGGCATATCGATGATCCACGGACACATCGCGGCGATCATGATCTTCGCAGGTTTCTTCACAACGTGAATCTTCATGACTGTCACTCCACGAACAAGGATTGATGAGAGTAGTCGCGCCTACCGCAATTTCTCCACGACGACATCCACCAGCCAGGGTCGAACGGTTTCCTTCTTCTTCTCAGTCTTCTTGCTGTTAGCCATGTGTTGTCTCCTTCTTGTCGTTTGCGTTCCGGTTTCCTAACGTCTGGATGCCGCCTCGCGCGCGAGCGACACGACACCTGCTTCGAAGCTGACCTTGTGGCAGTTCGGACGGTTCATGTCGCCAAGCTGCACATCCGATGCGACCGAACATCCCCCGGCGCACACAGGGATGAACGCGCAGTCCTCACACTCCTTCCATGCCGCCAGCCGCTCGAATCTCTCCGCCGCTCGACTGCGCGCGACGTCGTGATGCCCGTCGATGTGGCCCGTCGATGCCTGAGCGTTCGTGGCAAACCCCGGGCATGCGTACAACGAGCCATCCGGCGCAATCGTGTGGGCGTTGTTCTTGTGGATCTCGCACGGGCCCATGTGCACGCCGTCCATCGTCGCGAAGCCGTACCGCTTCGTTTCTTCGCGCAGTCGCGCCATGTGGCTGTCGAGCACCCAGGAGCTGTCGCAGGCTCCGCCGCCCGCTGACGTCATGCACGCGCCGTTGAGCGCGGCACCGCTGGAGACAGGTGTCAACGGGATGAATCCTTTCGGTTGACTGGCGGCGGGGCGAATGATCGGTTTGAACGCGACCCTGGCCAGCTTGTCCGCGAAGTCCTGCTCGCGCAGAAAGGCGAGCAGATCCGGGTAGCTGCCGACGCTCGCCTCGTCGAAGTTGCCGCCGATCGAGATCGCACAGCGGTCCGCCACGGCGCGGATGTTGTCGACGATGCGATCGAACGTCGGTTGTCCGCCGCGCATCGGCCGCATCCGGTTGTGCATGTCACGGTCGCCGTCGAGCGTGACCTTGACGCTGGTAAGGCCATACGGTGTAAGCCGGTCGACCACCTCAGACGTCAGATGCAGCCCGTTCGTGATGATCCCGATGCGCGACGCGATCCCTCTCGCCTGACAGATGTCCCACAGCCGCTCGGCGAGGTAGTACATGACCGGCAGGTTCAACAACGGCTCGCCGCCGAAGAAGGTGAGGCCAAACTTCCGCGGCCGCACGCTATCGAGCCGCTCTTCGATCCACTCGACGACCCGCGCGGCGGTCTCGAGGGACATTTTCGCCGCGTGCTTGTTGTAGTCGCCATGGTCGCCCTGAATGCAGTAGTCGCACGCGAAGTTGCATTGCAGCGTGGTCAGCACCGTGACGCGCAAATCACTGTTGTCGGCCCGCACCTCCGCGAAGAAGCGCTCGACGTTCCTTCGGTCCGCCTCGCGGCTCTCGACGATGAAACCCATGTCGGCAAGCGTTCCAACAGCTCCGCGTTCGTCCTCGGTGAGCGGCGGAGATTTGCCTTCGGTGAGCCGGTCGAGGAGGGCGACGACGTCACGACCGACGATCACCTGTGCATCGGTAAACGTGTTCATCAGGAACACGTCGCCTCGGATATCGTCAAGGGGAACACGAACGTTGAAGATCGACGGCTGCATGAGGCTCTCCTTGCTGCAATCGCTCGACAGAATTCGCGGTTGGATGATTTCGGGGTCTGAGTGTCGCCAATCTGCGCGGCGCAACGCCCTTCAAGAGTGCAACCGATATTCCGGTAGGACGGCGGTAGGACCAAAGAGTCCTATGCGTTCGGCGACCGACCGAAGCATAGCTCTCTGAAATCCGATTTGTGAGACGGACTCTTTGGGACGTACAGTTCTAGCCGAGCGACGTGAGTCGAAAGCGCACACGCGAGGCGCACACGACAAGTACACCGGCTAAGCGGTTGGCTAGTACGGCCAAAAATCAAACCGATCGAAAGAACGAGAATCGGCTCAGGCGCCGCGTATCTTGCGCGCGAGGTCCCGCAGATCGAGGCGCGACATCTTGTGTTTGAGCGTGCTCAGGGGGATGCCGAGATAGCGGGCTGTCGCCGTCACGTTCCAGTCGGCTCGTTCCAGCGCTCGCAGGATGAAGTTGCGTTCGAAGGTGTCGCACGCCTCCTGAAACAAGGCTTCGCTGGTGGTCGGCCCTGAGTCGAGCTTCGCGAAGTGATACTCGAGCGGCAGATCCTCGTCGGTGATCCACTCGTTGTCGTTCACGGCGACGAGCCGCTCCATGAGGTTTTCGAGCTCGCGGATGTTGCCCGGCCAGCGGTACGAAGACAGGATGCGGAGCGCCGAGTCCGCGATCCCGCGAACCGGCTTCCGGAACTTCGTGCGGTAGCGCGCGATGAAGAATCGGGTCAGCTCGGGCAAGTCCTCGAGCCGGTCGCGCAGCGGCGGCATGCGGAGCGGGATGACGTTGATGCGGTAGTAGAGATCCTCCCGGAAGCGTCCGTCCTTCACCGCCTTCTCGAGGTCGACGTTGGTGGCGACGACGAGACGGAAGTTGGTGCGAATCGGTTTGTCCCCGCCGACGCGCTCGATCTCGCTCTCCTGAATGGCCCTCAACAGTTTGGCCTGGAGATCGAGGCGAAGATCGCCAATCTCGTCGAGGAAGAGCGTGCCGCCGGACGCCAGCTCGAACTTGCCGAGCTGCTGCTTGTGCGCGCCGGTGAACGCGCCCTTCTCGTGACCGAAGAGCGTGCTCTCCACCAGTTCGTGGGGGATGGCCGAGAGATTGACGGCGATGAACGGCGCGTCGCCCCTGCCCGACTCGCGGTGCAGCAGCCGGGCGAGCAGCTCCTTGCCCGTTCCGCTCTCGCCCAGAATCAACACGGTCGCTGAGAGCCTCGCGACCTTGTTGACAACTTCGATGATCTCGCGGATCTGGCGGCTGGGGCCGATCAGGAACTCTCGCTCACTCTGTTCGGCGACCTGGGCGCTCAGCGTGATCACGCGGCGGTTGAGGTCCTTGCGCTCGCAGGCGTTCTTCACGAGCGATCGCAGCTCGTCGTAATCGAAATCCTTGGTGATGTAGTGATAGGCGCCGAACTTCATCGCCTGCACGGCCGTTTCCACCTCGTTGATGGCCGAGATCATGATGCATTCGATGAGGGCGTAGTTCTCCTTGACGATGCGGAGCACGTCGAAGCCGTTGATTCCGGGAAGCCGCAGATCGAGAAGGATGACGTCGACTTCTTCGTGGCGCAACAGGGCCAGAGCGGCCTCGCCGCTCTCCACCGTCAACACACGGTAGTCGCGTCCGAGGATTGCGGCGAGCGTGTCGCGCATCCCCAGGTCGTCGTCGCAGATGAGAACAGTCTTAGCACTGGCCGCCATCGGGATGGCGGCGATTGTATCAAGGGTTGGAGTTGACTGTGTCCCTGTCTACTGCGGGACGGGGGAACGGAGACGGCCAGAACGGAGGTTCGTCCCCATCAACTCGGACAATTGACACCCTCCGAACACAACCGGTAAGTTAAGTCGGTTGTGGTCCTCTGGGCTCTCGCCATTCTTGCTCTGCTCGTCGCCCTCCTTGCCGTCACACACGCCAGGCGGCTGGCACGCAGGCTCGACGGGCTGACCCAGTCGGTACTGGGAATTGCGGTACGACTATACCCGGCTGCGATCGCAGATTGCCCGGCTGGACCCTGAGCAGGCCGGAGAGGCTGCTGAGACGACGGCCGCTTCTGCCGGGGCCGCACAAGCGCCTCCCTCGGTGTCGTTCGTTCCGCTTTCGTCAATCAAGAGGAAAGAGCAGTAGCTGTCGAGACCATGGCCAACGAATTCGATGTCATCGTGATTGGATCCGGGACCGGTGGATACGTCGCCGCCATCCGCGCCGCTCAACTCGGCCTCAAGACGGCCGTCGTGGAACGGGCGCCGGTCCTCGGCGGCACCTGCCTGAACTGGGGCTGTATTCCGACCAAAGCGTTGCTCGAGCACGCCCACGCCCTCAAGGTCGCGCAGGACTGGAAGGAATGGGGACTGACGCTGGGCCAGGCCGCGATTGGCCTCGACATGAACCAGGTGCACACCCGCAAGGACAAGATCGTCAAGGGCCTCACCGGCGGGGTCGAACTGCTCTTCCGCAAGAACAAGATCGAGTGGATCAAGGGCAGCGGGCGCCTGACCGGCAAGGGCACGGTCGAGGTCACCGAGGGGCAGAAGCAGACGCTGACGGCGAAGAAAGAAATCATCGTCGCGACCGGCTCCGCTCCCCGGAGCGTCCCCGGGATCGAAATCGATCGGAAACGGATCATCACGAGCGATGAGGCGATTCACCTCAAAGAGGTTCCACGCTCGATCGTGATCATGGGGAGCGGCGCGGTCGGCGTGGAGTTCGCATCGATTTTCCGTCGCTTCGGTAGCGAGGTCACGATCATCGAACTGCTGCCGCGGCTCGTGCCGGTCGAAGACGAAGCGGTATCGGCCGAGCTCGAGCGCTCGTTCAAGAAACAGGGCATCAAGGTGCTCACCGGTACGAAGGTCACCAGCGCCAAGTCGGGCGCAACCGGCGTCACGCTCGAGGCTCAGGCGGCTGATGGCAAGGCCATCAAGATCGAAACGGAGATTCTGCTGGTGGCGACTGGGCGCGGTCCGGTCACGAACGGCCTGGGCGCGGAAGACGTCGGCCTGCAGATGGATCGCGGATACCTCAGGGTGGATGCCCAGTATCGGACCAACGTGCGCGGGGATCTCGGCCGTCGGCGACGTCATCACCTTCGAAAAGCCAGGCCATCAGCAGCTGGCTCATTTGTCGTCCGCCGAAGGCATCGCGCTCGCCGAACGCATCGCGGGCAAGGAGTTCCGGCCGATCAATTACGAACAGGTGCCGGGCTGCACGTACTGTGACCCGGAGATCGGCAGCGTCGGGCTCACGGAGAAAGTGGCCAAGGAGCGCGGCTTCGACGTCACCGTCGGCACGTTCAAGTTCGGTGTGCTCGCGCGCGCACGGATCGCCAACGAGATCGAGGGATTCGTGAAGATCGTTGCCGACAAGAAGTACCGATGAAGTGCTCGGTGTTCACATGATTGGCCCGCGCGCGACGGAGCTCGTGGCGGAGGCGACGCTGGCGCTGCGGCTCGAATGCACGGTCGAAGAGCTGATCCGTACCATTCATGCGCACCCGACGATGTCGGAAGCCGTCGGCGAAGCGGCGCACGCCGCGCACGGCGCCGCCATTCACGCGTAGGAGCGGGTGTGCACGACAAGGGAACGACCATGACCCCCACTTCGGCCACCACCGCAACCGCCAGGCCGTCAGATGCGCTGACGCGCGATCAGCGGCTCGAGATGTATTACTTCGCGCGACTCGCGAGGGACATCGAGGAACGTCTCGTCATCCTCTTCAGGCAGAGCAAGGTCATCGGCGGGTTGTATCGAAGTCTGGGCCAGGAAGGCGAATCGGTCGGCACCGCGTACGCGCTCCAGCGAACGGATGCGATTCTGCCGCTCATTCGCAACATGGGCGCGCTGATGACGATGGGGGTGCGGCCGAAGGAAATCTTCCTGCAGTACATGGCCAAAGCGGAATCGAATACCCGCGGCCGCGACCTGAACATCCACATCGTCAATCTTCCGGCCTTCGACGCGGACGAACCGGTCATCGTCGGTCCCATCAGCATGCTTGGCGACTCCATTCCGGTCGCCGCCGGCATCGCGATGGGCGCGCGCATGCGCGGCCGGAATCTCGTCGCCATGGCCTGGATTGGCGACGGGGCCACGAGCACGGGCGCATTTCACGAGGGGCTGAATTTCGCCGCCGTCCAGAAGATTCCGCTCGTGGTCGTGGCGGAGGACAACAAGTACGCGTACTCGACGCCGATTGCCAAGCAGATGGCCATCACGCGCATCGACGAGCGGGCGGCAGCGTATGGGATTCCGCACGAGCTGGTCGATGGGAACGACATCCTCGCGGTCTACGACGTCGCGCGGCGAATGGTCGATCGCGCGCGGGCCGGCGAGGGCGCCTCGCTCATCGGCATCGACACGATGCGGATACAAGGACACGCGCAGCACGACGACGCCCGCTACGTGCCGAAAGATCTCGATCGCCGCCTGGTCGGAGAAGGACCCGATCGCGCGATTCCGCCGGCACCTGGTCGAGACGAACACCGCGACGGAGAAGGACCTGGACGACATCGATGCGATGACGAAGAGCTTTGCGGCAGAAGAGGCACGCCTGGCGGAGGAGTCGCCGATGCCTGACCCGGCGACGGTCACTCGCGGCGTCTATGCCGGAGACGACTTCGCCGTTCCGACCGTGGAGCTGGTGAAATCACCGTTCAGAAAGTAGCCGATGGCAGTCATTACCTACCTGGAGGCGATTCGACAGGCACTGTTCGACGAGATGGCGCGCGACGAGCGCGTCTTCCTGCTCGGCGAGGACATTGGCGTGTACGGCGGCGCGTTCAAGGTGACGGACGGCCTGCAGGAACGGTTCGGCGACGCGCGCGTCGTGGATACCCCCATTTCAGAAGCGGCGATCGTCGGGTCGGCGATCGGCGCGTCGTACATGGGCATGCGCCCGGTGGCCGAGATCCAGTTCATCGACTTCATCGCCTGTTGCTTCGACATGCTGACCAACTTCGCCGCGACGAGCCGTTACCGCAACGGCGCCGGCGTGCCGATCGTCGTGCGCGGACCGTGCGGCGGAGGCGTCAGCGGTGGCCCGTTCCACTCGCTGAACCCGGAGTCGTTCTTCCTCAACACGCCCGGGTTGAAGATGGTGGAACCGTCAACCGCCTACGACGCGAAAGGCCTGCTGAAGGCGGCGATTCGCGATGACGATCCGGTGCTCTACTTCGAGCACAAGTATCTTTACCGGCGAATCAAGGACGACGTTCCCGAGGACGACTACATCGTGCCGATTGGTAAAGCGGCGGTCCGCCGCGAGGGCAGCGATCTGTCGATCATCACGTTCGGAGCGATGGTCTATACGGCGCTCGACGCGGCGAAGCAGCTGGCCGAGCAGGGTGTGCAGGCCGAGGTTCTCGATCTGCGGAGTCTCGCGCCGCTGGATCGAGAGGCGGTTCTGACATCCGTCTCCAAGACCAGCCGGGCGCTGCTGCTGCACGAGGCCACGCTGACCGGCGGCATTGGTGGCGAGCTGGCAGCGATCATCGCCGAGGAGGCGTTCGAATACCTCGACGCACCTGTCATGCGCGTCGCATCGTTGGATGCGCCGGTGCCGTATTCGCCGCCCCTCGAAGCTGCGTTCCTGCCGAACGTTGACAAGGTGGTCGCGGCTGCCAAGCGTTTGGTCACTTATTGAGGTGAAGGAGGGCGTGGCTTCAGCCGCGCCGTTGAACAATGGCAACCAATGTCGTGATGCCCCAGATGGGTGAGTCGATCGCCGAGGGGACGATAGTCCGGTGGATCAAGAAGGTCGGCGATGCGGTTGACCGTGACGAACCGCTCTTCGAGATTTCGACCGACAAGGTGGATGCCGAGATCCCGTCGCCGGCCGCCGGCGTCCTCACCGACATCAAGGTCAAGGAAGGCGAAACGGTTCCGGTCAACAGCGTCGTCGCGGTGATCGGCGCCGACGGCGAGAAGCCGAGCGCTCAACCTGCAAAGAGCGCGTCCGCGCCAGCTGCAGCGGCCGCCGCCGTCGACAAGTCGACGCCGATGCCGGCCGCCGCTGTCGGGCAGCCGGAAACCGCGCCCTCCGCCGCACCGTCCGCAGGCGGCGTTGTCTCCCCAGCCGCTGCAGGCGGCGTTGTTTCCCCAGCCGCCGCAGGCGGCGTTGTCTCCAAGGAAGACCTTCGACGACAGAAGTCGTCGCCTCTCGTGCGGCGGATCGCCCGCGATCACGACGTGGACATCCGTCTGATTCAGGGAACGGGGATAAGCGGACGCGTCACCAAGCGCGACATTCTTGGTTATCTCGAGTCGGGCGCGCCAAAGCAGGCGCCCGCGCCATCAGCTGGCCGGCAGCTTCCGACACCAGGACCTGCGTACCGGCCCGGTGAGCGTGTCGAGATCGTGCCGATGAGCGTCATGCGCAAGAAGATCGCCGAGCACATGGTGCTCAGTGCGCACACGTCTCCGCACGTGTACTCGGTATACGAGGTCAACTTCGGGCGTGTGGCCGCCCTGCGCGAGAAGCGGAAGGGCGAGTACGAAGCCGCCGGCGCGAAGCTCACGTTCACGGCGTTCATCGCCAAGGCGGTGATCGACGCGCTGCGCCAGTTCCCGATCGTCAACGCGTCGGTGGACGGCGACAACATCGTCTACAAGAAAGACATCAACCTCGGTATCGCCGTCGCGCTCGACAACGGGCTGATCGTTCCGGTGATCCGGAATGCCGACGAAAAGAACCTGCTCGGGTTGAGCCGGGCCATCAACGATCTCGCGGCGCGGGCCAGGTCGAAGAAACTCAATCCCGACGAAGTGCAGAGTGGCACGTTCACGATCACCAATCCGGGGATCTTCGGCGCGCTCTACGGTCTGCCGTTGATCAACCAGCCGCAGGTCGCCATCCTCGGCGTGGGTGGAATCGAGAAGCGCGCGGTCGTGATCGACGATGCGATCGCGATTCGGCCGGTGTGCCACATCACGCTCGGATACGACCATCGTCTGGTTGACGGCGCCGACGCCGGCCGGTTCCTGTCGTTCGTGAAGGAACGGCTGGAGAACTTCGAGGAAGGATGGATGTAGCCCGCGAGCTGCAGGTACGCCGGTTCGGACTCCTGCCGTACGCGGAGGCCCTGGAGCTCCAGAAGCAGCTCGTTGAGGAACGCAAGGCTGGGCGCATACCCGATCAGCTCCTGCTCCTCGAGCATCCGCCGGTCATCACGCTCGGCGTGAAGGCCAGGAAGGATCGATCGAACGTTCTGGCCTCCCCCGAAGCGCTCGCCGCCGCCGGCGTCGAGTTGTTCGAAACCGGTCGTGGCGGCGACGTCACCTATCACGGACCGGGGCAGCTCGTCGGCTATCCAATCCTCGATCTCCGTCCCGATCGCTGCGATGTTCACCGATACGTTCGCGACCTCGAGGAGGCGTTGATCCTGGCGGCGGCCACGTTCGGCGTCACGTCGGGTCGTGTGCCGGGGCTCACAGGCACTTGGGTAGGGAACGAAAAGCTGGCGGCTATTGGCGTCAGGATTTCGCGCTGGGTAACGAGTCATGGCTTCGCCCTGAACGTCACGACTAACCTCAGCCATTTCGGTCTGATTGTGCCGTGCGGCATCGTCGACAAGGGCGTCACGTCCCTTGACCGTCTGACAGCCGCTCCGGTCAGCATGGATCGGGTCCAGGACGCAGTCATGAACGCGATGGGCCGCGTTTTCCAGCGCCTTCCAGTCGAGCCGGACGGAACGCTCGTCGCGCGATCTTCAAGTTAAGTCTTTACATAATCAATTATTTATAGCTCGAACATGGACCGAGAACGGCTAGGGAATAAGCACGCCGGTTCTGGTGTTCTGTCCCTTACGGAGGCCAAGAGAGATGCGTCAGCCAAGTCTGGAACGCCAGCTCATCGGCCGCATGCAGGCAGGGGACAGCTCGGCGGTTGCCGAACTGGCGTCCACATACGGACCGAGAATTCAGCAGCTAGCGTTTCGCTACGTGAAGAACTGGGAAGATGCCGAAGAGGTGACCCAGGATGTTTTGATGAAGGTCTACCGGAAGATCGACGCGTTCCGCGGCGACGCGGCACTGTCATCCTGGATCTACCGGATTACGTTCAATACGGCGATGTCTCGTCTGCGCAGCTCACGCGTGAGCCGGCAGATCGAGGTTCAGAACGCCGAGCCTGCGAATAGCGAGAACCCCGAACGTTCGCTGCCGGAGCCGGCGGACTGGTCGGCGCTCGCCGACGATCACGTCCACCGGTTGCAGATGCGCACGCGGTTGATCGAAGCGTTGACGCACCTGCCGGCGGTGTATCGGATACCGGTGATTCTGCGGGACATTCAGGGGCTCTCGACGGAAGAAGCGAGCGCGGTCCTTCGCGTGAAGCCACAGACCTTGAAGTCACGGCTGCATCGCGGCCGCCTGATCCTGCGCGAGCACCTTGCGGATTTCGCGGGCGGGGTCATGCTCCACGGCCGCGAGTCGATCAATTAACCGGGGGCTTCGCCCCGCCGGACCCCCATCGCCATCGCTCGCGGGGCCCCTTCGCCCCGCTCCGCTCCGGCGGGTGCGCGCGCGCACTGCGCGCACTCGCGCACTTGCGCACTCGCTACGCCTTCTCCAGCGCGTTTTCGAGCATGGTCCGCTCCTGCCGGGTCAGGGCGGGCTCGAGAACGCGGGCGACTCCTCCCTCGCGCAACTCGACCGGCATGGCTGTTACCGCAGCGCGAACCGGCCCCGACTGCATCGCGACGAAACAGGTGAAGCGGCGGCGCGATCCGAGCGTCAGCGCCTCGACGACTCGCGCCGCTGCCGCCCCCAGCGCATAGGGCCCCGGCGGCCACAGTCCGGCGATCCTCGACGTCAGTTGGGCGATCGTGTGTGCAGGCAGCTGCGCGGACAGCGGTTGCCCGCCCGCCGTGGCTTCTTCCCACGCGACGACCGCCGAACGCGGCGGTACACCGACGACCGAAAGCGAAACCTCGACGCCGGATCGATCCAGCGCCACACCAGTCAAGGCGCGAAGCGCAGACTCGAGCGCCAGCGGCGCCGATCCGACGATGCGCGAGCCAGCCACGCGCAACTCGGTCACCGCGCGTGCCATCAGCTCGCGTTGACTGGCACCGGCGCAAACCACCGGCGCGTCGGCCCCCGACGTGATGAGTGTTCGGAGCAGCGCGAGGCCCGCGTCACCACCATGTTCGGTGTTGTCCGATGCGCGGTCGGCCACGACGATGACGCGCGCGCCGACCGCCGCGCCGATCGAATCGGCCGCGGTAACCCGCGTGCTAAAGTGCTCGATCGGTGACGACTGGAGCATGTCGAGCGCCTTGCCGGCCGCAATGGATCCGGACGGGTCGATCAGGCGCACTTCGGGCACCCGATCGCGCCTGGCGATCGCGTGTGCCACCGCACCGCCAAGTGCACCGGCGCCGATGATTGCAATGAAAGGCATCAGAAGGCGTGGAGTATTCTAAACCCTGAGCTCATTTCCGTTGGAGACCCGAGAAACGATGTCCGACGCCATGACACTTGCTGGCCGGATCGCCGTGATCACCGGAGGCTCGCGAGGCATCGGGAGCGGTATCGCGCGCGCGCTCGTTGCGGGCGGGGCGCGGGTGCTCATCACCGGTCGCTCGGCGTCCGCTCTGGATGCCGCTGCGCGCGGCATCCGAAACGAGAACAGCGCCGCGAGCGACGCTATCCACGTACTCCGTGCGGATGTGCGACGGCCCGAGGAGGCGACCGCAGCCATTGACGCCGCGGTGAGCCGGTTCGGTGGTCTCGATATCCTCGTCAACAATGCCGGCGTGGGACACTTCGCGACGGTTGCCGAGATGTCAGTCGACGACTGGCAGCAGATTCTCGAGACGAACCTCAGCGGCGCGTTCTACTGCTCGCATGCGGCCATTCCTCATCTGAAGAGGCGGGGCGGAGGCTGGATCATCAACATCAGCAGTCTTGCCGGAAACAACCCGTTTGCAGGCGGCGCCGCGTACTGCGCCTCGAAGGCCGGGCTCAACGCGTTCAGCGAAGCCCTGATGCAGGAAGTCCGTTACGACAATATCCGGGTCAGCTACATCATGCCGGGATCGGTCGCGACCGGCTTCGGTGGATCCGGCTCCGCGGGCGATGCCGATTGGAAGATTGCCACTGAAGACGTTGCCAATCTCGTGACTGAGCTGGTCACGTTTCCGTCCCGAAGCCTGCCCAGCCGCATCGAGCTCAGGCCCTCCAAGCCGAAGAAGGCCGCGAAGTGACGTTCAGGAGATGACGCCCAGGACATGAGCCTGCCTCCAGGAACTCCCAACTCCATCGCGCATTACAACCTGCTCGAACGTATTGGCCATGGTGGGCTCGGCGAGGTCTATCGCGCGCGCGACACCAAGGTCGGCCGGACCGTTGCGCTCAGGTTGATCCGGTCGAGCGTCTTTATTGACGAAACCGAGAGGGCTGCGTTCAGCCGGTCGCTGACGGAGGCGGCGACGCTCTCGCATCCGAACATCGCCACGCTCTTCGACTTCGGTGAGTACCGACGATCGCCTGTACGTCGCACACGAGTTCGTCGCCGGCATTACCCTGAGGCAGGAGATGGGCGGACGCCCGGTCAATCCGCGCCGGGCACTCGAGCTCGCGGTTCAACTCGCTGATGCGCTGGCGGAAGCGCATTCCCGGGACATCGTGCACGGCGACCTGCGGCCGGATACGCTCATGGTGACCGGAAAAGGGAGCGCGAAGATTCTCGAATTTGGTCTGTCGAAGTGGACGACCGGCGGTCGCGCGCGAACGGCAGTCGCCAAATCGCCGGACTCCATTGGCGCCGATCCCGCCGGCGTGGCGGCGTATCTCTCCCCTGAGCAGGCGCTCGGCAACGTCATCGATCCGCGAAGCGATCTGTTCTCGGTGGGCTCAATCGTCTACGAAATGCTGATAGGACGCGCGCCGTTCGCGGCCGCATCGCCGGCAGCGGCGGTCATGAACGTGATCAGGATGGCCCCGATGCGTGCGTCCACCCTCAACCCGAACCTCCCCCCGGAGCTCGACGCCATCATCAATCGCGCGTTGTCGAAAGGGCTGGACGACCGCTATCAGAGCGCCGCGTCGCTGGCGGCTGAACTGCGAAGCGTGGCGGCAGTCCTGGATGTGCGTTCGGGCGACACCGCGTTGTCTGACTTGATCCCTCTGGACGAGGAACGCTCGAGCGGCAAGTGGATCGGTCTGTTCGTCCTGATCGCGATTGTGGCCGTCGTCTGGTGGTTCTTGAGAAGGCTGATATCGCGGTCGAGACTAGATCAGTGACCGCAGCACGGACGGATCGACATTCGCGCCTGAAACGACCACCGCGACAGGACCGCCGTTTGTCACGAGCTTCCGCGACAGCAGCGCGGCGACGCCCACGGCGCCCGCGCCCTCGACGATCAGCTTTTCCTTCAACAGCAAACCGGCCATCGCCGCTTTCAACTCGTCCTCCGTGATCACGGCAACTTGCGGCACGAGGTTCTGGACGATGTCGAAGGTCACGGTGTCGGGGTCGAGGTTGCCCGCCAGTCCATCGGCGAGCGTTGGACCCACGTCGATCGTCACGATTCTGCCCGCGGCGCGGCCGTGCGTGAACGGCGACGACGCCTCGACCTCGACACCGCAGACGTTCGCAGGGTCGCGGCGTGCTGCGGCGGCGATCGCGATGCCGCTGATCAGCCCTCCGCCCCCGATCGGCACGACGATCGTCGCGTCCGGCTGTTCGTCGAGGATTTCGAGCGCGACGGTCCCGGCACCGGCGATTACGTCGGGATGGGAGTATGGCGAGATGTAGATCGCCGGGCGGCTCCTCGCATCCTCCTTCGCCCGCCGCTCGGCATCGTCGTAGTCAGCCGACGGCCGGAGGTCGGCCCCCGTTGCGCGAATGGCGTCCAGCTTGGTCCTGGGTGCGTGTTCGGGCACATACACCGTGAGCGGCATGCCCGCCCGCATGGCGGCTTCGGCCATGGCGCGGCCGTGATTGCCGGCAGAGGCCGTCACCAGCGGTGGCGCGCTTGCTCCCGTGCTGTTCCGCGAGTCGGATAATCGCGTTGGTGGCGCCGCGGATCTTGTAGGAAAACGTCGGCTGCAGCGACTCGAGCTTGAGCAGGACGTCAGCGCCGCAGATGCGCGACAGCCATTCGGATCGACGAAGCGGCGTCCGCAGGACTCGGCCGCTGATGCGCTGAGCCGCCTGCCGGATGTCGTCGATGGTGGTCAGGGTTGCGTTCGCCCCGTCTGCCTGGAGAATCTCGGCGAGATTCCCCGCGAACGCCGACCGCGCCATCACGTCGTCGGCACCTGCCTGGCGGGCGGCGGCGATCAGCTCGGTGTGCACGTGCGAGACGAACCCAATCGTTCGGATAGACGCCGTCGCCGGGTCGCTTTTTCAGCGCCGCGATCGTCTCGATCGGTTCGACTTTCGCGCTGTTCAGATCGAAGATGACCATCGACGGCTTGCCGGTCCGCGCGTGCTCGAGGATCTCCGCCGGCGTTCGCGCGAACGTCAGCTCGGCGCCAACCTGTTTGCCCGTCGCGCGAATCTTCGAGCTGAAGAGCAAATCGTCGACGGCAACCAGAATCATCGGTCAATTATAGTTCAGGATTGCCGTGGTCCGCGTTCGTGGTTCGTGTCTCGCCGGCAATGCGTCGCCGACTGAGACCGTCACCTGCAACGAACTACGGTAGCAGGCTCTCAATCGTGTAGCAGAGCAATGATCTGGCGATGTGCGCTTGTCGCCTTGCGCCGTGGAGAGGGCGGCAGCGGTTCGGCGCGATAGAGCGTCCGCGTGTTGGTGATTGCCGACACGATGGCTGTCACCATGAGCCCCACAATCGCGACCGCGCCACCGATGTCGAAGAGCAGGTAATCGGGTTCCGAACAGCGTGACATCCGGCGAGCGCAGCAGCTGCAACGTTCCAACGGCGAGCAGTATTCTCAGCTCTGTCGGACCGAACTTCCAGTACGAAATCCTGAACGTGCCGACCGTGTGCGTCGCCAGCGCGATCTCGATGGTCAGCAGGTAATAGGCGATGAGGAAGCCGGCGCCGATGGCCAGGCTCATGAAGCCTCCGAGCACCAGACCACCGATCACGAAGAGAATGCCGACCGCGTCCAGCACGTGATCGACGTAAAAGCCGTACCGCGGCCGCTCGTGACTGCGTACGCGCGCCAGCGTGCCGTCGAGGCTGTCGCCGAACCAGTTGACCACGAGCAGCAGCACGCCACGACCAACGCGGCCCACGGATGCTTCGGGGCGGCCCAGTAGCACAGGCACAGGAGCGGCATGGCGAGCGCACCCAGCGCGGTCAGGTGATCCGAGTTGACGGCCGGGGAATTCGACGGGCCATCCAGATCAGGCAGCGCTTTTCGATGGCCGCCAGCAGGCTCGTATGGACGCGTTTTTCGCGCTGGGTCTCCATGCAGTGTCTCCTGCTGGGTAATGCGAAAATGGGGGGATGAAGGGCTCAAAACACCGATGATTCTCGAAATCAGGGCCGTTCCCCCGTTCATGAAGAACGGCTTCGTCGTCGGGTGCGAGGAAACCCGGGAGGGTATCGTCATCGATCCGGGCGACGACGTTGATCTCCTGCTGCAGGCTGTCGACGAACATTCGCTGTCAATCAAATACATCCTGCTGACCCACGCACACCTCGATCACATCACCGGCGTCGGCACAGCGAAGAAGGCCGCTGAAAGCGCCGGTCGGGCTGCATCAAGGCCGACAATTTCCTCTACAGCAGCGTCGTGCAGCAGGGGCTCGAATGTTCGGCCTCGACGTCGAGCCGCAGCCACCAGTCGATTTTTTCTATGACGGAGAAGGTCCGTGGCGATTCGGGCGTTACGGCGCGTGGGTCCACCACACACCAGGACATTGCCCCGGTGGCGTCTGCCTCGCTGTCGGCCGCGACGGCGAGGCCAGTCGCACGCTCTTCGTCGGCGACACGCTGTTTGCGGGATCGATCGGGCGGACGGATCTGCCGGGCGGAGACTTACCTACGTTGCTGCAATCGATTCGCGGAGTGCTGTTCAGTTTTCCGGACGAGACCGTCGTGCACTCCGGCCATGGCGAACCGACGACGATCGGCCGCGAGCGCAGGACGAATCCGTTTCTGACGTGAAGAGCGCCCGGCCGGTCGCTATCGAAGAACGAACCGGCGCGGGCCCCTGAAGATCGGGCAGTCGTGACCGCTGCTACTTGACCTCGAGGTTGTTCACGACGTCCTTGACGCCGGGAATCTGCTTCACGCGATCGGTGACGCGATTCTTGACCTCTTCCGATGGCGCGTCACCCGTGATGGTTACGACACCGGCCTTCGAGTCGAACGTGAGATCCAGTTTGTCGCGATCCCACTGATCGTCTTCCTTGAAGGCCTTGTCGAGCAGTTCTTCGATCCTGATCGTCGGTCGCCTCGGCGTTGGTGCCCTCGACCGTTCACTTCGTTGACGACACGGCCGCTCGTGCCGACGACCTGCTTCGCCAACTCTTCCGCTCGAGCCTTGTCGGCAGCGGACTCGGCGTCACCGGTCAGGTGCAGCGCCTGCTCGTCCTTTTTCCAGTCGGCCTTGATGTTCTCGATCTTCGCATTCTTCAGGCTGTCGTTGACCCTCGCCTGATAGTCGGGCGTTGATGTACGGCTTTCGCACGCAGTGACCATCGATCCTGCTGCGATGAGCCCGACGATTGCCCACGAACTGAACACCTTCTTCACACTCGCCTCCTTTTGAAGCACCCCACGGGTTACTTCGCAAGGAGCTCGCCAACGTTAGCTCAAGGTTGAGCGGAAGCTGGACTGCGGCTGACGAGGAAACTGCACCTTGCCGACACCCAGCGTGTCGCCCGCCTTGAGCGCGGCCCGTTCGACGCGTTGGCCGTTGACGTACGTCCCGTTCGTGCTGTCGAGGTCGACAACCTCCAGTTCAGTGGCGCCCGCGCTGAGACGGCAGTGCAGCCGCGACACCAGCGTCGCCTCGACGATGAAGTCGGCCTGCGTTGCGCGCCCGATCGGTCTTGATGTTGCCAGGAAGGATTCGAAAGGTGAACGGTGAGGCTGTCGCCTTCTTCAGTACCTGATGACCCACATCGGCTCTTATTATCAGCGATCAGATGGACGACGTGATTCAGCCGAGCAGCTCGCGGACGCGCGGATGGACGACCGCACCATCGTGAGTCAGCAACGTCTCTCTGGTGATTTCGTCGGCCGGCATCGATCGGCAGCTTCGGCTGCTTCGCGCCTTCCTTGCCGAGCAGGTGCAGCAGGAAGGTGATGATGTTCTTCGAGTACATCTGGCTCGCGTGGTAGGGGACGAGCGCGGCCGGGTTCGTCGGGCCGAGCACGATGACGCCGCGATGGACGACGCGTTCGTCGGGCCGGGTCACCTCGCAATTGCCGCCGCGCTCCGCCGCCAGATCGACGATCACCGATCCTGGCTGCATCGCGTCCACCATCTCCGTCGTGATCAGAATCGGCGCCCGCTTGCCAGGAATCAGCGCCGTGGTGATGACCACGTCGCTGCCGGCGACGACCTTGATCATCATCTCCCGCTGACGGCGATAGAAGGATTCGTCCTGCGCTTTGGCGTATCCTCCCTTTGTCTTCCGCGTCAGCTGACTCGAGCGGAAGCTCGACGAACTTCGCTCCAAGGCTCTGGACCTGTTCCTTCACGGCCGGCCTGACGTCGTAGGCCTCGACCTTTGCGCCCAGGCGGCGCGCGGAGGAAATCGCTTGCAGTCCGGCAACGCCTGCACCGACGACGAACACGCGCGCCGGCGAAATCGTTCCGGCAGCGGTCATGAGCATGGGGAACATGCGCGGCAGCGCGTCCGCCGCAAGCAGCACGCCCTTGTAACCGGCGACCGTCGCCATCGACGACAGCGCGTCCATGCTCTGGGCGCGCGTGATTCTCGGCATCAGTTCCATCGACAGCATCGTCAGACCACGTGACGCGACGTCACGGAGTGGCTTGCGGATCGCCGAGCGGATCGGCGAAGCCTATGATTGTCTGGCCTGGGCGAACGCCATTGCTCGTCGGCATTGCGCGGACTTTGAGCAGGATGTCCGATTGGCCGTAGACCTCGCTTGCCGGGACGACCTGTGCCCCTTGCGCCGCAGTACATCGAGTCAGGGAACCCGGCGGCATCGCCTGCGCCCGCCTCGACCGAGACGTCCAGCCCGGCCTTGCGCAGCGTCGCCACGCCCGCAGGTATCACCGATACCCGGGTTTCGCCGGCCAACGTCTCACGCGGAATCCCGACTCTCATCGGACTGAAGTCTAGTCGATCGAGACCAACCCGGAAAAGGAGACCCGGAAAAGGTGGCTGGCACCTACGCGGCGTAGGTGCCAGCCACCAATTGCAGGGATTTCAAACTGTTGCGAACTCTGCAACCCGCCAGTGGTCGAGGGGACGTATTTAGACAGACAGACGTCAAGATTCTGAGCCTGGACGGCGCCCAACTCCGAACCGACTCTCCAACGCCTCTGCCGATCGGCCAAACCCGTTCAGGTGGTCCGACGCGTTGACGCGTCAGCGTTTCAGCCAGTCCGCGATCGTCGTCGGCAGGTCGGCGACGACGCGCTTGTCGGGGAGATCGGGATACTCGTTCACCTCGCCCGTCTTCGCTTTCACGAAGAGGTGATTGACGCCCGGGATGTGAATCGACCTCGACGGCGCCGGCTTTCTTCCGTTGACGGGCCAGCTCGCCGAGCTTGTCCGCGTGGTGGGGCAGGACCTGGACGTCCAGGTCCCCCTGGATCACCAGGATCAGGCTGTTTGAACTTCGCCATCTGGACAGCCGGATCGAACATCAGCAGACTTCGAAACGATGGAGTGTCGGCCTGCTTCCGCAACTCGGCCGGTATTTCGTCCCATCCCTTGCCGGTCACGACCGCCTGCTGAATCTTCTCTTGTAGCGCAACCTTGTCCTGCTTTTCAGCATCCGTGACGCCTGCCAGCGATAACTGATGTTGCTGCTGCTCGAGAATCAGCTGTGCGCCCGATGTCCCCGGCGACGCCGCCAACACCACCGATCCGATCTTTTTCTCGCGCGCAGCCGCGAGCATGGCAACAAGGCCGCCCTCGCTGTGTCCCACCACCGCAATCCGCCGATTATCCACATCGTCGCGTTTCGCGAGCCACTTGACGATTGAGACCAGGTCGTCGCCGTAGTCCTGCAAGGTGGCGGTTTCGGTTCGGCCGCCGCTCTGGCCGATGCCCCGTTTGTCATACCGCAGAACGAGGAACCCGCGCTCGGCGAGCGCGCCCGCGAGCTGGCTGAAGATCGGGATGCCGGCGACGGTTTCATCGCGATCGACATGACCGGAGCCTGCGACGAGGACGATCGTCGGATGACGCAGCCGGCCCATGGCTGCCGGTGAGGTCAACGTCCCTGCGAGATTGAAGCCATTGGCCGGAATCGTGACGTCCGAGTCCGTCGGGTTGCGCGCGGTCTGCGTGCGCACGGCCACGCTGGCGAGATCGCTGCGGACGACCGCCAGCGCTGCGGCCGGAATATCGAGTCGCGCAAACCTCGCTTTGTCGTCGACCGTGACTATCGCTTCCATCACGCCTCCAGGATTCTGCACCGTCACGGAGTAGCGGCGCGTGACGACTACACCCGAAGGCGTCTGCACCTGTTCGGCTTCTGCGGCTGTGACGATCAGCTTCACCTCGGTCTGAGGTGCGACGTAGACCGGAAACTCGGCGCCGAGCTGAGCGCCGGCCAGCCTGGCGGCGAGGCCCTCGTAAGCTGCGTAGAAGTTATTGGGAAGCACGATCGTCCGCGCAGACACCTGATCGGTCTTCGCGTTCGTGACCCCATTGTTGGTGATCTCGTTGATTGCGGTCGTCACCCCGAACGACGTGGCGAGCTGCATCTTGCGATCGCCCTGCGTCGCTTCGATGCGCAAGTCGATTGGCTGCCAGTCGACGGTGTATTTCAGTTCGAAGCGGTTGACGATGAGATCTCCGACCCTGCCTGTGGACGTGATGATCCAGTTGGAACCCGATCGCTGAACGCTGACCTGTTCGCGGCCCGCATCCCTGCCACGGATGAAGATATTGAAAGTGGCCTCTCCGGGCACTGGCGCCGGCGCCGGTGCTGCCGCGGGCTGCGTCTGCGCCAGGCGGTCCCGCACATTGAGAGCATCAGGAATGCGGCAGTACAATGCCAGAAGGGCCGCCATTGGCCGAGCTATCTGCATCTTCTGAGAATATCAGCAGGACCCACGTGTTTTCACGGGAACAGTACGACGCGCTGAGGAATGGGGCCGGAACCCTCAGATCGAGAGGACCGGCGGGTCATCGGCCTCTCGGGCGCCGACCGGCTGACCTATCTGCAGGGCCTTGCTGACCAACGACGTCGCCGCGTCTCATGCCCGGGACCGGATGCTACGCGGCACTCCTGACCGCGCAAGGCCGCATGATCGCGGACATGAGGGTTCTCGAAACCGGCGACGCGCGTCCTGATCGATTCTGCACGACAGGCGCCGCGACGCCGGTCAAGGACAAGCTCGAACAGTTCATCTTCAGCGAAGACGCGCAGGTCGAGGATTTGACCGAGCGTCTCGCAATCGTCGGCGTCTACGGTCCGCAAGCCGCGGCGATCGTCGAGCACGCCCTCGAGAGTCATGAGCCGCTTGACTCGCTGGCGCTCTTCGAGCAATCGCCAGCTGGCGACCGGCGCCGGTCCCGCCACGATCGTTCGCAGCGACGATCTGGGCGTCGACGGCTTCGACATCCTCGTGGAGAAGCGTGCAGCGGCCGCCGCGTTGATCGAGCGCCTTCGAACGAGCAGGCGCAATTCGCGTCAGTCACGATACAGCCGAGATCACGCGCGTCGAAGCGGGACGTCCAGCATGGTCTCAGGACATGGACGAAAGCACCATTCCGCTCGAAGCGGGGATCGAGGACCGTGCGATCAGTCTGTCGAAAGGGTGCTACGTTGGTCAGGAAATCATCATCCGCGTGCTGCATCGCGGCCACGGGCGTGTCGCGAAGCGTCTCGTCGGGCTCAGCATGACGGCCGATGCATGCGATCCCGGACAGCGGGCGACGCCATTCGCGCCGGGGACCGCGAAATCGGTGCGGTCACGAGCGCGGTCTTTTCACCGACGACCGGCAAGCCCGCTGGCGCTTGGTTACGTGCATCGCGATTTCGTCGAGCCGTCGACGGCGCTCGCCATCCTTCATGACAGCCAGTGCTCGACGCGACCGTCGTCAGCCAGCCGCTAGTCCATCTTCTGCAGCAGCGCGATTAGTTCGGCGTCCGCGGGCGGCAGATCGAGTGACGCGAGTTCGCGCGCGGTCGACCCATCGAATCTCCTGATTCAGCAGCGGGCTGTGGGTCTTCGTCGAGGACGCAGGTAAAGAAATGCAGTTCAACGGTCCGCTCGGGATACTCGTGCGTGACCGCGAGCAGTTCCTGCTCGATGCGAACCGCCGTTCCCAGTTCCTCCAGATATCTCGCGTTGCAGACAATCCGCGAGCGTTTCGTCCGCTTCGCACTTCCCGCCGGGAAACTCCCAGCATCCCTCGAGATGGACGCCGCGAGGCCGCCGAGTGACCAGAAACCGATTGCCACGCCGTACGACAGCCGCGGTGACGACGATGTGGGGTACAGGCGGCTGGGATCCCGTCACGCGTCCGGCCGCTCGTTGTCGGGATTGAACGGATACGCCGAGCAGCCCCGCTGCATCGGGCAGACCAGGCACTTTGGCTTGCGCGCCGTGCACATCGTGGCGCCGAAATCCATCAGGGCCTGATTGAAATCGAACACGTGCCGTTGAGGGAGAACGGTCCTGGACACGTCCCAGAGATGACGTCGCATTGCGTGCGCTCGTGGGTTGCCGCGGCCGATGAAGATGCGAAAGAGCACGCGCGCGACGTTGGTGTCGAGGATTGCCGCACGCTGTCCGAACGCAAAGCTGCGCACGGCCCCGGCGGTATATGCGCCGATCCCCTTGAAAGAGCGCAGCGTCGCTTCATCGGACGGCAGAGTTCCGCCGAAGCGGGCAACCGACTCCCGCGCAATCGCATGGAGCCGGCGCGGCCGGATGTTGTAGCCGAGCGGCCGCCACGTCTGTGTGACGTCGGATTCCGCCGCCTGCGCCAGCGACTCGAGAGTTGGATACTTCTCGAGCCACTCGTGATACTTCGGCAATACCCGATCGACCTGGGTCTGTTGAAGCATCACCTCTGACACGAGGATGTGATACGGGTCGGTGGTGTTTCGCCAGGGCAGGTCGCGGCCGTTCCGCCGGTACCAGTCCAGGAGCCGCCTGCGGAAACGCTGTCTGTCTGAAGGTTCGGGAAGCGCACCCGTTTGTCGCGCGCGGGACCTCCTCATCGATGAGGGCGGGGGCGACGGCCGGGCGCACACGGCGGACCTATAATCATTCAGTGAAAATTTATACCAAGACGGGCGACGCCGGAGAGACCAGTTTCTTCGGCGGCGGGCGGGTGTCGAAGGCCGATGCCCGCGTCGCGGCATACGGCGACGTCGACGAGCTGAATGCCTGGCTCGGGTTCGTGCGCTCGAACCTGTCGGACGGACAACTTGAGCGAAATGCTCGAGCATCTCCAGAGAGATCTCTTCGCCGTCGGAGCACGGTTGGCCGATCCCGGTCATAAGATCGCTGGCCGCGTCGTCAAAGCGGCGGTAACGGCTGCCGACGTCACGCGTCTCGAAGGCTGGATCGATGCGCTCGAATCGGAACTCACGCCGCTGCGCAGCTTCATCCTCGCCGGTGGATGCCGGCAGGCGCTGCGCTGCACCTGGCGCGAACGGTCTGTCGGCGGGCGGAGCGCAGCATGGTGGCCCTTGGCCCCGACGCCTTCGAAACCGAACTGCTCGTCTACATCAATCGCTTGTCCGACTTGCTCTTCGTCATGGCGCGCGTCAACGAACCATCGCGCGAATCAGCCCGAGGCCGAGTGGTGAACGAGCGCTTCACGCTCGAGCGGGCCTACGCGCACTGTGAGCGAGTCGCCCGGGATCACTACGAGAACTTTCCCGTGGCCTCACGACTCCTGCCGGTCTCAATGCGTCCGCACATCGCGGCGATCTATGCCTTCGCGCGACGTGCAGACGACTACGCCGATGAGCCAGGCTTCGAGACGGCCGAGCGGCTGCGATTGCTGGACGAGTGGGAATCGCGTCTGCGCCGGACCGTGGAGACGCGCGGGCTCGAACCCCTTGGAGGGCGCAGACGATCCGCAGCCCGACGATCTGGTGTTTCTGGCGCTCGGTGAAACGATCCGACACCATTCGCTGCCACCATCGCTTTTCACCGACCTGTTGAGCGCCTTTCGACAGGACGTGACGACCACGCGTTACGCCACATGGACGGATGTGCTCGACTATTGCCGCAGGTCAGCCAATCCCGTTGGCAGGCTCGTCTTGCGCGTCGCGGGCTACAACGATTCCAGGCTCGATCGGTCGTCAGATGCCGTCTGTACGGCCCTTCAGCTGACCAATTTCTGGCAGGACCTCGGCAGGGATTGGGACCACGGACGCCTCTACGTTCCCGGCGAAGATCTTGCGCGGGCCGACGCGAAAGTGTCAGACCTGGCGTCCGCGCCGGCTCACCATCGAGTGGCAGCACGTCATGGCGGCGCTGATCCAGCGCACGCGTGAGCTGTTCGATCTCGGGCGCGAAGTTTGTGACGGCGTCCACGGACGGCTCAAATGGGAGCTGAGGCTGACGTGGCTCGGAGGATCGCGGGTGCTCGCGAAAGTGGCAGCCGCCCGTCAGCACAGCCTTGGCGAGCGCCCGACGCTCGGCCTCGTCTGATGCTCCAGCGCTGCTTCGCGACGCCATGCTGTGGAAGGTGGGCCCTCGCAGCACCACCACCGCGCCTATCGCCGGATGAGCCGAGACACGAACTTCTACTATTCGTTCCTCGTGCTCCCGCGCGAGAAGCGTGACGCCATCGTCGCGGTCTGGGATTTCTGCCGAGCTGTCGACGATGCCGCCGATGAGGCGGCATCGTCGGCGCTGCGCGGCGGACGCTGTGAGGAGCTGGCGGCGCGAATTGGCCGCGTGCTTCGAGGGAGGGCAGCCGGCCAGCCCGCCAGGCACTTGCGCTTGCGCCGCTGGTGAAACGGTTCAACCTGCCACGTGAGGCGTTCGACGCTCTGATTGACGGCGTCGAGATGGACGTGCGAGCCCCGGACCTACGAGACGTTCGACGACCTGTATCAGTACTGCATCCGGGTGGCTTCGGCTGTCGGGCTGATCTGCCTCGAGATCTTCGGCTACCGGGAGCCGATGTCGAAGCAATATGCCACCGATCTCGGTGTGGCGCTGCAGCTGACGAACATCCTGCGCGACGTTCCTGGTGACCTTCAACGCGGGCGCATCTACCTTCCGCAGGAGGATCTCCGCACGTTTGGTTGCCGCGAGCAGGACCTTCGGCGCGAGGCGGGATTGTCGGGCGGCATTCGGTCGGGCGCGGTGAAAGCGCTTCTCAGGCATCAAGCCGGGCGCGCGCGCGACTATTTCGAGCGCGCGGCACGGGCGCTGCCGCCCGCGGACGCACGCAGCCTCGTGGCCGCCGAGATCATGGGCGCCATCTATCGCGCGATTCTCGACCGCATCGAGATGCTCGACTACGACGTCTTTTCCACGGTCGTGCGCATCCCGCGGCCGCGTCGCGCGCTGATTGCGGCGGCGACCTGGGCGCGGACACGCCTGGCACGATGAGCCTGAACCGGTCCCCAGACGTCGTCGTTGTCGGCGGAGGTTTCGCCGGGCTCAGCGCGGCGGCTGCGCTTGCGGAGCAAGGCATGCGCGTCGTCGTCGTCGAGGCGCGGCCCCAGCTTGGCGGCCGGGCGACGGCGTTCAACGACCGCGAGAGCGGCGAGCTCGTCGACAACGGGCAGCACGTGCTGTTCGGATGTTATCGGGAAACCTTTGCGTTTCTCCGGCGCATCGGCGCCGACGGCAACGTCCGTCTGCAGGCGTCGCTGGCCGTTCCGTTTGTCGACGCTGTCGGCCGGCGATCCGAGTTGCGGTGCCCGCCGCTGCCGTCGCCGCTGCACCTGCTTGCTGCCGTGCTCGATTGGGATGCGATGCCCTGGTCGGAACGGCTGTCCGCGCTGCGCCTCGCCCGTCCGCTGCGGGCGGCCCGGCGCGAGCTTGACGCAACGGGCCGGGTGACTACGTCACCTGCGACGCTGACGGTCTCCGAGTGGCTCCGACTGCATCGGCAGGGCGCCCGGCTACGGAGCTGGCTGTGGGAACCGCTGGCTGTCGCTGCCTTGAACCAGCAACCCGAAGCTGCCTCGGCAGCGCCGTTCGTCCGCGTGCTCGCAGAGATGTTCGGCCGTGATGCCAGTGCCGCGGCGATTGGGTTGCCGCTGAAGCCACTGCATCAGATGTACGCCGAGCCGGCGCGTGCGTTCATCGAGGCGAACAAGGGAATCGTTCGAACCAACGCGCTGGCCCGAGTCGTGATCGACGGCGACTCGGTCGCCGGCGTTGACATCCGTGGAGAGTCGATCGCGTGCGAGCGTGTCGTTGCCGCGGTGCCCTGGTTCGCCGTGCGCACTCTCTTTGGACCGGAGCCGCCGCGGGTGCTGAACGAGATCATCGGATCGGCCAGCAGTCTGGACTCGATGCCGATTGTGACCGTCAATCTCTGGTACGACCGGCCGGTGATGGAGGAGGCCTTCGTCGGTCTGCCCGGCCGGGCCATGCACTGGGTCTTCGACAAGCGCTTCGCCTTCGGCGAGAGCACGTCGCATTTGTCGCTCGTCGCCAGCGGCGCAGAAACGCTCGTTCGGCAGGACACGGCCGCGCTCGTGACGAGAGCCGCCGAGGAAGTCGCCCAGGCGCTGGCGCCTGCGCGAAGCGCGCAGTTGCTGCGAGGGACGGTGATCCGTGAGAAGCGCGCGACCTTCTCGCTCGCGCCCGGCCAGCCCTCGAGGCCGGGCACACGGACCCCGATCAAAGGCCTGGTCCTGGCGGGGGACTGGATCGACACCGGGCTTCCGGGAACAATCGAGAGCGCGGTGGTGAGCGGCCACCAGGCGGCGGACGTGCTCAGGTCATGAAATCAGCCATCGTTCACTATCAGGAGATCGCGCTCAAAGGGAAGAATCGCCCCTGGTTCGTCGCGAAGCTCGTCCACAACATTCGCGAAGCGCTGTCCGATCTCGGGGTTCGCCAGGTCAGGGCGCTGATGGGCAGAATCGAGGTCGTCCTCGGCCCGGCATCGGACTGGCCGACCGTCCACGCCAGGTTGTCCCGTGTGTTCGGGGCCGCCAACTTCGCGCGCGCGGGGCGCGTCCCGCTCGACATCGACGGGATCGCCCAACAGATTCTCGAGCGATCTCGATCCATCGGATCCGCCGTCGTTCCGCGTGTCCGTGCGGCGCGCCGACAAGCGGTTTCCGATGACCTCTCCGCAGCTCGAGCGCGAGATTGGCGGCCGCATCAAGGAAGCGCGCGGGTGGCATGTCGATCTCGGGAACCCGGCGCTGACCATTCACGTGGAGATGCTGACCGACGAGGCGTTTTACTCGTTCGGCAAGGAGCGCGGCGCGGGTGGGTTGCCGGTGGGCGCGAGCGGGCGCGTCGCCTGTTTGCTGTCTGGCGGCATCGATTCGCCAGTCGCCGCATGGCGGATGATGCGGCGGGGCTGCCGGGTCATCTTCGTTCACTTCCACAGCTATCCGATCCTGTCGCGCGCATCGCAGGAGAAGGCGCGTGAGCTCGTCCAGATCTCTGACGCAGTATCAGTACCGGTCGCGGCTGTTCCTCGTTCCGTTCGGCGAGATCCAGCAGCGTGTCGTGCTTGCGGTGGCGCCACCGCTGCGGGTCGTCATTTATCGTCGGCTGATGATGCGGATCGCAGAGGCCATCGGCAGGCGCGCCGGCGCGCGCATGCTCGTGACTGGTGAAGTCGTCGGCCAGGTGGCATCGCAGACGCTCGAGAACATGACGTCGATCAACGAGGTGGCCACCCAGCCGGTTCTCCGTCCGCTGATCGGCATGGACAAGGAAGAAATCACTGCGCAGGCGCAGCTGCTCGGCACCTATCCTGTCTCGATCATTCCCGATCAGGATTGCTGCACGCTGTTCACGCCGCGGCATCCGGCCACGAAGGCCCGCCGGACCGATGTGTTACGCGCCGAGGAAGCCCTGCCAATCGACGAAATCGTCGGCCAAGCGGTCGCCGGGGCGGTCGTGGAGCACTTCAAGTTCCCTGTAATAGAATGAGCGATTTGCGGGCCATGATTCCCAAGATCCGCGTCCCGTGATTGTGGACATCCGCGTCCCGTGATTGTTGAGACGCTCGATGGCGCGTCCCGTGATTGTTGAGATTCGCGTCCCGTGATTGTCGTCCCGTGATTGTAGGTATCCGCGTCCCGTGTTCGTGAACATCCGCGTTGTGGGAGGACTCTCGTGAAAATCACACCAGGCAAGCTCGCCGGCATGAAGGCCGTGTCCAACGATCGCGGCGTGATCGCTGCGGCGGCAATGGACCAGCGCGGATCGTTGAAAAAGGCGCTCGCCAAGGAAAAGGGAGGCGACGTCGGCGACCGGGAGATGGAGGAGTTCAAATCTCTCGTCACGGAAGTGCTGACGCCACATGCCAGCGCGATTCTGCTCGATCCCGAATGGGGGCTGCCCGCCAGCAAGCGTCGCGCGAAGAACGCCGGCCTGCTGCTGGCCTACGAGAAGACCGGCTACGACAAGACGGGGCCAGGACGGCTCCCGGATTTGCTGGACGAATGGTCAGTCCGGCGGTTGAAGGCCGCCGGCGCGGACTGCATCAAGATCCTGCTGTATTACACGCCGTTCGATCCGCAGGACGTCAACGACAAGAAGCACGCGTGGGTCGAGCGTATCGGCGACGAGTGCCGCGCGAACGACATTCCGTTCTTCCTCGAGTTCGTCGGATACGAGGAGGGCGTGGACGAGAAGGGCTTCGACTACGCGAAGAAGAAGCCGGAGATCGTCACTGGCAGCATGGCGGAGTTCACGAAGGATCGCTACGGCGTGGACGTCATGAAGGTCGAAGTGCCGGTGAACATGAGGTTCGTGGAAGGCGCCAAAGCTGTACGCGCGGGCAAAAAGCGTATTCGAAGCAGGAAGCGATGGATCACTTCCGGCGGGCTGCGGATGTGGCGACGCCGGCCGTTTATCTACCTGTCGGCTGGTGTGAGCAACGCGGAGTTCACCGAGTCGCTGGAACTCGCGGCGGAAGCGGCGACCCGTTTCTCCGGCGTGCTCTGCGGGCGCGCGACCTGGAAGGAAGGCATCCCGGTGTTCGGAAAGAGCGGCGCCGCCACGTTTCGCAGCTGGCTGGATGGGGAAGGCGTCAAGAACATCAAGAACGTCAACGACCACCTCAAGCCAGCGCGCCCCTGGTTCGAGTTCTACGGCGCGAAGTCAGCCGACGACTTGAAATGATGTGGAGTGCGCGTCCGCCTTCGCGCGAGGCGCTTCGGCGAGATTCGCGCGACCGTACTACCGCCGGCGCAGCGTCTCGACGCCGTTGACCGGGCCGAGGCACGTCGTGCCCGAGTAGGGGATTCTGACCGAGTCCGACTGCAGTTCGGCCGTTCCGCTCAGCGTGATCGGGCAGTTCGCCAGCCCGGCCACCGAGGCCGTTGCCTGCGCGCTCCAGGTCACGAGCGATCCGGCGAGGGTGGCTTCCGCGGTTCCGTTCAGACGAAGGTCGCCGGCACACGTCGCGCTGAACGTTCCCCGCGCACTGTTCCCGGTCTGCTCGGTCACGTCCCACTTGAAATCCGTGCACTGACCGGGCTGCGGGACCAGGTTTCCAGACGTCCAGCTGCCGAGGAGCGCGGCTACCCCGGTCGATGACGGCCCGAGCGTGCTCTCACGCTCGTAACCGATGCACCCGGTCGTCATCAACGCAGCCAAACCAAACGCCGTCAGCGTGTATGTGATCTTCATGTGTGTTCTGTACGGTTCTCGGCCGGACATGCCGACTATGAAGGAGGCGAGGAGTATACCATCGAGAAAGCCCTGTTTTTGGCTGTTTTTTGATGATTCCAGCTGAGGTCGGTTGCAGTTCTGCGCGCATCCACGCAAAAGTCGTAACTCATGCGCCTGCGGCCCGCGCGAGGCGACGATGAGTCGAACGCGGCACGCGACCAGCGGCGCCGCCGAGCGCGAAGCGAGCGGGGGTGGGGCCCCGCGAGCACCAAGAAATGCTGACTGTTAGTTGCTCTCTTGCCCGGACCTCCGAGCGAGCCCCGAGCCCTTAGCCCCGAGTCCCGAGAGATAATCACCCCATGGCCATCCTCAAGGTCGCGCGCATGGGACACCCGGTGCTCCGCGCTCGTGCGCGAGCGATCAACCCCGTCCGACATCCGCTCCCCAGGGATTCAAAAGCTGATCGACGATATGTTCGACACGATGCGTGAATACCAGGGGATCGGTCTGGCTGCGCCGCAAGTGCACGAGAGCGTGCGCCTGTTCGTGGCCGGGCTCGCTTCGGCGCCCGACGATGATGACGAGCCCGAGGATCGCGTGCCGCTGATGGCCCTTATCAATCCTGAGATCACGCCCATCGGGGACACGGCGGCGGAGGATTGGGAAGGCTGTCTCAGCATTCCCGATATCCGCGGGCGGGTTCCGCGCGCGACGCAGATTCACGTGCGGGCCTACGATCGGCAGGGCAAGCGTGTCGAGTTGCGCGCGTCAGGGTTCACCGCGCGCGTGATTCAGCACGAGACGGATCACCTGGACGGCGTCCTGTTCTTCGATCGCATGCGCTCGTTCCAGACGCTCACGTTCCTGGACGAGTTCGGCCGTTACTGGAGCAGGGAAGAGGTCAAGGCCGAGTGAGGCGCTTCGCCTCGAGTGCGCGCTCGGAGTTCAACCGCTCCAATTCGACTTCGGAGTGATCGACGAATTGCATCGCCGCCGCCACGGCGCGATGTCCGGCCTGTTGCTCGATCAACTCGTGCATCCGTTGACAGACGCGGCGATATGCCGGGTGACCTTGCGGCGCCGACCGCAGTTCGATCGACGTGCATGGCCTCGCGCGCGTTCATCTCCATGTAGAACCTCACGCGGTAAGCCATCGAGATTGCGTAGGGTGCGACGTCGGCCAGACCGGCTCCCTTCAGCTCGTCGTACAGGGCCGCGGAGTCCTCGAGGATGCGGTGCCAGTCCCCTTCGGCTCCGGCCTCGACGATCGCGGCCGGCTGGGTGAACCCGTGTCGGGGCGACAGCGCCTGCCACTCCAGCGTCAGGAGACGGTGGCGCTGAAGATCGCGAAATGCTCCGTAGTCGGTGAGCACATCGAACCGATACGCCGTACGCTCGAACGCACGGCCGGGTCGATGACGCCGGTTCGCTCGTGAGCCGACGTAGGCCCGCAGCACCTGCGCGCGTTCGTCGGCTGACATCCGGCGGGCGATGGCGATCAGCTGATCGTCCGGCAGGTCTGACACGCCGTACAGGGCCGCCGCGACGATCTTCACTTCACCGTCCGGATCGAAATCGGTCAGCGTGACCTCGGGCCGTGCCTCGAATCTGTCGCCGGTGAGCAGGCCGGCCGCCACCTGAGAGGTGTCGGCCCTGGTCATCTTCAAGTATTCGGACCAGCGACCACCACGGTCCGGCTGATCGACGCGGACGAGAAACGCGGGGATGACCTTGCGCAGCTCGGTGAGCATCTGGTCCGCGCATGCCTGAACTTCGGCGAGCGGATTGGCCCGCATCCGGAGCAGGAGCGCCTCGAACGCCTGCCCGCTGCCGTAGAGACCGACGTTGGACTGTGTGGCCGCCGGCAGCATCCCGCGCAACGTGTCCAGCGCCTTTGCGCGAATCGCCGCCCGATGCACGGAGTCGGAGTCGGACGGGCTCTTCGGGTAACGCCGCGCAAAGTATTCCTGCATCGGCGAAATCCAGCGCGCGTAGGTGTCGAAGGCGCTCATCCATCACGCGAACGTATCGCTCGCGCAATGCGCCGCCGCCGAGTTCCTCGGGGACGTGATACCGCCAACGGCCGTGCAGTTTGTCGGTGTAAGGCACGTACCTGGTGGACTGTTCCAGGTACGCCATCAATCGTCCCCACTCCAGGACCTTGGTCAAAATGTTCGAGACGTACTCGCAGGCAATGTGTGCGCCGCCCAGCTGTGCGACCGAATCGTCGCCGTACTCGTTGAATACCTTCGCGTAGAGTTTCTCGGCTCTCTCGAGTCCGACTGCCTCGGACTGTGCGCGGCGCGTCCGGCATGCCCGCAGCGAACTCATCGAGGAAGAGACGACGAAGCGATTTGGCCGAACGCGAGTACCTGCGCGAACAACGCGCCCTTGACTGTCTCGGGCAGATTCGTCAGCGCGAAGATGTGACCGTCGCTGTTCGTAAAATACGGCGCGAGTTTTTCGCGCTCTTCGTGGGTATAGGACTCTGAGCTGGACGGGGCCGTGATCACTCGGTGATTGTAATCGCCGCTCGTCGATCGAGTCGGTCTTTTTTCTGCGGAGACGAGTCAGATCTCAACGGATACTTAACCTCCGTATGAACCCGCGTGTGAACCCTCTGTCTGAACCAACGTGACCTGAACCCTCCATGAAACACCGTCTTCTCTCACCGCATCGAAGTCCGCTTCCGCGATTGTGACCCGATGGGTCACGTGAACAACGCGGTCTATCTGACCTATCTGGAACAGGCGCGTTTCGCGCACTGGCGCGCGTTGTGGGGGTTCACGCTCGAGGCGCTGCCGGAGGGTGCCCCCGGCGTGATCCTGGCACGCGCGGAGGTCGACTACCGGAAGCCGGCGCGCTACGGTGACATGCTCGAGGTGCGCATCGGGATTGTCGGGATTGGCAACACGAGCTTCACGTATGAGTACGAAGTCGTCGATGCAAGCGGTGGACTCGTCGCGTCGGCGCCGAACGGTTCTGGTGATGTATGACTATCGCGAGTCTCGGCCGGTGCCGGTACCGGACGAGATCCGCGCGCGTCTGGGTTTCCGCGCTGACGGTCGTGTGCTTCTCCGCTGGTTTTCTGAGGCCCTCGCTCCGCGAAGGCGGCTAGACGCCTCACGTGCCCCCGAAACCGATCGTGACCGTGCCGCCATCCACGATTACCGGGACGAGCCGGCGGCCCTCCGAGTACTCGAGCATGCGCTTCAGGTCTGCCGCGTTCTTCTTCACATTGAAGTACTGGACTTCGACGTGACGGCGGGCGTAGTCGTCTCGCGCGGCCTGGGTGTACGGGCACGTGTCCTTGCCGAAGATCAGGACGGGCGCAGCAGCCATTCTTCAACGATGGCTCGATTTTCCGCGCTTTCAAGCGGTTTGACAGCGATGTCAGCCTGATTACGTCAGCGGACCGGACTTTCGCGCGCGAGAAATACCGCACCCGCATGTTTGCCGTGTACAACCCTACCGAGTCGTCCGCATTCATCCGCGGGATTCTGACCGCAAGCCTTCGCGACAACCTGTCGCTCGAGGGATCGCTCGGCTGGTTCATCAGCAGCGGCCGCGATCTCGTCGGAAGATTCTCGGACGACGACTTTGCCTACGCCAGGCTGAAATACTATTTCTGAGAATCATGCCGCTGCTGATCTCCGGCCGGAAACCCGTCCGCCTGGACGGGGCCGACCGGCAACAATACCTACCTGCTCACCGGCCGAGCTGCCACGCTTGATCGATGCCGGGTGTCGGCCAACCCGATCACGTCGAGGCGATCGCGCGAGCTTTGTCGGGCCAGCCGCTCGATGCCGTGCTGATCACGCACGGACATGTCGACCACATCTCGGGCGCACCGGCACTGGCGGATCGATGGCCCGGACGTTCGCATCCGGCGTCTGGATGAAGCCGACGAACGGCTTTCCGCGACGGTGAACGCATTGCCGGCAGGGGATGTGCGGTCTGCGTGCCGTGGCGACGCCTGGCCATGCGCCAGATCATGTCTGCTTCCTGGTCGAAGAGACGCGCGACCTGTTTTGTGGCGATCTCGCTCGACGCGGGGGAACCATCGTGATCCCGGCGACACGCGGCGGCAACCTGAAGGAGTATCTCGACTCGCTTCGCCGCGTCCGTGACTTGCAGCCGGCCCGCTTGCTGCCCGGCCACGGGCCGATTGTCACCAACCCGTCAGAGTTGATCGACCAATACCTGATCCACCGTGCGCAGCGGGACGAACAAATCGTGGCGACGCTCCAGCCGAGGCGGACTCTCGACGCAAGCAATCGCGGCGCGGGTGTATCCGCTCCTCCCGGAAGTCGCTCGATCCAGGCGGCCGAGGAAACGGTGCTCGCGCACCTGATCAAGCTCGGCGGGGAAGGCCGAGTGGTAGAGCGGGAGGGCCGCTGGTTTCAGGCGGGCTGAAAGCCGGGCGGCAGATCGGGGACGCGCTCCCGCTTCGCGGCTTTCGGCATCGCGTCGCGAATCACCTGCTCGAGCTCTTCGAGATAGGCGACGAACCGCTGGCGCCCTTCGGGCGTCAGTCGACAGAGCGTCTGCGGACGACGGTGCTCGAACCCCTTCCAGATCTCGAGGAGGCCAGCTTCACGCAGCACGTCGAGGTGCCGGCTCAGATTTCCATCGGTCAGGGCACACAGCCGCTTCAGGTCGGCAAAGATCAGCCCTTCAGGCCGTCCTACGAGGGACGTCATGATGCCGAGCCTGGCCTTTTCATGGAGCACGCGGTCCAGGCCTTCGTAAGCAAATCGTCCGGGTTGGTCAGTTCTCTCGGTCTTCTTCTTTCTCATCATCGTGTCGTCTCGACGTCGTTGTCCGTTCAATCTGCCAGTAGAGAACCGCTGCCCCGATCAGCTGCCCGATCCCGAACGTCAGTCCCACGTGCCACCCGCTCATCGCGTTGGGCGCTTCAGCCGTCCAGATGATGGCGATCCCGGCAACGTAGTAATAGAACGCCACCAGCGTGGTCGCTTTCGGAAGAAAGGGGCGCGACGCAAACGTCCCAAGCCCGAAGCAGATCGCCCACAAGCCGGGCAGCAGCGGCACGAGCGACGCGCTCAGGTGCAGAAGGCTGATCGTCACGATCACGCCCGCCAGCAGGCTCGGCAGAAACTGACCTGTGACCTGCCTGGTCCGGCGGCGCCCGATCTCGTCGTCGTTGACGACGTAGTTGTAGAGGATCTCGCTCGCCCCGACAGCGCCGCCGACGAACGCGACAATCGTCCAGTAAATGACGAACCCGACCGGATCGCTGGTCGACAGCGCCTTCGGCTGGAGCCATGCCGCGCCGAAACCGACGAGCCCTGACGCGGCCAGCGGGACAGAGCGGTATCCGCGATACACCTCCGCTTTCGCCAGCGTGTTGTGGATTTCAGCGATCTGCGCCAGTGCGCGCGGGACGTCCATTGCCATTCGTCGCCTGATACTACTTTGCCAGACAAAGTCTCTGGCGTCAATCGGTCGACGCGCAGATACGCCCAGCTTCGCCGGACGCGGTACGGACGCAAGCGCGCTTCGCGCCGATGTCGCGCGAAGCGCGGCGGCGATCGCCGAGCCCGACGGACGCTAGTCGGCGGGGCCTCGCCAGACGGCTTGTGTCCGCCGGGTGCTCGGTCGTTCGACAAGCGGCTGGCGGGCCGACTCGCCAAGGTCCTCAGACGTCGCTATCCGTTACTGAGCTCCGTTCTTGGAGCTCGTTCCGTTCGCTCCGTTCCGGCAGTTCCGACGTGGAACGCCCGCATTGAGACGGTATACCATTCGTTGGATATGAAGGGTTACGTGAACCCGCATTTGCTGGTTTCGGCGCGGGAACTCGCCGGAATCGTCTGCGGGCCCTGAATCGGCGCGGCCGCTCATCCTCGATCTGCGCCCGCCCGAGGCGTACACCGAGGGGCACGTGCCAGGGGCCGTGCATCTCGACCTCTGGGGAGTGAGCCTGATCGATACCGATCCTGCGCCTCTCAACGCCTTCATGTGGATGATCGAGCATGTTCTCGCCGGCCACGGTGTCGATCGCGAGCAGGTCTGTTGTCGTCTACGACGAGCACTCGGGGATGCGGGCGGCGCGAGCGTTCTGGTTTCTCGAGTATTTCGGCCACCCGAACGTGCGGGTGCTCGATGGCGGTTATGGCTCGTGGACCCGCGAGGGTTTCCCGGTCACCCGCGAGGCCGGTCCACCTCCGAAGAGCGAATGGACCGGGCAGCGCGTCGCTCACACCATCGCGACCTGGAGAGATGTGAAGTCTGCGTTGGGGAGCGACACGGTCATCCTGGACACGCGGAGCGACGAGGAGTACCTGCGGCACGAATGTGCGCGCGAAGCGTGGGGGCGCCGTACCTGGTGCCGTGCACATCGAGTGGACGCAGAACCTGACCCCCGAAGGCGAGTTCAAGCCAGCGTCCGCCCTTCGCTCGATGTACGAAGAAGCCGGCGTCACGCCGGACCGGGAGGTCATCACGTACTGTCAGGGTGGCTACCGCGCTGCGCACGCCTACCTGGCGCTGCGGCTGCTCGGCTACCCGCGAGTGCGGACCTATGTGGGCTCCTGGAAAGAATGGGGCGATCGCGAAGATTTACCAGTCGAGATTCCGAAAGCTGACGCGCGAACAGGGTCTTTATGAACAACACCATCGACTTCATCAATACGAACCGTGACCGATACGTCGACGAGCTGAAGGACTATCTGGCCATTCCGAGCATCAGCGCGCTCCCGCAGCATGCCGCCGACGTCCGGCGCTGCGCGGAATGGACCGCGGATGAAATGAAGCGCATCGGGATGCAGAACGTGCGGCTGGCCGAAACGCCGGGCAATCCCGTGGTGTACGGCGACTGGCTGGGCGCGGACGGGGCGCCCACCATTCTGTTTTACGGCCACTACGACGTGCAGCCGGTCGATCCCGTGGATTTGTGGGAGTCTCCGCCGTTCGAAGCCACGATCCGCGACGGCGAGATCTATGCGCGTGGCGCCGCCGACGACAAGGGCCAGGTCTTCATGCACTTCAAGGCGATTGAAGCGCATCTGAAGCAGAATGGGCGGCTGCCCGTGAACATGAAGATCATCCTCGAGGGAGAGGAAGAAGTCGGATCGGCAAACCTCGACGACTTCGTCAAGGCACACCGCGATCAGCTGTCGGCCGACGTGGTCGTCATCTCGGACTCCCCGATGTTCGATCGCGGTATTCCATCCATTTGTTACGGACTTCGCGGGCTCGTGTATTGCCAGATCGATCTGCGTGGCACCAAGAGCGATCTTCACTCAGGATCGTTCGGCGGCGCGGTGGCGAACCCGGCGATGGTGCTGGCGCAGATCCTCGCGCAGATGAAGGATCGCGGCGGCCGCATCAAGATCCCCGGTTTCTACGACGACGTTCGAGAGCTTCGGGAAGAAGAACGTGCGGAGTTCAAGAAGCTGCCGTTCAACGAGACCCGTTATCGCAAGGAGCTCGGCGCGCCGAAGCTGTTCGGCGAAAGCGGCTATTCGACGCTCGAGCGCGTCTGGGGACGACCGACATTCGAAGTCAACGGGCTGCTCGCCGGGTTTACCGGCGAGGGCGCCAAGACCGTCATTCCGGCGGTGGCCATGGCCAAGGTCAGCATGCGTCTGGTTCCGGATCAGGATCCCGACAAGATCGCGAAGCTGTTCGATGAGTACGTCAAGAAGGTCGCGCCCAAGACCGTCGAGTTGAAGGTGACGCGTATGCACGGCGGCAAGCCGTGGATGACCGATTTCGACAATCCCTACGTTCAGGCCGCCGGGCGCGCCATCGAGAAGGGATTCGGGAAGACCCCGGTCTTCAACCGTGAAGGCGGGTCCATTCCCGTGGTCGCCACGTTCCAGGAGATCCTCGGCCTGCCATCAGTGCTCTTTGGCGTCGGTCTCCCTGACGAGAACGCGCATGCGCCGAACGAGAGACTGGATCTGGGCAACTTCCACGGCGGGATTATCGCGTCGGCCTACCTCTACGACGAGGTCGCCAGGACGCGCTAGTGCGGCCTACATGGGCGGCATCATCCTGACCACAGCTCACACGCGTCGATCATGTCCCTGAGGATTGGCTTCGACATGGATGGCGTCCTCGCCGACTTCGGGACGGCGTTTCAGGACATCGAGACGCGCCTGTTCGGTCAGCGCTCACGGACAAGCGCCCGATCAGCCCGAAGAGGAAGAGGAGCGGCCCGAACGTCAGCTGTCGGAGACGCGCCGCCGGCGCGATCAGATTTGGGATGAGATTCGCAAGACGCCGGATTTCTGGACGACCCTCAGGCCGCTCGGCAATGACTCGGTCAGGCGCATCCACGCGCTGATGCTCGCCCACAACTGGGAGGTCTTCTTCATCACTCAGCGGCCGTCGACGGCTGGTGCGACAGTGCAGCGCCAGACGCAGCGCTGGCTCGTCGAGCAGGGTTTCGACTTGCCGAGCGTGCTCCCGATCGGTGGATCGCGCGGCACGGCCGCCGGCTCGTTTCGCCTGGACTATCACGTCGACGACACGATACAGCACTGTCTCGACGTGATTGCGGACTCGAACGCCAAGGCGATCCTCGTGGCGTCGCACGCCAGGGAAAACGCGATCATCGGCGCACGCAAGCTGGGGATCGCCATCGCCGGCGGCGTCGATCAGGCGCTGGACATCCTGGAACGCGCGACGCTTGCGCAGGAGAACCCCACGCTCTTGCGACGGCTGGCTGCCCTGGTCGGCTGGAAGTAAGGTTTGGAGGAATAAACCCTCCGTCTCCGCTACCTCCGTTCCTCAGCTCTCTCTCAATTGAAGCCTGCCACGCGTCGCCGCAGGGTCTTGACGTGCTCCCAGATTTGGTCGTTCTCGCTGACGGCGCCTGGCTCGGTGTCCGTGTCCTCTGACTCGAGTTCCGGCGCCTTCGGGGAATGCTGCGGGAGCAGCCGCAGGTAGGCTTCGAGATCGCGCAGCGCGGCGGCGAAGTCCTGCAGGTGATACGCGAGCAGGCCACGGTCGCGCAGTTCGGTGATGGCGGTGGGGTCGACCGACAGCAGCAGGTCCGACGTGAAGCGCGCCTGCGGAAACGATCGCATGCGCACGTAGAGCCGCTTGAGGTTGACGAGCATCCGCACGACCATGTCGTGACGCGTCGCCGGTTCGAGCAGCGTGTCGTCGAAGGCCGCGACATCGCCGACGTGCTGCCGCAGCAGCTCGCGGCAATCCACTTCCGAGAGACGAGCGCCTCCATGAAACGGATCGAGGATGTAGAAGTCCTGGGCGATCGCAGAACGTGAATCGCCGGCGGGTGTTGACCGCACCGCGGGGGCGCGTATCAGGAAGTGCCCGGGAAAGTTGATGCCCGCAATCTTCATCCCGGCGCGGCGAGCGACTTCGATATAAACGACTGCCAGGCTGATCGGGATGCCGGTGCGCCGCTCGAGCACCTCGTTCAGAAAGCTGTTGCGCGGATCATCGTACTGATTACGGTTACCCGTGAAGCCCAGCTCGTCGTAGAAATACTCGTTGAACGCCTTCAGCACGTCGTCCTGGCTGGCAACGGCCCGCACGCGCGTACTGGCCTCGGCGCCCATGCGATCCAACGTCGTGAGGTAATGGCCCGCGTCGAGCGAGGGATACTCGACTCGAGCGATGGCCAGGGCGGCCGATGCGAGATCCTGACCGGGCGCGTTCATGGCGCGCTCGAGCTCGCGCACGACCTGCGCGGTCCGCGGCTGCAGATGCAGCGAGAAGGTCACGTCAAGGATTGTACGACGGCTCGGCGCCCGGATCGGCGAGGGCAGCGCGATTACGGTTTTGGTTAACGCAGAGAACGAATCAGTTCCGGTGTCAGCTCGTCAAGGGACGACACGATCGTGTCGGCGCGCATCAGCTCCTGACACCGGGTAGGTATGGGTGATGCCGATGCACCAGAGCCCCGCCGCTTTGGCCGACTCGATGCCCCAGCGCGAGTCCTCGATGGCCACGCATGCCGCGGGGTGGGCTCCATGCAGCCGGGACGCGAGCGCGTATGGATCGGGCGAGGGCTTGCTCGCGGGTGTGTCGCCGGCCGCGACGATGAATCGGAAATAGCCGACGAGCGATCGCCGCTCGAGGATCGCCTTGATCTCGTGTTTGAGGGCACCTGACGCGATGCCGAGCGGCCAGATGCAGGCCAGTCGCGCCAGGCACTCAGCCGCGCCTGGATAGAGCACATCCGTTTCCGCGACGATTTCGGCCAGCGCCCGTGTCTTCTCCGCGATGAGTTCTGAGATTCGCGTGTCGGTCAGCCCCCATCCACGATCGTCCGAAAGCGTTCGGAAAACGCCCACGTCGTCGTATCCGAGATATCGGGCGTAGTACTCCTCGCGCGGCAGCGCGCTGCCCATGCCCTCCATCACCTCCTGGTAGGCCCGCAGGTGCAGCGGTTCGGAATCCGCCAATACACCGTCGAAGTCGAAGACGATGGCGGAGATCACGACCGTGCGAGTTTCTCGCCGGCGCGGACCGGCACCTGCAGCCGGTTCTCGCGCGGCGGCACCGGACACTCGTACTCCGGGTTGAAGACGCAGAACGGATGGTAGGCGCGGTTGAAGTCGAGGTCGTAGATACCGGTTGCCGTTCGATCCAGATCGAGATATCGGCCCCCAGGATACGTCTCTGTTCCGTTTGTCAGATCGTTGAACGGGACGAAAAGACGCCGCATATCGCTGTCCTTCGCATCGACGAACGCGGTCAGCTCGAGCGCTTGACCCTTCAACGTGAATTTCAGCGTTCCGATTCGTCGCATCCGCCGCCGCTGGTTGGTGGAGGTCGACATCTCGATGATGTCCTGCGTGTGGATCACCTCCAGGGCAGCCGGGACACGGTAAGCGTCAGAAACGGGGAAGTACGGCAAGGGCGCGAACGAAGCCCGGTTGGCGGCCACGACGGGAGATTCGCTCGATTCGCGCATGAAGCGGTCCTTCTCGACCCGCCACGCAGCGATTTCTTCGTCGTAGGTCAGCTCACGCCCGCCGCAGCCGGCCACGACACCGGCCGCGAGCACGCACGCGAGCAGGCGACGGGACCAGACGTGCTCCATTTCCTAGAAAGGATAGCCTTTCCGCTCGGCCACTGCATCGGCAACGACGTGCCTGAGCGCGACCGTGTTAAGCGGTACTGGCTTCAGCACGCGCCTCAGCGCGGCGAGAAGCGTCCGCAACGAATCGCCCTCTGTCATTGCCGCGAGCGCGGATCGCGCGGCAATCTCCACGCGACCGGCTGCGTCATTCACGAAGACGCGCGCGGCTGCGACGTGGACGTCCGCGGACGCCCGATCGCTCCTGGCGCCGCCGGCTTGCGCCGCTCTGGCGAGCGCACTCTCGGCCAGGAAGACGTCCGAAATGATGTCGGACGCCAACGACAGAACCTCCTGCTGATCGGGCAGCTTCTCCCCGTAAGTCTGCATGGCCGTGCCAAGCACCATCAGTGCGGTCTTTTTCAGCGCCGCGATCGTCCGGCGTTCGGCGTCGAGCGGCACGTCGCCCGCGGGCTTCGGGGAGCGACGGTGTCAGCAGCTCGTCCTGCAGCTTCCTGGCGGCCGGGATGAGCGGCAAAGAACCCTTGACCGCGCGCCGCGCCAGCATGCCCGGGATCAGCAGTCGATTGATCTCGTTGGTGCCCTCGAAAATGCGATTGACCCTGGCATCGCGGAAGTGACGCTCGGCCGGGTAGTCACGAACGAACCCGTTACCGCCGTGGATCTGCACGTTCTCGTCGAGAACGTAGTCCAGCATCTCGCTGCTGGTCACCTTCAGGATCGATGCTTCAATCGGCAAACTCTTCGAGCGACGCGAGCACGGCTTCGTTCGCGTGGCTGCCCTGGAGCTTGTCGTCGATCAGCCCGGCGGTGCGATAGAGCGCAGCCTCCGTCGCGTACGCACGGATGACCATCTCGGCGAGCTTGTGCCGGATTGCGCCGAACGAGGCGATGGATTTACCGAACTGTTTGCGGCTCAGCGCGTACCTCGACGCCTCGCCGATGGCTTCCTTGGCGCCTCCGGTGCACATCGCGGCGAGCTTGAAGCGTCCGTAGTTCAGCACGTTGAAGGCGACCTTGTGCCCTTTGCCGATCTCACCGAGCACGTTTGCCGCCGGCACCTTCGCGTCCTGCAGGATCAGCGGCGTCGTCGACGAGCCATGCAGTCCGAGCTTGTGCTCTTCGTTGCCGGTGCTGACGCCCGGGAAACTGCGCTCGACGATGAAGGCTGTGAACGCCTCGCCGTCGACTTTGGCGAAAACAATGAAAACGTCGGCGAAGCCACCGTTCGTGATCCACATCTTCTCGCCGTTGAGCACGAATGACCCGTCCGGCTGCCGCGTCGCGCGGGCGCGCGCGCCGAGTGCATCCGATCCAGACCCGGACTCGCTGAGCGCATAGGCGCCGATCACCTCACCGCTGACCAGTCGCGGCAGATAACGCTGTTTCTGGTCTTCGGTCCCGAAGCAGAGTAGCGGCGTGATGGCCAGGCCGGTCTGCAGCTCCGAACGTCGTCGCGAACGACGCACAGCGTCCGACGACGTCGCCGACGATGATCGAGGAAATCTTGTCGAGCTCGACGCCGCCGAGCGATTCGGGAACGTCGGTACCGAGCAGTCCCAGCGCCGCCGCAGCGCTGGATGAGCGTCCGGGCCAGCGCCCAGTCCTTCTGCTCGAGGCGTTCCAGCACGGGCATCACCTCGGTCGTCAGGAACTCGTCAGCGGTCTGGCCGATCAGTCGATGCTCGTCCGTCATCTTCTCGGGCGTGAACATGCGTTCGGGCGTGACGTCCTCGATCAGGAAAGCGCCGCCTTTGGTCGTTGTTTCAAGCACGCTCATTGGTTGTCTCCTCGGTTCTCGGGACTCGGTCTCGGGACTCGGCTCGGCTCGCCGTAGCCTTAGCGAACGGGGCTCGGGACTGACGACTAACGACTCCCGACTGTCGACTCGAATATTCCCGCGGCGCCCATGCCGCCGCCGACGCACATCGTGACCATGCCGTATCGCGCACGGCGCCGGCGCATCTCGTGCAGCAGCGTTGCGGTCAGCTTGGCGCCGGTGCACCCGAGTGGGTGGCCCAGCGCGATGGCGCCGCCGTTGACGTTCAGCCGATCGGGGTCGATTGGCAGCTCGCGCAGGCACGCGATGGCCTGGGCTGCGAAGGCCTCGTTGAGCTCGATCAGGTCGATCTGATCGAGCGCAGAGCCCCGCGCGGGCCAACGCCTTCCGGATGGCGGGCACAGGACCGATGCCGAAACGCTCCGGCTCGACTCCGGCAGTGGCAAAGCCGACGAATCGCGCCAGCGGCTGCAGCCCAAGCGCCTTCGCCCGCTCCGCTGACATCACGACGACCGCGGCCGCGCCGTCGCTCGTTTGCGACGAATTCCCGGCGGTGACGGTGCCCTTGACGTGAAAGGCCGGCTTCAATTTCGCCAGCGCTTCGGCGGACGTGTCACGTCTGGGTCCCTCGTCGGTATCGAACGTGAGCCGGCTGCCGCCGTTGCCCGGCGCGGCGACGCTCAGAGGAACGATCTCGTCTTTGAACCGTCCGGCATCGATCGCAGCGAGCGCTCGCTGATGGCTGCGCAAGGCAAAGGCGTCCTGCTCGTCGCGAGACACGCTTGCTTCGCGCGCGTGGTTTTCCGCGACCAGCCCAGTGGTCAGGTACACGTCGGGATAACTGTCCACGAGCGCCGGGTTCGGCGCCACCTTGTGGCCGCCCATCGGAACCAGGCTCATGGATTCGGTGCCGCCCGCGACGATCGTGTCGGCAAATCCGGCCATGATGCGCTCGGCCGCGTAGGCAATGGATTGCAGACCCGAGGAGCAGAAGCGGTTCACGGTGACCGCCGATGCCGACACCGGTACCCCGGCACGCAGGCTCGCGATGCGCGCCACGTTGAGCCCCTGCTCGGCCTCCGGCATCGCACACCCCATGATCACGTCGTCGACCTCCGCGGGCTGGACGCCTGCGGCGCGCTTCAATGCCTCGCCGATGACCACCGCGCCCATCTCGTCAGGCCGCGTGAATCTGAGTGTGCCGGATGGCGCCTTGCCTACAGCTGTCCTGACCGCCGATACGATGACTGCGTCCCGCATGGTGTGACTCGCTTCCTGACTCAAGCGTGGAAATCGCTCAGCAGATCCTCGAGCGCTTCTCCGACTTCAGTCGTTTTTCCCTCGAACAAATGTCCCGCCCCGTCGATGACGACAAGTTCCTTCGGCTCGGAAAGCTGTCCGTAGAACTGCCACATGCCCTCGAGCGGGCAGACGTCGTCTGCTTCGCCCTGTATGAAGAACTTGGGTTTGCTGCTCGCGAGCGTGTTGGGAAACGTGTAGTTCATCCCTGATACGGAGGTGACGACCGGCGGCGCAATCCCAATGAGGACCGTGACGCGGTCGTCAGCGGCGCCGGTCTCGAGGGCCACCCACGCCCCGAACGAGAAGCCTGCCGCCCAGAGCGGCAGGCCTGGGTATCGCGAGGCCATGTAGTCCAGCGCCGCCTTGAAATCGTCCATTTCGCCTTCGCCGCGATCGAACTCGCCGTCGCTCGTGCCCACGCCGCGGAAGTTGAAGCGCAATACGGCGCAACCGATCCGCGTCAGGGCTTTTGCGCCCTGATACACGGTCTTTGTGTGCATCGTTCCGCCGTATTGTGGGTGCGGATGCGCGAACACGACCGCCGCACGCACCTGTTGATCGGACGATGGCTCGTCCAGGAGCGCTTCGAGGCGGCCTGCCGGACCCACGAGATCAGTGATGATTGGCATGAACGAAGCTGCACACGATGTTCGCGAACCGCTCGGGTTGCGTGAGCATCCCGATGTGGCCCGTGTGGTCCATCTTCTCGTAGCGCGCACCAGGAATCAGGTGGCGGTACTGTTGAGTGACCTCTACCGGTACTACTGAGTCGAGGGCCTCGTCGCCTGTGACAATGAGCGTCGGCGCACGCACCAGATCGCAGTCGGCGCGGAAGTCCAGTTGTTGCTGCGCGCGCACGCGCGAGGCAACTGCGGACGGGATCATAGGCGCCAGCGCGATTCGCACGCCGTGCGTCAGCAGGAAACGGAGGCGCGAGCCCCAGGGCCGAACCGCGGCGCTGATTTCGGGCCAGACGCGCAACGGCGACGTCACCACGAACGCCGGCGCAGACAGCCACGGCCTGGCGAGGTAGTGCGACTGCTGATCCGATGGCTGCCAGCCTGGCGCCGGCGCCGAGACGAGGATGAGCGACGACACCCGTTCTGGCCTCGTCGCTGCGTACCGCAACGCGACGAAGCCTCCATACGACACGCCGCAAAGCGCGCTTCGCTGGATCCCGGTTCGGTCGAACACGGCATCGACCTGGCGAAGATAGTTGTCGAAGACGTGCTCGGCGTCGGCCGCATACTTCGTCCGGATATCGCCCGCCAGCGAGTACCAGATGGTGCGGCACTGCCGGGCCAGCTTCAGCAGCGCCGGCTGCATCCACTCCCAGCGTCCCTGCACGCCGGGTATCACGATCAACGGTGGACCAGAACCCTTGTCAAACATTCATTCATCTCGTCGTCGTCCGTGGTTCGTCGCTCGTCACTCGTTGCTCGTAGAGCATCACGGTTGGTCGAAGCGCTCTTCGAGCGACGGACCACGAACCACGAACCACGGCAGCGTCAGTTCCTCAACGTCTTTCCCGTTTTCAGCGTGTGCGCGATGCGTTCCTGCGTTTTTCGCTCGCCGCACAGGCTGAGAAACGCTTCGCGCTCGAGATCGAGCAGTTGCTGCTCGCTCATCGTTGTCGGGTGGGCGCTGTTTCCGCCCGCCAGGATCCACGCCAGCTTGCGGCCGATCACCGCGTCGTGATCGCTGATGCGGCCGGCGCGCCACGCCAGATGAACGCCGAGCTTGAGTGCCGCCAGCAAACCCTCGCCGCCGACTCGTATCGCCGACCGCGGGACCGGGGCGACGTACTCCCCGGCGCGCTCGATGGCGCGCGCCTTTGCGTCCGACAACAGACGTTCCGCGTTCATCGTGATGCTGTCGACGTCCCGGAGGTATCCAAGGCGCTTCGCATCCGCTGCGCTCGTTCCCACTTTCGCAAACCCAATCGTCTCGAAGACCGACTGGACATACGGCAGCGGATCGACCGAAGACGGAACGTCCTCCATCGCTCGCGCCAGCATTTCCTTGGTTCCACCGCCCGCGGGGATCAGGCCGACACCCACTTCCACCAGACCGATGTACGACTCAGCCGCGGCTTGCACCCGATCCGCGTGCAGGACGATCTCGCATCCGCCGCCAATCGCGAGACCGGCGGGCGCCACGACGACTGGAACCGGCGCGTACTTCAGCGACATCGTCGACTGCTGAAACGCGCGGACCATGAGATCCACCTCGTCCCAGTTCCCTTCCTGCGCCTCGAGCAGCAGGAGCATCAGGTTCGCGCCGGCGGAGAAGTGCGTCGCTTCGTTGCCGACGACAAGGGCCCGGAAATTGGTCGCCGCTTCCTTCACGCCCGCCTGGAGCATCTGAATCGTGTCGCCGCCGATGGCGTTCATCTTCGAGTGGAACTCGACGCCGAGCACGCCGTCTCCAAGATCGACAAGGCTCGCTCCTGGGTTCGTGCGAACGATGCGGCTGCGTTCGCGGGCGGAGCGAAGGATTTGCAGATCCGGGGCGGCTGGCGCGGCGCGCGTCGACCGTGAGGATGCGGACGGTCTGAAGCCGCCCTTCGCCCGTGCCTCTTCGAGGAGCGGCGGAATCTGTGCGGGGGCGCACGCGTCGATGACGCGGTCGAGGCCGATCGCGTCGAATGTCTCGAAGGGACCGAGTTCCCACGCGAACCCCCAGCGCATCGCGCGGTCGACATCGTCGATCGAGTGCGCGATCGACGGGGTCACCTCCGCCGCGTACATCAGGTTGGGCGCGAGCGTGGCACGTAGAAAGCGCCCGACCTTGTCGTTGCCGCTGAAGAGCGTCCGGAGACGTGCGCCGACGTCGTCGATCGAGCGGGCGGCGTCGATGGACGGAAACTTCGCGGGCTGGGCGGCGCGGAAGGTCAATGTTGACGGGTCAAGCGTGAGGATTTCGCCTGACGTTTCTCGCTTGTAGAAACCCTGCCCGGACTTGACGCCGATCATTCCCCGCTCGACCAGCGTTTCGACGAAGTGGCGGCAGCGCGAACTTCTGCCGTGCCTCCTCCGACTCGAGACGCTCGGCCAGGTTTCTCGCCACGTGCGCCAGCACGTCGATGCCGGCGATGTCCACCGTACGAAATGTCGCGCTCTTGGCCCTGCCGATCGCCGGCCCCGTAATCGCGTCGATCTCTTCGACCGTGTACTCGCCGCTGGCCAGGGCACGAAACGCCAGGACCACGCCGTGGAGACCGAGGTGGTTGGCGATGAAGTTCGGTGTGTCCTTCGCGATCACCACGCCCTTGCCCAGACGGTGATCGGCAAACATCCTGACGGTCTCCGCGATCGCCGGATCCGTGTCGGCCGTGGGGATCAGCTCGAGCAGATGCAGATAGCGCGGCGGGTTGAAGAAATGCGTGCCGAGCCAGGCAGCCCGAAACTCCCGCGATCGGCCTTCTGCGAGCGACGCGATCGGGATTCCGGAGGTATTCGAACTGACGATCGCGTGCGGGGCGCGGTGCTGTTCGACGCGGGCGAGGAGCGCGCGCTTGATGTCGAGACGCTCGACGATGGCTTCGATTACCCAATCCGAGCCGGAGATTGCTGGCAGGTCCTCGTCGAAGCCGCCCGTGCGCACGAGCGACTGGGTGCCTGGGGTGAAGAAGGGGTCGGGCTTCAGCGTGCGGCACTTCTCGAATCCGGTGCGAGCCACGTCCCGCGTGACGTCGAGCAGCAGCACCGGCACGCCGGCATTGGCGAGGTGCGCGGCGATCTGTGAGCCCATGGTGCCAGCCCCGAGCACCGATACGGATCGAATCTGCATGAATGTCCTCTGCCTCTCGCTCACGCAGATGCGGAACGCACGCCACGGACGAACAAGTCGACAATCGCGTCCGCTTCGGCGAGCAGCGAGTACTTTCGCCGGCTGAGGATCCAGTTGGTGGCCATCTCGTCGAGCATGCCGAAGAACAACTTTGCGCCGAGGGTCGGATTGATGTCGGCTCTGAACGCCCCGGCCGCCTGCCCTTCCGCAATCACGTCGCGAATGATGCCGAGGTACTCGCGAAGCTGCGTGGCAGAGAACCGCTCCATGAACTTCGTCGACTGTCGCAGCTCGATCTGAAACACGATCGCCAGCGCGCGGTCGCGACCCAGCCGGCCCAGGTGCAGCTTCGCAATCTCCTGCAGGCGATCGGCCGGGTCGGCCAGTCCGGCGACGGTGTTGCGTCCCTCGGCGATCGCCTCTTTCATCGTGCGCTCGAAGATCGAGATCAGCAGGTCGTCTTTGCCCTTGAAGTAGAGATAGACCGTGCCGGCTGCGACGCCGGCGGCGCGCGCGACGTCGGCGACCTGCGCGGTGAAAAAGCCGCGCGCCGCGAACGTGTCGATGGCCGCGCGCAGAATCGCGTCGCGCTTGTCCGGGCGTTCGAGTCGGGAGGTGGTCGCGACGGCGCGGCGGGGAGCGGTGACGGTCATGAATGAATGTTCATTCATTCGACCGGGCAGAGTCAATCGAGATTCAAGGCAACCCTGAGCTTTCAAGTTTTTGGATTCGATGGGCAGCCTTGGATCCGGCGCGCCGGATCTTCATCCCACCATACATACATTCCATCCGCATTTGGCCGTGTTTCACGTCACTACGATGGCAATTCGTCCTCAGGCTCAAGGCGTGACGATTGCAAAGGTCGCGCGTCCGAACGGTCGGGGCCTGGGGGTTTCCTCTCGCGAAACGCCAGCCGAGCGCGAGAACAGGATACCCATCAGGAGCTGACTTGGGCCGGCGTGCACCGGATCTGCCGCAGGGGCAGCTCCGGAAAGTGGGAATTTCGAGGTTTTTTTGCGCGCCCCCGAAACGCGGGAACCTCTGCGGCGTATTCGAAAACGCCGACATGGTTCGTTCGTTCGGGGGACCTCATGCTAGATGAGTTACAACAGCAAAGCCTCGTCACACGCCTCAACCGGATCGAAGGTCAGGTCCGCGGCATCCGTCGCATGGTGCAGGAGCCACGTCTCTGCGTAGACATCCTGCAGCAGCTGGCGGCCGCCGAAGCGGCGCTGAACCGGATCAGTCTCGCGGTTCTGCGATTTCACGTCGAGAAATGTGTTCCGGATGGAGTGGCGAAAGGGGAACCGGAGAAGTCCAAACGGCTCTCCGAGCTGGTCGATATCTTCGACCGCTTCGCCAAGTAATCCCACCGCGCCTCCGTCCACGGACGCATTCCGCCGCACCTTCGACCATCCGGACGCCCTCGCGTCCGGGTCCCCTGCATTGTGATTATTTGCAAGTCCTTGTAATCGGATCCTGTCGTTCGTCTCGCTGAAATTGTGCGTGCTTTCGGCATGCGGGTGAAAACCCGCACGCGCCGGCCGCTTTGGAGGAGGCGGCCGGCGTGTTCTTTCGAGGATGGAGGGGTTCTCATGAGGAGACGATTGGTCGTCGCGCTGTCGGCGGCCTGTATGGCGTTGTGGGCCATACCGGCGGCAGCGCAGGTGTTCACGGGACGCATCGACATCACCGTCACCGATAGTACGGGCGCAGTCCTGCCCGGCGCGACCGTCGAAGCGACAGGACCGCAGACTGCGGTCGGTGTCAGCGACACCCGGGGTGAGGTTCATATGCTGAACCTGCCTCCCGGCACGTACGTCGTAACGGCGAAGCTCTCGGGGTTTGCCGACTATAAAAACGAAAATGTTCCGGTCGCGACCGGCGCGAGCGTTCCACTGACGATCACGCTGGGCGTCAGCGGCGTGACGAGCGCGGTCGAAGTCACCGCCGAGAGCCCGATCATCGACACCAAGAAGAACACGGTCGCCACCAACGTCTCGCTCGACGAGCTCCAGAACATTCCGAGCTCACGCGATCCCGTGGGTGGTCCTGCAGACGGTTCCGGGCATCATCGTCGATCGCGTGAACGTCGGCGGCGCGGAATCCGGCCAGCAGTCCGAACTACCAGGCGAAGGGCGCCGTCCGGCGCCGAGAACACGTGGAACATGGACGGCATCGCGATTACCGACATGGCCGCGCTCGGCGCTTCACCCACCTACTACGACTTCGACATGTTCCAGGAAATGCAGGTGACGACCGGCGGCGCGGATCCTTCGAGCCCGACTCCCGGCGTGCACCTCAATTTCGTGCTGCGCGGCGGCACGAATCAATGGCGCGCGTCCGGACGGTACTACTTCGAGAACGAAGACCTTCAGTCCGATAACGTTGACGAGGACATCGCTGGTACGCCGCCGAGCTACAACCGCATCGGCGACTACAAGGACTTCGGCCTTCGAAGGTGGCGGTCCGATCATTCCGAATCGCTTGTTCGCGTGGGGCGCCTGGGGCAAGACCGAGCCGGAGCTCAAGATCTATAACTACAACAGCACGTCGCCGGCTGCACGCCCAACCGTACTGCAACACCGCGAAGGACGCGACGTTCCTCGAGAACTACGCCGCGAAGGTCGACGGGCGACATCGCCCAGAAATCGCGCGCGACGTTCGCATATTTCCGCGGGAACAAGGAGAAGTTCGGCCGCGGTGCCAGCGCGACCCGTCCGGACGAAACGACGCTAACCAGACTGGCCCCACGGACCTCTACAAGGTCGAGTTGAACCAGACGCTCGGAACCAATCTGTTCTTGGCAGGTCGCTATGCGAAGACCCATGGCGGCTTCTCGCTCGAGCCGCGGGGCGGCCGCGACATACAGCGATACCAGGACGATGACGGTGTCTGTCACGGATACGCTACAACTTCTACTTGACGGACCGGCCGCAGGACAACATCGTCGATCGACGGCAACTACTTCAAGGGCCGTCATGAGCTGAAGTTCGGGTTCGGCTGGCGCAAGGCGGCCGTGACGTCGGAGAGCGGATGGCCCGGGCGGCGGCTGTATTCGACGCACAACGGCTATCCCGACGATGTATCGTCACGATCGTCCGCGATTGGGCAGCCGCGGGCGAGGGCTCTACTGGAGCGGCTACGTCGGCGACACGATCTCGTTCAGCCGTCTGACGTTGAACGCAGGTCTGCGCTGGGGTCGGGCATTGAATAACGTCCTCCCGGCTTCGGTGCCAGCGAATCCGCTGTCGCCGCTGCTTCCCGCTCTGACGGCCACGCGTCAGGACGAAGCGATCGTGTTCAACGCCGTCACCCCACGCGTGGGGGTCACCTACGCGGTCGACGACGCGCGTCGGACGCTCGTTGCGGGGCAGCTATGCCATGTTCACGTCGCAGTTGGGCTCGGGACTGGCTGCGAGCACCGTGTCCCAAATCCCGTATTACTCCTACGTGTACTACAGCGTGGTGGACACTAACGGCAACAGCTCGCCGATCCTGCCGAGCTAGCCGCGGGCACGTTCGAGGGCACAGGCGGGTTCAACCCGAACGATCCTCTCAACGGCAACCCGGACAGCATCGGCGACTACGGGACGCCGACGACCCACGAGGTCCTGTTCGGTATCGATCACGAGCTCGCGCCGCAACTTCGGACTGAGCGCGACGTTCACCTGGCGGCACGTTCAACGAACTTCAACTGGCTCACTACCGGGGAATTACCGGCAGTGACTTCACTCAGCGGGCATCGCTCACCGGAACGGCCGAGCCAGTTGGCGATTTCAACGCGCCGTTTTATGTCGTGAACTCTGCCGACTTCCCGGACGACTTCGGGCAGGTCTACGAGAAGCGCGACGGGTACCGCCAGCGCTACTTGGGATTCGAGGTGGCGGCGACCAAACGCATGTCCAACAACTGGATGATGCGGCTGGGCTTTTCGACCAACACTCACCGCGAGTACTTCGACAGTGTCGACGCCATGCGCGATCCGACGTCGACGCTCGCCAATCCGACCGTCGATGGCGGACCCGTCATGCGCGTAACGGGAGGCAGCGGGAAGAGCTCGATCTACATGGTGTTGCCGCAGTACCAGTTCATCGCGACCGGCGCCTACCAATGGCGCTGGGGCATTAATTTCGGGATGAACTACGTGGCCCGTCAGGGCTACGCGGAGCCGTTCCATCGGTCGCGCACGCCGGGCAGCGCCGACGAGACTGCGAATCAGGGCAAGAGCGTGCTGATCGTGGACAAACGTTGATGACTTCCGTCTGCCGGTCGTCCATTCGTTTGATGGCCGTATCAGCAAAATTTCCGCGCCAATCGCTTCAACGCGAACTTCGACGTGGATTTCTTCAATTTGTTCAACGCGTCGACCGAATTGGGGCGTGAGTATGATCGCCGACTGCGACCTACAACACAGTTCGCGAGATCATGAATCCGCGTATCGTGCGGTTCGGCATTCGGCTCGGTTTCTGATCTCGATACTGCGGCCACATGAGGGGGCACGCTTAGGTGTGCCCCCTTTTCTTTGATGCGGCGACGAGTGGTTTCCTATCGCGATTCGATGAGGCGTCGAACGCGTTCGATGTCTGCGCGATACAACGCAGGTGGAGCGGATGCAATGTAACGCTGCCCGTAGGTGCGGGCTTCGTCGCGCCGGCCAAGCTCAGCGAGCGTAACTGTGAGATTGTAGAGCGCATCGTAGTCGGAGTCCTCGCGTGCGAGCGCACGTTGCCACATGTCGATAGCATCCGCCTTCCGGCCGGTTTCTGACAGCACGACGCCGAGCGTGGTGTACGCACCGTGGAGCGTGTCGTCGATCTGCAAAGCCTTCCGAAGCGAGCTCTCCGCAGCCTGCACGTTCGCCAGCCTTTAATTGCAGCGTGGCAATGTTCTGATAGGCGAGGCCGTTCGTGGCATCGAGGTCGAGCACACGACGAAACGTGCGCATCGGCGTCCTCGGCGCGGCGCGCTTCGCCGTAGGCAATCCCGAGAGCGTTGAGCGCTTCGGTATCATCTTCGGCGAGACCCTCCAGCAGCTTGATGGCGCGAGCCGGACTGCCGAACTGACTCAGATAGAGCCCGAGTTTCACGCGCACGTCACGATGAGTGACGCCGCTTCGAAGCGCCTGTTCGAGAGTGGCAATGGCGTCGGCAGGACGACCGGATTCCCAGTACACGAACGCGAGATAACGATAAGCGTCCGCGGTCTCTGGGCGGCGGGTGATGACCTCCTTGAAGAGCGCGGCTGATTCGACGGGCTTACCCAATTCGAAGAGCTCACCGGCCCGGTGAAGCATCGCGTCGATGCCGATCAGCTTCTTCGGATCGTCACCCTCGGTGTAAACGGCTCGGACGCTCGCGGGACTTCCCCCCACATACCCGAGGGCCCGCAGACGGTCACGCACGGCTGACGTCTCCTCTCCGGGCCGATCCGGCAGAGCCATGTCGTAACCCCGGAGAAGATTGAGAAGAACTTCCACCCGGTCGCGCTGCTGGAAGGCGCGGTTACTCTGTTCCTTTGCATCTTCCCGCAAGTCCGTAGAGCTCCTCGACTGGCAGGTCGATGTACTTGTCGCGATCGATCAGCACCCCGCGCAGCGGCGCCCATCCGCGGGAGAGATTGGCCGTCATCGCTTCGAAGTACATCGGCCGGTCGTCCCCACCGCGATTCGCGATGATGGGTGCCAGCGAACTCCCGGGCAGTGTCGAATCAACCGGAGCGCCGACTGCATCGAGAATCGTCGGCAGCACATCGATGTGTCGTACGGCGGTGGCGATCGTCTCGCCCGCGGGTGGGCTGGGCGAGCCGGATCGATCTCCGCAACGATGAGCGGCACGCGGAGCGTGGATTCGTATGCAAAGATGCCGTGCGTCAGTTCGCCGTGTTCTCCGAGGCTCTCGCCATGGTCGGCGGTGAGGATGACGAGTGTCGGACGAGGCTGCCGGGCGAGAGAATCGAGGAGCGGGCCGAGCGCATGATCGGTCCATGCAACTTCAGCCGCGTACGGGTCCGATGGATATCGCGTCGCGAATTCCTGCGGCGCCTGGTATGGTGCATGCGGATCGAACACGTGCACGAACGCGAACCATTTGTTGCGCTGCGCATCGATCCAGGCCATCGCCGGTGTGACGACAGCGTCCGCACGGCGGTCTGGCAGCGCGAAATCGACGGTGGTCCCCATTTCACCGATGCGATCGTCGTACACGTCGAAGCCGGCATTGAGGCCGAACCGCGCGTCGAGTGGAAAAGCACCGACGAAGGCGCCGGTCGCGAATCCCAGCGACTTGAGTCTTGTCGCCGTCGTCGCCTGACCGCGCTTGACGCGATATCCGTTGTTGTCCCTGACGCCGTGCTGAAACGGATAGAGGCCGGTCAGCAGCGTGGTGTGCGAAGGCAGTGTGACGACCGCATGCGAGTGTGCGAAGGTGAACCGCGCACCATGTCCAGCCAGCGCGTCGATATGTGGGGTCTGCGCGCGACCTCCGTACGACGACAGAACGTCAGCTCTGCAGCGTATCGATAGACACCAGAAGCACGTTGCGATCCGGATTGCGCTCAATGGTGAGTGACGGTTTGCGTTGCCATACTGCGATCAGGCCGATGGCCGCGACAGCGGTGATCACGATGAGGACGCCCAGGAAACCCGGGGTGCCCAAAGGCGCACGCCGTCGTTCGTTCGACGGTGAAGCTGGCGTGGCAGGACGCCTGCGCGCGGTCCGGCGGCGAGTCATCTCCTGAATTTCTTGCGGGCCGCCGCGTCGATTTCGGCGGCACGCTGCGGCTGTCCGAGTATGCGAGCGATTTTCGCGGCTGTTTCGAACGACGCGGGGGTCGGTGCGAAGCGGAGCATCTGGTCGAGCGCCCGATCGGCGTCTGTCGGGCGTTGCATAGCCTGACACAGGAGCACGAGTCCGGCGTGCGCGCGCACGTTGCCGGGGTACAAGCGGATTTCGTTACGCAAGTATGGCTCGGCCTCACGGTAGCGCTCCTGCTGCGCGAGCGAATCGCCAATCAGGTAATTCAGCTCCGACGGCTGCAAGGCGCGTTTCGCGTAGGCCTGACGCGCCGTTTCGAGAGCGGCGACAGCTTCGGCGTATCGGCCCTGGCTGTGCAGAATCATTCCGCGTACGAAATCCGGCAGGGGAAGCGAAGGGTCCGCCCGCCTGGCAAGCTCCGCCTGTTTCATCGCTTCGTCGTATTTCTTCTGCGCGATCGCGATGTTCGCAAGCGTTTGATGGGCTGCGGCCGGCGCACCCGAGACCGCCAGTTCTGCGTGGGCTCGCGCCTCATCGAACCGGCCGAGGGCGACCAGCGCAGCTGCCGCGCCAAGCGGCCCGCTGGCATCGGTCGGATCGATCCGCCGGCTGATGAGCTGCTGGTACGCCAACAGTGCGTCCGCGTTCCGCCCCATTCGCACCAGCACCGCGCCGTACTGGTTCCACACGTCGCTCATCTCGGGATGCTCCTCTAGAATCTCGCGTAGCAATCGGCTGCCCTCCTCGAGATGTCCGGCGCCGATCAAGTCCACCGCCTGCCGGTACTTTCGCAGCACGCCGGCCATGTCTTTGGGGTCCGGCAGCGTGTCGCCGGCCGCCGTCGCGCTGGCTGTCTGCGTGCCGACGTAGCCGAGAGCCGCGAGCCGCTCACGATCTGATGCGCTGACCGGGCTTGGGGCGTCGATGCCGCGGCCGGCAATCAGGCCATCCAGACCAGACCGCAACGCGGCGGCCGCCTGACCGCGTTCGGCGATGATGTTCGTTCGCTCGCCAGGATCGCGCTCGAGATCGTACAGCTCCTCCTGCGGCGCCTTGATATATCGATAGCGCTCGTCGGTCAGCGAGACGAGCTCGCTCCAGCCGAAGTGATAGCGCGGGTAGAGAGCCTCCGCGTAGATCCCCTGCGGAGGCAGTTGATGGCGTCCGTCGAGCGCAGCCACGAGGCTCCGGCCGCGCAAGCCGCTCGGTAGCGTCAGCGCGAAAAGCTCGGCGAGCGTTGGGAAGAGATCGATGTGCTGAATCGGCTCCTTGATGCGATCCGTTGCCCGGCGGCCGTTCGGCAACCTGACGAGCCACGGCACACGTATGACTTCGTCGTATAGAAAGAGACCGTGCTCGAGCTCGCCGTGATCGCCCAGGCCTTCGCCGTGATCGGCCATCAGGACGATTGTCGCCCCGTCGTACCACTTGCGTTCTTTGAGGACGTCGAGCAAGGAACCAACGAGTTCATCCGAGTACGAGACTTCGCCGTCGTACGCATCGCCGGCAGCGAATCGAGCTGGAGGCGCGTACGGACGATGGGGCTCGTAGATGTGAAAGAAGAGCAGAAAGCGGTCGTCCGCCTGCGCTCGCAGCCACTTCGTCGCGGCTGCCAGCGTCGAGCTTCCCGGTCGTTGCACTTGCGCCGGCGAGCGATCGGCGGCGGCGGGAGGAAACTCGGCGTCGTACACCTCGAACCCCTGGCCGATGCCGGTCTCGGGCCTGAGCACGAACGCTGATACGAACGCTGCCGTCCGGTATCCCGCACGGTGGAAGGCCCCGGCAATCGTTGCCGCCCCATCCTTCAGGGAGAACCCCAGGTTGTCGCGAACCTTGTGGTCGAACGGCAGGAGTCCCGTGAACATCGAAGCGTGTGAGGGCAAGGTCTGCGGCGCATGCGCGTAGGCGCGATCGAACACCGTCGACTCGCTGGCGAGGCGGTCGAGCGCCGGCGTCCGGCCCTTAGCGTAGCCGTAGATCGGCAGCCGGTCGGCGCGTAACGTGTCGATGGAGACCAGGACGATTGGTCCGTGCGGCTTGACGGTGCCCTTTCTGGTATACCAGATCGTTCCAGCCAGGGCGGCCACCAGCACAACCGCGAAGACCGCGGCCCAGGAGCGCCGGGGCCGTGGTGTGCGCGTCGAAATGGGGGGATTCGGACGTTGACGACGAGCCATGCGGCTGGGGTAGTGTCCGGGTTGCTAGCCGAACGGTTTCGAACGTCAGTATAGATCCGATAAACTTGTGGTTTCGTTCTGGCGTGCCATGGCACGCCCTGTGTATCTTCAGCGAGGCGTGCCCTGCGTTTTTCAGGCAAGCGCGCTCTACGCTCTTGAGACAAGCGCGCTCTGCGCTCTTGAGAGAAGAATGACTACCATGAGAAAACTGAATTCCTTCGCATTCATCGTCGCGTTTCTTTGCGCCGCTTCCGTGGCCTCAGCCCAAATCCGCGGCGACGGTCGCATTTCTGGAAAGGTCGTCGATGAACAGGGGCAGCCTTTAGCCGACGTTCAGGTCAAGGGCAACAAGGTCGGCGAGGTCCAGCCGATGATGGCCAAGACCAACAACAAAGGCGAATGGTCCCTCAACGGGATCGCGCCAGGCCAGTGGAACGTCGAGTTCAGCAAGGAGGGCTTCGAGAGCGCGAAGACCACGGTGGAGCTGGACGACTCCGGTCGCTCGCCGTCCATCGACCTCAAGTTGGCCAAGGCCGTTCCCAAGGTCGATCCGAACGCGGAGATTCAGGCCGAAGTGAAGCGCGCGGCCGGGCTGATGGAAGGCCAGAAGTTCGCCGAGGCGCGTAAGATTTACGAGGATCTGCTCGTGAAGTATCCCGACGTCTATCAGCTGAACCGGTTCATCGCGAGCTCCTACATTGGCGAGAAGAACAACGCCAAAGCGATCGACCACCTGAAGATGGTCCTGGCGAAGGAACCGGACAACGTTGAAATGAAGCTGATCACCGGCGACCTGATGCTCGAGAGCGGCGACAAGGCCGAGGGGCTGGCGATGCTGCAGTCAGTCGACATGACGCAGGTCAAGGATCCGTCGTCGATCATCAACGGCGCCATCACCATGATCAACGACGGCAAGACCGACGAAGCGATCGGCCTGCTCGACGGCGTTGGCAAGCAGTTCCCCGACCGTGCAGACGTTCACTACTATCGTGGTCGCGCGTACGTGGCGGCGAAGAAGCTTCCCGAGGCCAAGGCAGCCCTCGAGAAGTACGTGAGCATGGCCCCCCCGGACGCGCGCGAGCTCGCCGACGCGAAGAAGATCCTGGAGCAGCTCAAAGACGTCAAGTAGGAGGAGCCGCATGGAGGCGAGGGTTCGTGCGCTCCTTCCAGCCATAGTCGCCGCCTGGTTGCTCGCCGCCTGTGGCGGGTCGAATGGCAACGGCGGCGACAACCCGAATCCCAATCCAGGCGGCGGCAACTCGCAGAACCCTTGCGCGTCGGCCTCCGTCGAGCCTGAGTTGGAAGCGCCGGCCACGGCGCCATCCGAGGCAGCCCTCCGTCAAAAGCGTGGCGTGGTCGATCACAATCCCAGGTGGAGGGTGTTCGACGCGCTGTGGACGCATCGACAGCGAATCGCGCTGGGGGGCGAGCGCGCGGCCGAGACCACTGGACGGGATTCCGTGGACATCGGCGAGATCGCTGTGGTGCAGGACGAGGGCGATCTGATCGCGCCGCCCAACCAGTTCGACGTACGTAACACGGGACTACGCTTCTCTCGCAACGCGTCCGGCGGCTACGACGTCAGGCGGATCGACGGCACCTTTCGCACCACGCTCGGCACGAGGATTACGCTGTCGGACGACGATAGCCGGCAGGTCAACGTGCCGTTCAGCTTTCCGATGTACGGCCGTGGCCAGACGACGGCATTCGTCAACTCCGACGGCAACATAACCTTCGAGCAGGAGGACCGCGCGAGCACCGACCGCAATGTCGCGCGCCTGCTGACCGGACCACCTCGCGTGGCCCCATTCCTGGCCGATCTCGATCCCAGCGCCGGCGGACGGGTGTTCGCCAATGCCGCCGCGGATCAATACACCGTGACGTGGTGCGGCGTTCGCGGCTTTGATTCCACCCTCACGGTCACCACTCAGGCGACGCTGCTTCCCGATGGCAGCATCGAGATGAAGTTCGCCGATGTCACCCTCACCGACACCATTGTCGGGTTGTCTCCCGGACGCACGGGTGACTTCACCCCCGTCAACTTGAGCGAAAACGGACCCACCAGCGGAGGCGCAGCGGCGGTCGGCGAGCGGTTCGCGGACAGCGCGGAGCTCGACACCGTCGAGGTCGCGCGCAAGTTCTATCGGACGCATCCGGACAACTACGATCAGCTCGTCATCTGGACGGACGCGCCGCTCATCGAGGACGCGTTTGCGTTCGAATCGACAGTGGCCAACGAGATCAGCGGCATTGGGGTTGGGCTGTTCGACGCGTCACGCGATTTCGGCAGCGCCGGCCGGCTGCGCAGTTTCGTGGTGATGGACGACATCAACAAGTACCCGGACAACCCGCTTCAAAAAGTTCTCGGCGAGAACACCACCGTCAGCGTGCTCGGGCAGGAGTCGGGGCACCGGTGGCTGGCGTTTCTCGAGTTCCGGGACCGCAACGGCAACCGATCCGACCGATCTGTTGGGCCGTGACGAGGCGCACTGGAGCTTCTTCTTCGACTCCGACGCGTCGGTGATGGAGGGCAACGACATCGAGGATCTCGGCGGCGGATCGTTTCAGACCGTCGCCGCCGTCGAACGTTACAGCCTCCTCGACCAGTATGCGATGGGTCTCGTGCCGCCGTCGGCCGTGCCGTCCTTCTTCTACGTGGAGAACCCGACCAACGTACCGGGGAATCGCGATCGGACCGATGCGCCGCGCGTAGGCGTGCGATTCAACGGCACGCGAAGGGACCTGTTCGATCGAGGACATCATCGCCATCCACGGCCCGCGCAACCCGTCATCGGCGCAGTCATCTCGTGTTCATCGTCAGGCGTTCCTGTTCGTCGTGGGCGCAGGGCGTACACCCGGGAACGCGCAAGTGGAGAAGATTGACCGCATACGCCGCGAGTGGGAGTCGTTCTTCCTGCGCGCCACCAATAACCGGATGACCGCCGACACGCGTCTCCGGTAGCGTCCGGCTTCCGCCTTTCGCTGAAGCTACGGCGGACAGGTTAGCCGGACCAGGATTCCAGCCACGCGTAGAGACCCGACCTTACTTCCACGCCAACGCAGCGAGCGCATCGCGCGCACGCTGCACATACGGTCCGCCCATCTCGATGTATCGCTGGAAGTTCACTGTCGCGGCCTCGCGATCGTGATCGTTACCAGTCCACTTGTTCAGGATCGAGTTGTAGCGGTGCGATTTGAAGTAGCGAATGTGGTACGCCGACGCGAGGTTGAAGTAGCCGGCCGATTCCGCCGGCGCAGTGGCAATGGCCTTCTCGAACGACTCGATCGCGTCGTCCAGCGAGCCGCGGCGGACCTGTGTGACACCGAGCGCGTTCAGGACTTCTGGATCCGCGGGCCAGCGCTTCTGAGCGCTGCGAAGGATGGCTACCGCTTTCCCCTCGTCATCGAGCTGCAGGTAAGCGTCCGCGATGTCGAAATAGACTGGCTGAAACTGCGGAACCGCGGCGCAGACCGATTCCCAGGCACGCACGGCGTCCGCTGGCCGTCCGTCAGCCAGATTGGCAAGGCCGGCCGCGTAACGCACCCATGGCCGCGCGTCGGGCCTGGCGGCGGCTTCACCCAGCAGACGAGCCGCAAGCTTCACGTCGCCGCGTTCATAGGCCGCCCATCCTTCCTTTTCGGCTCCGGTCTTCTCTGAGCCGGCGACATCTTCACGATCGCTCCCCTTGGCCAGCTCCATGACGAGCGCACCGGCATTCACGCGGGTCCGGGCTGCGACCGCCGGCACAGGCCCGGCAGGCGACGAAAGCGTTGCGACCGCTGAAGCGCTGACATCAGCAACAGGCGGCGCTTCCGGCTGCGGCCTGGTCGCGGCCGAATCAGTTTTGGCCTCGGGGTTCGTGGCAACAGGCGCTGGAGTGGTTGGAGCTGTCGGAACCAGCATCTTTGCCGGAGCCAGCGCCAGGTAGCCTCGCCTGGCCCGAACCTTCAAACCGGCCGGCTTGACCTGGACGGTGACCGATCGGTATTTACCATCGAACGACAGGTCGGAGGGCGAGTAGAGCAGGACGTAGTAGGTGGTGCTGTCACGGTCGATCTGATCGAGTGCGTGCCGGAAGTTGTTCTCATTGCGGATCGCCATGCCGCCGGTGTCGACACCCAGGCTGTTGATGCCGTCGGACTGGATATCGAATCTCACACCCGCTGCCGGGTCGTCGATCGTTGCGCGATTCGCGTTGTCCATCCCAGGGCCGCGATTGAGCCCTCGGGCGTCGACGGTGTAGAAGCGCGCGCCTGCACGGGCGGCCTGAGCGATGGCCTGGGCCATCAGCGGTTCCACGCCATCGAACGAAAAGCCCTCCGACAGCATCACGACCGTCTTGGGTCCAGGTATCCGGGCGAGGCCAGAACAGAGTGCGTTGATCGTATCAACCGTCTCCCTTGCCGCCGTTCGTGCCGCACCGTTCACCCTCGCGGCCTTCTCACGGACCGCAAGATCCGGACTTCCTCCCCGGCACGACTCAGGCTCGTCCTCGCACGCCCGTCTGACGGCGATATCGAGCGTGTATTGGTCGTTGTCCACGATCCGTCTGGCTTCATCCTCGTCCATCAGACGGGGCCATGTCCGGAGTTCCAGGCGGCGGCTGGTGAGATCTCCTGGCTGCGTGACCGACGAAAGCGCGGTCGCGATTTCCTCGGTCGTGCTGCTGATGCGGTTGTTGACCATCCTTCCGTTTACGATGACGCCCGCGAAATCGCCATCGCGGAACCGATCGTGTACGAAGGCCTTCGCCGCGTCTCGCGTTCGCGAGAGCCCCGCGGCCGTCAGGTGGGGGGTGTCGAACAGGAACAACCAGGTCTGTTTCGCAGGAGGCTGGCGCGATCCCGCGGCGAGCGACGAACTTTCGACGGTTCCGTTCGAAACGAGATACAGCGCCTCAATCTTTTGTGGCGTGCCGTTCTCGAACAGCGTGAAGTCGTCGATCGTCAGTGTGGAGGCAAACCGTCCGGCAGAATCGAAGGCACGCACGTCGATCTCGACGATCTGCGTGCCCGACCTGAACGTTGTATTTGGTTCCTGTGCGAAAGCGGTCGCAATCGTGCTCGCCAGGATCGCGAGCCCCGCCGCGAGCAGCCGTCCGGCGCTCAACCGCTCGCGCAGGACTGCGCCAGGCGTCATTTGCCCACGCTGACGACGCTCAGTTTGTATTTGCGGCGTCCGTCCCTCTCCAGATATGCCAGCTTTGCACCGTCGTCCGTCCACGCTGGCAGCAGCGCCTGACTGGTATCCGGGACCTGCGCTTTCTTGCCGGAACTCTCCATCAGGGTCAGTTTTCCATCCTTGTCACCGTAGGCAAGAAGGCCCAGCGCCTGTGGCGACCAGCCGAAGGTGAGTCCGGGAATGAGCGGTCCGTTGATGAACTCGCCGACGACTTCCCCGCGAACCTTGAGCACGATTGCGTTGACCTGCTGGGACTGCTGTGCCGCGGCCGTGACATCGCCGATAGGCGTGCCCTCGCCGGCCCCCGCACTGCTGACGCTGGTACCGCCTCCGCGTGCGAGATCGCCGCCCATTGGCGCCGACGTTGCGCGAACGGTTCGCTGTTCTTGCGTCAGTTCGACCTTGAAATCAGGGCGCCCAGGAGCGGCCTGCGCAGATTTCCAGGTCCAGGTACCTTGTCGGCCCACTCGGGTGCGGCATCGACCTTCTTCGGGTTGCCATCGGCGATCGAGATGACGAAGTGATGCTGGGTGACGTCGTTGCCTTTTCGTTCGGACATCTGCAGATAGAGTGAGCCGCCGTCCGGCGCCCACGCCAGCCGTGTCGGGTCGCCTTTGAGCTTGCCCCCGTCTATTTCGCCAATCCGGGCCGGCTTGTTCACGGCGGGAATTGCCTGCGTGAGCATCAGGATGATGAGCGCTGCTGGAATCACGGGCGTTCCTCCCTTACGGCTGCTTCTGCAATGTGAGCAATCGATTCTTCAGTTCCAGCGAATCGGGTACGGACTTCAATCCGGCCTGGAGTGCTTGAACGGCGAGCGCTGGCTGCTTCAGCCGGACGTAGCTGTCGGCAAGCGCGAGATACGGAGGGATCAGATGCGGGTCGATGCTGGCTGCGGCGCGCCACGCGCTGATCGCACCGCGACTGTCGCCCGCCAGTTCGCATGCCCAGCCGGTCACGAAGGCCGTTGCGGCGTTCGTGGCGTCGAGCTGCATGGCGGCCTGCAGTTCACTGGCGGCTTCCTTGAACTGCTCGCGAGCGAAAAGGTCGAGGCCGCGACTGATGCGCCGGGCGGCCTCATTCTGTTGTCCCGTTCTGACTTGCGCCGCGAGACGCGAGACCAGCTCGCCTTCGAGAATGTCTTTTGCGTGCACGTCAGCGAGTTCCTCATCAACAGTCGCGATCGGTCCTGCTCCTGGCAGTACCTCCACCTGACGCACCACCTGCGAGGCAGTCTCGCCAGCGTCGCGAACCGTCGCGCGAACCACGTAATCACCGGCAGCGACACCTGAGAGTGGCAACTGAAAACGTGCGCGCCGCAATACCGACGTGCCCGTCCGCTCAACGGGATCGAGCTGCGCCTTGATGCTGGCGACCGGGCGATCTCCGGTCTGAGGCATGAGATCGATCAGGACGTCAACGCCATCGAGCTGATCGCTCGAACGGCCGTAAATCTCCACCAGCCCGCCGAGACCGTCCTCGACATGCGTGCGCGCCCGAACCGCGAGCGTGCCGGTCGTGGATCCGAGCACGAGATCGCTCGACGAGATATCTGGCCCGGTCAGCTGCTTGACGGCGATCTTTCGATCGGCGCTTCCGACGAGTCCCCCCGGCTCTCGAACCAGGGCGCGCATCAAATAGGTGCCTGGTGGGAGCTCGAAGTGGACGCGATACTGAGCTGTCCCAGTCGCCCCGCCCGCGCTCGTCCGCGCTGGGAGCGGCAATGTGTCGGTCCCGCTGGCCGCGACGCGACCGTTCTGCGTGTCTCGCACGACGAAGACGACGTCGGCCCGATCGGCGGTTGTGTTCCTGACGGGGAGCTCCGCGGTCAAGGCCAGGAACACGCGCTCGCTACGGGCGTCAGGCGAGCGCATTAGATAGGTCGTGTACTCCACGCGAACACCGCGCTGGACGAACGGCGCCGCCAGCGCCGCATCAATCGTGCGGCGACGGTCGAGCGTCGAGGTATCAGGTCCGACCGCGTACCCGGTTCGCGTGCTTACGCGAGCGCCAGGCCGCGTCACGGCCACCTTGACTCGGCGATAACTGTCGCGCCCGGCCCCGGCAGCCGGTTCAAAGCCGACGATGTAGTAAGACTGGGCTTGATCGGCCAGGCGATCGAGCGCGGTATCGAGGTAGCTCGCCGCGTCGATGACCAGCATGCCGTCTGTTTCCACCGCCAGACTGCCGAGCGGCTCGATCCGTTCCTGAATCTCCGTCGCCGGTGCCGAGGTCGGAGCCGTCGCTTCACGCAGATCGGATTCCCGCCTGTTGAGATCGAGTGCGTAGAACACCGAATAGCTCTGAGCCGCGGCAGCCGCGACGAGCTCGAGCTCCCGGCTGACGTTCTGCTGGCTGAATCCCTCCGAGAACAGCACCACGGTTTTCCGCCCCTCGATCGCCTGGTACTGCTGGATCAAGTCCGCCATCCGCTGCAGGAACCCTCTGGCCTCCGCGTCGGCCTGCGCGACGACTGTCCTGGCGTTCTCGAGAAGCAGCCGCTGCGTCACCGCGGGATCCTCGCCGCGTGTCGAGCGAACGCGCGCCGCTGCGGATGGGTCACCACCAATTCCAAAATCACCCGTTTGTTCGGCACCGAAGCGTGACAGCACTTCGACAGTGATTCGCGGGTTGCCTCGCGCGATCTCGTACGCCTCATGCAGCGTCATCGTACCGAGCGGAGTCGACACCATCCGCTCGTATGCACCGCGGACTCGCTGCAGCTCGGCGATTGCCCGCGCCCGATCGGCGGTGAACCCGACTTGAGGGCCAGGACCGGGAATTCCAAAGACCGCCACGCGATCCGATGGCCGCACGCGCCGGTTGATGAACGCCTCCGCCGCGCGCCGCGCCCGCTGTTCGTTGCCGGTCGTGATGTGGTGCTGGTCGAAGACCAGGATATAGAGATGGCCCTTCGGGCTTCCCTGATTGCTCGTGACCTCGGCTGAGACCGCGCGAACGGCGGCTTCTACGTAATTGGCTCGAGGTTCGTCGACGTGCTGAAAGAAAAGGACTGGGCGCGGGCTGCCACCCTCGGTGATCTGAATTTCGTCAGCCTTGAGGTCGGAGATGGCGCGGCCGGCTTCGTCGAACACACGAACGTCCAGCCGGACCACGTCGGTGCCCGAACGAAAAACAGGCGGCTGCGGGGCGTTCTGTGCCGACAGTTGAGTGGCAAGAACGGACACCGCGGACGCGATCAACAGCCGGCGTGACGGCATGCGGCCTCCGAGGGGTGAACCGACAAAATTTTACCCCGAGAGGCCAGGCAGAAAGGGGCGAACGAAACCGCCCTGAAGAGGGGAATCGACGAATTCAGGCCGAAATCCGGTCGAGACGCAAAGGTATAATCCGGAACGATATGCACAAGTTGCTGGCCCTGGCCCTGCTGGTCGGTCTGACAGGGCAGTCGACGCCGCGTCTGAATACGGCCGGTTCACCTGTGCCCCCATCAGCCGCCCCCGGTGTCGAGCAGGCAGCGGTCGAGGCCCGGCGGCTTGACCTCATCGAGCCGCTGGTGCGCGAGGCCATCGAGGAGAAGAAACTGCCGGGCGCCGTGGTTCTCATCGGGCGGGGCGACCGCGTCATTTACCAGAAGGCTTTCGGCAACCGTTCGCTCGTTCCGTCTGTCGAGGCGATGACGCTCGACACGGTTTTCGATCTCGCGTCGCTGACGAAGGTCGTGGCCACCACGACGAGCGTCATGATGCTGGTCGAGCAGGGTCGAATCCGGTTGAGCGACAGGGTGGCGAGCTACATCCCCGGGTTCGAACGATACGGGAAAGCGGACATCACGGTCAGGCATCTCCTCACCCACGTATCCGGTCTCCGACCTGATGTCGATCTGGCCGACACGTGGCAGGGTTCTGAAACCGCCATCGCCCTGGCGATCGAAGAAGTCCCGGCTTCGGCACCGGGCGAACGCTTCGTCTACAGCGACATCAACTTCTTCCTTCTCGGCGACATCGTCCGCCGCGTGAGCGGGTTACCGCTCGATCAGTTCGCGCGTCAGCGGATCTTCGAACCGCTGGGCATGAAGGACACGACGTTCACGCCGCCTCCGTCGATGTTGCCGAGGATTGCGCCGACTGAGAACTGTTCGTTGCTTGGCTGGCCGTGTCAGGGGCCTGACATGCGCCCGGCTCGCGACATGCAAATGCTGCGCGGGATCGTGCACGACCCCACCGCCCGCCGGATGGGCGGCGTCGCCGGGCACGCGGGGCTGTTCAGCACCGCCGCGGACCTCGCAATCTTTTCCCGCATGCTGCTCGGCGGCGGCGTGTACCAAGGGCACTCGCATCCTTGCTCCGCTGACCGTTCAGAAGATGACCACCGCCGCGACACCGGATGTCGAGCGCAACGTGAGGGGCATGGGATGGGACATCGATTCGTCCTTTTCCGTGAATCGCGGGGAGTTGCTCCCGGTCGGCTCGTTCGGTCACACAGGTTTCACCGGCACGTCGCTGTGGATCGATCCGGCAACCGGCCTCTACGTGATTTTCTTGTCGAACCGGGTTCATCCCGACGGCAAGGGTGACGTGACGCCCCTCCGTGCTCGCGTCGCCACGGTCGCCGCCGCGTCGCTCACCACCTTGCCAGACGGACTTGAAGGCGCGGCCCTCACCGGACGGGACTTCGGACCTTCAGGCGTTGTCCCGGCGCCGCCTCGAGCGCCAGTGCTCAGCGGCATCGACGTCATGCGCGCTGACGGGTTCTCGGCGCTGCGGAACAAGCGCGTCGGGCTGGTCACCAACCACACAGGCCGTGCCCGCGACGGCGCGACCACGATCGATCTGATTTTCAAAGCGAAGGACGTCAAGCTGGTCGCTCTGTTCAGCCCCGAACACGGCATCAGGGGCGTGCTCGATGCAAACGTCCCGTCGGCCACGGACGAGAAGACCGGCCTGCCGATCTATTCGCTGTATGGGGAAACTCGACGGCCGACCTCGGCAACGCTCGAGGGCCTCGACGTCATCGTGATCGACATTCAGGACGTTGGCGCAAGGTTCTACACCTATACGACGACGATGGCGTATGTGCTGGAGGAGGCGGCGAAGCGGCAACTGCCGGTGATCGTGCTCGATCGGCCGAACCCGATCGACGGTGTCCAGGTCGAGGGACCGATGCTCGACAAAGCGCAGTTCGGGTTCACCGGTTACATGGCGATGCCCATCCGGCACGGCATGACGATGGGCGAGCTCGCGAAGTTGTTCAACGCGGAAAACAAGATCGGCGCGGATCTGACCGTCGTGCAGATCAAGAACTGGCGGCGGGACGCGTGGTTCGACGAGACCGGTCTTCCCTGGATCAATCCGTCGCCGAACATGCGCAACCTGATCCAAGCGAGCCTGTATCCGGGTATCGGCGCGTTCGAGAGCACCAACATTTCGGTCGGCCGCGGGACGGACACACCGTTCGAGCAGATTGGCGCACCCTGGATCGACGGTGTTGAGCTGTCGGACGCGCTCAACGCCAGGGGGCTTCCGGGGATCCGCTTCTATCCCGTTCGCTTCACGCCGGCGGCCAACAAGTACAGCGGTCAGGAATGTCAGGGCGTTTTCATGGTGGTCACCAACCGCGCGATCCTTCGCCCGGTGCGTGTTGGCGTCGAGATCGCCGCCCTGCTGCAGAAGCTGTATGGCTCGAAATTCGAGCTTGACGCGGCCGAACGTCTGTTCGGATCGAAAGAGGGGCTCACGAGAATTCGTGGCGGCGACGATCCGGCGAACATCGCCCAATCGTGGAATGCCGGCGAGAGCCGCTGGCGGCTATTACGGAATCAGTATCTGCTGTATCGCTGACGCCAGAATCGTCAGCGGCACGAATCACCATTCCGCAATTGCCAGCGCGCGCGATTGCCAATCTGCAATTACTCCTGGCCATCGCCAATGACGCAATCGTCGCTCGACAATCGTCAATCGTCAGTGTGTTAGAATTTCTCTAGCTCCCCCCAGAAACAATAAGTCGCATGGATCGAGTGCCGGGTCATGCCTGGCTGATGGTCCTTGCCGCCGCGGTGGTCGTTGCGGTGGCTTCGGCCGTGCCGTACGCCTCGGCGCCGGCCGTGGCGGCGCAGGTAATTGGGTCGGAGCATCTCGGGATCTCGCCGACTCCGACAGAAATCAACCCGCGCAGCCTCGTCGGTGCCGGAGCGTTCGTAGTCTCCGGGCTTCTGCTTCTCCTGTTCTTCTATCGACGCCGCCTGTACATCCTTTTCTGGGTGAACGGCTGGGTGTTACTGGGCGTGTCGATGATCATTGCCGCCAGAACCTACACGAACCATCGCACGGAATGGCTGGCTTACGGCATCGCCCAGTTTCTCGGGCTGGTGAGCGCCCTGATGTTCGTCGTCAGCGCTGACGCCTACCCGTCGAAGCCACGCATCCCACGCAGCTACGCCTACGTCATCGTTCCGGTGTTCATGTGGTTCGCGCTGTCGCCTTTGGCGCTGGGCCCGAACGCCGTCTTCGCGCCCGGACACGTGCTCATTGCCGGGGGCCTGGCCACGGCGGGCCTCGCGTACCTCATGATGGTGCGCCAGGTCCGCATGCTCGGCGCCGCTGTGGTCGGCGTGTCGCTGCTGATCATCGCGGCGTCACACGTCTGGATCGTGCTCGAGGTGCCGACACCCAGCTCGCCGGGGGCGTCCACGGCGCTCTTCTTCAGTCTGATTCCTTACCTGATTGCCGCCCTGGGCATGCAGCTCATGACGTTCGAAGAGATGACGCTGGAGCTGCGCCGCACCAACCGGCGGCTCGAGTCGGCGCAGGGCAAGCTGCGGCGCATGGTGATCACCGATCCGCTCACCGGCTGCCACAACCGCCGGTTCTTCGACGAGATCATCGGCCGCGAACTGCAGCGTCACGATCGTCACGGCATTCCGCTGTCGATCCTGTTCATCGACATCGACAGGTTCAAAGCGATCAACGACGTGCTCGGCCACGACGCCGGCGACGAGGTGCTGCGCAGGGTTGCGGCGTTCCTGCTGAGCAACATCCGCGAGGCAGACTACGTGTTTCGCTGGGGCGGCGACGAGTTCCTGATCCTGCTGTCGTGCGGCGAAGACGAAGCGCGCACACGAGGTCTCGCGCTGCAGAAGGGCTTCGCGAAGGTCCTTCGACATGTCGTCACTGCCCTCGGCCGTCGGCCTCAGCATCGGCTGCGCAGAGCTGACGCCGGACATGGACAATGTCCTCGCACTCATCCGGCTGGCTGATGAAAGCGCATGTACGAAGACAAGCGGTCAGTCGTCCGTCTCGAGTCGTCAGTCCCGCCTTCGTCCGCTCCGCGCGCTGCGCGGAAGGCTGCGTCCCGAGCTTCGCGCTCGATCCCACCTCCGCCCCGCCGGCGGGCGAGGCTACGGTGAGCTACCCGAGCACCGAGACCCGAGCCCCGACTGCGTCAGTACATCTGATACAGCATCAGCGATACGCCGATACGACCAGCTACTTCCTGCAACTCCCTGAGCGCCGCGAAAGCCAGTAAGCCATTGATATCGTTGCCATTGTGAGCGTTCGCGGCGCCGCGAAGTCTGCTTGGACATTCCCCACTTCGATGAAGGGTCTGGAGATTTCGTTAAGGACAATCAACGAACTCCGGAGGGCGGCGGTTGGCCGGTGCAGCGGCCAGAAAAAGCCTGGTGCGCAGCAGTGATAATTCTGGCCTGCCCGGGACTTTGCGGTCTGCCGACGCGGCGGAATTGCGACCCCATGATGCTGACATCAGCATTTCCAATGCTTTGCCGTCCCGTCCGATCGGGTCGTCAATCTTGCTATCTGCTCAGCTAGCGCCCATACTGTGCCCATGCCTCCTGGAACCGAGGAGTCCGTGCAGAAACCGACGTCGATCGACTACTACGAAGTGCTGCAGATCAGTCCGAACGCGGAGCCGGATACCATCCAGCGCGTGTATCGACTGCTCGCGCAGCGGTATCACCCGGACAACCAGGAGACGGGCAACGCGGCGAAGTTCCGGCTGATTCATGAAGCGTATTCGGTTCTGAGCGATCCGGACGCCCGGGTCAAGTACGACGTGGCGCACCGCGACATGCAGCAGGATCGCTGGCGGCTGATCAGCCTCGCCTCCGCGGCGTCAGGATCGTCGCGTGACGACAAGATGGTTCGCCTGACCGTCCTCGATCTTCTCTGCGCACAACGACGGGTGAACCCGACGCACCCCGGCCTCTTCCCGGGCGAGATCGGGAAGCTCACGGGGATTCCGATCGAGCACCTGGAGTTCTGCACGTGGTACCTCATTCAGAAGCGGCTGATCCAGCGCTCCGACAGCTCGCAGTTCGTCATCACCGCCGAGGGAGTGGACTACCTCGATGAGAACCCGCACGTGGTCCACTCGGCTCCCCGACTGGCGGCGTCGTTCGAACGGGCGTCATAGAGCAGCGCGTGATCCCGTCGCAGCGGCGAATCCCCCGTCCGGTTCCCATTTGTCCCTTTCTTGCTTCAAAGCGTATAGAACAATACGCTAAACAATGTATTTTCAGATACTTACGAGCTACCAGCGAATCTGATACAGCATCAAATACACGATGACGCCCGTGACCGAGACGTAGAGCCAGATCGGCAGCGTCCAGCGGGCGATGGGGACGTGACGTGTGAACCGTTGATCGAAGGGCGTGGTTTAGCGTGATCAGCGCCATCGGCAGGATGGCTGCGGCCAGGACGATGTGGGTGAGCAGGATCGTCAGGTAGATGATTCGTATCGGGCCCTGGCCAGGAAATGGACGCGAGCCGACGTTCGCGTGATAAATCAGATACGAAGTCAGGAACAGGGCGGAGGTGGCGAACGCCGACAGCATCACGAGGCGATGCTGCGCGATCTTTCTCTTTGCGAATCAGGATGTAGCCGATGACGAGCAGTACCGCAGCGATCGCGTTCAGCGAGGCGTTGAGGGCAGGCAGGTCGGTCAGTTGCACGACATGGTTCAGGACGGAGGTTCAAACAGACGTTCCCACGGTGGTTCACACGGTGGTTCACACGATGTTCCACGGTGGTTCACGACAGGGGGTTACGTCGAGGATTCACGACGTGAGTTCGTAGTGTCCGGCTTTAGCCGGACCTTCCAGAAATCGCCGATCACTCAGACCCGGTCTGCGATCATGAAGATCCAGACGAGCGGGAAGTAGATGATCGATGCGAAAAACAACCGCCGCGCGTCCTTGACGTCGCGTGTCAATCCGAACCGGATCGTCACCGCGAGGAACAGCAACGACAGAATCAGCGCGCTCGCGAAGTAGACCGGTCCGGCCATGCCGATGAGCGTCGGCGCCAGGCTCAGGGGCAGCAGGGCGGCACTGTAGACGACGGCCTGGCGCGCGGTGCTACGGCCGTCGGGCTCGATGACCGGCAGCATCGGGAAGCCTGCGGTCGCGTAATCCTCCCGATACATCCAGGCAATCGCCAGGAAGTGGGGAAGCTGCCACAGGAACACGATGCCGAAGAGAACCCAGGCACCCTGCGACAGCGAGTCCCGCGCAGCGGCCCAGCCAATCACAGGCGGGAGAGCTCCCGGAATGGCGCCAATCACAGTCGAATACGACGTCAGACGTTTGAGAGGGGTATAGACGGCCGCGTAAGTGATCAGCGTCGCCAGACGCAACCATCGGCGCTCAGGACATTCGCGCCGGCTGCGAGGATCGCGAGCCCCGCGACCGACAACACCGTCTGCGAACACCAGCGCCTCGCGCGGGAGCAGGCGGCGGTCGGGAAGGGGCCGCGTCCGTGTCCGGCGCATCAGCGAATCGGGCTGGCGCTCGATGATCTGGTTGAGCGCCGAGGCGCCGCCGGCGACCAGGCCGGTACCCACGAGGGTCGCCAGAAGGCGAAGCACCTGACCGGTTTCGCCGCCGCCCATCACGTATCCGGAAAGGGCGGAGACGACGACGAGGAAGTTGAGCCGCGGCTTGGCCAGCGCGACAAAGTCTGTCGTGCGGGTGCGGTCGACCGGGACAGCCAGTGCTTCGGCGCTCGATTTCATAGGGCTCGTAAAGTCAGCGTGGTCAGTTCGTTGCGGCCTTGAACGTGAAGGTGATGTTGCGGTCGTCCTTCTCGCCGAGCGTGACGCTCTGGCTCGAGGTCCCGAACTTCTCGTGCCAGGCCTCCACGGTGTAGGTGCCGGCTGGCAGACCCTTCAGCTGGAATTGTCCTCCATTCGCCGTCACGGCGAAATAGGGATGATCAAGCACGCCGGCGTAGGCGCTCATCCAGCCGTGAACGTCGCATTTGAACCGCACCATGACCTCGCGCGCGGTGAACGTCTTCCGTTCCTTCATGCCGGGCAAGTGCTGGCTGAAGTTGAACTCACGGTTGACGGTCGGCATTGCATGCACGTTGTGCATGGTCGCGTCGCTGTTGACGATCTCGAGCGGCTGACCGACGCGCAGGCCCGAACACGTGCGGCGTGTAGCGGCAGCCTTTCTGATCGAGTGCCACCGCTTCAGTCGGGACGTCGAAGTAATAGTCGCCGAGACCGTCCTTGACGTAGACGAACACATTGTCGAGGCCACCGTTGTTGACGACGACCGTGTCGAACGCTCACCCCGCCGCTGTTCTCGCGGGCGCACACCGGGTCGGACGCCATGGGAATCACTTCGTTGGCCGGCGGAGTCCCCTCGAACATGACGCGCCCGGCGACGTTGCCGGCCTTCGACTGCATCAACCCGCTTCGCGTTGGTGGCGGAGCAGTCGCCGCGGGCGCCTGTTCAGGGCCGCCGCAGCCGCTGATGAGGACCACGACAGAAATCAGAACTGCAAAAACACGTGAGAGGAAGACGCTTCACCAGCATAACCGTACCTGAATATCACGGGCCGCATGAGGGCGCAAACCAGCGACTGACGACTCGCGACTGACGACCGACGACTGTCGAGCTGTTATCATCATTGCTCCATGCGTCGATTTCTCTTCATCATCCTCATCGTCCTCGCCGTCGCTGATCGCTGGCGGCGCGTGGGTCGTTGCCGGGCGCATGCCCGGACCCGGAATCCAGATTGCCAAACCGGAGAAGTTCGTCGGCACGTCAACGCCCGTCGAGGTGGCGGTCTCCGCGCCGAGCGCGCTTTCCGAGCTCCGCGTCGTCCTCGAGCAGGACGGCAAGCAGGTGCAGCTATTCAACCTGAGCGAGCCGGGGAAGGCGCAGACGAAGCAGGAGGGCGACAAGGTCGTCATCACGCACGTGATCGATCGCGCAGTCGGTGCCGGACCTGAAGTCGGGCGCTGCGCGTCTCCTCGTGACGGCCGCGCGGCCGGTGGTCTATGGAATCAGGAAGGCGCAATCGAGTGCGACACGCGACCTGCAGGTCAGGCTCGAACGGCCGACGGTGGCCGTCGTGTCGACGCATCACTACGTCAACCACGGCGGCACCGAGATGGTGGTCTACCGGGTGAAGCCCGAGGATGTGGAGTCGGGCGTGGTCGTCGGCGACGTCGAGTATCCGGGCTTCCCCGCCTCAGGCGCGACGGTCGAAGGCGTCCGGATCAACGACCCGGCCGTTCGCGTCGCGTTCTTTGCCTTGTTGTACGACCAGGACGTGAACACGCCGATGCGCGTGTTCGCGCGGGATCCGGCCGGCAACACCGCCCGCGCCGACTTCGACCACCGCACGTTCCCCAAGCCGTTCAAGAAGAGCCGAATCGAGCTCGACGATCGCTTCCTCGACCGCGTCGTCCCGGCGATCCTCGAAGGGCACGACCGAGGTCAAACCTGAAGGGGATACCCTCACGAAGTTCCTGGCGATCAACGGCGAGCTGCGTCGCAAGAACGCCGAAAAGATTGCCTCGTTCGCGAAGCAGACCGCACCCGAGCTGCTGTGGAAGGGCGTCGTGTTCCATCCCGTTCACCAACAGCGCCGTAGAGTCAGCGTTCGCCGATCAGCGCACTTACATCTACAAGGGCAAGGAAGTCGATCGGCAGGTGCATCTGGGGTTCGATCTCGCGTCGCTCGCCGGCGCGCCGATCGTCGCCGCGAACCGCGGCAAGGTGCTGTTCGCCGACAATCTCGGCATCTACGGCAACTGCGTCATTCTCGATCACGGCATGGGCGTGCAGTCGCTCTATGCGCACCTGTCGGCGATCGAGGTGCAGGCCGGTCAGACCGTCGAGAAGGAGCAGACGCTCGGCCGCAGCGGCATGACCGGGCTCGCCGGCGGCGACCATCTGCATTTCACGATGCTGCTCAACGGGCGGATGGTGAACCCGGTCGAGTGGTGGGACTCGCACTGGATTGAGGATCGCATCCTGCGCAAGCTGCGCGCGGTGGGCGGCGGAACGTAGCAGACGGCTGAAAGACGGGGCGGTGGGCCCCAACCCAGAAGCCTCTGGACGCGACTGCGACGAGCCGACGGCGTGCGCCACGAGCACGACGGTCGCGACGTTCACGACGTAGGTGAATTCATGCGTCGTGGGTCGTCGTGGTTGTCGCGATCGTTCGTAGAGTCCGTTGGGTGTCCGGTCACCAACACCCGGCCCGGAGCCGCGCGACAAGAGCTCTGCCGTGTGTGCGCGGGTTGAACGCTGTTACGCGGATTTGTTAAGATTATCGTTCGCGTTCGACCAGTGCCGGTATCGTCTAGGGGTCAGGACACGTGGTTCTCAGCCACGGGACCGGGGTTCGAATCCCCGTACCGGTACCATTTCAAGTTCAAAGTAGAAATGGAAGAAGTGGGAAAGTAAGTGCGAAGTGCGTCTGATGCACGTCGAGCATCGGACACCCGCAACTGACGTACCGCCGCACGACTGAGATACGTCGAGTCCAGCGGTTACGCGTGCGAAGACAATTGCCGATAGAGCCAGGCTTTTGCTAAGGCCCATTCGCGCTCCACTGTCGCTGGCGAGACGCCGAGCGCTTCGGCCGCCTCGTCGATCTTGAGCCCCGCGAAGAATCGCAGCTCCACGACCCGGCACTGCCGCGAGTCGATCGCGGACAACGCATCGAGCGCCTCGTCGAGTGCCAGCACGTCCACGCTCGACGTCCAGGCGGCGGGCGACGCCTTGTCCAGACTCAGCACCGTCACACCCCCTCCGCGCTTGTCGGCGCGTTGCCGGCGAGCGAAATCGACGAGGATCTGGCGCATCAACGTGGCCGCCACGCCGAAGAAGTGCGCCCTGCTCGTCAGGGTCATGCGGTCGACATCGACCAGTCGAAGGTAGACCTCGTGAACGAGGGCCGTCGCCTGAATCGCGTGCCCCGGAGATTCGCCGCGAAGGTGGCGGCGCGCCACCCGGCGCAGTTCGTCGTAGACGAGCGGGACCAGGCGGTCGAGCGCCGCGGCGTCTCCCTGGCGCCAGAGCAGGAGCAGGTCCGTTACATCGTGCATGCGGAGCGCTCGATCATTCAGGGCGTGAGGGAAAGCAGCGCTGGTTTGCGCTTCATATCTTACAGGGCCGAATCAGGTTCCTGTTGAATGGAGTGGCACCATGAGACACGCGTTTATCGGCCTCTGCCTCTTCACCGCAGCGTGCAGCGGCCAACCCGTTTCGCCAGCCTCGCCATCAGGCATCGCCGGTGTGGCGCGCGCAGGCGAAGGCTGGCGGCGGGCGCCCCGTCGAAGTGACCTTCACGAAGTGGGTAACCGCCTTTCCGGCGATGGCGGGTGTAACGGGCGGTGATGTCCCTGGCACGTACGCAGGCACGGTTCTCAGTCGCGATCCGTTCGACAACGGCACGATCGTTCAGCTCGAGGCTCGGTATGAGGTCATCGCCGCCGACGGAGCGCACTCGTTCGTGGCGCACATCGAAGGGAAGCAGAACAATTCGGCGCTACGGGCCGTGTTCAACGGCACTGTGATCGACGGATGGCTGGTCGGGGCCCAGGTACATGTGACCTACGACGTCATCGATCCGGCGCCGGTACGTCCTGCGTGCCGGCGGCGCCGGTGAACAGGACGCTGCTTCCAGGGCACGATCCGCATCGATGCCGGGCTCGGCGAACTGAGGAAAAAGTGATCGAGCACCTCAGTGCAAGGGTATGCGAAAGAGATTGCGCTGCGAGTCTGCCTTGGTGAAGACGTAGGTTGAGGGGTCTGATCCTGGCGAGATCAGACCTTCCTCGATCGTCCGCACCCCGGGGAGGGCCACCGCCCGTTTGAGATCGGTGATTCCTCCAACAGAAAAATCCGGTAACGCCTTGCCAGCCGGCACAGGAATCGCGAACGTCCTTCGGCGGAGGTCATGAGTCAGGCTCCCGACGTAGAAGAACTTCCCGTCCGGAGACCAGCCTGCCGTGCAGCTGTCCGCGTCGCCGCGGCAGATTGTTCTCGGAACGCCACCACGAATCGGAACGGCCACTGCTTCGGCTACAGGGCGATCCCCGGTCGCGGGCGCCCGGATGATCACCCACTCACCGTCGGGTGACACCTCGCCCTTGTCGAGGAACGATACTGTCGGTATTCGTTCGAAACCCGTTCCGTCAGTCTTGATCCGGGCCAGCGCGTTGCCCTTCGCCAGCGACCGGAAGATCAACTCTCCGGGCGCGCCGAAGGACACCTGATCACCATTCTCGACGATCAATCGGGGTGGGGTGCGCCGGTCGAGCGGCGCCAGCCAAATCTGCGATTGTCCATCAGCGTTCGTCGTCGTGAAGGCCACCTCCTTCTCGTCGCGCGAAATCGCGTACGCGGTGACGGACTGGCCCGACAGCAGAGTGTCGCTCTTTCCCGTCGCCAGATCGACCGATCGCAAGTCAGCAGCGGCGGTCAGCCAGCCCCTTGCCGCCAACCACCAGTCCCGAACAAAGAGATAGAACACGCGAGTGCCATCGCGGGAAAGGCGAGGAGCGGAGGCATACCCTTCCGAGACGATCGCGCGCTCGCCGGCCGCGTCGTGAATCCAGACGGCGCTCCGACGCATGCCGATCGACGTCACGAGAGACCGGCCGTCAGGCGCCACGGCAATGCCTTCTTCCTCGAGCGGGCCGAAGGTGATCTGTTCGGGCGCTCCGTCAGGAAACCGCTGGCGCCAGAGGTGCGAGGCGCCTCCCACGACCGCGGCGAAGTACATCCAGCGTCCGTCTGGGGACCAGGCCGCTGAAAGACAGGTGCCCCGAGGTCCAACCTGACGGCCGGCAGAACTTCCGTCGAACGGCACCAATCGGCACGGTTGGGTGAACGCGTGGGCTCCGGTCATTTCGACCACGAGCACCGATCGACGGTCGGGTGACAGGTACGAGTAGTGCGCCATCGCGTGCTCGTCCGGATCGATGTAGATCTCGCGCCAGGCCGCCCGGCTGTCGGTCGCGGTCACGATCCCCATGTGGAGGCCGGACTTGATTTCGGAGAACAGCACCTGATGGTCCCCAATCCAGGTGAGCCCGGAGGCGTTGGGTAGGAGCCGCACCGGCTGGCCGCCGAGCACCGGCACAGTCCAGGTATCCCACTGCCCCGACGCCACCGTCCGTATAAGCGACTCGTGTGCCGTCCGGAGTAAATACTGGTCCGTACCTTCGGCCTGGAGACGTCGTCAGCTGTACCGACTCGCCATTCGGGAGCAGCTTGACGAAGATCTGGCCGGATCCCAGGAACGAGTCGCCGCCGCGTTTGAAGGTGACCATCCGCCCGTCGGGAGACAGGCTGGGCGCACTGACTGAGTCGCTGAAGTTCGTGAGCTGCGTATATTCCGATGGCGAAGTCACGGCGACCGGGGGTTTCACGAAATAGAACAGCGCCGCCCCACCCGTGAGCAGCACCAACGTGACGACAGCCGCCGCAAGTGCACGGCGCGCGCGGCTCGATTGGCGTCCCCTCGTCGTGGCGGCGCCCCTGAGGTCGTCGATGTCGAAATGGACGTCACCCAGATCGCGCAAGCGCCGCTTCGGATCCTTTTCAAGGCATCGCTGAAGCAGCAGGCGGACGGCGGTTGGTGTTCCGTTCGGCAGGGCGTCCCAGTCCGGCTCGCTTCCAAGGACGGCCGCGATGGTGTCTGACACCGAGCCGCCCTTGAACGCGGCGCGGCCGGTGAGCATTTCGTACAGGACGCATCCGAATGCCCAGATGTCGGTCCGCTTGTCGACGACCTGACCCCGCGCCTGTTCGGGACTCATGTATCCGGCCGTGCCCAGGACCGCGCCTGCGCTGGTGTGGTTCGCGGGCATCGTCGGCGAATGCGTGAGGTCGGCTGTCGAGGCCGCGCCCGCGGTTTTCGCCAGACCGAAGTCGAGGACCTTCGCCACTCCCTCCGGCGTGATCTTGATGTTGGCGGGCTTCAGGTCGCGGTGAATAATCCCTTTTTCGTGAGCAACATCGAGAGCCGACGGCGATTTGCCCCGCGATGCTCAACGCGTCGCGAATCAGGCAAGCCGGGACCGCCAGCGCGCTGGCGCGACACATCCGCGAGTTTGTCCGCGAGCGTTTGGCCATCCACGAGCTCGAGAATCAGAAATCGAAGGCCGTCAGCTTCCTCGAAGCCGTAGATCGCGCCGATGTTCGGATGATTCAGCGCGGCGAGCATTCGCGCCTCGCCCTCGAAGCGCGAGAGGCGCTCGGGATCGCTCGTGAACGCATGCGGCAGGAACTTGACTGCGACGTCACGTTGCAGCTTCGTGTCTCGCGCGCGGTACACCTCGCCCATGCCGCCCGCGCCGAGCAGCCCCTGCACCTGATACACACCGAGCTGTCGGCCCTCGATGGTCAACTGTGCGGGGTGAGGAGTGCCGTCGCCCCGGACCACCGCGGGCGACTCGAGAAAGCTCTTCGCGCGCTCGTCCGACGCCAGGAGCGACTCCACTTCCTGGCGCAGCGCCTCGTTGCCGGCGCAGGCCGCGGAGAGGTAGGCCTGACGGTCGGACGCCGGCAGCGCCCGAGCGCCCGCGAACACCTCCTTTAGGCGCTCCCGATCGTAAGGGGGGAATGCCACGTGCGTGAATTCTACGCCTTCGCTGGGGTAACTCGTATCAGGGTCAGGCGGCGATTCCCTCGAACTTCACCAACCAACCTTTCGCAAATCCCCGTACCGGTACCATAAAATTCTCCAGTTCTACTCTTCCCAGAAGCCAGGCCCCAACATGCGGAGCTTGCCCTGCAACTGTGGAAGGCCGGGCCACGTCAGACAATGTCTGATTGTTGGGCGCACCAACAGGAGGCGCGATGGTGGTCAAGCGGTCTATTGGCGTGGCTATCGCCGTGGGTCCATACTGGATCTTGCTCTCCGTGCTCGCCTCCGCCCAGCCTCCGTTGACTGAGCGTCTGGTCCAGCCGCTTGGGCTGGAAAATGGGTCACTCTTCGTTCATCCGGGGATCAGTCAATCTCACTTCCGGTTCGTCGTAGCCATGCTCGCCCGATCTGCTCGAGTCCCTATCGGATTTGAGGAAGTCGCTCAAGAGCCCCACGAATACGATGGGAACTTGGCTAAGGTCTCGACCAAGGACAAAACAACCTGCTCGGTCTCACGGTCGGTAGGGCGTTGGACGCGCTCGTAGCCGTCGATCCTCGATACGTCTGGCGCGAACAGGACGGGGTGCTGATCATTCGTCCGGTCGACGCATGGCGCGACCGGACGCACTTTCTGAACGAGATCGTCGGTTCGATTGACGAAAGGCAGCGACGCCCCATCGACATCGTCAAAGGGCTTTACGATCTGAAGGGGTTGCGCATCAATTGGTCCTCAGGCGGTGTGATAGGCAATCCGACACAGAAGGAAAGCGATCTCGACCTGCCGATCTCGGTGACGCTTCCAACGAGCACCATGTTGGGTGTATTGAACGCCATCGCGAAATCGCACGGTCAACTGGGCTGGCTGGTCGAGTACGCCCGCGGGCCAGCGGAGTTCCGCTACAGCTGCATCCGTCTCGTCACTTTCGACGGCAGGTTCGAAGAAGTGGGGCCAATCGCATGTCCCGGAGGGTATTGAGTGCGCGTCCGACTTATGACGGCAATTCCTGTGAATTTCACGTTCCAACCTTTCGCAAATCCCCTACCGGTAATCCAAATCGTCAGTCGCCAGTCGACAGTCAGTCGTAGCGTCCGGCTTCAGCCGGACCGCCGTGCGTTGGTACTCCTCCGCAAATGGCGGAAGCAGGAAT
>CAVQAH010000015.1:0-238505 GCA_963710415.1 uncultured Acidobacteriota bacterium | reverse complement strand
CGGAGCGGCCGGCGAAGGATCGTGAGCACGACGCGCGAGGGCTTCGATCCGAGCGCGACGCGGATCCCGATCTCCCGCGTCCGGCGCGACACCGTAAACGACATCACCGCATAGAGCGTGACCGGCGCAACCAGCAGTCGCCCTGGTCACACCATCCTGCAATGTGCACCACCCAACTTGCGGATATATCCGTACTCCGATATAGTGCGCGGTCGTGCCCAAGCCTCTGCTCCCTGAGCGGCCGATCGCGCCAGCGGTCTTTCAGATCCTCATCGCGTTGGCCGACCAGCCACTCCACGGATACGGGATCATGCTGGATATCGCTGAACGCAGCGACGGCAAGGTCAAGTTGAGCCCAGGCACGCTGTACGGCTCGATCAAGCAGATGCTCGAAGACGGTCTGATCGAGGAAGTCGCCGGCCGGCCCTCGGCCGACGACGAGCGCCGGCGGTACTACCGGCTGACACGTGAAGGCCGTGAAGCCGCCCGACAGGAGATGGCACGCATGTCGGCCCTTTTGAACCATGCTCGACTGACCAGCCTTCGCTCGAACGAAGGATGAAGACGTGAAGCGGTCAGAACGAGTCTATCGATGGCTTCTCCGCCTCTATCCGCGCGAATTCCGCGACGAGTACGGCGAGGAGATGTCGCTGCTGTTCCGAGACCGCACCGTCCGAGGCGCTCCGTCAGGCTGTGGCTGCAAGTGCTCGGCGATCTCATATTTCACGTCCCTAAGGAGCATTGGAGCACGATGAAGCAGGATCTTCGATACGCAATCCGGACGCTGCTCCGCGCACCCGCCTTTACGGTCACGGTCATTGCGACATTGGCCCTTGGCATTGGCGCGAACTCCGTCATCTTCAGCGCCGTCGATGCCGTTCTTCTGCGCGACGCTCCCGTTTCAGATCCCGAACCCTCGTCGACGTCTATACGTCATCCGGCAGTACCCTTTACTCACGGTCGTCGTATCCTGACTATTTCGATTTGCGGGATAGTGGGACGTTTGCGTCCCTGTCGGCCTATACCGAGGCGCCACTTACGCTCGATGCGAACGGTCAGCCGGAGCCGGTCGCTGGCGAGCTCGTGAGCGGCAACTACTTCGAGGTTCTTGGTGTCGCGATGGCCGTCGGCCGCGCCTTCGCACCGGACTAAGATCGCATCGGGTCGCCCGTTCAAGTGGCGGTCATCTCGCATGCACTCTGGCAGCGACTCTTCAACGCCGACCGGTCGTTGATCGGCCGGACGATCCGTCTCAACAGCAGCCCCTACACAATCATCGGCATCGCACCGCCTGGGTTCGTCGGTCCGGTCCTAGGAGTCGCGACGGACGTGTGGCTTCCACCGCGCTTCAGCCCGAAGTCGATCCGCCGGCAGCGGCCGTGCGGCGCGCCCGCGGTCATTCCGCGACATCGACCTGCGCAGGTCGAGAGGGTTGCGAATGCTCGGCCGCCTGCCGCGTGGCGCCAGCCTCGAGCAGGTGGCGTCGCGCACCGAAGTCATTGCCGGCCGCCTCCAGACCGCGTACCCGGAATCGAACCGCAACCGGCGATTCATTCTTACCCCGCTTGGCGAGGGCCGCGGGCTTCGCGTCAACACGCGGCCAGTCCTGCGACAGCTTGCCGGTGCGGTCTTGATGGTCCTGCTGGTTGCGTGCGCGAACGTCGCGAGCCTTCTGCTCTCGCGAACCGTGTCGCGCGAGCGGGAGGTCGCGGTGCGCGTCGCCATCGGCGCCAGCCGCGCACGCCTTGTGCGTCAGTGGCTCACCGAATCGGTGCTGCTCGGGGCCTGCGGCTCGATCGCGGCACTCCTCGTCGTCTGGCTGACCACGCCACTACTTCATGCGTTCGTGGTTCCGGAGGCTGTCGACCTCTCCATGAACGCGCGCGTCTTCGGGCTGACGCTCATCGTTGGTCTTGGAAGCGGGCTGCTCTTCGGCCTCGCCCCGGCGCTTCAGGTACGCCGATGCGCCACCGTGACGGCGCTGCGCGCAGAGGGAGGCACAGTGGCCACCGGCCCCCGCGCGGCCCGAATGCGCGGCGCATTCGTCATGCTGCAGGTCGCCGTGAGCCTCGTGCTCCTCGTGGGAGCCGGCCTCTTCCTCCGGACGCTGAACAACGCGTATTCCGTCGACTTGGGGTCAGATCGATCGGGTCCTGGTCGCCTCTCTAATCTCCAGGCGCGCGGCTACTTCGAGGGAGGGCCACGTGGGCCCGAGGCCGGATTGGCCGTTACCAGACATTCTTCCGAGTGGAAGCGCTTCCGGGCGTTGTCGCTGCCAGCGCCGCACGGATGACGGTTCTCAGCGGCGGTGCCCGCTCCACGGCGGTCAGCACGGACGGCCGCCCTCTCGAGAAGGACAACAGCAACGCGCTAAGCGTCCGCGCGAATGTCGTCAGCCATCGCTACTTCGAGGCGATGCAAATCCCGATCCTGCGAGGGCGTGCGTTCGCCGCGTCCGATGGGCCAGGAACCGCTCGAGTAACCGTCGTCACCCAGTCGTTGGCGGACCGAGCCTGGCCAACGAGGATCCCATCGGCAAGGCGTTGTGGGACGAACGGGTGCAACTTCAGGTCGTCGGCGTCGTCCCCGACAACGTGTACACGAGCACAGTGGAACGCGAGAGGCCGCCCACGTTCTACTTGCTGCTGGCTCAGAATTTCGAGTCGGGCGTGGCGTTGCACGTGCGCGCGGCTGACAGGCCGATGGCACTCGTGCCAGGGATTCGAGAAGCGGTGCGGCAAGTGACAGCCAGCTCGCCCTCGAGCGCCCGCAATTGCTCGGCGACGTCCTGGATCGAACGCTCAGCACGCAACGGATGTTGGCAACACTGGTCGGCCTCTTTGGTGCCGCCGCGTTGTTACTCGCTGCTTTGGGCCTCTACGGAGTGATGGCGCACGTCGCAAACCAGCGGACGCTGGAAATCGGCATTCGACTCGCCATGGGCGCGCAACCGGCATCGGTCGTCAGCCTGCTGTTAGGACAAGGCCTTCGACTACTCGGGACCGGAGCGGCCATCGGTCTCGCGTGTGCACTCGTGGGAACTCGGTACATCGAGGCGCAGTTGTTTGGCGTGACGTCCACCGATCCGGTGACGTTCGTTAGCGGATCCGTCGTAATTGCGATTGCGGGTCTCACGGCCTCTGTGATCCCCGCTCTCCGCGCGATGCGCGTCGATCCGATCATTGCCCTTCGGGGGCGTGAGGAGCGCCATTTTTCGACCTCGGCTCGGAACCACTCGTCGCGGTCAACCGAGCTGGCTAACGGGTTCGAGTGCCACCTGGTCGACGGTGCGGATTCAGTCTCGGCGGAGGCTCGTGAGCCACACAGGAATCGAACCGGCGATCGAAGCTGCCACAAACACGCTCTTGGGGAGCGTGCCCACTCTGGCGATGCGAGGTGGGGAAGGCTCGTTCGCGATTCAGGGGGCGCCGAATTGAGAGGCGTCGGTCCTCAGCGTTCGGGAACGGTTGCCTCGATACGTTTCGGATCGAGCCGCCAGACGTTGCTCTGGCGCAGGTTCGACAGCCACACCGATCCGTGGCCGACGCGAATGGCGTCACCGCCCGGTCCGTAGAACTGTTGGGCGACCTTGTTGGTACTCGGATCGATCCGCGTGATCGGGTACTCGAACGACGTCACCCACACTGATCCCTCGCCGACGGCGATCTCGCCTCCGCCTCCAGGGATACCTGCCTCAATCGTCGCCACGACCTTGTTGGTTTTCACATCCACCCGGGAGATCGTCCCGTCGCCCTGATTGATCGTCCACACCGAGCCTTCGCCAATCGCGAGAAACCGCGGCTTCGGACCGACCGGGATCGTCTGCTCGACGATGTTGGTGTAAGCGTTGACGCGGGTGAGGAGGTTCTTCTCGGTGCTCGTCACCCAGACCGTGTTGTCCGCGTGCGCCGCGGCATACGAGCCGGGGGCGGTCATGATCTCGGCGACGACCTTGTTGGTGTCCGGGTCGAGTCGCGCCAGCGTGCCTTTTCCGTCGATCATCAGCCACACGCTGCCAGTGCCAGTGGCCAGCCCGCCCTCATCGTTGCCGATGGTGAGCGGCATCGTCGCCGTCACCTTGCCGGACTTCAGATCGATGCGCGACAGACTCGGATCGCCACAGTTGGGGACCCAGAGTGAGCCGAAACCAACCGCCAGCCCTGAACACGGATCCTTGCCGACCGCAATGGTATCGACGATGGTGTTCGATTTGGGGTCGATGCGGGTCACCGTGTTCTTCGGCGAGTTCGACACCCACACGTGCTCGTCAATCGCCAGCCAGTCGGGAACACCGGGAATCTCGAAGACGTGGTCGGGCTGAAGCCTGGCCATGGGAATCCGCAAGGACTCGTCCTTGACGCCAGGCCTCTTCGTCTGCATTCGAACCTCCGGCTCCGGTGCCAGCGACAATAAACCGATGGCCGTCAAAGAGATGCAGGTGACGATGGTGTTGGGCATATAGCTCGTCCCGGGCGGGTGCGATAATACCCTACCGGATGATTCCTCCGTCGCCGCGTGCTGCGCTCGTCCTCGCGACTGCCGTACTGGTGACGGCAACCGTGTGGGCGGCGAGAGCGTCCCAGCCCGCCACACAGCCACCGCCGCTCACGCCGCAGGCTGTCGAGTTCTTCGAGTCGCAGATCCGGCCGATTCTCGCCGAGTTCTGTTACCACTGCCATACCGATGACGAGAAGGGCGGGCTGCGGGTCGATTCGCGCGAGCGTCTGCTGAAAGGCGGCGAGTCCGGCCCGGCCATCGTTCCCGGCGATCCTGACGCGAGCCTGCTGATCAGAGCCGTCCGGCACGCGGCCGGCGCACCCAAGATGCCGCGGAGCGAGCCCAAGCTCGCCGACGCTCAGGTCAACGCGCTGGCGGCATGGATCAAGTCCGGTGCGCCGTGGCCGGCCGCGACGCCGACCACGGCGGCCTCCGCTTCGTCGCCGAAGCCCCCTGACAAAGTGATCACCGCCGAGCAGCGCGCGTTCTGGTCGTTCGCGCCTATCGGGCAGCCGGCTGTTCCGTCAGTCACACGCGCGGACTGGGCGAAGACCGACATCGACCGCTTTATTCTGTCGCGGCTGGAGCGCGAGGGCCTGGTGCCGGCGCGGAGCGCCGACAAGCTGACGCTGATCCGTCGCGCGACGATGGACCTGACCGGGCTTCCACCGACGCCGGAGGATGTCGAGGCATTCGAAAAGGATTCGTCACCGGACGCGTTCAACAAGGTCGTCGATCGATTGCTGGCGTCGCCGCGATATGGCGAGGCGTGGGGCCGCATGTGGCTGGACGTCGCACGCTACGGCGAGGACGATCCGCGCAGCCTCGATCCGATGGGCAGGGGATACGCACCCTATCCGAATGCCTGGCTCTACCGGGACTGGGTCGTGAAGGCATTCAACGACGACCTTCCGTACGACCAGTTCATCAAGGCGCAAATTGCTGCAGACCTGCTCGACGAGAACGTTCGCGCGCGATCCATTCCGGCGCTCGGGTTCCTCGGGCTCGGTCCCTGGTACTACGACAATGGCGCGGTCGAGATCACCCGTGCCGACGAGCGTCACGATCGGGTGGACGCGGTGTCGCGCGGGTTCCTCGGCCTGACCGTGGCCTGCGCACGCTGCCACGATCACAAGTACGATCCGATTCTCGCGAAGGACTACTACGCGCTTGCGGGTGTCTTCCTGAACACCGCCTACTTCGAATACCCGCTCGCGCCGAAATCGATCGTCGACGAATACAAGGCGGCGGAGAAGAAAATCGAGCAGAAGCAGAAGTTGCTCACCGATTTTCTCCAGACCGAGAGCCGCCAGCTCGCCGAAACGCTGGCGTTGAGCGCCTCGAAATACATGCAGGCGGCCTGGATCGTCACCGGCGAGCCGAAGAAGGCGATGCCCAGGGTCGTCGACGATCAGAAGCTCGATTACGAGCTGCTCGATCGCTGGATCCGCTTCCTCGCCAAGCCTCGGACGTTCTATCCGTATCCTGAAAGACTGGCAGGAAATGATCAAGGGTGGCGGCACTGAAGCGGAGGCGAAAAAGCTCGCCGACGCGTTTCAGGCCACGCTCCTCGAAGTGATGTTCGAGAAGAAGGAGATCGACGAGGAGAACGACATCATCCGGGCAAAGGCGCTGCCCGGCACCAAGAAGAAGAAGCCGGCGAACCTTCCCAATGAGTTCATCACCAACGACGATTTCTGTCCGGGCTGCGGTCTCGAGCTGAAGGGGCTGCCTGCCGAGAAGACCCACCTCTGGACCGACGTCTTCCAGCGTGACCTCGAGGGCGGCTTCGAGCCGATGACCGCGGAGTACATCAAGCCTGGGCTGCTGGTGTTCCGCGGATGGGGCCTGGAGCGTCAGTTGTCGGGCGACCGCCGCAAGCATGTCGAGGATCTCAGGGCGGACATCAAGGCGATGGAAAAGGCATCTGCCACCCGAAGTTCACCTATGCCCACGGCGTTCGCGAGGTCGATGAGCCGTCGAACCTGAAGCTCGCCCTGCGCGGCAACCCGATGAGGCTTGGCGACGAAGTGCCCCGGCGCTTCCTGTCCGTGCTCAGCGACGGCGAGCCCGCGCCCTACGCGAAAGGCAGCGGGCGGCTCGAGCTGGCAGAGACCATCGCGCAGCATCCACTCGCCGCGCGCGTGGCTGTCAACCGCGTGTGGAAAGGGCATTTCGGCACCGGCATCGTGAACACGCCGAGCAACTTCGGCGTGAACGGCGAGCGGCCGACGCATCCGGAGCTGCTCGAGTATCTGGCGCGATGGTTCGTCGACAACGGGATGTCGATCAAGAAGCTGCACCGCGAGATCATGCTGAGTGCGGTGTATCAGTTGTCGTCAGAGCAGGTCGCCGTCAATGCCGAGAAGGATTCCGGGAACCGCCTTTACTGGCGGGCGAACCGGCAGCGCCTGACCGCCGAGCAGATCCGCGACTCGATGCTGTTCGTCTCCGGTGCCCTTGACGACAAGGCCGAGAAGCGGGCGGACCGTCCGAAGAGCTGACGCCGATGGTCAACAGGCGGACGATCTACGGCAAGATCAGCCGCTATCGGCTCGATCAGTTCCTCGCGCTGTTCGACTACCCGGCGCCGACGATTTCCGCCGAGCAGCGCTTCACGACGAATGTGCCGCTGCAGCGGCTGTTCTTCATGAACAGCGATTTCATGCAGCAGCAGGGCGAGCTGCTGGCGCAGCGCGTCGCGGGAGAGCCCGACGTGCGGTCGCGCATCCGCAAGGCCTATCGGCTCGTCTTTGGCCGCGATCCGCGTGGAAGCGGAGCTTGCCGCCGGCGCCGCATATGTGACGCAGGAGCCGATGCGTACCTACGAAGAGCGCCGCGCCGAGAGTTTGAAGAAACCGGCAGAGGATTCGAAGGTCAAAGCGGCCGCGATCGCCCTCGGCGGAGATACCGGAAAGAAGCGATGACCGGCGACAAGATGATGGCGGGCGTCGTCGCCGATCCGTCAAAGCCTTCGGCGGAGAAGAAGCTGCTGCCGGTCACGGCGCTCGGGCGCTACATGAAAGTGCTCTTGAGCTCGAACGAGTTTCTCTTCATGAATTGAAGAGTAGCGTCCGGCTTTAGCCGGACCCGAGGAATCATGCGCCATAAATCCCGTAACCCCGTGACCCGTCGCGAGGCGCTCTGCCGGATTGGCAATGGCTTCGGCATGCTCGCGTTTGCCGGACTGGTCGGGGAGTCGCTGGCGACAGCCGCGACGCTGGGCGGCGCGAACCAGGACGCGAAGGTCCGTGCGACCGGCGGACTTCATCACCCGGCCAAAGCGAAACACGTCATCTTCCTGTTCATGAACGGCGGGCTGTCGCAGGTGGACAGCTTCGATCCCAAGCCGATGCTCGACAAGTATCACGGGCAGCCTCTGCCCGGCGGCAGCATCGCCACCGAACGCAAGACCGGTGCGCTGCTGCGCTCGCCGTTCACGTTCAAGAAGTACGGCCAGTGCGGAATGGACGTGAGCGAACTGTTCCCGAACGTCGGCGCGTGCGCCGACGACATCTGCTTCATCCGCTCCGTCCACACGGACATCCCGAATCATGAGCCGTCGATGCTCATGATGAACACCGGCCATACCCAGGTCGGCCGGCCGTCGCTCGGGTCCTGGCTGACCTACGGTCTGGGGTCCGACAACAAGAACCTGCCCGGCTACGTCGTGCTGTGCCCTGACGTCCCGACGACCGTCGGGCCGCCGCTCTGGAACAGCGCGTTCCTGCCGGCCGTGCATCAGGGCACGTTCATTGCGGACAAGGTCGAGAAGCCCGATCAGATCGTCGGGAAGGACTTCGATCCGAAGAAGCTGGTCAGCTTCATCCACAACGACAAGTTCACGCTCACCGAGCAGCGGCGCGAGCTCGATCTGCTCGCCGAGCTGGATCGGATCCGCAACGGGCGCGAGCGCCATGACCGATCCCCAGCTCGAAGCGGCGATCTCGTCGATGGAGGTCGCCTACCGGATGCAGACGGAAGCGCCGGAGGTGTTCGACATCCGCAAGGAAACCGAGGCGACGCTGAACCTGTACGGTCCGGGCAGCACGGCGCGCGGCTGTCTCATGGCAGTGCGACTGGTCGAACGCGGTGTGCGCATGGTGCAGGTGTACTACGCGAAGGGCGATCCCTGGGATGCGCACGGCGACATCCAGGCGCACCGCAAGAATGCCAAGGACTCCGATCAGCCGTTCGCCGCGGTCATCAAAGACTTGAAGTCACGCGGTCTCTTCGACGAGACGCTGGTCGTCTGCGGCTCGGAGTTCGGCCGCACGCCGGTCTGCGAGGTCGGCGGCGGCGCCGGCACCATTCAAAACGGGCGGGATCACAACCCGTTCGGCTTCACCATGTGGATGGCGGGCGGCGGGATCAAGGGTGGCACGATTCACGGCGCCACCGACGATTTCGGGTTCAAGGCCGTCGAAAAGCCCGTCCACGTGCACGACCTGCACGCGACGATCCTGCACCTGATGGGCATCGATCACACCAAGCTGACGTATCGCTTCAGCGCCCGCGATTTCAGGCTGACTGATGTGTCGGGCAATGTGATTAAAGAGATCCTTGCCTGACACTGCCGTAGTTCGTGGTTCGTCGCTCGTCGCTCGTAGCTCGAGCGCTCAGCCTGCGAGGGGCGGGCCGGGCCCTTCGAGACAACGAACCACGGACCACGGACACGGACTACGGCACTATTCATTTCTTATCGCTTTAACCGGATCGACCCGCGTGGCGCGGCGGGCGGGCACGTAGCTCGCCAGCGAGCGCGGTCGAGAGCAGCAGCAGCGGTCCGAGCGCGTAGGCCACAGGATCGCCTGGCGTGACGTCGAACAGCAGCCCGCCGATCATCCGTGTCACCGGGATTGACACGACAATTCCCAGCGCAGCGCCGAGCACCGCCGCCTTCATACCGCGCAAGACGACGAGCCGCCGCACGGCGGTGGGACTGGCGCCCAATGCCAGGCGAATCCCGATTTCCTGGGTCCGCTGCGCCACGAAGAACGCCATCACGCCGTAGACCCCGACGATGGCCAGGCCCAGAGCGACGAGCGCGAAAGCGGTCAGCAGTTGTGTGCGGAACGACTGCATCGCGGTCGAGCGCTGAACCAGCTGGCGCGTCGTGAACACTTCGGATATCGGCAGCGATGGGTCGAGCGTGCCGACGATCCCGCGAATCTCACCCGCCAGCGTTCGCGGATCCCTGGTCGTCCGTGCGGCGATGGTCATCACCGTCGGGACCGGACTGCTCGATCGGCACGTAGACCTCGCCTTCGACGTCTGCATCGAGCGCGAAGTGTTTGACGTCGCCGACGATGCCGACGATCGTGCGCCACGGATCCTCGCTGCTGACGCTGCCCCACTTGAAGCGTTGCCCCAGCCCGTTGCCATCCGGCCAGTACTTTCGCGCCATCGTCTCGTTGATGATGATGACGGGTGCCGCCGACTCGGTATCGCCTGGCTCGAACAACCGGCCTTGCACGAGAGGAATGCCCATGGCCGTGAAATACCCGCGTGTGGCCACACGCGCTTCGGCGCACGGTTCCTGACCGTCGGTTGGCGCCGGACGGTCGGCGAGACCGAACGAGTCACACGAATAGCGGTCGGTCAGCGGTGACATGTTCACGCCGCCCGCGGCGGTCACGCCGGGGAGCTGACGCACGCGATCGGTAAGGTCCTGGAAAAAGGCGTTTCGCCGCGCCGTCGCCGGATAGCGCGCGCGCGGCAGGCTGACCCGGAACGTCAGCACGTTCTCCGTGTCGAATCCCGGATCGACGAACTGCAGGCGCATCAGGCTCTGGACGAGGAGCGTGGCAGCGACGAGGAGGACGAGCGCCAGCGCGGTCTCGACGACCAGCAGAAGCGATTGGATCCTTCCGGAACCCGTGGCCCGTGTGTCGCCTCCCGCGGTGAGGACCCCGCGGATATCGGACCGCGATCCCTGCCACGCGGGCACGAGACCGAAGAGCACGGCTGTGGCAATAGACAGCGCGAGGGTGAACGCCAGCACGCGGCCGTCGATCGCCACCGACACGGCCAGCGGCACCTGCCCGGTCAGCCAGGCCGGCAGCGCGGCCATCGCCGCCACACCCAGGCCGATGCCGCAGATTCCACCAATCGTTCCAAGCACGAGGCTTTCGGTCATCAACTGGCGCACGAGTCGGCCGCGACCCGCGCCAAGCGCACTGCGAACGGCAATCTCACGCTGTCGCACCGTCGCCCGCGCGAGCAACAGATTGGCGACGTTGGCGCAGCCGATCAGCAGCACGACGCCCACTGCCGCCATCAACATGAGAATTGGCGCTCGCGCGTCGCCGGAGATGGCCTCCTGCAGCGGCTCGATGAACGTCCACTGGCCGAGGTTGGTCGACGGAAATTCCTTGGCGAGGCGCGTCATGATGGAATCGACCTGCGCCTGCGCCTCCGCAACGGTGGCGCCGGGCCCGAGTCGCGCGATCGATTTGGCGAAGTGACCGCCTCGCGACGAATCGGCGGCGATCATCATGGGACGCCAGACCTGCGGTTCGGTGGCGGCGCTGATGCCGGGCGAGACGAAGTCCGCGGGCAGGACACCGATGATCGTGCAGCCGATGTCGGAAAGCTTGATGCTGCGGCCAAGGACCGACGGATCGCCGCCGAGCGTGCCGATCCAGAACGCCTGGCTGACGACGACCTCGTTTTCACGGCCTGGCTTGGCGTGATCCGCGCTGAAGAGCGCACCCATCGCGGGGCGAGTGCCGAGCGTGTCGAAGAACGTCGAGGTCGCGAACGCAACCGGAATCGTCACCGGATCGCCGGCACCGGTGAGCGTTTGGCTCGAGGTCGTAAAGACCGCCAGCGACTCGATGGCCTTCGCTTCACGCGCCCAGTCCATCGCGTCGAGCGGATTGATGTTCGTGCGCTGCAGACTGGTTGTCGCGGCTCGATCCCCAGATGCGTACGAGTCGATCGGCGTGCGGATACGGCAGCGGCCGGAGCAACGCGGCGTTGACGACGGTGAAGATGGCCGTATTCGCGCCGATGCCGACGGTCAACGTCAGCAGCGCGACCAGCGTGAACCCGGGCTGCTTTCGCAGCGTGCGGAGGGCGTAGCGCAGATCCTGCCAGAACGCGTTCATCACGGACTTCCTCTCGTTGGTTGCTCTCGCTCGATCGGGTCGTGGCCAGAGCCGCCGGCCCTCGCGTATGCCAGGCCGAGATCAGCACGTCAGCAATGCCCCGACAGGTGGCGGCACCGAGACCGCTGATTCCGCCCTGGCGGTAGCGTTCCAGGCCTCGTCTTCGAACGCCTCTCGAATGTCGGGACCGAAGGCCTGGCGCAACCGTGAGGGCAGGATGCCCGTCACGACCGCGAATGCCGTCACCGCCACGCGAACCGGTCGAGGGGCTCTCGGACTCATGCCTTGCCGCGTTGCAGGATGACGGCGCGCGCGGACGCCGCCAGTTGTTCGAGCCGCGTCACCTCGGCGTCCAGCAACCGGCGTCCGCGATCGGTCAGCCGGTAATACCGCCTGCGCTCGTCGTCCAGTTCCGGCGCCGGACGGCGTCCCGACTCTTCAATCGTGCCTTCCTCGAGCATCTGTGCGAGCGTGCGATAAAGGGTGGCCGGCCCGAGCCGAACGTCACCGCCGCTGCGAGTCGGCGACGTCCTTGCGAAGGGCATATCCGTGCTTCTCGCCCGCGGCGAGGCTCACCAGCAGAAGAAAGACCGCCGGCTTGAGTGGCAGCGACACGTCGCTGCGTGCGGATTTGGAGCGCATAATCGATTCTTTATGGACTGACTATATCCAATCTGGACCCAATCGTAGCAAGAACTCTGCAGATAGGTGGCTGGCACCTGCGACCCGGGAAGGTGCCAGCCACCTTTCGCTATAATTGCGCGCGACCACTCAGGAGGACGTTCTTCGATGACTCCACGCCGGCTTTCATTCGTTGCGACGGCAATCATCCTCGCGTTGACCTTCACCGGCCGCGCGACGCTGCAAGAGGCGTTGCCGCCGGAATACGGTCCCGCCAAGGGCACGCTCGTCATCGTCGGCGGCGGCGGGACCGACGGCACCGGCATCATCGAGAAGTTCATCGAGCTGGCCGGCGGCAACGACGCGAAGTTCGTCATCGTGCCGACGGCGGGCGGCAACAAGGCGCAGGACGGGAGCATCCGGCCTACAAGGAAGAGGAAGTCGTCGCCTCCTGGCTGCAAGCGCGGCATCAAGAACGTGAAGATGCTGCACACGCACGATCCGAAGGTCGCCGACACCGAGGAGTTCGTGAAGGTCCTGCGGCAAGCGAACGCCGTGTGGTTCAACGGCGGACGTCAGTGGAACATCGTCGACTCGTACGCGAACACGCTGACCTACAAGCGAGTTTCACAAGGTGCTCGAGCGCGGCGGCGTGATCGGCGGCAGCTCCGCCGGCGCGACGATTCAGGGCGAGTACCTGGTGCGCGGCGATACGTCTCGGGCGCGAACGTGATGATGACGCCGGAGCCGAACCACCAGAAGGCGTTCGAATTCCTCCGCAAGTCCGCGATCGATCAGCACATCAACGCGCGCAACCGCTGGGACGATCTGATCCCGGTCATCGCAGAAGTATCCGAACCTCCTCGGCATCGGCCTGTCGGAAGGCACCGCGATCATCGTCAAGGGCGACACGCTTCGAGGTGATGGGCGAGTGGAAGGTCGCCGTCCACGACAACACGCGCCTCTATCAGCCCTGGGAGAAGCCTTACTTCGTGCTGTCGCCCGGCGACGTCTACAACATGAAGGCTCGGCGAGTCGAGAAGTACGGCACCGGTCAGACCCCGCGGCGCGCGGCGGGACGGACGGCGGCGAGGCGGCGGCATGACGGTGCAGGTGGCTGCAGCCGCGTGACTAGCGCCGATCTCCCGGAGGAACACATGCGACGTTCGTTTCTGGCTGCGGCCGTTGTTCTGACGGCCTTCACTGCGCAACTGCCGATCGGCTGCGCGTCAGGCGCAGACCCAGACTCCCGAGCAGTTCTTCGGCTTCCGCATCGGCGACCGACGGCGAGCTGGCGCGCTATCCGAAGATCCTCGAGTACCTCCAGCACCTGTCGAAGACGACCAATCGCATCAAGTATCAGGAGGTCGGCAAGACGACGATGGGGAATCCGTACGTGCTGGCGACGATCAGCGCGCCGGAGAACCTCGCGAAGCTCGACCGGCTCGTCGAGATCAACCGCCGCCTCGCCAATCCGCGCGGGCTGACCGCCGCCGAAGCGAGCAAGCTGGCGGAGGAAGGACGCGCGTTCTTCTTCCTCTACGCGACCATCCACTCGACCGAGGTCGGCAACACGCAGGCGCTGATCGACATCGCGCACCGCCTGGCGACCGAGAACAGCCCGTACATCAAGCAGATCCTCGACAACGTCGTCCTGCTCCTCGTGCCGTCGCAGAATCCGGACGGCCAGTACCTCGTCGTCGATCATTGGTACAAGACGAAGGGCACGCCGTTCACGCGCGTCTATCCGGACCTGTACCACAAGTACGTCGGGCACGACGACAACCGCGACTGGTTCATGTTCACGCAGATCGAAACGCGGATGGCGATCGACATCCAGAATCGCTACAAACCGATCATCACGCACGACATGCATCAGATGGGATCGGGCGGCGCGCGGATCTTCGTGCCGCCGTTCGACGATCCGTACGATCCCAACATCCATCCGATCCTCGCGCAGGGATCAGGCGTCGATCGGCGGGGCGATGGCGGCGGCGCTCGTCGCCGAAGGCAAGGGGCGGCGTCGAGTGGCTGTCGCGCTACGACCTGTGGGCGCCGGCGCGGCAATACATGGTCTATCACGGCCAGCCGCGCATCCTGACCGAGATCGCGAGCGTCAACCTCGCCGATCCGATCGTGAACCCTGCCGGCAAGAACGTTCCGTTCGGGCCGCAGGAGACGCGCGCGACTTCCCGCTGCCGTACACGCCGGAGCGACTGGCGGCTTCGCGACATCGTCGACTACGGCACCACGGCCGCGTTCGCCGGGATGTCGCACGTCGCGCGCCATCGAACGATGTGGCTGGAGAACTTCTACAAGGTCCATGCGGACTGGGTGAATTGGAAGGCGAAGCCGTACGCGTTCGTCATTCCGTCGGAGCAGCGTGACCTGTTCGAAGCGTACGAGTTGCTCGACATCATGCGCATGGGCGCTGTCGAGATTCACAAGGCGCAGGCGCGCGTTTCGCGCCGGCGGGAAGGACTATCCCGGCGGCTCGTGGGTGATCAAGCTCGCGCAGCCTTACGGCGCGTTTGCGAAGACGATGCTCGAGCGCCAGCGTTATCCGGATCTGCGGCTGTTTCCAGGCGGACCGCCGAAGGCGCCATACGACGTCACGGGACACACGCTTGGCATGCTGATGGGCGTGCAGGTCGATCAGATCGATGAGCCGTTTGAGGCGAATCTCATGGAGGTGGCATTCGAAGCGAACCTGACCGACGTCACGAAAGCTGAAGGACGTGTCAGCACTGTTCCCGCACCGCCGAAATGGGCATACGTGCTGGACGCTGGCTCGAACGCGGCGTTCAAGGCGGTGGCCAAGCTGCAAGCCGCGAAGGTGCCCGTTCATCGGTCGGCGGCGAAATTCGAGCTGGCCGGAAAGTCATACGAGCCCGGCGCCTGGATCGTGCCGTCGTCGGCCGAGGCGACGCGCATCATCAAGGAAGTCGCGGCGGAGACCGGCCTGCCGGTGGCTGCGGCCGATCGACCGATCGAGGTCGACGCATTCCGGCTCAAGCCGGAGACGCGCATCGGCCTCTGGCGTGGCGCGAACAACATGCCCGGCGGGTGGATGAAGTGGCTGTTCGAGCAGTACGGCTTCAACCACCGCGTGGTCGAGTCTGGTGACTTCGCCGGCGAGCTCTCGGCGCTGTACGACGCGATCGTGCTTCCAGCCGGCACCAGCCGCGACACGATTGTGCGCGGTCTCGATCCCAAGCGGAACGACAAAGAGTGGGCGTGGGCCTATGGCGTCGGCGATGCGGGATGGAAGAAGCTGGCCGACTGGGTACGGAACGGCGGAACGCTCGTGGCCATCGGCTCAGCGGTCGACACGGCGACCCAGTTGCTGGACCTGCCGATCGAGAAGTCGCTTCCCGAGGCGGCGCGGCGGCGCGGCGGCGGCGGAGGTGCCGAGGCCGCAGGCCAACGCGCGACCGACGCGGATCGCGTTCTGCGCGATGCGTTCTCGAGCCCTGCCCGGCTTGACGCGGTCCTGCGCGAGAGGGTCATCGATCCGACGTCGGTCTTCTACTGCCCGGGGTCGCTGCTGCAGAACGAGTTCAACACCGCGCATCCCGTCGCATTCGGCATGCCGGCGGCGTGGCCGATCTTCTTCGAGACCGATCAGGCGTATCGGCTGAAGCCCGGGTTCGAGATCCAGAGCGAGGTCGTCGCGCGGTATCCGTCACAGGGCCCGATCCTGCAGAGCGGCTGGTTGCTCGGCGAGGATCTCCTCCGCGATCAAGCGAACGTCGTCGCCTTCCGCGTCGGCCGCGGGTACGTCGTCACGATGGGCAGCCAGGTTGACTTCCGCGCGCAGCCGCGCGGGACGTTCAAGCTGCTGTTCAACGCGCTGTTCCACGGGCCGTCGACGCGCGTGTCAGCCAGCGAGCTCGCGCGCCTGGGACGGTCCTGACGCGCGCCGGGGGCGTGGTCCGTAGTTCGTGGTACGTCGCTCGTCGCTCGAAGAGCCCGGATCTTCAGTCGCGTTCGACGAGGGACGAGCGACGAGCTGACGAACCACGGCTTTACTTCTCGGCCCTGACCTTGTTGCGCAGGACGCCAATCCCTTCGATCTCGATCTCGACGGTGTCGCCCGGATTCATCCGGCGCGTGGTGCCCGGCGTGCCGGTGTAGATCACGTCGCCAGGCTCCAGCGTGACGAAGCGGCTGACGTAGCTCACGATCGTCGGCACGTCGAAGATCAGGTCCTTCGTCCGCTGTGACTGCACGACCTCGCCGTTCAGGCGCGTCTGCAGCAGCAGGTCGCCGTAGTTCAGACCCTTTCACGATGACCGGACCGAGCGGACCGAAGGTGTCGCTGGCCTTCGCGCGGAACCACTGCAGGTCCGCCTTCTGCCACTCGCGCTCGCTGACGTCGTTGCCGGCGGTCACGCCAAAGACGTAGTTCGGCGCGTCGGCGGCCGTGACGTTCTTGGCACGGCGCCCAATCACGACGACGAGCTCGCCCTCGTAGTGCGCGTTCTTCGCATCTTCGGGGAGCACGATGTCGTCGCCAGGACCGACGATCGACGTGGGCATCTTGGCGAAGAGGCCCGGGTACGTCGCGGTCGGTCGCTCACCGAGATGCGACTTGTAATTGAGCCCGACCGCGATCACCTTTTTGGGGTCGCAAGGCGCGAGCACCTTGACTTCGGTGAGCTTGAACGTCTTGCCCGTTGGCTTCGGGGAATCGAAGAGATCGCCGGCGAGCTGCCGGACCACGTCGCCATCGAGGATTCCGTACGATGTCGCGCCGTTCGTCGAAAAGCGCACGAACCTGGTGACCTGGGCGGTCGCGGCTTCAGCGCTGACGAGCAGCAGCAGACCGGCGATGAGGACGCGAGTGCGAATCTTGCGTGACATGCCTTACAGCCATCCCTTCTGCCTGGCGAGTCGCGCGGCTTCGACACGGTTCCGCGCGCCCAGCTTGCCGATGGTTTCCGATAGATAGTTGCGAACGGTGCCTTCCGACAACTTCAACTCGCGCGCGATTTCGGCGCCCGACCGTCCTTCGTCAGCCAGCCGCAGCACTTGACGTTCGCGATCGGTCAACGGGTCCGGCTCGGTCCAGGCTTCGGTCGCGAGACTCGGATCGATTGCGCGCCCGCCTGCCACGACCCGGCGGACCGCGTCCGCGAGCTGCGCCGACGGTGCATCCTTCAGCAGATATCCTGACGCCCCAACCTCGAGCGCGCGGCGCAAGTAGCCCGACCGGGCGAACGTGGTGAGGATGATAATACGCGCGGTCGATCCGCGCTCACGCAGCGCGGCCGCCAGATCGAGACCCGTCATGCCGGGCATCTCGATGTCGGTCAGGACGACGTCGGGCTTGTGTTGAAGGGCTGCGGCGAGCGCTTCGGGGCCTGTGCGCGCCTCCGCCACGACCTCCAGGTCGCTTTCGATGTTCAGCAGCGCCGTCAGGGCGCCGCGTACCATGCCCTGGTCCTCGGCGATCAGGATCCGGATCACGAGAGCACCGCCGGCTCGGTCGCGGCCGCGGGCCTCTCGGGAACGCGCAGGATCAGCCGGGTTCCCCGCTTTCCGTCGCATTCGACCTGGCCATCGACTTCGGCAAGCCGAGCGCGCATGCCGGCAAGACCGGCACCTTCGACCAGCTCCCCTCCGACGCCATCGTCTTCGACAATGAGGCGAACCCCGCCGCTTTCCGCGTGGAGGCTGATGCGGCACTGTCGACGCCTGCGAATGGCGGACGACATTGGTGACCGCCTCGCGCAGGCCGAGTGCGAGCGCTCGCTCCTCGTCGGCGCCGAGGGAACACGGGACGATGTCTTCGGTGAGCGTCACGGCTGCCGCCGCGAGCGTCTTGCGCGCGGATGCCAGTTCGTCCAGCAACCGCTCGCCGCGATAGCCATGAATGGCCCGGCGAACTTCAGCCAGGGCGTTGCGCGAGATGTTCTCGACGTCGCGAATCTCGGCAGCCGCTCGCCTGGGATCGCGCTCGGCGAGCTTTGCCGCCAGTTCGGACTTCAGCACGATGACCGAGAGCGTATGGCCGAGCAGATCGTGCATGTCGCGAGCGATCCGCTCACGCTCGGCGATCTTGGCGAACTGTTCCGCCCGCTCGTGCTCTTTGATCAGCGCCCGATCCTTGCGGCGCACTTCACAGAAATGGATGTTGGAGCCGCCCACGAGCAGGGCGATGACCGCTGCCGGAACCCAGAACGTCGGCGGCAGATTGAAGACCCACGTCTGCACGCCGATGATCGCGAGGATGACGGCCAGCCACCGCGCTCCCACGGCCGGCCGTCCGACCTCTCCGAGGAACGCGGCGGCGTAGATGAAGAAACAGTTCGCGCCGGGGTTTCGCGTGCTCGTAATCAGACCGATCGCGACAATGCCGAACACATACGGCAGCAGCCGTGGCCCATGGACCCAGAAGGCCCGGAAATACAGCACGAGAAATGCGGCCAGCGCAAGGCCATCGACGATCCATGCCGAGGGGCTGTTGGTTACGTAGGCGTAAACCAGGAAGAACGACAGGTAGACGAGCCACGCGTAAGGCGTCCAACCGAGAGGCGACGATTCTGGAAGCAGCCTGAAGCGCATGCGCTCCGCCATTATTACCGGAACCGAACTTCGTCTATCGACAGCCTGAACGGCCCTGGTTTTGCGCCAGCCGAGAACAGGATGCCTTTGATGTCCGACCCGTCGAGGCCCGACAGCGACGCCAGCGGGACGACATGTTCACGCCACTCGGGACCGGCGATGAAGGCGTGGGTCGCCGGAATGTTTCCCAGCCTCGTCGCGAAGACCATCAGCTGATGTTCGCCGCCATCACCTCGTGCCCAGAAAACGATCGCCTTGAAGCTCGAGAGGTTCGCAGGAGCCATGGGCGTGGAGGCCGGGAAGAACATCGCGCCAGCCCACGGGTACGGAGAGCCAGCCGCGACGGTACCAGTGATCTCGAGTGACCGCTTGGTCCCGTTCGCGCCACCGTCGGCGATCCGCATGCTCGCTTCCGATTTTCCACCCATCAAGGAGTCGGTCGAAATCTGCCAGCCTCCACCAAACTCGGCGGTCACCTCGGCCTGTTCGAAGCTGCTGACGATACCTGTTGTCGTCGGCGCCTTTGTGTCGGTAACTTCGTCCGCTGCGCGCGCCCGCGACACGAGCACGCCACCTTTCCAGATGGAGACGATGTCGCGGAGCGCCGTCACGTCGCCCAGCGGATCACCCTTGACCAGGAGGAGGTCGGCGCGCAGTCCAGGCGCAATACGCCCGCGGTCTTTGAGCCCGAACACGCGCGCCGGAACGGACGTCGCCGCCGCGAGCGCGGCCTGTGGACTGAGCCCGGCTCTGACCAGCAACTCGAGCTCGCGGTGCATGCTCACCCCGTGCGCGGTGCCAGGATTGGGCGCATCAGTGCCCGCGAGCACAGGTACGCCGGCCTCGTGAAGAAGTTTTGTTGTCGCCAATGCGTGCTGGAGATTCAGCGTGGAGTTGGGCCGCCTCGGAAAACTCGATCCGAGCGCTGCCCGCTCTGCGGCGCCGACAAACGCCTTCAGTCGCTCGTCGTCCAACAGGACCTTTCCACTCGGCACCCCGCTGATGCTCTCGGCGACCGACAGCGTCGGGATCACGAATGCGCCGGTCGCTTTGACGCGCGAGGCGAAGTCCGCTCCAGGCGGTGCGTCGGCAAAGAGGTGGACCAGACCGCTGGCGCCGGCCTCGATCGCCTGTTCGGCGGCCTTGCGAGCGCCAATGTGCACGACAGCCAGCCGGTTGCGCCGCTTCGTGGCGTCAATCGTCGCTTTGAGCACGTCGAGCGTAATGGTCGGGATGCTTCGGCCGTAGCTCGATCCGTCATCGAAGACGATCTTGATGTAGTCCGATCCCTCGGCAAGACGCGCGTCCACGAATGACTGCGCCTCGGCGGCGGACGAGATCGTCGGAATCGGCATGCCGTATTCGGTGCCATGCCCGCCAGGTGACGTGACCAGCGTGCCGGCTGAGAACAGGTCCGCGCGGCGCGACGCGCCCGCCGGCTGCCGCTGCTCCGCGCGCATCTGCGCGGCAAACCGGTGGTCGGTGAACATGTCCAGCTCGGTCGTCACGCCGAACTGAAGCGCCCGCTCCAGGGCATTGCCGAATGCGTGCGTGTGCGCATCGATCAAACCGGGCACGAGCGTCTGACCGGTGCCGTCGACCACCTCGATTCCGGCAGGCACTTCAGCGCCTACGCTGGCAATCAATCCGTCCCGTACGACTACGTTGGCTCGGTCCTGACGTGCGCTCGCCGTCGAACACCGTCACGTTGCGTATGACGAAGGCGCCGCTGGCCTTCTGCGCGGCCGCCGGTGCCGCGTTCGGCCGCGACCCGAGCGCGCCAGCCGCGACGAGCGCGCCGCCGGCGAGGAGGGCGAGGCTAGGTGTTTGGTCATTTCATGAATCTCCGGCGTTGTCACGCATTTCCGACCTTCGGGCCCATTTCCGATTTCCATTGCCATTGCCTTCCCATTGCCCATTGCCCATCGTTAGCCCCACATCCGATCCTCGTCCCGACGGTATCCCCACAGCGCAAGGCTGAGACCAATGATGGTGAAGCCGGCGAGGGCGCTGATGTGCGTCCAGGCTGGCGCCCCGAGGCCCGCGCCGACGGCGCCGAGGGCCAGCTGTGCGAAGTGGTACGCCGGCAGAAAGGGCGCGGCATTCTTGACGGCCTGCGGCAGCATCTCGATCGGAATCCACAGACCGGACAGGAAGGCCATCGGCAGGTAGATCAGGTTGACGAGCGCGGGGGCGGAGTTGGGACCAGCGAAGTAGCCGAGCGCCAGACCGATCGCGCAGAAGGGGATCGCGCCTGCGATCAACGTTACCGTCAGTTGCACCCATGCACCGGCGGGTAATCTGACGTTCCCGAACATGACTCCAAGCACGGACAGCGAGAGCACGATCACGCAGGCAAACACCACTGCGTTGAACAGCTTCGCGGTGAATAGCGCGAGCGGCGGCATAGGCGTCGCGCGCTTGAGCACGAGCCAGCCCTGGCCACGTTCGACCGCCAGGCCGACACCGAACCCGAAGAGAGATGCGCCGATGACGCCGAACGCTCCGTACGTGCCCAGCAGGTAGGTGGGCATCGACACACCGCCAGGCGCGCGTCCGCCGAAGAGGAGCCCGAACAGGCAGTAGAACATGACAGGGAACGCCACAGCCGGGACCGCGTACGCGGGCATCCGCAGGAGCTTGAACAGCTCGTACTTGGCTTCGAGCACGTAGGCCCTTGCCGGAGACCAGTTCGCCACCGTCTCCCGAGCCCCGAGCCCCGAGTCCCGAGCCCCGACAGTTTGAACGTCGTCATCGCACACCTCCCGCCATGCTCACCGCATCGCCTTCAGGGGATGCCGCGGACACAGCCTTGCCTGACGTGAGCGCCAGGAACGCGTCTTCGAGGCCGGCTCCGGAGATTTCGAGTCCCGTCAACTCACGGTCGTGTGCAAGCAGCGCCTGCGTGACGTGTTCGGCGGCGCTCGTCAGGATCTCGATCGACGCGCCGTCGCGCCGCACGGAATGCACATGCGGAATGCGCTGGACGGCCTCAGTCGAGAGCGTCGTGACGCACCGGATCCGTCGCGACGCGGCGCGCGCCTTGATTTGATGCGGGCTGCCGTCGGCGACGATCGTGCCGCCATTCAGGACGACTACGCGGTCGGCCAGCGCATCCGCCTCTTCCAGATAGTGCGTCGTCAGCACGATTGACCGGCCGCGAGCAGCAAGGGCACGAACCTGTTGCCAGAACGCCCGGCGTGACTCGACATCCATGCCGACGGTGGGTTCGTCGAGGAACAACAACTCCGGATTGCCGCAGATGGCGAGGGCGAACTGCACCCGCTGTTTCTGACCGCCGGACAGCGCGCCGTAGCGACGATCGGCGACGTCGCGCAGGTCGGCGGCGACGAGCGCCTGATCGACCGTCAGCGGCGCGGGGTAGTAGCTACAGAACAGATGTACGTGCTCCCGGACCGTCAGCGTCTCGGGAACCTTCGCAATCTGGAGCATGACGCCCGTGCGCCGCCGCGCCGGAAGCGCGCGCGGGTCGGAGCCGAAGAGCGCCACGGTGCCGCTCGTCGGCCGAATCAGTCCAAGCAGCAATTTCACGGCGCTCGTCTTGCCCGCGCCGTTCGGGCCGAGCAGCGCCGTCACCTGTCCAGGCGCGAGCCGCAGCGTGACGTCGTTCAACGCCGTCACCGAGCCGTAGCGCTTCGTGACGCGTTGCAGTTCAGCAATCATCTTCGTCCTCCTGACAGCGTCAATATGAGGCTGTCGAGAGGTTGTCCGGTAGTGTCGCGCGTCAGGGGCGAGGGGATGACATTTGTCACGGTTCAAACGAGGGTTCACGACGAGGGTTCATGACGAGGGTTCACGACGAGGGTTCACACGGGGGTTCACACGAGGGTTCACGGTTGCCGTGGTTCGTTGCTCGTGGTTCGTGTCTCGCCGGGCGATAGGTGTACGAGCGACGAGCTACGGTCCACGAACCACGGCGCGCTATACTCCCCGCCGTGCGTATCTCATCACATCGTCCCTGCCTTGGCGCTACTTCTGATTGCAGCCTGGAACCCTCAACGCCCGCGCAGGAGTCCGCGCGGGTCAGCCCGTCGCTCTTCGCGGAGATGCGCTGGCGATCGATCGGGCCGCACCGTGCAAGCCGCACTCGTGCGGCTGCGGGACATCCGAGCCATCCCTACACGTTCTATATGGGCGTGTGTAATGGCGGCGTGTGGAAAACCACCGACGCGGGACGCACGTGGACGCCGATATTCGACGAGCAGCCAACCGGTTCGATCGGGACGATTGTCGTCGCGCCATCGGATCCGAAGATCGTCTACGTCGGCAGTGGAGAAGCGCTGCACCGGCCTGACCTTGGCACCGGGGATGGCGTCTACAAGTCCGTGGACGCCGGGCGCACGTGGACGCGTCTTGGTCTGAACGACGCACAGCAGATACCCGCAATCGCTGTGGATCCGAAGAACGCCGACCGTTTGTTCGTCGCGGCGCTCGGCCATCCGTACGGTCCGAACGAAGAGCGTGGCATCTTCAGATCGACGGACGGCGGAAAGAGTTTTCAGAGGGTGCTCTACAAGGACGAGAACACCGGCGGCAACGACGTCGATATCGATCCGTCGAACCCGCAGATCGTTTACGCAACGATGTGGGAAGAACGCCAGGGTCCGTGGGAAAACTCCGTGTGGGCCGGCACCGAGGGTGGAATCTTCAAGTCGGTCGACGGCGGCACGACCTGGAAGCCCTTGACGAATGGTCTGCCGCCGGTCATTCAAGCCAATCTGGCCATCTCACCTGCCAACCCGAAACGCATCTACGGGCTGATCGCCGCCGGCACCGCGCCTGGCAGCACCGAAGCGCGCGGAGCGAGCGGTATCTATCGAAGCGACGATGCTGGCGAGACATGGACGCGCGTCTCGAACGATGCGAGACCTGCGGGCAGGATCGGCGGCGGCGATCTGCCTATCCCCCTGCCGCATCCGAAGGATCCCGATACGGTGATCATCGCGAGCACGGTGTCGTGGAAATCGACCGACGGTGGCAAAACATGGACGCCCTACAAAGGTGCGCCAGGCGGCGAGGACTATCAGAACGGCTGGATCAATCCCGACAACCCCGACATCGTCTTGCTCGCCGCGGATCAGGGAGCCGTCGTCACACTCAACGGCGGCGAGACGTGGAGCTCCTGGTACAACCAGCCGACCGCCCAGATGTATCACGTGGCAGCCGACAATGCTTTTCCCTATCGTCTCTGTAGCGGTCAGCAGGAGAGTGGATCCGCGTGTGTGGCAAGCCGCGGCAACTACGGCGCGATCTCCGTCCGCGACTGGCTGCCTGTCGGCGTGGATGAGTACGGCTACGTCGCACCCGATCCGCTGAACCCCGACATCGTGTACGGCGGCCGCAACGTCACGCGGTTCGATCGGCGGACTGGACAGGTGTCGAGCGTAGGCCCGATCGCTGGCCGTGGAGGCGCGGGCGGCGCGCAGGGAAACTTTCGCACGGTGCGGACGATGCCGGTCGTGTTCTCCGAGGTCGACAGGCGCACGCTGTTCTTCGCCAACAATCATCTGTGGAAGACGGTCGATGGAGGGCAGAACTGGAAACAGATCAGCCCGGACCTGACGCGCCAGACGTGGGTCACGCCCAAGAGCGTCGGCAAGTACCGCGATCTGCCCTCGGCGCAGTCGAGCCCGCGCGGCGTGATCTACACGGTTGCTCCCTCATACCAGGACATCAACCGCATCTGGGTCGGGACCGATGACGGATTGATTCACGTGACTTCAGACGGCGGGGCGACGTGGAAGGACATCACGCCGCCGACCATCGAGGCATGGGCGAAGGTCTCGATCATCGATGCCGGACGCTTCGATCCGCTGACGGCCTACGCAGCCATCAACACGCTGCGGCTCGACGATCTGCGGCCGCACATCCTGCGAACCCACGATGGCGGGAAGACGTGGACGGAAATCGTCAACGGCATTCCGGCTGGCGAGACGGTCAACGCCGTCCGCGAGGATCCGAAGCGGAAGGGCTTGTTGTTTGCGGCAACGGAACGTACGGTCTATGTGTCGTTTGACGACGGAGCGAACTGGCAGTCGCTGCGGCTGAACCTGCCGATCTCGTCGGTGCGCGATGTCATCGTGAAAGACGACGATCTGGCGATCGGCATGCACGGTCGCGGATTCTGGATTCTCGACGACATCACCCCGCTCCGGCAGATCGGCGTGGAGACCGCGGGGCAAAACGCTGTTCTCTTCACGCCGACGACGGCATGGAGGGTACGCTGGAACACCAGCACGGACATGCCGTGGCCGGTGGAGGAGCCGACGTCACCGAATCCGCCGGATGGCGCCATCATCAACTACTACCTGAAAGCGCGGGCGACGGGACCGGTCACGCTGGAGATCCTGCAGAAGGACGGCCGGCTTGTTCGGCGATATGCCAGCACCGATCCAGTGACGCCCATTCCTCCAGCGGTCGAAGCGCCCGTGCCGCTCTACTGGTATCGCCGGCCGCTGAGTCTGTCGGCCGAACCTGGCATGCACCGGTTCGTGTGGGACCTGCACTACCAGCCGCTCGCGGAAGGCGGCGGTGGGGGCCGCGGCGGGTTGCCCATCCAGGCGATTCCCTACAACAGCGCTCCGGCGCCGACGACGCCGTGGGTGAATCCCGGGACCTACACGGTAAAGCTGACCGTTGACGGCAAGAGCTACACGCAGTCGATTCAGGTGAAGCAGGATCCGCGCGTAAAGACGCCGGCGCTGACCATGAATCGCGTGTACTCAGTTGACCCACACGACGTACTACGGCGCAGTCGACGCGTTCGAGGCGGCCGGAAGCGCCGCGTCGCTGCGGGCGCAGGTCGCGAAGATTCAAGCAAACGCCGAGGGACCGCTGAAGGATGCGTTGGGAGCGTTCGACAAGCGACTTCTGGAGTTGGAGGGAACTCGGAGCGCACCTGCTGGAGGACGTGGCGGTGGCCGCGGCGGCGGTCCGCCCGCCGCAGCACCGCAGCCGAGCGATACGCTCTGGCGTGTTGGCGAGCAGTTGAGCGGGATGATGAACGCGCTGCAAGCCGCCGATGTGGCGCCGACGACGAACACGTTGAACGCGTTGACGAATGCGAACGCTACGGCCACGCGCGTCATGGCGCGATGGACGGCCATCAGGACCGTCGAGGTGCCGGCCCTGAATGCGAGGCTGAAAGCTGCCGGTCTGCAGCCCCTGGAGGTTCGCGCCGCTAGTCGTTCGCGTGCCGCTGCGGCGGCTTTGGCTCTTGGCCGGACGCGCACCGGTTTCTTGGGCTCGGGCTCGGGCTTCGGGTCCGTGCCTGCCATCACGCCGTCGAGGAACCGCTCGACCGCATACGTCGCGACTCTGCCCGCACGGTCCGCCGAAACTCTTGTCGCAGCCGTGCGTAGCCCAGGGCATGCGCACGAACAGATGCTTCACGCCAGCCTGCTGAAGCTTTGATTCCAGGCGCTCGCTCTCGTCAGGCTTGACGACACCGTCCATGAGGCCGTGAATCAGCAGGGTCGGCGGCGACGTGGACGTCACGAAGTTGATCGGCGACGCGGCGTAGTAGGTGTCCGACTTCTTCGCCGGCGACCCACCCAGATACGCCTCGAGCGCGCCACGCGTGTCGTAGAGTCCCGTCGGCGCCGGGTGCTCGTAGCCAAACTGCAGATCGGTTGGCGCGTACATCGAAATCACGCCGCGAATCGACGGCTCCTGCGCCGTGTACGCGGCGAGCAACGCGAGCTGACCGCCAGCCGAGCGTCCAAGCAGCGCGATACGACTCGGGTCGAAGCCGAACTGCGGTCCGTAGACCTTCAGATACGCAATCGCGGATAAGAGGTCATCGCGGGCCGCCGGAAACGGCCAGCGCGGCGCCAGCCGGTAATTGATGGCCGCGACGACGTAGTCGCGCCCGGCGAGGTAGGCGTTGAGCGCGACGAACTCGTTGTTGCTGCCAGACTGCCACGCCCCGCCGTGCACGACGATCACGCCAGGCAGCAGCTTGTGCTCGTAGGCCGGACGATAGATGTCGAGCGTCAGCTTCTCGTTTTCGAATGTGTTGAAGACGCGCTCCTCGAAGCGGATCGCTGGAAGCTGGACGGGTCGCAGCAGCTCGGGAAGCACGAGCGGTACCGGTCTTGGTTCCTCCGCCATGTGCGCGCGCACCCGCCGTCCCGATCCGAAGCGCTCGTCGAACGCGCCTGGCAGCCTGTTGTTCAGGTCCGACGCTCGAACGACCGGCATGATGAAGAGACCGATCGCGCCCATGCTGAGCACCGCGCCCATCTTGCCGATCTTGGTCTGCTCGCGTGTGGGAATCATCGGCAGGACCGCAGCGATCGCCAGCCAGTAGCCCCATTCCGTCGCGGCCACGCTCGCCTTCCACAGGATCTCGTGCGAGGCCGGGAACGCCGTCAGCGCGGCAAGCCCCAGAAAGAGTGCCGCCGCCGAGAAGTCTGACAACGTCCTTCATTCAATCACCTGTGAAAGGAAGCTCGCTTCTACACGCGGGCACACGTCTGCATCCGGTTGCCGCTGCGTTGCGCGAAGCTCAGGCGCAAGCCGGGTGCCAGCCGTTTTCGAGTGTTTTTCTGTGAATTTCTGAGAGTTCTGGCTGACGGAGGGGCCGGTATTGTGATCGAGGGGACAGATTCCGGATCCATGCTTGCCGTGGTCCGTGGTCCGTGGCTCGTCGCTCGTTGCTCGAAGAACCCATATTGACGATGTGGCCTTCGAGCTCGACGCGACACGGACTACGCACCACGGACTACGGCCACGAATCTATTGACCCCGTTCCATCTTCTTCCACTGCTCAGCGTACTGGTCGACGTTCTCGCGCGTGACGACGTCGACGCCTGAATCGATGATGGGCGTCGCTGGCATCTTGCCCTGCTTGATCTGATACAGGAGCTTCACCGGCTCGGCGCCCCAGCCGAAGTCCTTCTGCCCGAGCAGTACCTGCACCTTGCCTTCGCGGAGCAGATCGAGCGCGGGGTCGATGGTGTCGAACGAGATGAACTTCGTCTTGGCCGGATCGATCGCGGCCGTGGCGTTGCGTGTGAACACCGGCCAGCCGCCGACCGACATCCAGGCGTCGAGCTCGGGATAGCGGCGCGACGCGGTGGCGATGATCTCCGGGCACGCGCACCGGATCTTCCTTGATGTCGTACACCTCGAGGATGGTGATCCCCGGCTGCTTCGCCAGCGTGTCCTTGAGGCCTTCGAGGCGGCGCTGCAGATTGGTCGCGCCGAGGCTGGTGAGCACGGCGACTTCGCCCTTGCCGCCGAGGAGGGCGATGGCCTGCTCGGCCATGATCTTTCCGGAAGCGTAATCATCCACGCCGTAGAAGGCCAGGCGTTTCGATTTCGGCGCGTCGGAGTCCCAGGTGACCACCGGAATGCCGGCGTCGATCGCGCGGTTGATGGTCTCGGTCAGGAAGTCGCCGTTCAACGCGGAAATCGCGATGCCGTCCACGCGCTGGGTGATAAACGACTCGAGAATCTCCTTCTGCTTCAGCTGGTCCGCGTTCGCCGGCGCGTTCCAGAGGATCTCGACGTTGCCCAGCTCCTTGGCCGCGCGCTCGGCGCCGATCCGTGCGTAGTTGAAGACCGGCAGGTCGAGCGATTTCGGAATGACCGCAAACCGCAGGCGCTGACCCGCGCCGGTTGCCGGATGAGGGCTCGGCGGCGCCGACGCAGCTGCCGCCACTCAGCACGCCAATGCGAAGTGACCTTCGCAACTGCAACGACGCCAACACTCCAAGTCTCGCGTTTCATCTGCCGTGAAGCGTCTTCGCAATCTGCGTCCGACGTGCGTCGAGCGCGCGAGCCCGAACCGCCCGCGAAGCACGCACCACGGACCACGGATCGTATTTTCCACGTTTCAACAGCAATTGATCCATGACCACGATCACGATGACGACCAGTCCGACAATCAATCGATCATAGAACGTCGCGCCGGGAATCTGCGGCAGCGCGTTCCGCAGGACGCCGAAAATCAACGTGCCCAGCACGGCGCCCATCACCGAGCCGCGTCCCCCCGACAAGCTGGCGCCCCCGACAACGGCCGACGCGATGATGTCGAGCTCGTAGCCGGTCGCCAGGTCGGCTTTCCCCTGGCCTTGCACGACGGCGAGAACCACGCCGGCGACCGACGCCAGCAGACCGCTCAGGACGTACACCGAGGTTTTCACGCGGCCCACGGCGATGCCCGAGAAGAGCGCGGCCGTTTCATTGCCGCCGATGGCAAACACAGAACGCCCCCATTGGAACCTGGTCATCAGGATCTGAAAGATCACGGCCAGCACGATCATGACGATCGGTGCGACCCAGTCTGCGGGGATGCCCATCGGGCGCCATCCGCCGACCAGCAGTGCGGACAGGTCGAAGTATCGGCCCTCGGTGATGATGAACGCGGCGCCACGGGCGATGCCCATGACGCCAAGGCTGGCGATGAATGGGGGAAGCTGAACGGCGACGATCAGGACAGAGGTCAGCACGCCGGATGCGACACCCATCAGCAGCCCGGCGGCCATGGCCGCGGCCAGCGGCCAGCCAGCTTCGACGAATAGCCCGCCGCACACGACGCCGGCCAGCGCGATGACAGCACCGGGCGCCAGGTCGATGCCGCCCGAAATGATGACGATCGCCGCGCCCACCGCGGCGATCCCGTAGATCGACGAGTACTTCAGAATCAGCAGCGCGTTTGGAAAGTTGAGAAACGGATGCGGGCGGTTTCCGTCCGGCCAAAGATACCAGCCGAAGAACAGGATCTCGACCAGCAGGATCGCAACCGTGCTCAGTTCTCGCAGGTGCCAGAGCTTCCTCACGAGGCGTCCCTGTAAGAAACGAGTTCGGAGGTGGCCAGGTGCATCACCGCTTCCTCCGTCGCCGCGGCGCCCGCGAGCTCACCTTGCAGGCGTCCTTCGCGCATGACGACGATGCGGTGAGCGAGGGTGAGGAGCTCGGGGAGATCGCTGGAGACCACGAGACATCCCATGCCCGCGGCGGCCTGCCGGCGGACAATCTCGTGAATCTCGAACTTGGCGCCCACGTCGACGCCCTTGGTGGGTTCGTCGAGCAGCAGGACGCGTGGCGAGGTAGCCAGCCACTTGGCGAGAACGACCTTCTGCTGATTGCCGCCGCTCAGGCTGTCGGGCGGGACTTCGACGCCCGCCGCCTTGATGCGCCACTCCCGTAGAAGATGTTCGGCATCGGCGCGTTCACGTCCATTGCGCACGAGCGTGACACCGGCTGCCGTTTCGCGCGAAAGCAGCAGGTTGTGGCGCACGGTCAGGTTGAAGAAGAGCCCCTGTCGCTGGCGTTCCTCGGGGACGAGCGCGATGCCCTGGCGCGCGGCGTCGCGTGCCGATCGCAGATGCACCGGCTGATCGCCCACCCGGATCTCGCCCGATTGCGGCGCGTACAGGCCGAACAGCGTTTCCAGCAGCTCGGAGCGTCCCGAACCGACGAGACCGAAGAGGCCGACGATCTCGCCGGCGTGCACCTGCAGCGACACATCCTGGAAACAGGGCCTGCGGGTGAGTCGGCGAACGTCGAGCACGATCGGGCCGCGCGTGACGGCCTCCGCCGCCTCAGCGCGCGGCGGCAAGTCCCGGCCGACCATTGCGCGCACGATCTCTTCCGGCGCAGTCTTCGCGGCGTCATACGTGCCGACGTACGCGCCGTCGCGGAGCACCGTGATCCGCTCGCACAGGCGGAACACCTCCGGCATCCGGTGCGAGACGTAGAGCAGCGTGACGCCGCGGTCCCGCAGCCTCTGCAGGACGGCGAAAAGATGATCGACCTCGGCGTCGGTGAGCGAGGTCGTTGGTTCGTCCAGCACCAGGATGCGGCACTCGAATGCCAGGGCCCGTGCCACCTGAAGCAGCTGCCGGTGCGCCGCCGAAAGCGATTCGGCCACGGCGTCCGGACGGATCGCCAGGTGCAGATCGTCGAGGAGCTGTCTGCGTGCGGCGGCGCATCTCGCTTTCCAGCAGGCGTCCGCCGCGGGTCAGTTCGCGCCCGGCGAAGATGTTTCCGGTCACCGTCAGGTTCGGGAACGACAACATCTCCTGATACACCATCCCAATGCCGCGCTCGAGGCCCTCTCGCGGGCTGGTCAGGTGCAGCGGCTGGTCCTGCCAGACGATGGTGCCCTCGTCCGGGCGCAGGATGCCGGCGAGAATCTTCAGAAGCGTGGACTTGCCAGCGCCGTTCTCGCCAACCAGCGCATGAGCGTCGCCGGCCGCCACGGAGAACGTGACGCCACGAAGCGCCTTGACGGCGCCGAACGATTTGCGAAGATCTCGGAACTCGAGCGCGGGCATCTGCTGGGCCGCTGACGACGCAGCCGTAACGCCCAACGCCCAACTCCCAACTCCCAAGTTCTCGGAGTCGAACGGCTCGAGTCCCTTGGGAGTTGGGAGTTGGAAGTTGGGCGTTTTTCGGGCGCGCCATGTTACTACGCAGTCGGCGGCACTCCACTCGCAGTAATCGTTTACAATACCCGGAATTTGCAGGATTGGCCCTCAGTGGTCGAGGGACCAGGTGCGTAGCGAGGGCCGTCCAACGGCTGCGGAGCGACTCCATGACGCGGTACAGTTACCCGATCGTTCTGCTGGCAGCGGTGTTCACGTTCATGGCGATGATCAGCGCACGCGAGGTCACGCCAGACCGCCAAGGGTGGTGCCGTCATGCGCGCGCCGTTCGGCAAGCTGAAGGATGGGTCGGCAGTCGAGATCTTCACGCTGACCAACGCGAAGGGCGTCGAGGTCCGCGCGATCACCTACGGCGGCATCATCCAGTCCTGGAAGGTGCCCGACAAGGCGGGGAAGCTCGCCGATGTGGTCCTCGGCTTCGACACGATCGAGGGGTATCAGACCAATGACCCGTTCTTCGGCGCGATCATCGGCCGCTACGGCAATCGCATCGGCAAGGCGCAGTTCTCGCTCGACGGCAAGACCTACAAGCTGGCGGCGAACAACGGCCCGAACAACCTGCATGGCGGCGCGAAAGGCTTCGACAAACAGTTGTGGGCGGGCGAGATCGTCAAGAGCGATCGCGGTCAAGCCGTCGCCTTCTCGAGAACGAGCCCCGACGGTGAGGAGGGTTTTCCCGGGACGCTGAAGGTCCGCGTCACCTACATCCTCACCGATCAGAACGGCCTCATCGTCGAGTACGAGGCCACGACTGACAAGGCCACGCCGGTCAACCTGACGCAGCACAGCTACTTCAATCTTGCAGGCGAGGGGTCCGGCACGATTCTCGATCATCAGTTGACAATCAACGCGCGATCGCTTCACGCCGGTCACGGATTTGTTGATCCCCACGGGAGAGCTGGCGCCAGTCGCTGGTACGCCGTTCGATTTCAGGAAGCCGACGCGCATCGGCGAGCGGATCGATCAGCCGCACGCGCAGCTGAAGAACGGCAGGGGCTACGACCACAACTGGGTGCTGAACCACAAGCAGAGCGGACTGCAGCTCGCGGCGCGCGTGCTCGAACCGAAATCCGGGCGGATGCTCGAGGTCACGACCTCCGAGCCGGGCATGCAGTTCTACTCCGGCAATTTCCTCGATGGCACGATCAAGGGGAAGCAGGGTCACGTGTACGGTCATCGCACGGGCTTCTGTCTGGAAACGCAGCATTTCCCCGATTCACCGAACCAGCCCTCGTTCCCATCGACAATCCTGAAGCCGGGACAGACATACCGCACGACGACCGCGTTCACGTTCAGCGCTCAATGAGCGTGGGGTCAGACCGGGGTCAGACACGTGTCTGACCCCTGTGGAGGAAATTTCAATGTCGCGCAAGATGACCCAGCGTGTGATCGCCATGCTCGCCGGCGTCATGGCCGGCGCAGGCGCCCTGGTCTTCGCTCAGCGCCTCACCAACGCGGTGCCGGACGTCGCGCGCCCGTTGCCGTTGACGGCGGTTCGGCTGACCGGCGGCCCGTTGAAGCAGGCGCAGGACCTGAACGCGAAATACCTGATGGAGCTCGAGCCCGACCGCATGCTCGCCTACTACCGCATCAGGGCAGGACTGCCGCAGAAGGCGGAACCCTACGGCGGCTGGGACGCGGACGGACGTCAGCTGACCGGCCACATCGCCGGCCACTACCTCTCCGCGGTGAGCCTCATGTGGGCGGCGACCGGCGATCAGCGCTTCAAGGATCGCGCAGACTACATCGTCCAGGAGTTGAAAGCCGTGCAGGACAAGCACGGCGACGGGTATCTGAGCGCCCTTCAGAAGGGCCGGGAGATGTTCGCCGAGGTCTCGAAGGGCAACATCCGGTCGTCAGGCTTCGACCTGAACGGGCAGTGGTCGCCGTGGTACACGCTCCACAAGACCTACGCGGGGCTGCGTGACGCCTACCGATACACCGGCAACAAGACGGCGCTCGATGTCGAGATCAAGTACGCGGAGTGGGCCGCCGGCGTGTTGGCGCCGATGACCGACGATCAGGTGCAGCGGATGCTGAACACCGAGTTCGGCGGCATGAACGAGGTCTTCGTGGATCTCTACGCCGACACCGGCGACAAGCGCTGGCTCGACCTGTCGTACCGCTTCGAGCACAAGGCGGTGCTCGATCCTCTGAAGAACCAGGTCGACAACCTGTCGGGCCTGCACGGGAATACGAACATCCCGAAGCTGATTGGATCGGCCGATCGATATTCCTGGGTCGGAGACAAGGCGGACGGCACCGCCGCGCGGTTCTTCTGGGACCGCGTCGCCAACCACCACACGTTTGCGACGGGCGGACACGGCAAGGACGAGTACCTGGCGCGACCCGGACAAGCTCGGCGTGATCGTCGACGGACGAACGGCCGAGACCTGCAACATCTACAACATGCTGAAGCTGACGCGCCAGCTCTTCGCGCTCGAACCAGACGCGAAGTACGCCGAGTACCACGAGCGCGCGCTCTTCAATCACATCCTCGGGTCGATCGATCCCAACGATGGTGCGACCTGCTACATGGTGCCGGTCGGACGCGGCGTGCGCCGCGAATATGCCAACATGCAGCGCAGCTTCACGTGCTGCGTCGGTTCGGGGATGGAGAGCCATGCGCTGCATGGCCTGGGCATCTATTACGAATCGGGCGACAAGTTCTGGGTGAACCTCTACGCGCCGTCCACTGCGGAGTGGAGCGCGGCGGGCATCCGCGTCGACGCCGAAACGACATTTCCCGAAGGAGACTCGGCCAGCCTGAAGTTCACGGCGAAGGCCCCGAAAGCGTTCACGCTTGCCGTGCGCCGGCCGGCGTGGGCGGGTGACGGCTTCGCGGTAAAGGTCAACAACGAAGCGGTCACGGTTCTTTCCAAGCCGGGATCGTACGTCGAGATCAAGCGGACCTGGAAAACGGGCGACACGGTCTCGATCGCGCTGCCGAAAGCGCTCCACCTCCAGTCGACGCCTGACAACCCGCGTCGCGCGGCGGTCATGTGGGGCCCGCTCGTGCTCGCGGGCGATCTCGGTCCCGAGCCCGCGCGGCCACAGGGCCGCGGCGGTCAGGCCAACGCGGATGACGATCCGCAGCGGCCCGCACCGATCGACGTACCCATGCTCGTTGCGGCGGAAAAGCCGATCGCTGACTGGCTGAAGCCGGTCGACGACAAGCCGGGCAGCTTCCGGAGCGTCGGCGTTGGCCGCGACCGTGACGTCGAGTTCTCGCCGTTCTACCGGCTGCACCGGCGGACTTACGCCGCGTACTGGGACTTCTTCACACCGACCGAGTACCAGAAGAAGAAGACCGAGATCGCCGAGGAGACGGCGCGCCAGCGCGCGCTCGAGGCGGCGACGGTTGCATATCTGCGAGCTGGCGAGATGCAGCCCGAGCGCGACTTCAATCAGCAGGGAGAGAACACGACACTCTCACGGCCGGTTGAAGGGCGGCGGGGCCGTATCGGCACGGGGTGGTTCTCGTTCGACTTCCCGGTCGATCAGACGCAGCCGATGGCACTCGTCGTCACGTATCATCGTGACAGCCGCCGCCCGCGCAGCTTCGACATCCTCGTCGACGGCCAGCGCATCGCCGAACAGCGCTTCGAGATCAGCAGCGACGCGCAGTTCTTCGACGTACGCTATCCGATCCCTGCGGACGTTGTGAAAGGGAAGACCAAGGTCACCGTGCGCTTCCAGGCGACCGGCGGCAACGAGATCGCCGCCGTGTTCGGGGCGCGGATGGTGCGCGGCACGAACGCGCTGGCCGCTGGGAGATGGGCGATGGAGATCGGAAATCGGAAATTGGGAGGGGATCTCAGCTTTCCCATCTGCGCTTCCTATCTCCGCCTTCCATTTCCGACCTCCGATTTCCGATTACTTCACCTTCCACTCCTGCAACCCCGCGGACATCTCGGGTTGCATCGTCAGCTCGATCCGTAGCGCCGACGTGGTGACGGGCTTGAAGGTCACCTTGTTCCAGGCGTTGCGCTCGACGCCGAACGTTCCGCCTTCGACCGGCTTCCAGGTGTCACCGTCCTTGTAGAGCAGCCTCCACGATTGCGGCACGCGAACGCCGCCGCGGCCGGTATCGTCGAACCAGTAGACCTCGGTAGTCGAGACCGTCGCCGGCTTGGCGAACGCCATCTCGACCCACTCGCTCTGACTGCACGGCTGCCGGCCTTCGCCGCCAGGTGCGGCCGGCTGCGCGCCCGCCTTGCAGCCACGCCGCGGCCACCAGTCGAAATACGCGGACGAATCGGCCGAGTTGGCCGGCTCTTCGCCGTCGACGATGTTGCGGACGATCTTGCGTGAGGGAGAGGTGGTGACCGTGCTCGCGGTGGCGATCGTCGGGAACGGCGTCGGTCGCGCCACCCCTTCGGTGCGCGCGAGCCAGACGGCCATCTGCCCGCGGCCGCGATTGGCCCACATCGCGTAGGGAATGGCCACGAACGGTTGTTCCTGCTTGATGCACTTTTCCTGCCGCATCGTACGAGAGGCCGACCGAGCGGCCTTCGATGACCTGCACGCCGTTCAGCAGATCGGCGCGGAACCTGGAGGTGAGCGCGGCGGAATCCGGCATCACGATGTTGCGCACCTTGCCGTTCGGGTTGTCCACCCACTCGGCGGTGAACACGATCGGCCCGCGCTGAAGCGCAACGCGGCCGCGGTCCGCTTCGACGGCCTCGTTCGCGGCGACACGGCGCACCGGCATCGGCAACGTCATCTCGATGACGTCACCCGCCTTCCAGGATCGATCGATGGTCACGTAACCCTTGTCGAGCGTCATGCTGACCGTCTGACCGTTCACTTTCACCGTCGCCGCGTCTGCGGACTTGTCCATGAACGTGTAGAGGTTGCTGGGCACCGGCTCGTTGCGCGCCCACCCCGGCACGCGAACCTTGACCGCGAACGCCGCCGCCTGATCGGGCGTGACGGTGAGCTTCACGGCGCCATCCCATGGGTATCGCGTTTCCTGAACGACCTTGACCTTTCGGCCATTCAGATCGATGTCGGCGCTCCCGGCGGCGTAGAGATTCACGTAAAGCGTGTTGCCGGCCTTCGCGTAGAGATAGCCGGGAACTGACGCCATGAAGCGGGTGATGTTCGACGGGCAGCAGGCGACGCCGAACCACGGGCTGCGCTCGTGCTGGCCGTTCGATTCCAGCGGGTTCGGGTAGAAGAACGTCTTGCCGTCCAGCGACACGCCGGACATCAACCCGTTGTAGAGCGTGCGCTCCATGATGTCGATGTACTTCGCGTCGCCGTACAGCAGGAACAGGCGGTGATTCCAGTAATCCATGCCGACCGAGGCGCAGGTTTCGTTGTAAGCCGACATGTTCGGCAGCTCGTACGGCTTTCCGAAGGCCTCGCCCGTCGCCGACGATCCGATGCCGCCGGTGATGTACAGCTTGCCGGTCGTCAGGTTGTCCCAGATACGATCGCCCGCCTTGCGAATCGCATCGTCGCCGGTCAGCGCCGCGACGTCCGCCATGCCGGAATACATGTACATCGCGCGGACCGCGTGGCCGACCGGCTCCGTCTGGTCGACGATTTTCAGCTGCGCCTGGTTGTAGTCGAGCCCGCGCGGATTGGCGCGCTCGCCGGGCGGCAGCGGGGTTGGACCGCGCTCGTCGAGCAGGAACTTCGCGAGGCTCAGATACTCTTCCTTGCCGGTCACACGATAGAGCCGGACCAACGCCATCTCGGTGATCTGATGACCGGGCCACGTCGTGCGCTTCCCCGGTCCGAACGTCTTCACGAGGAGGTCGGCCGCCTTCGTCGCGACGTCGAGCAGGTTCTTCTTGCCGGTTGCCAGGTTGTGCGCGACCGCCGCCTCGAACAGGTGCCCGAGGTTGTAGAGCTCGTGACTGTCGTCGCGTTCGAGGACCCAGCGTTCCGCACCGGCCCACTGGTGCGGACTCTGGGGATTGATCGTTCGCGTCGTGTAAATGTATCCGTCGGGCTCCTGTGCTGCCGCGATCTTGGCGATCAGCGAGTCCACATATGCGTCGAGCTTGGGATCTGGAACGACGGCCAGCGTGTACGACGCGCCTTCGATGACCTTGTAGACGTCGGTATCGTCGAACGGGTATCCGGGCGGCTGCTTGTTGGTCAGCTCCTCGCCTTTCAACGCCTTGGCCGCCCGCTCGAACAGGTCGACGCGGCCCGTCTTCTCGCATTGCTGGAAGGCAAACGGAATCGTCACCGTCCGATTGGTCTCGATGCGCGGCGCCCAGAACACGTCGTTCAGGTGCACGCTGGTGAACGAGACCGGCTGAAACGGATAGTCGGGCCGGCGGCTCTGAGCCCGAGTCGCGTAATGCACCCGCCAGAACACGCGCAGACAAGGCCGAGCGCACGCGAGCGTCTCTCGTAGCGTCATGGAGAGAACCCTCAGCCGTAGGCCCGACCTTCAGGTCGGGCGTGCTGGTAATCGGCTCAGCTGCTGGATCGACAGGATCTTACAGTCTGCGAAGCCTCCGAGAGCGAACGCGGCACGTTGTCGTGCCGCGTCCGTCAGCGAGGGCGAGTCGCGATCAGCCTAGAACATCCACTTGAAGCCGAGCTGCACGACGCGCGGGCCGCCCACAGCGCCGTTGCCGCGCGAGCCAGTCACCCGGCCGAAGTTGGCGTTGTTCACGTTGCTGACCGGGTTGTTCAGGTTGACCCAGTTGAACGCGTTGAACATCTCGAGCCGCACCTGGAAGCTCGAGTCGCGGCCCGTCGAGAGCCCGGGCAGCCGGAAGTTCTTCACGAGCGAAATGTCCGCGTTCTTGAAGCCTGGTCCGCGGAAGGCATTGCGCGGCTGATCGGCCACCTGCCCCGCTGCCGGGAACGTGAAGTCGGACGCATGCATGACGCCGGCGATCCATTCGTCCTGGCTCGGGCTGCCGAGGTCGGTGCCGTAGGCAGGCAGATTGACGCGATCGTTGTTGACGCCATCGGCGTTGAAGTCGCAGGCCGGAAACGCCTGCGTACAGGTGACGGTGAACGGCGACCCGCTCTGGAACATCGCCAGCCCGTTCAACTGCCATCCGCCGAGTACTGCCGTCCAGGATTGCGTTGTCTGGATGATACGGAATCTCCCAGATGAAGTTGAACTTGAACTGGTGGCGGATGTCGAACGACGCGTAGCCGTAGTCGAGCTCTGGCTGCTCCACGATCATCGCGCTGCCGGCGTAGTCCTTCGCGCTGCCGTAGTTGTAGACCGTCTGGAATGAGAACCCGCTCGAGTAGCGGCGCAGCAGCTGCAGCGAGAGTCCGTGATACGTCGACTTGATGCGGCTCTCGTTGAGGCCGACGTCGGCGAAGCTGTTATTCAGCCTGTTGCGCACGCCGTTGTCGCGCAGGTCGCCGGAGAAGCGGTTGTAGTCCTCGCCGCCCGGGCCGTCACCGTTCAGGAGTTTCCGCCCCTTGGTGCCGCTGTAGTTCACTTCGGCGACGAAGCGCCACGGCAGCTGATACTGCACGCCGGTGAACCAGTTGTAGTACTCGGGGATTTCCAGCTCGGGATCGACCACGCGGAGGGAGACGCGGGCGCCGATGATGCCGCCGTTGGCGTCGATGCCGCGGCCGAGTGCGCCGTTGGGCGCGAAGTTGGGGCCGAGCGAGTAGACGATCGGCGTGCCGTCCTGCACCGAGCCGGAGGCATGCGCAAACTGCGGGGGGTTCAGCCGCTCGTCGGAGTACACCGTGTTGTTGATGCGGTTGTAGGAGATGCCGCCGCCGCCACGGATGACGAAGCGTCCTTCAGACGTGGGATCCCAGGTAAGGCCCACACGTGGGGCGAAGTTGTTCCAGTCGGTGTCGTACAGCTGGTCGACCGTGCCGACGCGCGCCGTTCGCATCTGTTCCTGGCGATTCGCGCCGGCCCCGAGAATGATTCCGTTGTACGGAATGTCGGCCTTCTTCGGGTTGCCGAAGTTGTCGTAGCGCAGCCCGAGGTTCAGTGTGACGTTCGATCGAACCTTCCAGTTGTCCTGGAAGAACAACGCCCATTCGTTGGTCAGGTATTTGCCGTAGGCCGTCGTCGGCAAACCCGTCGCCGGGTCGACGGCGCGATCTTCCGTGAACGCCTCGTCGTCGACGAAATCGAGGATGTTCTGGAACGCGTAGCTCGGCCGCTCCCAGTGGTGCAGCGTCGCCCCGTCACGCCCGAGCCGCAGCTCGCCGCCTGTGCGGAACGAGTGCCGGCCGCGGTTCATCGTCAGGGTGTCGCGTGAACTGGAAGTTGTTCTGCGTGAAGTCGATCGGGTGCCAGAACTCCACGCCGAAGCCGGCGACGCCGCCCGTGATGCTGATGTTCGGCGACTCGAGCGCGGGATTGCCCGCCTCACCGTGCTGCCGGACGATTCCGAACGTCGCCTCGTTCAGCGTCTGGTTGGAGACCATCCACGTGTGGGCGAGGTTCAGCAGCTGGTTGCGGAACGGGTACGGATGGTCGAACTGCCGGCCGGTTGTACAGGAACTGCGTCTCGATGTTCGAGAGGTAGTAGGTCGCGCGCAGACGATCGATCCGCCGCGCAGCACCTGGTCGAAGCGGAAGTTGACCTGATCGCCGTCGCGCGGACCGCTGGTCGTGATGGCTGACCGTGCCGACGTCGACGATGCCGTCCGGCGTGTTGCTCCAGACGTTCGCGCCGGGCAGCGGACCGCCGAGATCCCGGAAATTCGAGGTCGGGTACGACGAGCGGCTGGAAGTTGCGGAGCAGATTCGCGGCGATCGAGTTCGGACGCGTTTGCGCCACCCAGTCACGGAACTGCTCGGTTTCCACCGTCACGTTCGCCGAATTGCCGGTCACCTCGCGCACGATTTCGGTAGAGAAGAAGAAGAACGAGTTGTCACGCTTGATGGGACCGCCGAAGCTGCCACCGAAGTCGTTTCGCCGGAAGTCAGGCTTGGGCACCGTGCGATTCTCGAAAAATGCGCGCGCGCGCAGGTCCTGGTTGCGGTGGAACTCGAAGATGCTGCCGCTGAAGTTGTTCGTCCCGCCCCTCGTGATCACGCTCACCGTCGCGCCGGCGTTGCGGCCGAATTCGGCGGACGGGTTGTTGGCGATGACCTGGAATTCCTGCACCGCTTCGACGTTCGGCACGATCAGCATCGTGCCGCCCCACGGGCCGTTGTTGATGCTGGCGCCGTCGATGCTCGCGCTGTTGCCCGTCTCGCGCACGCCGTTGGCGGTGACGCCCATGCCCTGTTCGGGCGCGAGGAAGTCCGCCGACGTGCCGATGCCGTTGATGCCCGGCTGCAGCGCCGCGAGCGACAGCACGTTGCGGCCGACCAGCGGCAGATCGTTGATCTTCTTCTGTTCGACGACGGCCGAGATGTCGGCCTTTTCGGTCTGGACGTCAGGCGTGACGCCGCGGACCTCGATCGCCTCGTTGACCGTGCCGGCCGAGAGGCTGAAGTTGACGCCCAGGGTGGCGCCGACCGACAGGATGACCTCGTTCTGTGCGGCCGGCCTGAAGCCCTGCAACTCGGCCGTCACCTTGTAGCGGCCAGGGTCAAGGCTGGTCACGCGGTAGACGCCGGTCTCGTTGGTGATGGTGGTACGCACCAAGCCGGTATCGAGGTTGGTCACGGTCACGGTCACGCCCGGGCATGACCGCCTTGCTCTGGTCGACGATCGTGCCTTGGATGGCGCCGAGCTGCTGCTGGGCGAGGGTGGGGTGGGCGAGGCCGGCGGTGACGACGAACGCCAGACAGCCCATCACAAAACGACTGATACTCGACATGTGCGTCCTCTCTTGGTTTGGCTACTCCTCCGAAGCCGAACGGGAAGAGGGCTCAGCCGATCGGCCGCGCGTTCGGTCTGCATCGGCGCGCCCGCGGCTGAGCCGAGCTTCGGGTGCGGGGCGCCGGGCCTTTCTTGACAGGCAGGTCGCGGGTATGAGAATTAAGCCCACTGGCCGCGCTGTAATCGCTTACATCCGACGGCGGAATGGTAACGCTTACATGACCGCCGCGCAACTGGAGACTGATGAGCATCCTCAGAGGGCTTCCCCTGGCTCTTGCCACCATCGTCGGCCGCCGTGCCGCTCGAGCGTCCCGCTCGTACAGCCAACCCTCCGCGCCCCCGGCCCGGATCAAGATCGATGTCGACCGGACGATCGGCGAGGTCGATCCGCTGCTCTTCGGCAACTTCGCCGAGCACCTCGGCCGCATGATCTACGGCGGCATCTACGAGGAAGGCAGCCCGCTCTCGGACGCGAACGGCTTCCGCAAGGACGTGCTCGACGCGGTCCGCGGCCTCGACGTCTCGATCCTGCGCTGGCCCGGCGGCAACTTCTGCTCCGGCTACAACTGGAAGGACGGCATCGGCCCGAAGGACCAGCGTCCGGCGCGGCTCGAGCTCGCCTGGAACGACGTCGAGTCCAACCGCTTCGGCACCGACGAGTTCCTCCGCTACGCCGCGATGATCAACGCGGAGCCTTACATCTGCATCAACCTCGGCCTCGGCACCATCGACGACGCCCGGTACTGGGTCGAGTACACCAACGGAACGCAGAACACCTACTGGGCCGAGCAGCGGCGCAAGAACGGGCGCGAGGAGCCCTGGAACGTGAAGTACTGGGCGCTCGGCAACGAGATCGACGGGCCCTGGCAGCTCGGACACAAGAACGCCGAGGAGTACTCGAAGTTCGCGCTCGAAGCGGCGAAGGCGATGCGCGCGCGTCGATCCGTCGATCAAGCTCGTCGCGAGCGGATCCAGCAACTACGGCGGCGGACTGGATGGCCTGGAACCGCACCGTGCTGCAGACGCTGCGCAACCAGATCGACTACATCGCGATCCACACCTACATCAACAACCGCGACAACGACTTCGAGCGCTACCTGGGCGGCTGGACGCAGACCGTCGAGCGCTACATCGAGACGACGCGCGGCGCAGATCCGGGAGGTGCAGACGCGGCCCGAACCCGCGGCCGATCTACGTCGCCTACGACGAGTGGAACGTCTGGTATCGCACCGGCAACCGCGAGAAGCTCGAGGAGATCTACAACTTCGAGGACGCGCTCGCGATGGGCATGTTCTTCAACGCCTTCTTCCGCCACGCCGACGTCGTCAAGATGGCGAACCTGGCGCAGATGGTGAACGTGATTGCGCCGATCATGACGAACAAGGAGGGCCTGTTCCTGCAGCCGATCGTACTTCCCGCTCGTGGAGTTCAGCCGGCAGCGCGGCAACACGGCGCTCGACGTGTGGGTGAGCGTCGCCGACCTACAAGCTCCAGAACCGGGCGGGAGAGTTCACGTATCTCGACGTGTCGGCGACCTACAAGCCGTCAACCCGCGAGCTGTTCGTCAACGTGCTGAACCGCAGCCGCGACAAGGATCTGCAGACGCGCATCGAGAGTCAGGCGGGCCGTCGCGTCCGGCCGCGTCGCCGTCTGGGAGATGAATCACCCGGATCTGAAGGCGACGCACACGTTCGGCGACGATCGAAAGGTCAGACCAGCAACCAGGACGGTGGACGTGACCGTGCAGGATGGCGGATTCGTCTACACGTTTCCGGCGCACTCGCTGACGATTCTCAAAGTGACGCTCGCGCAATGATGATGGTACGATGCGCGCCGCGTTGTAGCGTCCGGCTTCAGCCGGACGACGTAGCGTCCGGCTTTCCGGACAACGCGTCCGGCTTTAGCCGGCAACGTAGCGTCCGGCTTTAGCGCGGACCTCGGAGGACAGCGAACATGAACCGTTTCAATGCCGACCAGCTTGCCTATGCCCAATCGCGGAAAGGCTATCTGGGCAGGCAGGAGTCCATCGAGTTCCTGAAGACGATGGACATCAAGATGAGTGTCGGCCATTGGTCGGCGGGGGATTTTTGCGACCGCTTTGCGCCGCCGGGATATCACTCGGACGATCCGGCGTTCCGCAGCGATTTCGAGGCGCAGTGCCGGCGGACGAAGGCGGCCGGTGTCGACGCGATCGAGATTCACCAGAGCGTCTTCGAGAAGTCGCTCAACGGCGATCTCGACTGTCAGGCGATCGAGCGCGCGCAGCAGGGCTTTCTCGCCGAGCTCGGCATGACCGTCACCGCCTGCAACATCAATACGTGGACGCACCCGAAATTCCGGCTCGGCGGCCCGTGCAATCCCGATTCCGCGCTGCGCCGCGCGGCACTCGAGGAGGTCTTGAAGGGCGTCGAGATTTGCCGGGTGATGAAGATCCCGGTGCTCAGCGTGTGGCCCGGGTCAGACGGCGCCGACTATCACTTTCAGGTCGACTACAAGCAGTCGCTCGAGTGGTTCACCGAGGCGCTGATTGCGGTGAACAAGAAGTGTCTCGAGCATGGCGTCAAGCTGGCCATCGAATCGAAGCCGTACGAGCCGCGCGAGCTGTTCATGATCGTGCCGACGGCGGCCTCCGCCATCCTGGTGGCGCAGCGGGTCAATCAGGCGAGCGGCGGCAACAACTGCGGGCTGACGATCGACTACGGCCATCAGAAGATGGAGGCCACCACCGCCTCAACGTCCTGCGACCTGGCGGAGTACGCGGGCGTGCCCGTGCACAAGTACGACGTCAACGACGCGCGTCAGGGGCGCAACGATCAGGACTGCATATTCGGCACGCTCTCGATCCCCGAGTCCGTCGAGTATCTCTACACGACGTTCGTGCGCGGGTATCAGGGCTACTACAGCCAGGATCAGTTCACGTATCGGGAAGATCCGACGCGGGCGATCGAGCGCAGCATGATCAACTTCGCGAACCTGTCGCTGAAAGCGGTGCGCATCGCCGCGCGTCAGGCCGACGCTCGATAAGGCGCGGGCGGCGGGCACGGGGCCGGACGTGCTCGACGTTGTGTCGCCGGTGTTGATTGGTTGAGTCAAAGTGCGCACGGTGCGCGCGTGCGCAAGTGCGAAGGTGCCAAAAACAACGTGCACAAGTGCCACAGGTGCTCAGAACGCAAAGTGCGCATGTGCGCACGTGCACGCGCGCACCCGCGCACTTTGTTCTTACCGGGCACCCGCGCACCTGCGCACTCTTAGCACCCGCGCACCTGCGCACTTTGCTTTTGAGCACCCGCGCACGTGCGCACCCTGCGCACCTGCGCACTTGACTTATGCCCTACACGATCGGTATCGACTACGGCACCAATTCAGTGCGCGCGGTTGTCGTCGAATTGCGCCAACGGTCGGACGATCGGCACTGCGGTCTTTGACTACCCCAGTGGCGACCGCGGCGTGCTCCTGAGCAAGGACCCGCACCTCGCGCGTCAGAACCCGGCGGATTACCTGGCCGGGCTCGAGGCGGCCGTGACGCGGGGCGCTGACCGCGGCGGGCAGTGACCCGGACTTCTCGCGCGACAGGGTGATCGGCATCGGTGTGGACACGACCGGTTCGACGCCGATGCCGCTCGACGCTCGGGCGCGTCCTCTAGCGCTCGACCCGGCGTGGGCGGCGAACCTTGCCGCACACGCGTGGCTCTGGAAGGACCACACCTCCGCCGAGGAAGCGGCAGCCATTACCGCGACGGCGGCGCAACACGCGCCTCAGTACCTCGCGCCGATCGGCGGAACGTATTCGTCTGAATGGTGGTGGTCGAAGATCTGGCACTGCCTCAAGGTCGCGCCGGACGTGTTCGAGGCCGCGAACAGCTGGGTGGAGCTCGCGGACTACATCCCAGCCGTTCTCGCCGGCGTCGACAACCCACGACAGATCGTCCGCTGCGTGTGTGCCGCCGGCCACAAGGCGATGTACTCGGATTCCTGGGGTGGCCTCCCCTCGAAGTCCTTCCTCGCGAGGCTCGATCCCAGGCTGGCAGACTTGCGCGATCGGTTGTACGACAAGGCCTGGGCGCCCGGACGTCCGGCAGGGCAACTCTCAGATGGCTGGGCGAAAAGACTTGGGCTGACGCCCGGTCTCGCCATCGCCATGGGTGGCTTCGACGCGCACTATGGGGCCGTCGGCTCGGGAATCCAGACGGGCACGTTCGTCAAGATCATCGGGACGTCCACGTGCGACTGTGCGATCGCGCCGGTCGCGGATCGCATCGCCGACATCCCGGGCATCTGCGGCATCGTCAACGGCTCCATCATGCCCGACTACTTCGGCATCGAGGCCGGACAGTCAGCCGTCGGGGACATTCTCAACTGGTGGGTCGAAACCGTCTGCCGCGGCGGCGACCGGCTGCACGACGAGCTGTCGGCAGAAGCCTCCCAGCTGAAACCGGGGCAGTCGGGCCTTCTTGCGCTCGACTGGAACAACGGCAACCGCACGATCCTGGTCGATCCGCGCCTGACCGGGTTGATCGTCGGGCAGACGCTGCACACCACGCGCGCCGAGATCTATCGGGCGCTGATCGAAGCGACCGCGTTCGGCGCGCGCGCGATCGTCGAAAGAATCCGCGAGCACGGCGTTCCAATCGATCGCGTCGTGTGTTGTGGCGGGATCGCCGAGAAGAACGATCTCTTCATGCAGATCTACGCCGATGTGATCGGTCAGCCGATGCTGATTGCCGGCTCCCCACAGACACCCGCCTTGGGGTCGGCGGTGTCGGCTGCCGTTACCGCGGGGAGCAAAGCCGGCGGCTACGATCGCTGGTCAGATGCCCAGCAGCACATGACGACGATCAAGGAAAGGCGGTTCACGCCTGAACCTGCTGCTCGCGCTGTGTATGACGAGCTCTACGCGATCTATCGCGAGCTTCACGACACATTCGGGGGGGTGCCGGGCGCGCGAGCCGACCTCGCGTCAGTGATGAAGCGGTTGCTGGCGATTCGAGATCGGTCGGCAACGGATGATAGTAGTGTCAAATCATTCTCAACTTCCAACTCCCAATGTCCTCTACAGCCGTCGACTGCAGTACTTTGGGACGTTGATTGCAAGAATTGGGATCTGACACGCTTGGGGTCTGAAATGGATCGAGAACTGACGCGGCTGCGCGATGTGGCGTATCGCGCCAACATGGAACTTGCCGGGAGCGGCCTCGTGATGGGCACGTTCGGCAACGTGTCCGCCGTCGACCGCTCGGCCGGGGTGTTCGCGATCAAGCCGAGCGGCGTGCCGTACGAGCGCCTCACGCCCGAGCACATGGTCGTCGTGTCGCTCGACACCGGGGCCGTCATCGGCGGCGACCTTCGACCGTCGTCCGATACGCCGACGCACCGCGAGCTGTATCGGGCCTTCGAGTGCGGCGGCATCGCGCACACGCACTCCGAGTTCGCGACCGCGCTGGCGCAGGCCAGGCTGCCTGTCCGCTGCCTGGGGACGACGCACGCGGACTATTTCTGCGGTGACGTTCCGGTGACGCGGCCGATGATGAGGGAAGAGGTGGAGAGCGATTACGAGGCCAACACGGGTCTGGTGATCGTCGAGACATTCCTGCGGGACGGCGTTGAACCGATGTCTGTGCCGGGAGTGCTCGTCTCGAACCACGGCCCGTTCACGTGGGGACCGGATGCGTTCGACGCCGTCGAGCATGCCAGGATCCTGGAGTACATCGCGCGCCTCGAGTGGCGCGTGCGCAGCGCCGCCCCCGACGTCGCCCGCCCGGACGAGTTCCTCGTCAAAAAGCATTACCAGCGGAAGCACGGGCCGCGGGCCTATTACGGGCAAACGAAGAAGGGGACCTAGTAGGTGCGCAGGTGCGCACGTGCGCGGGTGCGCACTTGCCGAATGCTTTACTAGCACCAATAACGCGATAACCGACACAACATGCAGAAAGCTGTTTTGTGGGATTTGGATGGCACCCTGGTGGACTCGAGCGACCATCACTGGGTCGCCTGGCGCGACACGATCGGTGCGGAAGGGTTCGAGATCACGTACGCGCAGTTTCTGGAGAGCTTCGGGCAAAAGAACGATCGCATCATTCGAAGCTGGCTGGGACAGGAGACGACCGACGAGGTCATCCAGCGAATCGGCGATGCGAAGGAAGCGGAGTACAGGCGCCTCGCGCTCGAGCGCGGCGTGACGGCGCTGCCGGGAGCGATCGAATGGGTCGATCGGCTGCGTCGGGAGGGGTGGCGGCAGGCGATTGCGTCCTCCGCGCCGCGATTGAATGTCGAGGTCATGCTGCAGGCGTTGGCGCTCGAGCCGTTCATCGACGCCATCACGTCGGCGGAGGACGTCACCGCCGGCAAGCCGGATCCGCAGGTCTTCCTGGCCGCAGCATCCAGACTCAACGTCCCACCCTCTCGCTGCATCGTCGTCGAGGACGTTGCCGCCGGCGTGGAGGCCGCCCGACGCGCGGGTATGCGATGCATCGGCGTGAGCCGAAACGCGTCCCTGAACGGTGACGTGTCGGTCGGCTCGCTCGCCGATCTGCCGCCGGACGCGTTCGATCGGTTGCTCGCTGTGAGCCGCGAACGCTGATGAGCATCGGGGTTCCGCGACCACGCCCGGCCGATGGTCGTGCCTACTTCGTCGGCACGAGGCGCTTCAACTCCTCGAACCAGTTCAGGACCACGCGGATTTCCTGAACCGACTCCGACTGGGCCGGGACCGGACAGATGAATCGCTTGCCGTCGGGGGCGATATCGCGGCTCCTGGTCGAGAAATGTTGGCGTCGATCCGTAGGCTCCCGGCCATGAAACGGGATTCCCGAATGTGAAGCTTGGCTGCGTCCGCACCGCGACGACGACGAACTGGAACTGCGCCTGTTCGTAGAACAGCTCCTTGCCATCAGATGACCAGATCGGGTGATGACCGCGTTTCCTCGATATCTGATACTGGGAGCCGGTCGGCGGAAACGGCTGAACGTAGACCGTGTTGTTGGTCGCATATGCGATCCACAGTCCGTCGGGCGAAAAGACAGCGCCGATGGGGGCGCCCGATTCGACCGCATCGACGGGCGTGCTCGTTCTTTCCTTCAACGAGAGCGTCCACAACGTCACGCTCGAGCCCTTGGTCACGGAGTAGAGGAGCCGATCCCCGGCGGGCGCCCAGGCTTCGGGCACGTGCGCCGTGCCTTCGTCTGCTTTCGTCAGGCGCTCCGCCTTGCCGCCATCGACCGGCTGCCAGAAGATCCCGCGGTCGCCTTCGCGATCCGATTGAAAGGCGATCCGCTTGCCATCAGCAGCCCAAATGGGAAAGCGGTTGTGCCCCCCGAACGTCAGGCGCCGAATGGACGTGCCGCTGCCCGGCGCGTACACATGGACGTTCGCTTCTTTACCGTCATCGGTGCCGAACGTGAGGCGCTTCCCGTCGGGAGACACCCGACATGCTGATATGAGCCCGCCGGTAGCTTCAATGGCTTGGCCGCGCCGGTGCGGTCGACCCATGCGAGATCCTGCTGGTCGCCCGTCGAGGAAACCGGTCCGGGAATGTACATGAGCGACCCGCTGCTCGAGAAGCTCAATTGTGCTGCTCCCGTGGCAGTGCCCGATCTTCGCACTCCCTCGACAACCGGCACGGCGCCGCCCGTGGTCTCCAGTTGGCCGAGATCGAACGGTACGGCGAATGCGACTCCCCCGACGCGCATAGATGAGATGGCCCGTGGGCGAATACCGGGCATCGCTTCCGCCCTCGACCAGAATCTTCCGTTCATCGGAAGTGAGAGACTGGACGACGATGCGTGCCTTGTCCCAGCGGTCCGGATTGTTGCCCGTCGTGAGGGTCATCAGCAGTGACTGCCCATCGGGCAATATCTCAGGGCCGTGCGCGATCTCGTTGCCCTGAACGCTGATGAGTTGTTCGGGCGTGCCGCCGTTGGGGGAGACCCGCAAGATGCCGCCAGCGACCCTGGCCGAAGACGATGCCGGTGTCTCCCCAGCTCATGCCGTAGACATTGGTGGCAGGGCAGAGGGTCGCGGCGTGCTCCCCCGCTGACTGAAATCTTCTTCAGCGTGTTGTCGGCTCCGGAAAAGAATACGACGAATTGACCGTCGGGCGAAAAGGCCGGACTTGTTACGACGGATGATCCTGCCACTATGGTCCGGCACGTCGGTGCCGTGGATTGGCCTCGCTTCGAGATCACCCATGGAGCGGAGGTACAGACGAAAATTCGCGACGTACACCATCTTTGTGCCGTCAGGCGAGATGGCGATCTGGCTCCGTCCCGGGCTGGTGAAGTTCTGATCTTCAGGGAGTGCGAACGCGAAACGTACGACCGCGGGCGCAGGCGATGGTCTCATCGTCCACACGGCCGCGCCACCGAGTGCGCTCGCGACGAGCATCGTGATCGCGAAGGGCAGGCCGCGCCGCCAGAGCGGCCGCGGCGGTGCGAGCCGGGCACGCCGCCCGCCTCTCCCATCGTGCGCGCGGCGGGATCCTCCAGCACAATCCGCGCTTCGCCGATGTCGCGCAGCCGCCGCTTGACGTCCCGATCGAGACACCGTGCGATCAGATGCCGCACCGGCGCCGGCGTCGACGCGGGAAGCGCCGTCCAGTCGACGTCCTGGCGCAGGACCGACGCGAGCGTATCGGAAACATCGTCGCCCTTGAACGCGCGCCGGCCCGACAGCATTTCGTAGAGCACGGCACCGAACGCCCACACGTCGCTCCGCTTGTCAGCCTGACGTCCCTTCACCTGCTCGGGGCTCATGTAGGCAGCCGTGCCGAGAATGATGCCCATCCGAGTGATGGCCGGGCTGGTGATCGTTGGTGAAGGCGTCGCGTCCACGCCTGTCCCCGCGGCTGGCTCCAGAGCCTTCGCGAGGCCGAAGTCCAGCACCTTCACCGCGCCATCGGGTCGCACCTTGATATTCGCGGGCTTCAGGTCGCGGTGGATGATCCCTTGCTCGTGTGCCGCCTCCAGCGCCTCCGCGATCTGCCGCGCGATCGGCAGCGCCTCGTCGAGAGGAATGGCACCGCGCGTCAACCGCTGCGCCAGATCCTCGCCCTCGACGAGCTCCATCACGATGGCCTTGACGCCGTCGGCGTCCTCGAGTCCGTAGATGGCGGCGATATGCGGATGGTTCAGCGAGGCGAGGACCTTCGCTTCGCGTTGAAACCTCGCCAACCGTTCCGCGTCATCCGCGAACGCCTGCGGGCAGGAGCTTGATGGCCACGTCGCGGTCGAGCTGCGTGTCGCGCGCCCGATACACTTCGCCCATGCCGCCAGCCCCGAGAGCAGAGAGAATCTCGTACGAGCCGAGGCGCGTGCCGTCGGACAAAGGCATGGCTCGAGGCTGATTCTAGTGGTGACGTCCGGGCCGGCAAAGGAGAAAGGGGGCCGCCGGGCCGAATGCGGGATCCCGTCTACCGCCGAGCCGGCGGCTTCGTCGTCGACTCTCTGACGATCAACCGTGTGGGCACCTGATACACGTCGCCCTCCAGACGTTCACCGCCAATCAGCTTGAACAACGCGTCGAACGCCGTCGACCCGACGTCGGCCGCCGACATGCGCACGGTGGTGAGAGACGGATTCGTGTAACTGACGAGCGGGATGTCGTCGAACCCGACGAGCGAGATATCCGACGGGCACGCGCAGCCCAGCGGCATGGATGGCGTGCAGCGCGCCGATGGCGGTCCAATCGTTCGACGAGACGACGGCGGTTGGATGCCTGGACAGCCGGAGTATCGCAGCCATGGCCTTCTGTCCGCCCTCCGCGGTGTGCGTCCCTTCGCGAATCAGCCGTTTGTCGGGCGACAGCCCGTGCCCGCGCACGGCGTCCAGAAATGCCTGCCTGCGGGTGCGCGCGGAATGCAGATCGAGCGGACCGCTGATGAAGCCGATCTGCTTGTGACCGAGCGCGACGAGATGATCGACGGCCTGCTTGACGCCGTTGGCGTAGTCGATCGCGACGTGACTCATCTTCGGCCCGACCTGACCGACGTCCATGAACACCAACGGCACGCCGCGGCGCCCGAGCTCCTTGATGAGGCTCATGTCCATTTCGGACGTCATCATCGCGACGCCGTCGACCTTGCGCTCGAGCATGCGCCGGAGACAGGTCGTCATCCTGCTGGTCAGATAGTCAGTGCTCGTGAACAGGAGGTCGTACTGTTGCTGAGACGCCTGCGTCTCGAAGCTGCGAATCAGCTCGGGGAAGAACGGATTGGTGATGTCCGAGACGATGAGGCCGATCATCCGGCTGCGCCCGGACACCAGCGCGCGGGCGTGGCTGTTCGGGTAGTAATTCAGCTCGGATATGGCGCGCCAGACCTTGCGCGCGGTTGCCGCCTTGACCGGCCCGCTCTGGTTGATGGCGCGCGAAACGGTGGCTGTCGAGACGTTGGCGCGCCTCGCGATTTCAGCGATGTTCATGTGTGCTGACAGCTACAGCATCAGACCTGCACTCAATCATATCCCTTCCATTCGAGCCAGCTCTCGCGCCTGCCATTCGGCATACTCGGAATCAGCTGCTCGATACGTCTCGACGTTCTCGGGGATCGGCTCGACCCGGGAAGCCGCGACAGGTTCGGTGAAGCCGCCGACGATCTCCTGCCAGGGCAGCTGGCTGACCGTCCGCGAGCGCATCGGCGTGCCAGGCTCGCAGCGCCGCGCCAAGGGCGGCGGAATTGCCCGCACCCAGGCGCTCAACTGGCGCAGCAAACACATCTGCGGCGACCTGCATGATCTCGCGATTTGCGGCGGCGCCACCCGTTGCCCGGATCTCGGACGGCGTGACGCCCATCCATCGGCTGTGCAGCGCCATCGACATCAACTGACCCTCGATCACCGCGCGCACGTGCGACGGATCGGCGACGCTCGGCAGTCCGGTCGTGCGCGCGCCTGGCGTCAGGACGAGGGGCGTGATCTCGGGCTCGAACCACGGCAGCATCATCGCGCCGAGGTTGCCAGGCTGGGTGTGCCGAAGCGCGTCCGAGAAGCCGTTCCAATCCAGCCCGCAGGCGTCGCGGATCCGTTCACGCGCGAGGGAGCCGTTCTTGAAAACCGTCATGCCCATGAACGCGCCAGTAGGCGACGCGAACACGTGGCCGGTTCCGTCGGCGCTGACGGATGGCTTCGACATCACGCCGAAAATCGTGTCGCTGGTGCCGAGCGAGATCGCGATCTGACCTTCGCTGACCAGCCCGGTGCCCACGAGGCTGCACAGGTTGTCCCCCGACCACGCGACGACGCGTGCCGGGGGCAGGTTGAATCGTCGCATCCAGAATGGCGCCAGGGTGCCAACGACCGTCGATGACGCGACAAGCGGCGGAAGCTTCGACGAGCAGGCGCGGAGCGGTTGCGTCGAGGGCGGCTGCGCGACCATTCACCGGACGCGAGATCCATCAGGTTCATCCCGGAGCCGTCGCCTCTGTCGATCGGCGCATGCCGGCCGGCCAGCAGCGACGCCAGCCAGGAGCTGACGAGATGAACTTTGTCGGTGCGTGCGTAGCTGGCAGGCTCCTGCTCTGCGAACTTGCGAATCTGCGGGCCGGTGAATCGCTCGAACGCGCGCGAGCCGGTGAGTCGTGCGAGCGCGGCAGCGCCGCCGATCGCCGCTTCGATCGCACGGCACTCGTCCGTCGTGCTCGAGTCCATCCAGACAGGGGCGGTCGAACGCGAGAGCGTGTCGGCGATCTGCTCGGCGATCGACCGGCCGGTCTCGAGTGTGCCCAGCCGCGATGCCGCCAGCGCGTTCACGTAGACGCTGCCGTGTTGCTGCGCCGAGCCGGATATCGCGCGCAGCTGCGTCCAGTCGATATCGTGTTCGGTCGTCAACGCGCCGAACATGATCTCGAGCGCTTCCGCCCACATGAGCGGCGGCGCGTGCACGACTCTTCCGTCCGGTGAGGGCAGGACGCCGTGATGCGTGCCGTACGACGGCAGCGCCTCGTCGAACTGGAACGTTCTGGTTGCGATGACCGACCGGCGCGCGCCATCGATCTCGATCGCGGTTGCGGTCAGGCTCTGAGTGCTCGAGTCGAAGCCGAGGTAGATGGACAAGGTCAGTAACTTACGGCGCGCCGATTGTTCACCCTCGCGTCCTTGCAAGAATGTAATTCAAACGTCCGCTGTAAAGGAGGGACCGACTTCAGCAGGCGGAGAATCGCGTCATGGCTGTTCGGAGGCAGATCGCGGTGGGGTGGCGCCTTTTGAAGTCCGAAAAGACCCCCCAAAAAAAAAAAGACACCAACGGGCTGGTGAACCTCGAAACTCTACAACGTCCCGCTCCATGGCGACCGTAACGACCCAAGCTGTGACGATTCCTGCGCCCCCCGGCAGCACTCCGCGACACTGCTCGTGCAAGGTCTGAGTCAGTCGTGGAGTGATGGCGCCGGAAGCCCCTGGGTGGCGCCTTTGAAGTAAAAAGACCGCCTCGGTCACCAATGACGATGATTGAGCAAACGTTTCCTACGCACCCGAGATAGGCGCAACGCTCGCAGCCCGCTGCGCGGGATGAGTAGGAAACACCCCATCATTTCCAACAATGATGCCAGACTGTTTCAGACATGAAACAGTGTTTCAGATTTCGAAATTAGCTTTCGTGGGAGTGCTTGCGCAGCGCGCGCCAGACGGTCGATGCGCTCACCCCAAGATACTTGGCGGCGTCGCGCAGGCTGGTGGGTTGTCCATCGGGCCCGAGGAGATGCGCCTCGCGCAGCCGTGACATCAACGTGGTTGGATCGATGAGCGGATGACGCCCGCGCCCTGGCGCATCGTGCAGCAACGCGACGGCGCCGGCGCTCGCAAAACGACGAAGCCACAATCTGACAGTGGGATGCGAGACACCGATCTGCGTGGCGATGTCGGCGGCGGAGTGACCATCCAGTCCGAGCAAGACGATGCGGCTGCGCCACACCACTCGCTGCGGCGTGGTCGCGGCTCGGACCCACTGTTCGAGCTGTGGCCGGTCCTCCACATGGTTCAACAGTTGAACGCGATGAGCTGTCATGGCTCCCCGCCCGAAAGACAATTCCGTGGACGAGCTGAAACCTCGACTGTTGCGCCGAATCCGAAGTCTCCGCGAGAGATGACTACGATTGCGCCAGTAGACGAATTCGTTACCTTTTTCGTTCTGAAAAATCCGGGAAGAGAATATACGCTAATCGCGCCGCTAAGTCGTTATATCTGCAGTGATATACGACAAATAGGCTGAGATAGGCCATCCCAGGTAAGGCCGAGGCGCGTGCTAGGATACCGGACGCCGTTCGGAACCGACCGCTTCACCCCTGCTGTGGAGGGCCCAGCTATGCCGTTTTTGCGCCAGCTCCCGATAGTCTCGCCGAAGCCCCGAAGGGGCGAAGGCGGACGCCGACTCGCCCGATTCATCCTGTGTGTAGCGCCGGCCGTCCTGGCGTTCGTCATCGTTCACGCCGCCGAACCGAATGGCGAATCCACGCGACTGCTGCGATCGCCGACAGTCAGCTCCACGCACATCGCGTTCGCCTATGCGAACAACATCTGGAGCGTGGAACGCGCGGGTGGCCTCGCCAGGCGCCTCACCAGTTTTCAGGGACAGACCACGAACCCGCATTTCTCGCCTGACGGGCGATTGATCGCGTTCAGCGGCGAATACGCGGGCAATGTCGACGTGTATGTCGTGCCTGCCGAGGGCGGCGAACCGAAGCGGCTGACATGGCATCCCGGCGGCGACGTGGTGCAGGGCTGGACGCCCGACGGCAAGTCGATCATGTTCGCGTCCGGTCGCGCCTCGTGGGCGCCGAACGCGGCGCCGCGCTTCTGGACGGTACCGGTAGAGGGCGGCGTCGAGTCGCCGATGGCGATTCCGCGCGCGTATCAGGGCAAGATTTCGCCGAGCGGAACGCACGTCGCGTTTCGCATGAACAACTCCTGGGACGAGGAGCGGCGCAACTATCGCGGGGGCCAGAACAAGCCGATCTGGATCGTCGACCTGAAATCGTACGACACGGTGACGCCGCCGTGGACGGACTCGAAAGAGATGGACCCGGTGTGGGTCGGCGACATGGTCTACTTCCTTTCCGATCGCGACGGCGTCTCGAACGTGTGGTCCTTCGAGCCGAAGGCGAAGAAGCTGACGCAGGTCACCAAGTTCCGCGACTACGACGTCAAGGCGCTCGATTCCGGCGCCGGCGCCGTCGTGTTCGAACAGGCCGGCTTCGTGCACGAGCTCGATCCGAAGAGCGGGCGCAGCCACGTCGTGAGCATCACGGCACGCGGCGACTTCCCCTGGATGATGCCGCGGTGGGAAGACGTCACCGCGCGGATGTCCAACATTTCGCTCTCACCGACCGGACGCCGTGTCGTCGTCGAGTCGCGCGGAGAGATTTTCACGATCCCGGCGGAGAAGGGAGACGTCCGTAACCTGACGCATTCGAGCGCGTCCGCCGAGCGCAGCCCGGCGTGGTCGCCCGACGGCAAGTGGGTCTCCTACTTCAGCGACAAGTCCGGCGAGTACAAGCTCGTGATCGAATCGCAGGATGGCATTCAGCCGCCGCGGGAGATCGCACTCCAGAACGCGAAGCAGTACTACACGCCGTCGTGGTCGCCGGATTCCAAGAAGCTGCTGTATAGCGACACCGATCTGAAGGTGTGGGTGATGGACATCACGACCGGGCAGGCGAAAGTGGTCGGCCGCGATCCGTGGATGGTCCCGCAGCGCACGCTCTTCCCCACATGGAGCCCCGACTCGAAGTGGGTCGCCTACGCCAGCCGGCTCGACTCGCTCTATCGCGCGATCTTCGTCAGCAACGTCGATACCGGTGAAACGAAGCAGGTCACCGACGGTCTCGCAGACGCCATGTTCCCGGTCTGGGATGCGGGCGGCAAGTATCTCTGGTTCCTGGCCTCGACCGATTTCGGCCTCCGCTCGCAGTGGCTCGATATGACGTCGTACGACCGCGAGGAGACGTTCGGCCTGTACCTCGCCGTCCTCAAGAAGGGCGAGCCGAGCCCGCTGCTGCCGGAAAGCGATGAGGATCAGGGAGTCGGCAGCGCTCCACCAGGAGGCGGCGGCGGTGGTGGAGGGCGTGGCGGTCGCGGCGGCGGCCCGGGTGGCGCATCGACAGAACCGGCGCACGCGGCGACGAGCAGACGCCGCAAACGCCACGTGCACCGCGTGTTCCGGTGACGGTGCAGATCGACTTCGACGGTCTCCCGCAGCGCATCCTGTCAATCGAAAGCATTCCAGTCCGTCAGTACTCGCAGCTCAAGGCCGGAGCGCCCGGAACGGTGTTCTACCTCGAGGCGAGTGGCGCGGCTGGCGGGGGCGGCGGCCGTGGTGGCGCCGGCGGCGGTGGCAGCACCCTTCAACGGTATCGCCTGAGCGATCGGCGTGCTGCGCCGTTCGTGACCGGCGTCGCCGAGTACTCGGTCAGCGCCGACGGCCGCAAGCTGCTCTATCGCACCGGCGGTGGCGGCGGTGGACGCGGCGGCCGTGGTGGCGCGGCCGCAGGCGGGGGCGCCGTGAACCTCTTCCTGGTCGATGCGGACCGCAATGCTTCTCCGCAGGCAGGGCAGGGACGCCTCGACGTCAGCCTGCGCATGTATCTCGACCCTCGCGAAGAGTACAAGCAGATTTTCAACGAAGGCTGGCGCAACCAGCGCGACTACCTCTACGTGCCGAACCTCCACGGCAGCGACTGGCCGAAGATGAAGGAGATGTACGGACAGCTCCTCCCGTTCGTGAACCATCGCGCCGATCTGAATTACCTGCTCGACAACATGGGCGCCGAGATCGCCATCGGCCACTCCTACGTTCGAGGCGGCGACATGCCGGACGTGCCGCAGTCTCCGGGCGGGCTCCTCGGCGCAGACCTGGTCGTCGACCAGGGCCGCTACAAGATCACGCGGATCTACGACACCGAGAGCTGGAATCCCGGATCTCCGCGCACCGCTGGCGGCGCCGGGCGTCGACGTGTCCGTTGGCGACTTCATCGTGGCGATCAACGGCATCGAGCTGCGCGCGCCGGACAACATCTACCGGCTGCTCGATGGCACGGCGAATCGCCAGACGGTGATCTCGGTCAACAGCAAACCGGTGCTCGAAGGAGTCGCGACAGGTCACCATCGTTCCCGTCGCCAGCGAGCAGGCGTTGCGCACGCGCGCGTGGGTCGAGCACAACCGTCGTCAGGTCGACAAGCTGTCGAACGGTCAGCTGGCTTACGTGTATGTGCCGAACACCGGCCAGGGCGGTTACGAGAGCTTCAACCGGTACTTCTTCGCCCAGCAGGGCAAGAAGGGCGCGATCATCGACGAACGGTTCAACGGCGGCGGGTCGGCAGCCGACTACATCATCGACGTCCTGCAGCGCGATTTCGACGGCTACTTCAACAACGTCGCCGGCGATCGCGTGCCCTTCACCAGCCCGTCGGCCGGCATCTGGGGTCCGAAGGTCATGATCGTGAACGAAATGGCCGGTTCGGGTGGCGACCTGATGCCTTACATGTTCCGGCGGCGGAAAATCGGTCCGCTCGTCGGCACGCGGACGTGGGGTGGCCTCGTACACACGGCCGACACGCCGCCCTTCATCGACGGCGGCTCGATGATCGCGCCGCGCGGCGGCTTCTTCACACGTGAAGGGAAATGGGCGGTCGAAAACGAAGGCGTGCCCGCGGATATCGAAGTCGAGAACTACCCGAAAGAAGTCATCGCCGGCAAGGATCCTCAGCTCGAACGTGCCGTGGAGGAGGCCATGAAACTCCTCAAGGCGAACCCGGTGAATCGCATGACCACCGAGCCGCCGTCACCGACGTTTGGGAAGAGAGTTGGCGGAGGATCGTAGATCGCGTGTCTCGTGGTCCGTGGTTCGTGGTTCGTGTCTCGATCGAAGCCGAGCGACCAGAGACTCGACGCACGAGACACGGACCACGGACCACGGACGACGAGCCCGTCACCGATCGGCGGGCTCTGTCCCCGTCTTCACCGTCGCCCCCGCCTCTTCCAACGTCTTCAGCACGTCCCGCCAGGCGAACTTCTGACCCTTGCCGCGCACGTAGAAGTCCATCCACGCCATTTCGCTCACCGCCTTCACGAGCTGGTTGCGCGGATCGGGGATGCCGTGCGTCGAGCCGGGATACATGAAGAGCTCCGTCGGCACGCCGAGCTGCTTCAGCGCCATGTGCAGCTCGATCGACTGCGGGCTGGGCACGCGCGGATCGCCTTCGACGACGTGAATCATCGTCGGCGTCTTGGCGTTCTTGATGTATTTGAGCGGTGACTGGCTCCAGTACGCCTCGAAGTCGTCGTACGGCAGCTTGTTGCCGAGATAGAACTGCCGATTCCGCTGCACGTCGCTCTGCGCGTACATCGAGATCCAGTTCGACGTGCCGGCGCCGGAGCTGATCGCCTTGAAGCGGTTGGTCTGCACGAGAATCCAGTTGGACCAGTGGCCGCCGGCGCTCCAACCCGAGCGCTCCCATGCGTTCGCCATCGACGATCCCCTGCGCGATCAGATGATCGACGCCGGTGATGATGTCGTCGTAACCCGGCGCGAAGTAGTTGCCGACGATGTCGTTCTTGTGCTTCTGGCCGTAGTTGGTCGAGCCGCGATAGTTGGGTCTGAGCACGACGTAGCCGGCGCCCGCGTAGACCTGGGACCCGTATCCGCCGTTGAACCCGAGGACGTCCGCGGACGCGGGCCCGCCGTGAATCGCGACGATCAGCGGATATCGTTGCCCGGCCCGGTAGCCGACCGGCTTGACGAGCACACCGCCCACGGTCGTACCGTCCTTGGATTTCCAGGTGATCTCTTCCTGCTCGCCCAGCGCGAAGCCGCGCACCTGCGGATTGTTGTCGGTGAGCTGCGTCCACGACGCCCGCTTGCCGAGCTGATCGAGGCTGGCCGACCGTGTACATCGTCGATGGCGTCGTGCCGTCGGAGTACTCGACGATCAGGACGTCTGAATTGTCGAGCCGATTGACCTGGAGCGACGCCTTCTCGTTGGTGAGCTGCTTGACGGTGTTCTGCTTGATGTCGAGCGCCATCAGCTGATTGGTGGCGCGGACCCCCTCGTTGAAGTAGATGGTGGTGCCGTCCTTGGACCAGAAACCGGCGGTGACGTCGCCATCGAACGAAGCGCCGAGCTTGCGGAACGGCTTCCCGCGCGCATCGACCTCGCGAATGTAGAGCCGCCCGTTCGACATGCTGTACTTTCTCCATGTCGTCCGGCGCCGAGAAGGCGATCAGCTTTCCGTCGGGCGAGAAGCTGACGGCGCTTTCGCCGACCTCTTCGTTCTTCGTCAGCCGCTCGATCTGTCCGCTGGCCGTCTCGAGGAGATACAGGTCGGCATAGAGCCCCTGCTGCGTGATGTTGCGCTTGTAGCGATCGGCCGATGCCCCACGATAGCCAACCCACTTGCCATCGTCGGAGATCGAGAAATCCGACACGGAATAGGTGCTGTCGTTGGTCAGCTGCGTCGGCTTCACCGGATCGAGGTCGAGCGCCCACAGGCTGGCTCGCGGCGTTTCCATGTTGCGGATGTTGACGGTGAACTTCTTCTCGCGACGGGCCTTCTCGTCCTTGTCCAGCACGTCGTCGGCGGCGAAGTAGATCCGCCGGCTGTCGTTCGTCCACTGCCACGTGCCGATTCCGGCCGGCTGGCGGGTGAGCTGTTCAGCCGAGGCAGACTCGATCCCGGCAACGGGCATTCGATAGAGCTGTTCTTCACCCGACTTGCCGCTGCGATACACCAGCCACTTGCCGTCCGGGCTCAGCGTGTAGTTGGACACGCCTTCCTTCGCGTCGGTCACGCGCCGGGCTTCGCCGCCGTCGGTGCGCATCAGATAGACCTGGTTGCGCGACGCGGCGTTCTCTGGCGCCTCGCGGTTCGAGAGGAAGAAGAACGACGTGCCGTCCTTGGCCCACTGCGGCGATGTCTCGTTCTTCTCTTTCGTGAAGGTCAGCTGCTTCGTCGAGCTGACACCCTGCTGCAGCGAGACCAGGACGATGTCGGTCTGGCGCTTGGCTTCCTTCCAGTCCGGCGTCGACAGCGGTGTAGAGCAGCCACTTGCCGTCGGGGCTCGGCGCCGGCGATCCGGCGTTTCGCATCTGCTGCATGTCGAGGAACGTCATCGGCCGCTTGTCGGCGCCGCTCTGGGCGGCAGGCACCTGGCTGCCGACGGCGACAGCGATCACGAGCGTCGAGACGAACGGTCTGAACCTCACATGCATTGCGGACCTCCTCCCACGTGACAATCCGTTACTTATCGTTCAGCGGCTCCACGCCGGCGCGCTTGGCTTCGGCGTTGAACGGGGGAACCTCTGTCGCCAGCACCTGCTGGAGCCTGTCGGTCTGCACCTTCAAATCGGCGCTCATCTCCTTCAGCAACGGCTCGGCGTTGCCGATCGGCTTACCGTCTCCGTTGTTGACGACGCGGAGGAGCGACGCCAGACGGTTGTTGATCTTGATGGGGAAGTTGAGCGGATCCTGGCCGCTCTGGTTCCGGACCTGATAGATGTCCTCTTCGACGCGCGCTGAGACTCCTGGCCAGCCGATCGCCGGCGGCTTTGAGTTGCGCGTCGGTCGACTTCGCTGTCCGATCGGTGATCTGCTGCTTGAGACTTCGGATGCGGATGACGGCATTGTTCGCTTCGCTGACCTTGTCGCGGATGCGGATCGCGAGATCGAATTGCTCTTTCAGGTCGGCGTCGGTGACGTCTCGGAACGGATGGCGTTTCAGCGCCAGCGGCTTCGTCTGTGCCGTGCCGTCCACCGTCAGGCGGACCTGATATGCACCGGGAAGGGCCGCCGGGCCCGCAGGTCGTCGCGCCCCACAGCACCATCCCCGGAAACGTTGTCGGGCCGGGATACTGCAGGTCCCAGGTGAAGTTGTTGAGGCCGGCCGCCATCGATGGTCCGGCGGCGCCGCCGCGTCCGCGACCGCCGCCACCCTCCCGCCGCTTGCGCCTCTTCATCTGCAGCCTCCGCGTCCGCTCCGCAGCCGCCCGTCCGCCCCCAGCCTCACCAGTTCCGCGACCGGCTCCCACGTCCGGCACCGCGGCCGCGCCCCTCGCCGGGCATCGTGCCCGTGTAGGTGCGCACGACCTGATTGCTCGCGTCGAGGATGTCGATCGTCAGGCTTTTGGCCGGCCGTTTGAGCCAGTAGCTGATTCGCGCGCCGCCGGCGCCGCGGATCGCCTCGCCCGGAGCGAACAGTTGCGGAGCGTCAGAGGCGGCCTCGGTCACGCTGAACTGCCGAATCGGCTGGATGTCGTCGAGGATGTAGAACCCGCGGCCGTGCGTGGCGATCGCGAGGTCGTTCGCTTCGACGATCAAGTCGGAGACCTGCATGTCCGGCAGGTTCAGCGACAGCGATCCCCACGTCTCGCCATCGTCATACGACAGGTAGACGCCGTGCTGCGTGCCGGCGTAGAGCAGGCCCTTGCGCGTGTGATCTTCGCGGACCGTGTGGACGTAGTCGTTGGCCCTGATGCCGTTGACGATCTTCGTCCACGTCTTGCCATAGTCGCGCGTGCGGAAGATGTACGGCGCGAAGTCGTCGAGCAGCGGACGCTTCACCGCCGCGTATGCCGTCCCGTCGTCGAAGGCCGATGCATCGATGATGCTGACGCGTCCGAACTCCGGCATGTCCTTCGGCGTCACGTTCGCCCAGTTCTTGCCGCCGTCCCGCGTCACGTGGATCAGCCCATCGTCGGAGCCGGCCCAGATCGTGTTGATGTCGCGTCTTCGACGGGGCGAGCGCGAAAACGGTCGCATAGACCTCCGGACCGTTCATGTCGCCCGTGATCGGACCACCGGAGTGGCCCATGGTCTTGGGATCGTGGCGCGTCAGGTCGCCGCTGATGGCCTCCCAGGTCTGGCCGCCGTTGGTGGTCTTCCAGACGCGCTGCGACGACGTGTAGAGCACTTTCGGATCGACCGTCGAGAAGACGATCGGATACGTCCACTGCCAGCGTTCAGGAATAGCGCTCGAGGGCTCGCCGGAGTAGATGCGCGGATAGGGATTGACCTCGCGGACTTCACCGGTGCGGCGGTTCAGGCGCGTCATGAACGTGCCGTTGTTGCCGCCGGCGAAGAAGATGTCGGGGTCCTTCGGATCGGGCGCGATGTAGCCTGGCTCCGAGCCGCCGGCGCCATACATCGTGGGCGGGCCGCCCGCCCGCCACCGCCACCGCGACCGCCGCCCAAACCGGTGTCGCTCGGAAGGCACACCGTGCTGCCGTCCTGTTGGGCGCCGCACACGTGATACGGCACGTGCTTCGTCGTGGCGACGTGGTAATACTGCGGCGTCGGAATGTCCTGCGCCGTCCAGTCCTTACCGCCGGCCATCGACACGGCGCCGCCACCGTCGTTGCCGATCACGAGGTGCTGAGGATTGTCCGGATCGATCCACAGGTCGTGATGGTCGCCGTGCGTGCCCTGGCCGACGTTGGTGAGCGTCTTGCCGCCATCCGTTGATCTGAAGGCGCTCGACGTTCAGCATGTAGACCGTGTCGGCGTTCTTCGGGATCGGCCACGACATGCGTGTAATAGAACGCGCGCTGACGGATGTTGCGGTTTGAGTTCACGAGCGTCCAGGTCGCGCCGGCATCGCTCGACGAAAAGAGGCCGCCGTTCTCGTGCTCGACGAGGGCGTACACGCGCTTCGGGTCCGCGCCGGACACCGACACGCCGATGCGGCCGATGACGCCAGCGGGCAGACCGGGATTGCGCGTGATCTCCGTCCAGGTCTCGCCGCCGTCGGTCGACTTGAACAGTCCGCTGCCGGGCCCGCCGCTCGACATCTGGTATTCGACGCGATAGGCCTCCCACAGCGCCGCATACATCACGTTCGGATTGTCCGGATCGATCGAGAGATCGACCGCGCCGGTCTTGTTGTTTCGAAAGAGGACCTTCTTCCAGGTCTTCCCACCGTCCGTGCTCTTGAATACGCCGCGCTCGTCGTTTGGCGCGCCGTGATGCCCGAACGCCGCGACGAACACGGTGTCCGGATTCGTCGGATGAATGCGGATCTTGGAGATATTGTGAGCATCAGCGAGCCCCACGTGCGTCCAGGTCTTGCCGGCGTCGGTGGACTTGTAGACGCCATCGCCCGCCATGATGTTGCCGCGGATGCAGGCCTCACCCATGCCGATGAAGACGATGTCCGGGCTCGATTCGGAGACGGCGACGGCGCCGACCGACGAGCTGCGGATCTGACCATCGGTGACGGGCGTCCAGTTCTCGCCGCCATCCACCGTCTTCCATAGCCCACCGCCGACTGCGCCGAAGTACGCCTCCTTCGGGCGCCCCTTCACGCCGCTCGACGGCGATCGATCGTCCGCCTCGCGCCGGACCGATGCTCCGCCACTGGAATGCCTTGGCGAGCACGGGATCGAGCGCGGAGGCCGCGGCGCTCTGTCCACCTGTGCGACGAGATGTGGATGGACTCTGTCACCGACTACGAACAGGACAACGCTCACGCCAATTGCGAGCAATGTCGGGTAACCACGCATCATAATGACCTCCAGCCGCGGATCTCACGGGACGCGAATTCTATTCAACGGGAGCGGATCTCGGAGATCTATCTCACGGGACGCGGATTTCACGAATCAGTTCACGCGACGCGGATCCTACTGATCAAAAGCACGGAACGCGAATTTAACGAAAATCAGGACGTGATTCGCGCGAATCGATGGTGAGTCTAGCAGGCCGTGGTACAGGTGGCTTTTTCAGCACACCTGATCGAGTCAGTCGGCCAGGGCCCGCACGTCGGCGCCCGAGACGTGCCGATCCCTGAACGGGTCGATCGCCTCGTGCACGAAACGCCACGAGGTGCTGAGCAGCATCACAAGGGAGCCTGCGAGACCCTGGAGAGCTCGTGGTGTGCCAATGCCAAACAGGCTTCGCATCAGCAGCACGGGCTGCTATTTGGAAGGCTTTTGTTTTTGGATGGTCTCCAGGCGCAAGAGATGGTTGCGAAATGCCTCCACGTTCGGGTCGTGATGCGCCTCCGCCAGAGCGACTGCCTTTCGATAACCTGCAAGCGCCTCGGTGACTTCGCTGCGACGCTCTAGCCCTTCGGCCAGGCTGTCCCATGCGTTTGCCGATTGCGGGTGCTGCTCCGTATTCAAGCGGAACGCGGCGACGGCCAGTTCTGACTTGCCTGTGCGCAGATACTGGTAGCCGAGTTCATTGACGATCCGCTCCGGCGGACCCAGTGGGACTCCCAACTGCTCGCCGAGATTCGCGAAATGGGATTTCACATCATCGAGCGAGCCCACCAGCAGGTTTGTCTTCGCATCACGCGGGTAGTTGTAGCCGGCAGAGATCATTCGCAGTCCATCGTAGTAACTCTTGATGCCCGTAGATGATGCGTCTCGTCCGGATAGTGCGCGGAGCGCCAGCGCAGTGACGCGTCCGTGCGTGACGTGAGTGCAGTGGTGAAGCCATCAACGTCCGCTCTCATCACGCACCCTCATCTGCCCGGGTGACGAACAGCGTCCTAAGTCGTAGTTGTGTTGACCTCACGAACGGGAGGAGTTGATTCAGCTCCTTGCGGTCGTCCCAAGCCAGCCAGGGACTGGCCACCATGACCGCTTGGAACAGGTCTGGCTTCAGCCGGATTGCATGCAGTGCGAAGTTCCCACTGGCTAAATGGCCCGCGAGCACACGCAGTTCGGATGTTCGGTACGTTTTCTCGGTCCACGGGATCAGTTCCTTAGCGACGAACTCCAAGAACTGATCGGCATTGCCGCTCGTGGGGAACGTAATCACACGGTCGCCGTTTCTGAAGTCGGCCCGCGTGGCATACAGGTCGCGTGTGCGATCGCGGTTGACCACACCAACGACGATCATTTCCGGGATGATGAGATTTCGCGTCAGATACTGGATGGTCGCTCACGCTTGCTCGAAAGTCCACTGAGCATCCGTCAGATACAGCACCGGATACCGTTCAGCTCCGCTGCGATACGATGCGGGAACGGCCACGAAAACCGTTCGATCCTCATCCAATACTTCCGAATGGAGCGTTATCTGCTCGCCAGCCGAAATAGACAGCCGCCAGCGGAAATGACGGAAGCTGCGTTCATGGCAACCCAACACGTCATGAACCCCAGCGCGATCAGCGCCGTGCTCTTGAGCTGAGTGTGACTGACAACTGGTGCGGATTTCCTCACCGCTACGTTCGACGGCGACGAGACTGGATCGGTTAGCAGGCCGTATCTGACTTTCACATGCTAGCTGCAATCGGGGTATTCGTGAAGGCACGCGCATCCGCGGATCTCCCCATGAGCATGTACCAGCGCCGCGTCAACTCATCATGCACGGCACAGCGTTCCGCGCTGATCCGCGTCATGCCGGAGATCGGCGGGATCCACGCAGTGAACAGGACTAGCGGTGATCCGCGTCCCGTGAACAGATTAGCGTTGATACGCGTCCCGTGAGCAGAATCCGCGGTTGAAGTCCGCGGATCTACCGGCCCCCTGTATGATCAGCGGCGTGAACGGCGTCATCTGGTCTTGGCGATGCCACCCGATCGCATTCGCGGCCGCTTTGCAACGCCGCGCATCGCCCAACCGGCCGAGTATCACCGGATGGCCGACGAGCGCACCATCGCCGGAATCCCGAACGCCCTGAACGTTCTGTCGAACCTGCCGTTCGCGATCGTCGGGCTGCTTGGGCTCGCTGACGGTGCGGGCCGGAAGCGCGCAGTCCCCGACATCGCGAGATCGCTGGCCTTATTTCGCGCTTTTTGGTGGTGTCCTTCTGACGGCCATCTGTTCGAGCTACTACCACCTCGCGCCTGACAACGCGCGGTTGGTCTGGGACCGGTTGCCGATGACTGTCGGCTTCATGGGGTCTGCTCGCGGCGATGCTCACCGGAGCGAGTCGATCCGCGTCTGGTCGGGCGTTGCTTGTCCCGTTGATCTTTCGCCGGCGTGGGATCGGTCGTCTATTGGTTTTGGACCGAGCAGAGGGGCGCCGGAGATCTGAGGCCGTATGTTCTCGTGCAGTTCGGCTCGCTGCTGATGGTGGCGCTTGATTCTCATACTGTATCCGTCGCCGCAGCTCGCGCACGCGTTACATCGTGGGCGGGCTTGCCGTCTACGCGCTGTCCAAAGTCTTCGAGCTGGCCGACGCCTGGATCTTCGACCTGGGCGGCTTCGTCAGCGGTCATACGCTGAAGCACCTGGTCGCGGCCGCCGGTGTGTGGTGCCTGGTGCTGATGGTTCGCGAGCGGGCACGGGACCTTCGCAGTGTCAGCCAGCCGTCGGCGTCTGACTTCGGAGGCGATCGGATGCATCCCGTCAGCTCGGCGGTTCCTCGCAGTCCCTTTCGTGGACTGCGCATGCCCATCCTGAAACCCGGGACTCATCGTCCACGCCTAGACTTTCGGATAGCATGAGCGGGCATGAGATCGCATCGATTGCGTGTGGGCGAATCGATGGCGTTCGTCTGTGTCCCAATTCTGTCTGCGTGCTGCCGGTGACTTGCCCCGCCGCCTACCAGACGTCCTTCGGGTTTCCCTCCGGGCTGACGCTGGACCCGCAAGGCAACATCATCCTCGCCGATCGACAGGCGCATCGGGTTTTTCGGATTGATCCCAAGACTGGTGCGACGACGACGATTGCCGGCACGGGGCGCCGGGCTACTCGGGGGATGGCGGACCGGCGTCGAGCGCCGTTCTCCGGAATCCGGAGTGGGTTGAGTTCGATCGCGCCGGGAATCTGATCCGTCGCCGACCGCGGCAATCACGTCCTGCGCCGCATCGATGCGCGTAGCGGGACTATCTCGACGATTGTCGGAACCGGGACGTTCGAAGCGGCGGGCGATGGCGGGCCGGCCCACGAAGCGAGCCTGACCAACCCGTTCGGTTTCACGCAGGATCGGGACGGCAACATCTTCATCTTCGACACGGAGGCCCACTCGATCCGTCGTGTCGATGTGAAGACGATGACCATTGCCACGGTGATCGGATCGATGAAACAGGGTTTCTCAGGTGACGGTGGGCCAGCCACCAAGGCGACGCTCTACCGTCCGCACAACGGCGTATTCGATCCGAGCGGGAGTCTGGTCTTCGGCGACAGCTTCAATCAGCGCATCCGTCGATACGATCCGAAGAGCGGGGTCATCGAGACCATCGCCGGCATCGGCGAGCGGGGGGCCGCTCCCGACGGAACGCCAGCATCGAAAGCCCAGTTCACGTTCTTCGGCGGTATGGCTTACACGAAGGATGGGGACCTCATCTTCACGAGCCTGGATCATCGGATCCTGAAGCTCGAGGCGAAGACGAACGTGATCCGAGTGATCGGAGGGACGGGGCAGGGAGGGTTCGCGGGGGACGGTGGGCCGGCCGCTGCCGCGCAGTTCAATACGCCTTACGGGATCGCGATTACGTCCGCGGGTGACTTGATCGTGGCTGATGCCAGCAATCGGCGCGTGCGGCGGATCGATGGGCGGACGGGGGTTGTGACGACGGTTGCTGGGCCGGGATAGGTTTCGCGAGCAGCTCGGGGCTGACTGGTCGATCGACAGCCACTTGTCACGAAGAGCTCTCGCAGGGCACGCAGGGGCAGAGCATCGCCGAGAGTGACTCGCGATGTCGAGGTCGGTGCGACAGGCGGTGCGACCGGCAGCCTGGCGGAGCCAGGCTGGTGGAGTGACGAGCGATCGGAAATCAGAGCGCCTTGATATTCGAGTGGCGCTCTGATTTCCGATCGCTCGCCACTCCACCCGCGCCTGCGGCGCGGCCGGTCGCACCGCGCTACCTCTGCGCGCCCTGCTCTCTGCGATCCCTGCGCGAGCTCTTGATCTTGGCCACCCGTCGACAGCGTGACACGCAGAAACTGCCGCTAACTCGCTGCCCACCAGCGATCAGATTCTGCGTACCTCGACCGCCGTGGAACCCCCATAAACACCTGGCTGAAGCCCAGGCACCTGGTGTGCAGATGCAGATGCGCATGGGCGAACGACTGCTGACCGCGAGAGAGCTGAACGCGTGCACTGGCGCCATCGTCGACGCGGCCATCGAGGTCCACAAGACCGTCGGTCCAGGTCTCTTCGAGAAGGCTTATCTGGCGTGTCTGATGCACGAGCTGCAATGCCGCGGCCTCACGATCGAGCGTCAGGTGAAGTTGACGCTCAGTTACAAGGACCTGCTGGTTCCCGGCGCCTACTATCCAGACCTCATCGTCAGCAAGAGCGTCATCGTCGAGGTCAAAGCCATGGAAACGGTGGCGCCCATTCACGAACGGCAGGTGACGACTTACCTGCGGCTGGCCGATCTCCGTGTCGGCCTTCTGCTGAACTTCGGCCAGCAGACGATGAAGGCCGGAACGCACCGGATCGTGAACAGCTTTCCAGCTGACTGCCCAGAGACTCGAGCCTCAGTACTTACCGCCACTCGTCCCAACTCAGCTTCGCCAGCGAACCCTCGAGGACTATAATCGCGGTTCGAACGACCAACTCGAAAGGACCATCTGTGCGGACGCTGATCGCCCTGCTCGCCCTTGTCGCGCTGACGTCCTCGCCGCCCACGCGCACGCCGTAGCGGCTTCCCGCGCCAGCGCTCAAACAAGCGCGAGGCGACCATCAAGATTCGCGTTCGAACAATACAAGCTGCCGAATGGCCTCACCGTGATCCTCTCAGTCGATCGCACGACGCCGACGGTGGCGGTCAACGTCTGGTATCACGTCGGATCGAAGAACGAAGTCCCGGGCCGTACGGGATTCGCGCATCTGTTCGAGCACGTCATGTTCACTGGCTCCGGCAACATCCCCTACGGCCTGCACGACAAGCTGACCGAAGGGGTCGGCGGCGAGAACAACGGCGAGACATCGAACGACAGCACGATCTACTACGAAACCATCCCCTCGAACTACCTGGAAACGGCGCTCTGGCTCGAGTCCGATCGCATGGGCTTCCTGCTCGATGCGCTCGATGTCGCCAAGCTCGACGCGCAACGCGACATCGTGAAGAACGAGCGGCGCGAGAGCGTCGAGAATCAGCCCTACGGCCGCGTGACGAGATCCTGAGGGAGACGATGTACCCGAAGGGTCATCCCTACTCGTGGGAGGTGATCGGGAGCATGGCCGATCTGTCGGCAGCCTCGATCGAGGACGTGAAGAACTTCTTCCGCCTCTACTACGCGCCCAATAACGCTTTTCTCGCGATCGTCGGCGACTTCGATCCGGCGCAGGCGAAGGCACTCGTCGCGAAATACTTCGGTGGCATCCCGCAGGGGAAGCCGATTGTTCGCCCGAAGGTCGAGCCGGCCGCGCTCGACGCCGAACGGCGGCTCGTCTACGAAGACAACGTCCAGGTTCCGCGTCTCTACGTGCAATGGCCGACGGTCGGCGTGAAGAACGACGATGCCTACGCGCTCGATGTGCTTGGGGCGATCCTCGCCGGGCCGAGGACCGCGCGGCTGTCGAAGGAGCTGGTGTTCGACAAGCAGGTCGCAACGGGCGTGTCAGCGTTTCAGATCTCGAACGAGGACGTGGGGGAATTCAGCCTCGTGATCACGCCGCGGCCCGACAATCATTTGACGGACCTCGAAGCGACGGCCTACGCGATCATCGATCGGCTGAAAGCTGAAGGTCCGTCCGCCGACGAGATTCAGCGCGCGACGGCCGGCGAGGAGCTGACGTTCGTGCGAGGGCCTGGAATCGAACCTCGGCAAGGCCTTCCAGCTGACCGACGGGGCGGGCTTCCATGGCGATCCCGGATACTTCAAGCACGGAATACGAGAAGACGCTGGCGGTGACAGCGGACGATGTGAAGCGCGTGGCGAACAAGTATCTGACGGGAAGCCGCGTGGTGTTGAGCGTTGTGCCCAAGGGTAAGTTGGATCAGGCGGCGAAACCTGCCGAGAGCAAGAAGATCACGAACGACGCGGCTGACGGGGTGGTTCGATGAGCCTTCAGATTCATCGTCGCTTCCGCCTCACGGCCCGCGCGTGCATCGCTGGCCTGGCCTGTGCGCTGACCCTGACGCTCTCCGCCCAGCAGGCGTTCGACCGGAAGAAGATTCCCGTTCCAGGCAAAGCGCCCGAGCTTCGCGTGCCGGCGTGGACGAAATCGAAACTCGCGAACGGGGCGGACTTCGTCGTCTCCGAGAAGCGCGACCTGCCGCTCGTCTCTTTCAGCATCACCTTCATGGGCGGCGCGAATCAGTTCGAGCCGCCTGACAAGACCGGCCTCGCATCCATGACCGCCGCGATGATGAGCGAGGGAACGACGAGCCGTGACGCGGAATCGCTGTCCAAGGAGCTTCAGCTTCTCGGCACGACGGTGTCGACCGGCATTTTTGGTGAAAGCGGATCGATCGGATTCGTTTCGGCATCCGGCAAGTTTCCGCAGATGCTGGATCTGCTGGCCGACATCCTGGTGAACCCGGCATTTCCAGCGGCGTCGCTCGAGCGGATCCGTGCGCAACGGCTCGTCGCGCTCACGCAAGGAAAGTCACAGCCGGGAACGATTGCCGCTCGCGCGTTCCCGCGCATTCTGTATGGAGCCGGCCACCCATACGGGCGTGTGACGACGGAGGAATCGCTGAAGTCGATCTCACGGGAAGACGTGGCGGCGTTCCACAAGGTGTACTTCCAGCCGGGCAGAGCGCTCGTCTCGGTCGTGGGTGACGTCGATTCGGCAGTCATCAAATCGCAGATCGAGAAATCGCTTTCCGCCTGGGCGGCAGGCGGCGAGCGGCCGGTGTTCAACTATCCCGCGCTACCGGCTGCGAGGAAGACAGCAATCTATCTCGTCGACAGACCCGGCGCAGCGCAGTCGGTCGTGTCGATCGGGCAGCCAGGGCCAGCCCGCAACACGCCGGACTACTTCGCGCTGCAGGTGATGAACACGATCCTCGGCGGAATGTTCCAGTCGCGGCTGAACGCGAACATCCGCGAGGACAAAGGCTACAGCTATGGGGTCAGCTCAGACTTCGATTACGGCAAAGGTCCAGGCGCATTCAGTGCCGGCGGCGACATCGTCAGCGAGCAGACCGCCGCGGCACTGGTCGAGCTCATGAAAGAGCTCCGCGGCATCCAGGGTGGGCGGCCGGTTACTGACGATGAGCTGGCGACGGCGAAGGCTTCGTTGATCCAGGGCCTGCCATCAGCGTTCGACTCGGTATCCGGCATCAACGGCGTGCTTGGCGGTCTGTGGAATCAGGGATTGCCGGACGACTACTACCAGCAGTATGCGAAGAAGATCGCGGCCGTCACGAAACGCGATGTGCTGCGCGTCGCGAAGCAGTACATCGACCTCGGTCGCATTTCGATCGTGATTGTCGGCGACCGCGCCGTCGATCGAAGCGCCGCTGAAGGCGACCGGCATCGCGCCGATCGAATTTGTCGATCCTATCTAGCCTGATCTACGGCGAGACACGAACCACGGACCACGGACCACGAACCACGGACCACGGACCACGAACCACGGCAGGCTCTATCCGCCGCCCACTCTCAGATTCTGCACCTTCTTCTCCCCAGGCCCGAGCGTGACGCGCATGGACTGCGTTTCGAGCTGCTGGAGGAACTGCGGGTCGTACCACGTCCCCGGTTCAGGATCGAGGACAGCTGACACACGGTATTCGCCGGCCGGCAGATTGCGGAAGGTGAAGCTGCCATCAGTGCCCGGCCGTGACGACTGGATGCGGCGCGACTGCGGCGTCCAGTATTCGCGGTCCGCGGGATAGACGATGATCGTGTAGTCCGGCGCCGGTTGGCCCTTCGCATCGACAAGCGTGCCGGTCACCTCGGTCTGACGATCGGTGAACGTCAGCACCGCGTTGATCACGCTCTGATTGGGTTTCACCTCGAACGGCACGTCGAGCGTGTCCTGACCCGAGACGACCGACGAACCGACGGTCCACCCCTGACCCGCTCCTGAGCCGGTCAGCCGGTACTTGCCGGGCGAGACTCCCGCGATGGTGAACTTTCCCGATGCATCCACGCGGCCGTTGGCAGACGACGCGAGTTGCCGCATCGGCCCACCAGGATCGGCGGGCGTGATCGAGACGCGGAGTCGTGACAGATCGGTCGGAGGCTGAGCCGTCGATCCCCTCGAACGCCACGCGGCCGGAAACGGTCATGCCCGGCTGCAATGTGAGAACGAGATTCGCGACGTCGCGACCGTCAACCGAGACGTCGGCCATCGCCCACACGCGCGCCGGGTCGTTTGCCTGCGCCGGGTTGGCGCCGCGGCCGGCCACTGCCGCCCGTCGCTCCTCGACCGCCTGCATCTCGACCGCGCGCGGGTCTCGTCCGCCAAGCGTTCCGCGCGCGACGAGCATGTATTGCCCCGGTGCAACGTTGGAGATCCGGAAGCGGCCGTCACGATCCACCCTCGTCGTCGAGTTGCCGCCGACGCCCTGGACCTCGAAGCCGAGGTTGACCAGCGTGAGCTGAACGTTCTGCGCCGCCGGTCCCGACGCGGTGACGACGACGCCTTCGATGTTGGCGATTGGAACGACTTGCAGCTGGAAGTCGACGCCACTCTTTTCTTCGGCAACACCCACGTTGACCGATGCGGCGCTTGCCGGCGACGTCGTGCCGGGATAGTAGACGGGCGCGTAGCCTGTCGTCGGTTCATCCGCCGTTGCGGCAGTGACCTGAGCCTGTACTGCCTGAACCCTTTCGAGCAGCTGCTGGCGCGCCTCGGCGGCGCGCGCGTCGCCCATGTTCTGGGCGGCCGTGCGCATCGCTTCGACTTCCGCGCGCATCCTGACCTCGTCGGCCATCCCCGTGTTGCGAGGCGTAGCCGCCACGACGTATTCACCCGGCTGGAGTCCGTAGACGCGATAGATCCCGCGATCGTCCGTCGAGCCGTTGCCAGCCTGCTGCAGCGTTCGTTGTCCGCTCTGCGTCGAGTAGCGCATGACCCGAACGTTGGTGCCGGGAATCGCTTCACCACGTTCGTCGAGGACGGTGCCGGTGATGACGCCGCCGCGCGGAATTTGAAGCTGAACCTCGAACTTCTGGTTGTCGGAGAGCTGGATGGCGGTCCCGGATCGCCCCGGGCCTGGCCGCCGCTGGCCGTAGCTGATCGACACGTACCCGGGCTTCGAGGCCGAGAGCATGAACCGCCCCGCAGGGAGGTTGACGAAGCTGAACCGGCCCTGGTCGTCCGTCGTGACGCTCCTGCCGCCTCGCAACTCGGAGCCCGAAAGAGAAACTCGTACCTTCCGCGCCGCCTGTCCGCTGTCGGCGACGGTCACCGACCCAACAATGCTGCCCGTCCCTGTGGGCGCCGGTGTCTGGCTCTGGACGTCCCGCGGCTGCTGCACGGCAGGGACAGGAGGTGGTGCCGGCGGAACCGGTATCTGCCCTGGCGGGGCGGCTGTCGGGCCAGCCACCATGGCGAGTACCGAAACGAGCAACAGAGGCGAGAGCGTTTTGAAGTTCTGCATGGTTCGCTGATGTTAGACGCCCGTGGTGACGTCGTCCGTTTGCTCCGGCTCGAACCGCACCGGTGACAACGGACCCTTGCAACAGGGCGCCAGCAGGGCTATTCTTACCCAGATGGCTACTGGATCTACGGCCTGCACCCGGCTGCTGTTTACGATGGTTACCATCGCAGCGGCAGTGCTGGTGTCCGACGGCCGGCAGCAGACGCCGCCCCCCAGGTTTACGTCCGGCGTGGAGCTGGTACCGGTCGACTTCTACGCGGTCACCAGCGACGGCCAGCCGATTCCCGATCTGAAACCGGAAGAAGTCACCATCAAGATCGGCGGCCGGCAGCGAGCGATCCGCTCGATGCAGTGGATTCAGGTCGACGACACGATCGCGGCCGCTCCGGTTCAGAGGGTCGTGCTGCCGCCTCCGCCCTTCGGGTCCAATGCGGCGAGCGATGCCGGACGCGGCATCCTCATCGTGCTCGACAACGAGTCGCTGAAAACAGGACGCGAGGCGCCATTGCGCGCCGCGGTCCACAAGTTTCTGATGTCGCTGGCGCCGCGCGACCGCGTCGCGCTGGTCACCATGCCGTATGGTGGCCTCAAAGTCGATTTCACCCGCGAACACGACCGCGTGAGTCAGGCGTTCTCGCAGATCGTCGGTCAGGCGGATCGTAACGAAACGGGACGTGACGCCGCATGCCGCACGCGGCGAACGCTCGAAGCGCTGGTCGGCCTGCTCGACGGCCTGTCGAGCCCGGATGCGCCGACGACAGTCATGTTCATCACCTCGGGCCTCTCCGGCCCGCGGCGTGACGCGCCGATGAGTATGGCGCCGGGCCAGTGTGAGCTGAGGATCGAGCTCTTTCAGCAGGTCGGTATTTCAGCGGCCGGCGCGCGCGCACACTTCTATGTCGTTCAGCCCGAAGACCCCAGCCCATCAAGCGAGCTGTGGCGGGAGAACATCGCCGGCGCTGGCTACACGGGGTCGAACAACCCGTTCGAAGGCATCGAGCACCTGAGCGGCGCAACCGGCGCCCGGCGGCTTCACCTCGCGACGCAGGGACCTGAAACGCTCCTGCGCGTGATGCGCGAGACGACTGGCTACTACCTCGCCGGAATCGAGCCCGAACGCAACGATCGCAACGGTGAGAAACATCAGGTCGACGTCGCGGTATCGCGTCCGGGGGTCGTGTTGCGAACGAGGCCAGACATCATCATCGCGCGCGCCGACGCGCGCGGGCGCGATGCCGCGCTCACGCCGCGCAGCATGTTGCGCGAGGCGCGCATGTATCGCGATCTGCCGCTCCGCGCGATCGGCTACACGTCCGGCAGCCGTGAGGGACGAGTGAAGATTGTCGTGCTCGCCGAGCCGATCGATCCGGCGGTGACGTTCCGTTCCGCCATGGTTGGATTGTTCGACCTCGAGGGGCGTCTCGTGGCCCAGGGCACCGTCGAATCCAGTCCAGGGCCCGGTATGCCGGTCATGACCGCGCTCGAGGCACAGCCCGGACGGTATCGCCTGCGAGTGGCGGCGACCGACGCCACGGGTCGCGGCGGCACGGTGGATTACCAGGTCAACGCGGAGCTGGCACCCGCAGGTCCGCTCGCCCTCAGCTCGATCATGCTCGGCCTGTCGCGGCCCAGTGGCTTCGTTCCTCGCCTGGTGTTCGGTCCCGAACCCGTGGCGCTGGCCTACCTGGAGGTCTACGGAGCGCCCGCCGATTCGCCCGTTTCGATCGTCATGGAACTGGCGACGAGCGTCGACGGCCCGCCGATGCTGCGCATTCCAGGTGCGGTAGGAGACGTGCGGCGCGACTCACAGCGAATTGCAACCGGGGCCATCCCGATCGCCACGCTGAAACCCGGCGACTACGTCATCCGCGCGGTGGTCCAGGCTGAAGGGCAGCCGGCGGGAAGGGTAGTGGGGACGTTGAGAAAAGCTGGTTCGTGACGCGGATCAACCTCCAACTCCCAACCTCTCAGAGTTCCGAACGATGCTCTCGAGTCGACCGGCTGATCGACTCACCTTGGGAGTTGGAAGTTGGCAGTTGGGAGTTATCGAGTTCCTACCAGTTAAACCGGAACATGATCTGTCCCGAGCCGGCCGCCCGGATCGAACGTGTTGCTGCTGTCCTGATACGCCGTCGTCACCTGACCGAAGCTCGCGTTGGTGTACGCCGTGTTCAGCGTGTTCGAAATCGTCGGTGTAGTTGAATGGATCGAAGTTGACGTTATCGAAGACGTTCAGCACGTCCACCCGGAACTCGAAGTTCATCGAACCCTGGATCGGGAAGCGCTTGGTGACGCCGATGTCGAAGCGCGTGAACCACGGGGCGCGCACGAGCAGCGCGCGCGGGGCGCAGTCGCCGGCCTTGAGCTGCAGGCAATCGGCGCTGTTCGGCGGTGCGAAGTAGCGCCCTTCAGGCACGCCACGTGCCGAGTAGCCAGTGGGCGACGTCGTGCTCACGTTGAATGCCCGCAGCGTGTTATCGATGATGTCCTGCGGGAGGTTGTACACCGTCTGCAGGCCGGTGTCCGGATTGATCCTGACTTCGTGCTTGTAGGCGCTCGTCAGCTCGTCGAGTGACATGCCAACCAGGCGCACGTTTCCGAAGTTGATCGTGCGTGCCTGGATGCGGCCGACGCCGTTGAACTGCCAGCCGCCGAGGATGCCGTTCAAGATCGGTCCGAAATCCGAACCAAACCGCTGTCCACGCCCGACCGGAATCTCCCAGTCCCACTGCGTCTTGATCGCATGCCTGACGTTGGCTGCCGGGTTCATGGCCCGGCCGTAGCGGAAGCCCAGGAACGCGGATCCCCCCTCGACGGCATATTGGTAGCTGACGTTTGCCTGCAGTCCCTTTGACAGTCGGCGCTTCAATTCGAGTTGCAGCGCGTGATAGTCGCTGAACGCTCCGCTGTCGGTGACGTTCAAGTCGTCGATGTTCGGGTTGACGACGAAGAAGTTTGCGGGAAGCCCCGCCCGGAGCGCGTTATCGCGTCGTCCGAGGTCGTCGTCGAGATCGACCGCGGATGTCGTTGGCAGTGGGTTGGTCCGGACGAGCCGCTGGGCGAGCGTCGTGTTGGTCCACGTCTGGCTGCCACCTGTATACGCGCTCGGATCCGACGACCGCGAGGACGGCAGGCCGTTCAGGTACGCCAGGTAAATCGGCAGAGGGTTCGTGCCCGTGCCCGGACCGAAGTAGGCAAACGAGCCGCTTCGATTGCCGCCGGCCGCATTGTTGGCCTGAAGGTTGGCCATCGCGAGCCGGAACTCATCGACGAACCCGTTGCTCTCGATGTTGATGTTGTCGTCGTTGTAGTCGATGGACGACCACTGGTTCACGCCGCGTGTGCCGACGTAACGGATGTCAACCGCCATGTCCTTCGTCAAGGAGCGCTGGAAGCTGACGGTCCAGCTGCGCGCCGATGCGATCTGAATGTCGGGCGCAAGCGCCCCGAGGTCGTCGGCACGATTCGGGCGGCTCACGATCGGGTAGGTCGGGGTGGTCGGGAAAGGAGCGTTGTACAGACGGCTTGTCTCGCGGAGGAGGACCGGCCACGCTTCCCCCGGGCCAACGATACCGGTTGAGGCGTCCCGCGTGAGGCTGAGCGTGCCTCCAGGGTTGTCGTCGTAAACCCCGACGAATACACCCATGCCCTGGCGCTCGTACGCAACCGAGTAGCCGGCCCGCAGGGTTGCCTGGTCCGGATCCCCCAGCAGCCGCCGCAGCCAGCCGCTTTCCACGTTTGGCCGCCACGCAACGCCGACGTTCGGGGCGAAGTTGTTCCAATCGGTCTTGTACCCGTTGGTACCGGACGTGAGGTTGACGTACTGGGGCACTGTCGGCGCCGTGCCGGCGCCAGGCTCGTTGAATCGGCACTTGCTGTAGGTCCCGCCGTCACCGAGGCCGGACATACCACACACGTCGGCCATCGTCGCGGCCGTCAGGACGCCGCTGGTGGGCGTGAATGGAAGCTGCAGGTCCCAGCGAACGCCCGCGTTCAGCGTCAGCGTCGGCGTCAGGCGCCAGGAATCCTGGGCGAAGAGCGAGTGGACGTCCATCTTCCCTTGGCGACGGATGGGAGCGAAGGCCTGATACGTGCCCGAGTCGTCTAGCGCTGCCAGCCCTGTCACCCCACCGACGCGGCCGGTCAGGAGCGCATAGAGATCGCGCGCATCCGCGAGCTGAGCGCCCGAGGCGTTGGGGAAATTCGCCTGGCTGAAGAGATCGCGGGCGGGATCGTTGGTCGTGTCGAAGCGCAGGTTGATGCCGGTCACCACCTGCTGCTCGTTCTCCCACGCTCGAGTGAAAAGCATGGCGCCGCCGAAGCTGAAGCTGTGCTGGCCTTTCTGCCAGTTCAGCGTGTCTTCGAGGCTGTAGGTATACGCGCTGCGCCAGCTCGGGGTGTTGGTCGTGTGCCAGTTCGTGAGTCCGATGTTCGCGTCGAAGTCGATCGCGTACCCACCCTGGTCGTCGAAGCTCGCGAGACCCGGGCTCGTCGTGCTGCCGAAGTACGACGCGCCGCCGCGCGTCGTGCCGCCGCGCAATTCGTTGACCATGGTGCTGGACAGGGTCGAGCGCAGTGTTCCCGAATAGAGCGGTCGCAGGGAGTCGTAGCGCCTGTAGTTGGGCGCTCCAGGGAACCTGACGTCGGTGTTGTTCAGGTAGTCAGCGTTGCGGTAGGTATCGATCACGGCACCTGAGAAACTCAGTCGATGCTTGTCGCTCACGTTGTAATCGAGACGGACCGACGGCTGGTGCTCGAACAGGCTTCCCGGGCTCTGCCAGCGGTAGTTCATCAGCAGCGGGTCGCTCTGCGCCGACTGGACGCCCGACGTGGCCATCGCCGAGTTGATCTGGGTCAGCAGCCGCTGCACGGTCGTGTCTACCGAGGCGATCTGACCGTTTCGCGCAGCCAGCTCCAGGACGTTGACCTCTCGCACCTGCCCGCCCGACGCTGTAGCGGAAGATGCCCTGTTGAGCGCTCGGATGGAGGACCGTCCGGTTGCGCGTGAAACTGTTCGGGAAGCGGAGCTGCTCGTAGTTGACGAAGAAGAACGCCTTGTCCCGTCCGTCGAAGAGTCCCGGCAGCACGATCGGTCCGCCGACGCGGCCGCCATACTGATTCAGCTTGATCTCGTTGCGCGGCAGGCCGTCACGCTTGTTGAACCAGTAGTTCGAGTTGAGCTCCCAATGTCTGAAGTACTCGTAGAGGCTGCCGCTGAAGCGGTTCGTCCCGGAGCGCGTGACGAAGTTGATCGAGACCGCGCCGCTCCCGCCCGTCTCGGCACCGCCGGCGGCGGTGGTGACCGTCACCGCTTCAACCGCGTCCTGGCGTGGCGTGACCGAGGCGAAGAAACCGTCAGTGGACTTGTTGAAGTTGTCGGAGTTACTCACGCCATCGAGCGTGATGTTGAGAAACGATTCCGGCAATCCATTGATGGTCGAGTTCCGGTTGGTCGTCGGTGAGTTGACTCCTGGCAGGAAAGTCACGGCATTCAGCGCGTTCCTCGACGGCGTCGGCATCCGGTTGATCTGATCCGCGTTGAGCGTGGACGAGATCGTCGCGGTCTGCGTGTTCACCAGCTCGCTGCTGCTGGTAACGACGATCGTTTCTTCGAGGTTGCCGACCTCGAGCGTCGCCTTGATCGACGTCGGTGTCCCCGGCGCCAGCCGCACGTCGTTGACGACGGCGGTCTTGAAGCCTGACAACGATGCGGTCACCGTGTACGCGCCGGCATCGAGCGCGGGAACCGAAAAGATCCCTTCGGTGTTGGTGACGGCGTCGTAGGTCGTTCCGGTCGCCACGTTCTTGACGACGACGGTGACGCCTGGGAGGACGCCGCCGTTCGAGTCCACGGCGACGCCCGACAGAGATGATGTCTGTGCGAATGCGGGCGTGCCGCTCAGAAACACGAGGGCACACGCCAGCACCAGCCCGGCTATCCGTTCCTTCATTGTCTCCTCCTGTCAGACGCCGGTGAGCGTCGCGGCGGGCGCGAGACAACACCGGGTCTGCCTGAGAAAGAGTGTCAGCGAAAGCAGTTCCGAAAAGGCCGCGCTCGGAACGGGCCCTGACGATTTAACTGTGATGATGCGTGTGACGTGTGGCGAGTGGTGCGTCAGCGGGGATGAACTGGCAGTCGTACCATTCACAGAAACGTAAAAGCCGTGGTTCGTCGTCCGTGGCTCGTCGCTCGTGAGCCGAACGCTCGCGATCGCCAGAGGCGACCGCAGGCGTTCGAAGTGTTCGTGGCGGGCCCGGACGTGAAGGGTCGGGGCCCACGAGGCGGTAGCCGCGTCTACCAATTGATACGGAACATCAGCTGACCGAGGCGGCCGCCCGGATCGTAGGTGTTGCTCGCGTCCGTGTAGGCCGAGGTGGTCTGGAAGATGTCGTCGTCACCGTTGATCGTGTCCTCAAACGGGTCGAAGTTGATGTTGTCGAACACGTTCAGCACCTGGAACGCGAATTCGAAGTTCATCGACCCCTTGATCGGGAACCGCTTGGTGACGCCGATGTCGAATCGCGTGAACCACGGCGCGCGCACCATCGTCGTGCGCGGCGCGCAATCGCCGTCGTGTACCTCGAGACAATCGAAGCTGTCGTCAGGCGCGAAGTAGCGGCCTTCCGGAGCACCGAGACTCGAGTATCCCGTGACGGACGTCGGGCTGGTGCTGAACGCCCGTCGAGTGTTGAGGATTACGTCGTCCGGCAGGTTGAAGACGGCGAGCTCGCCGGTATCCGGATTGATGCGCGTCTCGAACTTGTACATGTCGGTCAGTTCGTCGATGGTCATCCCCACAAGGCGCACGTTGCCCAGATTTATCGCGCGCGACTGGATGCGGCCGACACCGTTGAAACTCCAGCCACCGAGGATGCCGTCGAGGATCGGGTTCATGTTGGTGCCGTAGCGCTGGCCGCGGCCGACCGGAATCGTCCAGTCCCACTGCGTCTTGATCGCGTGACGCACGTTTTCGCTCGGAATCATCACGCGCCCGAACGAGAAGCCGTCGAACGCCGAACCACCTTCGAGCGTGTACTGGTAGTTGAAGTTCGCGGACAGCCCCTTCGAGAGACGGCGCCGCAACTCGAACTGAAATGCGTGGTAGTCGCTGTAGGCGCCGCTGTCGGTCACGGTCACGTCGTCGAGGTCCGGGTTGGGAATGAAGAAGTTCGCCGGAATCCCCGCGCGCGCCGCGTTGCCGCGCCGTGTGGCGTCGCCGTCGAGATCGTTGGCCGAGTTGATCGGGCTGGGATTGGTCCGCACCAAGTCGTTCGTGAGGGCCGTATTCGTCCAGGTCGTGCCGGAATACGCGGTCGGGTTGTTCACATCCCGGCTGCCATTCACGTACGCCAGGTAGGTCGGCAGCGGGTTGGTCCCAGTGCCCGGCCCGAAGTACGCGAAGGATCCGGCGCGGTTGCCGCCGGCGATATTGTTCGCCGTCAGGTTGGACATCGCGAGGCGGAACTCGTTCATGAAGCCGTTGGCGACGAGGTTCTCGCCGCGCACGTCGTTGTAGTTGAGTTCCGACCACTGGTTCCAGCCGCGTGTACCGACGTAGCGGACGTCTATGGCCATGTCGCGGTTGATCGACCGCTGGAAGCCAACGGTCCAGGTACCGGCCGAGGCAATCACGATGTCCGGCGAGAACGTCGACATGTCATCGGCGCGCCCCGACCGAACCGCGATCGGGTATGTCGGCGACGAAGGGAAGCCGGCGGTGGTCAGACGGCTGCGCTGGCTGAGCAGGACCGGCCAGGTTTCCCCGGGGCCGACGAGCCCGGTGTTGGCATCTCGACTCAGGCTCAGCGTGCTGCCTGGGTTGACCCCGAATTCGCCCGTAAAGACGCCCATCCCCTGCCGTTCGTACGCGACGGAATAGCCAGCACGGAGCGTCGCCTGCTCCGGATCTCCGAGGATCTTCCGCAACCATCCGCTCTCGACATTCGGCCGCCAGGCGACGCCGACGTTCGGCGAGAAGTTGTTGTAGTCGGTGTCGTACCCCTGGGTGCCCCTCGTCAACTGGATGAATTCGGGTGTGACTCCGGGGGTGAAACCGGGCTGCAGGAAGTTGCAGTTGCCGTAAGTTCCGCCTGGTCCCACGCCGGAAATGCCACAGACCGACTCCATTGTCACGTTCGACATGATGTCGTTGACCGGCGTGAACGGCAGCTGGAGGTCGTAACGGAGACCAGCGTTGATCGTCAGGGCGGGCGTCATGCGCCACGAGTCCTGCACGAATCCCGAGAGCAGGTCGATGCGTCCCTCTCGAGTTCGCGCGCCGAGCGACACGTACTGGTTCGTGTCAGCGTCCAGCGCCGCTTGACCCGTGACGGCGCTCACCCGTCCGGTGAGCGTGGCATAGAGGTCGCGGGCGTCAGTCAGCTGGCCGCCGGACGCATTCAGGAAAGTTCGTCGTATTGAACAGCCCGATCGCCGGATCGCTCGTGTTGTTGAACCCGAGATTGATGCCCTCCACCTGATTCTGCGCCTTCTCCCATGCCGACGCACGCAGCCATGAGCCGCCAAACATGAAGCTGTGCGAGCCCTTTTGCCAGTTCAGCGTGTCAGCGATTTCAGCCGTCGGAGCGCTGCGCCAGCTCGGGTTGTTCTGCACGTGCCAGTTCGTCAGCGCGGGGTCGGAAAAGTCCGGGAAATTGATCGCGTAGCCGTCCTGATCCTCGAACGTCGGTGGGCCATTGCTCGAAATGTCACCGAAATACGAGGCGCCGCCGTACGCGGTGAATCCAGCACGGATCTCGTTGACGGTGTTAGCGGACAGCGTCGAACGGAGGGTCAACGAGTGCAGTGGACGCGTCGAGTGAAAGAGGCTGGAGTTCGTTCCGCCGGGGAACCGGACATCACCGCCATTCAGGTAATCTCGATCCCGTTCGGCCCAGATCGTCGCGGTCGTTCCGGTCAGGCGGTGGTTGGCCGTGAGGTTGTAGTCAATCCTGAGCGTTGGCTGATGCTCGAAGAGCTCGCTTGGACTGAGCCACACGTAATTGTTCAGAAGCGGGTCGCTCGTGGTGTTGACGTTGCCGGTCGTCAGCGTCGCGCTCTGAATCCTTCCGAGAATATCCCGCACCAATGGGTCCATTGCCGAGATCTGCCCGTTCTGTGCCGCCAGGTTGAGGACGTTCACCTCACGGATCTGACCGCTGACGCTATAACGGAACCAGCCGTCCAGCGCCCGTGGGTGCAGCGTCACGCGGGTTCGCGTAAAGCTGTTCGGGAATCGCAGCTGCTCGTAGTTGAAGAAGAAGAACGCCCTGTCGCGGCCGTCGAAGAGCCCCGGGATGGAAATCGGTCCGCCAACGCGGCCGCCGTACTGATTCAACTTGATGTCGTTCTTTTCAAGACCGTTCAGCTCGTTGAAGTAGTAGTTGGTGTTCATCGAGGGTGACGGAAGTACTCGTAGACGCTGCCGCTGAAGCGGTTGCTCCCGGAGCGCGTGGCGAAGTTGATCGTCACCGCGCCGCTGCCGCCGACGTTCGCTGCGGCCGCGGCGGTCGTGACAGTGACCGCTTCCACCGCATCCTGGCGTGGCGACACCGACGCGAAGAACGAGTCGGTCGAGCGGTTGAAGTTGTCGTTGTTGTTCACGCCGTCCATCGTGATGCTGACGAACGACTCCGGCAGGCCGTTGATGCGCGACTCGCGGTTGGTCGTCGCCGTATTGACGCCTGGCAGGAAGGTCACGGCGTTCAGCGCATTCCGGCTCGGCGTCGGCATCCGATTGAGCTGATCGGCGTTGAGCGTCGAAGAGACCGTCGGCGTCTGCGTGTTGATCAGTTCGGCACTGCTGCTGACGGTAACCGTCTCCTCGAGTTGGCCGACCTCGAGCGTCGCCTTGATGGTGACCGGTGTGCCCGGAGAGATTCGAACATCATTGATGATCGCCGTCTTGAATCCCGTCAGGGAGACGGTCACGGTGTACGCGCCCGGATCGAGCGATGGCACCGAGAACAGACCCTCGGTGTTGGCAGTGGCCTCGAACGAGGCGTCGGATGTCACGCTTTTCACGACCACGGTCGCCCCGGGCAACACGCCGCCACCGGCGTCGGCGACGACGCCGTTGAGCGAGCCTCTGTTTTGGGCAAACCCTGGTGTTGGAGTGAGTACGGAAAGAACGGCCAAAGCAACAACGAGCCCGAGAACACGCTGCTTCATGTCTCCTCCTCCCAGAGACGTGAGTAACCGCGCTGGAGCCGTGGACTGCGTCAATTTGACGCCGAACGGGCCGTTTCTAGGGACGGTATACCTGCGGCATACGCTAGCGCCAGGGTGGGCACCTGTCAACGGGTTTAATTCGCAAACTCAGCAGGACGTGAGACTTGCAAACCCCAGTAACTCAGCAACGTGACGACGCCGACGTGAAATTCGTCCCACGTCAATTTCCGTCGATCCGCGATACCCTTGTTCGCTACCAGAGAAGCCCCGACACGAGCACCGCCGGCAACGACGACGCGCCCCAGATGCGCCATGCCGAAACCGCTGCCCTCCAAGAATGCTCGCGGAGCCCGCGGAAAATGGCTAACGGCGATCCCAGCACGACGACCGGCGCCAAGCCCGGGTACCACGGTGGGGCGGTGACGAGCCAGGCAAACAGGATGATGATGGACGAGGCCGCGGCACCGACGAGGCCTGCTGTCCACCACCGCCGCGCACCAGCGACGCGCGCGAGCCAGGCGGCGACGATCGACGTGACCAGCAGCACGCCCGCAAGACGCGACAGAAAAGGCATCAGCAGCACGGTCACGCTGAGCGATTCCTCCTCCTGAGTGGCGCGCACGCGCAGGTCATCCATCGATCGAGACATCATCCGCACGCGTTCTTGCAGTAGCGGGTCTCCCTCCGCCGCGGCCACGACGGCATCGAGATCTTTGTACGATGCGCCTCTGGTGAGCCGCTCCGCCTGCGCGCGTGTGACCCCTGGCACGGTCAGCCAGTCAAAGGCCGTCGCTGCGTTGGCGTCGAAGGTGTGCTCGCGAGGCAGTGCGCGGAATTGATCGAAGAAATGCTGCGAGGGGTAGACTTTCCCCGTTTCGGCTTCCATATAATCGCCGGTCATGACCAGACGAATCGCGCTGCTGAGTTTTGTGGCTGGCCGCATCCTGAGCTGCCAGGCGGGGTGCTGGCGGCACAGACCCGCCAGACGCCCCCGACGTCCGGTCCCTATTTTCCGGAGCGATTCGGGTGGCAGACCCGGACGCCCGCCCAGGCGGGCATCGACGCCACCCGGCTCGAGGCGGCGATCAAGTTTGCGACCGATAACGAGAACCCGGCCACCAAGGACCTCGCGGTCGATCTGGCGACGACGTTCGGGGGCGGGAGCCGTTCGACACGCCGATAGGCCCCGTCCAGCCTCGTGCCGCGCTCAACGGAATCATCATCAAGAACGGCTTCATCGTCGCTGAATGGGGCGAGACCACCACGGGCGGACATGACCTTCAGCGTCACCAAAAGTTTTTTGTCGACGGTCGTCGGCATCGCCTGGCAGAAGGGCCTGATCCATGACGTCAACGATCTGGTGCGCGATTACGTGCCGGACCAGACGCTCTTTGCCAGCCCTCACAACGCGAAGATCACCTGGGATCACCTGCTGCGGCAGACCAGCGACTGGCAGGGGACGCTGTGGGGGAAGCCGGATTGGGCGGACAGACCCGAAGGGCAACGGCCATCCGACTGGCCTAACCGGCCGCTGAGCGAGCCAGGGACGCGCTACAAATACAACGATGTCCGCGTCAACGTGCTCGCGCTGTGCGCGCTGCACGTCCTGCGGCGGCCGTTGCCGGAAGTCCTCCGTGAGGAGGTGATGGAGCCGATCGGCGCATCGAGCACGTGGCGCTGGCACGGCTACGAGAACTCGTGGATCGAACTCGACGGCCGCCGCATGCAGTCGATGACCGGCGGCGGCCATTGGGGCGGCGGCATGTTCATTTCGGCGCGCGATATGGCACGGTTCGGATACCTCTTCCTGCGCAATGGCAAATGGAAGGATCGGCAGATCGTGTCGCCGGACTGGATCAAGATGGCGCGGACGCCGGGGCCGGCGAACCAGACCTACGGCTACATGAACTGGTTCCTCAACACGGACCGCAAGCCGTTTCCGAACGCGCCGGCGACCTCCGTGACGTTCCAGGGCAACGGGAGCAACATCATCTACATCGACTGGGACAACGACCTCGTCATCGTCGTCCGCTGGATCCAGCAGCGCGCGTTCAACGAGTTCATCGGGCAGGTTCTCGCCGCGTTCTCGTCGTCCAAGCCGTGAACGGACCTGACTGGTGGCTGCGCATCCGGATCCGGTCGACCTGCTGTGTTTCGGCCCACACCCCGACGACATCGAAATAGGCGTCGGCGGCACCGTCGCGCGTCACGCCGCGCTCGGGCACCGCGTCGGGCTCTGCGACCTGACCGCTGGCGAGATGGGGAGCAACGGAACAGTGGACGAGCGCCTCGCCGAAGCCGAGGCCGCGCGGGCAGTTCTGGGCGCGCGCTGGCGCGTGAACCTGCGCTGGCCCGATCGCGCGATTGGCGATCCCGAGCAGGTTCGTCAGGCGGCAGCGCTGATCCGTGCGGCGCGGCCACGAGCGATTGCCGTGCCGCACTGGTCCGACCGGCATCCCGATCACGTCGCGGCGAGCCGCGTGTTGACCGAGGCGGTGTTCAGCGCCGGCCTGCGACGGTATCAGGCAGGGGGCGAGGCGTGGAAGGCGGAGTGGATCTGCTATTACTTCATCAACGACTCGAGTCCGCCCGTCGTTCGTCATCGACGTGTCGCAGCACTACGAGACGAAGCGGCGGGCGCTGGCCTGCCATGTGTCGCAGTTCACGCCGCGCTCCGGGTGACAGCGTCTCCACGCGGTTCACGACGCCGCGCTTTCAGCAGCTGATTGAAAGCCGCGACGCGCAGTTCGGGGCCGTGGCAGGTGTCGCCTTCGCGGAAGGTTTCGTGGTGCGGGATCCGGTCGTGAGAGAGTCGTTGTTCAAGGGGTGACGATTCATGCCGTGGTTCGTGGTCCGTAGTCCGTAGCTCGAAAGGCTCAGCCGACGCTTAGCATCTACGAGCTACGAGCGACGATGCGCACGAACCACGACCACGGCGATAGATTCATGAACATTGGCATTCTGTGCTATGCGTCGGTGGGCGGCAGCGGTATTGTCGCGACCGAGCTGGCGAAGGCGCTCGCCGATCGCGGCCACAGCGTGCACCTGGTCAGTACGGATCAGCCGTTCCGGCTCAACGAGTTCCATCCGGGTCTGGCCTTCCATCAGGTCAACACGCCCAGCTATCCACTGTTCCGCGAACCGCAGTATCTTGCTGTCGCTCGCGAACCGCGTCGTGCAGGTGGGCCGCGAGTTCAAGCTCGATCTGATCCACGCGCATTACGCGATCCCGCATGCGACGGCCGCGTCTGCTCGCCAAGCAGGTGCTGGAGTCCGGCGGCCACTCGCCCGTCGCCGCGCGTGGTGACCACGCTGCACGGGACCGACATCACGCTGGTCGGCAGCGATCCGTCGTACTCGGAGATCGTGGCATTCTCGATCGAGCGCTCCGACGGCGTGACCGCGGTGTCGCAGAGCCTCGCGGCCTCCACGCACACGGAGCTGTGCGTCGCGCGTGAGATCGTGGTGATCCCCAATTTTCTCGATTGCGGTCTCTATCGGCGGACCGACATGCCCGGCGTTGCGCGCACGTTTTGCGAAGGACGATCAGACGAAGCTCGTGATCCACGTGTCGAACTTCAGACCCGTGAAGCGGATTGATGCCGTGATGCAGGTGTTTGCGCGCATCTGCCGCGAAGTGTCCGCGCGGCTGTTGCTGGTGGGTGACGGACCAGAACAGGAAACGGCGTACCGCCTGGGCCGAGAGCTCGGACTGACCAGCAGGGTGGAAATGCTCGGCGCGCAGGAAGCGGTCATCCCGCTCCTGTCGATCGCCGACGTCTTTCTACTGCCCTCAGCTCAGGAAAGCTTCGGGCTCGCGGCCCTCGAGGCGATGGCCTGTGAGGTGCCCGTGGTGGCGTCGCGCGTCGGCGGTTTGCCGGAAGTGATCGAACACGGCGTCACGGGGTTTCTCCACCCGCCGGCCGATCTCGACGGGATGGCGCGCAGCGCGATCGCGCTGCTGACCGACGATCGGCTTCATCAACGGGTTGCCGAAGTGGCCTGCCAGCGCGTGCGCGAGCAGTACTGTGTGGATCGCATCGTGCCGTTGTATGAGCAGTACGTACGATCGAGTGGTTGCGGGACTGCGAAATGACAGCGGATTCGAATCAGACATGGACGAGATCGCTTGCACGCTGGACTCGGACGACTTCAATCGCCGGCGGGTCGAGTTGCTCCCTGGCCTGATCGCGAGGTCAGCGGGCGCGTGAGGAGTTGCCCGATGGTTTGCGGTGGCGATTCGCTCCGGAAGACGGGCTGCTTGCCCAGATTGCGACGGTCATCGATGCCGAGCGGCGATGCTGCCGCTTCCTGCGTTTCGAGGTGATCGTCGAACCGAACGGCGGCGCGATCTGGGTGAGCGCCACGGGTCCGGCGGGTACGCGGGAGTTCCTGGCGTCGCTCGACGTAGCGTGCGACCGCGTTCGATCATTCGACGACGCCAACCACTTGTCACGAAGAGCTCGCGCAGGGATCGCAGAGGGCAGGGATCGCAGAGTCTCTGCTAGTTGGTCAGAAACCGGGCGAAACCGGCCGCGGCGCAGGCGGCGGGAGGAGTCGCGAGTGATCGCAAATCAGAACGCCACATGATCACCGCGGCGCTCTGATTTGCGATCACTCGCGACTCCTCCTGCCTGGCTGCGCCAGGCAGCCGGTTTCGCCGGCTGTCTCTGATGATTTCAAGTCTCTGCGATCCCTGCCCTCTGCGATCCCTGCGAGAGCTCTTGATCTTGGCTAGTGATGAACGCTGATTTTGGCACTCTACCGGCCCACCTGAATGGTCAGCACCTCGAAACGGTCCCCGGAAATCCTCACGCCAGCACGACGTACCGCCTTTCGCTGATTGACGCGACGGGTAAATCACTTCGACGTCGACCCTCGACTGCCCCGATAGCCCGAAGTGCACCGGCATCTCGTTCTGCGCGTCGTACCCCGATCCCGAGTCGACGAGTCGAGCGCCCAACAGTGTTCGGGTGCCCGGTTGATAGACTCGAACCTCCGCACCGGCGAGCGTCGCGCGGCCACGGCCGTCCACGACCCTGACCTGCAGCGACTGCCGCGCGCTGGCTGCCGGCAACAGATTGCGAAGCAGCGAGTGCATCCCATCCGGCCGCGAACCCGTCAGCGCGAGATCCTCGTCGCCATCCCCATCGAAGTCCGCCCACTGCACGCCGTGGTCGGCCTGCAACGCCCGAACGTTGTCGGGTGTGACGTCCTCGTAGCGCGTCCCGGCGTTGCGGAAGATGTGATCCCGATAGCTGACGCCACCAGTCACCGTGCCGTTGACATAGACGTCGAGCCGGCCGTCGTGATCGATGTCGGCAGAAGGCGCAGGCGTCGTAACGCGAGTCGATCGCGATCTGCCAGTCTGCCGACACGTCACGGAACGAGCCCTTGGTGTTCAGAAAGAGTCCCAGCGGGCCGTAGTTGGCCGTGAACAGATCGAAGGACCCATCACCGTTGACGTCAGCGGCACACGGACGGACCGTACCGTTGGCCGGATCCTTGGGCGCGCGGCCTCCCCACGCGACGCCCGCGAGCTCGGCAACGTCCGTGAAGCGGCCCGAGTCGTTCTGAAACAGTCCGTTCGCGTCACCGTCCATGTTGCCGACATAGAGATCGAGGTCGCCGTCCTCGTCGTAATCGAACCAGACGGCGCCGACGCTTCGCCGCGCATCCGCCAGGCCGACCTCCGCCGCAACATCGGTAAACCGTCCGGCGTCGTTGCGGTACAGCGCGTTCGCACGATCCCGAAACGCTACGAACAGATCCAGATCCCCATCGCCATCGACGTCGATCCAGGCCGGCTGACGCACGGCGCCCGCGGCTACCGCGAGCTTCGCCGCTGACGTGGCGTCAACGAATCGGTCGCGCTCGTTCCGATAGAGACGCAGCACCGACCCGGCGCCCGGCGCGAAACCCACCAGCAGGTCCGGATCGCCGTCCGCATCGAAATCACCCCATGCGGCTGCTCGCGTTGCGCGGGCATCCGCGACTCCCAACGTCCCGGCGACGTCGACCAGCGTGCCGCGATCGTTGCGATAGAGCCGATTCGGGCTCCCCATTGAACCCGACGAAGAGGTCCAGATCGCCATCGCGATCGACGTCAGCAAACGCGTTGACGAATGAGCCGCCCGCCGACAGCAGTTCCGGCTGCACCGCCTCGAACGACGGCTTGGCCGTCTGCGCGCCGACCATCACCGACAGCGCGAGTGTCAGCACCGTGAGCAATCTCGGTTTTCGCATGCGAATCACCTCAGGCCCAGGCTCCTTGCTGGCTAGCGGCCGCCTGCTGTCTTTTCTTTGTGCGCGCGGGGCCCCACCCCCGCGCGCTTCACGCGCTTCGGCGAGACCTGCCGCCTGTCGCCAAGGCCGCGGCGGCACCGCCGCTAGCGCTTCGCGGAGGCCTTCGGCCTTGCCGCCTCCTCGCGATCGGTGCGAGGAGGCAGCCGATCGTCACTGTGGGCCGCCCCAATTGCACCAACCATGGCAACCGGTTCACCCTTGCTGATCGGCGGCGTGCCGATGACGTAGAGAATCTCGCCGCCAAACGGCGCGCGAATCTCCTCGACGACCTTGCCGTGAAAATCGGTGATGCGCCCGACGATCGTCCCCTGCGCGACCGTATGCCCTCGTTCGACCGCGGCGTGGAAGATGCCCGTGTTCGAGGCGCGCAGAACCTCGCTGCGCTGAATCCAGATGGGCTGCGCAACCGGCGGCGGGCCGTCAGCGCCGCATGCCGAGATGACGCAGAACGCCGGCGATCCCGCGCTCGATCCGGGCAATCGACTCCTCGTCGGTAACCGCCATGCCGCCCGACTCGATCGTCAGCGCCGGCTTGCCCCGCGTGATGGCGGTGTTCGACACGTAGACCGAGGCATTCGCATCCACCGGCCGCTCCCGATCGACCACGATGTGATCCATCCCGAAGGCGAGGGCCATCTGTTTGCCGGTTTCGGCGACGGCGGGAGCGCCGGTCGTGATCCAGTAGGTGTAGGGCCGAAGCGACTCGTTGCCGTCCCCGCAGTGCAGGTCGATGAGGTGAGTCGCACGCTCGATCACCTCGCGCGTGATCGTCAGCGCAATGCGCTCGGACAACGTGCCGTCCACTTTCCCGGGAAAGACGCGATTGAGGTTCTTGCCGTCAGCAGGGGAGTAGTAGATCGTCCGCGCGAGGAACGACGGCATGTTCGCCACGTGCACCAGCACGATCGTGCCCGTGAGTGTCTTCGGATCCGTCGATTTCAGCAGCCGCTGAAGCGCCAGGACAGGTGTGTACTCCTGGCCGTGGACTCCTGCCGTGAGGGCAAGCACTGGACCGGGTTTGGTGCCGTGAATGATGCTGATCGGAATAGATGTCCCGTCGTCGCTGCCGGCGCGAGGCGCGACGGTCAGCGTGCCGGAGGCGACGGTCCCCGGCGCGGCCGTGACCGGCCCCACGGCAAATGGTTGTGCGATCGCCGCAGGCGCCCAGAGTAGAGTAGTCAGCGATGACTGGCATCGCCGCTCGTCCGCATCGTCTCAGTGAGTGCATATTCTCTCTCCCTCGGCGAATTGTAAGCGTGATCGGAGCGCTGGCGGCGCTTACCGCAGGAGGAGTGGCCATCGTGGCAATGCCAACAGCTCAGGGTCTTCCGTACGATGTGATGGCCGAGCGCATCGCAATGTCGGGGAAGGTGTCGAAGGGCGAGCGCGTCCTCCTGCGCGTGCACAAAGAGACGATGCCCGACCTGGCGCCGGTCCTCCAGAAGCGGCTCGAGCGCGACGGAGCGACCGTCGAGACCCTGCCGTACGGTCCGGCTCCGGATCTCGAGGAGCGGTTGCAGCGAACCGACGTCTACGTCTGGCTGCCCGCGCCGGCGTCAGCCACGCCGCCCGATCAGGCGGCCGCCCTCGCACGCTGGATCGACCGGGGCGGCGGACGCGAGCTCCACTTTCATTGGACGGACGGCACCCGTCAGGTGAACGGGCTTCCGGCCACGCACACCCCCGCGTTCGACAAGATGTATCTCGATGCGCTGGACATCGATTACGCTGCCCTCGGCGCGAACATGGATCGGGTGATTGCGCTCCTGCAGAAGGCGGAGGTACGCGTCACCACGCCCGCAGGAACGAACCTGACCTTCCGTGTTGGTGATCGCCCGTTCAACAAGCAGGATGGTGACGGCTCCAAGGCCCGCGCGAGCAGAGGCCGCATGCGCATCGATCGGCACATCGAGTTGCCGGCAGGCGTTGTTCGTGTGGCCCCGCTGGAAGAATCGGTCAACGGCACGATGATGGTGCCGTCCATGCCCTTTCCTGACGGCGAAGCGACCGATGTTCGTCTGGAGATCGAACGCGGCCGCATCGTTCGCTCCAGCGCGCGCACGAATCCAGAACGAGTCGCCGCGCTGCTCAAGAGCGTCCCTGCCGCCTCGAACTTCCGCGAGTTCTGTCTCGGCTTCAATCCGCGGCTGATTGCTGCGCCGACCGACACGGTGATGCCGTACTACGGATACGGCGCCGGCGTCGTCCGCCTGAGCCTCGGCGATAACACCGAGCTGGCGGGGAACGTCCGCGGCGGTTTCGTCGCGTGGATGTTCTTTCCAAACACGACTGTGACCGCCGGCGGCGAAACGATCGTCAAGGATGGGCGACTGGTCATGGGGCGCTGACGTCGGTGCTCGGGGCTCGAGGTCCATGGGCAAGGGGCTCGCGATGGGCGATGGGCATGGGGCAACGCTTGGCTACGAGCTTCAGGCGCTAGGCCGCATCGCCCATCGCCCAGCCCCGAGCGAGCACCGACGATTCACGAAGCCGATGCGTTCTGCCGCGTGCCCAGCCTCAAATCGAACCACTGCACGCGCCTGGTCATGAACATCGCAGCCGCAAGCACCAGGAAGAGTCCGATCGAGCCTGCCAGCAGCGCGTAGTCCTCGAGCCGAAGCAACAAGTACAGAAACCCGTAGAGTCCGACGAGCACGCCACCCATCACGGTTCCCTGCTTCAAGCCGTTCAGGACCCAGCTCCAGTACCACGCCAGTAACGTGACGGTCGCGAATGCCGCTGCCGCATAGGCGCCGTCGAACTGGACATGCTCGGCGAGCGAGAGCAGCAGCAGATAGAACACGCACATGGCAAAGCCCACGAACAGGTACTGGACGGGGTGGACGAGCACGCCACCGGTCACCTCCCAGAGAAAAGCGATCACGAAGGTGAGGACGATGAAGAGGGCGGCATATTTCACGGCGCGCTCGGTCTGCTGATAGATGTCGACCGGCCTCATGAGCGTGACGCCGACCGCCGCGCCGTAGACTTCGCCGCGTCGCTCGTCGGGCAGAATCTCGTCGCTCGTCCACCGCGGAGGGTATCCGCGTCCGAAGTAGGGGATGTTCCACGACGCGGTGAACCCATCGGGCCCGACGGAACGCTCTCGCGGCAACGGCGCTCCGGTAAAGCTCGGGTGCGGCCATGTCGACGTGAGCGTCAGCTGGGTCTCGTCGCCCGCAGGAAGAAACCGCAGGTCACGCGTGCCGTTCAGATCGATTTCGAACTCGAACGGAATGGCGTTCAGACCTTCGGGCACGGTGCCGATCGGCACACGCAGACCGGTCGAGAACAGCCCGTTGGGTGTCACGCCGGGTACGAAGCCCACGTCCCGTCCGCCCCAGCGCATCGACACGCGTCTGGCGATCCCGCGGGGATCGGTCACGCCAACGTCGACCGTGGCGTTGTCCCAATCCACATGGCTCGGCTGTGGCCTGATGCCCGACAGGTCCGGTCGCACGAACCGCCCGCTCACTTTCAGCCTCGCGGTGTAGACGACGACCTCGAACAGCCCGCGCTTGCGAGTGGAGTGCTCGATGGCGCCGGCGACCGTCAATGCTTCCGGCAGGATGAAGAGCCGCTGCGTGCGTTCCCTGACGTTGCCGCTCGCGTCCTTCCATTCCAGCCGATATGGAACCGTCAGCACCGGCCCCGCAAGCGTCTGCGGGCCGCCCCATTCTGCGCTGATGACTGCTGCCGCCTCGTTCCGCCGTCCCGCACGCTCGCTGACAACGGAGTGCATCATCGACAGGGGAATCAACAAACCAATGAAAAGCACTCCCATGATGCCGAGCCTTGCCATTGCCGAGTTCCGCATTTGAGTTCCTCCTCCTCCGAATTGACGGAGCCCGGGCCATTCGCGCGCGACCGAACCAGCGCGATTCGGCGCGGCCTCGCCGAGAGCTTGTCGCTCGTTCACTGACGGAGTTGACAAGCGAAGTCGGGCGATCCGTCAGCCTCTACCGAGTAAACCGTCACGGCAGGCCGGCGCGAAGGCCCGAGACGATGGTGAAACGTGGCAGATCGTGGCGGAACTAAGGCAACGCGGAAAATGGCCAGCTGCGTTACAGTTCTTGCCGTGACGTCTGCGGGCAAGCTGGTTGCGGTCGTGGAGGATGAGGAGACGATTCGCGAAGCGATTCGGCTTCGCGCTGAAGCGCGAAGGCTATCGCACCGAAGGCTACGACGACGGGCAGACGGCGTGGGAGGCGTTTGCGCGCGCGTTGCCCGATCTCGTGATTCTGGACATTGGGGTTCCGCGGCTCGACGGTCTCGAGTTGTGCCGCCGGCTGCGCACGCGTTCGGACGCGCTTCCGGTGATCTTCGTGACCTCACGCGAGGATGAGTTCGACCGGGTTCTGGGATTGGAGATCGGGGCCGACGACTACCTCTGCAAGCCGTTTTCGATGCGCGAGCTCATGGCCCGCGTCAAGGTCCTGCTGCGGCGCGCAGCGCTTCTCGACTCGACGCAGCGCCCCGCCGACGAGGAACCCGTTGTCGTCGGCGATCTGATCCTGGACCCGTTGCGGCTGACGGCGACGTGGAAGGGGACACCGGCGTCGCTGACGGTCACCGAGTTTCTCCTGCTGCAGGCTCTTGCGCGACGCCCCGGCCTCGTCAAGAGCCGCGAGCAGCTGATGGACGCGGCCTACCCCGATCGCGTGTCGGTCAGCGACCGCACGATCGACAGCCACGTGAAACGCATCAGAAGGAAGCTCGAAGCCTGCGATCCGTCGTTCGCCGCGATCGAAGGCGTCTACGGCGCGGGGTACCGCTACATCGTCGCGGGGCCATGAGTCAGGTGCATTGCTCCAAGAGCTGACGATTCATGAGCATTGGTTCACGAGTTCGAACATCCCGCATCGGACTGCGCGTCCTCGCGTTCAACCTTCTCGTGCTGTTCCTGCCGGTGGCCGGCATCCTCTATCTCGACGCGTATGAGGATCACCTGCTGGAAGCGCAGGAGCGGGGGATGGTGGAGCAGGCGCGACTGGTGGCCGCCGCGTTGTCGGGCCGCGACGTTGTCGCCCCGGAGGATGCCGCCGCCTTCCTCGCCGGGCTTGGCTTCGAGGGCGACGTGCGCATTCGAGTCTACGGTCGCGATGGCGCACTGCTTGCCGATTCACGGCGTGTGTTGCGGCAGTCGGGCAGCGAGAGCCAACCTTACGGATCGTCCGGCGCAGGTGAGTGGCCGCCAGCGTCTCTTGTATCGCCTTGGCGCGTGGCTCGTCGGGATCAGGGAAGCGCTCGGCGCGGCCGGCCGGCGACTGTTGGGTCGTGGCCGCAGCGAGGATCGTGACATGGCCGCCGTCTCCGATCCCGCGCCCGAAGTGCGAACCGCACTCGAGGGAAAGTACGGCGCCGCGACGCGGCCAACCCCCGGACAACGTTCGTTGACGTTGAACAGCGCGGTTCCGATCAAGTCGGGAGGCACCGTCACCGGTGCCGTGGTCGTTTCGCAGTCCACCTTCCGGATGCTCCAGGCGCTGTACAGCCTTCGCCTGCGCATCTTCGAGATCGTGCTTGCGTCGGTCGTGCTCGCCGCGCTGCTCAGCGCATTGATGTCGGCCACGATCGTCCGGCCGCTCGTCAAACTGCGGAGCGCAGCGGTTTCCCTCGCCGAACGCCGGGCGCCCTTGTCCGGAACGTTCAACGTCGTGGCCAGGCGCGACGAAATCGGGGACCTGGCCCGCGCGCTCGAGGAGCTCGCGTCGCGCCTGGACGGCCACATCCGGCTGCTGGAGTCGTTTGCGGCTGACGTGTCGCACGAGTTCAGGAACCCGCTCGCGTCGATCCGAACGGCTGCCGAAATGCTGGTCGCGGCCGAAGACCCCGCCGATCGTTCGCGGTTCTTCGACATGCTGACCCGCGATGTCGATCGTCTCGAGCGCCTGGTCGCCGGCGTTCGTGAGTTGGCGCGCATCGATACCCAGCTCTCGCAGGAGCCGGCGACTCCGTGTCGACGTGGGTGCCCTGCTGACCAACCTGGTCAACGGCCGGCACGCGGTCGGCAACCGGCCGCTCGACGCGCTCGACTGTCACGGCCATCCCATCGTGCTGGCGTCGTCCGACCGGTTGATCCAGGTCTTTGACAACATTCTCACGAACGCGCACAGCTTTGCCCCGGACGCGGCGGCGCGAGATTACGGTGAGGCGAGAAGGCCGATACTGCCGGGTGACCATCGCGGATCGCGGCCCCGGCATCCCGCCGGCCCATGTCGATCGGGTGTTCGAGCGGTTCTTCTCGTATCGGCCCCAGGCGCCGGGCCGCCGCGAGCACGCCGGGCTCGGCCTCGCCATCGCCCGCACGATCGTCGAGGGATACGGCGGCACCGTGACGGCCGGGAATCGCCCCGACGGCGGTGCACGTTTCGATGTCCGCCTTCCGCTCGCAGACACAGCGTCGTGAAGAGATAGAATCAACAGGTTTGTCGCGCCCGCCGTCAACGGCGGCAGCTTTCAGCTCATTCAGACAATGCAGAGAAAACGTTTCACGACACGCCGCCTGACTGTTGCCACCGCGATCGGTCTGGCGATTGGCGTCACGCTGGCGGCGCAGCGTCCGCAATTCAGCGACACCGTTCGCGGCTTCATCACGGTCGACGCTCCGGTCGTCGCGCTGACGAACGTTCGGGTCATCGACGGCACAGGTGCGCCGGCGAAAGCGAACCAGACGTTGATCCTTCGCGACGGAAACATCGCGGAAATGGGCGACGTAGCCAGAATCAAAGTGCCAGAGGGAGCCACGGTCGTCGATCTGGCGGGAAAAAGCGTGATGCCCGGCATGGTGATGGTGCACGAGCACCTCTATTACCCGACCGGTCCGGGCGTCTACGCGCAGCTCGGTCAGAGTTTCGTACGGCTTGTATCTCGCCGGCGGTGTGACCACGATGCGCACCGGTGGGAACGTCAACGGTTTCATGGACTTTACCCTGAAGCGGCTGATCGACGCGGGTCAGCATGCCGGGCCGGCGATGGACGCGACCGCGCCATACCTCAATGGACCGAATTCCTTCCTGCAGATGCGCGCGCTCACGGATGCCGACGATGCACGGCGGCAGGTCGCGTATTGGGCGGACATGGGCGCGACGTCGTTCAAGGCCTACATGAACATCACGCGCGCTGCCCTCGGTGCGTCGATCGAGGAGGTGCACAAGCGCGGATTGAAGATCACTGGACACCTCTGTTCGGTGACCTACTCGGAAGCGGCTGATCTTGGCATCGACAATCTCGAACACGGCTTCCTCGCGTCGACCGACTTCGTCGCCGACAAGGAGCCCGACACATGTCCGGGTCAGGGGCGCGGACAGCAGTCCCTCGGGACCGTCGATCTGAATGGCGAGCCGTTCAAAGCCCTTGTGAAAAAGCTGGTGGCCAAGAGAGTGGCGCTGACGTCGACGCTGACGGTCTTCGAGACTTACACGCCGGGCCGGCCGATGCCGCCCGGCCTGGGGGTGCTCGCGCCGCAACTGAAAGAGCAGTTCGAGCAGGGATACGCGCGGACCGCCAAGAACGAGAAGTCGAACTACATCAAGTTGTTTCCACACGCGATGGCGATGGAGCTGGCGTTCGCGAAGGCTGGCGGCTTGCTGATCGCCGGCACGGATCCGACTGGCGGCGGCGGCGTAGTGCCAGGCTATTCGAATCAGCGACAGATTGAGCTGCTGGTGGAAGCAGGGTTCTCGCCGCTCGAGGCCATCTCCATCGGAACGCTGAACGGCGCAAAGTATCTCGGACGTGACGCACGAATTGGATCCATTGCCGTCGGCAAGCAAGCCGATCTCGTCGTGATCAACGGCGATCCGTCGACGACCATTGCCGATGTCAGACGCGTCGAAACGGTGTTCAAGCAGGGTGTCGGCTTCAACAGCGCGAAGTTGATCGAGTCGGTCACCGGCCGCGTAGGTTTGTGGTAAGACCAGGGAAAGGGGAGAGCCAATGGTGACGACCTCAACTGCCACTCGGGACCAGGCATGGCCAGCGCTGCCGTTGAGCGCTTGGCAGCGATACGGCCGCGACGCTGCACATGTGGCTGCAGATCGTTGGCAAGATCCGCCTGAGCTGCAGTCCATGGACCAATCACTCGTGGCACACGACGTTCTACGTCACGTCGCGCGGCCTCACGACCTCACCTATTCCATTCGGTTTGCTGGATTTCGAAATCCTGCTCGACTTCATCGATCACGTGCTGACCATTCAGATCAACGACGGACGGAGCGTTCGACTGCCGTTGGTGCCGCAGAGCGTCGCGACCTTCTACCGGCGTCTGATGAAAGAGATGAAGACGCTGGGTCTCGACGTCCATTTTCACGCGGCCCCGAACGAGGTGCCAGAGGCGATCCCATTCGAGAAGAATGAAGCGCTTCGATCGTACGACCGGGAGTACGTGAATCGCTTCTGGCGCGCGCTGGCGCAGTCGGATCGGGTCTTCAAGATCTTCCGGGCGCGATTCATTGGCAAGTGCAGTCCGGTACACCTGTTCTGGGGAGCGATGGACCTCGCCGTGACGCGGTTCTCGGGGCGGCGGGCGCCCGAGCATCCGGGTGGCATTCCCAATCTTCCCGATCGCGTCACGCGCGAAGCCTATTCACACGAGGTCAGTAGCTGCGGGTTCTGGGCGGGCGGCGGAGCCGTCGACTATCCCGCGTACTACGCCTACGCGTATCCGGAGCCTCAGGGGTTCGCAGACAGGAAAGTGGAGCCGTCGCAGGCCTTCTACAGCCAGGATTTTCACGAGTTCATCCTGCCCTACGACGTCGTGCGGGGCGCCTCCGATCCGGATGCGACGCTGCTGGCGTTCCTTCAATCCACGTATGCCGCCGCAGCGGACCTCGCCAAATGGGATCGCGCGGCGCTGGAAGTCGACAAGCTGCCGTAGGCGAGATCAAGAGCTTCAGTCAACGTCCAACTGCCGACTCCCAACTTCCAACGAACTCAGAGTCGATAGGCTGAGAGTGCTTTGGGAGTTGGAGGTTGGGAGTTGTCACCCATCGTACAATCGTCTTGACCGTGCTCGACTCGACGCTGGTTGCCAGGCTGCACGCGCGCGCGGAGGCGAATCGTTGGGGCGTGTCCGTGTCCCGGTTCGCAACGGCATTGACTGCCAGCAGCGATCACGGCCTTGGCCCTGCGGCGGCAGCGCAGGACGTCGAACGCTATCTGACCTCGCTCCATCTCGAGGATCTCGCGCTGGCGTGTGCTTGTGCCGATGGCCACGAGCCTGCCTGGGAGCACTTCGTACGAGTTCATCGGCCGGTTCTTTACCGGGCCGCCGACGCGATGAACCCTGGTGGCGGCACGCGCGAGATCGCGGACGCGCTCTACGGCGATCTTTACGGAATGAAGGAGAAGGACGGCGAGCGGCAATCGCTGTTCCGGTATTTTCATGGTCGAAGCAGCCTGGCCACCTGGCTGCGCGCGGTGTTGTCGCAGCGCTACATCGACTCCATTCGATCCAACCGTCGAACCGAGTCGATCGACGACGAGGTCCATCAGGACTACGTGGCCGCTCCACCAGCGCCGGACCCGGATCGCCCGAAATACCTGACCTTGATGCGCAAGGCCCTCGCCGTCGCCCTGATGCAATTGACCGACAGGGATCGTCTGCGGCTGTCTCTCTATTACCTCCAGCAGCTGACACTCGCGGAAGCGGGGCGCATACTTAAGGAGCACGAAGCCACCGTCTCGCGAAATCTCGCGCGCACGCGGACCATGCTCCGCAAGGAAGCTGAGGCTCAGCTGCGTCTCGAGGGTCTCGCCGAGGACGAGGTGGAGCGCTGTTTTGCAAGCGTTACGGCTGACGCCGGTCCGATGGACCTCAGCGTCATGCTCGGCGGCTCGGAATGCAAGTCTGTAGACCCGGATCGTTCTATTTGAGAAGGCACCAAGGGGGTGTCCCTTGAGCTGGAATAAAGGCCATGCAGGATCGTGACGCGTCCGTAGAACGGCTTCTTCGTCAGGCGTTGCGTGATGACGCGCGCCCGGTCGGGGTGTGTCTCGACGCCGACACTATCGCCGCCTGGAGTGAAGGCGGACTGTCCGGCCAGGGGCTGGCTGCTGCAGAGGCGCATGCCGCGTCGTGCGTGCGGTGTCAGGCCGTTTTGGCGGCGATGGTGCGCACCGCCCACGTCGCCGACGGCGTGGATACCCGTGACGCGCACGCGAGCTCTCCCTCATCGCTTGCTAGAGGTGTGCGTTGGTTGGTGCCCATTGCCGGAGCGGCCGCAGCGGCGGCACTCGTGCTCGCAATCTGGCCTGGGGCGCGCGTGCGGGATCTCGCGCCTGTCCCGGAGCCAGTCAATCCTCCCAAGGAATCGGCCGAACCCGCGCCTGAGACTGCGCAATCGTCCGCCCGCTGATAAGCCTGACGCGCAAGCGAAGTCCGCGCCGGTCGAGACAGTGTCATCGTCGTTATCAGCCGCGAAGACTCGTGAGCGACAGGAGGCCGCGGACGAGAAAGCAAAGAACGAGGAGAAGGCGGCAGATGCCGAGCGACGGGCAAAGTTTGCTGACGTCGGACGCGCTGATTCAGCTCTCCGCGAACAGCCTGCGCGGGATGGCCTCGTAACGCAACCTCCAGCCAAGCCGCAGCCTACGCCCCAACCCGTGTCGAGCCCCAGGCAGACGGATCAGCTCCAGAAGCAGACGCAGGATTTCAGGCAGAATCAGGCTCCAAGCGCGAACCAGACTCAAAGGCCGCGAATCAGAACGCCAATCAAGCTCAAGCTCCGGCGCAGACGCAGAACGCGCCTCAGAGTCAGGCGCAGGCACGGCAGGCCACGCCACCACCCGCTGGCGCGCCGGCAGTCTGCCCGCGGCGCCGCCGCCACCCGCGGCCGGCGTCGTGGCGGGTCAGGCCGGAAGCCGTGCCGCCGCGGTTGATCGAGAGGAATCAGTGCTGCTTCGGACGGGCATCGAGGGAGCGATTCCCTCACTGATCGCGACTCCCGAGTCGTCGGTTGTCTGGCGCATCCTCAATGGACGGGACATTCAGCGCTCTCAAGACGCCGGGATCACGTGGACGACGCAGACGACCGTGCCTGATGTGCGGTTGGCCGCGGGCGCGTGTCCGTCGGTGAACGTCTGCTGGATCGTCGGCAGCGGCGGCAGCGTACTGCGCACGACCGACGGACGCTCGTGGCAGCGTATCCAGTTTCCCGAAGCAACCGACCTGGTGGTGATCACCGCCTCCAACCCTGAAACGGTGGTCGTCACGACCAAAGATGGCCGACGGTTCTCGACGCGAGACGCGGGGAAGACGTGGGCTCCAGAAATGTAAGGCGGACCCAGCGACGAACCACGGACTACGAACCACGAACCACGGCTTTTCTTTAGCCCCCGCAAGATTCCGACCCCACCCCGTTCAAAGGACAGAAGCCGGCGTCATAGCAGGACACTGGCCGTCCATTTGAAGGAGTTACAGCATGGGTGTCAGACACTGGTTGGCTGCAGCGGTGATCGTTCCGGTGGCGGCAGGCCTCGTTCGCGAATCCACGTCGACCGCCGCCACTCCAGCCGCCATCGGCCAGGAGTCGACGACGCTCGACGATCAGGTTGAGCTCTCGGTCACCGTTTACAATTCCAGCCTGGCGCTCGTGCGCGATGTGCGCAACCTGCAGCTCGCGTCGGGCAGCTTCGATCTCAAGTTCATGGACATCGCCGCGACGGTGAACCCGGCGACGGTGCATTTCCGATCGCTCACCGAGCCCTCGCGCGTGAGCGTCCTCGAACAGAACTACGAGTACGACCTGCTCGAGCCCGACAAGCTGCTGCGCAAGTACGTCGGCCGTGACGTGACGCTCGTGCGCACGCGGCAGGACGGCGGTACCACGCGGCAGGAAGAGGTGAAGGCGCATCTCCTCAGCTACAACAACGGTCCGGTCTGGCGGATCGACGGCGAGATCGTGACCGGGCTTGCACGCCGATCACATCCGGTTCCCCGAGCTGCCGAACAACCTGTATAGCCGTCCGACGCTGATCTGGACGCTCGAGAATGAAGGCGCGACCCGTCACCGCGTCGAGGCATCGTATCTGGCGCTCGAAGATGTCGTGGAACGCCGACTACGTGCTCACGGTCGGCAGAAACGACACCGCCGGCGATCTCGACGGATGGGTCACGCTCACCAACGGCAGCGGCACGTGCGTTCCGCAACGCGAAGCTGCAGTTCGTGGCCGGCGAACTGAATCGTGTCCGCCAGGCGCTCGAGGAGTTGAGGGCCGACGCGCTGAGGGGCGCGCCCAGGGCCGCCGAGAAGGCGATGACGCAGGAGGCCTTTTCCGAGTATCACCTGTATTCGCTCGGGACGAAAGACCACGATCAACAACGACGAGACCAAGCAGGTGAGCATGCTCGGCGCAACCGCGGTTCCCGTCCAGAAGCGCTACGTGGTCGACGGCAAGGCCTTCTACTATCGCAACGCGCAGCATCCAGGGTCGCCGCTGAAGGATGACGTGCAGGTCTTCTACCAGTTCAAGAACGAAGAGAAGGCCGGCCTCGGTGTTCCGATGCCTGCCGGCGTCGTGCGCGTCTACCAGTCGGACTCGAAAGGTGGCGTGCATTTCGTCGGCGAGGATCGCATCGATCACACGCCGAAGGACGAGACGCTGAACCTCAAGATCGGGCACGCGTTCGATGTCGTCTGCGAGCGCAAACAGACCGGGTTCGAGAAGATCGCACCGAACGTCTACGAGCTCGAGTTCGAAGTGCGGCTGCGAAATCACAAGGACACGCCGGTGAGTGTCGAAGTGAACGAGCCGATCGGCGGTACCTGGCGCATGCTGCAGTCGTCGCATGCGTGGGACAAGACCGATGCGTGGGCGGCGCAGTTCCGCGTGCCAGTGGCTTCCGGCGCCGAGTCGGTCCTCAAGTATCGGGTGCGGGTGACGTACTGACGGGTTCATTACGGGGGTTCACACGGGGGTTCACACGGAGGTTCACACGGGGTTCACACGAGGGTTCTAGGTTCATGCGTAGGATCAGACGAGTCGAATCTCTGCATGCGAATCGTGTTCACCACATGGGGATCGCTCGGCGATCTTCATCCCTACATGGCCCTTGCGCTCGAGTTGAAGCGCCGGGGCCATGACGCTGCCATCGCGACGCTTGGTGCGCACCGGCCGAACGTCGAGCGCGCTGGTCTCCGCTCTTACCCGCTTCGGCCGGACGTCACGCCAGACGATCCGAACGCCCGTGAGCTCGTGCGGCGTGTGCTGGACGCTCGCGACGGCCCGAGGCATCTCATGCTCGACGTCTTCGCGCCGGTGATCGATCAGACCTACGAGGACACGCTGGCGGCGGTGAAAGGGAACGGCGGGGCCGACCTGCTCGTGACGCATCAGGTGCCGCTGACCGGCCCCGTTGTGGCCCACATGACGGGAGTGCGATGGGTCTCTGCCGTGCTCCTGCCGATGGCCTTCCTCTCTGAGTACGATCCACCAACACCGCCGCAGGCGCCAGGGCTGCAGAAGGTCGCCGCCTTGCATCGCGTGTTTGCCCGGGCACTGAACGGGATCGGACGGCGCGTGAGCGCGTCATGGGTCGCTCCCGTGTACGCGCTCAGAGAGAAGCTGGGGTTGCCGCGTGGTGGCAATCCCGTCTTCGAGGGGCAGCACTCGCCATCTCTGGTCCTCGGATTGTTTTCCCGGTTGTTGTCCGAGAAACTCCCGGATTTTCCGCCGCAGGCCGTCGTCACCGGCTTTCCGTTCTACGATGACGGCGATCAGCAACCGGCCCCGCGCGAACTGTTGCGGTTTCTGGACGCAGGCGAGCCGCCAATCGTGTTCACGCTGGGCTCGTCAGCAGTCTGGATCGCCGAGGACTTCTACCAGACGGCTATTGCGACAGCGAAAACGCTGAGGCGGCGTGCGCTCCTCCTGGCTGGCGAGCAGGCCGCGACGCTCCAGTCCGCAGGCTTGCCTGATGGCGTGGCCGCGTTCGAGTACGCGCCGCATAGTGTCGTGATGCCGCGGGCAAGCGTCATCGTTCACCAGGGTGGAGTGGGGACGACCGGCCAGGCGCTCCGCGCGGGCCGCCCGATGCTCGTGGTGCCGTTCGGTCAGGATCAGCCGGACAACGCTCGCCGATGCGTTCGTCTGGGCGTTGCGCGGACGATCTCGCGGCACGCTTTCAAACAGCCGCGAGTCGTCAGCGAATTGACGACGCTGCTGACCGATCCGTCCTACGCAACACGGGCGGCAGCGGTCGGAGCCGAGGTTCGCGCCGAGCAGGGTACCACTACTGCCTGCGACGCGCTCGAACGTGAGATGTTACAGATAGAAGAGGGTGAAGCGAGCATGAACCGTTGTGCGTGGGCTGGCAGCGATCCGCTTTACGTGACCTATCACGATGAAGAATGGGGCGTCCCCGCGCACGACGACCGCCATCTCTTCGAGATGCTGATCCTCGAGGGAGCGCAGGCCGGCCTCAGCTGGATCACGATCCTCCGGAAGCGCGAAGCCTACCGGAAAGCGTTCGCCGGTTTCGATCCGGCGAAGGTCGCGAAGTTCGATGCGCGAAAAATCGAGCGGCTGATGCGCGACGAGGGCATTGTGCGGAACCGTCTGAAGATCGAAGGCGCCGTGCGCAACGCCCGGGCTTTCCTGGAGGTCCAGCGCGAGGCTCGGCTCGTTCGATCGCTACATCTGGCAGTTCACCGGCGGCAGGCCGAAGCAGAATTCGCGCAAGGCCATGAAGGACGTACCGGCGACGACGCCCGAGTCAGATGCGATGAGCAAGGACCTGAAGAAGCGTGGGTTCACCTTCGTCGGTTCGACGATCTGCTACGCCTTCATGCAGGCGACGGGCATGGTCAACGACCACACGGTGGATTGCTTCCGCTACCGTAGCGTCCGGCTTTAGCCGGACTCGTAGTGTCCGGCTTCAGCCGAGCATCCTCGCTGGTCATTTCGAATGAGCGAGCGCCTTCAGCTCCTCGAACCAGTTGCAAGACGAAGTAAATCTGCGGCCCGCCGGGGCCCGGGTCTGGTACGCCGATGCCGATGAACCTGCCGTCCGGCAGGACGTCGTACGGCCGCGGAAGCGCGGGATGGGCAACCGCGAACACGCGCGGCACGGCAACGGGCCTGGTGAACGTAAAGCTCGGTTGTGTGCTCACAGTTACCACCTGAAACCGCCCGGGCCCCGGGATGAAGAAGAGCTCCTTGCCGTCGCGGGACCACAGCGGGTGGGCGCCTTGTCCGATCTGGTGCTTGGTCCCCGTCGGCGGGAAGGGCTGCACGAAGGTCGTACCTTCTGGCATCCCGACTTGTCCTGTCTGATACGCCACCCATCGGCCGTCGGGAGAGAACGAGGCGTTCGTAGGCAGCCTCGAGCCTTGTACATCTCTCGAACCGCGTCGCTTTTCCATCTCGCAGGGAGAACGTCCAGAGTGAGTAATCCGGGTCCTTCTTCTCGCTGAACAGAAGCACCTGGCCGTCGGGAGACCACGACTCCGCCACATGCGACGTTCCGCGTTCGGGCTTCGTGAGGCGCTCCGCGTTGCCACCCTCAGCCGGTTGCCAGAACAGCGCCTGATCGCCGTCGCGATCGGATTGAAACGCCAGGCGTCGGCCGTCGGGGGACCAGAGTGGGAAGCGGTTGCTTCCGACCGAAGGTGAGCCGCCGTATGCTGCTCGCGCCGGACATCTCGTAGGTTGAGATGACGGTTTCGCTTCGATCGGTTGTTTCGAACGCGATTCGACTGCCATCGGGAGACACGCGCGGGAACTGGTACTGGCCCGGAGGCAGCTTGAGGGGTACCGTGCCACCCTTCCGATCGAACAGCACCAGATCGCCCTGCTCACCCCCCGGCGGGGCGGGCAAGTAGACGAGTGAACCGGTGTTTGAAAACGCGAAGTGCGCCAGGCCGGCAGCGCCGGCGCGCCCGGACCCACGGCGCACCCCTTCGATGATAGGCACGGAGCGCCCCGTCGTTTCGAGCCTGTCGAGATCGAAGGGGATCGCGAACAACGTCCCTCTCGATGAGTACACGATATGGCCAGTCGGGACATACTGGGCGTGGCTTCCGCCCTCGATGAGCGTCTTGCGCACGCCCGTTGCGAGCGATTGCACGACGATTCGTGCGTCGTCCCATCGATCGGCCGCCGCGGCCTTCTGCTTGACCACCGCGAACAACAGTGCGCGACCTGGAAGCAATTGCGGGGCATACACCATGTCATCCGCATTGTTGCTGACGAGCAATTCCGGCGTGCCACCATCCGGCGAAACCCGCAGGATGCCCCGGAGGTCGGCGAAGACGATGCCTTCGTTGGACCAGGTCATGCCGGCCGGCGGCCAGTCGAGCTGACATATCGTCACAGCCGAGCCGCCGGTGACGGCTATCCGCTTCAGCGACCCGGACCAGAACACCAGTGATTCGCCGTCGGGCGAGAACACCGGATTTATTGCGGGCTCCGCTCCCGGTATCACACTCGATTCGAACCCCGACATGGAGCGGAGATACAAACGGCCGTTGGCCGCATACACCATGCGTGTGCCGTCCGGCGATATCGTGACGGCCTTGTCGCGTCACCGTCAGCAGTTGTCCCTGCGGCAATGTGAACGCGAACCGGGTCACCGCCGCGGCAGACGCCGGTTTGAGCTTCCAGGCCGCGTAGGCTGCAATCCCAGCGCTGGCTAGGAGGCCGGCGGCCACGAGCATCGTGTTTCGCCAGAACCGCGACGGCCGGAGTGGATGTTCCACCGCGGTTGACGCCGGTGCGGCGACCGGCTGATCGAGCAGGAAGCGTGCGGTGGAGAGATCGCCGATACGCTCCCGTCGTTCCTTGCGCAAGCAACCCTCGACAAGCGCGCGGACCGCAGGCGGCACATTCGTGGGAAGGGCGTTCCAGTCGGGTTGACTTTTCAGGACGGCGGCCAGCGTGTCGGAAACGTCATCCCCGTGGAAAGGTCGTCTTCCGGACAGCATCTCGTACAGCACGCATCCGAACGACCACACGTCGCTGCGCTTGTCTGCCACGCGGCCCTTAGTCTGCTCCGGGCTCATGTAAGCAGCCGTGCCGAGGATGAGTCCGGCGCCGGTCATCACGTCCGGTGACGTGATCGTCGGCGAGTTTTCGAGATTGGGCCCGCTTGAAGGTGACGCGCCCGTGGCCTTCGCGAGGCCAAAGTCCAAGACCTTGACCTGATCGTCTGCGGTCAGCGCGATGTTCGACGGCTTCAGGTCCCGGTGGACGATCCCTTTCTCGTGCGCCGCTTCGAGTGCCTCCGCGATTTGCCGCGCGATGGCGATCGGTCTCGTCTACCGACAGCGGCCCCTTCGCGATGCGCTCGGCCAGCGTCTCGCCGTCGATCAGCTCGAGGACGAGAAACTGGTGGCCGTCTGCTTCATGGAGGTCGTGGATGGCGGCGATGTGCGGATGGTTCAGAGCGGCGAGTATCTGCGCTTCCCGCCGGAACCGCGCCACGCGCTCGACGTCGCGGGCGAATCCGTCTGGAAGGGTCTTGAGAGCGACATGGCGATTGAGTTTCGTATCGCGGGCGCGGTAGACCTCGCCCATGCCGCCCGCACCGATGGCGGCTTCGATTTCGTACACGCCCAGACGAGACCCCCGATCAAGGCCATATGTGAAGCTGACGAAAGTGGACCAGATTCTAGCAGGCCACGAAACGCGACCGCCTAATATACACGTGTATACTAGACCAATGACGCCGATTCACATCCAGGTTCTGGAGGCCGCTTGTCGGATTGCGGATGAGCGGTGGACTTTTCGGATCAGCCACCTCGTTCGAGTCGTCCCGCACCTCAACGTGGGAACGGTGAGAACCCATGTCGCCAGTCGGTGCACCGTGAATGCGCCGGCCCATCATCAGTCCCGATACGGATATTTCTGCGCGCTCGGCCGTGGCGTCTACCGCGTGGAGCCTCGGTTCCGCCGCCGCGCGTTCAGTAGCAGTCGTGGCGCTGCGTCACAGGATCTGATACTGGCGTCGATGGACAGCGGTGTCGATCCGACGCTCATCGCCGAATCGCTGGCGATCACGCCGACCGACCGCCTCGAGGCGATGCGCCGCGTCGCGAGGTCGTTCGACGCGATGAAGGTCACGTGACGCCCGACTACCGGACAATCCTGGCTGCGCTCGACCAGCACGACGTTGGGTTCGTCATCATAGGCGCCGTCGCGCTGGTGCTGCATGGGTCGGCGAGGGTGACGCGGGACCTGGATATCTGCTATGGGCGCGAGCGAGCCAATCTCGAGCGCCTCGCGAAGGCGCTGAAGCCCTTGAAGCCGACACTGCGCGGGGCGCCGGACGACCTGCCCTTCACCCTCGACCCCGCTACGCTCGATGCCGGCCTCAACTTCACGCTTCGATCGTCGGCCGGCGACCTGGATCTGCTCGGCGAGGTGACGGGTATCGGCGACTACAAGGCCGTCCGCCGGCTGTCTGCGGTCATGCGAGTTTACGATCGGGATGTGCGCGTTCTCAGTCTCGACGGGCTCGAGCGAGCCAAGCGCGCCACCGGCCGGCTGAAGGATCTCGTGGACCTCGCGGAGATCCACGAGATTCGTCGCCTGAGGACGGAACGCTGAAGACTCTCTTCAGGCCATCGGGTCAATTCGTCAATTGGCAATCGACACCCCGTGTCGAACCAACGTCCCTCCAATCGCGCGGTCGAGCAGCGCCAGCGCCTGATTGAGGTCAGCACGGGCGCGCAGCTCACGCGCTTGCGCGGCGACGAGCGTGGTCTGGCGTTCCAGCACGAGGAACACGGTGCTCAGACCCGAGTCGAACCGGCGGCGTTCGCTTTCGTACTGCTCGGACGCGCTGCGGCGGGCGGAAGCGGCGGCGTCGAGACGTTGTTGTGAGGATTCCACGGCCTGCAGCGTGTTGCGGACCTCGGCCTCGATCGGCTGCTCGAGCTGCTGGCGCTGGCGCGCGATCTGTGTTCCCTCGATGCGAGTGCGTGCGAGGTTCGCGCGGGCGGTGCTGTTACCCAGCGGCAACTCCATCTGCACCTGGACCGACGCCGTGGGGTACCGCCGGCTGACGAGGTTGCTGAGTGAATCGCCGATGCTGCCGACAAGAAACGGCGGAACGGCGCCGCCGGTGGTTGGAGGGGGCACCGGCACGGACGTCAGGCCGGCTCGCTCCGAGAGTTCGTTGAGCCGGGCGAGGACCGCCGCGTCGGACCCCCCGCCGATCGGGCTGTCGACGACGAGCGATGTGCCGGCGAGGCCAGAGAGCGTGTAGGCGCCGACCAGATCCATCAGCGGCCTGGTCTGATTCTGAAAGTACTCACGGTCGATCTCGTTCTGCGCTCGCGTCGTCTCGAGCGATGTCAGCTCCGGCCGGCGGCTCAGCGCAAGCTTGACAGCCTCGTCGAGCGAGAGCGACGGTGTGGGACGGTCGGTCGCTTCGATCGGGATGAGCGGCCTGTTCCACTCGTCCGCCTGCCTGCCGGCCAGCACGAGGCGCTTCAGGCGGTTCTCCGCTTCCGTCAGCGCCTGCTGTGCGAATGCGACAGTTTGTCGGAAGTTGGCCACCTGAGTCTGCGCTTCGACGACGTCGATCGGCGCCAGCGTGCCCTCTTTCACCTGCCGTTCGTTGCTGTCGACCTGGCTCTGCGCCTGCGACAACGCGCCGGTCTGCACCTCGAGGTTGCGAACCGCGAACGCCAGATCCCAGTACGCCTGCTCGACGAGCGTGAGCTGGTCCATGATGACCTGCGTGAGCTGGCTGCCCGTGAGGTCAACGGCGCGCCGTGCGAGCTGAATCTGACGCCGCTCGGCATCGATCGTCCTGCCGCGTGCCAGCGGCTGAACGTAGGTGGCACTCAGCGCCGATGGAAACTGTGGATTCAGTCGCGCGAACTGGTTGCTGGTCTCCAGCCGTGACGATGTGAAGTCAACGGTGTACCGTCCGCCGGCCCACGGCGTCCGTCCATCCAGGCCCACTGAACTGGCGAACTGATCCTGTTCGAGCCGCCCCTGCGTGGCCCCGCCGATCGCCGACGTGTTGGCGGAGACGGTACGCCCGTACGACAGGAACGGCGCCAGCGTTGGCTCGAACACACCTTCGGCGGCGTAAACGTCCTGTTTCGCCGCATCGGCATCGAGCCGGGCAATGCTCACGTCGTTGTTCTGCTCGAGGGTCATTCTGACCGCGTCGCTGAGCGAGAGCGACAGCGGTGCGCCGGCGGCGACGCCGACGCGCGGTGGCAGGACCACTTTGGGCCCGGTTGACTGTTGTTGCTGGGCCGCGACGTGCGTACCACCGCCGGTTGCCCAGACGGATAGCACGGTAACAATCGATCCCGTGATGATGCGCCTTGTTGATGGTTTCATCATTGATCGGTTTCATCATCGATGGTTTCATCATCGATCCACCCCATGCCGCGCGGTCTGCCACCTCCCGGTCACCCGCTGCACCGCACGCCCAGCCGCCATCCGAGCCAGGCTCCATCGCCGTCCGATTCGCTCCCACGCCGTCGACGACGCCGCGTCGTCGAACAGCGAGTAGAAGACCGGCACGGCGAGCAGCGTCAGCAGCAAACAGAAGGTCTGACCGCCGGCGACGAGCAGGCCGATCGACCGGTTCGTTTCGGCGCCGGGGCCCGAGCCGATGCACAGCGGCATCATCCCGGCGACGAGGGCGAGCGTGGTCATGAGGATCGGGCGAAGCCGGTCGCGATTGGCCTGGATGATCGCGTGGTCGCGATCCATTCCCTTGGCGCGCAGGCCCAGCGTGTGATCGATCTGAAGGATGGCGTTCTTCTTGACGATGCCGAACAACAGCAACACGCCGAGCGCCGAGTAGATGTTCAACTGCTGACGGAAGAGCAGCGCCGAGAACAACCCGAACGGCACGGCAAGTGGCAGCGTCAGCAGGATGGTGATCGGGTGAATGAACGACTCGAACTGCGCGGCGAGCACCATGTACATGAAGATGAACGACAGCGCGAACGCGACGCCGAAGTAGTACGCGGCTCGACCCAGTTCGCGGGACTGGCCGCTCGTGACCAGGTTGTAGCCGGGCTCCATGTCCAGTTGGGCGAACGCGGCCTCGAGAGCCGTCTGGCCTTCCGCCTGCGCGATTCCGGGCGCCGGGTTGGCGGAGACGGTGATTTGCCGTTGCCGGTTGAGACGATCGATCGAAGCCGGCCCGGATCCCTCATCGAACGTCACCAGGTTGCGGAGCTGGACGAGCTCTTTTGAGCCTGCGCGCACCGTGGCCGACGCGATCGAATCCGGTGTACGTCTGAACGAGTCCTGGGCCTTCAGCACCACATCGTACTGATCGCTGGCGGCATTGAAGGTCGTCACTTCCTGCCCCGCGATCAGCGCGTTGACGGTCTGTGAAATGTCCTGCACCCGCACGTCCAGATCGGCGGCGCGTTTGCGGTCGATATCGATGCGCAGCTCGGGCAGTCCGGGCTCGTAGGTGCGATCCACGTCGACGAGCGCCGGGCTCTTGTCCATGAGCTCGATCGCGCGCGCCGTATAGTCGTCGAGCTTCTTGAGATCCGGGCCGACCAGCGCATACTGAATGGCCGAGCCACGTCCGCCGGCGAACGATAAGCCGCCCATCCCCTGCACCGAGATCACGGCCGACTGGCGATACGGCGCAATCAGCGTGCGCGTCCGCACGATCAGCTCCTGCTGCGAGTGCTCGCGCTCGTCGATCGGCTTCAACCTGACCCAGAGATTGCCGCTGTTGGAGCCGCCACCGCGAAAGCTGTTCCCACCCGCGGTTGCCTGCACATCGGTCACGCCGGGGATCTGCGCGCGAATGTCACGCGACAGGCGATCGACGAGCGATTGCGTCGCCGCCAGGCTCGACCCAATGGGCAGGCGAGCGGAGATCTGGAAGCGGGACTCGTCTTCGTTGGGCGTGAAGTTGACGCCCGACATCCGGAAGAGCGGGTAGATCGACGCGATGACGATCGCGCACGTCGTCACGATGACCCAGCGGTGCTGCATGGACCATCTGAGGAGACGTGAGTACGTGGCGTCTATGTGGCGGTAGAACCCCCGTCGCGACTCGTCCGGATGACGATCCTCGGCCGGCGGCTTGATCCAGCGTGCCGCGAGCATCGGCGTCAGCGTAAACGAGACGAGCAAGCTGATGGCGATCGCCGCGGCCGCGGTCAGGCCGAACGACGACATGAATCGGCCGACGATGCCACCGAGGAAGCCGACCGGGAGGAAGACCGCCAGCAGCGACATCGTCGTCGCCATGACCGCCAGGCCGATTTCGCGCGTGCCGGCGATGGCCGCCTGGAAGGGCGACATGCCCTTCTCTTCGACATGCCGGAAGATGTTCTCCAGCACGACGATGGCGTCGTCGATGACGATCCCGACCATCAGCGTGAGGGCGAGCATGGTCATCTGGTTCAGCGTGAATCCGAGAACCGCCATGACTGAGAACGCGCCGATGATCGACGTGGGTATTGCGACCGCCGCGATCAGCGTCGAGCGGAAGTTCTTGAGGAAGATCAAGACGATGATGGCGGCCAGAATGCCGCCGAGCACCAGGTGCTCCTCGATGGCTTCGAGCGAGGCCTTGATGAATTCGGAGTCGTCACGCACGAGCCGGACATCGAAATTCGGCGGCAGCGTCTTCCGGATTTCCTCCATGCGCGCCTTGACGGCGTCGGCCAGCGCGACGGTGTTCACGCCGCTCTGTTTGCGAACGGCGACACTGACCGCGGATCGTCCGTTCAAGATGCGACACCGAAGTCGGATCGGCACCGGTGTCCTGCACCACGCCGACGTCGCGGATGCGGATCGCGGAGTTGGCGCGCGTGGCGATGACGAGATCTTCGAAGTCCTGCGGCCGGCTGAGGCGTCCGACGGTGCGCACCGACAGCTCGCGCGCGCCTTGCTCGAGCCTGCCACCCGGAAGCTCGAGGTTCTGCGCGCGCAGCGCACCGGCGACGTCGGTGGTCGACAGGCCATAGGCATTCAGGCGATCCGGATCGATGCGGACCTGGATTTCCCGGCGCCGCGAGCCCCACATGAACACTTCGCCGACGCCGTTGACCGATTCGATGCGCTTTTGGATGTTCTGCTCGACGTACGTCGTGAGCTCGACCGAATTCATCGGCGCCGAGATCGCGAACATGATCACCGGCATCGAGTCCGGATCCTGTTTCTGCACGACCGGCGGCTGCGCCGTCTCGGGAAGATCGCGGATCACGGGATCGACCTTGGCGCGGACTTCCTGGGCGGCGATGTCCGGGTTCTTCGAGAGGTCGAAGGTGATCGTCACGCTCGAACGTCCCTCGCTCGACGTCGACCGCAAGCTCGTCGATGCCGGCGACGGTGTTGACCGCCGCCTCGATGCGATCCGTGATCTCCGCTTCGACGCTCTCGGGCGTTGCGCCCGGGTTCATCGTGGTGACCGACACGACCGGCGTCTCGACCCGTGGATAACGGTCAACACCCAGAGTGAGAACGACACCGCGCCGATCACCGTGATCGCCGCGATCAACATCGTGGCGAAGACCGGGCGTCTGACGCAGACTTCAGCCAGTTTCTGCATGGGCTATCTTTTCTTAATCCTTGGCCTTGATGCTCAATTCGCGGGCCGCCTTTAGCCTCGTATCGATAGCGATTAGCGGTCATTCGCGTCCCGTGTTCGATCCGCGCTGATCCGCGTCCCGTGACGAATCAGCGGTGTCGATGCGACTTCGACTCCGTCGTACAGGTCCGCCAGGTTCGAGGTCGCGACGCGATCGCTCTCTTGAATGCCCGTCAGGATCCGGATCGTGTCACCTTGCTGGCGCGCCGCCAGCTGCACGACGCGGAGGCGTGCGCGGTTATCCTTGTCGACTGATGTAGACGCGATAGGAGTTCGTGTTGGTGTCTTCGATCACCGCCCGGCGGGGCACCAACAGGCTCCGCTGCGTGCGACCCTGATCCACCTTGGCCACGGCAAACATGCCGGGCTTCAAGACCGCTTCCGGGTTCGGGACGCGCGCCTCGACGATGAAGGACCGGGACTCTGCCGAGATCGCCGGATTGATTGCGGTGACTTGCCCGGTGAACGATCGGTCGCGAAACGCATCGACGGTGGCGCTGACCTTCTGGCCGATGGCGATTTGTCCAGCCTGGACCCCGGGGATGGTCAATCGCAGGCGCACGGGATCAATCTTGAGCAGCGTGACGACGGCGGTCGACGGTTGCACGTATTCACCCAGAGACACCTTGCGATCGCTGATGTAGCCTGCGAACGGCGCGGTGACGACGACGTCAGCGACCGCTTTCTCGGCGAGCGCGAGTTGGGCACGGGCCTGAGCCAACGACGCGCGGGCGGTATTGACGTTCTGCACGGACGTCTCGGCGCCTGTTCGCGCCTGATCGGCAACGGTCCGCGAGACGTCGCCCCTGGCGAGCAGCGCCGCATAACGCTGGGCCGTGGTCTGCGCGAGCGAATCCTGCGACTCGGCGAGCTTGACCGCAGCCTCCGCCCGCGTGACGGCCGCGCGCGCCTCGTCGAGTCGGAGGCCGGCGTCCACGCCCTGCAGGCGGACGAGCAACGCGCCCTCGCGCACGTACTGCCCAACGTCCACAGGGGTCGCGACGACGCGGCCGGACGCCTCGGGTGCGACGTCGGACGACTCGTCGGCCTCGAAGCTGCCGGTCGCTTCGATGGTGATGGGCTCGTCGATACCCTGCACCGACGCGACGCCGACCTTGATGATCGAGCGTTCCTGCGGGACGCTGTTCCATCGTTTCGCCGCGGCTGCACGCGCTCGCTGCGAGTGCCACGGCCACGAACAAGAGCCAGGTGTTTCACGAACGCCCCTCCTGTGCCACCGGAGCATCCCTTGAGCCCCGCGAGCGTCCAGTGCACGCCTGTTTCGATCAAATCATGGGGGGATGCCGCCGGCCAGGGTGTCTGCAGGAGGCGTCTCTGGAAAACGTAGTAAATGGGCAGCGCGAGCACCGCGCGCACGAGCACCGCCGGTGGTGCCGATTCGAAAGTGTCCATCGCGCTGACGGTCGCGGATGAAGCGATCGAGGAACTGGTAGAGGCGGGTGCTCTGTCCGTTCAGTCGCCGGGCCAGAGGATGTTGCTCGAGCGCCGAGTAGACCATCAATCGCAGAAAATACGGGTCCTTCTCGTGCTGGCCGAGGATCCGCGTATACAGCGTTCGAATGACACCCTCGTCGTCGTTCGCCGCCGAGCGCGCTTCGAGCTCCGAGAGCCACTGTTCGGCCTGCGGCTCGCCGGCCTTCTGCTCGAGGATGGCTGCGTAGAGGCTGTCCTTGTCCGGAAAGTGCTGAAAGATGACCGCCTCGGTCACGCCGGCGGCGGCCGCTATCTGGCGGGTGGTGGCGCCCCGAAAGCCGTGCTCGGCGAAAACGCGGAGCCCGGCATCGATGAGCTGCTGCCGCCGCGCGGTCATCGTCAGGCGCGGGGGCCGGACGGCGGGACCGGTAACCGCCGATCGGCGCTTGTTCCGCGGACGGTCGAGTTGGACGGCCGGCGGTGTGGGCGTTTGCTGCATGATTTCAATGACGGCGGGCGAGAAGTAAGTGTTTACTAAGTTTCACTCGAATACGACGCGAAACGCACAATCATGGGTTCAGACCACCGTGCCCTTTTGAACTTGACTTCCCGCCGCGATCAAAGAATAAACACTCGGAAGCTAGTGCTGAAGTGCTTATTGGAGGAGTGTCCATGAACAGGACAGGTTTCAAAGTGGCGGTGTTCGTCGTCGCCGTGCTGGCGCTCGTGTATGGCGTTGGGTCGCACCTGCCCGCGAGCGCGGGGCAACAACCACAGGCCTCGACCCAGGGTTCGGGTCCGGTCCTGCAGTCGATTGGCCCGTTGACCTTCGCGCCCGACGGGACCCTGTTTGCCGCTGACACGCAGTCCGCGGCGATCTTTGCGATCGACCTGGGCGCCCGTGCCACAGGTGGGGCGGCAGGCGCCAAGAACATTCCGGCCATCGATCAGAAGATCGCGGCGATGCTCGGTACCGAGGCTCGCGAGATCCAGGTGACCGACCTCGCGGTGCATCCAAAAACACGCAACGCGTATCTTTCCGTCATGCGCGGCCAGGGCGCCGACGCCAAGCCGGCTCTCCTGCGTGTCGATGGCGCCGGCGCGATCGAGATCGTCAAGACCGACGACCTGAAGTTCTCGCGCGCAGAACTACCGAATGCGCCGGCAGCGACGCCCGGCGGGCGACGCAACCCTCGCGCTGACTCGATCACGGACATGGCCTTCGTGGACGGCAAGCTGCTCGTCGCCGGGCTGTCCAACGAAGAGTTCTCGTCGAAGCTCCGCGCGGTGTCGTATCCGTTCGGCGGCGTGGACAACGGCGCCAGCGTCGAGATCTACCACGGCAACCATGGTGCCCTCGAGACCCGTTCGCCCGTGTACACGTTCGTGCCGTACAAGATCGACAACACGCAGCATCTGATCGCCGGGTATCTCTGCACGCCGCTCGTGAAGTTCCCGCTGGCGAGCCTGAAGCCAGGCGCGAAAGTCACCGGCACGACGATCGCGGAGCTCGGCAACCGCAACCGCCCGCTCGACATGATCGTCTACAAGAAGGGCGGACAGGACTATCTGCTGATGGCTAATAACTCGCGCGGGGTCATGAAGATTCCAACCGCGTCGTTCGCTGCCGCGCAGGGCATCACGGCTCCCGTCAAGTCCGAGACCAGCGGCGTCGGGTTCGAGCCGGTCACGAGCATGAAGGGGATCGAACAGCTCGACCTCCTCAACGACACGCATTCGATCGTTCTGGCGCGTGGTGAGGGCGGCGTCCTGAACCTCGAAGCCGTGCCGCTTCCATAGGCTGAGTCGCGACCATACCCAACCTCCAACTCCCACCTCCCAAAGAGTCCAAGGTCGAAAAGGCCGGGTTCTTTGGGAGCGTGGGAGCGTTGTTCGAGCTGTGAGACCCCCGAATCGATTCCAGAGGATCGTCGCGAGCGTCATTCTCGCCGCGCTTGCGACGGCGTGCTCAGACGGTCCCGCCGCTGCACCGCAGATCGTCCTCAGGACCGACACGCCGGTTCCCGTCATCGACGTCACAGGGCTTTCCGACCGGCAGCTCCAGACGCTGGCGCGATCGACGCTATCGGCAGAGCAGTGGGTTCGTCTGTTGCGCGTCACGGTGAAGCCTGACGGCGATGGCGCTACCGACATGCCGCCGGTCGCGGGGGCTTACGCGATTGCCGGCAAGGCCATCAGATTCACGCCGATGTTTCCGCTCGACGCTGGCCGTGAATACGCCGTCGTCTTCGACCCGTCACAACTGCCCGGCGCGATCTCGAACGGCCCCGCTGGTACGCTCACGGCCGTGGTCAGCCGTCCGGCTGTGGTCAAGGTTCCATCGACCGTGGTCGACCGCGTGTATCCAAGCGCCGACACGATTCCCGAGAATCAGCTGCGGATGTACATCCAGTTCTCCGCGCCGATGGGCCACCGGAGCGGGCTGGACTACATTCGCCTGCTCGACGATCGCGGGAAGACAGTGGTCGACCCCTTCCTGCCGCTCGACGCGGAGTTCTGGAACGCGGACCACACGCGATTCACTGTCTTCTTCGATCCGGGCCGGGTGAAGCGGGGCATTCTGCCGAACCAGCAGATGGGCCGCGCCCTCACGCCGGGCCGCCGCTACACGCTCGTCGTGTCGCAGGACTGGCGCGATGCGCAGGGCGTGCCGCTGAAGTCCGAGTTCACTCGAGCGTTTCTGGTGGGCCCGGCCGACGAACGTCCGCTCGATACTGCCTCCTGGCGTATCGACGCGCCGCCAGCAGGCTCGTCGTCGCCGTTGACCGTGACGTTTCCCGAACCGCTCGATCACGGCTTGCTGATGCGGGCGGTTGGCGTCGCGCGCGCGAGCGAACCCCTCGAGGGTGACGTGCGCATCGAGAACGGTGAGACGCGCTGGCTCTTCACGCCGCGCGATCCATGGCAGGCAGGTGAGCACCAACTCGTCGTGCTGTCGTTTCTGGAGGACCTCGCCGGTAACCGCATCGGCCGCGCATTCGAGGTCGACGACTTCGAGCGCGTCGACAAGAACGCGGAGCCCGAGCGGCATCTGGTGCCGTTCCAAGTGGAGACGAAGCGATAACTCAATTTCCAACTCCCGACTCCCAAAGTTCACGGAGTCGACCGCTGAAGTGCTTGGGAGTTGGGAGTTGGACGTTGGGAATTGTCGTCATTCTCTCTGCATCAACGCCAGCACCGCCCACGCCGTCGTCGAGATCCGTTGCGCGTAACTTTCCTGCCGTGCGGGCCTCGTCGTCTCTGGCCAGCTGCCATCGGGTGACTGCTCGCGAAGCAGGAACTCACGGCCGCGAGCGATCGCGGCTTGCCGTTCGGTCGCCGAGTACACGCTCGCGTCGCGGTTCGGACGGGTCGCGAGCTCCTTCAGCGCGAGCAAGGCAATCGCCGTGTCGAACGGTTCCGAAGCGGTCGTCGCGTACGCGCCCCAACCACCGTCTCGCCCTTGCGCACGCTTGATGAAGTCCAGCGCCTGCCGTTGCCGCTCTCGATCGTCTCTCGGCATTCCCCAGCCCCAGAATGATGGCGACGGCATCGGGCACGTTGGCAGGCTCGACGCGCCGAAGCCAGGCGCTGCCACGTGCGATCGCCTCCGATCGTGAGCTTGCCCGCGACTGCGACAGCACCCGCAGGGCGAAGGCGGTTGCCAGTGGCGTTCCGTAGGTCGCCGGAGATCCGAGGCTGGTAGAGGAGTCGAGGCGCCACGATCCATCTTCCCGCTGGTCCTTGGCGACGATGTCGGCTGCGGCATCGACGGCGGGCTGAGTCACGAGCGATGCTGCGGACGCCGTGACCGTTGCGCTCGCGAACTGGATGCGAGCGAGCCGCTTGTCGTCGCCACCGCCCTCGCCACCGGGGTTCGAGTCCCACCGGGCGGGGTCCGCCAGCCACGTCAACGTGTCATCGATCGCCGGCCGCACCGCGTGCCGGCGTTGGAGTCCGACGATCAGCGCGCGCGCCGCGTCGCCGTTGTTGTGACACGAATAGCAGGCGTGTTCCTGCCTCCATCGGGGAACTTCGCGAGCGAGGTAGGCGATCGCCCGCGCCTCCGCCGGCTCAGCCGGAGCCGGTGCCTGGGCGGAGGTCGCCATCAGCGCCGGCACGATGATGAGCGCCGAAGCCGCAAAACGCATCAGTTGACACGACGGATTCACGCTCCCTCCCGCCAGCATATGCTGTAGCTTACTTCGCCGGGCGACCCGAGAATGTGCCGACGGCGATGCTGCGATCACGAGGGCCAAGAGGTTCACAACGTGACCCTTCAACCGTCGTGGTCGTCGCGATCGTCGCGGTCGTTGGGTCTGCCGTCAGCCCGTTTCGCACCCGGTCAGCCAGTGAGCAGGAGCATGCTACGATCGTGCGAGCGATTCTTCGCCTCCGGCGAGATTCCTTATGAGCACGATCGCTACAAAGAAAATCTGCAACAACATTCTCGAGGCGATCGGCGACACGCCGATGGTGCGCATCAATCGCATCACCAGGGGCCTCATCAAGGCAACCGTGCTCGCGAAGATCGAAACCTTCAATCCGGGCAACTCGATCAAGGACCGCATGGCCGTCCGGATGATCGAGGATGCCGAGCGCAAGGGCCTGCTCAAGCCTGGCGGCACGATCATCGAGGGCACGTCTGGCAACACCGGCATGGGCCTGGCCATCGCGGCTGTCGTCAAGGGCTACAAGTGCATCTTCACCACGACCGACAAGCAGTCGAAAGAAAAGGTGGATGCGCTGAAAGCGTTCGGGGCCGAGGTCATCGTCTGCCCGACCAACGTCGACCCTGAGGATCCGCGGTCGTACTACTCGGTGTCGTCGCGGTTGGAGAAGGAAGTACCGAACTCCTGGAAGGCCAACCAGTACCGACAACCTGTCGAACTCTGGCGGCTCACTACGAGCAGACCGGCCCGGAAATCTGGGATCAGACCGACGGCACCGTGACGCACCTCGTGGTCGGTGTCGGGACCGGCGGGACCGTCAGCGGCGTCGGGCGCTACCTCAAAGAACGGAATCCCAGGATCAAGGTCTGGGGCATCGACACCTACGGGTCGGTGTTCAAGAAATACAAGGAGACGGGGGTCTTCGACAAGAACGAGATCTACCCGTACATCACCGAGGGCATCGGCGAAGACTTCCTGCCGAAGAACGTCGACTTCAGCGTCATCGATCACTTCGAGAAGGTGACCGACAAGGACGCCGCCCTGATGACGCGCCGGATCGCGCGGGAGGAAGGGATCTTTGCCGGCAACTCGGCGGGATCCGCGATGGCCGGCCTGCTCCAGTTGAAGGATCACTTCAAGGAACACGATGTGGTCGTCGTGATCTTCCACGATCACGGTTCCCGCTACCTCGGGAAGATGTTCAACGACGACTGGATGCGGGAGAAGGGCTTCCTCGAAAAGACCGGCATGACCGCGCGGGACCTCGTGGCCTCCGGGTTGTCCGGCGAACTGCTGGCCATCGAGGGGAGCGAACCGGTGGCCACTGCCGTGAAGTTGATGAGCGAGCACGACTTCTCGCAGATCTCCATCACCCGCGACAAGCGCCTGGTCGGGTCGCTGAACGAGTCCCACCTCTATTCGGAGCTGGTCCGCGATCCGGAGGTCAAGAGCGGTCCGGTCGAGGACATCATGCAGCCGGCTTTCCCATTCGTGGACATCTCGACGCCGGTGGAGCTGCTGGCGACCATGATTACGCCGGCCAATCCAGCCGTATTGGTCCGCGACTTCAAGACCGAAAAGACGTTCATCATCACTCGCTCGGACGTCATCCGGGTGCTCTGCTGAGGTTGGCCCCGGAGGAGGCGGGGCAGATGCCAGGCTTTGCATTGCAAAGTCGACCCGTGCTATCCTGTTGAACAGCTTTGACGAGTGGATGCCCCGGCGCCATCGTCGCGATCCGTTGATGTCCCAAGCCCCCGTCGAGTTCACCCTCGAGCTCACCCCGCGCTCGCGCGTCGACGTCATCGACGTTCGGCATCACGTGTCAGCCTTGCACGGCGAGACCCTGAACGATTACCCACGGGCCCTCTGCTGCTCGTTTCACACAACCGCCGGCTATCTCGATCCCGGCGTCGCCACGCGGCTGCACCAGAGCCGCGCCGGAGTCATGCCGTATATCGACCTCTTTCGGACGATGTTTCCGGAGGGGGCGGGATACGAGCACGACAAGCTGGAACGCCGGACGGAGCTGAGCGAAGCGCAGAAGCCCGAGGAGCCGCAGAACGCCGACTCGCACCTGGCCTTCATGGCGGGCGCCTTGCGCACGTGTGTGTCGTATCGGAACAACCCGGCCGAACCGGTCTGCTTCATCGACCTCGATGGCGTCCACGCCGGGCGTCCGCGCCGCCGGCTGACCAGCGTGATCGGTTATTCCCATGAGGAGGCGGTGGCCCACGCCAGGATCGTGGTGCCCGTGTCGGGTCACGCGGTGGACTCGATCAACCTGAAGAACCCTCATCTGGGCATCTACGACCGCTGCCGCGACCTCGTCGCGATGCACGGCGTCACGAAGGGGCGAATTCGTCTCGCGCTAGCATCGGGCGAGCGGCACGCGGGTCTGACGGTCAACGAGTACGAAACGCTGCTGATGCGTCACGACCTGTCGGAAGTGCTGCGCGATCCGCTGCGATTCATGGCTGAAAAGGCGGGGCACATCCTCGGCAATCCGCGTGCGATCCCGGCCAAGACGCTGGACTACGCGAAGTACGACCTGGTTCGCGTGTTCAACCGATTCGTGGACGCGCTGGGGCTGCAGGAATCGATGGTGGAGAGCGTGCTCTCGCGCGCGATTGCGATGCCTGCCGCCCGTTTCCTGCGCATGAAGCGAGCGGTCAGCCTGCTGGTCTCCGACCGCGCCGATTCCGGCTGCGGCGACATCGTCGAGGGCACCTACCAGAGCCCGATTCTGGTGCAGTGGCACCGCGGTCCGCGCCAGTCCCGCGTCCTCGACGTCACGCTCACGCGTTTCGTGTAGACCTCCCGTTCAACCCCAACTCCTCGACGAGATACGCGAGACGCGCCGGACGCAGGCGCGAGCTCCGGCACGTTCACCGAACCGCGAGGATTGCTCGGGAGTGGGGAGTTGCAGGACCACGGAGATTGCTCGCGATGACTATGTAGTAAATCTACATCTGTAAAAGGAGATGTAGTGCCCGACCGTCCCCTCAGCTTCTCCGCCGCGTCCGTCCTCCGCGCGATCGCCGATGGCGTGCGCTACGGCTTTGACATCATGGACCGCACCCAGTTGCCGAGCGGCACGGTCTATCCCGCGCTCTCGCGCCTCGAGCGTGATGGATTCGTGAAGTCCCATTGGGAGAATCTCCAGAAAGCGCATGGCGACCGGCGGCCGCCACGCCGCTACTACCGCATCACGGGAGAGGGGGAGCGGGCCCTGCAGCGCGCGATCGAGCGGTTTCAAACCTTGCAGCCGCACGCGTCCGGCCGCGAACCGGTGCGCGCCTCGGATTCCCGCGCCCGCCGTCGAGAGCCTGACGTGATGCTCGCATTGTGCCGCGCGCTGATCGCCATCGGTCGAGCCATCGTTCCCGCCGCCTTTCGTGACGACTGGTCGCGCGAATGGCACGCCGAGCTGTATTACCGGGCCGAGGCGCTCGGATCGGCCCTTCGACAGGCTCAGGGCAGGACACCGTTCGATCTGCTGAAGCGTTGCGCCGGTGCGCTCGTGCAAGCGGTCTGGCTGCGCAAGGAAGAATGGAGTTTCACCGTGCTGTTCCAGGATTTTCGCTACGCGCTGCGCGGCCTGCGGCTGCGCAAGGGTTTACCGCGGTCTGCGTGCTGATTCTGGCACTCGGCATTGGCGCGAATGCGGCCGTGTTCAGCGTGGTCAACGGCGTGCTCCTGCGATCGCTGCCGTATCGCGATCCCGATCGGCTGGTGCAAATCTGGGAAACGAATCCGGCCATGAACTGGACGACCGCCACCGTGGCCCCGGCGAACTTGCTGGATTGGCGCGAACGCAACCAGTCGTTCGACGGTATCGCCTACTACCTCGGCGCCGATGGCAAGGGACCGCACGTCAGCGACGCGACGCTGAGCGGATTCGGCGACCCCGAGCGCGTCCGTTCGATGACCGTCTCCGCGAACTTCTTCGAGCTGCTCGGTGTCGATGCCGCGGTCGGCCGCGCGCTGCGGCAGTCGGACGCCCGTGCCGGCGAGGCCCGTGTCGTCGTGATCAGCGACGGCTTCTGGCGGCGGCGTTTCGGCGCGGACCCATCGATCGCCGGCAGACGCGTGGATCTCGATGGGTTTCCAACCGAGATTGCAGGCGTGATGGGACGTCAGTTTCACGTGCCCGGTGCGGACGTCGACTACTGGGAGCCGCACCGGATGGACGAGGCGCGGATGCGGCGGATGCGCCGGGCGCACTGGTTCCGCGCGGTCGCGCGGCTGAAGCCAGGCGTCTCGCTGGAAGCGGCACGGGCCGACATGTCCGGTATTGCGGCGGCGCTCGAGCGCCAGTATCCCAGACACCAATACGAAGATGGGCGTCGGCCTCGGCTCGCTTCACGACTGGTATGTCGGCGACGTTCGCCGGGCGCTGCTGATGCTGATGGCCGCTGTGGCCGTCGTCCTCCTGATTACCTGCACGAACGTCGCGAGCCTGCTCCTCGCCCGCGCAACCAGCCGGCGTCGTGAGATCGCCATCCGGGTTGCGATCGGCGCCGGCCGCATCCGGCTGATTCGTCAGTTGCTGACCGAAAGCCTGGTTCTGGCAGGCGGTGCCGGCTTGCTCGGCATCCTCGGCGCCCGTTTCGCGCTCGCCGTTCTGCAGCGAGCGGCGCCTGCAGGTTTGCCGAGGCTGGACCAGATCGGGATCGACGGTCGCGTTCTGCTGTTCGTCGCCGGCTCAGTCATCGTCACGGCCATCATCTTTGGCCTGGTGCCCGCGTTCCAGAGTGCTCGCTCGTCCTCGACCGCGATGCTCAAGGACGGTGGACGCACGGCCACGAGCGATGGTGTGCGATTGCGCCGCGCGCTCATCGTCGCTGAAGTGGCCCTCTCGGTCGTCCTCCTCGTGGGCGCCGGCCTGCTCATCAGGAGCTTCGTGCGATTGCAATCGGTCGATCCCGGCGTGAATGCGTCGCAGGCACTATCGTTCAAGGTCACCGTTCCCGATCGGTACGACAACGATGACAAGGTGGCCCGCTACTTCACCGACGCGGTGACCGGCTGCGCAGCCTTCCGGGCGTGACCGCCGCGGGAGCGACCGGCAAGCTGCCGCTCGAAGGCTACAGCTGGACGGGCGATCTCTTCGTCGAGGGCCGTCCCGACATCTGGGGCCGCGATCTCCGGCACAAATCGATCACTCCCGGATACCTGCAGGCCGCCGGCATGCGCCTGGTCGCCGGGCGTGACTTTGGAACTGGAGACACCGCGACGGGCCAGATTGTCGTGATGGTGAACCAGACGCTGGCGCGGCGGTTTTTCGGTGACACGCCGGCAGTCGGACAGCGGATCGCATTCAATCGTCCCTCTTCCACCACGGTGTGGACCACAATCGTCGGCGTCGTCGCCGACGAGAAGCAGGATGCGCTGGCCGCGGCGGTGCAACCAGAGGTGTACTCGCCGCACACGCAGGACGCGCGAAACGTCATGTCGGTGATCGTGCGCACGGCGGTGCCGTCGGCGTCCGTGTTGCCGCTCATCCGCCGGGAGATGACAGCTGTCGACCCTGCGGTGGCCATGTACGACATCCGGACACTGGAGCAGGTCGTGGGTCAGTCGCTGGCCGAGGAGCGCTTTTCGACCGCCTTGCTCGGTGCTTTCGCGCTGACGGCGCTGCTGCTCGCCATCATCGGTCTGTACGGCATCGTCGCCTTTGCCGTGACCGCTCGCACGCGCGAGATCGGGCTGCGCATCGCCCTCGGCGCCAGCCGTCAGCACGTACTCCGCATGGTGGTCTGGGACGGCGTTCGCGTCGTCTTGATGGGAGTGGCGGCAGGATTGGCCGTGGCTTCGACGATCAGCCGCGGAATCGAGAGCTTTCTGTTCGAGACGCCTCCGACCGATCCGATCGTGCTCGTGGCTGTTGCGGTCCTGCTGACCGGCGCCGGCGCCTGCGCCAGCTACATCCCCGCCTGGCGCGCATCACGCGTCGATCCGGTGGAGTCGCTGCGGACAGAGTAGGCCCGACCTTCAGGTCGGGCCTACTCGGCTACTCTCCACGACTTGAGATCGGCGCCAGCCGGGGCATGCTTCTCGATGTGGCGCACCATCTTTTCCATCAAGTCCGCGCCGCGCGGACCCCAGCAATGCGGCGCCCGCCGCTGAAAAACAATCTCGCCCGAGAACGCCGGGTTGGTGGCCTTCTGCAGGAAGTCGTTCAAGTAGCTCGGTCGCGTTGTTCAGATAGTACGAGTCCATGTCGCCCATGTAGATGTTCAGTTTGTGGGCGATCTTCGGTCCCAGCGTTGGCCAGGTGGTTTCGACGATGTGGCGCAGGTCGTATTTGCGCCAGTGTTCGGCGACGGAGCGATCGATGTCACCTGTGAACTTGTCCCAGAGACGTTTCGGATACCCGTCCGATCCCACCGGCGAGTAGGTGGCTTCCCAGATGTCCCACTGACCACCCGATCGCGAGCGATCGCCGACCACGAGCTCGTATCTGTTCTCGTCCTTCATCATCGAGCGGATGTTTCCATCCGGCTGACGTTGATTCGGCCGGTCGATCTTCATCCACCCCTGATCGATGAAGTAGGCGTTCGCATCCTTGTAGATGTCGACAATCTGGTGGTAGCGAAAATCGACCGCATCCGGGCAGCTCGCAAACGCGCCGCCATAGAAGTCGGGATAGAAGATCTGATGTGCTGCGGCGATCCAGCCGCCGGTGGAACCGCCGGTCAGCATTCGCGACCACGGCTCGGCGATGACGCGGAACTTCGACTCGATCGCCGGAATCAATTCCTGCAGAATGGCATCGCCGAACGGTCCGTTGTTCTCGGAGTTCACCGCGTATGAATCGTCATAGTATGGCGACGGGTGCTGCAGCGTGACGTAGATGAAGCGCGGCGTCCCGGCCGCGAGCCAGAACTTGTCGAACTCGCCGCCGCTGCCGAATCCGCCAGGCGCGCGCAGCGAAAAGTGTCCATGCTCGTAGTTGATCGGATACTTGACGGACGGATGTGCGTCGTAGCCCTTCGGCAGCAGCACGGTGGCGCCCAGAAAGATCGGATGGCCCCACCACTTGGTCAGGATCTGACTCTGGATCTTGATGCGCTTGACGAGCTCGGTATCCGCCGGCGCCGTGATCGGTGGGATGACGCGTTCGGCCACCAGCTTGATGGGGGTCGTTGACGCCGGATCGAACGTGATCTTGACCGGTTCTCCGTAGAGATTCCCGGGCGAGCGCTTCCAGTTCTGACCTTCCCATTGATCCATGTGCAGCCAGACCGTCTTGCCGTCCGCGCGCGCAAAGCGCGTGTAGACGTTCACGAACGGCTGCATCCAATACTCACCGGCGGGAATGTCGCGCAGACTCTGGATCGGGTGGCCCCGCTTGTCGGCGGTGATGGTGGCCGTCGCTCCTGGCGCGAGCCCCTCGACGGACATCGAGAACAGGGGAACCCCGGTCGGCGAGGTCTGCTCGATCGGCGGGCGCTGGTTGTCACGGCTGATGGCCACGTAGACCATGCCAGTGACTGATTCCGTTCGTGCGCTCGAAGCGAAGCTGATCTCGATTCGCGGTGCGTCGCCTGCCGGTTGAGATGCCGTCACACTCATGACGGCGGCCAGGCTTGCCGCAACGACCGCTGTCCCGAAGGCGCGAGCCCGGTGTGAAACGGTCATCTTGGCGCTATCCTATCGCACGGCCTGTGTCCATCCGCTATTTCATTCTCGCGGTCGCCGTTTCCACGAGCCTGGTCCTCTCCGCGCCGTTCATCGGCCAGATCCGCAACGAGATCCGGGCGAGGTTCCCGGGACAGTTCGTTCTCATTCTCGGGAGCGTGATTGGTATCAGCGTCATGAGCGCGTTGGCCGTCGCGCTCGTCCGCATTCGCGATCGGCGGCTGATGCGGTACGGAGCGATTGCGTGCGCTCTGGCGCTGGGCGTCGGCTACGCCCTGTGGACGGCAAAGCCGGATCCGCAGGTCAATGCGGTGGAGCGCTTTCACTTCGTTCAGTACGGCCTCGTCACGTTGTTGTTCTACAAGGCGTGGCGGCCGCTCGGCGACGGGGGAGTGTTGCTCCTGCCGATCGTTGCGGCGCTGACCGTTGCCATGATCGAGGAGTGGTTCCAGTGGTTCATCCCCGGCCGTGTTGGCGCGCTCGAAGATGTGCTGCTGAACTGGGCGGCGATCCTGTGCGGCCTGCTCTTCAGCCTGGGACTCGATCCGCCGCCCCAGCCGACCGTGAAACTTGGACTGCGGTCGCGACGTCAACTCGGCGTTGCGGCCGGTGCCGCGATTCTCGTGTTCGGGATGTTCTTTGATTCCGTTCATCTCGGTTACGAGATCCGCGATCGGGAGGCTGGGAGCTTCACGTCCATCTTCACAGGGCCGGAGCTCCGCGCGCAGGCGCAGGAGCGCGCGGTGCGGTGGCGCGCCGAGCCGCCGATCGATCGCACGCGAATGGCGCGCGAAGATCAGTACCGCACCGAGGGCATTCAACACGTACGCCGGCGAAATGAGGCCTGGGCGGCAGGGGACGTGAATGCCGCGTGGCGCGAGAACCGCATCCTCGAGACGTACTACGAGCCTGTGCTCGACACGGGGCATCGATGGGCGGCGGAGCACCTTGCCGACGCGGCCCGGCGTTTCTCATCCTTGGCAACGCTTGAGAAGACCAGCGCGCCATACGTGAGCGAGGCTTACCCGTACACCATCTTCACGTGGCCAGCCTGGATATTCTGGTCAGTAATCGTCTCGCTGTCGGCGCTGGCGGTGCTCGTGGCGTTCACCACCGGCCGATCGGCTCGACCCCAGTGATCAGGCGAGCAGACGATCGAGCATCGCCGTTGCCCGGTCGCGGAACGCCTGGACCCGTTGTGCGTGGGCCGGGTTCCACGTAGCCAGCCAGATCTGCACGCCCGTCTGACCGGCGGCGCGCCAGGTCGACAGGCGCAGCAGTCCTCCGTCCAGATCGTCCACGACGACCGCGGCGTCCCATTCGGGTTCGTGAAGTTGCGTGATGCCGGCGAACTGCTCGCCGCTCGCCGCGCGAATCACGCAAGGCTGTCCTTCCACCAGCGCTCCCTTGATGACCACGAATCCCTGCGGGCTCAGGAGACGACTCCAGACGACGTGTGCGGTGAGGGGCGTCGTGACGTGGACGAACGCCGCGTGCCGATCGTGTCCGCGGTGCCGCTGGACGTAGTGACGCAGGCTGCGCAGCTCGTGCTGCCAGCCGGCGCCAGTCGAGTCGAGCTCGTCGTCCCAGTTTTCGCCGGAACCGAATCCCGAGTGGACGAGGCGGAGGCGTGTCTTGCCGGCCTGCGTCTCGAGCGTGAACTCCATCGCCATCGCCTGCCGATCGCCCGGCAGGGGACGGCCGACCGCATCGAAGGCCTGACGACTCTCGGTGAGGAGCAGGCGTCGTTGAGGTTCCCAGCCCTCGATGCGCATTTCGCCAGCCCAGTTCTCGCCCCAGGACCAGAACATGCTGCCGCCGGCGCCCGGCCTGACGCGAGCCTCGAGTGGGAACCACCTGACCAGTTCGCCCGCGTCGGTCAGGGCGTGCCAGACCGCTTCCGGCGACGCGTCGATGTCGATCGCCATTTCGAACGTCCGGGTCTTTTTGTCTGTGGCTGCGATGGTGTCGGCCATGTTGGCTCCTCTGTGGATGGTGCTGTCGCACCTGTCGCGGACACTGCCGGATGCACGAGCGTGAGCATGCGGAATCGCCGCCCGCCCGTCGCGCTGTCGTCGTGATACCGCGCGACCAGCGCGGCGATCGTCGAGGTCAACTCCTCGGCGAAGGCGGCGCGGGCGGCGGCAGTGGGAAATCGGATCTCGGATTCGAGCGTCAGCGTCGACAGCCGCTTGTTCTGCTGACGGGCGCGTTCTTCGAGCGACGCCACGTCACGCAGCGTCTGCGCGGCGCTGGCGACCAAAAAGCCGGTGCTGAAGCGATCGCGCGCCGCCTCCGGCGTGGCGCCGAGCAGCCCCAGCGCCTCGGGACTGATGACAAAGGACCGCGCCGTGGCGCGCAGCAGGCGCTCGGTGCAGTTGCCTTTGCGCCGTTCCTCGACGCACTCCACCAGCCCTTCGCGCTCGAGTTCGCGCAGGTGGTAGTTGAGGCGCTGGCGCGGCAGGCCGAGTTTGCGCGCGAGCCCGGCGGCGGAATCCGGCTCAGCGAGCTGCGCGAGCAGCTCACGCCGCGTGCGCTGCAGCACCATCGCCGCCTGTCCGGCGCCGCGGATCACCTCGATGCGGTGGGGGAGAGCGTCCATGCTGAAGCAGCGTAGATCCGACAGTTTTATTTGTCAAGACAGTATATGTAGTCCGTAACGGATGGGCTACAGGAGGAGGAGAGAAAGGGCGGAAACCGGGATTCCGGGCCGTTGTCTATTGCCGACACTCGGGACGGCGCGACGAGGTCCGGGAACGATCGCGGCGACCACGACGACACGGCGCGAAGAATATTGACATCGCGAACGTCGCGGGCGTCGTGATTGTTGCGCATCGCGTCAGCTCCGTCGCACTCGAGTCCAATAAACACCGGCCATTTTCCTCGGACGGGTTAGCGGAGATCATGGAGACTCCTGTTCATGAGCATCAACCGCCAGAAGTACACTCTCGGAGTGTCTTACGACGAGATTCTGAACACCGCCCACGCTCGCGCGACCGAGTTCCTTGCTCGACTCAACGATCGCCCCGTCAATGCCACGGCGACGTTCGCTGAGCTCCTGTCGAGCCTCGGCGGACCGCTTCCGGAAAACGGGAGTGATCCGTCGCGCGTGATCGACGCGCTCGCGCGCGATGCGGAGCCGGGCATCGTCTCAACCGCGGGCCCTCGCTACTTCGGGTTCGTGACCGGCGGCAGTTATCCGGTGGCCGTCGCTGCGGATTGGCTCGTGTCCACGTGGGATCAGAACGGCGGCCTGTTCGTGATGTCGCCGGCGGTCTCGGCGATCGAGCAGGTCACGATGCGCTGGGTGCTCGAGGCGCTGTCTCTGCCGCAGACGGCGAGCATCGGGTTCGTGACCGGTGCGCACACCGCGAACATCACTGCGCTTGCCGCCGCGCGCCACGAGGTGCTCCGCCGCGCAGGATGGGATGTCGAGAAGAGCGGCCTGCAAGGCGCGCCGCGCGTGACCGTGTTCGCCGGTGCGGAGGCGCATTCGTCGATCCCCGCGGCCTGCCGGCTGGTTGGTTTCGGCTCGGCGACGATCGTTCAGGTCGCGTCGGACGATCAGGGGCGCATGCGCGTGGACGCGCTCGACAGGGCGCTCGCCTCCTCCACCGGACCGCGCATCGTCTGCGCTCAATCAGGCAATGTGAACACTGGGGCCAGCGATCCATTTCGCGAGATCGCCGATCGCACCCGTGCGCATGGGGCCTGGCTCCACGTGGACGGAGCGTTCGGGCTCTGGGCAGCCGCCTCCCGGCACCAGCGTCACCAGGTCGACGGCGTCGAGGCCGCCGATTCGTGGACGACCGACGCGCACAAGTGGCTGAACGTCCCGTACGACAGCGGCATCGTCATCGTCGCGCATCCGGCCGCGCACCGTGCGGCCATGGGCCAGCGGGCCGCGTACCTGATCCCCGCCGAGGGCGAGCAACGTGATGGGATGGACTGGACGCTCGAGGCGTCACGCCGTGCGCGAGTCGTGCCGATCTATGCCGTTCTCCGATCGCTCGGACGCGCTGGTCTCGAAACGCTCGTCGACCGCTGCTGCCAGATCGCGCAGCGAATGGCCGAGCGGCTTCGCAACGCGCCTGGCGTGACCGTCCTCAACGACGTGGTCCTCAACCAGATACTCGTGCGGTTTGCGAACGCGACAGGACGAGAACATCACCAACGCCGTCATCGCGGCCGTTCAGGCCGGCGGCGAATGCTGGTGCGGTGGAACGGCCTGGGAGGGCCAGCCGGCGATGCGTATCTCCGTTTCCTCCTGGAAGACGACCGAAGCTGACGCGGATCGCGCCGTCGCCGCGATCGTCCGGGCCGCTGACGTAGAACCGCCGCTGCAGGGATGAACCGCCGACGGACGACGGCAAGAATCTGAGCCTGCACGCACATCGGGCAGGCAAAGGCGCCATCGCCAGTGCCATCATCGCCCATCGCCATGTCCTGCTACTTCGGTGTGGCGAAGAGCGCGTCCTCCATCGGCACGTTCGCTTCGATCTTTTCCGTGTAGGTGACGAGGGACTGCGCCGGCGCCCCGCCCTTGGGGTCGACGCGGTCCTCGTTGATGTCGAACGCGAACTTCACGCCGTTGACCTCTTTCCAGTTCGAGAAGTCGACGACGACGTCGAGCTTCCGGCCGTTGGGGAGTGTCAGGACTCCTGCGTGCCGGCGCTCGAGACCAGTCTTCGCGTCCAGATACACCGTGCGCACGGCGCCGCTCTTGGTGGTGACTTTCAGCTTGTGCGTGTCGCCACCGGGCAGCGCCTCCTGGCCCTCGAAGCTGACGGTGTAACCCTTCTCTTTCCAGTCGATGAGCAGACCGTCGAAATCGGCGTCGAGCTCGCGCGTTTCCGTTTCGGCCGGCTCCGGTCTGGTGGTGATCTTCCCTTGCACGGTATCCCAGGCGTCGTCTGCATTCACGCCGCGCGGTATCAGCGTGGCGCCCGGCTGCGCCGGACCCTGTTCGCCTCGATACAGCTGCGGGCGCTTCTTGTAGATGATGACGCGCACGTTGTTGCCGATGCCGGTGGCCACCGTTCGCGTGATTTTCAGCGTGTCAATCGCTTTGATTTTCGCCATGCCGCCGCGCGCGGCAATGTTCTTCGCCACGAGCTCGTCGACCGTCTGCGCCGCCGCCGGCGGCGTGACCAGTACGAGCAGAGCCGTTGCAACGGCAATGGACAGGGGGAGCCTCATACGCATCCGTCTCGACCTCCGGAACGACCCGTATTATGCCCTTAATGGTGACCGTCACCGATCTGCGAGGTATGAGGTCCGGCGCAGGGGGGATGAACTGCTGCTGCAGGGCGCCAGACCACGAATCTGAGACATATTCAATCGACTATGATCCCAGGTCGATGACCACGACGAACCGCGTGACCGTGGGCGGCCGATCGTTGCGCTACCTGGAAAACGGCGCAGGCTGGCCGGTCGTTCTGATTCATGCCTTCCCGCTGAGCGCCGAGATGTGGCGGCCGCAGTTGAGGCTCGTCCCAGACGGATTCCGGTTCATTGCCCCAGACCTGCGGTCCTTCGGTGAATCGGACGTCGAGGCGGGACCGCTGCCCACGATGGACGACTACGCCGCGGACATCGCCCGGTTGCTCGACGCGCTGGAGATCGAGCGCGCCGTTATCGGCGGCCTGTCCATGGGCGGATACGTGACCTTCGCGCTGTTCCGCAACGCGCCCGAGCGGTTTTTCGGGATGGTGCTCGCCGACACGCGTTCGCAGCCGGACACGGCCGCCGGCCGCGAGGGCCGTCGTGCGATGTCCGAGCTCGTGCGAACGAAGGGCGCCAGCGCCGTTGCGGATCAGATGATTCCCAAACTGCTGAGCGAGACGACGCGGCGGGAGAATCCGGACATTGCCACGCTCGTCCGGCAGGTGATCGAAGCGAATCACCCGACGGCGATCGATGGCGGCCTGCATGCCTTGATGCACCGGCCGGACTCTACCCCCGACCTCGGCCGCATTCCCTGTCCGACATTGATCGTCGTGGGAGAGGATGATGGCGTGACGCCCGTTGCCGACAGCCAGGCGATGCACAAGGCCATCAGCCGATCGAATCTCGTCGTGATTCCCGCCGCCGGCCATCTGTCGAGCCTCGAGGATCCGGAGGGGTTCTCGCGCGCGCTCGAAGACTTCCTTCGATCGAACATTTAGTGAAGATCCATTCGATGAAAATCCACGAATGAAGGACTCACGCCTGAGCGTTGACCGCTGAGAGCCGAGAGCGATCCGTTATGACGTAGGATCAGGGCATGCGTCGTGTCATTCCCTTTGTCGTCAGTAATCGTGCTCGCCCTTCTCGCCCTGCCGCGCGCGGAGCAAATCGCGCCGTCGCCCGCCGCCGGCACCATGCATCGCGCTCTCGACGAGATCCTGGATCTGAACGTTCGTGATGGGCTCGTCTACTATCGCGCCCTGCAAGGCGATCGTGCGCGCCTCGATCGTTACATCGCGTCGCTGGATGTCCCGGCTGCCACCTACGCATCCTGGTCGAAGGAAGCACAGATGGCGTTCTGGGTGAACGCCTACAACGCGCTGGTCCTGCAGACCGTCGTCAATCGATACCCCATTCGCGGGAAAAGCGATCTGTATCCGCCCGCGAGCATCCGCCAGATTCCCGGCGCGTTCGAAACGGTGAAGCATCGCGCCGCCGGTCGAAGTGTGACGCTCGACGAGATCGAGAAGACCGTTCTCCCCGAGTTCAAAGAGCCGAGACTTCATCTCGCGCTCGGGCGCGGCGCGATCGGCAGCGGGAGGTTGCGTAGCGAAGCGTACACGGCCGAACGGCTGACCGCGCAGCTCGACGACGTGCAGAAAGAGTTCGCGTCCGAGACGAACATGCTCAAGATCGATCGCGACGCGGGGCGGGTCGCTGTCACCGCCATCATCAGCTGGAACTCCGATCACTTCATCCAGGCCTACGATCCTGGCGCCACTGGTCCACTCGCCGAACGGTCGCCCATCGAGCGGGCAATCGTCGCCTTCATCAAGCCTCACCTGCTTCCACTCGAACGGGAGTTCGTCGAGCAGAACAAGTTCTCGGTGACCTACCAGCCTTTCGACTGGCGGCTCAACGACCTCACCGGCGGGGCAGCCCGCTAATGGATCTCGGGCTGACGGACAAAGTTGGCGATCGTGACCGGTTCGAGCCGCGGGCTCGGGCTGGCGAGCGCTCGTGCGCTCGTGGCTGAGGGCTGTCGCGTCTGCGTGTGTGCTCGCGGGGCGGAGAGGCTCGCCGAGGCGGCGATCGAAGTCGAGGCGGCGGCCCGTCGTCCGAACATGGTGCTCGCCGTTCAGGCTGACGTGTCGACCGCTGCCGGCGTGGAGCTCGTGATCGAGCGGACGATCGAGACCTTCGGCGGACTCGACATCCTCGTGAACAACGTCGGCCGCGCCGCCGGCGCCGGCCTGCTCGAGACGTCCGACGCCGACTGGCAGGCGGCGTTCGACGAGACGCTGTTCCCGGCGATCCGTGCGTCGCGGCTGGCCGTTCCACACATGAAGCAGCGTGGCGGCGGCGCGATCATCATGATCACGTCGATTTTTGGACGCGAAACCGGCGGACGCATGACCTACAACGCGGTCAAAGCCGCCGAGATCAGCCTGTCGAAATCACTCGCCCAGCAGCTGGCACCGCTCAACATCCGCGTCAACAACGTAGCGCCCGGCTCCATTCATGTTTCCCGGCGGATCCTGGCACACACGTCAGCAAGCCGACCCTGCGGGCATCGCGGAGTTCATCCGACGCGATCTGCCGTTCGGCCGCTTCGGCCGGCCCGAAGAAGTCGGCAGCGTCGTCGCCTTCCTCGCCTCGCCCCGCGCAAGCTGGGTGAGCGGCGCCTCAGTCGTCGTCGACGGCTGCCAGAGCCGGTCGAATATCTGATACTTGCCGTGGGCTCGTAGCTCGTTGCTCGTGGCTCGAAGAGCCTCGGATCGACAACGAGGTCCGATCGAGCTGATCGAGCTACGAGCCACGAGCCACGACGAGCCACGGCGAGATTCGACGTGATATAAACCGTCATGCTCACCGAGCGGCTCGCGTCAGCGATTCAGTCTTCAGCGGATTTCCTTTTCGTCCCTGTCCTCGTCATCGTTCTCTTTGGCACCGGCATCTTCCTGACCCTCCGGTTTGGTTTCGTGCAGGTCCGACGGTTTCCGGATGCGATGCGCGCGTTCTTTGGACGTCCCGAATCCGGCGCTGTTGGTGCGCTGAGCCCGTTTCAGGCGTTCATGACGGCTCTGGCGGCGACGATCGGCACCGGCAATATCGCCGGCGTTGCGGCGGCGATCGTGTCCGGAGGCCCTGGCGCGCTCTTCTGGATATGGGCGTACGGCTTCGTGGCCACGGCCATCAAGTTTGGAGAAGCTGTGCTGGGCGTGACGTTCAGGGACTCCTCGCCTCACGGCGTGCAGTCAGGCCCGATGTACTACCTGCGCGACGGCCTGCGTTCGCCTGCGCTGGCCATGACCTACGCGGTCGTTGCCGGCATCGCTGCGCTGACGACGACGCCGTTCACGCAGACGAACTCGATCGCTCTCGTCATGAACACGCAGGTCGGCGTTCCGTTGTGGGTCTCCGGTGTGGTCGTCGCCGTGCTGACGTGGCTCGTCATCATCGGCGGCATCAAGTCAATCGGCCGCGCCGCGCAGGCGCTGACCCCCCTCAAGGTTGGACTGTATCTCGTCGGCGGACTCGTCGTGATCTTGAGCTTCGCGTCCAAGATCCCGGAGGTCCTCTCACTCGTCTTCTCCGAAGCGTTCTCGACGCGCGCCACGGCCGGCGGGTCGATCGGCATTCTCGTAGCCATGCGCTACGGCCTGGCGCGCGGCCTGTACGCGAACGAGGCTGGCTACGGCACCGCAGCCGTCGCGTACGGCACCGCGCGAAGCAAGGAACCGCTGCATCAGGGGCTCAATGCCGTCATGGAGACATTCATCGTCTCGTTCGTCACGTCGACGATCTCAGCGATGACCATCCTTCTGACGGGCACATATCTGTCAGGACAGACGAGCACCGCCGCCGTTGCGCTCGCCTTCAACGCGGCCATCCCCTCCTCCGGCGGCTACATCGTCGCCTTCTGCGTCTTCCTGTTCGGCTACACGACGCTGATCGGATGGTCGGTACTACGGCGAAAAATTCCTCGAGTACTGGCTGGGCCCGCGGGTCGTGATGCCCTACCGATGGATCTATTGCCTGCTGATCCCATTCGGCGCGACGACGAAAGTCGACCTCGTGTGGGCCTGGGGCGATCTGATGAACGCACTGCAGGTGTTCCCGAACCTCATCGGCGTCCTGGTCCTGAGCGGCCTAGCGGCCCGGGCAGCCAGGTCAGAGATCCGCGGAACCCCGCGTCCCGCGGACCGTTAAGATCCGCGAAGATCCGTGTCCCGTTGGACTCGTTGAGATCCGCGAAGATCCGCGTCCCGGTGGACCGTTGAGATCCGCGAAGATCCGCGTCCCGGTGGACTCGTTAAGATCCGCGAAGATCCGCGTCCCGTTGGACCCGTTAAGATCCGCGAAGATCCGCGTCCCGTTGGACCGTTAAGATCCGCGAAGATCCGCGTCCCGTTGGACCGTTGAGATCCACGCAGATCCGCGTCCCGTGACAGGATCAGCGGTTTCGCCACTTGATCGCCCTCCTCCAGGCTGTTACCATCATTCCCCAATTCGCGTCGCTTCAATGGTTTCGCGCGTCCGTGCTTGAAATGCTGCCCACGTCCACGCTTCCCGTCGTCTCCACGGACAAGGACCGCTCCCTGCAGGAGGTCCTGAACCGGCTGACCGCGTCACGTGCGCCCTTGGGGGCCGAGGCGGACCCGATCGTCACGGCGGCCCACCGGATGCCCGCCATCGAGGCCTCGTTCGGACCATACCCGGACGGCACCGATCCCCGGCTCATGGCGGCGCTCCGGGCGCGCGGCGTCGAGCAGCTCTACACGCATCAGGCTGAAGCGTTCGATCACGTGCTCGCGCGGCGCAATGTCGTGACGATTACGCCGACAGCTTCCGGGAAAACGTTGTGCTACAACGCCCCGGTCCTCAATGCCATCCTGGCCGATCCGTCAACGCGGGCACTGTATCTCTTTCCGACCAAGGCGCTGGCACAGGACCAGCTGGCCGAGCTTCACAATCTCTCCGAGCTGGTGGCGAGCGACAGCGAGCTGAAGATCGGTGTGTTCACCTACGACGGCGACACGCCGTCGGACGCGCGGCGTGCGATCAGGGGAAAAGCGCACGTGGTGCTGAGCAATCCCGACATGCTGCACTCGGGGATTCTGCCGCATCATCCGCGCTGGGCGAAGTTGTTCGAGAATCTGCGGTTCGTGGTGATCGACGAGCTGCACGCCTACCGCGGAGTGTTCGGCAGCCACCTGGCGAACATCCTGCGCCGGCTGCACCGCATCTGCCGGCACTATGGAAGCGACCCGACATTCATCTGCTCGTCGGCGACCATCGCCAATCCGCGGGAGCTGGCCGAGGGCCTGACCGGGCGACCTTTCGAGCTCGTCGAACGAAGCGGTGCGCCTCGGGGCGAGAAGTTCTTCCTGTTCGTGAATCCTCCGGTCGTCAACGCGCAACTCGGGATCCGGCGATCGTATCTGGCCGAAGCGCGTCGTGTGGCCCTGGAGTTCCTGAAGCACAACCTGCAGCTGATTCTCTTCGCACAGAGCCGGCTGGCGGTCGAGATCCTGACGACGTACTTGAAGGATGCGTTTCAGGGCGCTCCGGGCACTGCCGATGTCATCCGTGGCTATCGTGGAGGCTACCTGCCGAATCGCCGCCGCGAAATCGAGCGCGGGCTGCGCGACGGTCAAGTGCGCGCCGTTGTTTCCACCAATGCGCTCGAGCTCGGCATCGACATCGGTGCGCTGGATGTCTCGGTGATGGCCGGCTATCCCGGCACGATCGCCGCTACCTGGCAGCGCGCCGGCCGTGCGGGCCGGCGCACCACGCGCTCGGCGGCCGTGCTCGTCGCCAGTAGCGCGCCGATCGATCAATTCATCGTCCGCAACCCATCGTATTTCTTCGATTCCTCGCCAGAGCACGCCCTGATCAACCCGGACAATCTTCACATCCTCGTCGATCACGTCAAGTGCGCCGCATTCGAGCTGCCGTTTGCCGATGACGACGGGTTTGGCGGGGAAGACGTGCAGGCGATTCTGTCGGTGCTGGCGGAGGAGGGCTTCGTCCATCACGCCGACGGACAGTGGAACTGGACCAACGAGTCGTACCCGGCCGACGCCATCAGCCTGCGGTCGGTGTCGTCCGACAACTTCGTCGTCGTCGACGTGACGCGCGGAGAGCGGGTCATCGGTGAGACAGATTTCACGAGCGGGCCCTCCACGCTGCACGAGAAAGCGATCTACATCGTCGAAGGGCAGCTGTATCAGGTCGAGCGCCTGGATTTCGATGGCCGCAAGGCGTTTGTCCGCGAGGTGGACTGCGACTACTACACCAACGCCATCACCTACACGAAGGTGACGATTCTGGATACGTTTGCCGGGGACCAGGAGCCGGGGACCAGCGACCACGAGGGTTCGGCCGAAGCCGGCGCCGAGTTCCTGATTCCGAGTCCCGAGTCCCGAGTCCCCGCCTTCGCCAAGGCTACGGCGGGCAAGCCGAGCCCCGAGTCCCGGCCCACGGCGCCCCGATCGCACGGTGAAGTCCACGTGATGTCGCGCGTCGTCGGGTTCAAGAAGATCAAGTTCTACACGAACGAGAACGTCGGGTCCGGTGAACTCGATCTGCCGGAACAGCAGATGCACACCTCGTCGTACTGGCTGACGATTCCGTCGAGCGTGCTGGCGACGCTGCCGTATGCCGGCGACGACCGGCGCGACGGCGTCGTCGGGCTGGCGTTCGCGATGAAGAACATCGCGCAGTTGTTGCTGATGTGCGACGGGCACGACATCGGTCTGTCGGTGGACGGCGGCAGCCTCGATCGGTCGACGCGAACGGGCGGACTTGGCGGCGTCCCCGAAGCGCTGGCGGTCGAGCCGAACGTCTTCATCTACGACAACTATCCAGGCGGCATCGGGTTCAGCCGGCCGTTGTACGACATGCACGGCCAGCTGCTCGAGCGGACGCGCGATCTGATTGACGGCTGTCCTTGTTCCTCGGGCTGTCCGTCGTGTGTCGGCCCCGAGGGCAATACGGGCCCTCATGCGAAGCAGGTGGCGTCGCGGATCCTCGGCCGTCTCCTCGGCGTGGAGAGCGTCTGACGTGGATCTGACCTCCAGACTTCGTGCGATCGTGCGGCCGGCCAATGGCAGCCCCAATGGCAGCAACGATGCCCGCACCACATCCGGAGGCTCGCGCGAGCTCACCTACGAGCCCGCCGGTGGGTTCGAATCCACGATCAACCTGGCGCGCGTCGGTGAGATTCTCGGTGGCCGCACGGTCGAGACGACCTTCGGCGATTGTCTCGTGATCGATCGACGATACGAGTCGGATCGCTGGTACGGTTCGGTCGCCATCGGCGACTGCGATCTTGGCGACAACGAAGCCCTTCGCCTGCTCGATCCGTCGCTGACCGCATCAGGGCCGTCGCGCACGATCTTCATCGACCTCGAAACGACCGGGTTGTCCGGTGGCGCCGGCACGCGTGGCATTCCTCGTCGGATGCGGCTACTTCGACCTCGGTGCGTTTCAGGTGCGACAGTTTCTGCTCACGAGCTTCGCAGGGGAGCGTGCGTTGCTCGCCGCGGTCGCCGACTTCTTCGACGCGACCGACCTCATCGTTTCGTACAACGGCAAGACGTTCGACGTGCCGGTCATGGAGATGCGCTGGACGTTTCACCGGATGTCGGCGCCGCTCGACGGTGTGCCGCACTTCGACATGCTGCATCCGGCGCGCCGGCTCTGGAGTGGCCGCGAACCTGGGCGTCGCGGCGTCGGACGAAGGCGGCTGCCGGCTGTCGACGCTCGAGCGGGTGCTGTTCGACGTCACCCGCGTCGGCGACGTGGGTGGGTTTGAGATTCCGTCGCGCTTCTTCAGATTCCTGAGGAGCGGCGACCCTCGGCCGCTCGAGCCGGTCCTGGAGCACAACCGTCAGGATCTCGTCTCCCTCGCGGCGGTGACTGCGCATGCCGCCCGCCTCGCGCTGGAGGGCGCTGACGCCTGTCGCGACAGCGCGGAAGCGCTGGCATTGGGGCGCGTGTACGAACGGGCAGGGAAGCTCGATCGCGCGGAAGCCTGTTACGCTCGCGCCTCGGAAGCGGATTCGGCACTGGTCGCCGCCGAAGCCTGTTACAGGCGTGGTCTCCGCTGCCGCCGGGATCGACGTTTCGAGGATGCGGCCGCCTGCTGGCGTCGGATTCTCGACCTCACCAGCACGCGCGCGGCGGCGCGGAAGAGCGAGCTGTCAGCGCTCCGCGAATTCGCGGCCGAAGCGCTCGCCATCCATCACGAACATCGCGTCCGCGATCTGGACACCGCTCGTGAGCTTGCGCGGTTTGCGCTGGAAGAAGTGGGAATCGAGGAGAGCCGACAAAGACGCGCAGACGGGATACGGCACCGTCTCGCGCGCCTCGACAGAAAAATCGCGAGAACCAGCGGGCAGCTGTTCGCCTGGTGGTAAGCCGATCAGGCCTTTGCCGCGGCCGCCGGCTGCTTCTTCGACTTCGCCGCCTGCTTCCGGCTCTCGGACGTCTGCACCCCGAAGCGCTTCGTGAACCGTTCCACGCGGCCTTCCGTGTCGATCAACTTCTGCCGGCCCGTGAAGAACGGGTGACAGTTGTTGCAGATTTCGAGGTGCAGCTCCGGCTTCGTCGAGCGAGTCTTCCACGTCGCCCCGCACGCACACCGTGCCTCGACCTCGTGATACTTGGGATGAATGCCTTCCTTCACTGCTGGCTCCTTGGGTAACGGCAAACAGGCAGTATATCAGAGAACGTACCACTGTGCCAAGGCGACCGTGTCGCCAAGACCTTCTTTTACAGGTAGTTAGCGGCAGCTTTCATCACTGGAGGACCTCAAGCCCTTGGGCCCGTCGGCCCCTAAGCACTTGCGCACCTGCGCACCTGCGCACTTGCGCACCTTCTATTCGATATCGACCCGACGCTCCCATCTGTGTAGCGCAAGCTCAGCCATGAGTTCTTTCGGCAGAGCTCGGCCGTCGCTGGCGTTCAAGTTCTGTTCGACGTGCGCGAGTTTGCGCATCCCGGGAATCACGGTGCTGACCGCCGGATGCTGCAGGATGTGCCTCAGCGCCAGCTCCGGCATCGTCATGCCCGCCGGGACTACGGAACGAAGCCGGTCGACGCGAGTCAGTGTTGCGGCGAGATTCTCGGCAGTGAAGTAGATGTTCCGGAAGTCTCCCTCCGGCCATTGGGACTGGGCGGTCAGCGTGCCGGTGAGGCTGCCCTCGTCGAACGGTACGCGGGCGATGACCGCGACATTGGCCGACTGGCAGGCGGGGAAGAGCGTGTCCTCAGGATTCTGATCGAACACGTTGTAGACGACCTGCACCGCGTCGATCAGGCCGGTCTGGATGGCGCGCACAGCATTCTCGGGTTGCCACCGGTTGATGCTGATGCCGATCGCGCGCACCAAGCCCTCTTCTTTCAGCGACGAAACCGCGCGCTGCCAGCGATCGTCGGTCGCCCACGCATCGCTCCAGACGTGGAACTGCTGGAGATCGATTGTGGACGTGCCCAGATTCGACAGGCTGCGTTCCGTGTATTCACGGATGTGATCGGGCGGGTAGACATCTTCAAGTGCGTACAGCGACTTGGCCGGCCACTTCATGTTCTTCGGCGGAATCTTCGTCGCGATATACAGCCGCGAGTCCGGGTGGCGACGCAGCGTCTCGCCCAGAAGACGCTCGCTGTGCCCCTGACCGTAGACCCAGGCCGTGTCGAAGAACGTGCACCCCAGCTCGATGGCGCGATCGAGTGACGCCAGCGACTCCTCGTCGTCGCTCCCGGTCCACCCGCCCATGCCCCACATGCCATACCCGATTTCCGAAACCTTCCACCCCGTCCGGCCGAACGTGCGATAGCGCATCTAACACATTGTATTCGTGCCGTGGTTCGTGGCCGTCCTCGTTGCTCGAAGAGCCCAGACCGGTGTTTTCCTTTGACAATTGTTTTTCTCTTTTGTAGAAATAGAGCATGGGACGTGGCGATTATCTTGGAGAGCTGGAACAAGTGGTGATGCTTGCCGTCGCGCGGCTGGAAGGCGGCGCCTACGGGATGAGTGTGCGCCGCGAGATCGAGAGCCGCGCCGGGCGCGCGGTAGCGATCGGCGCGGTGTATTCCACTCTCGAGCGTCTGGAAGACAAGGGCTACGTCCACAGCGTCGAGCGGGATAGCGGGTCATCCACCGATGGACGGGCGCGACGGTTCTTCGAACTCACGGCGTCCGGTGTGGACGCGCTGCAGGCGGCGAACGACCTGCAATCCCGGATGTGGTCCGGCCTGCGGCTGCGCCGGGCCGGTCGTTCCTGACATGCCTCTCCCGCACGCTCCCCGCGTCGCACGCGCGTGTCTGTCGGCCCTGCTGCCTGCCGACGCCCGTTCATCCCTTCTCGCGGAGCTCGATCACGAGTATCTGACGTACATCCGTCCGGCGACGGGCCGTTTGCCGGCGCTCGCGTGGTACTGGCGCCAGGCACTCGCGTCGGTCCTTCCAGCCATTGCGATGCGCCAGCGGAGGCGCAGAAGGCGGATCATGGACAACGCATCACGCAGGGGAACAGTCGTGCGCCGGTGGATCGAACAGACGCTACAGGACACGCGATTTGGACTGCGATCGCTCCGCAAGCGTCCCGGGTTCGCCGCCGCGGCGATCGCCACGTTCGCGCTCGGCATCGGCGCCAACACGGCCATCTTCAGCATCGTCGATGCCGTCGTCCTGCGGCCGCTTCCGTATCCCCAGCCGGATCGCCTGATCCGTGTGTGGTCCGCCAACCCGCGTGGTATCGCGCGCAACCGCATGTCGCCGCCAAATTTCTTCGACTTCCGCGATCAGGCCAGCGGCCCGCAGGCGTTGGAATCGCTCGCCGCGTTCACAGCCGGTGATCCGTCCACGATGCGCGGACAGGGTGAACCAATCCGCGTCACCACTTCGATGGTCTCACCGACGATGTTCGCGATGCTCGGCGCGCAGCCGCTCCATGGGCGCGTGCTGGCACAGCCCGACGCGTCGGCATCGGCGGCGTCCGCGGTCGTGATCAGCCATCGGTTTTGGCAGGCGCGCTTCGGCAGTGCGCAAGCGGCGGTCGGCAGCGGCGTGACGCTCGATGGCGAAGCGGCGACGATTGTGGGCGTGATGCCGCCGGATTTCGACTTTCCGTCGGGCGAAGTGGACGTGTGGATGCCGCTGCCGGAGCGCCTGAGATCGGGACAGCGAAGCGCAAACTATCTCGACGCGATCGGCAGATTGTCGCCGGAGGTTTCGCAGGAAGCGGCGACCGTCGTCCTCCGTGCCGTTGCGGCACGTATCGAAGCTGAGAACCCGATCATGAAGGGTTGGGGAGTGACCGTCGCGACGCTCCACGACAGTCTGGTTGGCGGCGTGCGGCGGCCGCTGCTGGTGCTGCTGGCTGGCGTGAGCTGCGTGCTCCTGATTGCCTGCGCCAACGTGACGAGCCTGCTGCTCGCACGCGGCATCGCACGCGAGCAGGAGATCGCGGTCCGCGCGGCGCTGGGCGCGAGTCGCGCACGGATCGCGCGTCAGCAGTTCATCGAAAGCGCCGTAATTGCCGGATTCGGCGGTGCCGCGGGCCTCGGCCTCGCATGGGCGGCGCTGCAGCTCTTCCGCGCGAGCGCGTCCGTCGAGTTGCCAAGGGCCGCGGGCATTGGCATCGACATGCGAATCCTGATGGCGACGCTGACGCTCTCGGTCGTTGCCGCCGTGCTCACGGGTTTGGCCCCGGCGTGGCGCGCCACCCACAGTACCGCCAACGATTCGTTGAAGTCCGGGCGCGGCCCGTCCAGCGGACCTTCGACGCGACGGTCGCGCTCGGTCCTCGTGACCGTCGAAATCGCGCTGACCCTCGCGCTGGTCATCTGCGCCGGTCTGCTCGGACGCAGTTTCGTGCGCCTCACGCGCGTCGACGCCGGCTTTCGCGCCGACAGCACACTGCTCGCGCAGGTCAGCCTCGCGATTCCGAGGTACGAACCGGAGGTCTGGTCGTCGTTCTCCAGTCGCGCGCTCGAGGCCATTCGTGTGCTGCCTGGCGTCAGCGTCGCCGGTGCCGGTGCGCCGCTTCCGCTGTCGGGAGAGCAGGGGCTCATGCGCTTCGGCGTCCGGTTCGAGGGCCGTCCCGATCCGCCGCCAGGACAGAACGACCGCGCGTACTTGCGGTGGGCAACGCCCGATTATTTTCGTGCGATGGGAATCCCGCTGCTCCAGGGCAGGGCGTTCGCGGACAGCGATCGCGCCGGTTCGACGAAGGTGGCTGTCGTCGATCAGGCACTCGTCGATCGGTATTTCCCCGACACCGATCCCATCGGCCAACGGATCAGGCCAACCAACGAACGCGAGTTCCGGCAGATCGTGGGCGTGGTCGGCGGCGTCCGGCCGACCCGTCTCGAAGATCCGCCGGAACCGCACCTCTACGTGCCGCAGGCGCAGAACCCCTCGCCGAGTCTGACGTTTGTCATACGAACCGACGGCAATCCCACGCGCCTCGCCGCATCCGTTCGCGAAGCGATCAGACACATCGATCCCGAGCAGCCGGTGTTCAACGTTCGCACCCTCGAAGACATGGTGACGGGATCAGTCGCCGCCCAACGCTTCAACGCGCTGCTGATTGCCCTCTTCGCCAACGTCGCGGTGCTGTTGATGGTTGTCGGGATCTACGGGTTGATCGCTGGCTGGGTGACGGAATCGACGCGGGACATCGGCGTCCGTCTCGCACTCGGCGCGACACCAGGTGAGATCTTCTCGCTCGTAGTCGGACGAGGTCTACGTCTCGCAGCCTTCGGCGCAGCCGGAGGACTCATGCTGGCGTTCTTCGGCGGTAGACTGCTGTCAGGGTTGCTGTACGGTGTCGAGCCCTGGGATCCGGTGGTGTTTGGTGGCGCGACGCTGCTCGTCGCAATCGCTGCCGCCGCCGCGAGCTACCTTCCCGCGCGCAGAGCCGTGTCGATCGATCCGGCTGTGGCCCTCCGTGGTGAGTAGACGAGGAGGCGGAGAACACGGACCGTGGACTTCTTACTTCGCCGCAGTAGCTGAACACGGTTGCCCGCTCAATACTGACAGGAAGATGAGCGGCCTGCTGCCGCGGCGCGTGAACGAGTGTGCTGTCCCTCGCGGCACCACGGCCAGGACGCCGGCCTGGAGCGGGATGTCTTTGCCTCCGACCTTGTGCGTGCCCTCGCCGCCGAGCACGTAAACCAGTTCGTCCGCATCGGCGTGCACGTGTTGAGCGAGCGGCTCGCGCAGCTGCAGGAGATTCGCGGTGGCACTCGGCGCGCATCCGACCGATGACGTGAGCGAGGGGGCGTTGCCGACGAAATTCCTCTCGATCAGCTCGATGAGGTTGACCGACGTCGGCGGCCCTGCCGCAGGAAGCGGCGGCGCAGCGGGCGTCGTTTCGGGGGCTGGGGTCTCCGGTGGTGGTGGCGCAGCGTTGAGGGCGACGTTGATACTCATTGGCTTGTTCGCCTGTATCGCCACCTCGCGCTCGAACGTCACGAAGCGCTCGTGCTCGAACCGCACCCGATAGGTGCCCGGCAGCATGTTGCGGAGCGTGACCATGCCTTCCGCATCCGTCGGGCTCTCCCGATCGACTGGACCCGTGCCCTTGACCCACACGTCTCCGAGACCCTTTCCCTCCAGATCCGTAACCTGCACGCTCAGAGTGGTTCGCGTGATCGGCGGCGGTGCCGGCTGGCGACGTGGTGTCTGAGCGGCCGGTGGTTTGGCTGGCGGCTGGGTGGCCGGCGGTTGCGCCGGCGGCTGCGCGGTGGCTGCGTGGGTGGCTGGCCCGTCGCCTGCGACAGCGCGATCCAGCCCGTCAACAGTATGAGTGCTATCTGCATGGCTATCAGATTATCAGCATCAGCGGTCAGCTATAGCCCTGAGCGATGCGCACCGCTCAGGTTTGACTGACAGCTGAAGCTGACGGCTGATAACTGGTAGCTGATTCACCGTTGTGCTTGCGACGTCCCGCGAGCCTGATCGCCCTTCAGATACTTGTTCCACCACCTCAGCTCGTTGAGCATGCGATGGACGTTGTTCCAGTGCCCGCCGATCCCGTGCGGCTGATCCGCGTACTGGATCATCTTTGCGGGAATGCCACGCCGTTTGAGCGCGAAATAGAGTTGTTCGGCCTCTTCGTACGGCACGCGTTGATCCACCTCACCGTGGACGAACAGCGTCGGCGTCTTCACTCTGCCCGCGTAGGTCAGCGGTGACTGTTTGATCATCCGGTCTCGAGCCTCCGGTTCCCAGGGTGTGCCGAAGAACTCGGTTTCCTTGGTCCGGTAGATATCGGCGGTGCCGTAGTCGCTGATCCAGTTCGAGATGCCCGCCCCGGAGATCGCGGCGGCAAATCGATCGGGATACTGCGTGATCAGCCAGTTGGTCATGAACCCGCCGTATGAGTGTCCGGTATGGCCCACGCGCTTGGCATCGATCGGATACCGCTTGAGCACGAAGTCGATGCCCGACATCACGTCTTCGCCGTCCTTCTTGCCCCACTCGCCCCATGTCGCCCACTTGAACTTGTCGCCGTAGCCGGTCGAGCTCCGGAAGTTCGTGTCGAAGCACGAAATAGCCGTTCGCGGCGAAGTACTGATCCTTGAAGTCGAACGTGTAGCCGGTGGCCGAGTGCGGGCCGCCATGGCTCGTGACGATGAGGGGGTACGGGCCTTTCGCGGGATCGTAGCCGTGCGGGAACATCAGCCAGCCTTCGATCTCGGTGCCGTCATAGCTCGGCCAGCGCAGCCGCTCGGCCTTGCTGAATCCGATCTCGGAAACGATCTCCTTGTGGATGTCGGTCAAGCGCCGCTCGCCTGTCCCGTCGATGTTGGAGACATACACATCGCCGGGCGTATGGTGAACGCTGACGGTGTAGGCGATGCGCGTCATCGCCTTATCGAACGTGATGCCGTTCACCCGGCGCGGACCCTTGGTCATCTGTTCGACTTTTCCGTCCGGCACCGACACGCGGAACAGATGATTCTCGCCGCCGATCCCCGCGCTGAAGTACATGTACCGGCTGTCCGGCGACCAGCGTGTCGCGCCAGGGTCGAGATCCCAGTTCGCCGTCAGGTTCACAGGCTCGCCGCCGCCGACGGGCCGGATGTAGATGTCGCGCGGCCCGCCATGATTCAGCTTCTTCTCGATGATCATGTCGGTGCCGAACGATCGCGCGTACCGACAGGTACTTGCCGTCCGGCGAGTAATCCACGTCGCTGTGCACGTACCCGTCGTCTGTCAGTCGCGTGAGCTGACCGTCGAGCGTCACCGTCCAGAGGTCTGCGCGGTTGTATTTGAGGTCGTTGCGCCAGCCGGCATCGGCGGTGAAGGCGATCGTCTGACCGCTCGGATGCCAGGCGAGGTCGGTCGGCCGCAAATCCTTGTCCACGAGCACGCGCCGCTCGCCTCCGCCAGCAGGCTGGACTTCGATGCGCTGTGCGGGGCCCGCCGTTGGATCGGGCGCCGGAAATGGCTGACCGTCGCGCTGAAAGTCCTTCCAATCGAAGGTCACGCCCTTGAATCGTTCTTCATGGCGCCGTTCGAAATCCGTGGCCGTCGACGGCTCAGGCCTGGGCTGATCGGCATTGACTGTGCGCGCGATCCATTTGCCGTCAGGACTCGGCGTGCCCGGTGCGCCTGCGCCGCCGCCTCCGCCACCGCGGCCGCCACGCCCTCCACGCCCGCCGCCAGGCGCGGCAACGCTTGCCGCTCGCACGTTCTCGCGCGGGGCAGCCGACGGCGTCGCGGGATCGATCGACCATTGACGGCGTTCGGCGACGTACTCGAGGCGGTTATCGTCCGTCCACCGCGCGCCCGAGACATCGCGTCCGTAGTGCTGCACGCGATAGGGCGGGCGCGACCCATCCGCCGCGACAACCCATGTTCCCGTTTCCGTGCTGTTGTCCTCCTCGACGCGCGAAGACACCGTGTAGGTGACCCACTTCGCGTCCGGCGAGATCGTCGGGTTCCCGACACTCTGAACGCGGTAATAGTCCTCGATCACCAGCGCGCGGCCGGTTTGCGGCTGAGACCGGAGCGGAATCTGAACACAGACGAGGGGGAGCAGCAGCGCAGGGGCAAGACGAAGAAAGCGCATGGGCACCTCTTGAAGGTGTCAAGAGTATACCTGCGCGGGTGCCACAGGTGCGCAAGGGTGCGCATGGGTGCCGGTAGTGCGTGCAAGGGTGCTAGGTGCCAAGGGTGCTACGGTGCGCGAGTGCAAAGCGTTGCTACGCGTCGTTCAATTCAAGATCGCGGAAACGTAAACGGAAGCTTGATTCCCGGCGGACAAACGCTAAGCAATTCGATCGATAGTCAGTCGGCGCGATTCGTGCTCGTCGCTTGACATGACGACGGCAAGACGACCGGAGGAGCTGTACGCGTGGCAGTTGTGCAGGGAACTCTCGGATGTGGTGTACGAGATTACCGAGGCCGGTCCGTGCCTGAAGGACCCGAATTCCGCGACCAGATACGGAGCGGCGGCCGAGGCATCCGCGCCGCTCATTGCAGAGGGATTCCTTCGCTTCACGCCGGGGGAATTCGTTCGCTACCTGCGGATGGCCCGCGGTGAAATCGCGGAGGTGCAGAGCAAGCTCGACTCGGCCAGAACGAAGGGCTATTTCAGCGCCGATCAGCAGACGCGCGCCGAAGCCATCGCACAACATGCGATGGCTGTCACGACCCGTTGCTGAAATCGAAGCTATCCGCTATTCAGAAAGAGAGGCCAAGGAAAGCGCCGAACCGAAGCGCCGAATCGAAGCCGTAGCACCCGTGGCACCCTTGCGCACCCGCGCACCCCTGCGCACCTTTATTTGCCATTCGCCATCGCCCCAAGGAACTCCGCATTGTTCTTGGTCTTGCCCATCTTCGAGAGCAGAAGCTCCATCGCTTCGCCCGGCGAGAGTGGGGTGAGGACCTTGCGGAGCACCCAGACGCGATTGAGGTCTTCTTTCGCGAGCAGCAGCTCTTCCTTCCGCGTGCCGCTCTTCTGGATGTCGATGGCTGGGAACACGCGGCGATCGGCGAGCTTCCGATCGAGGTGGATCTCCATGTTGCCGGTGCCCTTGAACTCCTCGAAGATCACTTCGTCCATGCGCGACCCGGTATCGACGAGCGCGGTCGCGATGATGGTCAGCGATCCCTTCTCTTCGATGTTGCGCGCCGCGCCGAAGAAGCGCTTCGGGCGCTGCAGCGCGTTGCTGTCCACGCCGCCCGACAGCACCTTGCCCGATGCGGGCACGATCGTGTTGTACGCGCGCGCGAGGCGGGTGACCGAGTCGAGCAGGATGACGACGTCCTTCTTGTGCTCGACGAGGCGCTTGGCCTTCTCGATCACCATTTCAGCGACCTGGACGTGGCGCGTCGCCGGTTCGTCGAAGGTCGACGAAATCACTTCGCCCTTCACCGAGCGCTGCATGTCCGTCACTTCTTCCGGCCGCTCGTCGATGAGCAGCACGATCAGATAGATCTCCGGATGATTGGCGGTGATGCTGTTGGCGATGTTCTGCAGCAGCATCGTCTTGCCGGTACGCGGCGGCGCGACGATCAGCCCGCGCTGGCCCTTGCCGATCGGGGTCATCAGGTCCATGACCCGCGCCGACAGATTGTCGGACGCCGTCTCCAGGCGGATGCGCTCCTGCGGGTAGAGCGGCGTCAGATTCTCGAAGAAGATCTTCTCGCGCGCGCGATCCGGCGGCTCGAAGTTGACCGCCTCGACCTTGATCAGCGCGAAATACCGCTCGCCTTCCTTCGGTGGGCGAATCTGTCCCGAAACGGTGTCGCCGGTATGCAGATCGAACTTGCGGATCTGCGACGGCGAGACGTAGATGTCGTCGGGGCCGGGAAGGTAGTTGTAGTCGGGCGCGCGCAGGAAGCCGAAGCCATCCGGCAGCGTCTCGAGCACGCCCTCCGAGAAGAGGAGGCCGCTCTTTTCGGCGCGCGAGCGCAGGATCTCGAAAATGAGCTCCTGCTTGCGCATGCCGGTGGCGCCCGGAACGTCGAGCTGCTTGGCGATCTTCGTCAGCTCGGTGACGCCCATGTCCTTGAGCGTGCTCAGTTCGACGACGGGAGCATCTGGAGACGGCGGTGCCGCCTCGGCCTGGACGTCGCCACCCTGCCGGGCCCCGCGTCCATGATTGTTATGGTCGCCTCGACCCCCACGGCCGTTCGGTCCCCGATTGCCCCGGTTGTCGTCGCCTCCACGGTGGCGCCGGTCATCTCTGCTTCGGCCGCCGTCATCAGGTCTCCGGCCCGCGGTGGGTTCCGTTACTTGCGTGCTTGTTTCGCGATCATCTGCCACAGTTCGTTCAATCCTTCGCCGCTGTCTGCCGAAACCGGCAGGGCGGCCGTTCCGAATGTCCGTTCGAGTTCCTTGAGATTGCGCACCCGCTCGGCGCGCGAGAGTTTGTCGATCTTGGTTGCGACGAGGTGCCGTTCGAGCCCGAGGTCACCCAGCCAGCGAGCCGCCGCAAGGTCCGACGCCTGCCCTGGATGTCGCGAGTCGACGAGCAGGACAGCCGCGGAGTCAGCCCGCGCACGCCCGGATTCCGCGTCGGCTGTCCGCTGACGCGCGGCTGAAGCCGCGCGCTGCAAGTACTCCTCGGCAACGGCTTTGAAGTTCATTTGCCGACTTGCCGCCCCGCGCATATCCGTATCCCGGCAGATCCACGAAGTAGAGGTCCCATCGTCCGGGACCGCCTGAACCTCCGTCGAGTGTGACGCGGTAGACGTTGGCGAGCCGGGTCTTGCCAGGCGCGGCGCTCGTGCGCGCGATCGTCCTCCGGCAGAGGGCGTTGATCAGGCTCGATTTGCCGACGTTCGATCGGCCGACGAACGCGATCTGCGGCAGGCCGTCACGCGGGATGACGGCGCTGGTGACGAATTCGGCGCTGAGAACTTTCAATGAACCGGAAGGAGCGCGGAGCTTCGAGCTCCGCGTCAGTGACGCGCGGCTCGAAGCCGCGCGCTCCTCAATGCGTAATGGTGTCGTCAGAGATGGCGGGCTGGACCTCCGCTTCGGCCTCTGTCGCCGCGGCGGGGAGCACCGGGAGCGGTTCCGCCAACGCAATCTTCAAAACCTCGTCCATCCCTTCGACCATGTAGATGTCGAGCGAGTCGAGGACGTTCTTCGGGATGTCGGCCAGATCCTTTTCGTTGTCCTTCGGCAGGATGATGGTCTTCAGGCCGGCGCGGTGCGCGGCCAGAACCTTTTCCTTGACGCCGCCGATCGCCAGTACCTTGCCGCGCAGCGTGATCTCGCCGGTCATGGCGACATCCTTGCGGGCCGGCACGCGCGCGATGGCCGACACGAGCGCGGTCGCCAGCGTGATTCCTGCTGACGGACCGTCCTTCGGAATCGCGCCTTCCGGCACGTGCACGTGCACGTCGGTCTTCCGGTTGAAGTCCTTTGGAATGCCGAACTCGTCCGACTTCGAGCGCACGTAGCTCATCGCCGCCTGCGCCGATTCCTGCATGACGTCGCCGAGCTTGCCGGTCAGCGTCAGGTGGCCCTTGCCGGGCATCAGCGTCGCTTCCGTCACCAGGATTTCGCCGCCGACTTCCGTCCAGGCCAGACCGGTCGCCACGCCGATCTCGTTGCTCTCTTCCGCCAGCGTCGGGCGGAAGCGCGGGACGCCGAGATACTCCGTCACCTTCGATGCGGTGATCTCCTCGCCGAACTGCTTGCCCTCGACGACGACCTTGCGGGCGATCTTCCGGCAGATCGACGAGATCTCGCGCTCGAGGTTTCTGACGCCAGCCTCACGCGTGTAGCGCTGGATGATCGTCTGGAACGCCTCGTCCAGGAACGTGACGTTCTGCGGCGTCAGCCCGGCGCCTTCGGTCGCCTTCGGCGACGAGGAACTTGCGCGCGATTTCGACCTTTTCCTGTTCCGTGTAGCCGGCGAGCTGCAGCACTTCCATGCGGTCGCGCAGCGCCTGCGGAATCGTGTGCAGCACGTTGGCCGTGCAGATGAACATCACGTTCGACAGGTCATATTCGACGTCGAGGTAGTGATCGAGGAACGAGCTGTTCTGCTCGGGATCGAGCACTTCCAGCAGCGCCGCCGACGGGTCGCCGCGGAAATCCATCGACATCTTGTCCACTTCGTCGAGCAGGAACACCGGGTTCATCGTCCCCGCCTTCTTCATCATCTGGATGATCTGGCCGGGGAAGGCGCCGATGTAGGTGCGGCGGTGGCCGCGGATCTCCGCTTCGTCGCGGACGCCGCCGAGCGACAGGCGCACGAACTTGCGGTTCATCGCGCGGGCGATCGACTTGGCCAGCGACGTCTTGCCGACTCCCGGAGGGCCCGAGAACGTCAGGATCGTCGCCTTCGGCTTCTTGATCAGCGCGCGGACGGCGAGGAATTCGAGGATGCGATCCTTGATCTTCTCGAGCCCGTAGTGGTCCTCGTTGAGGATCTGTTCGGCGCGCTTGAGGTCGCGGCTCTCCTTGGTCTTCTTGAACCACGGCACCGCGATGAGCCAGTCGAGGTAGTTGCGCGAAACGGTCGCCTCCGCCGACATCGGCGGCATCGCTTCCAGGCGCTTCAGTTCCTGGACGGCCTTTTCCTCGACCTCCTCCGGCATCTTCGACTGGTCGATCTTCTTCTTCAGCTCTTCGATTTCGTTGCCCTTGTCGTCCTTGCGGCCCAGTTCCTTCTGGATCGCCTTCATCTTCTCGTTGAGGTAGTACTCCTTCTGCGCCTTCTCCATCTGCTTCTTCACGCGCGACTGGATGCGGCGGTCGACCTGGAGCTTGTCCACCTCGGCTTCGAGGATGCCGGCGATACGGTTCAGGCGCTCGACCGGGGAGATGATCTCGAGCAGGTTCTGCTTCTCGTCCACGCCGACCAGCAGGTGCGCGGCGATGGTGTCGGCCAGCTTGCCCGGGTCGTCCACGCGGACGGCGGCGATCATCGCGTCGTAGTGCAGGTTGTTCGACAGCTTCACGTACTGCTCGAACAGCGGCCACGACGCGGCTCATCGTGCTTTCCGCGTCGACGCCGGTCTCCTTGTGCTTGGGAATGACCTTCACGACGACGCGATAGAAGCCCTTGTCTTCCTTCCACTCGACCGCGCGCGCGCGCTCGATGCCCTCGACGAGCACCTTGATGTTGCCGTCCGGCAGCTTCAGGCTCTGGACGATGTTGGCCACGCAGCCCATCGTGTAGATGTCGGAGGGCTGCGGGTCGTCCACCGCCGCGTCGTGCTGGGCCGCGAGGAAGATCCGCTTGTCCTTGAGCAGCGCGTGTTCGAGCGCCCGCGTCGACGACGGCCGGCCAATGACGAACGGCATCATCATGTGCGGGAACACGACGACATCGCGAAGCGGGACTATGGGAAGGGTTTCGTAGAGTTCCATGAAATTGTCGATGGCCGATTGCTAACTGCCGATTGTGCGATTGCCAGTTGCCGGATTGTCGATTGCCGTCGATCGACAATCACGGACTCGTCAATCAACCCATCGTCGATCTGCCCGCGGCAATCGTCAATGATCACCCCGCCTTTTCGATCAGGGTGATCGGCTTCTCCTTGGACTGAACTACCTCGCGCGTGATCACGCACTCGCGAATCTTCTTCTGGCCGGGTAGCGTGTACATGAGATCGAGCATGAGGTCCTCGATGATCATGCGGAGGCCGCGCGCGCCGATCTTGCGCTGCAGGGCCGCTTCCGCAATGGCCTCGAGGGAGTCATCCGTGAAGCGGAGCTTCACGTTCTCGGTACTCGAACAGTTTCTGGTACTGACGCGTAATCGCGTTTCGAGGTTGCGTGAGGATCTGGACCAGCGCCGCCTTGTCCAGTTCGTGGAGCGTGCCGATGACGGGCAGCCGTCCGACAAACTCCGGGATGAGCCCGTACTTGATCATGTCTTCCGGCTCGACCATTTCCAGTGTCGCGCCGATGTCCCGGTTCGACACGGACTTCACGTCCGCCTTGAACCCCAGGGTCTTCTTGCCGGTGCGCCGCTCGATCTGCTTGTCGAGGCCGACGAACGCACCGCCGCAGATGAACAGGATGTTCGTCGTGTCGACCTGGAAGAACTCCTGGTGCGGGTGTTTGCGCCCACCTTGCGGCGGGACGTTGGCGACCGTGCCCTCCAGGATCTTGAGCAGCGCCTGTTGCACGCCTTCGCCCGACACGTCTCGGGTGATCGACGGGTTCTCGTCCTTGCGGCAGATCTTGTCGACCTCGTCGATGTAGATAATCCCCTGCTGGCACTTCTCGATGTCGCCACCGGCGGCCTGCAACAGCTTGAGGATGATGTTCTCGACGTCCTCGCCCACGTACCCGGCCTCGGTCAGCGTCGTGGCGTCCACGATCGTGAACGGAACGGACAGCAGCTTGGCGAGGGTTTGCGCGAGGAGGGTCTTGCCGGTGCCGGTCGGGCCGATGAGCAGGATGTTCGACTTCGTCAGCTCGATTTCGTTCCGGCTGCGGGCCTGCTTCTGGATCTCGATCCGCTTGTAATGGTTGTAGACCGCGACCGCCAGCTTCTTCTTGGTCTGTTCCTGGCCGATGACGTATTCGTCGAGGAACTTCTTGATTTCCTGGGGGACCGGCAGAGACGACCGCGCGCCGCCCCGCGCCTCGAAACGGTTGTCGTCGGCGATGATGTCGTTACAGACCTCAACGCACTCGTCGCAGATGAAAACCGTCGGTCCCGCAATCAGCTTGCGGACGTCGTTCTGGTCCTTGTTACAGAACGAGCAGCGGAGGATCTCACCGTCACCGGCTTTTTTGACCATGTGGATTCGTTCGTCCCCTGCCGGGACGCGTGACGGCCTCGCCACACGCCCGACCGCCGTAGCTTCTCGCTCGGGCGGAAGGTCAGGCCTACAACTGACGCTGTTTACGCCCTCTTCCGGATGACATCATCAATAATACCGTATTCCTTACCCTGGTCGGGGCTCATGATGTAATCCCGTTCCGTGTCGTCCTGAATGCGCTTGAGGGGCTGACCGGAGTGCTGGGCCAGGATCTGGTTCAGCCGCTCCCGCGTCCGGAGCAGCTCCCGGGCGTGGATATCGATGTCCGTGGTCTGTCCACCCAGACCCTGGACCCAGGGCTGATGGATCAGAATCCGGGAATTGGGCAGCGAGAAACGCTTTCCTTTCGCCCCGGCCGCCAGCAGTACCGCCGCCACCGAAGCGGCCTGGCCGATACAGTAGGTCTGGACGTCGGGCTTGATGAACTGCATCGTGTCGTAGATGGCCATTCCCGCGGTCACGACGCCGCCCGGGCTGTTGATATACAGCAGGATGTCGCGATCGGGATCCTCGGCCTCGAGGAAGAGCATCTGCGCGATAACCAGGTTGGCAACGTTGTCGTCGATTGGGGTGCCAATGAAGATGATGCTGTCTTTCAACAGCCGCGAAAAGATGTCGTAGGCGCGTTCGCCGCGGTTGGTCTGCTCGACCACCATCGGGATGAGCTGCATGCGTTCAGCCATATAAGAGACGTATATCGTTTGCTTCGAGAACTCAGGTGCTGGGGATGTTGATCGTTTGAGAACGGGGCAGGTGTGGTGCTCTTCCCGTCAATTGTACCACGCCCCATCCAGATTACTATATCGGTCGGATCGGGCCAATCGTTAAAGCCGCTCAGCTTTCATCGGGGAGGCGTTCCTCCCGACCACAGCCACGCGTTTCTCGGTCTATCCCTGGACCACGGTTGCCCGGGACATCACGAAATCTACCGCGCGTTCACGCCGCAGACCCGAATAGAGCCGCGCCAGGCCCCCTTCTTTTTCGAGGCGGGCCCTCACCGCCGCCGGAGTACGGCCGGTTTGTTCGGCGTACCGCTCCACTTCCGCGTCCACCTCGGACTCGGTCGCGGAAATGCCTTCCCGGCGGGCGATCTCGTCGAGCACGAGCGCGCTGCGGACGGCCTCGGACGCCGCCTCCTTCTGACGCTCCCGGAACTCCTCCCAGTTGATGTTCGTGCGCATCGGATCGATTTGCTGTTCGATGAGCCGGCGGACGAACTCTTCGACGCGCCGATCGATTTCGCGATCGAGGAGGGAGGAGGGGACGTCGAAGCTCACGCGCGACGCCAGCTGCCTCAACAGGTCGGAACGCACCTCGCGGTCCGCCTCGTGCCCCGCTTCGTGCTCGAGGTCCTTGCGCACCTGCGTCCGCAGCGCGTCCAGCGAATCGAAGTCGCCGAGATCCTTGGCGAACTCGTCGTCGAGCGCCGGCACGATCCGCTTGCGAATCGCCTTGACGGTGACGTCGTAGGTCACTGTCGTGCCCGCCAGTTCCTGGATGGTGTAGTCCTGCGGATAACGGATCTCGAAGGCCTTCGAATCGTCGGCCATCAGCCCGATCAGCTCCTCGTCGAAGCCGGGAGGATTCGCGGTGCCACCGATGTCCACGGTCACGTTGTCGTGACGATCGGTTTGCGGCTCGCCGGCGCCGCCGTCAGCGGTCTTCGGCGCGGCCGTGCGCTTCATGTCCATCAGCACGGAGTCGCCCATTTCGACGCCGCGCCCCTCGATCGGCTCGTAGCGCGCCGCCCGCTCGCGCAAGCGCGCGAGAGAGGACTCCACCGCGTCCTCGCCGACCGCCGCGGTCCGCTTCCGCAGGGTGAGCGTCGAGTAGTCTCCCGGATCGATTGGCGGAACGGTCTCGAAGGTTGCCGTGAACTTCAGCGGCTGGCCTTCTTCGACGACGACGTCGCGGATGTCGGGGGTATTGACCGGCTCGACCCCCCGCTCGCGCAGCGCCTCGTCGACGGCGCGCGGAATCAGCCCGTGCGCGACGTCGTGGAGGATCTGATCGCGGAACCGTTGCCGGACCACCTTCGAGGGGACCTTGCCGGGCCTGAAGCCGGGGATCCGCGCGGCTTTGCTGTAATCCTTGGAGACTTTGTCGATCTCGGCGTCCACGACGCTGCTGGGGATCTCGACGACGAGGTTCTTGCGGGTATCGCTGACGTCGATGAACTCGGTCTTCATTTTTTGAATGGCGGGGACCCCTGCACCCCGCCAAGCTCGTCGCTCGCGGGGGCCCCTTTGCCCCGCTCCGCTCCTCGCCTTGGGGTTGCATTGCCACCTGCTGTCCACCTCACGGCGCCGCGACGGTGGACCTTTTCTGCAGTGCTTGCGCTCCGAAGCGGGCGCGCAACGGCCAGGCCCGCGAAGGAGTGCGAAAGGGGGGAGTCGAACCCCCATAGCCTTCCGGCTACCGGATCCTAAGTCCGGCGCGTCTGCCAGTTCCGCCACTTTCGCATCGGAATCAGGCGAATGCCATTAGCCTAACACAACGGCTCGCACCTCTTCCCGATCAGGTAACTCCGGCCAGTCCGTATTCGATCGCAACACGGCGGTTACCGCTCGACGCGCGATTTTTCGCGCGACATGCAGCTCGGCAAGCTGACGCTTAGTTTCGGTTCTTCAACCAATTCGCCGGAAAGTCAACCGTTTCATCTCGGTCTCGCAAGCCGCAGGCTCGCTTTCTGCACTTTCGGCGCTGCGAAACGTAAACGGAACCTTCCTCGGGGTAACCAGGAGAGTTTCATCCAATCAAATGATCTCAGGAGGATCTCAACTATGAAGCGTTTGTTCACGGGTACCTGCCTCGCCGCCCTCTGTGCGGTAACACTCTCGGCTCAGACACCCAGCCAGCCACCCGCATCAGCCTCTCAGGACACGATGAAGACCGTGACCGCGACCGGCTGTCTGCGTGCTGGTGAACAGCCGAACACGTTCGTCCTCTCGAACGTGAAGTGGTCAGACAAGGCCGCCGGTTCTGCAACCGGGACATCGGGTACGGCGGCTCCCGCACCGGCGGTCAGCTCGCTCAAGCTGGTGGGCGTCACCCGCCGGTGTTCAGCTGACAGAGCACATCGGCAAAACGGTCGAAGTGACCGGCACGATTGAGAAGCCCGAGCGCGGCCGCCCCGCCCGCGGGCGAGCAGCCTGCCGGTAAAGCCAAAGACGAGCCGACGCTGAACGTTCGCACCGCGAAGATGGTGTCGAGCAGCTGTGAGAGCAAGTAAGTCGGTAGTCGGGTAGTCACTAGTCGACAGTCAGTCGTAAGCGTTCATTCTGAGGCCCGGAGCAGTCCGGGCCTTATTTGTCTGACCGTCGTTGGCACGGGGTGTGATTCCCCGACTGACTGACGACTCGTCGACTGACGACTGTCGACTGGAGACTGTGTCATGCCTCGTTCAATCTGGAAGGGCTCGATCAGCTTCGGGCTCGTCAACATTCCCGTCGAGCTTTACAGCGCGGTGCGCGATCACCGTCCCAGGTTCAGACTGCTCCACGCCAAGGACGAAGCGCCGGTCCGCTACGAGCGCGTGTGTCAGACCGACGGGAAACCTGTCGGTTGGGAAGAGCTCGTGAAAGGGTACGAGTACGAGAAGGGGCAGTTCGTCGTGCTGACGAAGGACGATTTCAAGACCGCCGCACTTCAGAAGACGAAGACGGTGGACATCCTCGACTTCGTCGATCCGTCGGAGATCGACGATCGGTACTTCGAGACGCCGTACTACATGACGCCCGGGAAAGGCGCGGCGCGATCGTACGCACTCCTGCGCGAGGCCCTTCGCCAGTCGGGGAAGATGGGCATCGGCAAGATCATTCTTCGCGAGTCGCAGCATCTCGCGGCCATCGAGGTGATCGGCGATGCGCTCGTCCTGACGATGATGCGGTTCTCGGACGAACTGGCCGATCTGGGCGAATTCACGTTTCCTTCCGCCGAGGGTCTTCGCAAGCCGGAGCTGACGATGGCGCGCCAGCTCGTCGACAACTTGAGCGCCAGCTGGGATCCGGAGAAATACACGGACGAGTACGTCAAGAACCTGATGCGCATCATCGAGGGCAGGCTCAAGGGACAAAAACCGAAGCTGGAGGCGAAGGCAACCAGACAACGGGCGGACGTGGTAGATCTGATGGCTCGGCTCAAGGCCAGCCTGGAAGCTCGACCGAAGGGCGAAACCACGAGGCGCACACAGGCGTCGAAGCGAAAGGGTTCGTCCCGCCGCCCGTCGAAGCGGGTGGCGTGAAGCCCTGGATCTACAAAGGAGCTTGCCCGTGCCGCTCAGCCCCCCCGAACCGCTCGTACTGAACCGTCCCGCGCTTGCCGAGTGGTACTTGCGGAACCGGAAACGTTCCCGCGAGTTGTTCGACCTGCTCGACCCGCAGGTCTACTATTCCCGGCCGATCTCGCTGCGAAACCCGATCGTCTTCTATGAGGGTCACTTACCGGCATTCAGCCTGATCTCGTTGGTCGAGCGGGGCACCGGGGAACGGGGCGTCGACGAACGCCTCGAGCGACTCTTTGCCCGCGGCATCGATCCCGACAGTCCGGATGCCGCCGTACCCCGCAGTGGTGCCGGGACGATCTGGCCGCCGCGCGAAGAGGTGCTGCGGTTCGGGTCGGCAGCGGACGAGCTGGTGTTGAAGACGCTGCGCGAACACGTGTTCGACGAGTCCCGGCCGGCAATGGTCCGTGGCGAAGGGATATTCACCGCGCTCGAACACGAGGCGATGCACCAGGAAACGCTCCTCTATATGTGGCACCGGCTGCCGCACACGCAGAAGCGCAAGCCAGCGGATGTGCAGTATGAAATCGGCGGCGCGCCGCCGCCACGTGACGTCGTCACGATTCCTGAGGGCGTCGCGACGCTGGGGGCCGACCGGCGCCGCATCCAGTTCGGCTGGGACAACGAGTTCGACGAGCACCGCGTGACCGTTGCCGCGTTCGATATCGACGCTCACAGCGTCACCAACGGGGACTACCTCGAGTTCGTGAATGCGGGCGGCTACGATAATCGCGAGCTGTGGTCGAGCGACGGCTGGGGATGGCGCCAGCAGGAACGCGTGGAGCACCCGATTTTCTGGGAACGGAAGACCGACCGATGGTTCTGGCGCGGCATGTTCGATCTGATCTCTTTGCCGCTGGCGTGGCCCGTCTACGTGAGTTATGCGGAGGCCGAGGCGTACGCTCGTTGGCGCGGCAGGCGAGTGCCTTCCGAGGCCGAATACCATCGCGCCGCGTTTGGCACGCCCTCCGGCGAGGAGCGGTCGTTCCCGTGGGGTGAGGACGCACCGGATCGGACGCGCGGCAACTTCGATTTCGTGAGCTGGGAACCGGTGCCGGCCGGCGCGCGGCCCGGCGGGGTCAGCGCGTGGGGCGTTCACGATCTGATCGGCAATGGATGGGAGTGGACGTCAACCGTGTTCGCGCCGTTTGCCGGATTCGCGCCGATGGCTTCGTATCCGGAGTACTCGGCGGAGTTCTTCGACGGTCAGCACTACGTGATGAAGGGTGCATCGCCGGCGACCGCAAAAGAGCTCGTTCGCCGGAGCTTCAGGAACTGGTTCCGTCCGAACTATCCATACGTCTATGCGAAGTTCCGGACGGCGCGAGCATCGTAACCGCGTCGACGACGGGCGCATCAGGGTCACAGAGAGCACACGATGGCGCAGCTTATCGATCGTTCATTGCTGGCGGCAGTTCGCGACGGATGTAAAGCGGGACCTCGCGCTGGAGCCGAAACAGCTCCAGTCCAAGTACCTCTACGATCGCCTCGGGTCGAGCCTCTTCGAAGCGATCTGCCGGCTGCCGTGGTATCGCATCACTCGCGCGGAAACACGGTTGCTGGCGCGGCATGGGCCAGCCATCGTTTCTGCGCTCGAGGAGGATGAAGGCGCAACGATCGTCGAGCTCGGTTGCGGCAGCGGCGAGAAGCTGATGTTGCTGGCCGAGGCGCTTCAGGGACGCGGCGGAACGGCGCGCGTTCACCTGATCGACATTTCCTCGCAGGCGCTCGAGCAGACCGAGCAGCGCCTCAACGGCCTTCAGCACTTTTCCGTCGTCGGCCATCAGTCGACCTACGAAGAGGGGTTGCGCCGGGCAGTGGCCGCGAGAGAGGACGGCAACCCGCTGATGGTGCTGTTCCTCGGCTCCAATGTCGGCAACTTCGATACACCGGCGGCAGCCTCGTTCCTGAATCGGATTCGCGCGGCGCTTGCGCCAGGCGATCTGCTGCTCATGGGGGCGGACCTCGTGAAGCCGGAGTCCGAGCTGCTGCTCGCCTATGACGATCCTCTTGGCGTCACCGCAGCCTTCAACAAGAACCTGCTCGTCCGCATCAACCGCGAACTCGGCGGAACGTTCGACCTTGCCAAGTTCGCGCACCGTGCGGTCTGGAACGCCCACCAGCAGCGGATCGAGATGCACCTGGTGAGTCTCGTCGACCAGGGGGTGTTCATCGCCGCGTGTGGTTCGACGGTGTTCTTCAGCCGTGACGAGTGGATCTGGACGGAGAGCTCCTACAAATACAGCGCTGACCAGATTGTGGACATGGGCGCGCACGCCTCGTTTGCGACGCGCGACCAGTGGATCGATGCGGAAGCCCGGTTTGCGCTGACGCTGTTCACCGCGCTCTGACACGCGAAGTCCCGGAACGATCCTTGCTCGCGTTGCACGTCGGGCCGAACTTGTCACAAGATGGCCTGTCGTGAGGTGAGAGTGCGATGCATGCACGCCGGTGGTTTGGCCGAGCGCTCATCCTGGCAATCGCTGTGGGCACCAGCAGCGCGGCTTCGGCACAGATCCGCGCACCGCTGTTCGTGTCGGGACTCAACGCGCCTGTGGCATTCGTTCAGGATCCCAGCGACGCCACCATTCAATACGTCGTCGAGCAGGGCGGCCGGATCAGGGTGGTGCGGAACGGCGTGGTGGAGAACACGCCATTCCTCGATGTATCTGCGAGCATCCACTCGGGCGGCGAACGCGGCCTGCTTGGTCTGGCCTTTCCACCCAACTACGGAGCGACCGGCCGGTTCTACGTAAACTTCACGCGTGCGCGCGACGGCCACACCGTCGTCGCCCGGTTCCGGCGATCCAGCAATCCGCTGATTGCCGATCCCTCGTCACGGTTCGATCTCGTCTGGTCGACCGGCCTGAACTACATCGAGCAACCGTTCAGCAATCACAACGGCGGGTGTCTGGTCTTCGGGCCTGACGGCTTTCTGTACGTCGGGCTCGGCGACGGCGGCTCCGGCAACGACCCGCAGAACTTTGCGCAGCGCGTCGATCAATTGCTCGGGAAGATCCTGCGTATCGACGTCAACGTGCCCGATACGCAGGGTCAGGGTTTCGTGGTGCCGGCGGGCAACGCGGGGCTGCCTCGCCCGGAGATCTGGAGTCTCGGTCTGCGCAACCCATGGAAGTTCACGTTCGACGATCCCGCTCGCGGCGGTACGGGCGCGATGCTGATCGGCGACGTCGGGCAGAACGCGTTTGAAGAGGTGAACTACGAGCCCGCCGGCCAGAGCGGCCGCAACTACGGGTGGCGGAACCGGGAAGGGGCGCACAACAACGTCACGAGCGTCGCTCCGACCGTGTTGCCGCTCGTCGATCCGGTGTTCGAGTACGGCCGCAATGCCGGGCAGTCGATCAGCGGAGGCTATGTCTATCGCGGCAGCTCGATGGGAAACGACCGCGGCCGCTATTTCTTCGCCGACTTCGTGGCGGGGCGGGTCTGGTCCATTGCGCTGACCGTCACACCGAACGGAGCCACCGCAAGCGACCTGGTCGACCATACCACGGAGCTTGGTGGATCCAGCGTGCTCGGCAACGTCAGTGGCTTTGGCGTCGATGCCAATGGCGAGCTCTACGTCATCAACTACTCGGCCGGTTCAATCCGCCGCCTGTCACGCGGGCCATCGACGCCGACCAACCTGCGAATCATCCGCTGAGCGCTTGCAGAGATCGCTCACGTCAACCCCAACACCGAACTCCCAACTTCCAAAGTGAGAGTCGATCGAGAGAATGGGGTCGGAAGCCGAACAATACGGCAATGTCGATACGTTTTTCGCTCGGATCCGTCGAGCGACTCTCCTTGGGAGTTGGGAGTTGGAGGTTGGGAGTTAACGAAAATCGCTCGCCCCCGATTTCTTGTTTCCGATTTCGATTGAATAAGATCGTTCTGTGCCCCGCAACGCGGAAGTGATCCGGCAGTGGTCCATCCTTCGCGATCTCGAGTCGTCGCGACGGATGACGATCGACGAGATGGCGCAGCGGACCGGCGTCACGACACGCACGATCCGCCGGGACCTCGAAGCGCTGCAGTCCGCCGGATTTCCGCTCTACGACGATGTGCAGGATGGAAAGCGCTATTGGATCCTCGAGCATCGTGCGTTCCGGCGCCTGGACGATACCGGGTTCACACTCGCCGAGCTGAGCGCGTTGTACTTCAGTCGCACGCTGGTCGAATGCCTGGCGGCGACACCATTTCAGCGCGACGTCAGCAGCGCGTTCGACAAGCTCGCCGGCGCGCTCACGCCCGGCATGCGTCAGTTCCTCGATCGGCTGCCGCTGGCGATTCAGGCGAAGCCCGAACCTGGTAAACGCGTGGCCGCGCCAGGTGAGTCGTCCGAGGCCAGGCGCGCCGCGCCAGGCGCCCGCGTGGCACAGCTCCTGGATGCGATCCTGCACCACCGGCAGGTTCAGATGCGCTATCACTCGTTCTCGAGCAATCGCCAGAAGGAATATCTGATCGAGCCCTACCGCCTGGTGTTTGCGCTGGGAGGTCTGTATCTCGTCGCCTTCGTTCCCGAGTACTCGGAGTTGCGAACGTTTGCCGTCGATCGGGTCATGAGCCTGTCGGTGACGGAGGAACGCTTCGAGCCCATGGACCTCGAGGAAGATGCATTCGCGCACTCGCTCGGCGTTCACCAGGGAACGCCTCCCGAGCGCATCGAGGTCTGGTTCGACCCTGAAATCGCACGCTACGTGAGGGGCCGGATCTGGCATGCCACGCAGGTCGTTCGCGACCAACCCGACGGCAGCGTGGTCGTCGAGCTGACGGTCTCGAACGACTGGGCGCTGCGCAGCTGGATTCTGGGCTTTGGGGCGTTGGCGCGCGTCATCAGCCCGCCCGGGCTGGCGACACAGATTGCAGATGAACTCGACCGCGGGCGCTCGCTCTACGTACGCGGCTGAATGAACCCGCTGGCTCGAGCTCTTTCGCAAGCGCGTTGCGGCGCTTCTCGATCTGCATCCCGAAGAGCCAATGCCCGGGGCCCATCAGCGCGAAGCACATCGGCGAGAGGAACGCCAGCCATCGCGGCAGCGCCAGCGCCGCCACCACCGCCACCACGCCAACCATCGCGCTCACGAGATGATGTCCCGCGTACATCTTGACGTCGAAGACTTCGAGCGGCGTCAGCATCAGCTCGTCACGCTTGTTGTAAGCGTGGCGATAGAGCAGAGCGAACATTGTGAAGAGGACGACGAAGCCGAACCCGTAGAGCGCCGAGGCGCGCCAGAGCTGGGAGAGGGTCATTGTCACGACCTGCGACGTACCCGGAGCGAACATCGCGAACATCGAATCGAACATGAACTTCAGCGGATAGACGTAGAACAGGACGACGAAGAGCAGCAGGCCGTTGAGGAAGACGGTCCACGCATCCTGCAGGCCGTAGCGGCGGAAGAACATGTTGTGCTCGTGCCAGATCCAGACCAGCAGCGCGAAGCAACAGGCGAACGAGGGAAACCCACGGACGAGGGTCATCAGCTCGTCGTAGCTGCGCGGCACGTTGAGGGAGACGACCAGCAGCGTCAGCGCGAAGGCGAAGGCCGCGTCGCTGAAGGCCTCGAGACGGGAAATGTCGTGCCGCCGTGCGGGAAGCATGGCGAGATTCTACACGGGGGTCGGGACGGGACCGACGAGGGGTCGCGACGGCGCGCGTTGACGCGCCGGCTCGTTACGCGCGCCGGGCACTCCGGGCGAGGTGTTCCAGCATTCGTTGGCGATGCGCCATTTCTCTGGTCGTCAGCGTGTCCGCAGCCGCCTCAAATGGCAGCGATCTCTGCGCCCAGGCCTCGCGGCGGGCAATCGTCCGCTCGGCGCCATTCCGGAAGCACTGGAAACAAATGGCGTGACGGGCGCAGATGTGTTCAATGACATTCTTTTGCTTCGGCATGACAGGCCTCAATCGATCAGATCCAGCAGCCGCCGGGCGGCGATCTGGGCTCGGTGGCGACGACGCTCCAGGACCTTGTACTTGTCCGGCCCTCGCAGCAGCCGTGGGCGGCTCGGCAGTCGATCGCCATGCCGCGAGGGGTAGCCCTCGGGCCAGATGGAAGAGTCAAAGTCGAGGCGTCTGGCGAGCGTTCCATCGAACCGTGGCATCGGGCGTCTCCTTGCCGCTGTCGGGATCCTGTGAAAACCGTTCCGTTCCCTGCTGACCGCAGTCTACGGGGGCCCTGTGACAGGGGAGGTCACAGGGCCGAAGGCCCGTGCTGAACGGCCGTCCTGACCTCCTGTCGTGAACCCCTGGTCCGGAACCGTCGTCCTGACCCCTCGTCCTGAACCCCACGTTGGTGTTATATTGTGGCGCCACATATGGCCCCACACACTGAGCTGAAACGCGGCAGCGCCGAACTGATGATCCTCGCCGTGCTCGAGGAGCGCACACGGCACGGCTACGAGATCGCCAGGCTGATTGACGACCGATCCGGCGGCGTTCTCCGCTTCCACGTCGCGTCGCTCTACCCGATGCTGTACCGAATGGAGCGCCGCGGATGGATTGAGGGGAAGTGGATCGAAAAGGCGGGGCAGCGCCGGCGGCGGTTCTATAAACTCACGGCCCCCGGGCGTAAAGTCCTTGCCGAGCAGCGATCGAGCTGGCACGAGCTGCTGACGGCGCTCCATCGCGTCGCGGGGCTGGATCCGGTCGGGTAGGTCCGGATGGATTTCCGGCACTTCGTCCGCGATCGTCTGCCGCCGCTCGCGCTTCAGCGCGAGCCGGAAATCCTGGACGAACTCGCCCAGCACCTCGCAGATCTGTACGAGGAGGGCCGGTCAGCCGGCCTCGACCATCAAACTGCGCTCGCCCGCGCGGTCGCAGCGCTCTCCGACTATCCCGACAATCTGGCACGCGAGATCCAGTCCGCCAGCCGGGCGCTCCCCGGGCTGATCGCCGACCGCTGGCGAGGCACCCCCGACGAGCCATCTTCTTCAGCAGGATTCTTCGCTATGCTTTCTGATGTTCCGCGTGACGTGCGCTATGCGGCGCGCATGATTGCCCGCACGCCGGGCCTCACCGTTACCGTGGCGCTGACCATGGCGCTGGCGATCGGCGCAACTACCGTCATATTCAGCGCCGTCGATGCGCTGTTACTGCGTAGCGCTCCGGTCCGCGAACCCGACCGGGTCGTCAGCGTCTATACCTCGGGCGGCAGTGGCCGCGACGCGTTCTCCAGCTCGTCGTACCCGGACTATGAAGATCTCCGCGACAGCGGGGCGCTCGAGGGTCTGGCGGCCTTTGCCGGTATCGGGTTGTCGCTCGATGTGGCTGGGGAAACCCTTCCAGTCACGGGGGAAGTGGTCAGCGGGAACTACTTCGACGTCCTCGGCGTGGCGATCGCCTTGGGCCGCGGGTTCACGGCTGATGAGGACCGCAAGGGGAGCCCCGTCCGCGTTGCCGTGATTGCGCACGAGTTCTGGACGAAGCACTTCGCGAACGACCGAGGCGCCATCGGACGGTCGGTCGTCCTGAACGGACAGTCCTACACGGTGGTGGGCGTGACGCCCAGGACGTTCACGAGCCCCATCCTGGGACGGACACCCGAGGTCTGGGTCCCAATGGCGGTTCAACCTGAAGTGCGACCTCCGTCGGCGGGCGTTCGTCGAAGCCTCGGTCATGCGAACCTGCTCGACGCGCGCGATGTCAGCTGGATGAACATGATTGGCCGTCTGCGCTCCGCCTCGTCGATCGCTCAGGCGTCCTCGGCCCTGAACGTTGTCGCTCAGCGTCTGTCCACCGACCAATCTCAGACGAACGCGCGCACCTTCACGGTGGTGCGGCTGGGTGAGGGGCCTGGTCTGCGAACAGCAGCCAGACCGCTCCTGTGGCTGTTGGGTGCGGCTGTCCTGCTCGTGCTGCTGCTCGCCTGTGCGAACGTCGCGAGTGTGCTCCTGGCGCGCGCAGTGTCCCGGCGTCGCGAGGTGGCGGTCAGGCTCGCCGTTGGCGCCAATCGCGCCAGGCTCGTACGTCTCTGGCTGACCGAGTCGGTGCTGCTGTCGCTTCTCGGTGGATGCGGCGGCGTAGCGCTCGCGATCTGGGGGGCGCCGCTTCTTTACAGCGCCGGAATCCCTGCGAATGTTGTCGATCTCGGAGTGAACGGGCGCATTCTCCTGTTCTCGCTCGGCATCGCGGTGGCCAGCGGTCTGCTCTTCGGCATTGCACCTATCGTGCAGACCTTCAAGGTCGACACGCTGACGGCCTTGCGCGACGAAGGCGGCGCGGTGGCCACAGGCGCGAAGGCCGCCCGCATGCGACGCGGGTTCGTCGTCGTCCAGGTCGCCCTGAGTCTGATGCTGCTCATCGGCGCCGGTCTGTTCCTGAGAACGCTGAGGAATGCCTATGCCGTCGACCTCGGTTACCGTCTCGACGGGATGCTGCTTGCCGACATCAACCTCGACGTACGCGGCTACTCGCCAGAAGGCGGTCAGGTGTTCTATCGTGAGGCGCTCGATCGTGTCTCGGGCATTCCCGGCGTCAATGCGGCGGGAATGGCGCGGGTCACCGTGCTCAGCGGCGCCGCGCGTTCGTCGACGATCAGCACCGACGGCCGGCCGGTCGATCGGAACGCCGGCAACGCGCTCACCGTTCGCGCGAACGTCATCAGCCCAGGCTACCTGGAAGCGATGGGCATTCCGATCCAGCAGGGCCGGAACTTCACATCGTCCGACAGCGAGTCGGCGCCACGGGTTGCGATCGTCAGCCGGAAGCTGGCAGACACGTTGTGGCCGGGTGTGGATCCACTCGGCAAGTCACTCACCACCCGGGGAGGCGCGCTGCAGGTCGTCGGCGTCGTCCCGGATGCCATCTACCTGAAGTCGACAGAGCGAAACGCGCCGCCGTTCTTCTACTTGCCTTTGTCCCAGAACTACGAGTCGGGTGTGACCTTGCACGTCCGAACCGGCGCCGATCCGCTGACGCTGATTGCCGCGGTCCGACAGGCGGTGCGCGGACTGGATCCTCAGATCATCGTGTCGCGGCCGCGAACGCTCATCGACGAGTTCGCCAGCTCTATCATCGAGCAGCGGATGATGGCGATCTTCGTCGGTTTCTTCGGCGCCGTCGCGCTCGCGCTCGCCGCGGTCGGTCTCTACGGCACCATGACCCATCTGGCGCGTCAGCGCACGACCGAGGTCGGCATTCGGCTCGCCCTCGGTGCGAAGCCGTCATCGATCCTGTGGATGCTGGTTGGCGATGGGGTGCGGCTGGTGGCCATTGGTGCCGCGATAGGTCTCGCCGGAGCCTTCGCCGGGACCCGCCTGCTGCAGACTCAATTGTTCGGCATCACGCCAACCGATCCAGGCACGTTCATCGCCGTGGTCGTGCTCCTGCTGTCGGTCGGTCTACTTGCCTGCGCACTCCCCGCACGGCGAGCGATGCGCGTGGATCCCGTGATTGCCCTCCGCAACGTCTAGCGGGATCCTCCTATGTTATCCGGCGCCTGACGCCCCTCCGCCGGCGGCACCACCGCCGGCAACGCCGCCATGCCCGTGGCTGTGCACGCCGCCCGCGGCAATGAACGCCGGGAATGCCGAATTGTCTCCACTGGACGATACTGCGTGGAACCAGGAGGGCGTTGCGGTCGGATGATTCTTGATCAGCTTTGACCAGGCCGAGGCCAGGCCCAGCGCTACGGCAACGGGCAGGACGTGGGCAGGCGAGGCGATGCGCAGATGGGCTTTGCTGCGTGCGACCTCGCTGAGATGTTTCTGATACGCGAGCCAACGGTCACGCCGGCGAACGCCTTCGTTCGAGAGTGGAGTCGTCGCGCCCTGGAAGACGAAGCCGATGATCGTCGCGACGAACAGTGCCGCGGGGATGAGCAGCGGCCATGGCCCGAACCGGTCGACGAGCGTCACCATGCCGCCGAAGAGCGCGAGGCTCACCCCGAGCATTCCGAGCGACACCCGTCCGAAGAGTGTGCGGATCCGGCGACGCTCGGGATCGATGAGGCCCGCCGTGGAGAGCTCCTGCTCGATTGATCCGCGAAACGCGCGGAACCCCCTCGTCAGCTGCGTTCGCGCTTTCGAGAGGTCGGTGGTATCAACGGCGCCATGTTTGTCCCTGAAGATGACGTCCAGCAGCGTTTGTTCGTGAGGAGCGACGCGGCCGCTTTTCGCCGTGCGCTTCATCGTGAAGGTTCGCTGGCCAAACCTGCGGGAACCTTCGGCAACCGAGACATGTCCGCGGTCTGCTAGCGCGAACAGCGCAGCCATTGCGTGCTGCACGCTGACCGCGCCGTTTGACGCAAGAGCGCCGGCCATCGCCGGCGGAAGCTGGTCTGGCACCTCAGTCGCGACAGCCGGTACTCGGTTCGCGGCGCGGTGCGTCGTAGCGCTGGCGGATGGCCACGAGCAACAGCATGCCCGCGAGCCCGACCGCGATGGCGCCCATCGCCCATCGCGGCGCAAATTCGCGAGCCTTGATTTGCGCGTGCTGCCATTGAGGCGGCACGGTGACGATCGCGCCGGCACGGATAGTTCGCCCGTCAGCTCGATCCATCCATTTTGTCCGACGCCCTGCGCATTGATCCGGACGAGGTGATCCGACGGTATCGACGGTGAAGTCATCGACTCGCCGTTCCTCCACATCGGGCCGTTGCAATGCGTCGACTGGCGCAGAAACTCTCTATGGCTGACGATCCGATCGTGTAGGCGTGCTCCTTGGGAAGCGCCCTCCACGCCAGCATGTCGCGCCCGTTCAATTGCTGAACGATGCCCCGTGCCAGATAGCGGAGCGTGAACGTGTGAGTCGATCCGGAGAGCGGGCGCAAAGCGCCAGGTGACGCGAACCTGCGATCGATTGCGGACTTCGACCTGATTCGACGCCGTTACCGAACGGCAGATCCCGTTCGTCCATCCGCGCAGAGATAACCTCGATGCCGTCGGTACGTCGCGTAGGCAACTCGCGGAACACGTAGGTGAACGTGCCATCCTCGAACGTGAATACGATCGTCTCGGTGACTTCGATCGCGCCACCAGGCAGCACACGGATCAGCGAGTCGAAGCGTTCAGCGGTGTAGGACTTGGCGTCGAGCGTTCCCGCAGCCACGACGATGAGCAGCGCAACCATCGACAACCATCGAAGCCAGGCGTTGCCAGTCCGGCGGTCGTTCAGATGGTAGCCATACGCTCAAGTCTACATTCGTCTCGCCTCGGCCGGCGTTCGGTCACCGAAACCGTGCGTTTCACCGGTTTCGCGGTGATCTCCAGCCGCTTCAGCAGGCTTCCAGGCAAATCGGTAGAATACGAGCCGCGGAGGAACCCTTGTCATGCTGCACGCCATCGTCAGCGCCGTCGCGCTTGGCGTCATCAGTACGCTGGGTGACTACATCTGGGCCGTCATGCACCTGCGTCATCGAATGACGTCAGGGCTCGTGCATGGCGCGGTCATCTGTCTGTGCATCGGGGCTGCGATCGGGATCCGGGAAGGTCGCCTCGGCCGCGCCGTCGCGTTCGGCCCGGTCATCGGCGTCCTGGCGGCCGGACTCTTCTATCTGCTGGCGCCGTGGCTCCGCTACGGCGCGATGTTTCCGGCGTGGATGTTCTTCTGGATCTGCTTCGCCGTGTTGCAGTCGAACCTGCGGGGCGATCGGCAGATCAGCCTCGCCGTCGCGCGTGGCGTGGCCGCGGCGATCCTGTCCGGCGCGGCCTTCTACGCGATCTCGGGCATCTGGACGCGGCCGTCGCCGGGCGGTCCCGATTACGTGAGGAATCTCTGGTCGTGGACCGTCGCCTTCCTCCCCGGCTTTCTGGCGCTTTTCTTCCGATCGGGGTCAGGTCTTGAATCCCAGAAAAATTCTTGATCTGACCCCTCTGGCCAGTTCGCGACCGCACGAGAGGGCGCGCCCCCCATTCGAGCGCAGCTCTCCGGCGAATGGCCCGTGACTAGCGATACAGCGCGTTGAACAGCAGCTTGAAGGTGCCGTGTGGCTGCGCGCGCTGCAGGATCTCTGGACCGTAGAGCAGCACGCGACCCTTTCCGACACGCGCTTCGACCGCGACCACACCTTTATCCAGATACTGCTGACCCCAGGCCCATCCGCTTCGTAACGGAGTCGGCCCGTCGAACCACGCAATCGCGACGGACGCCGGCCTGACCGGCATCCGCTTTCAGTCTGAACACCGGACTGTTGTCGAAGAAGAAATTCGTGCGCTCGGTCATCCCCGCCGCGATCGGCTGTGACGTGTCGACGCGCGCGCTGAGGATGGAGCCTGGAACGAAGTACTTCGCGCGCGGCAGCGGCTTGCCGTCCTCGACGAGGTGATCCTCGATCGGCAACCCGAGGTGTTCGATCAGATTCGCTGCAGAATCGCCGATGGCGACGATCGTGCCCCCGGATTCGAGGAACTGCTTCAGCTGCGGGATGGTCTTGTCGATGGTGACGCGTCCCAGCTGATCGCGATACTCGGCGGGGATATCCGACGCGGAGGGCGGCGCGCCGCCTCGTCCGCCACCACGGCCGCCGGCCTGGCCCGCGGCCGGGATCCCGCCGTTCGGAAAGACCAGCACGTCGTACTTTGCCATTAAGCCCGCCCGCATCGAGTTGCGGCGCGAACACGCGTTCGAACTTGAACTCGAACTGCTCGAGGATCCAACGCGTCCAGCCCGACTCCATCGATCCGCCGTACTGGTCCCACAGCCCGATCCGCGCCGGCGGCGATCTTGACGGGGTTGGCGGCCGGCGTCGAGGCGGCGCCGAACTCGACGCCGAGTTGCTTCGCCATCTGCTGCACTCGCTCCGCGGCCTTCGCGCCGACGACGAAACCGTCCGCATCCATCGACACGTCGTCGCCCGCCGCGAGCAGCCGGTTCACGGCGATGACCGAATCGTTGACGGCGCGGGACAGGCGATACCCGGCGCTGCCCGCGGTCGCCACCCGACCCGGGGAAGGCTTGACGTTCCAGTCCGTGACCCGTTCGAACGGACCGCTGAACGGTTCGAGGATCCGGTCGAACTGGACGCCCATCTGCAGGGCGAGCGTCCAGCCGGCGTTGTCGTACGGCGGCGTCGGCGGCGCTCCAGGGTAGGGAATGACGTTGGGATGGTCCTGCGGCTCGAACATGTCGATCACGTGCGGCCTGAATGCCTGCGCCGTCGGCACGACAAACGATCCCAGCCGGATACTTCCGCGTCCCGACCGTGAACTCGCGCGTGGCGCGCTGAACGGTGACGTTCACTTCCCGCAGCGCGTTGATGAACTTGATCGCCGTCAGAAAGTCCGGCTGATCGGCAGGCAGAATGTAGCCGCGCGGATCGCGGAGACTCCGGCCTTGCGCATCTCCGCCCACATCCGCGCCTCGCGCTCGTCCTCCGCCGCGCCGCCGCCGCCACCCCTCCCGCCACCGCCGCCGCCACCGTCCATCTTCTCGGCGATCGCGGCGAACCTCGTCGGCGACGGGCGTCCACGTGTCCTGACTGCCGCGCTCGATCGATCGCTGTCCCATCTTGTAGATGTTGTAGAGCAGGTGCTCGCGGTTTCGCGCGGCGTAATCGATGACCGCGCGGTTGAACGAGATCGAGTAGTCGACCGACTGCTTGAAATGCCATTCCTGCGGGGCGATCGGATACGGATGATCGCGATTGGGAAGCTGACGCTGAATCACCAGACGAATGCGCATCGGCGTCGGATTGCCGATGGTCTCGGTCAGGATGGCGATGATGTTGTGGAAGTTTCCGGTATTCCGGATCCCGCCGTTCCACCAGCCGTCATACGCGCCGCCAGACGCCATCGTCGCACCGGGCTTGCCTTCGCTGGCCAATCGTCTGATGCATGTGCGTGCCCGAGCGCCTGCAGCCCGAGCACCAGCAGAGGGTCGAGGTTGTAGTTGTACGGATCGCGCTGTGGTGACGACCACACGACCGTCCCGGCAGGACCGCTCTGATGGTGGTTGTAGAGGATCTGCGGCAGCCACTCGTGATAGAGGATGCGATTGATGTTCTCGGTTTCAGCCTGCGTAGAGGCGAAGAAATCGCGATTGTTGTCGTGGCCGATGTACTTCTGATAGAGGCGCGGTAACCCTGCCGACGTTCGCTGCTTCGGATCGGCCTGCCGCATGTACCAGTCCGCGACCAGATCGTTGCCATCGGGGTTCGCATGGACGAAGAGGATGATCGTCTCGTCCAGGAATCGCATGGTCTCTTCGTCGGTGCGGCTGACCATCTGATAGACCATCTCGGCAAGTTGCTGAGCGCCGAGGACCTCGGTGGCGTGCAGCCCGCCGTCGATCCAGACGACCGCCTTTCCCTCCTTGGCAAGCGCACGCGCCTGTTGCTCGGTAATCCCCGTCAGCCAGCGCCAGACGCTTTGAGATGTCCTTGTACTTCGCGAGATTCTTGTGGTTGGCCGGGGAGGTGACGATCGCCATGAGCTGCGGCCGTCCTTCAGCCGTGCGGCCAATCTCCTGAACGGTGAGGCGGTCCGACTCGCTATCGAGCTTCCGCCAGTACTCGGCGATCTGTTTGTAGTTCGCCAGTTGGTAGTCATCGCCGAAGTTGAACCCGAGCTGCGCTTTCGGCGTCGTGATGCCGGTCTGCGTCGAAGGCCTGGCCTGAACGGGGTCGAAGGCCGCTGACGACGATGCCGGCGACGAGTGTGACGACCAGGAGAGTGCAGACGCGAATCCGCATGCGACTACTCCTTAACTGGCAAGCGCCTTCAACACGCCGAGCACCTCGGACGATGTCGGATTCCGTGTGCGCCGCGTTGATCTGGAACCGAATGGTTTCGTCCCCTCGTGGCACGACCGGAAACGTGAGGCCGACGACCAGGACGCCCTTGTCGTAGAGGCCGCGCACCATCGCGCGGGTCCTGTTCGTGTCGCGAACCACGAGCGGCACCACCGGGTGCGGGCCGGGAATCGACTCGAACCCCAGCGCTTCGAGCCCACGCCGGAACTGAGTGGTGCGCGCCGCCAGATGGGCGAGCCGCGCACGCCCTTCCTGGCTGTCCGCAACCTCCACGGCCTTGAGTGCCGCAGCGCAATCCGCGGCGCCGAGAGGGTTCGTGTAGATGTAGGTATCCGACTTCTGTCGCACGGCTTCGATGAGCTCGGGGCTGCCCGCGACGAAGCCGCCGTTGACGCCGAATGCTTTGCCGAAGGTGCCCGACGAAAATATCCACGCGCGCGTGGCAGTGCTCCTCGGTTCCGCGTCCGGTTGGCCGTACGCCGCAATGCCATGCGAGTCGTCCATGACGGTGACGACGCCGTCGCGGAAACGGTCCTCATGTCTGCGGACGAGCGTCTGGATCGCATCGACCGGCGCGTTGTCGCCGCGCATGCTGAAAATCCCGTCGAAGATCACGACGACCCGCTGCATCCCGGCCGGCACCCGTTCGAGATGCTGTTCGAGATCCGTGAGGTCGTTGTGCTTGAAGATCGAGCGCTGCGCGGAAGGCACGTTCGCGATACGCATCGCACGGATGATGCAGTTGTGGTTCAGCTCGTCGCCGATCCAGAACGTGTCCGGACCGCTCAGCGTGATCGCCAGTCCAAGGACTGAGGTGTAGGCAGAGTTGAAGATCCGTGCCGCCGGACGGCCGACGAACCGCGCGATTCGCTCTTCGAGTGTGACGTGCGGCGCGAACGTGCCGTCGATGAAGCGGACAGCCCCAGGGCCTGCGCCAAACGCGTGAGACGCCTCGTCCGCCGCAGTCGAGCACCGTCGGGATGATGGGACAGCGACAGGTAGCTGTTGCTGTTCATTCTCAAGTATTCGCGATCGCTGCCCGCGCAGCCGGTAACGGGGACCGCGGTTATTCGTGGCGGGCAGATAGCCGACGATGATGCGTTCCGGCGTCTTCGCCCGGCCTTCCTGCTCAAGTCTGGCGACATCGGCAGCTAAAGCCGCATTGAGCCTCTCGAGTGACATGGTGGTTCGGAATGATGCCACAGGTGGCGAGACACCCGGACAACGGCAGGCTTCTTGATACTGCTCGGCCGCAGTCCGGCCGACGTCACGGCCGAATCGACCATGGGAGAAACCGCCATGGGAGAAACTACCCCTCCTCGCAGTTCGCCGTCTGACACTGATTTGTCGCCTGTGTCGCCGCCGCAACTCGCAGCGGGCTGCGGTTCGTCGGTTACGACGTCCACGGCACCTGCGGGCGTCCTCGCGATGCGATGTGACTCTCGCCACACACCAACTCCACCATTCCGGCAGCGGGCGGTGCCGGTCGGGTAACCGTGGCCACCGACCGCGAGTGCGCGTGGACCGCGGCGAGTGATGCGGCCTGGCTCAGCATTACGAGTCGCTCGCGAGTGGTCAAGGCGAAGGGGCTTCGTTGATTTCCGGGCGGCTGCCAACTCGGATCCGGTTGCCCGGCGTGGTACGCTGTGCTCAACGATCAGCGCGCGGAGGTCTCCCAGTCCGGCGCCGACTGCGTCATCACGCTTTCCGGGCAAGTTGCGACCTTCTCGCAGGCTGGCGGCAACGGCTCCATCGGTGTCGTCGCGTCCAGCCCGTTGTGCACGTGGAGCGCGTCGGCGGATGTTCCGTGGATTTCCATTGCGTCGGCTCCCGGCAAGGGCTCGGCCTCCGTGTCGTTCACCGTTTCAGCGACGACGGGACCGCCGCGCGCCGGCATCGTAACCGTGGCGGGACAGCAGTTCAGCGTGACCCAGGGTCAGGGGTGCGACTATACCATCAACCCCCAAACGCAGCTCTTCGGCGCAGCCGGGGGGAACGGCACGATCAACCTCGTCACCGCACCCGGTTGCCCATGGGTCAGCGGGGTCAATGTCCCATGGATTCGCATCACACAAGGCGCATCGGGCGGCGGCGCGGGAGTCGTCACCTTCTCGGTTGACCCGACCACTGGTCCGGCACGGGCGGGCACGGTCCTGGTCGCTGGCAGCCCGTTTACCGTCGAGCAGTCGCCCGGCTGCTCTTACCAGGTGTCGCCGACTACCCTTTCGGTGAATGCCGCCGGCGGAACAGGAACGATTGGAGTCACCGCCGCGCCGGGCTGTACATGGACGGCGGCGAGCGGCGCACCGTGGATCACCATCACCGCGGGTGCGTCCGGAAGCTGGCGACGGCACCGTGACGTTCTCAGGCGCAGGCAACGTCCGGTCCCGCGCGCGCTGGCACGTTGACGGTCGCGAATCAGACGATCACGGTCAATCAATCGCCGGGATGTTCGTTCTCGATCTCACCCGAGTCGCAGTCTTTCACTCCTTCCGGCGGAACTGGAGAGGTCGCGGTCACCGGCGCGGCCGGATGCTCGTGGTCGGCGACCAGCAACGCTCCATGGCTCACGATCACCCAGGGCAGTAGCGGGAGCGGCAACGGCACGGTGCGGTTCAGCGTTGCCGGCAATACCGGGCACGCCACGAAGCGGGACGCTGACGATTGCTGGCCGAACGTTTACGGTGAACCAGGGCCAGACGTGCACATTCACGTTGTCTCCGAATGAGACGAGTGTGCCTCCCGCTGGCGCCTCGCGGACGTTCAACGTGCAAACGGGGGATGGCTGCAGTTGGACAGCGACGAGCAATGCGCCCTGGATCACCATCAGCCAGGGCGGCAGCGGCAGCGGGAACGGCACCGTCAGGATAGACGTGGCGGCCAACAGCGGCGCGCCACGGACCGGTACGGTCACCGTCGGCGGGGTTGCGTTCACCGTTCAACAAGAGAGCGGCTGCTCCTATTCGCTGTCAGCGAACAGCACGAATGTGCCGCTTGGCGGAGGGTCTGGCAGCGTCGACGTGCAAACGACCGCCGGCTGCGGCTGGACGGCCTCCAGCGGCGTCGCCCTGGTTGACGATTACCGGCGGCGCAAGCGGCACGGGGAACGGCACCGTGAATTTCACGGCGGCGGCCAATACCGGGCCCGCACGGAGCGGGACGCTCACCATTGCCGGCCGGACATTTACCGTCAACCAGGCGGGCGTCTGCACGTTCGGGATTTCGCCGCAGCAACAGCCTGTCGCCGCCGCGGGCGGATCGGCGAATGTCGGCGTGACGACCGCCGCAGGCTGCACGTGGACCGCCGCCAGCAATGCCAACTGGATTTCAGTCACGCAGGGTGCGAGCGGGACTGGCAACGGCACTGTCGCCCTGTCGGTCGCGTCGACTGCCGGCCCCGCACGAAACGGAACGGCCACGATTGCGGGGAACTGACGTTTACCGTTCAGCAGGCCAATGGGTGCACGTTTACGTTGTCGCCCACATCGCGCTCGCACAACGCCAACGGCGGCGACAACTCGTTCGACGTGAGCACCAACGTCGGCTGCCCGTGGAAAGCGGTCAGCGATGTGCCGTGGATCACAATCGAAGACGGGCTCAGACACGGGCAACGGAAGGTGGACTACGATGTCGATCGGAACAACGGGCCCGCGCGAAAGGGCACGATCACAGTCGGCACGGCCGTCTTCACCGTGATGCAGTCAGGATCCTGAACGCATCAGGCTGTACTCCAGAGCGAGGAAGGGGAGACATGTTTCCAATTGGTGATGAAAACGAGCAGCAGGGAATTGCCTACGTCACCATCGGGCTGATTGTCGCTGAACGTGCTGGCCTGGTTCGTCGAGGTCAGCCAACCAATCGGGCGCACAACTCCAGAGTTTCATCGAGGCCTGGGGCGTCGTCCCTCGGGAGTTCTTCGACGGGCCATGATCTCCCACCCGGCATTCCCTACCCATACTGGGTCACGCTTGTTGACCTCGATGTTTCTGCACGGCGGCTGGGGCCACCTCGGTGGAAACATGCTCTTCCTCTGGATTTTTGGCGACAACGTCGAGCACCGCGTCGGCCACCTGCGCTTCCTCGCCTTCTATCTGGTCTGCGGCATCGCCGCGGGTCTCGCCCACATCATTTTCAACAGCGGATCGATCGTGCCGACTGTCGGCGCGTCCGGCGCCATCAGCGGTGTCCTCGGCGGCTACCTCGTGATGTTTCCGCGCAATCGCGTCTACGTCATGACCTACGGCGGCGTGGCCACGGTTCCGGCCATCATGATGCTCGGCCTCTGGATTGTGCTGCAGTTCATCAACGGTTTCGGGAGCGTGGCCGAGACGCCTGAGACCGGCGGCGTCGCCTATCTTGCGCACATCGGAGGCTTCGTTGCAGGGATGGCGCTCGCCCCGCTCCTGGCCGGGCGGCGACCCGTGCCCGACCGGCCTGCGGCGCTGATCCTGCGTGCGCCTGCGAATAGGAGCGGCCGATTTCAACGCCGTGATCCGCCTCACCACCCGACGAAACCGTCGGTTCCAGTAATTCGTTCATCTCACGACACTTGCCGGCAACAGTCCGGCCGCATGCCTCCGGTATGTCTCTTGCGCCCATGCTCCTCCTCAGAGATCCCTTGAATGGAGGCACCATGCAGCGCCTGAAACGTACAGTTGGCGATCACGGCCGTTATTCTGTTTGCGTCCGGCGTGTCGGTGTTTGCTCAGGGCCGCGGCGGCGGTGCGCAGAAACCGAAGGCGCAAGCCAATGTGCCGAAAGCGCCGACAGGCGGGCCGAAAGCGCCGCAGGGCGCCAAGGTGAACGCGCAGGCGTCGGCGAAGCCACCCAAGGCAAACGTCAAGACAGCCAAGACGACCACGGCCACGCCTCCCATGAAGTCCGCGAAGTCGTCGGGTGGGGCAGCCTCGCCGGCGTCATCGGTGTCGGGCGCGGAGAAGTCCACGCCACACGGGCCGTGGATCCGCGAAGAAATCCGAAACGTCGGGCAGCAGCACCAGCGGCGCAACGGTGCGGCCACGGGCACCGGGACGACAAGCGGCGCGGCGACGCAGCCGGGCGCTCCCACGCTCACGGCAGTCCAACAGAAACTCCAGAAGAACACCAACCTCGCGAGCAAGCTGCAGTCGCGGCTGCCCCAAGGCGCGGACCTCATGAAGTCGGCGGAAGGATTCCGCAACCTCGGTCAATTCGTGGCGGCCGTCAACGTGTCCAATAACCTCGGCCTCGACTTCACCGCCCTGAAAGTGAAGATGGTGGACGACGGGCTCAGCCTGGGGCAGTCCATCCAGTCGCTGAAGCCGGCGTCGAGCGGCGCGCTCGAGGCGCAGCGCGCGCGAGTACGAGGCGCGCGGCATGATTGCCGAGACCGAGACCCAGGTGTCAGCCACCGCGACCGTGACGACGACGACGACGACCCAGAAACCGAAGGGGAAAAAGTCCGGTGGGTCGGATGATTAGTCGATCGCGCGTTTTCGGACCTTTGCCATCATCGTCGTGGCCGTGTTCCTGGTGGGCGGTCGAGTCGCGCTCGCGCAGGGCAACGGCAACGCTTACGGCCACTCCAAGAACCGGCCAGGGGCTGCCGCGCAGCCGTCTGCGGCCGGTGCACCAGAGTTGCAGACTGCGGGGATCAGCACGCTCAGTTTTGGTTCCTGGCTCGATGATGCATCGTCTGATTCCGGCCGGCGGCGGGACCATGAGCGTGGCCTTCTCGTACTGGCGAACGCCGTCGTATCGCGAAGTGGATGTGCCGGTGATCGACGGTGGCGTCGGCATCGCACGACGCGTGCAATTCAACTTCAGCGTTCCGTACTACCATGCCAGCGATCCGGACGGCACTGTCGTTCGTGGCCTCGGCGATCATGTACTGAGTACGAGATCCAGCTGAAGGATCCATCCAGCGGCACTCGAAAGAATCGGTTTCGCTCTGACGCCACTCGTCGAGATTCTCACGTATGCGCCACGCCCCGATGCGTCGCGGGTGAGTTGGGCCATTCCGGCCAGCCTGGAGTATCGAGCCGATCGCTGGCGCACGTTCGGGAGCGCCGGATACTTCTCGCGCGGGGCTCTCTTCGCGAGCGGCGCCGTCGAGGTCGCGATGACCGACCGGACCTCGCTCACCGGATCGATCAGCCGCTCACATTCCATCCGGCGGGACGATTTCAGCACCGCGCTGGGGTTGGCTCAGAGCCGTACCGACGTGAGCGGCGCGCTGAGCGTTGCGCTCACCCCGACAGTTTCGGCGTTCGGGGCCATCGCCAGGACCGTGTCCAGGCAGGATGCCAACAGCTCGACGCTCGCCCTGACAAGTGGCATCGCGTTTCGTCTTCGAGGCATGGCACCGGTCGCCAATCTAGGGGTCACAGCCCACTGGCCTGACCCTCCTGATTGTGATTAAATCCGTACGTCCTTTCCCTCTCTCGTCGAGGGAGAGGACGGATCGCGGATTGACCTCCAGGAGCTGCTCATCATGCCCTTCGTGATCACGGACCCCTGCATCGATACCAAGGACACGGCATGCGTGGACGTCTGCCCGGTCGACTGCATTCATCCCAGAAAAGACGAGCCCGAATTCGACGCCGCGACCATGCTCTACATCCATCCGGAGGAGTGCATCGATTGCGGCGCGTGCGTCCCGGCGTGCCCGGTTGCCGCGATCTACGACAGTCACGACTCGACGCCTGCCAGCCAGAAGGATCTGATCCCCGCCAACGACATCTACCGCAGTGGCGACCCCGACGCGATTGCCAAAGCTGAGGCGATCGTCAAGGCCCACATCGACGCCAACCCGGAATTGATGGCAATCGATCCCAAGGAACGGCAGGCCGCGCACGGCTGACCGTAACTGGCGAACTCTTTGGCCTGCACGCAGATAGCCCAGGTATACTCGATCTTTTCCCGGCAAGCTCGCCTCGTCGCCGACCAGGCTGTGGGAAAGGCCTGTCTGCAACGGGCGCATCGATGAGGATTTTTCGATGATGTTGACGATTCGCGCGCTGGCGTTCCTGCTGGTCGTCGGGGGGGTCGCGGAAGCACAGCCACGTCAGACCCTGACCCACGAATTGCTCTGGTCGTTCCAGCGTGTCGGCGCACCGGTGCCGTCACCTGACGGGAAATGGGTCGTTTTCAGCGTCACCGAGCCGGCCTACGATCCGCAACTGGAAATCACCGATTTGTGGATCGTCCCTGCCGACGGCACCGCACCGCCACGGCGTCTGACCAGTACAAAGGGCGGAGAGAGCGGACCGGCATGGAGCCCGGACGCCACACGGATTGCATTTGCGGCGCGCCGCGACGGAGATGAGGTCAACCAGATCTATGTGCTCGATGTCGCGAGGGGCGGCGACGCGCAGCGCGTCACGAACGCGCCGACGTCCGCCAGCGCTCCGCAATGGAGCCCAGACGGCAAGCGTCTGCTGTTCCAGGCGGCCATGTGGAGCGGAAGCACGGACGAGGAGTCCAATCGGAAGGCGGTCCAGGAGCGTCGGAATCCCAAGTCACGGGCCCGCATCTACGACACGTTCCCGGTTCGTAACTGGGATCGATGGATCGACGACGACTCGAAGACGCATGTCTGGGTCGTCGAGCTCGAGAAGGGAACCGCTGCCAGGAGCCTGCTTGCAGGATCCACGCTGGCCTCCTTGCCAGGCTTCGGACCTGACTCGCTCAGTCCTGTATGGTCGCCTGACGGCCAGTCTGTGATTTTTGCCGCGACCGAGCACAACGATCGATCCGCGCGCAGTGTGGTCCCCACCTGCTCTGGGAAGCCCGTGTCAGCGGAGGGGAGCCGAAGAAACTGGGGGTGGAGGGTTGGGACGTCGGCGCGCCGCGATTCCGTCCGGACGGCAAGGCGCTGTGCTTCACCGCAACGCAACGCGAAACCGGCAATCTATCAACTGACCCGGCTTGGCTGCGGGGCGTGGCCGTGGAACGGCGAGATCACCGTCGTCACCCGTGACTTCGACCGCGCGATCAGCAGCTGGGCGTTTTCATCCGACAGCAAGACGATCTATCTCTCAGCTGAAGACGCGGGACACGAGCGCATCTACCTCGTTCCGGTGGCGGGTGGGCAGACGCGCCTGGCGGTCGATGCACCGGAAGGCGCGTTCACCTCGGTGCAGATCCCGCCGTCCTCGACGGCGCCCGTGCTGTTTGCGAACTGGGAGAGCGCCGTGCGTCCGCCCGAGATCGTGCGAATCAATCCGGCGAGCGGCGCTCGCACGTTCCTGACGACGTTCACGACGAAAAAGGCGGAGTCGATCGACTGGCTGCCCCTGCGCGAGTTCTGGTTCACGGGGCGCGACGGCCGGCGCATCCACAACCTTGTCGCGCTGCCACCGGGTTTCGACGAGACGAAGAAGTACCCGCTGTTCGTGCTCATTCACGGCGGACACGCGAACATGTGGCGCGACTCGATCACCTATCGCTGGAACTATCACCTCCTCGCGCACCCTGGTTTCGTCGTGCTGATGACCGACTACCGCGGCTCGACGGGTTACGGTGAGAAGTTCACACTCGACATCCTCGGCGATCCATTGGCGGGACCGGCCGACGACCTGAACGACGCCGCCGACGAAGCGATCAAGCGTTATCCGTTCATCGATGGCACGCGGCAGGCAGCGGGTGGCGCAAGCTACGGCGGCCACCTCGCGAACTGGCTCGCGGGTACGACGACGCGTTACAAGGCGCTCATCAGTCACGCGGGGCTGGCCACGCTCGACATGCAGTGGGGCACGAGCGACGGCATCTATCACCGCGAACTGATGATGGATGGACCCTACTGGCAGAACCCGCAGAAGTGGATCGAGCAGAGCCCGCTCGCGAAAGCCGGCAACTTCAAGACGCCGATGCTCGTGTCGGTCGGCGAGAACGATTTCCGCGTGCCCGAAGGGAACGCGCTGACCATGTATGCGGCGTTGCAGCGCATGTCGGTGCCCAGCCGTCTCATCATCTGGCCCGACGAGAATCACTGGATTCTGAAAGGCGAGAACAGCCGGGTGTTCTACCGCGAGGTGCGCGCGTGGCTCGAGAAGTACCTGCTGGGCGGGGGAGGCACGCAATAAGACCTGCCGTTCAGCCGCCTCGATTCATCCCACGGGCCGTCTCATTTGCGGTCCCGGCGTGGCTGAAGCGGATCGATGCGCTTGCGCGTATTTAACTGAAGATGGCCGATACTCCCCCCACCCTGGAAGTCGATCAGACGGACGTCGGCAGCTATTTCGTCGCGAATTACCCGCCGTTTTCGGTGTGGACGCGCCGCCGCGGCCGCCACGGACGGCGTCGCCGCGCTCGAGCAGCCAGCCGGCCGACGTGCCGCTGGGGTTGTATCTGCACATCCCGTTCTGCCGGAAGCGCTGCCATTTCTGTTACTTCCGCGTCTACACCGACAAGAACGCGCGCGAGGTCGAACAGTATCTGGACCTCCTGGCGCGGGAGTGGGAGCTCTACCAGCAGAAGCCGGCCATTGCCGGCCGCCGGCTCGATTTCGTGTACTTCGGCGGGGGCACGCCGTCGTTCCTGTCGACGCGTCAGCTGCAATCGCTCGTCGGAGCGGCTGACCGCAGTGACGCCGTGGACCGACGCGGAAGAAATCACCTTCGAGTGTGAGCCGGGCACGCTGACCGAGTCGAAGCTCGAGGCGATTCGCCAGATGGGCGTCTCGCGCCTCAGCCTCGGCGTCGAGAACTTCGACGATCGCATTCTCGAGTTGAACGGCCGCGCCCATCGATCGCCGGAGATCGAGCGGACCTACGATGCAGGCGCAGTCGTCTTGGACTTCCCGCAGATCAACATCGATTTGATCGCCGGCATGCTCGGGGAGACCGACGCGAACTGGGAAGCGTGCGTGCGCCGGACGCTCGAGCTCGAGCCGGATAGCGTCACGATCTACCAGATGGAGCTGCCGTACAACACGACGATCAGCGGCGATCTGATCAAAGGCACCGGACGGTTCCAGGAGCCGGTCGCGAACTGGTCGACGAAGCGCCGCTGGGTGCGCGAGGCCTTCGAGGCGCTCGAAGCGGCGGGGTATCACATCGGCAGCGCGTACACCGCGGTGAAGAATCCCGACACGACGCGGTTCGTCTATCGCGATCGGCTCTGGCAGGGCGCCGATCTTGCCGGGCTCGGCGTCGCGTCGTTCGGCCACATCAACGGCGTGCACCTGCAGAACCTCGACACGTGGGACAAGTACAGCCGCGCCGTCGAGAAGGGCGAGGTCCCGCTGAGCCGCGCGTACCGGCCGAACGACGAGGAGCGGATGATCCGCGAGTTCGTGCTGCAGCTCAAACGCGGATCGAACCAGCCGCAGTATTTCCGCGAGAAGTACGGCGTCGATGTGCTCCGTCGCTTTGCCGAGCCGCTCAGTCGCATCAAGGCTGGCCGGCTATCTGGAGGAATTGAGCGATCGGACCGCATCGCTCTGACCCGCGAAGGCCTGCTGCGCGTGGACGTCCTGCTTCACGGGTTTTTCCTCCCGCAGCACACGGGGATTCGATATACATAATACGTGATCCATGCCGTAGTCCGTGTTCGTGGTCCGTGTCTCGTCGCGGCTTTTGCTGACAGTTCGGCGAAACACGGACTACGGACCACGGACGACGGCAGCAAAGATGAACAAGTCTGATTACGATGTCGTCGTGATCGGCGGAGGCCCCGCCGGTTCGACGACGTCCACACTGCTCGCGCAGCGCGGGCTGCGGGTCGGTCTTTTCGAGCGCGAGCGCTTTCCGCGATTCCATATCGGCGAGTCGCTGATCCCCGAGACCTACTGGGTGCTGAAGCGGCTGAACATGCTGCCGAAGATGCAGCGCAGCCACTTCGTGAAGAAGTACAGCGTCCAGTTCGTCAACGCGAACGGCAAGCTGTCGGCGCCCGTTCTATTTCTGGGACAACAAGCCGCACGAGTGCTCGCAGACCTGGCAGGTCGTCAGGAGCGAGTTCGACCAGATGATGCTCGAGAATGCGCGCGAGCATGGCGTGGATGCCCAGGAGGGCGTGCACGTGCTCGAGGTGCTGTTCGAGGGCGAACGCGCCGTTGGTGTTCGGATCAAGACGCGCAGGGCGTGCGTCGCGACGTCCTGCGCGTCAGTGGTCGTGGATGCCAGCGGGCAGGCGGCGCTTGCTGCAGAACCGGTTCAAGCTGCGCCTCTGGGATCCGGTGCTCAACAAGGGCGCGATCTGGACCTACTGGCAGGGCGCCTACCGCGACACCGGCCGTGATGAGGGCGCCACGATGGTCCTGCAGACAGCCGATCGCAGCGGCTGGTTCTGGTACATCCCCCTTCACGGCGACATCGTGAGTGTCGGCGTCGTCGCGCCGTTCAACTATCTGTTCAAGGGCCGCTCGGGCCATGAGAAGACCTACGAGGAGGAAGTCGAGCGGTGTCCGGCGGTGAAGGAGCGCGTGAGCGGCGCCAGCCGCGTGACCGGGCACTTCGTGACACGCGACTACTCGTATCGGTCGACGCAGGTTGCCGGTGACGGCTGGGTGCTCGTTGGCGATGCGTTCGGGTTTCTCGATCCGCTCTACTCGTCAGGCGTCCTGCTGGCGCTGAAGTCAGGCGAGCTGGCCGCCGAGGCGATTGTCGAAGGCCTCGAAACGGGGAACACGACCGCTGCGCAGCTCGGCAAGTGGGGAGCGGCGTTCAATGACGGCGTCGATCGCATGCGGCGGCTCGTCTGCGAGTACTACGATGGGTTCAGCTTCGGCGGCTTCGTTCGCGCGTATCCTGAACTTCGTGGAACGGTCACCGATCTCCTGATTGGCGATCTGTTTACCGATCGAGTGGACAAGGTGTGGGCCCCGATGGAATCGCTCTACCCTCCCGACAAGCGTCCGATCCCCTCGTGGCGCGCGGGCGCGACGTTCGAGGAAGCGCAAGGCAAGGCCAACGAGCTCGTGCTGCCCGAGGGGCGACGGCCGTAGGATGTCGGCGGGCTTCGCGTACCGGCGCAGGGTCCAGTTCGCGGAGACGGACCTCGCCGGTCTCGTCCACTTCAGCATGTTCTTCCGCTACATGGAAGAAGCGGAACACGCGTTGTGGCGGGCGGCCGGCTTGACGATCGCCCGGGCCGGAGAACTCACCGGCTGGCCGCGGCTCGCCGCTTCGTTCGATTTCAAGGCGCCTCTCCGCTTCGAAGAGGAGTTCGACGTTTATGTGAACGTCGCTCACGTGACGCGCAAGACGATGGAATACACGTTCAGGATTGCGTGCGGAGAGACCCACGTCGGTGAAGGCCGTATCAAGACAGCGTTCGTCAGCAAGCGCCCGAACGAACCCATGAGAATCCTCGAGCTGCCCGCCGACATCGTCGAACGCCTGCGGTCCGCCGCTGCCGACTGAGCCGTTGTCGCTCGGCTCGCAAGCTCGCCGGTGGCGGCTCCGACGCGGCACGATACTCATCCGGAAAAACTTACGCGGGTGGTGTGAAGAGAAGTGCCGCGACCACTAGGTGCGGTCGCGGCACACGGACCTACTTCGCTGCCGGGCAGGCACCTTCGATCTTCTTGATGGAGGTCGCCTGGAGTGCCGGCGGGTCGCCCGCGGGGCTTGCGCTCTCACGAGCCTTGGGATCGAGCTTGCCGATGATCTCCACGCGCTGTCCCACGAACTCCTGAAGCCGGTTGGCTTCCAGGCCCTTCACTTGGTACTTCGAAGCCCCCACGCCGCTGGTGCCCGTGGGCTGTTCAGCGGTCGGGAGCGCCCGACGCGGGGCTCTTCACGCGGGCGCTGGTCAGGATGAAGTCCTCCTTCACGTCAGCCTTTTCAGCTGCGAGGCAGCCTTCAACGGTCACGGTCTGAGGCAGCCATCGCTGGCTGGCTCGCCGACGGCGGCTGCGGTGGCTGCGCCGGTGGCTGAGTCGGCGGCGGATTCTGCGCGGCAAGCGCTGTCGAGAGCCCGAGCGCCAGCACGACCGCAGCAAAAGCGTTTCGATTCATGTATGTGCCTCCTGTTGTACGGCCTCTCTGTGCAAGGCGTGCGCCCATCCACGTACCCGCTAGAGGTTAGGGGACTTGCAGCGTGTCTGACCTCAGCCAACCATTGCCGCGTTCGGAACGTCTGAGCAGTGAAACGACGGCGTGGCGGCTGTGCGAATTCGAGGCACCCGCAGCGGCTCACGCGAACAAATCGCCGAGTCTGATACGTAAATTCAGCATCGGCCGGCTGGCCTGGCTGCCGGCGTCCAACGAGTCCTGGAGGCGACCATGTCCTTGTGGCAGAAGCTGTTCTCGCGGAATTCAGAACCCCGGCAGCGCGTCCGCGTGTGCGTGGAGTGCGGCATGCCGATCGCCGAGCACAAGGAGTGGTGCAGCATTCTCCGGACCCAGCGGGAATACGACGCCAAGGCCGCGGCGGCCGCACCGAAGTCCGCCCAGTAAAGCGAGACCAGTAGAGAGGCCCCGTCAGCGGCCGGCGCTGGCGGCACGGCTGAATACGGTATAGTTCGGCGCCTGACGTCCTCCTTCTTCCAAACACACCATCGGGTTCTGGACGACGGTCGCCCTCGTCATGGGCAACATGATCGGCTCCGGGATCTTCCTGCTGCCTGCGTCGCTTGCGCCTTACGGCGGACTCAGCCTGGTTGGGTGGCTGGTCTCCGCCACCGGCGCCATGCTTCTGGCGCTCGTCTTCGCCCGGCTCTCGCGACAGGACCCTGCTGCCGGTGGGCCCTACGCGTACACGCGTACGGCGTTCGGCGATCTCGCGGGCTTCCTCGTCGCGTGGGGCTACTGGATCTCGATGTGGTCCAGTCTTGGCGCGCTCGCGGTTGCCTTCGTCGGGTATCTCGACCCGTTCATTCCCAGCCTCGTACGCACGCCGCTGTCCGCGGCGATGCTCGCGGTTGGAACGGTGTGGGTGCTCATCGCCATCAACATCGCGGGTGTCCGCTATGCAGGTCGAACCCAACTAGCCACGACGGTGCTCAAGACACTGCCTCTGGTCGGCGTCACGGTCGGTGGGGCTCTTTTTCATCCATCCGTCCTATCTCGTACCGTCACAGACGGACGCGCGCACGCTGGCGGTCGTCGATTCCGGCAGTCGTGACGCTGACGCTCTGGGCTTTTCTTGGGCTGGAATCGGCGACGGTACCGGCCGCGAGCATCGACGATCCTGCCCGGACGATTCCACGCGCGACCATCGTCGGCACTGTCCTCACTGCCATCCTCTACATCGGCAGCAGCGTGGCGGTCCTGGGGTTGCTGTCTGCCGACGCGCTCGCCAAGTCGACGGCGCCCTTCGCGGATGCGGCACGGTTCCTTGGCGGCGAGCGTGCGGCGCAAGCCGTTGCGCTTGGCGCGGCGTTGTCCTGCTTCGGCGCGCTCAACGGGTGGGTGCTGCTCGTCGGGCAGTTGCCGATGGCGGTCGCCCGCGATGGTCTGTTTCCCGCGATTTTTGCGCGCGAGTCAGGGCGCGGCACGCCGGCCGCCGGCATGCTGATCGCGGGGGTGCTCACGACGTTGCTGATCGCGATGAACTACACCCGCGGTCTCGTGGATCTGTTCACGTTCATCATTCTGCTCTCGACGCTCAACACGCTCATCCCGTATCTGTTCTCCTCGCTCGCCGTTTTCATGCGGAAGCCGTCCGATCGGCGGGCCAGTGCGTTGGCGGCCGGCAAGGTGACGGCGGCCGCCGCCTTCGTCTATTCCGTGTATGCGGTGGGCGGCGCCGGGGCCGAGACCGTCTACTGGGGCTTTCTCCTGCTCGTGTGCGGGCTGCCGGTCTACGTGGCCATGGCCCGCGACCAGTTCACGCGCCTGATTCTCCGCACGCGAACCTTTCGGCCGCCTCTCCACCGTCTAAGCCGATCGTACATAAGGTGGCATTATGGCGGACAGAATGCCGGTCGCAACCCATCTGCAGTTCCTGGTCCTCGCGGTTTTGAAGGACGGCGAGCTGCCCGGCCGTGAGATCCGGCGAATCATCGCCAGATACGGCGTTCGTCGCACGAGCGCCGCGTTCTACCAGATGATGGCCCGCCTCGAGCGTGTCCGCTGGGTCGAAGGTTGGTACGAACAGATCGCGGTCGGCGACCAGGCGGTCACCGAGCGCCGCTACCGGCTGAGGCCGGCGGGCGCGAGGGCGTGTGACGAAGCTCGCGCCTTCTACGAATCGGTCGGGCTGGCCGCGGCGCGGAAACGATGGTCCGATGCGTGATCGGTTGGCGGCGCTGCTCGGCGCGCTGATGCCGCGACGCGTGCGCCGCGATCTCTTCGAGCCGGCGCTGCGGGACATCGAGATCGACGATCTCGCGCGCCGCCATGCCGGGCGGGGAGGCCTTGCCTGCAGCCGCATCATGGCTGGTCCAGGTCATCGCCCTTTACGTCGATTGCCTTCGCCTCACGCCATCAGTGGCGCTCGCCAACCGAACCGACGATCGTCTCACGGTCCGTCCCTTCCCGCGCACACCAGTGGAGCCGCTGTCGATGCTCTTCTACAACCTTCGCCATGCCTTGCGTCTTCTGTATCGCGAGCCCGGGTTCATGTCGGCCGCCGTGCTCACGCTGGCGCTCGGGGTGGGCGCCAACGTTGCCGTGTTTGCCGTGCTCGAAGCGGTGATGTTGCGCCCGTTGCCGTATCCGGACGCTGACGACATCGTGATTCTCAATCATCGCGATCAGCGCACGGGCGTGACGAAGGAGTTCATCGCGATCGGAGACTTCGTCGATCTCTCCGCGCGCCAGAACGTGCTCGAGAGTCTGAACGGATTCGGCGACTTCGACGGCACCATCTTCGACGTCGGCGATCCGTTTCGCGTGTCGGCGCTCGTCGCGTCGCCGGGGTTGTTCGAGATGCTGCGCACTCAGGCCGTTCACGGCCGCGTGCTCCAGGAAGGTGACGCGCGGCCCGGGGCGCCGCCGGTGATGATGCTCGGTCACGAGCTCTGGCAGACGAAGTTCGGCTCGGATCCCCAGGTCGTCGGCCGTAGCGTACGGCTGGGACAGCAGCTCCGTCAGGTCGTCGGCATCGCACCGCCCGGGCTGCGGTTTCCTCCGCAGTCGCGCTCCCAGGTGATCGTGCCGATGACGATCGCCGGCACAGGCGCCGGCGCAACGGAAGTCGGGCTGGACGTTCGCTGCGGGCCGCCTGAAGCCGGGCGTGACGGTTGCCGATGTAGACACGCAGCTCGCGACCCTGTCCCGACAGATGGAACAGGATCATCCCGCGCAGAATCAGGGTTCGCTCTATTACGCGTTGCCACTTCGTCAGGCCCTTGTGGGCGACACCCGATGGCCGCTGTTGCTCATGCAGGCAGCCGTGGTCCTGGTCCTGCTGATTGCTTGCGCGAACGTCGCCAACCTGCTCCTGGTGCGATCGCTAGGGCGGCGGCAGGAGATGGCGGTGCGCATGGCACTGGGCGCCGGCCGCGGCCGGCTTGCAGTCCAGCTGTTGTCCGAGACCCTGGTGTTGTGCGCGATCGGGGGCGCCGCCGGTGTCGCCCTCGCATACTGGGGCGTTCCCGCGCTCGTGGCCCTGGTTCCCCGTAACGTGAACGTGCCCGGGCTGGACGCGGTGGGCATCAACCGCGGAGTGCTGGCGTTCGCGTTCGGCGTCAGCCTGGCCACCGCACTGGCGTTCGGCTTGTTCTCGGCGATGTCGATCGGGCGTCAATCTGCTGCGGGCGCGCTGACCAGTGCGGCGCGGGCCGGCGTCAGCCGTACTTCCAGGCGTGCCGCGTCGATGCTGGTCGTGACCGAAATTGCCGTCACCGTGGTGCTGCTCGTCTCGGCGGGCCTGATTCTTCGCAGCTTCACACGGCTGTTGTCGGTCGATCCTGGCTTCAGCACTGACGCCGTGCTGACGATCGACATCCAGATTCCCGCAGATCGCTACCGCGACGTCGAGGCGCGCCGGGCGTTTTACGAGCGCGCCTTCGAGGCGCTGGCGCAAGACCCTCGAGTCGCCGACGTAGGCGCGGCGGTCGTGACGCCGCTGACCGGAAATAACTGGACGGTGCCGTTCGAGCGGAGCGATCAGCGCGTTCCATCCGGGCAGAGACCGCCCGATGTGGGCTGGCAATCGGCGTCCGGCGGGTTCTTCAAGGCGCTTCGCATACCCCTTCGCTCTGGCCGTTTCTTCGATTCGCGCGATCGGCCCGGCGGCGCGCAGGTGGTCATCATCAGCGAAGCGATCGAGCGGCGCTTCTTCCCGGAGGGCGGAGCCGTAGGGCGGCGCGTGCGTCTTGGCGACGCGGATGGCGAGATCGTCGGCGTCGTCGGCGACATCCGCCGCGCCGGGTTGACCGACGAACCGCGTGCCGACATGTACTTCCCGTTCGAGCGGTCACCCTCCAATGGCATCACGCTCTTCCTGCGAACGTCCGGCGATCCGATGAGCGCGCTGCCTTCCATCCGGGAGACCCTTCGCAGCCTCGAGCCTGGTACCGCGTTCGTGGAGGTTGAAACGATGGCGGACGTCGCATCGGAGTCCCTGGCGCCGACCCGCCTGACGCTCTGGCTGCTGGGAGTGTTTGCGGCCGTCGCACTCGCCCTGGCGGCGATCGGCGTCTACGGGGTGATGGCGTACGCCGTTCGCCAGCGGACGCGCGAGATAGGAACGCGGCTGGCGCTCGGCGCCACGGGGCAGGGCATCGCATGGATGGTCATGCGCGAAGGCTCCGCGATCATCCTCACCGGACTGGCCATCGGTCTCGCGGCAGGCCTGCTGGCCGCGCGGTCGCTCCGGGCGCTGCTCTATTCCACGCCGGCCACCGATGTGGTCACCCTCGCGACGACCACCGGTGTCCTGATCGCGACGATGCTGCTGGCGTGTTACGTGCCGGCCCGCCGCGCCGCCACGGTCGATCCTGCACGCACCCTCACGGTCGACTAGCGTGGCGGTTGGGCGTTGCGCGACTCGTCCCTCCTGCGTTATCGTGGCCGTCGTGCCGTTGCGCCGACCGTGTTCCTCCGTCGATCAAATCGCGGACACAGGAGCGACCGCCTGATCCCGCGTGCGCCGACCGTCTCCGCCAGATCACATCGTGGACACAGGCGCGACCGCCTGATCCCGCGCGCGGCGCAGCGCGCCGAACCACCACCACGCCATTGCGCTGACGAGCGCCGCGGCGATGAAGGATCCGGCGAGCGCCGCGGGATAGGCGCGGTTCAGGCCCTGTGCCAGCGCGCCGAGCGCCATCATCACGCCCAGCGCCGGCACGACAAGCGTCAGGTCGGCCCGAAGCAGCAGCGCATAGGTGCCTAGCAGCGCGAGCCCGGTCAGGATGCTGGCGAGCATCCACCCGTTCAATTGACCGCCCTGCGGCAATCCGGTCGCCACGATGCCAACGACGACGAGCGCCAGCCCGCTGAGCAGGCGGCGGCGGGTCCAGCCGGCAGAAAATGAATCAACGGCGATCAGCGTGTTGATGACGATAGCGAGACGCGTGAGCAGGCCTGGAAGTGGGCCCACCGCGGCCGCCACCAACGGCACGACAGTGCCCTGCCCGCCGACGTTCGCAAAATCCGCCCACTCAGGTGTGCGCAGCCACGTGGCGATCGCCACGACGGCGGTGCCGAACAAACCGGCCGCCACGCCAAGCTGCCACGCCTCGCGGTTCTCGAGACGGGCGCCCCGCGCGAGGCGCTGCGGCGCCGCGCCGATCGCCAGCCCCACCAGCACTGAGATGAGTGTCAGGCCGACCACACCAACACCAATCAACCCGAGGACCTGCAGCTGCAGCGGCTGCGACGTTTGCAGGGCCGACAGCGTCGTCGGCCAGTTGTTCGCAGCGTTCGCCAGCGAGAGCACGAACATGACCGCCGCGGTGATCGCAAACAGTGCCACCGCGAACCGCCGCCGGCTCCACGCGACCACGCCGAAAATCGCGGCAAGCGTCAAAATGCCCCCGAAGACGAGCGTGATCAGAACCTGACCGATGGTGTTGCGTGTCTGCGCAGCGCGGGCGCGCCGGCTCCACTCGTCGGGCACGAAGATGTAGCGGCGCGCCTGAGCGACTTCGTTGCCGGCGATGACCACGGTGACCCGCGGTTCGCCCTGCGGCAGGGGCGGCGACCGTGGTGTCGGTGAACGTGAAGGTCCAGTCGGTCCGCGCCGTCAACTTCGCGGGGCTCGCCATGATCTCCTTCGCCTGGCCGGCTTGCGCGTCGAGCTTGAAGCTGCTCAGCAACGTCGCGTGCGCCATCGCTCGCGCCTCCGCTTCGCTCAGCGACGCGCCAGCGCGCCCCTCCGGCAACACATGAAACGGCGTACTGGCTGTCCCGGTGCGCGAGACAAATACACGCCACTCTTCGGCGCGCTCGGCGACATCTCCCCGAAACGTGGCGACGCGGACGATCCATCGAGGCCGCGCCAGGTAGGAGTCCATCAGCTCTCGACGCCGTTGCTCGCCCGCGGTGGTCGCGACGAACTCATGCGGCGTCGCGCTGCCATCGTCCGGCGTAGTCATGAAACGCCACTGCGGTCCCAATGTCACGCCGCGAGTCTCGAGAGCGTTGCGCGCGATGCGAACGGCTTCGTCACGACCGATCGGAAGCGTGTCGCGCGCCGAACGGCTCAAGATGATCCACGAAAAAAAGACCGCGCCGAGCGCACCGATGACGAGCCAGGCGATCCTTGCACGGGGGCCAAGCGCGACCAGCGGCTGCGCGCGGGGCGCCACCGTTGATTCCACAGGCGGTGGCGGCGTCCACGCGGCATTTCTTTCTCGCGGGTCCAGCTCGGTCCAAGAGCCGGCTTGCGTCCGGCGCCACAAGACAACCCAGAGGGGCACGAGCGTCAGCAGGATGACCATCGCCCGCTGGACCCAGATGCCAGGTGCATCAGCGATGAAGATCGGCAGTGCGAACCACACGACGTCGAACGCGAAGTGGAGAATGATGGCCGGCAACAGGCCCCACCAGAGGTACAGCAATCCGAAAAAGATCGACGGGATGATCAGTTCGACCGGACGTGCGTACGAGGGGAGCGTCGGATAAGGCGCGTGACCTGCGCCGAAAATCAGTGCCTGCAGCACGAAGGCCAGCACGATGAAGAGCCGGCGCTGTCCCAGGTACTGGCCAATCAGCGCTGCGCCGGCGATCGGAACCGCACGAAACAGGCTTTCCTCCCAGAAGCCGGCCTGAAGCGAGTTGGCAATCGCCGACAACCACGGAAAGTAGGTCGCGAGGACATCGGGATGGATCAGCGCTTCCGACGGCGTCCACCATCCCAGCTTTCGCGTTGCGAAGATGTACAGCGCGACTTCGTACGCGAAGAAAACCGACACGAACAGAAAACCGGCGACGGTCCTTCCAAGGATCGCCGTGGAGCTTCCTGGTTCTCTGGCCCAGACGCGCCAGAACTGCGGGTGTGCACCGAACGCCCGGCGCGTGAGGGTTTCCGCCGCGATGAACGACAGCGCGAAGAACGCCGAGAATCCCAGGAACGACGCGACGATGATGGCAATCTGCTGAGCGAGAAACGTCGAGCGTGGCAGCGCCGTGTCGTACGTCATCCACGACAGCGGCCACTCGTTGATGGCCGCGAGCGCCTGAAGGAAAGCGATAAAGACGCCCCAGCCCACCGCGTGACGCCACAGCACCCAGCGGGCGCGGAGCATGTAGAACAGCCCCACGCCGATGCCGATGATCACGTAGATGAGGGCCATGCCCACGGCCCCGCCGATGCCGATCACCTCGTTCGCGGATCGCATGCTCGCGTAGCGGCGGGTGAACGCCTGCGGGATCTGGACGAAGTGCGAGACCTCGGTGAGGCGATCGCCGGAGACGACCAGGCGCAGCCGGTACCGTCCTTCACCGAGGGTGGGCGTGACGCGTTCGTAGGTGATCGTGTGATCGACGCGTCCGCCCGGCTTCCGTTCCTGTCCCTGTTCGACGATGGCGAACCGGCTCAGATCCACTTGCCAGTTCGAAGCTGCCGCGCTTTCTGCCAGCCGGCGCGCCGCGGCTGGTTCCAACGCCGCGCCCGGCGCATCTTCCTTCAACCGCTCGACGAACCCGTATGGCGCCCCGTCCGGCGTGAAGCGAATGAGCGGTTTCGTTGGCTTCTCCTTCCTTGAAGTGCCGGACACGCCAGGTGTACGCGGAGTACAGCCGGTCGCGCATCATCTGCGTGAAGGCGTCCTTGCCGCCCGCCTCGAGCTCGACAAAAGTCTGCGTCTCGGAGTCCAGCGCGAAGGAGGCTGCTTGTTGGTAGCCGGGCGGGCCGAGACCGTTCCCTTCGGCGAGCACACGGGCGTCGGCCAGCGCGCGTTCCCGGTTCATCGTGATGTCCAGGGAGACGATGGAGAACGCGTCGGGGAAGTAACGAGTGCCGATAACGGCGGCCCCCAGAGACACCAGCCCGAGGCAAATCCAAAAAGCCGGTCGCTTCACCTGCATCCTCCTGAGGTCCACGGGCTCTTCGAGGAACGAAAATGTCGCCAGCCCAGCCGGCACTGATTGCCCGCGCATTCTACCTCCGCGGGACGTTCTCGATCGCGGCCGCGGCTGTCGGGCGGGCGCGAGGCCGTGCTACATTGGGCCTCCGTCTATGTTTCGGTCCTTGGCTCCCCTCACGCTCCTGGCCGTGCTCATGGCCTGTGGCGGCTCCGATTCGAGCCAAGGCACGGGGGCGCCATCGCCGATGCCTGCTCCTCCGGGGGCATGGAGGATCACAGGTACCGTCGTTGACACGCTTTCTGGCGCCGCTGTACCCGGCGCGACGCTCAGTTTCTCGGGCGCGTCTCCCATCTCGGTGACCAACGGGGGCGCGTGGATGCTCGAAGGGACCGGCACTGCGGCGAATCAGGCTGTTACCATCTCAGCATCCGGGCTATGTCACGCGCGAGACCACGGTCAGGTGGGAATCGGGCGGACGCAACGACGTTCGGCTCGATCTGATCGCCGAACGCGCGCCTTTTACGTTGACGTTCTTCAGGCAGTTCGTTCGCAACGGTTTCGAAGAGCCTGAGTCGCTCAGGGCGATCAGACGATGGACGCGCGCGCCGAACTTCTACGTCGACGCGCGGAACCCGCAAAACCAGCAGCCGTTGTCATCGTCGGAAGTCGCGGCGATTCAGAATGCCATCCGTCAGGCCGTGCCGCAAGTGACCGGCGGGCAGTTCGAGGCGGGCGTCATCGAAATCGCGACGCAATCCCGGGCGCGGCGCGCCGACTACGTCAATGTCGTCTTCGTTCACGAACCGGACGCGGATTACTGCGGTCAGGCACTGGTCGGCGCGAATCCCGGTGAGATCACGATGAACTACGACGTGTGCCGGAGTACCTGCGGTGCTTTTTCGCCAGAGACGCTCGCCCATGAAGTCGGTCACGCGATGGGGTTCTGGCACACCGCGGGTCCCGGGATCATGCACGCAGACCGCGTGCGCCGCTGCTCGAACCTGCAGTTTTCCGACGAGGAGCGCGTTCACGCCCGTGTCGCCTACGCGCGCGCACCGGGCAACACCGACACGGATCGCGATCCGTCCAGCTTTTCGGCGGTGGAGACCGGCGAGATGACGCGCATCATCTGCCGCAGGTAAATCGTCGGGCTCACTTTAATCAGGGATACAACCATGGCTCGCCTCAGCATCCCCATCCTGCTTGCCGGTTCTCTGGCGATTGGCGGCTGTGGCGGATCGTCGAATCCGGACAGCGGCGGGTCGCAGTCGATCCGTGGCAACGAGCGCATCGGCTGGGATCAACAGGCCGCCAGCCCGTCGGAGCTCGCCAGCTTTCGGTATGCGATCTACGTTGACGGAAATCGCAGCGAACTTCCGGACGTGACCTGTGCCAACTCGGCGGGGAATTCGGGTTTTGCCTGCAGCGGCACGGCTGCCGGGCCTGTCGGCGGGCCAGCACACGCTCGAATTGGCCAGCTACGTCACCGTCGACGGAGCGATCAGCGAGAGCCCGAAGTCTCCTCCGTTGAGAGTGAACGTGTCGGCGGGGCTGGCAGCGCCAGCGCCGAGCGTGACGTCAAACAGCCGTCCGTCCGAAACGAGGCCTCCGTCGACTGACAGCCAGGAGTTGAAGGGTCTCGCGAGCATCCAGACGGTCATTGACGGTCTGAACGACCCGGTCGATCTGGCGATTGCCCCTGATGGCCGCATGTTCGTGGCCGAGGGTACAGGGGCGATCCGAATCGTCAGGAATCGTCAGGTCCTGGCAGACCCGGCACTCGTGCTCGACGATTACGTGGCCGAGCCCGATGCGCGCCGGGTCCTGTCACTGACGCTGCACCCGGACTTTGCCACCACCGGGTACGTCTACGTGCTGCATGGGTCATCCGGTCGTGGCGGCGAGCCGGTTTTCCGCCTTGCGCGGTATCGCGAAGCGGGCGGCGTTCTTGGCGAACGCGCGGTGCTGCTCGACCAGGTTCCGCATGCGAGCCGCGCCGGCGCAGGCTCGGTGCGATTCGGTTTCGACGGCAAGCTCTATGTGGCGCTCGACGATGGCGACGATCCTGCGCGCGTCGGCAGCGCCGGGACGTACAACGGCAAAGTGCTGCGCCTGAACGATGATGGCTCGACGCCCGACGATCAGCCCGCGGGCACGCCGATTCTCGCCACCGGCCTGGGATCGCCGTGCGGTCTGGACTGGGATGCCGCGGCTGTTCTGTGGATCGCCGACTGTCGGGGCGCCGCCGAGGGACGGCTGCTGTCGATCCCGGCGCGTCAGCTCGATCGCCGAGCCCGGTATCAACACGCCATGTCTCAGCCGCTCAACGGAGCGGTGTTCTATCGACGTGACGACATCCCCGCGCTTGCCAACACGATGATCCTCGCGACTGGCGAAGGCCTTCTGCGAGTCCGCTTCGACCCGAGCTCACGGCGCGTGTCGGGCGTCGATCCATTTGCAGGCGATCTCGGTGCCGTGCGGGCGGTGGCCGTCCATCCCGATGGCTCGGTGTATGCGACGTCAGGTTCGCGCGTCGTGCAGGTCACGCTTGCCGCGCCGCTGACACTAGGGATTCTCCGTGAAGACACTGGCGATCATCGTGACGTTCGTTGCTGCGACCCTGCCGGCGGCGGCTCAAGCTCCGAGCCCGGTCAAGTGGTCCATTCAGAAGGCGCCAGCATCTGCCCAGGCAGGCCAGACGATCGCGATTCAATTCGCCGCGCAGATCGAGAAGGGCTGGCATCTGTATGCGCTGGAACAGCCATCGGATGGTCCGATCCCGACGCAGATTTCGGTTGGCCCGGTGCCACACTTCACGCTGGACCCGAAGAAGATCGACAAGCCGGAGCCCGAGAAGATCAACGACGAGAACTTCGGTGTCGAGACGCATCATTACACTGGCAACGTGGTGTTCGGGTTGCCGGTGACGATTGCCGGAAACACGGACGCCGGCCAGCGCGAGATCGCCGTGACCGTGCGCTTCCAGGCATGCTCCGACAAGGTCTGCCTCAGACCAACCACCAGCACCACAGAAGACAGCCATCACCATCACCGCTGCGAAGAAGTAGGAACGATGCGCGCCTTTGTTCAGCTGACAGGGATCACCGTTGCGTTCGTGCTGGCGACGGCCGGCGCCGGCGATTTGACACTGACGGCCCGGCAGCGTCCGCCCGTCATGGGGCGGACCGCAGGCGTGTCGGCCGGCCATCCGCTGACGACCGCTGCGGCGGTCGAGATCCTGCAAAAGGGTGGCAACGCGTTCGATGCCGGCGTCGCCGCGATGCTCGTCGGCGGCGTCGTCGAACAGGATCTGTACGGCTTCGGCGGCGAGGGTCTGGTGCTCGTGTATCCGCGGCAGGAACGGAAGGTGACGTCTGTCGTCGGGCAGGGGTGGGCGGCGAAAGCCGCGACCATCGAGTGGTTTACGGAGCGCAACAAGACGCTCGAGGGATCCGGGATCGATCCGGTTGTCGTGCCGGGTGCACCGCACGCGGCGCTGACCGTTCTCGAGCGCTGGGGAACCATGACCTTCGCGCAGGTTGCCGCGCGGGCCGTCGAGTACGCGCGCGACGGATTCCCCCTGCGTCCGCGCACCGCCGCCACGATCGAACGGCAGCGCAAGTTCATCGAGCAGTGGCCGACGAACCGGAAGACGTGGCTGAAACCCGATGGGTCGCTGTATCAGGCCGGCGAAACGATCAAGCTGCCTGACCTGGCGACGACGCTGACGAAGATGATCGAAGCCGAGCGTTCGGCGCGTCGCCGTGGCCGCGCCGCCGGCCTTGCCGCCGCGCGCGACAGGTTTTACAAGGGGGACATCGCGAAAGAGATGGTGTCGTTCCTGCGCGAGAACGGCTCCCCGTTCGACGAGACTGATTTTGCCGAGTTCTTCGCCAGGGTCGAGCCACCCGCATCGGTGACCTACCGCGGCTACACCGTTTACAAGCAAGGCTTCAACAGTCAGGGGCCAGCCCTGCTGCAGACGCTCAACATCCTCGAGCAGTTCGATCTGCAGAAGATGGGACACAATTCGGCGGACTACCTGCACGTGGTGACCGAAGCGTTGAAGCTCGCGTACGCCGACCGCGACAGTTACTACGCCGACCCGACGTTCGTGAAGGTTCCCGCAACGGGGCTCCTCTCGAAGGACTACGCGAAGCAGCGTGCCTCGCAGATCGACATGACGCGGGCGTCTGCCGCACAGATGGCCGGGGATCCGCTGCCCTTCGACGACCAGGTCAAGTCATGGGCCTTCTGGATCGCCGGGCGCGAGACGACGTCGCAGCCGCCGGTGGCGCCGGATGCCGTCGATCCCAGCCTGAAAGACACGACGCACATTTCCGTCATCGACAAAGACGGCAACATCTTCGATTCGACGCCGAGCGGCGGCTGGATCACGGGTGGTGTCATCGCCGGAAGCACCGGCGTCGGCTTGTCGACGAGAGGGGAGCAGTTCTGGCTGGACAAGAATCGGGCGGCGCAACTGCGCCCGCGCTCACGGCCGCGCTACACGCTCACCCCGAGCATCGTGCTTGCGCGACGGCGAACCGTTCCTGGCGATCGGCACCCCGGGTGGTGACAACCAGGAGCAGACCATCCTGCAGGCCCTGCTGAACGTGCTCGAGTTCAGCGACAAGTGGTATCCCAACCTGCACACGGCGTTCGAGCTGCCGCGGCTGCAGACCCATCATTTCCTCGGGTCGTTCTGGCCGCACCGCATCGATCTGAACAGGCTGGATGTCGAGGCGAATGTCGGAGCCGACGTCATCGCGGAGTTGAAGGCCCGCGGCCACGATGTGCGAAGCGTTCCGCCGGTCTCGATCTCAGGGTGTGCGACGGCGGTGATGATCGATCCACGGTCCGGCGCCCGTCATGCGGGGGCCGATCCGCGACGCGACTGCTACGCATTTGCTTTCTGATCCCCGGAGGCGTGTTCGCGGCGTTTCCGCATCTGCAGCTCACGCCCTCCGTCGCGGAAATCGACCTCGTCCATCAGCTGGTTGATCAGGAAGATGCCGCGCCCGCCGGGTTTGAGCACGTTCTCCGGTGAGAGCGGGTTCTCGATCGTGCTCGTTTCGAAACCCGAGCCGGGGTCGCGCACGACGATCAGCACGTCGCCGTCGTCGTCACAGGTGACCACGCACTGGACATGGCGTGACATGTCGCCCGCACATCCGTGCCGGATGGCGTTCGCGAGCGCTTCCTGGAGCGCGAGCTCGACGGACATCACCCGATCTTCCGACCAGCGGCGATCCTGGAGCATTTGCGTGACGCCGTCCGTGACCATCGGGATCTTCAGAGGATCGGCGGGGATGGTCATGTTGAAGTGGCACGCCGAGCAGTAAGGCAGCAGCGCGCTCAACTTCTGCACGTTATCGAGCGCGTCGCGCAGCTCGGCAATGAGCCGATGTTGTTCCTCTTCGGCCCGGTCACGTGCCGCCAGTACCTCTTGCAGCTCGATCAGATTCAGACGAAGTAAAAGTTGCGCTTCCGCCTGACGGCGGAGCACCCCGAGAGCCTCCAGCTGCTCGGGTGTCAGCGTGCGCGGAATGCGGTCGACCACGCACAGCGTTCCGAGCGCGTGCCCGTCGGGCGTCACGAGCGGGGCTCCGGCATAAAACCGGATACGCGGCTCGCCGACGACCATCGGGTTGTTCCGGAAGTTCTCGTCGCCCAGGGCATCGGGCACGACCAGCATGTCATGACTCTCGATCGCGTGGGCACAGAAGGCTATGCTGCGCGAGGTCTCGCTGACGGTCATGCCGACACCGGACTTGAACCACTGCCGGTCGCGGTCGACCAGGGTGATGGCGGCGATCGGCGTGTTGCAGATGCGCGAAGCGAGGAGCGTCAGATCGTCAAAGGCTCGTTCGGGTTCGGTATCGAGAATCCGATACCTGCGCAGCGCGGCCAGCCGTTTCGTCTCATCGATCGCCATGTTGGTCTCCCAGGGGCCCCCGTAAGATACCCCGAACCGCGGTCAGATCTCGATTTTCTGAGAACGTCGAAATCGACGTCCGTAAAGCACGTCTGCCCAGTCATTTAGGACCACGGTTTTCGATCTCTTTCAGAGAATCGAGATCTGTCGACGTGATAGGCTCACGGAATGGCCATCGACCCAGTCGCGCTCGAGCGACGCGCGATCGAATTCGCAAAGCTTGGAAACTTCGGCACGGATGCGCTCGCAGTCAATCGCGAGCTGACGGCCGCGGCGCCAGGGAACCAGGGGGCATGGACGCGCCTGGCGCGATGCTGCATGGAACAGCAGCAGTTCGAAGACGCGGCGGCCGCGCTCACCACAGCGCTCGAGCTGAATCCGTCCAACAGCATCGCGAAGAGCCTGCACCAGGAAGTGATTCGCCGGCGAGCGATGGCTCCCGTCCGCTCGGATGCGGCGTCCGGCTTCACGCCGCAGGACTTCTATACGCTCGGCCAGCTGGCCCCGACCGATGCCGCGCGTGCCCTGGGAGCGAAGTTCGAGTCGCTGCTGATGTCGTTGAACGAACAACGGACAGCGGCGCGCATCGTCGACGCGCGCAACCGGGCCGGCCTGTCGGGCTCGAAGCTTTTCCGGCGGAACAGTTTCTATCCCGGTCAGCACGGCCACATGTTCGCGTTCCACCACGGCGGCCGATGGGAACCGCAGTTCAATCTTGGGATGTTCAGCCAGAACCCCTGGGGGGTTAACGCGCTGCGGATCGGGATCGGCTTCAACATGTCGCCCGCCGGCAGCGATCCAGACCGCGAGGCTGGACAGGCGAGCTCGCTCGCCTGGTTCGAGCGCTTTCAACAGGAGCTCAACTCGACCTGGCGCGGCCATCTCGTCGACTGGATGTCGAAAACGTCCGGGTTCATTCAGTACGGCGACCGCGGTCCCGCGCTGGACATGCTGCCGAAGCAGGCAGTCGAGTGGGTCGTCAATTGTCGCAATCCTGCCGGCATCGGCTGGGTGTTCGCCGGACGCTGGCTGTTCCTCGACAAGGCGGGCGATGCCGAGACGCTCGGCCAGACAAGGTCGCTGGTCGCCGCGGCGGAGGACACGTTCGCCGCGCTGTTTCCACTCTGGCTCGCGGTCTATAACAGCTGACGGCGACGTCGTTGGCGAGTCCCGCGCGAAGGTCGGAGTCGCTGCGGCGTCGCGGATCATTCACTGGCCTGTTGTTGCGGCAGGCGGAGCGCGCCCGAACGGCAGCGCCCGCCGTTATTCCGCGGATCGTCTGTTTCCGATCAGAACCCCCGGCTCGTTCAGCCCGTCAAAGGTCATATGCAGGACATCCGCTACGCCTTTCGTACGCTCAGAAAGCAGCCGATTTTCACGCTGGTGGCGGTGCTGACGCTGACGCTCGGCATCGGCGCCAACACGGCCATTTTCAGCCTGCTGTATCAGATCCTGCTGCGGCCGTTGCCGTACCCTGCCGCCGATCGGCTGGTGTTCGTCTGGAACACCTATCCGCTCATGGGCCTGCCCACAGGCGAGTGTTTCCATTCCCGACTACATCGACCGCAAGACCCAGGCCGACGCGATCGAGGATGCGACGCTGTTCATGCAGCGGCCGCTCAACCTGGCCTCAGGTGGCACTCCTGAACAACTGCGCGGACTTGCCGTCACCCCATCGTTCTTCACCACGCTGCAGCGGCAGCCGTTTCTAGGCAGAGGATTCACCGAGGAGGAGGCACAGCCGCAGGCGGACCGCTTTGCCATCCTGACCTTTGCCTTGTGGAAGTCGCGATTCGGCAGTGATGCCTCGATCGTGGGGCAGGACATCCGCCTGAACGGCGAAGCGTATCGCGTGGTGGGCGTCCTGCCGGCCGACTTCGACCTTCCGTCGCGTGACATCAGCCTGCTCGTTCCCTTCGCCTTCACGCCGCAGCAGATGTCGGATCAGGGCCGAGGCAACGAGTTCAGCTCCATGATTGCCCGGCTGAAGCCTGGCGCGACGGTCGATCTGGTCAACGCCCAGATGAAGACGATCGTCGATCGCAATCTCGACCGGCTGCCGCAGTTTCAGTCGTTCGCGCGAACGAGCGGCTTCGGCGGCTACGCCAATCCGATCCGTGATGAGCTCGTCGGCGACGTGCGGACGCCGCTCTACGTCTTGCAGGTGGGCGTGCTCGTCGTGCTGCTGATCGCCTGCGCCAACGTCGCGAATCTGCTCCTGATGCGTGCAACCGGTCGATACCGCGAGCTGGCGATCCGAACCACGCTCGGTGCCGGCCGGGGCCGGCTGATCCGTCAGATGCTGACCGAGGGCGTCGTGCTCTCGCTGCTGGGAGCGATCGGTGGACTGGCACTCGGGATGGCCGGTGTTCGCGCCCTGATCGCGTTGAGTTCTCGGCAGATCCCCGGGATGGCCGACGCGTCGCTGCATCCCGCCGTCCTCGTCTTCACGCTCGCCCTGGCTGTGGCCACCGGCCTGGTTTTCGGCGTCGTGCCGGCCATCAGCGTCGTGCGTGGCAATACGGCCACGATTCTCAAGGACGACGCGACGCGGGGTTCCGCTGGCCGCGGTACGGGGCTGATGCGCAGCACGCTCGTCATTCTCGAGATTGCCCTGGCGCTGATGCTCCTCGTCGGCGCCGGCCTGCTGATCAAGAGCTTTGCGAGGATCACCAGCGTCGATCCCGGGTTCTCGACAGAAAACGTTCTGACGACGCAGCTGTCGCTGCCGGCGACGAGATACGCCGATGCCGCTGCCCGGCGCACGTTCTGGCAAAGGCTCGTCGAAAAAGCGTCCGCGATGCCCGGCGTGACGTCGGTCGGACTCACCTCGAACGTGCCGTTCAACGGCAACGTCGGGTCAGGCTCCTATTCGATCGTCGGATACACGCCAGGCGCGGGCGAGGCGGCACCACACGGGCGCCAGGAAATCGTGGGGGCGGACTATTTCAAAGCGATGCAGATCCCGCTGATCGAAGGGCGTCTCTTCACCGACGGCGACACCGCCGACAGTCAGCCGGTGGTCGTGGTCGACAAGTACCTGGCCGACAAGTATTTCGCGAAGAAGAGCGCGATCGGTCAGCAGATTCGGCGCGGTGGGCCGCAGGCGTTCACCATCGTCGGTGTCGTCGGCACGATCAACAGCATCGATCTCGGGATGCCAGTCACGAAGGAGCGCATCTACTATCCCGTCGCCCAGCAGCCGCGGCCGTCAATGGCGTTGACGCTGAAGACCGGTCTCGATCCGCAGACGCTCGTCCCGCAAGTGCGGCAGGCCGTGCAGTCGCTCGATCCAGAGCAACCGCTGGCTGACGTGCGGACCATGGATCAATGGGTGCTGCGCTCGCTGGAAAACCGGCGTACGCCGATGATGCTGCTCGCGCTGTTCGGTGCCGTCGCGCTGATCCTTTCAGCCATTGGCATCTACGGCGTGCTGGCGTTCGGCGTCGCGCAGCGCGTCCGCGAGTTCGGCATCCGTCAGGCGCTCGGCGCCGATCAGAAATCCATCTTGCGGCTGGTGCTGAGGCAGGGAATGATCACCACTGGAATCGGGCTGGGCGTCGGGCTGGTCGGTGCGTTTCTTCTCACCAGCTTGCTGAAAAGCATGCTGTTCGGCGTCGGCACCCGCGACGTGCCGGTGTTTGCCGGCGTGACGCTGCTATTGCTGGCGGTGGCCATCGCGGCGTGCTACGTCCCGGCGAAGCGCGCGACCGAAGTCGATCCGATGATCGCGTTGCGCGACAGCTGATCAAAGGCCCGAAGAATGCGTCGACTCCCAACCCCACGCAATTGAACACCGGGCAAAAGTGCGATCAACAGGAGAAAGAGAGAAAGGGAGAATTCCCGCAGCGTCATCGCGATACGCCGATCCCGGCGCTGCCGCCGGCCTGATGATTGATTGAGTGACTATCGCGAACACGCGATCCACCAGTAGTGAGTGGTCTGAGCCGATGCCGCCGTGCATAGCGCGGCGAGCGATCGAGCGACAGCCCGTGGGCGCAAACCGAATCGCCGGCCCATTTCGGCTTGTGCCCACGACGTCGCTCGATCGCCCGGCCGCGTCGGGCCGCGGCCGGCATCGGCAGTGCTGGCGGGATCCCGTGTTCCGGTCTTCCTCCCATGCTCCCTTTCTCCTGTTCAAGCTGACAAGCACGCCATTCAGCTCAGAGTTCGCCATCAGACACGTTCAACCAGGGAGTTGGCTCTTGGGCGTTTCGACTGGTCATTCGATTTTGATCAGCTCGATATCGAAGACCAGCATGCCCTTGGGGTCCTGGCCGCGGTAGGCAAGCGCTTCTGGAATCCAGAAACGCGCCTTGTCACCTTCCACCATGCGCTGCACACCCTCGGTCCAGCCGTCGATGACCTCGTTCAGGGCGAACGTCGCAGGCTGGCCATTCGCCACCGAGCTGTCGAACATCTTGCCGTCCGTCGTCCAGCCGGTGTAGTGGACGGTGACGCGATCCGTGGCGCGCGGATTGCGTTGTCCTGATCCGCGTTGAAGCCATTTGATCGAGAGACCGCTCGGCGTTTTGAGCGAATCGCCTGGCGGCGCCGCGACGTCCGGTGGCGCCGGGATGTCCGCGCGCCGGACCCTGTCGCACGCAGTCGAAGCGGTGACGATAACAACGAAGAGCAGAAGTGTCGATACGCGTCGCATAGGGTTTCGTCAGTTATTGGCTCGCGCCGAGACCGAATGCATACATCGTCCCGCGCGTGCGCACGTAAAGTCGTCCGTCGGCAACAGCCGGAGTTGCGAACACCTCGTCACCAAGCGCGTTGACCGCGAGGATCTCCCAGTCGCCCTTCGCTGTGACAACCGACGCCGTGCCGTCCTGGCTGATGAGGAATACCTTGCCGTCAGCGCCGACCGGTGACGCGAAATACTTGTCGATCGCTCCCTTGAGCCGCCCTTGTTTGACGACCGCACCGGTCGCCGGGTCGAACGAGATCAGGATTCCGCTGTCGTTGACCATGAAGAGCGCACCACCATAGAGCAGCGTCGATGGAACCTGCGGCACCGGGCGCTGATACTTCCACTGCACCGCCCCTTCGGTAACGTCGCCCTTGCCGCCCAGCTTGATTGCGAGCAGGCCGTTCTCGGACGCGAGCATCGATCGGAAGATGTCCCATTCCTTCGCGTCGAGGCTGTCGTTGCGGTCCAGGTCGAACGCTGGAAAACCGTAGTTGCCGGCCAGCATCTTGTCCATGGCGCCGGTGCCAGTCACTTCCGATTTGGCAATGCGCCCGTCCTTGTTGACGTCGTAGCGCGTCAACCCTTCCTCGAACGGCACCGTCGCGACCTGTGCGCCGGGCTGATTCTGAGGGAACCCCCAGCCGTTCACGTAGAGCGTGTCTCCTGAGATGCTGGCCACAGACTTCATCTCGCAGGCGAGCCCACGAACCCACCACAGGCGCGTGCCGTCTGCCACCGCATACGATGACAGCTGGAATGATTCCGGAATCAGCAGCTGCTTCGGCCCGGTCTTCGGTTCATAGAGGGTCGGCGTCGAGTATCCGGAAATGACGCCTGGACGGTCAACCTTGTATCGCACTTTGCCAGACGCGGCGTCGACCGCGAGCAGATAGGAACCCGTGTCCTGATCGACTGGGAGAATGAGGAGACCGTCGACGAGGATCGGCGACGCGCCGAAACCGTAGAAGATGTTGAACGGTCCCATCGGCAGGCGCCAGCGTTCGCGGCCATCTGCGGAAAAGGCGATGAAACCGAAATCCTGAAAGAACGCGTACACGTACGACCCATCGGTGACGGCTGACGGCGACGCCGGCCCATTGGGGCCATCGAGACGATTCTTGGAGTTTCTTGGCACCTCACGCCGCCAGAGCTCACGTCCCGATGCCCGGTCGAAAGCCAGCACGAACAGCTTGTCCGCATCGTGACCGGTCAGAAACAGGTGCGTACGGCTCAGCACCGGCGACGAATGCCCGGGAGGGACCGGCACTTTCCAGACGACGTTGTCTGCCGGACCGAAAGTGGTCGGCAACCCGGTGGTATCCGACACGCCGGTGCCATTCGGACCACGAAACCGCGACCAGTCCGACATCCGGGCCAGAACATTTGTGTGATAGGTCAGCACGCCAGCCACAGCGAGCGTCAGGGCGATCCCGATAGTCGAGCGCATCAATCCTCCGGACCTTGTGCGGTTGAGTCTAGCGCAAGGGAGCGGCGGCATGCTCAGCAAGGGGACGGATGGCCGGATTTGACGGTTCGTCCACAGCTGCGAGAAAGTAGCGCCTGCGGCTCGCCGAGGCGACGGCTTGCCAGCCGGAGCGCCGGCCCGCCTTTGCCAAGGCTACGGCGGGCAACCTTCGCGAGGCACGGGCGCGAAGGTTGGAGTGGAGCCGCCCCGAGGCGGCCGTGAGATACGATGATCACGAGCCGCCGAGACCGAGTTCACGGAGGCAGGAGCGACACATGAAAGCGATGATCCGGTTCTCGATGATGCTGGCGATCCTGGCGGGTCCGATCGCTGCGCAGAACCTCGACTTGAAGTCGTATCGCATTGTCGACCTGACGCATGCGTTCAATGCGAAGACCTTGTACTGGCCGACGTCGCCGTCGAAGTTCTCGCTCGAGCGACTCGCGTACGGTCCGGCTGCTGGCGGGTACTTCTATTCAGCCTACAGCCTCAGCACGCCCGAGCATGGTGGAACCCATCTCGACGCGCCCGCTCACTTTGCCGAGAAGGGAAGAGCGCCGGACGCGATTCCTCTCGAGCAACTGATGGCGCCGGCGGTCGTGATCGACGTCAGCGCACAGGCGGCGGCGGCCCGCGATTACCGGCTGACCCGAGAGGATGTGCTTGCGTTCGAGAAGAAGCACGGGCCGATCACCGCTGGAACGATCGTGCTCTTACGCACAGGCTGGAGCCGTTTCTGGCCTGACGCGAAGGCCTATCTCGGAGACGACACGCCTGGCGACGCGTCGAAGCTGAGTTTTCCGAGCTACGGCGAAGAGGCGGCGCGATTGCTGGTCGAGGAGCGTCAGGTCGGCGTGCTGGGCATCGACACCGCGTCGATTGACTACGGCCGCTCGACGGATTTCAAGGTTCACCGGGTTGCCGCGGCACGAAACGTCGTTGGCCTCGAGAACCTGACGAATCTGGATCAGCTCCCGGCCCGCGGCGCGCTCGTCCTCGCCCTCCCGATGAAAATCGAAGGTGGCTCGGGCGGACCGCTGCGCGCGGTCGCCCTGGTACTGCGGTAAGAGGGGGAACACTGGAATGAACTGTCGAAACTGTGGCGGGGCGATGGAGTTGTTCGCCACGCGGGGCTATTTTTTCTGCCGTTACTGCGGCTCGTTTCACTTTCCTGAATCGGCCAACGATCAGGGCGTCAAAGTGCTGGCTGATGCGGCCGGTCCGGTCCCGTGTCCCGCCTGCTCGAAGGACCTGGCCACCGCAACACTCGACGGCGCGCATGCCATCCACTACTGCCGGAACTGCCGCGGTCTGCTCCTGGCGCGTGGCAGTTTCGGTGACGTGATCCGCATGAGGCGGGCGTGGGCGACGGGTCCGCCAGTCGATCCTGCGCCCGTTCGTCAGGACGAGCTGAAGCGTGTCGCCAGTTGTCCTTCATGCCGGAACCGCATGGCCACCTATCCCTACTACGGCCCGGGCAACGTGGTGATCGACACCTGCGACGAGTGCAACGTCGTCTGGCTCGACTTTGGCGAACTGAAGCAGATCGTCGATGCCCCCGGACAGGATCGCGGGGGACGTGAGCGCAGCGCCGCGGAGATCGACCGTTGGAGCGCGCTCGACCAACCGACACATGGACGCGTTCTGGCAACGGATCCAGACGCGAAGCGCTCACCCGATATACTCACCTTTCTGGACGACCTGCTCTTTTCGTGACTCCAGCCGTCGCTCGCAGCTATTTATCAGGTGACGGACCACGAAACCACGAGCGACCGGCAGCTGTCGAATTCACAACGATGATCCTCGGTTTCCCTCTCGTCGTCATCGCCGGCCTCTTTGGCAGCTCATGCCCAGGTTCCGACAAGCGTGGAGTGCCGTGATGCGAGCGAATGCCGGCAACTGGCATTGGATGCCCGGTCCCGCGACGAGTTCGAGCTCTTTCACGATCTCGCCTGGCGCGCGCTGCAGAAGAGTCAGACAGAGCGATCCAGAGCTCATGACGCTCGTGGCGCGCGCGCAGAGCCTGAGCGGCAGACCTCACGACGCGCTCGTCATGCTGAACCGGCTGGCGGATCTGAAAGTCGTGACAGACGCTGCGACCAGCGATGATTTTCGCCGCGTGCGCGAACTGCCCGGCTGGGCCGATTTCGAGGCGCGAACAACCGGCTCTGCGACGGGGGCAGCGCCAAAGTCGGCCGCGGCCTCTCCGCCGGTCGCGGCTTCAGCTCCAGCGAAGACCGCTGTCAAGCCGGAGGCGGAGAAACCTGCGAATGCGGACCCCGCACCCGATGAACCGGCCGTCGGCGAGCCAGGCGAGGCGCTCCGATTCTCGACTGCTCCGTTCACGCCGGCAGGTCTGGCGTACGACGCCGTGTCGAACCGCTTCATCGTCGGCGATCGCGAATCGCGAAAACTTTCGGTGGTGGGGGAGCGATCGCACAATGTGACGAATCTCGCGAGCGCCGGCACCGCAGGATTCAGCGAGATCGCGTCGCTGGCCATCGATGCCCGCGAGGGCGATCTCTGGGTGGTGAGCTCGGCCGATGGCGCCGCGAGCGTCCACAAACTTCAACTGATCTCTGGCCGCGTGTTCTTCGCCGTGCGCTCTCCGAAGGGCACGTCCGTACGATTCGCCGATCTCTCGGTCACCCCGCAAAGCACGGTCATGGCACTCGACGATGTGGGGCGCCGGCTGTTCCGGATCCGCCCGGGATCGAGAGAACTCGAGGTCGGATGGGTCATCGAAGCCCCAGCGCCGGTCAGCGTCGCCGCCCCGTCGGACACCGTCATCTACATCGCGCACCGCGAAGGCATCGTCCGCATCGATCTCGCATCGGGACACGAGCGTGCGGTCCGGGCCAGCGAAGGGATCGATCTCACGGGCTTTGCCTGCATACGCCCGTATCGGGGCGGGCTGGTGGGCGTTCAGCGGATGTCAGAGGGTGTGTTCCGCATTGTCCGGATCACGCTGGATGCGAACGGGACGCGAGCGTCGGCCGTCGCGCTCCTCGACAAGGACGTGGCCATGACGTCGCCCGGAGCAGCCTCGATCACGGGCGACACCCTGTATTACCTGAGCGCGCCTGACGGAGCGGGATCGACCTCGACGATCGTCAAGCGCATCAGGCTGCGATGAAGAGGGGTGCGAGGTCCGGCTAAAGCCGGACGCTACGAGGTCCCGCCGTCGCGGCTTCGAGCACCTGGCTCGGGCTCCAGCCGGCGGCACGCAGGTCGCGGACGCCGGTGTCACGGTCGGACTTGCTCAGTTTCTGGCCGGCGGACTTCATGATCAGCGGATGATGAAGGAAGAGTGCCGGCCGTTCCCGCCCAAGCATCCTCGCCAGCCTGATCTGACGTCCCGTTGAAGGCAGCAGATCGCGACCGCGTATCACCAGGTCGATCTGCTGCAGCCAATCGTCCACGGCGGCGGCGAATTGATACGTCCAGTTGCCGCGGCGATCGCGAATCAGCACGTCTCCGCACTGCGTCAGCGGATCCTGCGATTGAGGACCCAGCATTGCATCTTTGAAGAATTCAGCTTGGAAGAGTTCTCGGCCGTTGCGGTCCGGGTCAAGGCGCACGCGCCACCCAACATCCGCGCTCAATGGACGGCCGCGGTCGCGGCACGTCCCGGGGTAAAAGAGCTCGTCAGCGCTGCTCGGACCCGCCGGTCGCCGCGAGAATGTCCTTTCGAGAGCAGTCGCAGCCGTAGACCAGACCACGCGCCCTGAGGATCTCAACGGCTTCGAGGTAGCCGCGTTCGCGATCGCTCTGACGTCCCTCGCAACGTCCCGCGCGAAAGTCGTTTGTGGCAAAAACGTCAGGGGCGAAGCCGAGCCAATCGAGGTCATCGAGGATGCCCGTTTCGAATTCCGGCCGGCACCGTTCACGATCGTGATCCTCGATTCGCAGCAGCACGCGCCCACCGACCGCCTGCGCGATGCCCCAGACATAGCGCGCGTTCAGCACGTGGCCGAGATGCAGCCATCCCGTTGGCGCCGGCGCGAAGCGTGTCCGCGGACCTGCAGGTAGAAGGCGAGCGAGGGCCGCGAGATCGACGCCGGTCGGCAGCACAACAGAATCGTAATCTTCTTTCAGGTTCGTGATCGTTTCGAGGCGGCCAGGGAGGGGGCTAGCACGACAATACGCAGAATCTCCAACGACTGCGCGAATCCGTTATCCGGAAGAACTCGGAACGACTTGTGCCTACAGGGAAGCCAGCAACGGCACCTCTCCTCCTGAACGAGCGGCAGGGCGGCTGCGTCCGGCAGCCGGCCTGCCAACTCGTTCGAATCCCGGAGCCCTTGATGAACTTCTTTTCGGCATTCGCGACGGACGTCGCGATTGATCTCGGCACGGCGAACACCTGCGTCTTCGCACGCGGCCGCGGCATCGTTCTCAACGAGCCGTCAATCGTGGCGTTCAATACGGCCAAGGGATCCATCGAGGCTGTCGGCACAGAGGCGCACGAGATGCTCGGACGCACGCCGGCGAACATCAAGCCTGTGCGGCCCATGAAGGACGGGGTGATCGCAGACTTCGACGCGGCCGAGAAGATGCTCATGTACTTCGTCCGCAAGGTGCAGGGCAACAGTCCGCTGAGGCGACCGCGACTGGTGATTGGCGTGCCGCCCGAGATTACCCAGGTGGAGCGCAGGGCCGTAAAGGACAGCGGGTACCGGGTGAAGGCCAGCGAGGTCCATCTGGTGGACGAGCCGATGGCGGCGGCGATCGGGTCAGGCCTGCCGGTCACGGAAGCGGCTGGCAACATGGTCATCGACATCGGCGGCGGCACGACGGACATCGCCGTCATCTCACTCGCCGGAACGGTGTACGGCCGATCGCTGCGCGTGGCCGGCAATGCGCTCGATGAATCGATCATTCAGTACATGCGGCGCTCGCACAATCTCCTGATTGGCGAACGGACCGCCGAGCAGATCAAGTTCGAAGTCGGATCGGCCGCCAAGCTCGATGAGGGCCTGATCATGGAAGTGAAGGGCCGTCACCTGCTCGAGGGCGTGCCGCGGACAGTCATCATCACGGACAGCGACATTCGTGAGGCGATGGCCGAGCCGATCAGGCTGATCGTTCAGTCCGTGCGTGACGCGCTCGAGCGTGTGCCGCCAGAGCTCTCCGCCGACATCTTCGATCGGGGCGTCATGCTGACGGGCGGAGGAGCGCTGCTCCGGAATCTCGACAAGCGGCTCCGCGATGAAACGGGCCTGCCCGTTGTCGTCGCCGAAAACCCGCTCACATCCGTCGTGCTCGGAGCGGGAAAGATGCTCACCGACCTGGCACTGCTGCGCAAGGTTGCGATCGACTAGTTCTGAAGCCTCGTACCCATCACCGGCCCTCCCCTCCGGGCCGGCGGGTACGACCCCCGGATGGCTGGCATCTTCGCCCGAAGGTGCCAGCCATCTTTGTCGTCATGCGACAGTTCAGACGACGGTTCAGACAAGGGTTCAGACGAAGGTTCACGCCGTAACGTCCAACAGACGCTGTGGTTAACCAGCGTTTCTCGCTGGTTCGGTCACTCCGGCTCAGCCGTGCGGTGACGAATTCTGACGTCGAGCTGTTCGGTTCGCGCCTCACCATCGTTACATCTTCCAGAGCGCAGGATCCGGGGTTGGCCACGGTTTATGATCGGGGGCCATGGCGGAACTCCTCCACCCCGATGGCTGAGCCGACTCCGCGGCCTTCCTCGGATCTGTCTTCCACAACGGATCTGCTGCGCCGCGCTCGCATGGGCGATCGCGAGGCCCTGGACGCGCTCTTCAGGCGTCATCTCGCGCCCCTGCGGCGGTGGGCCCGTGGTCGTCTGCCGCGGTGGACGCGCGACTTGCGCGACACCGAGGATATCGTCCAGGAGACGCTCGCACAGACGCTGCGGCATGTGGATGATTTCGAGCCGAGGCATGACGGCGCGCTGCGCGCGTACTTGCGTCAGGCGGTGATGAACCGGATCCGCGACGAGGTGCGAAGGGTTTCGCGGACCTCGGTGGTCCCCGGGCTCGGCGAAGCTGCCGAGGTGATCGATCCGGCGGCGTCGCCGCTCGACGAGGCGATCGGCCAGGAATCGGTGGCCCGGTACGAAGCGGCGCTTCAGCGCCTGCGCCCGGAGGATCGCGAGCTGATCATCGCGCGGCTCGAGATGCAGCAGAACTATGCGGAGATCGCCGCGATGTGCGGAAAGCGGAGCCCCGATGCCGCACGGATGGCGGTTGCCCGGGCGCTCGTGAAGTTGATCGAGGAGATGGATGTCGAGAAGTGATGATGCGGTTGCCAGACTGGCGGTTTCCGTCGCCGACGGGGACGCCATCGACTGGAGCCGTGTGGAAGCAGACCTGGCACAAAACGAACGCCGGCTGCTTCGCCATCTTCGACTGGTCGAGAGCATCGCCACGCTGCATCGCAGCGCGCCTCACGATGCCGCGCTAGACACGCCGCCCTCATCACCCGAACCAGCCGGCCCGCGGTGGGGACCGCTCGTCGTGCTCGAACGAGTCGGCGAGGGTTCCTCGTCCGACGTGTACCGCGCCTGGGATTCCGGCCTGCACCGGCATGTGGCGTTGAAGCTGCTTCGCGAAGACGGGCTCGGCGGCGCGGACGCCGATGTCCGGACGCTCGACGAGGGGCGTCGTCTGGCGCGGCTCCGTCACCCGAACGTCGTCCACGTCTACGGGGCTGAGAAGCATGACGACCGCGTCGGCCTCTGGATGGAGCTCGTCGTCGGCGAGTCGCTGGAGGAGATCGTCAAGGCCCGCGGTCCATTCGGGGCTCGCGAAGCGGCTGGCATCGGCCAGGATCTGTGTGCGGCGCTGGCGGCCGTCCACGAAAAGAGCCTTCTTCACCGGGACCTCAAAGCGCAGAACGTGATCCGCGAGGCTGGCGGGCCGTATCGTTCTGATGGATTTTGGCACGGGCGAGGAGCTGCGCCGCAACGTCGGTACGAATCGACTCGTGGGAACGCCCCTCTACCTCGCGCCCGAGATCTTCCGCGGCGAAGCCGCCTCCATTCAGAGCGACCTCTACAGTCTGGGCGTCCTGCTGTTCTACCTGGTCACGGCGGAGTTTCCTGTCGTCGCCGGCAACATGTCGGAACTGGCCGAGGCCCACGCGAATGCTCAGAGCCGCCGGCTCCGCGACCTCCGCCCCGATCTGCCCGACGCGTTCGTGCACGCCGTCGAGCGAGGCCTCGAGGCTGATCCGCGACGCCGGTTTCGCACGGCTGGCGAGATGGAGCTCGCGCTCCGCGAATCGCTGAGACCGGCCGAACGCGCGCCATGACGCTGCCTGCGCGGTCGCGTCAGGCTCGCTACGCACCGTTTGCCGCCATCGCGGCGGCAATACTCCTGGCTGTCGCGGCGCTCGTGTACTGGGTCTGGCCAGGCAGAACGATTCCTACTGCAAGTGGTGTCACGCGCATCGCCGTTCTGCCAGTGGTTGATGGGTCTGGCACGCCGGCTACCGCGGCGCAGGCGGATACGCTCACCGCCGAGCTCATATCAACTCTCGGACGAATCAGTTCGCTGCAGGTCGCGCCACTCACCTCAGTGCTTCCCTACAAAGGGTCGACGCAGTCCGCCAGTGACATCTCCGGGCGTCTCGGCGTCGATGCCCTCGTCCAGGGCTCAGTGGTGAGCGACAACACGGGGGCTGGCGGTGACGGCGCCGTGCGCGCCCAGATTCGCGTCGTCGGCGCCGGCGAATCAGGAGTGCTGTTGGACCGCCCTTTTACGTGGGCGGGTGGCGACATCGAGCGCCTGCGGTCGGAGATCGCCCACGCGGTCGCCGACGCGATCCACGTCCGGCTGTCGCCTGACGAGGCGGATCGTTTTCGTCGTGTGCATCAAACGACGCCATCGGCTGAGGAAGCGTATATTCGCGGCCGGATCCAACTGACCGCGTTACGGACCGGAGCCCGCGCGGCAGGCAGCCGCCGCGTTTCAACGCGCGATCAGCCTCGACGCCAACTACGCCGCCGCCCACGCGGGTCTGGCGCGCGCTTACATCAACCTGGCACTGCATGGAGGGATGTCGAATCCCGATGCCAGGGGCTCAGCGATGCAAGCGACCCGCAAAGCGCTGGACCTCGACGATGGTCTGGCCGACGCGCATGCGATCCTGGCAGAGATCTACTTCAGATATGACTGGGACTGGTCGGGCGCGAACGCGAGTATCAGCCGCAGCCTCGATTTGAACCCGAGCTACACCTACGCGCGCGGATACTACGCGCAGTTCCTGGCGGCGATGCGCCGCTTCGACGAGGCATACGCGGAAGCCACCACGACGCGCGCACAGGATCCCGAATCCAGCGACGCCGCGCATCCTGCCGGCGATGGTTCTGTACTACCGCGGCGACTTCGATGCTGCCGAGCGGGAAGCACGATCGGATTCGCTGCTCCTGGCGCGCATCAGGGAGGCACAAGGACGTTTCGACGACGCGCTGACCATTTCCGAACAGGTTGCCGGAAAGACGGCCGACGCCAGCGGTGTTCCGTTGCGGGTGTCGTTGATCCGGCGTAAGGCGCTGAGCGGTCAGCTGCTGCCGCCGCCGCCGATCTGAGCGCGCTCGAGCGCGACGCAGCGAACCGCGTCGTCCGCTTTACGGCCCGCGACCAGGGATATGTTCAACTCGCGCTCGGGAATGTCGACGAGGCGCTGTCGGCGTTCGAGAACGCTGCCGATGAGCGCGATCCGGCGCTGGTGTGGTTCGGGGTCGACCCACGTCTCGATGGTATCCGTCAGAATCCCCGCTTCCAGGGCATCCTTCAGCCGAATGAACCTGCAGTGAACACGTCGGCTCGTCGTCTTGATTCCCATTTGTGGTGCCATAGACTCCGGGCAACTGCTTTCAGAGGAGTGTTGACGTGGCAAAAAGCGCAAGACCTCACGGAAACCCGCACCGCGAAAGAAAAAGACTGCGACCAAGCGTGCGGGTTCGACTATCTCCTCCGTGACGATGAGGGGGACCAAACTGGATCTCAGGCCGCTCAAGAAGGGCATCAAAAAGCACATCGAGGCTTTGCAGAAGGCCAAGCGCCCGGGCGGGGGGTTCAGGAAGCCATCGACACTCTGACGCGCTCACTCAACGAGCTGAACGACGAATGCCAGCCGACGATGGAGCTCGAGCTAGGGTGAGGCATCGCAGTGATGGAAAGCGCCGGCGCGTCCGGCGCTCACCCCATCTGGTGGTCTACTGGCGCCGTGGGCAGCTCGTGGTTTGTAACTACGCGACCCGAACCACGGCGCCGGCGACCCCGTTCATCTGCGACCTGCTCAATATCTGTTCCGACTGGAAACGGTCAACGAGGTCGAGCGGGCGCTCGGCGACGACGGCGTCGGCCTTGGCCCACTGATCGACCGTCTGATCGATCTCTCGTTTCTCCAGGCCTCCGATCGTCCGTCACACGCCCAGGAGGAGGCCATGAATGCGCTGGCCCCTTGGAATCCTGAGGCGGGCTTCTTCCACACTGCAACACGCGACGTCGCCTTCTCCTCACGGAGGCGCGCGCGCCGGTTCGCGCGCGAGAAAGCGGCATTGTTGGTGATGCCACCGCCAGTCAAACAGTACCCGGGCGCGGCAAGGATCGACCTGCCGGCCGTCCGATGGGAAGGCGAGTTCCCCGGCGTGCTGCGCGCCCGGCGCACCTGGCGTCGATATTCGACGAAGGGCGTGCGGCTCGCTGAGCTGTCGCAGTTGCTGGGGATGACGGCCGGCGTTCAGCATTGGGTGCACGTCGATTCGCGCCGCATGGCCCTGAAGACATCTCCGTCCGGCGGCGCCCGACATCCGATCGAGTGCTACGTCGTCAGTCGCACCGTCGAAGGCCTGACGCCGGGAATCTACCACTACGCGGCCGATCGCCACGCGCTCGAACGGATCCGCGGCGAGGTATCGCTCGAACGCATGCAGGCCTACCTCCCGAACAGCGGATACTTCGCGAACGCGTCGATGATGGTCTTCTTTACGGCGGTCTTCGCTCGCATCCTCTGGCGTTACCAGTACTCGCGCGCCTATCGGGCGGCGCTGGTGGAAGCCGGCCACGTCTGTCAGACGTTTTGCCTCACCGCCACGTGGCTGGGTCTCGCGCCGTTCTGTGTCATGGGACTGGCAGACTCGCTCGTCGAGGAGGACCTTGGCCTCGACGGCATCACTGAAGCTGTGCTGTATTGCGCCGGTGCGGGGCGCCCGCCCCGCAGCTCGACGCCGGGCCATCTGGCTCGCGGTCGACTCGATCTCCGGCCAAATCCCCGCATGGCTTAGGGATACCGGCCGAAAACGGGCGGATGGGCAATCGCATTCGAAATGAGTCTCAGCCAACGGCCATTCTCTTTCGGATGTTCGGTTTTTCTCCGCCCGTCGTTACATCAACCAAAGGACCATGGAGTCGACTCTGGTCCGGGAGCATCCGATGTCGGTCAACTGGCTCGTAATGGGACATCCGTCAGGCGAGGTCCACGCGAGACATCAGTCCGTCGAACAGGAAATCCGGCTGGCGCGTGAGAACGCGCGTCTGACAGAAGAGAACCGGCGGTTGCGCACGGTCTGCGACGACCTGGTTGCGTCTTCGGAGCTGTGGATCCGGCTGTACGAAGCGGCGCTCGCCCGGGAACGCGATCGGCTCCAGAAACACGGGTAACCCATGGATATGTCTGAATCGACGAGGTCAAAATCAACGAGACCGGTTTCCTCGCCGATGGTCCGCCCCGCGCGCGACGTGCGCCTGATCGAAGAGTCCGGCAAAGTAGTCGCCTACCCGGAGCCGCACCGCACGCCGGTGTTGCCCGGCGGCTGGGCGCCGCTCAGACGCGAGCATCAGCAGGCGGTCCTCTGGGCCTGCGACGCGGCCGATGAATGCCTCGTATTCCGACTCGGTTCAGTCTGGGAAGCGGGAGCGGAGTATCGCGTCTACCGGCTGGCCAATGAGTTGTGGGGCGGCTTGTCCGTCGTCACCAAGTGGACGGATACGCCCGGGACCCTGCCACCGCGGGCCGCGAAACCAACTCCTGATCGGGCTGGCCGTCGACAGTCAGCGCGCCGTGAGAATCGCCGTCGACTTCTTCAATTGGGACCTTCAGGCGCACGGACAGACGTGGCGTCTCAGCGTCACGACGGGAGTTGAGCAGACTTAACAGTCGCGAGTCGGTCGAGTCGCCAGTCAGTCGACAGTCGACAGTCGAGTCAGTCAGTCGACAGTCGTCAATCGACTGAACGCGTCAATGCGCTCGAGCAGCTCGAGGCGCAGGGCCTCCAGCCTGTCTGCGGTTTCTGCTGTCCGTTGATCGATGCGCCCGAGCCGCTGATCCTGTTGCGCAAGTCGGCGGTCCACTCGCTCGAAGCGATCGATCATCTCCGATCGAAGTTGTTCGATTCTCAGCATGCGCCCAACCGTGCGAGAGGCGTGCCGCGCGCCGCTCGTGAGGAAAGCTGTGAATTTTCTCGTGCCTGCGAGGATTGGTCTGTCGGGAGGCGCAGGATCTGCCGATCTACGCAGAAACCAGCAGCGCGCGGCTTTAGCCGCGCGTCACAGTCGGTGACGCGCGTTCTCGAGCCACGAACTCAAAGAGCCGCGCTGCTGGAGATTCAATCAACACGATCCACGAACGCCCGCCACGCGTGTGACGGATTGCGGTCGCCGGTCAGCATCACGCCACAGAGGCAGCTCGACCCGTCGTCGCCGCGCGCCGACCACACCAGCTCGGCATCCACGCTCAGTTGCGACACCGGGATGTCGATGTGGACGACCGACCGGAGATCGAAGCTTTCGCCTTCGAGCTGGAAGCGTAGCCCGCCGTAGCTGACGTCGAGGAGCTGGGCTCGCGTGCGGCCGACCTGCAGCGGGATGAACGTGCTGACCTTCTTGCGCGGCCAGCGCTGGCGGGGGCGAACGGTGGCCAGCTTCTCGGCCACCAGCATGAGGAAGTAGCTGGGATCGAGCGGCCTGACGACTGGCGTGATCCCGTGGCGCCAGGCGTCCATCTCGGACACGTGCTCGCGCTGCGCGGCGATCACCATGCCGGCAACCTCCGGACGCTTGGCGCGGCAACTGACGATGAACTGCAGGCCGTTCATCGATCCGACGCGGCTGCCGGAGATGACGAGGTCTATCGGCAGCTCGACGATCCGGGTATAGGCGTCCTGCAGCGTCCACGCGCAGGTGACGGCATAGTTCCGCTGTTGGAGGAACTTGACGGTATCGTGCTGCGCTGTCGGGTCGTCGTCTACGACGAGGATCTGGGACGTCTTCCGCTGCATGCCGGCCTCGTGACAGGGCCTCGAGCAAGGAACGCGTCAATTATCAGCGTCATCCCAGGTTTTTCGCAAGATTGTTCGCGGCTGGTCGAAAAAACCTTCCGCTTCAGGCCGGCGGGCACGTCACCTTCCGGACCTGCCTGCCGTGGAACACGTCCATCGGGATGCGATGGGTTTCGAAGACGCGCCCGATCAACTCGTAGAGCTTCGGGTCGTAGTCCTTGAACTCGTCCGGCGTTTCCACCTTGATATTACCGTTAAAGCACTCGCCGTAGTTCGAGAAGAACCACCACTGCACGCCTTCCGCCCAGTACTCGCCGGCGCTGGTCATGGCGTAATGGGGCCGGCCGTTCGAGGCAATGATGTACTTCCCGGCCGCTTTCGCGGCATCGTAGGCTTCCTGAATCTCTTTGCCTGTTGCGGGTTCGAGCCCGCGAAGGTTGGACATGATGGCGTGCGCGAACTCGTGCACGAAGATGTGCTCCCCGAAATACCTCGTGCCGGGGTAGCCGAGCAGGTTCTCCTCGGCGCCCGTTGTCGGGTTGCCTCCGAGGCCACGGGATCGCCACGCGTGATAGTCGCGGTCGGCCTGGGTCATCGGCTCGCCGGCAGGCGCGCCGGGCCGTTTGCGGTTGGCATACTCCGGAATGTCGGCCGTCATCTCGGTTTCGCCGATCACTCCCGTCCGCCAGCGTTTGGCGATCATCGCCTTTCGGATGTCCGGCCTGTTGGCGAGCATCGAGACGATGATGTCGCGCGCGACGAGCAACGCGTCGTCGGGGACACGCTCGGAAGAAATCACCGGGATGCCCTGCGCATCCACGTACTTCTTGTAGAAGGGGCTGACGCCGAGCGTTTCAGGCACCGGCCCGACCTGCGCACGCACGTAGTTCGGGATGAGCTCGACGGGGGTCCCCGACGCTTTGAGCTGGCGGTCACGCTCTGCTCTGTTGCGCTCCGCCACCTTGCGCGCCTCGTCCTCGGTCCGTTGCGCCTCCGGCGGATGTGCCGGAGGCAGGGGATACGCACCCGTCGTCTGCGCGCGGAATGTCATCGTCGTAGCGACGAACCCACCGAACACGATGACGCACGCGGCAATGGTCGTTGCCACAGTTCGCATGATTGACCCGTCCTAACGAGCGGCCGACGTGGCGTTGACCTTGAGGAATCGCCCGTGCCAGGCGAGGCTTCGCTCCAAGCGCATCGACGACGTGGGCAGGTTCCCGCAAGCCGTGTCCTTCACGTGGATAGCGGAGCAGGACCGCTTCGACGCCGACCTGTTTCAGCGCGATGTACATCTGCTCGGCTTCCTGAATAGGCACGTCCTGGTCGAGCTCACCATGGATGAACATCGTCGGCGTTTTGGCCCTGGCGACGTGAGCAATCGGCGAACGCTCCCACATCCGCTTCGCCACGTCCTCCTGCCATGGGTGACGTCCTCCCCATTCGACAAACGTGTAGTCCTGCGCCCAGATCAGATACCCGTGGCTGACGAGGTTGCTGATGCCGGCCGACGGGATCGCCGACTTGAATCGCGTCGTCTGCGTGATAGCCCAGTTGGTGAGCTGGCCGCCGTAGCTTCCACCTTCGACGCCGAGTCGATCGGGATCGAGGTACGGCGTCTTCGAAAGGATGTAGTCGAGCCCCGCCATCACGTCCTTGAATTCGCCGCCGTTCTGATCGTTGACCGTGCCATCGGTGAACTTCTGTCCATAACCGGAGCTGCCGCGGTAGTTCACCATGAGCACCGCATAGCCTTCGCCAGCGTAGACCTGCGACTTGTGCACGAACGATGGGCCCTGCTGTCCATGCGGGCCGCCATGGATGTTCACGATCAGCGGATACTTGCGGCCCGGCTCGCGCCGGAGCGGCGGTGTCAGGAATCCCTGCACGCGCGTGCCGTCGAAGCTGCTGAATTCGAACGCCTCCGGCACGGAGACATCGCGGCTGGCCGCGAGTTCGCGCATTCAGGCGCGTGAGCTGCTGCGGCGCCTGGGTGCCGCTCTTCAGGAACAATTCAGCCGGAGCCGTGACCGACTGAAATGCATAGGCAAGCGCACCTGGCTTGCCGACCGACCACGCGCTGACCTGTCCACGATCGCCGATCAACGTCGTGAGCCCGCTGTCATCCGCGCCGACGCGGTACAGCTGGTCGTCGACCCCTGATCCTGCACGGTGAACAGGACGCTGGAGCTGTCGCCCGCCCAGCCGACGCTCATCGCGCGACGGTCGAGCGACTTCGCAAGCTGCTTCCCGGTTCCGCCCTTCGCGGGGATCACCCAGACGTGGGGATCCTCGGCGCTCGACTCCTGTGTCGTGACCGGCCGGACGCCGGCGAGATAGGCGATCGTCGATCCGTCCGCCGACCAGCTGGGTGCATACTCGCAGCCCGGCGTCTTGGTGATCTGCCGGACGCGGCCATCGGCGACACTGACCGCGAAGATGTCGTAGTTGTGGACGCGATCGGGGTCCGGCTCGTGATTCGAGATGTACGCGATCTCGTCGCCCTTGGGGGACCACGCGATCGAATGATCCTGCTGAGGCCCCGCCGTCAGCGCGCGCACCTTCTTGTCCGCCAGCGTCACGACGTAGATGTGCCAGCGGCGATTGTCGGTCATGCTCGCCCACGACTTGTATCCGTAGCGGGTGATGACCATCGGATCACCAGGCGCGCCCTCCGGCCCCTCGTCTGCCGAAGCAAAGGCGATGGCCGACCCATCAGGTGACCAGGAGAGCTGTTCGCCGCCTCCCTGATAGGCCAGCGGGTGATTGGTCACGCGATAGTTCGCGACGGGCTCCGCGATACCGGTCTCGACGCGATAGACAGCAATGGTGTTGCCGAACGCCGCCGGCAGGAAACCGCTGCTGTTCGACACCGCCCTCTTGCCAGTCAGGAACGCAATCGACCGGCCGTCAGGCGACCAGCGAGGCGACGAATCGTCGTCGGACTCGGCACTGATACGTTTCTGCGTGTTGTCGGCAAGCGTCACCAGCCAGATGTGCGACCGATTCGTGCCTCGAGCTGTCGATGAATCGCTCGACGAACGCGACTTTCGAGCCGTCCGGCGACATCTGGACATCAGCCACGCTTCGCAGGCTGTAGTGGTCCGTCGACTTGATAGGCGCGGGCATCGTGCGCGAGCCGCGCGGCCATCGTCGACGGGCGAGACATGGAGGCTCACGAGCAGAGCGCCGGCGACGGATTGTCAGTTGAGCGCATGTGGTCTCCTTTGACTCCCGACGGCGCACGACGGCACGACAACTCACCAGAGCCGGAAGCACGTCTTTAGGTGAGTGCTCGATCGAGAGTCGTGCCAGATCGTTATCCGGATCAGTCTTCAGTCCACTCTCTCGACCGGCCGTCCTTGGCGACTTGCGTCGAGCGTTGAGACATTACTCACCAGTGCAGTCTGACCGCCAGTTCGACCTGCCGCTGCGGGCGTGCGCTCGTGATCTGGCCGAATATGCCGATGTCGCGTTGGTGTCGCGCCCGCCACCGAACTGGGCCTGCAGGTTCTCGGTGTTGAACAGATTGAACGCCTGGGCAATCAGCTCCAAACTCGGTCACCGCCGAAGCGGATCCGCTTGCTGACGCGGATGTCCATGATGTTGATACGCGAGCTGTCGATCGTGCTGGCGTCGATCGGCGCGAGGCCGAGCGATGCCCGGTAGACATTGACCGCGTCGAGGTTGAGGTCACGGCTCCCGGAGTTTCTCGTGGTGCCTGGCACCAGGTCTGAGGTGAACCTGTCGCCGTTGAGATCGCGGCCCGCTCCGGCACTCCAGGGCAGCTGCGGTGCGATACGACCACAGCGCCCCGACGTTGATGTCCCACGGCAGCAGGATCGATCCGCTGGCCACGATGGCATGGCGGCGCTCGCCGTTCGACGGTCCCCAGTTGAATCGAAGTCGAACGGGTCCAGATACCTGGCCATCGGGGCGTTGTCGTCCGCGTCGGTGAACGTGTACGACAGCGTGTACTGGTAGTTCTGGCTGTATCGCTTTTCGAGCTTCACGTAGACAGCGCTGTGTAGCGAACTTCCGCGTCCGGCCGCACCTGATCGATGCGCGTGTACGTCGGATCCGGGCGGACGCCCGTCGCCGGACTGCGCGCGTTCAAGTCGAGTGTCTTGTAGTCGCCTTGCGTGTTGTTGTAGACCGCGTCGACGTGCAGCGCGAAAACTTCGCTCAGCCGGTGCGAGATGCCGGCGCTGGCCTGATGCGCCAGCGGCTGCACCATGTCGTTCGAGACGACGGTGATGTTCGGCGACGACGCCGCGAGATGAAGTCCGCGGGATCGCGGCCGTCGAACGGATCCGGGTACTGCGGGATTGTTGATGGTAAGCGTGAACGTCTTGAAGTTATTGAATTCGGGCAGAGTGCCGAGCAACCGGATGTGACCGTAGTACATGCCGTAGGCGCTGCGCACGACTGTCCCGCCGTCGCCCCTGATATCCCATGCGACGCCGAGCCGCGGCCCGAAGTTGTTCTTGTCACCACGCTCGGACACGTCGACGAACGGCAGCGGACGCGGGAAGTCGTTCGGATCGAGGTCCTCGTTCGCCGAGCCGTACAGGCGCTCGTAGCGCAGCCCCAGATTCACGGTCACGTTCTGGGCGACGCGCCAGTCGTCCTGGACGAAGGCGACGTAGTAGTGCGTCGGGTGACTCGACCGTCGTCGCGTTGCTGGTCGCCGAGTATGCGGATTGCTCCGGTGAGTGCGGCGATCGTCGCGGGGTTGTTCGGGTCGAAGACTGGTCGGTCGCGAACTGGTAGCTGCCGCCGGCGTCCGCCAGGTTCAGCGCGTCTTCCGACACGTACGGGTTGTAGTTGTACTCGCCGCCGATCTTGACGCGTGTGGCGCGAGTAGTTCAGCGAGTAGGTGTCCTTGAATCCCCAGCGGCTCTCCGGGCTGATGTAGTCGTAGTTGTTGCCGTAGGAGAACGACGGAAACGAGAACTGCCGCGTCGATCGGTTCAGGCGTTCGGCGGAAACTGTCCGGTCTGCGACCAGGACTCGCGTCCCGCCTGGATAGCCGTAGAAAGCCGCGTACGCATACTGGAATCGGAAGTCGTTGAGCGCGCGCGCTCCTCGAATCCAGTTTGTCCGACGACGATCGACCGGCGCGGGATTCCCTCGTCACGGCCGGACGCGCTGGTGCCGCCGCATCCCTGGCACGCCTTCTCCTCGTTCTCGCCGAGGTAACGGCCGAACATGTTCTGCGAGTTGCTGATCTGCCAATCGCCGCGCAGCGGCATACAGGTTGCGCCACGACGGACGCGGGAACGTGCCCTCGAGCGCAGCCGTAGAACTGCGGCAGGCCGGTGTTGACCGTGTAGAACTCCTCCTGATCGGTCCGCTCGAACGCGCCGAAGAAGTGCAGCTCGTTTGGCCACGATCGGACCGCCGGCGCTGCCACCGAACTGGTGACGTTAGTACTCCGGCTTGACCGTCTCGAACACGCCGAGCGCATTGAGGCTCTTGTTCCTGTCAGTACTCGAACATCGTGCCGCGGAGCAGGTTGGTGCCCGATTTGGTGACGACCTGCACGACGCCGCCCGTGGCCAGCCCGAACTCGGCTTTGTACGACGAGTTGGTCACCCTGAACTCTTCGACCGCGTCTTCGGGCAGATCCTGACGCGGTTCACCGTCTTCCGCCCAGTTGTTGATCATGCCGTCGACGACGTTGCCGGTGCCGTTGAAGGTCATCGACCCGCCCGCATTGACCGTGGCAAAAAACGACCTCGTGGCGTCGACCGTGGTGCCAGGGACCAGGAGCGCAAGCGAGAGATACTGGCGCGAGTTGATCGGCAGCGTTTCGATCTGCTCCTTGGTCACGATGCCCGACACTTCGGCTTTCGTGGTGTCCACCACCGGCGATTCGCCGACGACCGTCATGGTCTCGGCGACCGCCTGAACCTCCATCGTGACGTCCTGGCGCAGCGCCAGGCCGATCGTGATGACCAGCGACCGCGCCTCGGTCGTGCCGAATCCGGCGAGCTCCGCGCGCACGACGTAGGTGCCCGGCGAGAGGGCGGGGAAACTGTAACGGCCGTCGGGTTCCGTGACCTGCGTGCGCGTGACGCCCGTGTCCTGGTTGCGCAGGGTCATCGCGACACCCGGAAGAACCCCGCCCTGTTCGTCGCGCACCACGCCCTCGATGACCCCCGTCGGGCCCTGGGCGAAGGCCGGCCTCGAGCCGGCGATGATCAGCAGCACGAGTGCCGCGTATAAAAGCCGGAAAACGAGGGTCGTTCGGTCAGGCATGGCGGGGCCTCCAAAAGTGGTTGAGTCGCTGTGTGCGTAACTTACCCTTAACCCGCACACACCTGATCATCAGAAAACCTAATCAGTACAGTCGTTTGGCTAATTGCCCTGAGGCAGGCCGAACCGGGCGAGCGCCTCGGTGCGCGAGGCGGCGACAATCAGGCTCGTGGCACCGGCGAACTCGAGGGTGAGTTTCACGGCATCACAGGCACCAGCGACGATCACGGGTTGGTGGGTGCTGGCGTGGTCTTGAAGCACCTTGAGGGCGGCGCTCGAGATGTAGTCCACCCCTGCGAAATCGAGGATCAAGCCTCTGGGGGACACTGAACGGCCCAGCGCGGCCTCGAAGGCGTGGACGGACGCGAAGCCTAAACGCCCGCGCAGCACGAGGATGCGGCATCCATTCGCTTCTTCTTCGCTCGTCTGCAGAGTCCAGCGGTTCGGCCCCGGTTGGTCCATCCAAGTGGGCGAATAATACACACTTTGTGGCGCTTCATCCCATGCTATAACCCGTCATCCTCATACTCACCAACTTTTCCGGGCCCGCCGTGTATTTACATCAGAACTTGGACGACCCGGCGCTGGTTCGACGCAGTCTCGAGGGCGACGCCGGTGCCTTCGAGCAACTGGTCAGCAATTATCAGCGGGTGCTGTTCAGCGTCGCGCTCCGGCTTTTGGGGAATTACGAAGATGCCCGGGATGCTACACAGAATGCGTTCATCAAGGTCTATCAACGGCTCGACACCTACGACTCGCGGTACCGGTTCTTCAGCTGGATTTACCGGATCCTCGTCAACGAATGCCTCAACGCCCGGCGCGACCGACAATCCAGAACACCCGCTTTCGGATGACCATCGCGGATCTGATGACCCTGGCGCATCGTTCGAAGCCGGGGAGCGAACAGCGCGCTGTTCGCGAGGCGATCCTGGCACTGCCTCTCGAATACCGAGAGGTCATCGTCTTGAGACACTTCGCCGCGCTGTCGTACGAGGAAATGGCCGCGGCGATTGGGATACCGACGAAAACCGTGAAGTCGCGGTTGCACACCGCTCGACAGCGCCTCCTCGGCGCGCTGTCGGAATTGATGACACAATGAATGACCCACGAACACAGGAGCTGCTCAACGGGGCCGTCGACGACGCACTGGCCCCGCGGAGCGTGAGGAGCTGAAGCAGTTGCTCGAGCGGGATCCTCGGGCGCAACGCCAGGCTCGCCGAGCTTCAGAAACTGACCCAGGCGATCGAGGAGATCGGCCAGGTCGATCCACCCAAGGAACTCGTTCACGACGTCATGCTGGCGATCTCGGCCAGGCGTACCAACGGTGCTCGCGTTGCCCAAGGAGGCATGGGGATGGCCAGGAAAGTCATGATGGGACTTGCGGCTGCTGCCGCAATAGTGCTCGGCGTGTTTTCGATCACCGGGTATCCGCCGGTCGGCCGGGGAACCGAAGGTTCGATTGACGCGGCGAAGCGATATCAGTCGGAGCAATTGGCCGCGAAGGACGTCGTGCTCGGCGACACCGCGGCGCAGCAGTTCCTGCAGAGCGATGTATTCGATCGATTGATGCGCGACGACGCGGCGCGGAAGCTGCTGTCGAACGCGAGATATCGTGAGGCGTTCGCCCAAATTGGCGTTGCCAAGGCGCTGAGCGAGGACGCGGTCATCTCGGCGCTGAAGAATCACGAATTCATGGACAGTGTTCTCGAACTCCGCAGCGCTCGCCGCGTTCGATGAGGCGGCGTTCCTAGAGGCGCTTGGTGACGTCGGCGTTCGTCGATGCGGTCGCCGACACCGCTGTGGCGAGGGCCCTCTCGGTCGAAGCCTTCGCGACGGCGCTGCGGAACGATGTCGTGTTCAGGCTGAAGTTCGCCGAGATGGCGGCCAACGGCGAGCTGTCCAATCTGAAGTATCTGAAGAGCATCGAGAATGTGGCCGTGCGGAACGTCGTGGAGGACGCCCAAATCGCTGCGGCCTTCTCGCAGGATGGCGCTCGCATTGAAGCTGAAGAATCAATGAGTTCGCCGATGCGCTCACCAGCCAGGCCGTCATCGCCGCGCTGAAGTCCAATGAGGTCACCGCTGCGATGAAGCAGGAGGTCTTCGCCGCGGCGTTCGGCCTCCAAGGAGTTCCGGAACCTCGTTGCCATGAAGGGTATCCAAACGGCGTTCGGGGATGTGAACTTCGAGGCGGCCATCCAGTCTGGCATGCTGGAATTGGCCATCAAGCAGCATGGGTTCAACCAGGCGATAGCGAGCCCGCAGTTCGAGGCGGCTCTCAACAAGAATCTCGTCACGGTAGACCGCGCAGCGTGGCGCGAACTTTTTGCAAGGTGGCTGGCACCTTCCCGGGGAAGGTGCCAGCCACCTTTCGTGGTCTTCGCAGTCCTGGCGATTCTCGGGTTCCCGCAGTTGACGTTCGCGCAACTGGCGGTGCTCGAGACGGCCGGCCTGCGCCTCGTCTATCTCGATCCCTCCGAAACATTTCTCGTGCCCCACGCCGCGCGGACGTTCCTCAACTCCCTCGAGTTTCAGCGCAAGATCCTCGACTTCGAGCCGCGCGATCCGGTGACCGTCCTGCTGACGGATTTCGCTGACGCCGGAAACGCGGGCGCGACGGTCGTGCCGCGCAACGCTGTCACGGTCGACATCGCGCCGCTCAACTCTGCGTTCGAGACGATTGCGGGCAACGAGCGCATGAACATCATCATGAACCATGAGCTGGTTCATCTCTCGACGATGGATCCGCCGTCGAGTGGCGATCGCGCGTTCCGCAAGCTCTTCGGCGGGAAGGTCATGCCTGTCGAAGAGCAGCCGGAGACGATTCTCTACTTCCTGCTGACGACGCCGCGTGTCGCGGCCCCTCGCTGGTACCACGAGGGGATCGCGGTGTTCCTCGACACCTGGATGGCGGGTGGCCTCGGACGCGCGCAGGGCGGCTACGACGAGATGGTCTTCCGATCGATGGTCCGCGATGGCACGCCGCATCTACGATCCGCTGGGTCTCGTCTCTGAAGGGACCAAGATCGATTTCCAGCTGCAGATCAATTCCTATCTCTACGGCACGAGGTTCATCACCTGGCTGGCGCGCCGGTATTCTCCGGAGAAGGTGATCGAATGGGTCGTCGCGGCGGCCGGGCAGCCGCGCGTATTACTCGACGCAGTTCAAACACGTCTTCGGCGTAAGTCTCGAAGAGGCGTGGGCTGCCTGGGACAAGGACGAGCACGAGTTCCAGCAGCGCAACCTCGAGGCCATTCGAAAATACCCGCTGACGCCATACACCGACCTCACGCCCCGTGCGCTCGGTTCGGTGTCGCGCGCCTACTACGACGCCAAGTCGGGACGGATCTACGCCGCATTCAACTACCCTGGCGTCGTCGCTCACGTAGGGTCGATCGATACCCGTAGTGGTCAGGTCCAGAAGCTGGTCGACATCAAGGGGCCGATCATCTACACCGTGACATCGCTCGCCTTCGATCCCGACGAAGAGGTGCTGTTCTATACGACCGACAACGGCGCGCATCGCGACATCGTGCGTCTGAACCCGGCAACGCGGCAGACCGAAACGCTGATCAAGGATGCGCGTATCGGCGACCTCGCCTTCAATCGCGCCGATCGGTCGCTCTGGGGTGTTCGTCACCTGAACGGAATCTGCACGCTGGTGCGGCTGCCCCATCCCTACAAGCAGTGGGATCAGGTGGTGAGCTGGCCGTACGGCACGGTGATGTTCGACATCGATGTCTCTCCTGACGGCCGGCGGCTGGTCAGTTCGTTCGGCGAGATCGACGGCAAGCAGGAAGTGCGCGTGTTCGAGATCGAGGCGCTGACGCGCGGCAACACCACCCCGATCGCGCGCTTCGATTTCGGTACGGCGGTGGTGCCCAACAGCTTCGTGTTTTCCCCGGACGGCCGCTACGTGTACGGCAGCGCGTACCTGACCGGCGTATCGAACCTGTTTCGCTACGACCTGCAGGCGCTCAAGCTCGACGCGATGACGAACACGGAAACCGGGTTCTTTCGACCCATCCCTATGGATGACGGATCGCTGATTGCGTTCCGGTACTCGGGTGAGGGATTCGTGCCGGCGCGTGTCGACGCGCGGCCGATCGAGGACCTCGCGGCGATTACGTTCCTCGCCGAGCGTCTGGCCGAGGAGCACCCGGTCGTCAAGGACTGGAACGTCGGTTCGCCAGCCCGGATCCCGTTCGAGAGCATGCCGCAGACCACACGGAAATACCGCCTCGCCGGCGGCATGCGGCGGGAATCGTTTTATCCGGTTCTGCAGGGCTACAAGGACACGGCGGCTGTCGGCATGCGCCTGAACATCTCGGACCCGTTGCAGCTCAATCGCGCGAACTTCGTGGTGAGCTATTCGCCCTCGTCGGATCTGCCGTCAGACGAGCGCGTGCATGCGGTCGCGGAATATCACCGGTTCGACTGGCGCGGCCGTGCCGCCTACAATAGCGCAGATTTCTACGATCTGTTCGGGCCAACGAAGACAGGCCGCAAAGGCTACGCCGTGTCGGTCGGGCACAAGAACACGCTGATCTTCGATGAACCTCGCCGCCTGGAACTGGATCTCGAGGGTGAGTTCGCGGGGAATCTCGATCGGTTGCCGGATTATCAGAATATTGCCGTCGACGTCGATCGCCTGCTGACGTTTCAGGCGATGCTCTCGTACACGGACGTGCGCAATTCTCTCGGCTACGTCGACGACGAAACGGGCAGGAAGTGGTCGCTCGTCGCGCAGGCGCAGCGAGTGGAAGGCGCCCCTGTGCCGCGGTTCTTCGGGACATACGATCGCGGATATCGCACTGCCCATCGGCCACTCGTCGGTCTGGCTCCGTGGCGCAGCGGGGTTCTCGCCGAGCAGCCGCGACGATCCGTTCGCGAACTTCTACTTCGGCGGGTTCGGTAACAACTACGTCGATCACGCCGACGAAAAGCGTTACCGGAAGTACTACAGTTTTCCGGGTTCGAGCTGAACGAAGTACCCGGCCGCAATTTCCTGAGAGGGACGATCGAGTGGAACCTGCCGCCGTGGCGGTTCAGGCGCGTCGGGACCCCCGGGTTCTACGCCACGTGGGCGCGGCCGGCGATCTTCGTTTCCGGCCTGGCCACGAATCTCGATGACTCGAACTTCCGTCGGGTTCCCGTCGATGTCGGCGCGCAGCTGGATTTCAGGTTCAGCCTCGTGTCGGTGCTCGACCTGACGGTCTCCGCCGGTGCGGCGATCGCCTTCGAAGACGGTCATCGTCCCCAGCAGGAGGCGATGTTTTCGTTGAAGATTCTGCGCTAGAGCCATGCATCGCGAACGCGCGTTGCGGCGGTTCTCCCGGTCGTCCTGTTCCTGACGGCCCTCTACGTCATGGACAGCTTCAAGCTCGTGCCGCGCCGATCGGTGCTCAGCGCGGTGGCCTACGGCGGCGCTGTCAGCCCTCGGCATCATCGCTCCTCCACGGATGGCTGCCGCTCGAGCGGCTGTCCCCGGACACCGTCAACCGGTATGTTGCGCCGCTGACCGAGGAGACTGCCAAGGCGCTGCTGGTGGCGGCCCTGGTCCTGACCCACCGCGTCGGGTTCCTCGTCGATGCGCTGGTCGCCGGCTTTGCGGTCGGCACAGGGTTTGCGCTCGTCGAGAACGCGGTGTATCTGTCGACCATCGATGCCCCGCTTGTCCTGTGGCTCACCGCGCGGGCTGGGCACGGCCTTGCTGCACGGGGCGGCCACCGGCATTTTCGGGATGATCTTCAAGACGCTGATCGATCGGCGCCGGCCGCTGGCTCTGGCGATGGGCGCCCCGCTCGCCGCGGCCGTCGTCATTCATTCCGGGCTTCAACCACACGTTGCTGCCGCCCGTCATCCAGGCGGCCGTCATGCTGCTCCTGCTGCCGGTGCTCGTGCTGCTGGTCTTCGAGCGAAGCGAACGGGCGACGCGGGAATGGGTCGGCGGGGGGCTCGACCTGGACGTCGAGCTCCTCGAGCTCGTCGGTTCCGAGCATTTCATCCACACCCGCTTTGGCCAGTATCTGATCGAGTTGCGGTCCCGGTTTCCCGGGGCGGTCGTGGCGACATGTTCTGCCTGCTGCGGCTCGATCTCGAGCTCGCCGCCCAGGCCAAGGGCCTTCTAATGGCCCGTTCGGCCGGCCTTGCGCTTCCGGCCGACGAGGAGCTGCGGGCAGCCCTGGACGAGCGGTCCCGTCTTCAGCAGGCCATCGGCCGGACCGGCCTGCTGGCGCTCGAACCCCTCCAGGTCACCAGCGGACGCGACCACTGGCATCGTCACCTCCTCCGGCAGTAGGCCCCCAGGGCCCCCCGGATCCCTGGGGGCCAATTCTTTACACCTCAAGGCAGATCGGGCGATAATCCCGGCTAAGAGCTTCCGATGTTCTGCACCTACTGCGGCGCCAGGCTGGCCGCCAATGCCGCGGCATGCTCGGCGTGTGGCGAGGCGACGGCTCTCACGCGGTTACCGTTTGGGAAACGCGGCCACGATGTTGGGTACGGATGCGACGCAGCTGGGCACCGATGCACGAGCTCGGAACAAATCCCGCCGGCACTCGCCTTGGCACGAGCCCCGATGCGATGACTTCGCTTGGGATCCGGATGCGCACACGGCCAGTTCGGCACGACGCCCGTCCGCAGTCGCCACGCAAACCCCTCCCGGCGTGCCGGTGATGCCGGGCAGTCCACTTGCGCCAGGCACTTCTTTCGGCAGCCGCTATCACATCATTCGATTGCTGGGCATGGGCGGGATGGGCGCCGTCTACCAGGCGTGGGACGACGAGCTCGGAGTCGCGGTTGCGCTCAAGGTCATTCGCCCTGAAATCACCGCAGACCCGGCGTCGGCGCGCGATCTCGAACGGCGGTTCAAGCGCGAGCTGCTGCTCGCACGGCAGGTCACCCACAAGAACGTCGTGCGCATCCACGATCTCGGCGAGATCGACGGCATCAAGTACATCACGATGCCGTACATCCAGGGCAGCGACCTGGGAAGCGTTCTGAGCAAGCAGGGAAAGTTGCCGGTTTCGCGAGCTGTCGCGATAGCGAAGCAGGTCGTGAGTGGCCTGGTGGCGGCGCACGAGGCCGGCGTCGTGCATCGGGATCTGAAGCCCGCCAACATCATGATCGACGAGGACGATCAGGCGGTCATCATGGACTTCGGCATCGCGCGATCGGTGTCTGGCGGCGGCGCGACGGTCGCGGGCGCCGTGGTCGGGACGCTCGAGTACATGGCCCCCGAGCAGGCCATGGCGCGACCGGTCGACCAGCGCGCCGACGTCTATGCGTTCGGGCTGATTCTCTACGACATGGTGCTCGGGCCGCGTCAGGCGACGCGTGCGGAGAGCGCCGTCGCCGAGCTGATGGCGCGCGTGCAGAACCCGCTGCCTCCTGCGCGCGGCGTCGATCCGTCGATACCCGAACCGCTCGAGCGCATTATCGACAAGTGCACGCAGCCGGATCCGGCTGCGCGGTATCAGACCAGCGCCCAACTTGGCGCAGGATCTCGAGCTACTGGACAACGCGGGGCGTCCGCCCGTCCGGGTACTGGCCGGATTCAGCGCACCGCCGATTACACGACAGCACACCCAGCCGATCGAGCTTCCGAAGTCCCGGGCAGTGCCGCTCAAGGCGGTTCTCGCTGCCGTCGCTGTGCTCGTGCTCGCCGCTGGCGGATGGCTGCTACGCGACAAGGTGTTCGGGACGCGGAGCACGAGCGGGGGCGGGAGCGACGGGTCGAAGCCGGTATCACTGGCGATCCTGCCGTTCAGGAACGCGAGCGGCGACGCGAGCATTGATTGGCTCGGCAAGATTATGGCGGACATGGTGCGCACGGAACTCGGCGAAGCGTCGGGTCTTCGTATTGTGCCTTCCGGTCGTATCTCTGAAATCCTCGGCGATCTGCGAATCCAGCCGAATGCGAACATTGAGCCTGGAACGCTCGTTCGTGTGTCGCAGTTCGCCAGCGCGGAATTCCTGGTGGCGGGGCAGTATGCGCGATTCGGCAACTCCATCCGACTCGAGGCGTCGTTGCGCGGCACGAACGGGACGACGGTGCCTCTCACGGCCGAAGCCGCGACCGATGGCGACATTCCGGTAGCGGTCAAAACACTTGTGCAATCGCTCCGGAAAACATCTCGGCCGCACCGGCGAGCGGAGCGGCTCGCAGCACGCTCCCTGGGCCAAAGTCCGCATCCATGGCCGCTCTCAAGGCATACAGCGAGGGCGAGCAGCTCGCCCGGGAGAACAAGCAGCAGGAAGCGCTCGCTCGATTCGAGACGGCGACCAAAGAAGATCCGACTTCGCGCTGGCGTTCGCGAAGCTGGCCCAAACGCATCGTGCATTGGGTTACGGCGACCAGGCCGAACAGGTCGCACGCAAAGCAGCGTGCACTCAGTGAGAAGCTAGCCCGAGGAAGAACGGTACGTCATCGATGCGATTCGGGCTGGAATCGTCAACGATACGGAAAAGGCAATCGAAGCGTACGAGCGGCTCGACGAAGCTCGCGCCCAGCGATACGCAGATTCTATTCGACCTGGCGAGGCTGTACGAGACGAAAGGCGACCTCGATAGTGCCCGTGACACCTTCAAGCGTGTGCTTGACCTGGATCCGAAGTACGTCGCTGCGCTGATCGCGATCGGGCAGGTGGAGATCCGGAGGCGAGATTTCGACCAGGCGCTCAATTACCTCAATCCGGCATACAGCGAAGCCGTTCAGACCGGGAACGAGTCTGCGAAGGGTGCGGCGCTGCACGCGATTGGGGTCGCGTTCAAACGGCTGAACAAGCCGGCGGACGCGCTGAACAACTACCAGCAGGCGCTGAAGATCCGTCGGGACCTGGGCGATCGCCGCGGCATTGCTGCCACGCTCAGCGAGATGGGGCAGGTGCAGGAAATGCTCCAGCAGATCGACGCGGCTCTCGCGAGCTACAACGAATCGCTTCTATTCGGCGCGAGATCGGCGACAAGCGGGGCATAGCCACCACGTTGATCAATCTGGGCTTCGCCGAAGAGCAGCGGGAGAACTACGACCGGGCGCTCGAACTCTACCGGCAATCGCTTCAGATTCAGGTGGACCTCGGCAACATTGCAAGTCAAGGGCTCTGCCAGAACAACATCGCGTCGATTCTCGTCATCCAGGGGCACTATGACGATGCGCTGACGCTATTTCCAGCAAGCCGTGCAAACTCGCGAGAAGTCGCGCGTGCCGACCGACGTGGCGCAGAGCCTGCAGGGCCTTGCCAACACGCAGGTCAAGGTCGGCCAATTCGACCAGGCCCTCACGAATTACCAGCGCGCGCTCGATCTATTTCGCAAGGCTGGCGATATTCCGGGTGCCGCTGGCGTGTCGTTTGGCATGGCCACGATGTGGGTGAGTCAGGGGAGGTACGGCGCCGCGCTGGATGCCCAATCGGATGCGCTGAAGACGTTCCGCGACGCGGGCGACAAGCGATGGCTCGTGGATGCCATCAATGGCTACGCCGGAACGCTGGTGATGCTCGGACGATCCGCGCCGGCTCGCGAGGCGCTCAAGGAGGCCTCGGCGGTCGTCAAGGAGCTCAAGGCTGCAAATCTCATCGCCACGACCTTGAATACTGAAGGGGACAGCTTCTTCTATGCCGGTGACTACAAGAGCGCGCGGGCGCTGTTCGAGCAGGCGCAGCAGCTCACGGCAAAGTCGGTCAATCCGCTGGTTCAGTTGCAGTCCGCTCTGAACCTGGCGAAGGCGGACATAAAGATCGGACGCGAACAGGCAGCGCTTTCCAGACTGCCGTGAGCTGATCGCGCGCGCGGACAGCCTGCGCCTGCGACCGCTGGTAGCCGAGGGCACTCTGTATCTGGGCGAGGCCCTGTTGTCGCGAAGGATCACGCCGGAGCTCGCAGCGAGCTCGAATCGGTGCTCACCCTTTCCGAGAAGCTTGAGCTGCGGCCGCTTTCGGCAACCGCGCATTATCTCCTGGCGATGCGCTCTGGCTCAGTCAGGTGACAAACCGGGCGCTGCAAGCCACCTGGCTCAGGCCCGCCAGCTCATCGACACTCTTCGTGCCGACGCGCGGACGGACGACCTTCTGAAGCGCGACGACCTCCAACGGATCCTGCAGGCCGCTCCGGCTTCCTGAAGCTTTCCGACCCTTAGTTGCCCAGCAAACAGGTGCGGTTATCCGGGTCAGTCTGCGACGACCTGACCGGGCCGCAGTGGTCCCGAGCACTAACGCGACGAACTGACGAATGGGGAAGTGTTTCCTTCTAGTCGGCGCGTCTCCAGATGGCTGTGTGAACCGCGGATCATTGCTGGCGTGAGGTGGGAGAGCCAGCTTCTGGGAGCGCAGAAGGCCGACAATCAGCCGGCCTTCTGTGCTCGTGTGCACAGCTACTTGATCAACTAAACAGGATCGAGGTCTTACTGGAACTTGCCCTGAATTCGAGAACACCGTTGCAACGAACAATTGCTGCTCGCCGGGCAGATTTCCCATCGAGCAAGCGTATTGCTCGCCGCTGATCGGTAGGTCGCCCATCGGCGTGTTGAGGTTGAATTGTGCGTCGTGTCGCTCGTCCGGAACTGCGGGCAGATCCGGAGTGGAGCCTCCCTGTCGTCGACGTCGCAATCGGCTAGCGGCATCCCATTGGCGTTGAGCGCGCTGATCGAGAGGCCAGCGCCGGATTCAATCGGCACAGTTGTATCGGGCGGTTCCGCGGGCAGGAACTGAGTGCAGTTCGCTGCCGCTGCAGATTCGGAATCGGATGGAGAGCCCGCCGGTCGCATTGTGTGTCGTCGCGTTTGCAATTCGCGTCAATGGCGTAATTGGACCCAGCACAACCGCGTCGTTGCTGAGTGGCGTGTTGAACAGAATCTCGAGTTCCCATGGATCGCGGCTGTTGCGCCGTGAGGAACTCGGAGAAGTCATCCGCACTGTCACCGCCTCTCCCTCGGGTCTTCGGGGTCGAAGTACGGGAACTTGCCTTAAGTGATCACCTCACAGTGGCCGCCTTGGCAGCGCAGTACCGCCTTGTTCGCAATGGCCATCGTTAAACTGCGAATGCCCACGTTCGCGGACGCGGGTCCAGGCAGGCCACAGGTCCCCTGCGGCACCTTTGATGATTTCCACCGCGTCGATCCAGCTTTCTCCGCCGTGACCAGGATCGCGCAGTAGTCGTTTCCGGGCGTTACCGGGCAGTAGCTCGCCTGCGCCTGTGCCCAGGAGCAGCTGTTTGAGTTGGAACTGCAAGTTTGCACGCCGACGGCGTAACGACATCGACCCCCACCGGACCGAATTGCACGTTGTGGACATCCGTTCGCGTTGGCGGTCCGCACTGAGCTCACTGTTGCTCGGACCAACGGCCACGCCGACGATTGGCGGATACTGGTTGTCGCTGTTCTTCGGCGCTTTAAACAGTTCGGTCCAGATGTCGGCTGTTGACCCGCCACAGGATTCCGTTGCAGTTGCCCATTGCACTAGCGCGGTGGTCGGATTTTCAGACGTTGCGACGATTGCCACGTCGTTCGTCAGGAACTCGAAGTAACTGAGGCGTTGTCTGCCGACCGGAGAACGTTGCCAGCGTCCTGGTAAGACTTCCGCGCCGCCTTGAGTCCGCACTTCAACGTGTTCGATGACGATGCACAGACGTCACCAGCATCGAAGAACGACCCGTTGAGCCGAACCGTCACCACCATTCGCGACGCCGAGGCCGACAATCGCCGTGGTTGTCGAACGATGGGCCGGACGCAGAATCTTGATTTGGTTACCGTCGGAGTATTGCAGGTTGCCATTCAAGGCCTGTTGCAAGACCGGAACCTGACGCTGGCTGTCCAACTTCCGTCGAAGCCGACCGCCAGTACCTGGAACACGCCCGCTGGTCGCGAAAACAGACGCTGCAGTTCTTGTCGTGAGTCGAATTTCTCCTTGATGGTGCAACGAGCCTGCGTGTAATACGAGTTGGGCCGTGTTACCGTCGGCTTTTGACGACGCCGTATTGATGTCGAGTCGACTGATCCGATCGCCGCCGCCGAGTCGCGCTCGACGAAATACAGATACTGCCGGCCAGGCGATGATCGGATCCGATCCGGATCACCGGCACAAAGAGCAAGATCTCCAACCGGAATGCGCCTGTGTGCACGAGACTCGTGCCGGATCCAGGGAGCTTTCGAATCTCGTTCCCCATCGAGAAATAGACGTCCTGCGCGGTCGCGATGGAGGGCGCGACCAGGCAGCCCATAAGGGTCCATAAAAAGACTTTCGTACGCATTGTCATCCTCCGGTCTGAACATCGCACAGCGTCGCAGCAACGCCGTGCCCTGTTACGCGGGTTAATCGAGAAATTCGTTGTTCTTTGGAAGTCTCCGACTGCTGCATCATCGCGCGTTGTCAGGGACCGGGCGGGCCTCCCAATGGGCGGAGCTACACGCCATGCTCCTGCATGACGTCAGCGTCCTTTCTGGGGATCCATGACGAAACCTCCTCAAGGCCACAAGGACCAAGAGCAGTGTTGGTCGCATCGTCTCGCGGGACGGGTAGCGACGTTCCCTCCGTGTCGGCCTCCGGACACGGAGTGAAGCGCCTTTTTGAGGACCAGCACGCTCGCAGGGATTGCCAAGGTAATCACATTCATTCGTCCCAACGCAACCCTATTACGGCAATGACCATCCTGAAGGTCCATTTCACGAAAATTGAAAGCTAATTTAGAAAAGCTCGGAACTCGTTGAAATTGCAGCACTTTTTGCCGCCAACTGGATCGATCCCTCGTGGCTGAGTATTCAATGAGTAGGTAACGAGTTCCCAAAGACGTGCGGATCTGACACAAATCTCCGCCGAAAACGCATGAAAACGGCGCTCTCCTGAGCGCTCGCGTGGCACCCGGATTGCTCTCCACGCCGCGCCAGGGAGCGCAGAATATGTCGAACGATTCCAACTGTGACCTTTGCTACCTCGAGGCTGGAAAAGTCACCGGCCCATGCGGCGGGCTCGAAGGCGTCACGATTATCGACGGAAAAAGATGAAGCGCTCGGCACGCTCGACGGCGTC
>CAVQAH010000014.1:0-286547 GCA_963710415.1 uncultured Acidobacteriota bacterium | reverse complement strand
CAGAGGCGATGATCACGACTGACGTTCGGCGTAAGGTACGCATTGGCCTTTGACGTGCCGTGAGCGATCCGCCTTCCATGGAAGAAACCTGTCAGACCGTCCGTCAAACTGATGCGTTGCGCCCACACCGCCGCGACACTCGCCGGATGGAAGACGACTTGAAGCCTGCCCGTCCAATCGAAGGCCGAGCTTCGTCGGTTCGGCGACCGGAGGTGCCGCATGAGCTGCTCGAAGCGTGCCGGCGTGGCGACCGCGACGCGTTCGGCCACCTCTTCGATCTCTGTCGCGATCGCGTGTATGCCATCGCAATTCACTACACAGGCGAGCCCGCCGCGGCGGCCGATGTGACGCAGGACGTCTTCATTCGCTTGTTCTCGCGGCTCACGCAGTTCAGAGGTCAATGCGCATTCATGACCTGGCTCTATCGCATCGTCGCTAACGCCGCTCTCGATTACCGCCGCTCACGCGCTCGTCTTGCTCCTCTGGACGAGGCGGTGAGCACGTCGGTGAACGCGATGCAGCTCGACGATGTCGAACGGCGCCAGAACGCCGGCCAGGTGCGTGCCGCCCTTGCGACGTTGAGGCCGAAGCTGCGCATCGCGCTCGTTCTTCGGTACGTCGAGGAGCTGAGTTACGAGGAGATCGGCGAGGTGTTGGGGGCGTCGCCCGGCACGGTCGCGTCACGCCTGTCGCGTGGGCACGTGGCATTTGGTCGGGCGTTCGAACGGATCCGGAAGGGAGATCGCTGATGCTGCAGTGGAACTGGAGCGGGCACGTCACTGCGGACTTGCTGGGCTTCGACGAAGGACTGTTGCCGTCGGCACGCGCCGCCGAGGTCGATCGTCACCTCCAGGACTGCTCGCGATGCGCGCAGCAACTTCGAGCCATCCGCGACGCGCGCGAGACACTGCGCGCCGAACTCCGGCCGTGCGCAATGCCTGAGCAGATGTCCGACGCCATCCGCCAGGCCATCGTGTCTGGATCGCCGGAGTCCCTCGGCTACCAGTTCGCAATCTCCGGGTGCCGTAGCCCGATCACCCGATTCCGGTTTCGCGCTCGCCGGCTCACACGCGTGGGCAGTTGCGTCGATTGCGATCGTGCTTGTTGCGGGGGCCGGGTGGCAGGCGGGCCGGCCGTGGATCGGGCTTCGCGATTCGTCGGCGCCGCCACTCGCTTTCGAGCGGGCAGCCAGGACGTTGCACGAACACGCGGCGCAGGGTGGGCTGAGCCTGGACTTCGAGTCGAGCTCGCCGTCAGCCATTCGCGGATGGCTTCAGCGAACGAGGCGCTCCGGTCGCGAATCTCGTCACCGCAGCCCGCCGACAACCGCGGCGCGGATCAGGCCCGTCGGCGCCGCCGTCGCGCCGACTGCGCGACGGCTCGGCGTCGCTCGTCCGCTACGAAATCGATGGTCACCCGGTGACGCTCATGACCGCGGACGCGGACGCCACCCCAGGGCCGTCAGCTTCATGGCCCCTGTCGAAGCAAATCACGCACCGCCGGGACGGCGGCCTCGACGCGCTTGACCTGGACGGCCGGCGGACAAACCTACGTGCTCGTCTCCGACCTCCCCGGCCGCGGCACACAGGCCTGCCTTCTCTGTCACGTGGATCCCCGCTTCAGGCAGGCTGTAAGCCGGTTCTGAACCCACGTTCGGCAACTCCCCAACCTCGCAACGCCCACACTCCCAAGCAGAGTCGGTCGACTACGAACTTGCGCAGAACTGCGTACCGACTTAGCTGTACGCATCGCCTTTCGCACCCACTCTCTCGAGCCACTTGCGCACTTGGGACTTGCGACTTGGCACTTGAGACTTGTTCTGATCAACAATCAACGGTTCATTCGTGTGGGGGGAACCGTTGAAGCTCGAAGGGGTTTACTCAGTCCTGCCGACGCCGTTCACTGCGAGCGGCGATCTCGACGAAGCCAGTCTCCGGCGCGTTATCGACCTGTTCATTGAAGCTGGTGTCAGCGGTGTCACGGCGCTCGGCGTTACCGGCGAGGTGGCCCGGCTCGACGATAGCGAACGGCGTCGTGTGCTGGAAGCCGTCACCAGCCATGTGAACGGTCGAATTGGCGTCGTCGCTGGCACCACGGCCGAAGGCACTCGCACCTGCATCGGTTACAGCCGGCATGCCAAAGAGGCTGGCGCGACAGCCGTCATGGTCAGTCCGCCGCGGATGCCCAAGCTCAACTCCGAAGCGGTCGTTCGCCATTACCACGCGCTGGCCGATGCCGTGGACATCGAGATCGTCGTCCAGGATTACCCGCCCATCTCCGGATATGCAATGGAGGCCGCGCTTCTGGCGCGCATCGCGCGCGAGCTGGAACGGGCGCGCACGATCAAGCTCGAGGATCCGCCAACCCCATTCAAGACGTCGCGAATTCTGGAGCAGTGCGGCGAAACAGAAGTGAGAATCTTCGGCGGTCTGGGGGGCGTGTTTCTGCTCGAGGAGCTGATGGCCGGAGCCACCGGTGCGATGACCGGCTTCGCCTTTCCCGAAATCCTGGTTCGCATCGTCAGCCTGTTCCGAAACGGGCGAATCGACGAAGCGGCGGATGTATTCTATCGGGCCGTGCCCCTGATGCGATTCGAGTTTCAGGAAGGCATCGGCATGGCTATCCGCAAAGAGGTGCTGCACCGCAGGGGTGCGCTGGCATCGCCAGCCACGCGGGCGCCTGGCGCGCAACTCGACAAGACGACGCGCGAGGCCCTCGATCGCGTGATGGCCTGGGTCGAGCGGACGGTCGATGCCTCCCTCGACGTCGAAGCCGGGCAGGTGAGGAGCCAATGGATCTGGGACTGACCGGGAAAGTGGCCCTCGTTGCGGGGGCCAGCCGTGGCCTCGGGTTTGGCGTCGCACAGGCTCTGGCGCGCGAGGGGGCACTGGTCTCGATTGCCTCGCGCGACGAGGCGGCGATTCAGTCCGCAGCATCGGTCATCGGCCGGGACGTGCTGGCAACCGCCCTGGACGTGCGCTCCGACACCGGCATCCAGCAGTGGACGCAGGCGACAATCAAACGGTTCGGGGGCATCGACCTGTTGTTCACGAACTCGGGCGGCCCGCCAGCCGGTCCCGCGATCTCGTTCGACGATGCCATGTGGCAGGACGCGGTGAACCTGCTGTTGTTCAGCACGCTTGCGCATGGTACGCGCCGCCGTGCCGTCGATGCAGTCGCGTGGCGGCGGCGCAATCCTCATGTCCACGTCGTCGTCGGTCAAAGAACCCATCCCCAACCTCGGGCTGTCCACTGTGCTCCGCGCGGCGGTCTCGGCGCTGGCGAAAACGCTGTCGCTCGAGCTGGCTTCGTCCAGGATCCGAGTGAATCAGATCATTCCCGGAAGGATCGATACCGACCGCGTGCGTCACCTCGACGAGATCAACGCGAAGAGGCAGAACATCACGACCGATGAGGCGAAGTCGCGAGCGGAATCGGCCATCCCGATGGGGCGCTACGGCGACTCAGAAGAGTTCGGCCGCGTCGCCGCATTTCTGCTCTCGAACGCGACCGGTTACGTGACCGGTGCGACGCTGCAGGTCGATGGGGGCATGATCAAGAGCGTGACGTGCGACCAGCTGCCAGCTACGCTCGCTGCCACGTGCACGCTACGTGCTCACGGTTGCTTACTGGCGCCTGCACGTGGCCGCACGTAGCTGACAAGCTGCGTAGCTGACAAGGATCATCCGATCTCATGAGTGTGATGCGCAAGGTCTTGCTGGCGGGGTCCACGAATGCCTGGCTTCGGGATCGTGCGACGAAGTATGGCTTCGTCAAGCGTTCCGTGTCCCGATTCATGCCGGGGGAGCACGTGGACGATGCCCTGCGCGCGGCGAAGGAACAGCAGCCGTTGGGCATCAGCACGATCCTGACCAGGCTGGGCGAGAACGTGACGAGGGCGGAGGAAGCCGAGGAAGTCACGACGCACTACCTCGAGGTGCTCGACAAGGTCGCCGCGTCGTCGCTCGACGCGCACATTTCGATCAAGCCGACACAGCTCGGACTGGACTTCGATCGAGGGCTCTGCGAGCGCAACATGGACCGGCTGATGGAGCGGGTCGAGCAGCGCCACAACTTCCTGTGGATCGACATGGAGAGCTCGCCCTACGTCGATCCGACGCTCGAGCTGTTTCGACGCACGCGCGCGAAGTCCTCCCGCATCGGCATCGCGATTCAGGCGTATCTGTTCCGGACGGCCAAGGACATCGAGGCGCTCGTGCCGCTCGGAGCGGCGATTCGAATCGTGAAAGGCGCCTATCTCGAGCCGCCGAATGTGGCCTTTCCCAACAAGGCGGACGTCGACGAGAACTTCTACAAACTGTGCGTGCGTCTGCTGGCGCCGGACGCGCAGAAACCTGGCGCGCTCCTGCACATCGCGACGCACGACATCGCCCTCGCCGATCGGCTGAGCGCATACATCGCGCACAACAAGGTCCCGAAGACGGCGTACGAGTTTGCGATGTTGTACGGGATCAACCGTCAGCAGCAGCTCCGCCTCGCACGCGAGCGGCAGCGGTTGCGGGTCCTGATCAGCTACGGCGAGTACTGGTTTCCGTGGTACATGCGCCGCCTCGCCGAACGTCCTGCGAACGTGTGGTTTGTGGCGAAGAACATGTTCTCGTAGTTCGTCGCTCGTAGTCGTCTCTAGGCAGCGCGGAGCTTCGAGCTCCGCGGCACGGCTCCGTCAGAACGGGAACCCCATCCCAAAATGGAATCTGGTATCGCCCGTCTTCAGTCCATGGGCGACGTCGAAGTTGAGACGGAACACGGACGCAATCAGAAATACCCCGCCACCAACGCCGCGGTGCCACGTGGCATCCTCGAGCCGTTGATTCGCGTCGTAGGCGGTGCCGACGTCGAAGAATGCCGAGACCCCGAGCTTGGCCGAGCTCAGCACCGATGAGATCGGCAATCGCAGTTCGGCGGACGTGACGAACATCCGATCGCCGTCGAATGCCCCGGTTCCGAAGCCGCGCAACGTCGATGAGCCGCCGAGCAGGAGACGTTCGTAGGGCGGCAGCGTCGCATCGGCCGACGTCATTTGCACTCGCGTGGCGAGTACCAGCTGTCTGAAGAGCCCCACGTATCCGCGGGCGTCTCCAAACCATCGATTGATCTGGTCGCCGCCACCGCGGATGGACAGCCCTGTCCATCCCGTTGCCAGATAGACCGCGTTGCGCGGGAACGCCGGATCAGCGCGGGTATCGAGCGCCACGTCGGCGCCGATTGTCGACAAGCGATCGTCCAGGGCGTCGAAGTCGACCGACGCCGTCGAACCCTCGATGCCGGTCCGCAGGTATCGTCCGAAGACGCGTTCAACGCGGCCCCTCCACTCCAGACGGCGATCGTCGATCTCGAATCGCGGGTTCTCGCGCTGCCAGATGCCAAAGCTGGATTCAACGCTGGTGATCGGTCCGGTCTTGAAGGTACGCTCCAATTCGACCGCCGCACGACGGGTCCCGCCCCATGTCAGCGGAAACGACAGCCGCTCCTTTGCGCCGAGCAGATCGACCGTGCTGAATCGCGCACCGTAAGTGAACCCGTATCCGTCCGCGTAGCTGAGGATCGGCAGGAACATCAGCCGCGAGCGCAGGCGCTTCCAGGACCCGCTGACGGGATCGAGATCCTGATCGATCGAGGTCACGCCGGGCCGCTCGTGTACGACGAGCAGGACCACGATATCGGTCGTGCTGTCCAGCGATCGATACCGCTTTCTGACCTCGACGGACTCGAATCGCCCGCTGGCCTTCAGGCGCTTCTCGATCGCCTCGAGGCTCTCAGCCGTCCACGGCTCGCCCACGGCGATGCCCGCCAGCTTGATGACATCGGCATCATTCACAAACGCATTTCCGTGGACGCGAACCTCCACGATGGTTTCCTGCCCGGTTGCGGGCAGGGCGGGGGGCTGTGGGTCCTGATCGGGCACGTACGGTCCCGACGCGTCCGTCTCCGGCTCGTTGTCGATTTCTGCTCTCGCCTTTGGGGATTCGGAGCGTGGTCGTGACGTCGGCCTGCCGGTACTCCGCGAACCCGCGCTTGTAGGTCGCTTCGTAGGACCCGTTCGCAAGCGTGACGCCGCCGTGAATCTCCATGCCGCGCGGCAGCCACACACCAGGGAACGGCTGTCCCATGGTCATCGACGCGCGGATGTCGTCCACCTTGACCAGCCAGGCGCCAGGCAGAAAATCCATCCAGACGTTGTCGAACGTGTACTTGACGATCTGGTGCTCGGCCGGATCGACCCACAGCGTGATCATCGCCGTCTTGTTCATCTGGCGCTCGATCCGCTGCTCGAACTCGCGCTCGCGTGCCTTGTCTTCCCGGCCTCGGCGCTCCTCTTTTTCGCGTTTCGCACGCTCCTCCGACCGCTCGCGGTCGTCGTCGTCGCTGAACATGCGTTTCGGGTAGTACTCGATGCGCAGGACTTCCTTCCCTTCGAGCGTCTCGCGTCCGGCGAGGTAGTAGTTGCCCGGTTCGAACTTGAACTCCATGAAATACGCCTCGGAGACGAAGCGAGGCGTCGGAATCGGCGTGCCGGTCGAGCCGGGGTCTGGCTCGACCGGTTGAGTTTCGGCTTCTTTTCCCTTGTCGTCCTTTTCCTTGTCCCGTTTCCGCTCGAGGCGTTGCTTCTCGCGCTCGATCCAGTCGTCCTCGGTACTGTTTCCGGGCGCCCTCGCCGACGGTCACCCCGTCGAACCGCACGGGGCTGCGGACGTGCATGCCGTCGCGGAGATACCAGCGGAAGTCGCGGTTCATGCGATAGAGCGGGAAGCGTCCAGGCCCGAGGACCTCAATCATCTCCGCTTCGTCGAGGACATACTGCTGCAGCGTGATGCGGTTCTGCTCGCGCCGGGCGAGCACCTTCTCCATGAAGGCGTCCAGGTCGTTCGGCGGAGGCGATGGCGGGGTCTGGGCCGCAACCGCCGCCGTGCACAGGAAAGCCCCTGACGAAGAACGCAGGAGGTTCGGCGGGCAATTGAACTGGACACACGGCCTCCGGGGGCGGGCTGGCTTCGCGATGTAGACGATTGGCGCCCGCCGTTGGTTCCCTCTCTCCAGCAGCGCGCGGCTTCAGCCGCGCGTCAGGGACGCTGACAACGACGGTGACGCGGGGCTAAAGCCCCGCGCTGCTAGTTGACGCGCTGCTGGGAGTCCTGCCTCCAGGCGAAAGGGATACTCCTCCGGTCGTCTCGACTAACGCCGGCCCGATACGCGGATTATTGCAGGATGTACGTCGCATCGATCCTGTCATGACGTCTCCTGCGACCGCAGCAGCCGACTCGAAATAGCCTTCCTGCCACAGACATTCGTCGAACTTCTTTCGAAATGCCATGGCCGTCCGTTGACGCAAGACCGTCATGAATGGAATGAACGCCGCATCCGTGCGCGTGCCTATCAACAGCATGTGCAGGTGATCCGGCATGAAGACGTACGCTAAAACCTCAAACCCGCGTTCGGTGCACGTTCGCAGAATCTGCGGTACGTGCGCATTGTACTCGTCCTCGCTGGTGAACCTGTTTTGACGTTCGGACGTGCAGCAGGTAACGAAATATCGGTGTTTGCCGATGTAGTCAAACGCCTTAAGCCGCCGCGGCCGTCGACAACGCACGAATAGGCCCTTTGCAGCGAGTCGAATTGCCACCAGCAGCGCGGGGCTTCAGCCCCGCGTCAGGGACGCTGACAGCGACTGTGACGCGCGGCTGAAGCCGCGCGCTGCTGGAGCGTATAATTCGTCGCAGCCCAGGAGGCAGCCCATGATGGATTCCGCTCGCATCAGACGCATCGTGCCCGCGGGCCTCGCCGCGCTGGCCATGTTGCTGACGTTCGCTGCGCCACGCGCAGCCAACGAGGCCAAGCTCGTCCGGTATCCCCATTACCACGCGGGACGCATCGCGTTCACCTATCTTGGCGACATCTGGACGGCCGACGAGAACGGGCAGAACGTCAAGCGCATCACGGTCAACCGGGCGCGCGACGTGTATCCCCGTTTTTCTCCCGACGGCCAGTGGATTGCCTTCTCCAGCGACCGCGAGGGCAACCTCGACGTGTACGTCGTGCCGGCGGCGGGCGGCACGCCGAAGCAGCTGACGCACCACTCGTCGGACGACACCGTGCTCGCGTGGTCGCCCGATTCGAAGACGGTGCTGTTCGCCAGCAATCGCGCAGAAGATTTCGCCGGCCGGCTCTACACCGTCGGCCTCACCGGCGGGATGCCGCAGACTGTCGGTGCGGATATGGGCATCTGGGCGTCGTTTTCACCGGACGGATCGAAGCTGGCGATCAACCGCCACGGCCAGTCGTACTGGCGGAAGTACTACCGCGGGTCGAACCAGACCGACGTGACCATCATGGATATCGCCGCCAAGAAGTTCACCAACGTGACGGACTTCAAGGGCATCGATTCATGGCCGATGTGGGCGAAGGACGGGTTCATCTACTTCGTCAGCGACCGGGAAGGCGGCGGCCTCTCCAACATCTGGCGCGTGTCGGACAAAGGCGGGGTGACGGCCGCCGAACAGGTGACGACGTTCAAGACGGGCGATGTGCGCTGGCCGTCGATCAGCGCGGACGGCAAGGTGATCACCTTCGAGCACGACTTCGGCATCTGGAAGATGGACGTCGCCAGCCGGAAGGCTTCACCGATCGCGTTGGACATCGCCGCGGAGACGCAGGACAACACGTCCGAGGTTCGCACGTTCAACTCCGAGGCGGACGACTACAGCCTCGATCCGAGCGGGCGGCGGATTGCGCTCTCGGTGTACGGCGAGGTCTTTACCGCGCCGACGGATCAGGGCGACCTCGTGCAGTTGACCGACGGCGCCGCGCGCGATCAAGCGCCGGTGTACTCGCCCGACGGCAAGCGCCTCGCCTACGTCTCGGACGCCAGCGGCCGCGAGGAGATCTACGTGGCGTCGACCGACGGCGCCGGAACGCCGAGCAAGATCTCGGACGTCGACGCACTGAAGCTGGCGATGGCCTGGTCGCCCGACTCGAACTCGCTGGCCTACGTGTCGTCGGATAGCAAGCTGCGGCGGTTCGACCTGGCTTCGAAGCAAACCGTCGAGCTCGCGACCTCCAAGCACGGGAACATCGGCGCGCCGGTGTGGTCGCCAGACGGTCAGTGGATCGCCTATAGCCGGCCCGACTACGTCCGCACCAGCGACGTCTACCTGATCGCTCGAAGGGTGGCGAGGAACGCAAGGCCACGTTCGATTCCTACAACGATTCGTCGCCCCGCTTCGCTCCCAACGGCCGCAAGCTCTATTTCATTCGTGGTGAAGGGTTCGGCGGTCGTGGTGGCGGCGGCGGCACGTCGCAGATCTACGCGATCACCCTGGAGCGCGAGGCGAGCGATCCGGAAGAGCCCGTCGAGCGCCCTGAGGGAGCGGCTGATCAGAGCGCCGAACCGCGCGGCCGTCAGGCCGACACGCCAGCAGGCCCGGTGACCATCGACTGGGCCGGTCTGCGAGCGGCGAACGCGGCAGATCACGCGCATGCCGTTCTCGATTTCCGACTACTCCATCGCTCCAGACAGCCGATCGCTCGCGTTCGTGACGACCGAACCGTCAGGCACTCGCACGATTCCGGTCCTCTACACGATTCAGCAGGACGGCCGGCGACTGACGCGGGTCCTCGCCGGCGGTGGCGCAGGCGGCGACGGAGACGACGATGCGCCAGCCGGTGGCGGTCGCGGCGGCGGCCTCTCGGACCTGGCCTATCACGCGCGACGGCCGCACGATCTATTTCCGCGAGGGCCGCGGCGTCTACGCCGCAACCGTCGGACAACAGGGCGGGCAGCGGCGGAGGCGCGCCGGCGGGTCGGGCGGCGCGTGAGACCGCCGACGCCGCCGCGTCAGCTTCACGCCGCGCGTCCGGATCGACCTGGCCGCACAGTGGAAGCAGATGTTCGACGACGCCTGGCGGACGATGAAGTACCGCTTCTACGATCCGAAGATGCACGGCCACGACTGGGACGCGATGAAGGCGAAGTACGAGCCGCTCGTCGCTCACGTCGGCGACCGGCAGGAGCTGCTCAACATCATCAACGAGATGATCGGCGAGCTGAATGCCTCGCACACGGGCGCGGCGCCCGGCGGCGGCCGGCGGCGGCGGCGGCGTGTCGACAGGCTATCTCGGCGTCGATCTCGAGCCGGATGCGACTGCCGGACGCTACAAGGTGACGCACGTCTACGAGGACGGTCCCGCCGACAAGGACTGGGTCAAGGTCTCGGTGGGCGACTACCTGCTCGCGATCGACGGCAAGCCGGTCAAGGCCGGCGACGAGTACTGGGCGCTTGCTCAACTACCGCCTCAACCGCAAAGTCGAGGTCACGCTCAACAACAAGCCGGTGGAAGAGGGGGCGTGGAAGACGCGCATCGAGCCGATCAATCAGGGCGCGCAGAACCAGCTGCGCTACGAGCGCTGGGTGAAAGAGCGCCGCGCGATGGTCGACAAGCTCTCCGGCGGCCGCGTCGGCTACCTGCACATCCAGGCGATGAACCAGCCGTCGCTGCTGCGCTTCGAGAAGGAGCTCCGCGAGAACCGGAACAAGGAAGCGCTGGTCATCGACCAGCGCTGGAACGGCGGCGGCAACATCGATCAGGAGCTGCTCGCGATCCTGGTGCAGCGCGAGTACCAGATCTGGCAGCCGCGCGGCACCGAAGCGGCGCCGCGTCCGTTCGCCGGCTTCTTCGGGCCGAAGGTCGTCCTGCAGAACTGGCGCTCGGCGTCGAACGCCGAGATGTTCCCGGCGGGATTCCGGGCGCTCGGGCTCGGCAAGGTCGATCGGCCAGCCGACCGACGGGCGCGGTCATCGGCACGGGCAGCTACTCGCTGATCGACGGATCGACGGTGCGAACGCCCGGCACGGGCGTCTACCTCGCCGATCGTCAGCGGACCAACATGGAGAACTACGGCGTGCCGCCGGACATCTTCGTGGAGAACACGCCCGAGGACAACCTGGCCGGCCGCGATCGCCAGCTCGAGACCGCCGTTCAGGAGCTGATGAAGCAGCTCTCAGCCAAGACGTCCACCGCTAGTCGCTGAAGTCGCCTCCAGCAGCGCGCGGCTTCAGCCGCGCGTCAGGGGACACGACGACCAGCCGACGCTGTTCGATGATCTCTGACGCGCGGCTAAAGCCGCGCGCTGCTGGTTAGTACGGTAGCGGCCTCATCTCTTGGACTGACGTGGCGATGCCGACATGCAACCAGCGCGATGGTGTCTGGCCGGGAACCAGAAATGCCGGATCGACGTTGTCTTCCGCGACGAGCACCTCGACCCAGCCATCCTGACGCAGACTCTTGATTGTGTAAGTCTGCGGCGGTCCCCCTCCCCCCCATGTGATCGCGTAGCGCTTGCCGACCTGGATGAATGGAGGCGTGGAGATGGCGACCGAGGTCCCTGCGACCAGCCGTACATACTCCTGCGCGCCGGCAGAGGCGCGGGTCTGCAGGATCAGCCCGACCGTGAGGGTGATCGCCGCCGCGATCGCGAACGCACCGATGCCCCGAAACTGACGACGTGACGCAAACTGGGCCATGAGGAACCTCCAGCGCTCTCCTGATCGTAGACGACGACGCGCGGAGTCCAGTTTCCCCCGCCTCTGTGAGAGCGGTGTAATATCGCGGAATGCCGAAGTACGCCTTGCGAATCAACGGCAGCACGCACGAGGTTGACGGCGAACCCGGCGACAGCCTCCTGTCCGTCCTTCGCTACGAGCTCAATCTGACCGGCACGAAGTACGGGCTGCGGCGAGGGTCACTGCGGCGCGTGCACGGTGCTCGTCGATGGGCAGACCGCACGCTCCTGCACCACGCGCCTGGCCGCCGTTTCCGGTAAAGCCGTGACGACCATAGAGTCGCTCGCGGATGGCGACCGCCTGCATCCTGTGCAGCAGGCCTTCCTCGAGGCCGAAGCGTTCCAGTGCGGCTACTGCACGCCCGGCATGGTGATGGCCACGATCGGCCTGCTGAAGACCCACCCCAACCCTACCGCGGATGACATCGCGAAGGTGATGGACCGCAACGTCTGCCGCTGCGGCACGTACCCGCGGATCGTTCGCGCGGTGCAGATGGCGGCCGAGCGCATGCGCGCCACAAGCCAAGCCGGGGGACGCCGATGAAAACCGCGGATCATTCTGAGGCGCACGGGACGCGGATCACCGCGGATCATTCTGGCGTTCACGGGACGCGGATCACCGCGGATCTTCTCGAGGCGACGAGACTCGGATCACCGCGGATCCTCTCAGGTTCACGAGACGCGAATTGGCGCGGATCCTTCTCGGCTCCAAGAGCGTACCGGGATTCGCGAGAATCCGCGTCCTGTGGAGGACGTTGAGATTCGCGAGGATCCGCGTCCTGTGAACGACGTTGAGATTCGCGGGAATCCGCGTCCCGTGAGCAATCTTGAGATTCGCGAGGATCCGCGTCCTGTGACGACGTGAGATCGCGAGAATCCGCGTCCCGTGAGCAATCTTGAGATTCGCGAGAATCCGCGTCCCGTGAAAGACCGTGAGATGCGCGAAAACCCGCGTCCCGTGATTGAAGAATCCGCGGTTGAGGTCGAGCGCTACGAGCTCTCGGCGCCCCCGTCCTACACATTCGCGTTTGAGCGCCGCGATTTCCTGCGCGTGCTCGGCGCCATGGGCGGTGGCCTGCTTGTCTGCGCCTACGTCACGCCTGCGGGCGCGCAGGAGAGCGGCCGGGGCGCCCAGCGAGGCGCCGCGCCTCGCGAGTTGAGTGCCTGGTTGCACATCGACGAGGCGGGTCGCGTCACCGCCTACACAGGCAAGACCGAAATCGGTCAGAACATTCGCACGTCGCTGGCGCAAGCCGTCGCCGACGAGCTCCGCGTTCCGCTCGAATCGGTGACGATGGTGATGGCGGACACGGATCTCGTCCCGTTCGACGCCGGTACTTTCGGATCGCAATCCACGCCGCGCATGGCCCCGCAGCTCGCGCGCGCGGCGGCGGCGGCGCGATCGATGTTGATCGAACGTGCGGCGCAGCAGTGGCAGGTGGATCCAAAGACGTTGAGCGTGCGAGCTGGCACGGTCGTCGATGGCGGACAGCGAAGCATCGCGTATGGCGAGCTCACCAAAGGTCAGAAGCTGACCGGAGCCGTTGCGGCAGAACAATCGGTGATGCCGCCTGCGGACTGGAGCCTGCGCGGAACTGCGCCGCGGAAAGTGAACGGTCGTGCGTTCGTGACCGGTCGCAACCAGTTTACGCCGGACGTCGTGCGCCCCAACATGCTGATCGGGCGTGTCTTGCGTCCCGAAGGGTACGAGGGGACGCTGATCACTGTTGACGATTCGCGCGCCCGGGCGATGACCGGCGTCACGGTCGTCCGCGACGGGGAGTTTCTCGGCCTTGTTGCGCCGAACGAGCGCGTGGCGCGGCGCGCGGCGGCCGCGATGCGTGTCGAGTGGCGTCCTCCAGCCGATCACCCCTCATCGTCGACGATCTACGAACATCTGAAGAAGACCGAGCAGGCAGGACGAGGGAACGCGCCAACCGTCAGCGGCGACGCGGCCGCGGCGCGAGCGCGGGCGGCGCGAACGTTCGACGCGACGTTCAATATTCCGTACATCGCCCACGTCCCGCTCGAACCGCGCGCGGCGGTCGCTGAGTGGACCGACGGCAAGCTGACCGTGTGGTGCGGCACGCAGAGGCCGTTCGGCGTGCGGACGGAGCTGGCCGAGGCATTTCACATACCTGAAGATCGCGTGCGCGTCATCGTGCCCGACACGGGATCCGCCTACGGAGGCAAGCACTCGGGCGAACACGCCATCGAGGCGGCGCGGCTGGCGAAGGCGGCCGGCAAGCCGGTCAAGCTGGTGTGGACGCGGAGCGAAGAGTTCTCGTTCGGATACATGCGGCCAGCGGGCGTCATCGAGATCAAGGCCGCCGTGGATGCCGGCGGAAAGCTGATCGCCTGGGAGTTCGACAACTGGAACTCCGGGGCGTCGGCGATCCGCACGCCGTATCAGGTGCCCAATCAGCGTATCCAGTTTCACGCGTCTGACTCGCCGCTCCGCCAGGGCTCGTATCGCGGGCTGGCGGCGACCGCCAACCATTACGCGCGAGAGATGCACATGGACGGAATCGCGCGTGCGCTCGGGATTGATGCGGTCGAGTTCCGCCTGCGGCATCTCGAAGACGACCGAATGCGTGACGTCCTGACCGCGGCCGCGAAGGCAGTCGGCTGGCCGCGTCCCACGTCCGCCGGGCGCGGCGTGGGCATCGCCTGCGGCACGGAGAAAGGCAGTTATGTCGCGACGGCCGCCGAAGTCGCGAAGTCTCCAGACGGTTTCACGGTCGACCGGCTCGTCGTCGTGTTCGAATGCGGTGCGATCGTCAACCGCGACGGCCTCCACAACCAGGTCGAAGGCGCCGTGGTGCAGGGGCTTGGCGGCGCACTCTTCGAAGCGATCGATTTCGCCAACGGCCGGCTGAACAACGGGACCATGGAGCTCTATCGCGTACCGCGATTCAGGGACATCCCGAAGATCGACGTCGTGCTGCTCGATCGAAAGGATCTTCCGTCGGCAGGTGCCGGCGAAACCCCGATCGTCTGCGTCGCGCCGGCGATTGGCGCAGCGGTTCGCGCCCTCGGTGCGGTGCGAGGCGAGCTGCCGGTACGTCTGAGCTGATCGATGGACCTCCTGGCCCTGCTGCGCGAGCAGCGATTGAATCAATTCAAGGACGTTGCCGGTGCACACGCCGACGTCGCCGTACCGCTATCCGATCGTCTGGCCAGCCGTCTGGTGACGGAAAGCCTTCCCGCCGATGGTCCGGTTCGCGAAGTCGACCTCGAAGCCCACACGGGGAACATGTTCACCGCGCGTCTGAAGCTGACGCGGCCGGCATTCCTGCCGTCTGTGTCCGTCAAGCTGTTCATCGAACGTCAGCCGCATCTGCCGGACTCACCGGTATTCGTCTTGAGGCTGGAAATGGCCGCCGGTTTGATGGGCCTGGCCGGACCGGCGATTCGGATGATGGCGACGCTGCCACCCGGCCTGCAGCTCGAGGGCGATCGCCTCGAAGTCGATCTGCGCAGGCTCCTCGATGGGTTCAATGCCCCGGACGCGCTCCAGTACGTGGACGCGTTCGAGCTCACGACCGACGAATGGGCGATTCGTGATTGCGGCGCGGGTTTCGGTGGCTACCGTCGTCCGATCGTCCAGCAGCGCGAGCTTCAGCTCGCGCGCCACAGTCCTTGATGCGTCTCTGGCGCGGAGCTGAAGCTCCGCGCTGCTGGTGAGATCATTTCTCCAAGAGGATCTTCCCCCTCAACAGCGAGTCCAGCGTGTCGTTCAATTCCTTCGCGTTCGCGGCGGGAAGCACGAGGCCGCCGGCATCGCGCACGCGCGCGAAACGTCCGGCGTCGACATCGAAGGCGACGAAATAGATCGACGGGCGTTCTTCCGCCGGGCGTCGCGCGATGCCCTGAGCCACGCGCTCGGGGGCGTAGCCGTCGGTGTTCTCGCCGTCGGTGACGAGCAGCAGGTGACGCCGCGACAACCCGGTGTCATCGAGCGCCCGCTTGGCCGTGATCATCGCCTGTCCGATCGGTGTGCCGCCTTCCGGATCGAGTCTCTGGATCGCGGAGTCCGCACGCGTCCGGTCCGGCGGACCCATGTCGATGATCGGACGGCAGTCGGGTTCGCCGCGGCGCCGGCTGAACTCGTAGACGCCAAGCTGCACCGCTCGTCCTTGTGATCGTCCGCGTACCGCGCGAACTGCTCGACGAGATCGCGTGCCGCGCGACGGGCGATCTCGATCTTCGGCTCGCTGCGCCCGTCCAACCCGGTCACGGAGTCCTTCATGCTCCCGGAGACGTCGATGACGATCGCTGCGGCAAGGCCCTCGCGCTGGGTAACGGCGCCTGCGGGGGCGAGCGCCGACGCGATGCGTTCATCGGTGCGGTCCGCGCGGTCCGCGCGTCTGTCGTCTCGATCGCAGCCCTTGAAGCTGAGGATGACGAGCAGCAGGATGATCCAGCCGACATCGCGCGTCTTCACGCCGCTTCATCCTTGACGACCCCGTCCCGGGTGGCGATGCGGCGGGCCGCCGCTGCGCCGGAATTGAGGGCGCCTTCCATATAACCCATGAACGCGTAGCTGCAATACTCGCCTGCGAATTGCAGCCGTCCGATGCCCTGACGGAACGTCGGACCCTGAGTGACGACCTGACCCGGTGCGGGGAACGAATACGACGCCTTGACCCACGGATCGCTCGGCCAGTCCATGAAGCGCGAGCGAACGTAGTTCGGGCGTATGGCGCGGTAGACCTTCTGCAGTTCGGCGAGGTAGTTCTCGTTGCGTTGCGTGCTGGTCCACTCACGGCACTGGTCCGCCGCCGGGCCGCCCGAGAACGCGACCATGGCCTCGCCCGGGCCGGGTTGTCCGTCGGTCCCGTGCCAGGTCATCGAGATCGGTCCGTCCGAAAGCAGGTCCGGCGCGAGCTCGGCACGCCGCCAGAACGGCGCCTTCAGGGCCATCAGGAACTTGACGTTCGTGCCCATCTGCGGGACCAGGCCTGGAGGCAGCGCGGGATCGATCGCGATCTTGTTCCAGACAGGCGGCGGAGCGGTCAGCAGCACATGATCAGCTTCGAGGACCTTGCCGCTCGCGAGCGTCACGCGACCGCCACGGTCGGTCATGGCGATCGATCGCACGATGGTCCGCAAGAGCACGCGCTCGGCGCCGATCGCGGTCACGAAGCGGCGAGCCAGTTGCTGATTGCCGCCCTTGCAGCGATAGACCTCGGATTCGGTCCAGTACTTTTCGAGCCCGCCCCCCTTGATCATCGCCAGATTGGCAAGATAACTCTGCCACTCGGTGACCACACCGTTGTCGGCGGTCATCATCGTGCGCAGCCCCTCTTTGCCGAGCGGTGAGGCGGTCGTGGCATCGATCCACGACGCCAGTGTCCGTCGATCGAGCGCTTCGGCGTTGGCCGCCTTCCACGGTTCGTCCGCGTCCACCTTCGCTGCATCGGCGACGATGGTGTTGAAGACCGCTTCCATCTCTTCCCAGAGCTTCCCCGACTGATCGCCGGTCAGGCGCTTGCCGTTCAGCACGACCGGGAAGTCCAGGTCTTCTTCGCTGACGTCGAGGAACTCGAGCTTGAACTGCTTTGCGTAGCCGACCCACGCGGGGTGGTTCGATCCGATCAGCTCACCTCCGCCCTCCACGTTCTTGCCCGCGACCAGATCCGAGAAGCTGATCACGCGTCCTCCGACGCGGTTGCGCGCCTCGGCAACCGTCACGTCATAACCAGCGCGCGACAGCTCGTAGGCCGCAGCCAGGCCGCTGAATCCGCCGCCAATCACGACGACCCGTCCGGCCGCCGCACGCGGCCGCGCGACGAAGCGATCGCTGATCAGCAGTCCCGCCGCCGCGGCCATCGAGCGCTGCATCATCTCGCGGCGAGTGATGCCGGTGGGCTTGCCGTACTTGCGCTGGAGTTGGGCGTAGAGATTGGGCATGCGGATGTCCTCGAGCGAACCTCCGTCCGTCGAACCGTCGGTCGTGACGACACGACGTCAGTGCGTGTGATCCCGTCGTCGTGACCGTCGCGAACAACGTGTTACCTCGTCATTCCACCGTGAACCATTGCACTTCGACCCGGCGGTTCAAATCCGAATTCGGGCCCGACGGTTCTTCCCAGCCGCGGCCGACGATGTCGATGCGTTTGGCGTCGATGTTGTAGCGCTCCACCAGGAGCTTCTTGATCTCTGCCGCACGGTTCTTGCTCAACTCCATGGCGCGCAGTGCCTGTGTGCGAACGTAGGCTTCGCCACCCTGACGGCGGAAGTCTTCGACGCGCGCGTTGTCGACGTGGCCGCGCAGGAGCAAGGTCGATCCGGGACTGACCTGCAGCAGCCGCTTGATCGCGTCGAGATTCTTGGTGTTGTCCTGGTTCGCCTGATCGAGCGTTGCCGAGTTCGGCTCGAAGAGGAACCGGATGTCCTTGCTGAGCAGCGGATCGCTCTCGACCGAGGCCGTTGCGCCCGTGCGGATCGGCGCGATCGCGACCTTCTGATCCTTGAAGATGCCGCTCTTCTCGAGCGTCTGCAGCGCCGTGAGGTCGGTGAACCGGGTCGCGTCGGGCGGATCTTTGATCAGATCGCTCCCGTACGCGAGGACCGCCGACTGATAGATCCCTCCGAAGCTCCCGGCCGAATCGATCGATCCCGAGAAGAACGCGAGATTCTCCGGCAGGTTCGCCAGATGAACGTTGGCGAGCTCAGACTTCGTGTCCTCACGGTTCCACTTGAACGCGCGCCCGACGACGTCGAGGTATTGATCGGGCTTGTCGCGAACCATGCGGTTGCCCTCGAGCAGTCCCTGCACGAGCCCTTCGACGATCTTCGGGTGCTCCTGCGCCAGGCCTTTGTGGACGATCAGCACGTCGCCGATGATCAGCAGGTTGCGGTTCGTCGTCAGGATGTGCGCCTGGCCGCCGCTGCCTTCGACGACCTCCGACACTTTCGGCTCCCACGTGACGGCGCCTGCCAGCCGGTTCTTGCCCGACTTGAGATCGTTCAGAAAGAGGTCGCCTGCGGCGAAGCCTTCAGTCGTGTAGACGATGTTCAGCCGATCGGGGTGCGGCTGGGCGTCGAGGCTCCCGAGCGCGTTGATCGTCAGGCCTGCTTCCTGCGCGAGGTAGCGGATGAAGAAGTCGACCTCGGTGAACTGCGCGGTCGCGATCGTCTTCCCCTTCAGTTGATTGATCCGTTTGATGTCGCTGCGGACGACCACGCCGTCGGCGCCGCGCGAGAACCCGATCTGCGCGGGCACGACGACGTGCAGCTGCTTGCCGTAGGCGGCGAGCACGTCGACGGTGGTGACCGATGCGCCGAGCTTGCCTTCGTTCAGGACGGACCAGTCCTCATCTTCTTTGACCGTCAGCCGCACCTTGAACCCGTGGTTCTTGAAGAACAGCGAGTTCTCGGTCGGCTCGAGGCCGCCATTTGCGGCGATGAGACCGGCGTAGCCCGCGTACTCGCTGATCTCGATCGGGACGATGTTGTCCTTCAGCTGAAACGGCGCGGGTGGCGACAGCTTGGGGACTTCGACCTTCACCTCGGCCACTTCCGGCGCGGTCCCGGATTCGGTCGCCGTCGTCGCCGGGCTGTCGGTCCCGCCGCGGCGGATCATGTAGACGCCGAGCGCGATCAGCCCTGCGACCAGCACGATCGAGATCAGCTTGCCGAGCGCGGTGAAGCGTGGTTGGTCGGTCATCGTTCAGGCCCGATCTCCTTGGTAGCCGCAGGCTGCTGGGATTCGGCAGCCGGTGTCGCCTGGATGCCCTGGCTCGCGAGAAACTCGGCGAGGGCGACCTGTTCGAGCGCCTTGCGCTCGTTCTCTTTCTCCTGCACGGCCTCCATGTCGACCATGTCTTTCGCCACGCGCGCCTTGCCGGCGGAGACCTCGTAGCGCTTCTGCAGGATCTCGTCGACCCGCTTCATCGTGTCGCCCATGTCGCCGACCTTGAACGCGACGCTCGTCAGCGCCGACGCCGCTTCCGCTTGCGCTTCCTTGATCTTGACCTGGGAGAGCTGCTTCTCGAGCTTCCGGACCTTGTCCTCGAACTCGCGCTGCGCGAGCTTCGCCTGGCGCATGTTCGCGTCGTAGGCTTCGTCGGTCTCCTTCAGTTCGGCGGAGTCGACGGTGAGGTCGGCCTTGAGCTCCTGCAGCTCGCGCGCGAGCGTGCCGGCGAGATCCATGTTGCCGGCCCGGTGATTCGCCAGGATTCGGCGCTCCAGCTCCTGCGCGCGATCGGCCTTCGCCCTCACCTGACTCTTCAGGCGTTCGGCGACGCCGGCCATCTTCGCGAGGGCGAGGTTGTACTGCGTCATCTTCTGGCGGAACTCCGTCCGGGCCGCTTCCATCAAGGCCTCGGGGTTCGCTTCCTCGATGCCGCTGATGAACAGGCCCACAAAGCCCCGAAACAGGCGTCCGATGCGCGCAAACATGGGTATACCCCCTCCTCCATCCAAGCGTGTGTTGGGTGCCTATTGTAGGGCCAAATGTAGTGACGAAAAGGTCTGCCGTGGTTCGTGGTCCGTGGACCGTGTCTCGCCGATCGGAATCCTTCAAGCTCGACCGACTCTTCGGCGAGACACGGACCACGGACCACGGACTACGGCAGGTGCAGTTTCTACACGAACCGCCTCAGCGCGTCGATGCGCGTCTCCAGCTCCTCCGGCGTCAGGGCACGAAAACGCTCCGGCAGGAACCGGGCGTCCGTGCATTCCTTGACGGCCACGAGGTCCATGTATTCGAGCTTGCGGGTGTGCGGGTTGGGGCGCACTTCTTTCAGGACGTCTGCCAGCACTGCTTTTATGAGCCTCCTCGGCTCCGCCGCGTCGGCACCCGGCCCCGGCTGCGCCGGGTCCGAAATCGAGCGCACGTTCGAGTCGGGTGACTCCGCGCTCAATTCGTAGATACGTAAAGCTCTGACGAGAACACCCTCCAGTTCGTTCCCCCCCAGAGCCTGGTCGTCGGCGAACGGTGGTAGATCCCCGGCGGTCAGCGGGAACTTGAGCTTCCTGGCGATGGCCAGCAGCAGCGCTTCGCGTTCCGCAGCGGTTTCAGGCGGGAAGAGGGGGATGTGGACGTCGAGGCGCCCTTGACGCTTGAGGTCCACCTCGAGCAGGTCCGGACGCGAAGTCGCGAACACCCAGATGATCCGGCCGCGATTGTTCGTGTCAGACATCTCCTTCGCGAGCATCGAGTAGACGCGGCCGGAGAGTCCGCTGTCGCCGTCGCCCCCCTCGCGCTTGCCCGCCGCCTGATCGGCCTCGTCCACGAAGACGACCACCTGCCCGAGCGCGCGCAGGATGGCGAAGATTTTCTCGAGGTTCGACTCGGTGGCGCCCACCCAGCGATCGCGGAAGTTCTTGAACACCACGCACGGGATGCCGAGCTCGCCGGCCCAGCAGGTGACGAGAAACGTCTTGCCCGTGCCGATCCGTCCGGCGATCAAATACCCCATCGGCAGCGCGCGGAGCGCGCCCTTGCGCAGGAGCGTCGCATCCTCGCGCAGCCAGGCCTTGACGGCGTCATGGCCGGCGACGTTGTCGAGCGTGAACGACGATTCGATGAAGTCCAGCAGGCCCTGGCCTTCGCGTTCGATCAGGTCCTTCTTGATGTCGCCGAGCCACTTCGACGTGATGCGCCGGTCGTTGCCGAGCGCCATGGCGATCGCCGTCCGCGCGCCGACGCGGCTCAGCCCGGTCAACCGGGTCGCCAGCGTCTCGATCGGCACATCGCTCTTCGCCGCCAGATCCGGAAACTGCGACGTCGCCAGTGACTTGACATACGCCTGCATCGAGGGTTCGTCGGGAAGCGGAATGTGCAGCGCCGCGGCGTGCGGGTTCTCGACGACCAGCGCATTGAGGTCGTGCAGTCCCTCGCTGATCAGCACCGACACGATGTTCGACTGAACGATCGCCGGATCGTTGGCCCAGCCGAGGACCTTCACCGTGTTGGCGGCGAACGGACCGCCGAGATGCACGGCGTCTCCGCGCGGCACGACGAACTCGGCGAACTCGATGATCACGGCGATGCGTCGCGGCGCCATGCCGTTGGTGCCGGGAAGCGCCTGAAGATTCAGCGCGCGCAGCAGGTAGCGATCGATCAGCTCGAGCGCCGACCCCGGCTCGCGCATCAGCGTCGGCGACGACGCCTCGCGGCCGAGCGCACCCTGCAGCCAGTCGCCCCAGTCCTCGGCGCCCCGCGTCGCCCGCACGCCCCGGCTGCGGTCGTATCGCAGCACGACGTCGTAGCTGGCGAACATCACCTGCTCGAGGAACGCGGGCAGCGACAGCGGTTTTCCGCTGCCAGACACGACATCGAAGACGTTGCCGTGCAGAAGGAATTGGGCGGCGGACCCCGAGCGGAACAGGTCGCGCATCTCTGCGGCCCACGGCGGCAGCTCCATCGACATCCCTACTGGATCTCCCTTGCGCGCGCATCGGGCGAGAGCGGCGGCGGTTCAGTCAGCAAATCTTCCATCGCGCCGAATACCTGCTGCTGGTCGCGAATCCATTGACCGGTGGTGCCGAGCGTGGCGGTGATCTCGTCGATGCGCTGCGACAACAGCTCGGGATCCGTGGACAACGCGGCCTGTTCGCGGATCAGCTCGACCTGCTGCGCGATGCGTTCGAGCTCCGCATCGATGAACGCCAGTTTGCGTTCGGCGTCCGCACGCTGCTGCTGGCGCTGCCTGAGGATCTCCAGCTGCCCCTCCAGGCTCCGGCGCAGTTCGTCGCTGACGTTGTCGCCTCGCTCCTGGCGCTCGAGCGAGACGATGCGACGCTGCAGCTCCGTGCCATCGGACGTGCCGAGGACATGACGGATCGTCCGGCGGGCAACGAGCAGGCGCAGAAACATCCAGGACAGCCGGCCGAGGCTGTCCGCCTGGCTCTCCAGCCCTCCGGCGGTCGAGGCATCTACCGTTTGCAGATCGATGATCGAGCGGCACCGTTCCGCGAGTGCATCGTATTCGCGGCGATCGCTCGGCTTCGAGCTGGCCGAGCAGCCGCTGGATCCGCGAGTTCCATTCCTTGCTGGCCTCGCCTAGCGGCAGCGCGTTCACCAGCCGCTGGAAGCGCGAGTTCGTGGCGAGCATCATCAGATAGCCGAGCTCCAGACCCGCGCCGAGCACCCAGAATCCGGGGTTCACCAACCCCAGCAGCCCGAAGGCGCCGAGACCGATCCAGTTGGGTGCGACGAACATTCCCAACGGCCGGGCGTTGAAGGCGGCGGTAACGTAGTCGAAGAAGCCGGGTTTGGCGGCCATCGATGCGTATTCAGACCATTCTGTCTGGTGTGGGCGGAACGAGCAAGCGCCCTTCGGCGGTTGGCGGCTCCGACACGGTCAACGGTGCACGCAGGGGTCGGGCGGGATCCCGTTGAAGATTCCAGGTAATCGCGGTACGCTGCCGGCCTCGATTCTCCGCGAGGGCGATCCATGACCATCCGTGCGGAGCCCGGCGCGACGCTTGGGCCTTACCGGTTGATCTCGTCGCTCGGCGCGGGCGGCATGGGCGAGGTCTGGCGCGCCCGCGACACGGAACTGGGTCGCGACGTCGCGATCAAGCTGCTTCCCCCGGCCTGGGCGCAGGATCCAGATCGTCTGGCGCGCTTCGAGACCGAAGCCCGGGCGGTCGCCCAGCTCACTCATCCGAACGTCCTCACCGTATTCGGTGTTGGACGTGAGGACGGTTCTCCTTACCTCATTACTGAACTGCTCGAGGGTCGAACGCTGCGCGATCTGATCGCCGAAGGTGCGCTGCCGCTTCGGAAGGCGATCGACTACGCAATCCAGATCGCGGAGGGTCTTGCGGCGGCGCACGACAAAGGCATTGCGCATCGTGACTTGAAGCCGGCGAACATCTTCGTCACTCCTGACGGTCGCGTGAAAATCCTGGATTTCGGTCTGGCGAAGTTTACTCAGCCACTCGCAAGCAGCAACGACCGACTGGAAACAGCAACCGGTGTCCTGCTCGGGACCCCCGGCTACATGGCGCCTGAACAGGCCAGCGGCGAGCAGGCCGACGGCCGCGCCGACATCTTCGCGCTCGGCGCGATCCTATTCGAGATGCTGACCGCGCACCGCGCATTCGCCGGCGAGTCTGCAGGGGAAGCGATCAAGGCAATCCTGACGCTGGAGCCGTCGTCGCCATCGAATGTCCCGCCGGCAGTCGATCGCATCATCCGACATTGTCTCGAAAAGAACCGGAGCGCCCGGTTCCAGTCTGCGCGCGATCTCGCATTTCATCTTCGGGCGATCTCCGACTCGTTTACCGCAGGACCAGCCGCGCTGGCAGGAAAGAGCTCGGCGGGGATTGGAGCGGCGCCAGGCTGGATCCCCTGGATTCTGGCCGGGGGAGGGCTGGCAGTGGCCGCCTGGGTCCTGACGACCTCGAGCGGCAGCGCACCGTCTTCAGCCGATAGCCGATTGCGCAGGTTTTCGATCGATTTCGCCGAACCGCTGTCCATCGGAGAGCAGCCGCCTCTTGCGCTGTCGCCTGACGGGAACCGCATCGCGTACACCGTCAGAGCTGGTGACGCGGCGCAGGTCTGGATCCGCAACCTGAGCGAGCTGACCGGGCGCCCCGTTCGTGGTACCGAGGGCGCCTTCGCGCCGTTTTTTTCTCCGGATGGTCGGAGCCTCGGATTCTTTACCAGCAACGCACTGATGCGTGTTCCGTTGGGAGGGGGCCCGCCAGTCCGTGTGGCAGACGTGCCACCCGTTACCCGTGGGGGCGTCTGGACCGCCGACGACTGGATCTACTTCACGCCCTCGCCTTCAAGCGGAATCGAACGCATTCGTGCCGGAGGCGGGACGATCGAACGGGTGACGTCCAACGAAGCGGAACAGCGGGCCGAAGGGCACGTCTGGCCCGACGTTTCGCCAGATGGGCGGTTTCTACTGTTCGTAGCCCGCCGCGGGGATTCCTTCGAAGACTCACATCTGATGGTGCGCAACTTGACGACCGGCGAGTCGCGGGTGATTTCGAAGGGGGGGACCTACGCCCGCTTTGCACCAGATGATCGAGTTGTCTTCGATCGCGGAGGCACCTTGTTCGTGGCGCGCTTCGACCCGGACGCGGTGGCGCTCCGAGAGAACCCGCAGCCGTTCCTCGATTCCGTTCAGACGGATCCGGTCAGCGGAAATGGCTGGTACGCCCTGGCCCGTGACGGAACGCTGGCGTACGTGCCCGGCGATGCACGGCCTGCCGGGCGCACGCTCTTGTGGGTGACGCCGTCCGGAAGCGAAGCGCCTGCGTTTCCCGGCGAACGGACGTTCTTGATGCCCGCCATTTCGCCAGATGGACGATCGGTCGTCATCACTATCGATGGCATGCACCAGGACCTCTGGCGTTTTGATGTCGGCAGCTCGATCCTCACCCGCCTGACCACTTCTCCGGGAGAAGACTTCGGCCCCGTCTGGTCGCGGGATGGACGCCGGCTTGCGTACGCGTCGATTCTTCAAGGGCGCGCGCCGGCGGTTTTCGTGAAGCCCTCCGACAGACCAGACGGGGAGGCTTCATTCTTCGTTCACGCCGATGCGGTTTTCCCGAACGCGTGGACTGCTGACGATCAGGGGATGCTCGTTTCTGCCGAGCAGTTCGAGGGAGGGAAGCGGCACGTGGTATTGCTGTCGCTCGATTCGTCGTCGAAGCATCGTGCACCGCTGGCGGCGAGATACGATCGGTTTGGTGCGGCGGTGTCCCCGACCGGGAAACACGTGGCGTTCGTGTCGCTCGACACAGGGTCTGCCGAAGTCTTCATCGCCTCTCTGCCGGACGGCCGCGATCCGCGGCAGATCTCAGTGGGCGGAGGCACGAGCCCCGTCTGGTCTCGCGACGGGCGGCGACTCTTCTACCGCAGCCGCAACCAGATGATGGCAGTCGACGTGACCGGCGATGACGGCGCAATCACCGCGAGTCCTGCGCGTCTGCTGTTCAGCGGGAACTTCGAGGAGCGAGCGCGCCCCGACTGGCCACGGAACTACGATGTCGCGCCGGACGGGCGTTTCTTGATGATCCGGCAGACTTACACGCCCGAGCCGCGCACCATTGTGCTCGTCCTCGGCTGGCGCGGCGGCACGCTCGAGACAACCCGATAGGGGAGCGGACACACTCGAACTCCTCCGTTTCGAAGATCCGCGTCTCCCGTCGTAAAGGATCCGTCGAAGATCCGCGTCCCGTGAAGAGATCAGTGAAGATCCGCGTCCCGTGAAAGAATCCGCGTCCCCCGAGATCTGCGACGATTCGCGTACCGTTCCAAGATCTGCGATGATGCGCGGCAACGAGGCACCTTATATGAAGATGAGGAAGTATCTGCGGCTCGCATTGTGGGCGAGCCTGATTCCCGCCATCGCGGCGGTCGCCGCTCAGCGCCCTGATCCGGTGGTCGAGCCGTTCAAGGGCGTCACGACCGACGGCACCGTCGTCAACGGGCTGTTCCCGATTCGCGCGACAGGGGTCACGACGGCGCCGGTCCGGGACGCCGCGGTGAAATTCATCGCCGCGCTGACGCCGGAGCAGAAGACTCGCACGACATTTCCAGTCAACGATGACGAGTGGCTCAAGTGGAACAACGTCCACCGCTACACGCGGCAGGGCGTGAATTTCAAGGAGATGACCGACGATCAGCGCGCGCGGGCTTTCGATTTACTGAAGGCCGGCTTGAGTGCGAAGGGCCTCGAAAAGTCGCGGAACATCATGCGGTTGAACGAAACGATTCGCGAGCTGACGAAGCGGCTCGACGAATACGGCGAGGGGCTGTATCACCTGACCGTGATGGGCGAGCCGTCCGATTCGCAGCCGTGGGGATGGCAGCTCGACGGCCATCACCTGATCATCAACTACTTCGTCCTCCGCGATCAGGTCGTCATGACGCCGACGTTCATGGGCTCCGAGCCGGTTCATGCCGAGTCCGGGAAGTACGCCGGCACGAAGGTGATGCAGGACGAGCAGAACAAGGGGCTGGCGCTCATCCAGGCGTTGACGCCTGACCAGCAGCGGAAAGCGATCCTGAATCCGGAAAAAACCGCGAACAACTCACTCGCGCAGGCGTTTCGCGACAACCTCGTGCTCGACTACGCCGGCATCCGCGCCAACGAGCTGACGCCACCTCAACAGAAGCTCCTCCTCGACGTCGTCGACGAGTACGTCGGGAACATGAGTCAGGGCCACGCGAAGATCAGGATGGACGAAGTGCGGCGCCATCTGGACTCCACCTATTTCGCCTGGATCGGCGGAACAGGCGCGGATGCCGTCTTCTACTATCGCGTCCACAGCCCGGTGATCCTGATCGAGTTCGATCACCAGACGCCCGTGGCGCTGGAAGGTCCGCGCGTGCCGGGCCGCCAACACATCCACTCTGTCGTGCGCACGCCCAACGGCAACGACTACGGCAAGGACCTGCTGCGCCAGCACTACGAGGCGCACAAGCAGGACCCGGCGCACGGCCATACCGGTAAATAGGAACCGCTGGCGGTCGTAATTGATCTGTTGTGTTCCGGGGCTCGGGGCTCGGGGCTCGGGGCGAACGACTGCCGGACTGACTACCGACTGCCGACTTACGACTCGGAGACTCTCAATATGCAGCGGATCTGGACATGGGTGATGGCAGCCGCCATGGCGGTCACGGCGCTCGCTCAGGGCGGCGCGCCGCAGAACGGCTCGAACGCGTTCGACGGGCTCGCGTTTCGCAGCATCGGGCCGAGCCTGACGACCGGCCGCATCTCCGACATCTCGGTTGATCCGAAGAACCGCAACGTCTGGTACGTCGCGGCGTCCTCAGGCAACCTGTGGAAGACCGAGAACCGCGGCAACACCTGGACGCCGATATTCGAGACCTATGGCTCGTATTCCTTGGGCGTCGTGGTGGTCGATCCCAGAGATTCGAACGTCGTCTGGCTCGGGACCGGCGAGAACAACAATCAGCGCAGCGTGGCCTTTGGCGACGGCGTCTACAAATCCACCGATGCCGGCAAGACGTGGACGCGGGTCGGCCTGCCGAACTCCGAGCACATCGGCAGAGATCTTGATCGATCCGCGCGACTCCGAACGTCGTCTACGTCGCGGCGATCGGCCCGCTCTGGAGCGCTGGAGGAGACCGCGGCCTCTACAAGACGACTGACGGCGGCAAGACGTGGAAAGCCGTGCTGACGATCAGTCCGGACACCGGCGTGACCGATGTCGCGATGGATCCGAAGCGTCCTGACGTGTTGTATGCGGCCGCCTATCAGCGCCGCCGCGCCGTCGGCCAGCTGATTGGCGGCGGGCCGGAGAGCGCGCTCTACAAGAGCACGAACGGCGGGCAGACGTGGAACAAGCTCACCAAGGGATTGCCCACCGTCGAGATGGGCCGCATCGGCATCGGCATCAACTGGCGCAACCCGAACACGGTCTACGCCCTCGTGACCGCCCAGCGCGGTCAGGGCGGATTCTTCCGATCGGACGACGCCGGCGCGTCGTGGACGAGGATGGGCCGTGAGCCGCGCGAGCCGGGCAGCAGGGCGGGGAGGCGGCAATCAGCAGCCGCCGAAACCGTGCACGGCGCTTGGCGCTGGCGCTCTAGCTGCGCCCACGCCACCGCCGCCATCCGACTGAGGAAGGACAGCCACAACAGGGCCGTGGCGGCCGCGGCGGCGGACCGACCGACGATTGTTATCGCGGCGGCGACCCCGGCTACTACAACGAGATCATCGTCGACGGCCACGATCCCGAAACGATCTGGTCGCCGCAGACGCAGATGTATGTCAGCCGCGACGGCGGCAAGACGTGGGCGCAGGCCGGCTTCGAGCAGACCGGCATGCACGTCGACCATCACGATATCGTGTTCGATCCGAACGACCGGAAGCACCTCCTCGTCGGCAACGACGGCGGGCTCTACGAAACCTACGACGGCGGCACCACGTTCCGGCACTTCACGAATCTGCCGCTCTCGCAGTTCTATCGCGTCTGCCGTCGACAACGCGCGGCCGTTCTATCGCGTGTGCGGTGGGACGCAGGACAACGGCACGCACTGCGGTCCGTCGCGCACCGCGAATCGCGTCGGGATCCGGACCAGCGACTGGTTCGTCAGCGGCGGAGGCGACGGATTCCAGCCCCGAATGGATCCTGAGGATCCGAACATCGTCTATGCCATGTCGCAGGGCGGCTCGCTGCTCGCGCGTGGACTTGCGGACCGGCCGAGAGCCGCGGGATCCGTCCGCAGGGCGGCGGCCGCGCCCGGCTGGCGGGGGCGACGATCCGCCGCGAGGGCGGCACGTGGTGGCGGCCAGGGCGGCGGCCGCGGAGGACCTCAGGGCCGCTGGCACTGGGACTCGCCGTTCATGGTCAGCCCGCATGCGGCGCGCCGCTTGTACTTTGCAGGCGAGAAATTGTAGCGGAGCGACGATCGCGGCGACAACTGGACGGCGATCAGCCCCGACCTGACTCGCAACCTCGATCCGCGCGAAGATCGAGATCATGGGCAAGGTCTGGCCGCAGGACTCGGTGGCGTTCAACCAGGCGACGACGACGCTGAGCACGATCACGACGCATCGACGAGTCGCCGCTGCTGGAAGGGCTGCTCTACGTCGGCACCGACGACGGGCTCGTGCAGGTCAGCGAGGATGGCGGCAAGAACTGGCGGAAGGTCGAGAAGATTCCAGGGCTCGCCGAGTATGCGTACGTGACGGATCTGTTCGCGTCGCCCCGCGACGCGAACACGGTGTTCGCGACGTTCAACAACTATCAGCGCGGCGACTTCAAGCCGTACGTGTTCAAGAGCGTCGATCGCGGACGAACGTGGACGTCGATTGCCGGCAATCTGCCCGAGCGTTCGGGCGCGTGGAGCATCGTCCAGGATCATGCCAGCGCCAACCTGTTGTTCGTCGGGCCTGGAGTTTGGCGTCTACTTCACGGCGGATGGCGGACAGCGCTGGACGCAGCTGAAGGGCGGGATCCCGGTTATCCAGGCGCGGGATCTGCACATCCAGCGACGCGAGAACGATCTGGTCGTCGGCACGTTCGGACGAGGCGCCTACATTCTCGACGACTATTCACCGCTGCGTGGGCTGACGGCAGAGACTGCGTCCGCGGATGCCGTGCTGCTGCCGTTGCGCGACGCCTACCTGTTCGACGAGCTCGGTCAACAGCGCGCCGCGTGGGGCAACCAGACGACGCCGAATCCGCCATACGGAGCCGTGTTCACCTACCAGCTCAACAAGCCTCCTGCCGGCGAAACGCGGATGGTGCTATCTCGATCGCGGACGACAACGGCCGGCCGGTGCGCCGGATCGATTTGCCGCCCACGACCGGCATTCAGCGGATTGCCTGGAACCTGCGCGCCGATCCCCCGGCCGCGACTCAAGGTCAGGGTGCCGAGGCTGGGCGCGGCGGCGGACGCGGCGGCGTGGCGGACAAGGCGGGGGGCGTGGGGGCCGCGGCGGTCAGCCAGCAGGGTCCGTCGTCGAACCGGGTCGTTACCGCGCGACGCTTGGCACGATGGCCGGCGACATCGTGACGCCAATCGGTCAGCCACAGGCCTTCATGGTGGTGCCGCTGCCGCAGTGAGATCTGTCGGCGCTCGGAGCGTCGGGCATCGGGCATCCGGCAACGGCGTCCAGGCCGGCTCGCGGAAGGGCCTGATCGGCCCGCTCCGATCGTCCATCACCGCATTCCGAGTGCCGATTCCGGCGCGTCCCAGCTGTTCATCCCACCGACCGGCTGGCCGTTGAAGCTGATCGGGCGGCCGGGACGTCTTTACGAATCGAGCGTGCGCGCTGTCGCCTCACTTCGTGCACTGACCGAGATTCAGCGATGGGAGACGGCTTGTTCGAATCCCTGTTCAAGCTGCTGTTCAGTTACCGTCCGGTCATGTTCCAGCAGGGCGAGTTCCAGCTCGTGCCTTCGACCGGATCGTACGTCGCGGCGGCGATCGCCGCCGCCGCCATTGCTGCCACGTTTCTGACCTATAGAGCCGCCCGCGGCAAGGGCGAGATGCGTCACCGCCTGATCCTGGCGGTGATGCGGACGGCGATCATTGCGGCTCGTGCTCTTCTGTCTGTTCCGGCCGGTGCTCGTGATCAAGGCGGCCGTTCCCCAGCAGAACTTCCTCGGCATCCTGATCGACGATTCGCGCAGCATGCAGATCGCCGATCTGGACGAAGCGCAACCGCGCGGCTCGTTCGCGCGGCAGCAGTTCAGCGGTACCGCAGTCGGCGCTTGCTCCGACAGCTGTCCGAACGGTTCGTCCTGCGTCCGTTCCGGTTCTCGAGCGCCGCTTCGCGTCTGGCCAAGCCCGACGACCTGACGTTCGCCGGCGCGCAAACGAAGCTCGGCGCCGCGCTGGATGGCGCGCGCCAGGAGCTGGCGGGTCTGCCGCTGGCCGGTCTCGTCGTGGTGAGCGATGGCGCCGACACGACCGACGCCGAACTGACCGATGCGCTGCTGGCGCTGAAGGCTGCGGGCGTGCCTGTGTCGACGGTCGGCGTCGGGCAGGAGACGCTCGCGCACGACGTGCAGATCGATCGCGTCTCGGTTCCGCGCTCGGCCCTCAAGGGCACGTCGCTGATGATCGACGTCGTCGTGACGCAGACCGGCTACGCCGGACAGACGGTCATGCTCGACGTCGAGGACGAGGGGCGGATTGTCGGCTCGCAGGAAGTGAAGCTGCCGATGGATGGCGAGCCTGCCGCGGTCCGCGTTCGCTTCACCGCATCGAACCCCGGCCCGCGCGTGTTCAGGTTCCGTATCGCGCCGCGTCCCGGCGAGCTCGTCACGCAGAACAACCAGCGCGACGCGCTGATCGATATCCGGGATACGACGGAGCGGATCCTCTATTTCGAGGGCGAGCCCCGGCCCGAGATGGCGTTCCTGCGCCGCGCCGTCAAAGAGGACAAGAACCTGCGGATCGTCACGCTACAGCGGACGGCCGACAACAAGTACATGCGGCTTGACGTTGACGGCCCGGACGATCTGATCGCCGGCTTCCCCCGGACGCGCGAGGAGCTCTTCGCGTACCGCGGCTTGATCCTGGGCAGCATCGAGGCTGGCGCTTTCACCGGCGATCAGCTCAGGATGATCGCAGAGTTCGTCGAGCGGCGGGGTGGCGGCCTGCTCATGCTCGGTGGGGGACGCGCCTTCTCCGAAGGCAACTATGCCGGCACGCCTGTGGCCGACGCGCTGCCGGTCGTCATCGAGCGCGTGGCGAAGTCGATGGATGGGGCGCTCCCGCTGATGCGCCTGCAGATCAAGCCGACGCGAGCGGGCGAGGGCCACGCGCTGGCGCAGATCGCGCAGACCGAAGCGGCGTCGCTGGCCCGCTGGAACGAGCTGCCGACGCTCACGAGCGTCAATCCGATCCGCTCGCTCAAACCTGGCGCCACGGTCCTGTTGAATGGCATCGATGAGCGACGCCGGACCCAACCGGTGCTGGCCTACCAGCGATACGGTCGGGGGAAGGCCATCGCCTTCACCGTGCAGGATTCGTGGTACTGGCAGATGCACGCGACGATGAGCCTCGAGGACATGACTCACGAGAACTACTGGCGCCAGCTGTTGCGATGGCTGGTGGATGGCGTCCCCGAGGCCGTCGAGTCGCATACGTCGACCGAGCGCGTTGAAGCGGGCGAGACGGTCACCATCACGGCGGATGTCGTGGACAAGTCCTTCGTCGAGCTGAACGACGCACGCGTCATCGCGACGGTGACGACGCCCGCGGGCACCGCGATCGAGGTGCCGCTGCAGTGGACCGGCGAGCGCAACGGCCAGTATCGCGGGAGCTTCGTCGCGCAGCAGGAGGGCCACTACGCCGCCAGCGTCGCCGCGACGCGTGAGGGCAAGGAGGTCGGCACCGGGCGGATGCACGTGCGCGCGGCGCCTGGCGATGCCGAGTACTTCGATCCGGTGATGCACGCGGCGCGTCTCCGTCGAATCGCCGAGGAAACGGGCGGCCGGTTCTACACCGCCGCCAACGTCAACACTTTGCCGGAGGATCTCAAGTACACCGCACGGGGTGTGACCGCCGTTGAAGAGCGCGACCTGTGGCACATGCCTGTCGTGCTCGCGCTCCTCGTCGGGTTGATTTGCGGCGAGTGGGGGTATCGGCGGAAGGTGGGGCTCGCGTAGCGAATGGGCAATGGGCAATGGGCTCGGGATTCTGACAACGGGGTGACATGCGGCGGACGGTAGTTGCTGGCGGCGCTGTTGATTCTCACGGTTTCGTCGACCGCGTACGCTCAGGCGACGCATCTGGCGATCATCGTGGGCCTTGCGGGTCAGCCGGAGCATGCCGAGCTGTTCCAGCGCTGGGCGACGACGCTCGTCGAGGCGGCGGGGAAGGTCGGCGTCGAACCGCAGCACATCGTGTATCTGGCAGACAAGGCCGAAGCGGACCCCAAGCGCGTCACCGGCCGATCGACGAAGGAAGAGATCACCAAGGCATTTGCGGCGCTGGCGATGGCGCCCGAAGACGACGTCGTCTTCATCGTCCTCATCGGCCACGGCACGTTCGACGGCAAGGTCGCCAAGTTCAATCTGCCGGGGCCCGACATGACGCCGGCTGATTTCGACCCGCTGCTGAAGCGATTGAAGTCGCGTCACGTGGTGTTCGTGAACACGGGGAGCGCCAGCGGGCCCTTCATGGAGACACTGGCGGTGCCGGGCCGGACGATCGTCACGGCGACCCGCACGGGAAGCGAGCGGTTTGCAACGCTCTTCGGCGGATATTTCGTCGACGCGCTGGCTGGCCTCGATGCCGACGCGGACAAGAACCGCCGCGTGACCGTGCTCGAAGCCTTCTTGTGGGCGAAGCGCGAAGTCAACACCGCCTACGAGCGCGAAGGCATCATGCGCACCGAGAACGCGCTGCTGAACGACAGCGGCGGCGAAGGTGTGGGCGATCCCTCGCCGACCGGCAAACAGGGAAAGACTGCGGCGGTGGTCGCGCTCGGGAGCGCGACGGCGAACGATCCGCTGCCGGACGATCCGAAGCTCCGCGCGCTGTACCAGGAGCGCCGCGAGCTCGAGCGCCGCGTGGAAGCGCTGAAGCTGATGAAGGATGCGATGCCCGCCGATCGCTACGCGAGTGAGTTGGAGAAGCTGGCAACGGAGTTGGCGCTGAAGACCCGCCAAATTCGAGAGCTGGAAGGAAAAGCGCCTGCGGCCCCGCGAGCCCCAAGAGAAGAAGGCAAGAAGTGACCCAGCCGCTGTCGCGCGTCGTGTCGCTCGTGGTTGCGTTCGTCATGGCGGCGGCGGGAGCGGTGGTGTTTGCGCAGGACTTCTTCAGACAACGATCGACGACGCTGTACGGAAACGTCGAGTACGATGGCCGGCTGACGTTCGTGCGGCTGCGTTATTCGGGCGGCTTCAGGCGCGATCCGGGTTGGGCGCACGATTATCCGACGGCAGACATCCACATGATGAAGATCCTCTCCGAGCTGTCGATTACGCCCGCCCGGACGGATGGATCGAACGTGCTGGCGCTCGACGACCCGGAGCTCTTTCACCACCCGATTTCGTACATGTCCGAGCCGGGGTTCTGGGTGCCTTCGGAGACCGAGGCGACGAACCTGCGCAACTACCTGTTGAAGGGCGGGTTCATCATCTTCGACGACTTCCGCACGCGGGAAGGACACTGGCACAACCTGGAAGAACAGATGCGCCGCGTGCTGCCACAGCACCGCTTCGTTCAGATCGACACCACGAGCCCGATTTTCAAGTCGTTCTTCGAGATCACCAGCCTGCAGTACCCTGACGTCGTACGGCGGCGCCATGCCGACGTACTGGGCGATTTTCGAGGACAACGATCCGGCGAAGCGGATCATGGCGATCGCGAACGTCGACGGCGACATCGGGGAGTACTGGGAGTACTCGGCCACGGGATTGTTCCCGGTGGACTTGTCGAACGAGGCGTACAAGTTCGGGATGAACTATTTCATCTACGGATTGACGCATTGAGACAGCTGCCAGGGCCAGCTCCCAGCCGCCAGACGCCAGCCTCCAAGCCGCCAGCTGGGAGCTGGAGTGCTGGCCGAGCTGGTCAGCCTGGGAGCTGGGCGTAGCTGGAGTTATCAGGAGGTATTCGTGGAGCGTATGGTGCAGGACGTCGTGGATCTGGAGTCGCCGGACGATCTCGCGCTGGCCGATAAGATGAAAAAGGGCCGCGACCAGATCATCACCGAGCTACACAAGCTGATCGTCGGTCAGGACGACACGATCAATCAGGTGCTGCTGACGCTGTTCGTGGGCGGCAACAGCCTGATCGTCGGCGTGCCGGGTCTGGCCAAGACCCTCCTGATCCATACGCTGGCGCGCGTCGTCGATCTCAAGTTCTCGCGCATTCAGTTCACCCCGGACCTGATGCCGTCGGACATCACCGGCACCGACATCATCCAGGAAGACACGACGACCGGGAAGCGGCAGATGGTATTTGCGCCCTGGTCCGATCTTCGCGAACATCGTGCTCGCCGACGAGATCAATCGCACGCCGCCAAAGACCCAGTCCGCGCTGCTCGAGGCGATGCAGGAGCATCGGGTCACCATCCAGGGCCGCACCTACAAGCTCGAGGAGCCCTTCTACGTCTTTGCGACGCAGAACCCGATCGAGCTCGAAGGCACCTACCCGTTACCCGAGGCGCAGCTCGATCGTTTCATGTTCCACATCGTCATCGACCACCCGCCGGAAGAGGAGGAGTTCAACGTCGTGCGGACGACGACCGCGATCCTCGAGCCCGAATTCCAGCGACCGGTGACCGGTCAGGATCTGGTGGCGTTTCAGCGGCTGGTGCGGCGTGTGCCGGTGGCCGAGCCGGTGATGCGCTACGCGCTGAACCTCGTGCGCTCGAGCCGGCCGAAATCGCCGTCGATTCCCGACACCGTGAAGAAATGGGTGGCGTTCGGCGCGAGCGTCCGCGCGGCGCAGTACCTGGTTCTCGGCGCCAAGGCCCGCGCGCTGATGCAGGGGCGCTATCACGTGAATTTCGACGACATTCGCGCGCTCGCGCATCCGGTGATGCGCCACCGCGTGTTGACCAATTTCCACGCGCAGTCCGAAGGCGTGACGACCGACACGCTGGTCGATCGGCTGCTCGAAGCCGTTGCGGTACCGCGGTCAGGGCTGTAAATCATCATGATTGGTAGCGGAGCCATTCCCGGCGCACGGTTCGTCGACCCGACGGTGCTCGCACGGATCGGCAACCTCGAGCTGGTCGCGCGATCGGTGGTCGACGGATTCATCAACGGCATTCACCGGTCGCCGTTCTTCGGGGCATCGGTGGACTTCGCCGAGCATCGCGGCTACGTGCCCGGCGACGACATCCGGCGCGTGGACTGGCGGCTGTACGCCCGTACCGATCGCTATTACATAAAGGAGTACGAGGCGGACTCGAACTCCAACTTCGCGGTGTTGCTGGACGTTTCCAAATCGATGGGGTTCGGCAGCCGAGGCATGACGAAGCTGGACTACGGCCGCATGCTGGCGGGCTGTCTGACCTATCTGGTCCATCGGCAGCGCGATCGTGTCGGCTTCGTGGCGTTCGACGACGACATCGTCGAGCACGTGCCACCCTCGGCGAAGCACATGGACACCGTGCTGCACGTGCTCGATCGGCTGCAGCCGGCCAAGCCCGGCAACCTGCGCGCGCCGCTGCACAAGATGGCCGAGCATTTCGGCCGCCGTGGCGTGCTGGTGCTGGTGTCCGATCTCTACGAGGAACCTGACGCGGTGCTCGAGGCTATCGGCCCGCTGCGATTCCGCGGCAACGACCTCGTGGTGTTCCATCTGCTCGACCCGGCCGAGCTCGATTTCTCGTTCACCGATCCGTCGGCGTTCGAAGACCTGGAGAGCGGTGAGCAGATCCCGATCGTGCCGCAGGCGCTCGGTGACCAGTACCGTGAGCTCGTGCAGGCGCACATCACGGCGCTGACCGAACGATTCTCGGCGAATCGCATCGACTACACGATGGTGAATACGTCCACACCGCTCGATCATGCGTTGTTCAGTTATTTGTCGACCAGGGAGAGATTGACCCGGGTACGCTGACGGACCGTTGGTGACATGGCTTTCCTGACCCCGCTCTTTCTCGCCGCGCTTGCGGGCCTCGCGATTCCGGTGCTCCTGCACCTGATTCAGAAGGAGCGCAAGAACGTCGTCCATTTCCCGTCGCTGATGTTCCTCCGGCGGATTCCGTATCAGTCCGTTCAGCGCCGCCGCATCCGCCATTGGTTCCTGCTGATGATGCGTCTGGCGGCGCTCGCGCTCATCGTCCTTGCGTTCGCGCGGCCGTTCTTCCGCCGCCAGGACCTCGGGGCCGCGGCAGCCTCGGGGGCTCGGGAAGTCGTCATCCTCCTCGATCGGTCCTACAGCATGGGGTATGGCGATCGATGGCAGCGCGCGATGTCGGCGGCCCGCGACGCCGTCAACGGGCTCCGGGGACAGGACCGGGGTTCGATCGTGCTGTTCGGATCCGGCGCCGAGGTCGCGTTGCGATCGACCGCGGATCGCAGCCGGTTGCAGACGGCGCTTGCCGGTCTCGAGACGAGTGCCAGCACGACGAGGTACGGCCCGGCGCTCAAGCTGGCTGGCAGCATCCTTGGCGAGTCGGCGCTGCCGCGGCGCGAAGTGATCCTGATCTCCGATTTCCAGCGCTCAGGCTGGCAGGGAGCCGAAGGTGTGCGGCTGCCCGACGGCGCGGCGCTGACGCCCGTCGCCATCGGCGATACCGAATCCGGCCAACATGTCGGTCACGCCGGTTGCGTTGCAGCGATCGATGTTCGAGAACCAGGAGCGCGTGACGATCACGGCTGGCGTGGCCAATCACAGCGACGCGGCCTCGAGCGCCGACCTCGCGCTGGATCTCGGCGGCCGTGTGATTCAGACCCAGCGTGTGTCACCCGCCGCCGGCGGTTCGGCGTCGGTGACGTTCGAGCCGGTAACGGTCGCAGCGAAGAACATCCGCGCCACCGTCAAGCTTGCCGACGACAAGCTGCTGCGCGACAACGCGTTCCACTTCGTGTTGTCGCCGGAGCCGCCGATTCGCATCATCATCGCCGAACGCGGCGCGGCGGCGCGCGACACCAGCCTGTACCTTGCCCGCGCGCTCGCCGTGGGTGAAGCGCCGCGGTTCGAGACGTCGACGAGATCGGCTGATGCGATCGCGGTTGACGATCTCAACGCCGCATCCGTGGTCGTCCTCAACGACGTGACCGTCGGCCAGGCGACAGGCGAACGGTTGCAGAGATTCGTGGAGCGCGGTGGCGGTCTTCTCGTGGTGCTGGGCGAACGCGCGTCCTGGCCGCAGTCGGGTGAGTGGCTTCCGGGCGTACCCGGTGCGCCCGTCGATCGTTCGTCCGGCGTAGCCGCGCGCCTTGGCGCGCTCGAGTACGGTCACCCCGTGTTCGAGATCTTCCGCGCGCCGCGCACCGGTGATTTCTCCGCTGCCCGCTTCTACGGCTACCGCGCGGTCACCCCTGCTGCCGGAGCGCAGGTGATCGCCAGGTTCGACGACGGTGGGGCGGCGCTGCTGGAAAGGAAGGTCGGCAACGGCCGCGTTCTGATGTGGACGACGACCGTCGATCTGTTCTGGAACGACATGGCGCTGAAGCCGGTCTATCTGCCATTTCTTCATCGGGCAGTACGGCACCTGGCCGGCTACCGCGAGCCGCAGCCGTGGCGCTCGGTCGGCGAGGTCGTCGAGCCATCGTCCTATACACCGGGGCGGAGTGCGACCGACGTGCCCCGTGTCGTGCTGACGCCCAAGGGCGAGCGTGTGACCCTCGACGAGGAAGGCCCCGACGTGCTGGAGCTGACCGAACAGGGCTTTTACGAGGTCCGTCCCCTGAACAAGGAAAAAGAGGCGGAGACGGCCGTCGTCGTGGCCAGTAACGTCGATCTACGGGAATCGGACCTCACACCCATGGACCCGCAGGAGGTCGTCGCGGCCGCCCTGGGTCACGCTGGTCGAGTCGCGACAGGCGAACCAGAAGCGGTCCCAACGGACCAGGCGCAGGAAGGCGCCCAGCGAATCTGGTGGTACCTGCTGTTCGCGGGTCTGTTGTTGCTCGGTGCGGAAACCATCGTCGCCAACAGGTCCACAGTGTAATCTTAAGGAGCGCGCGGCTTTAGCCGCGCGTCAGGCTCGGAGACGCTTCTATGCCTTATCCACCCCTGTATCCACCCCTGCGGATGCGGAGCTCGGCTCCTCCCACCGACCTGGTCGGCATCATCCACTTCGTCCGTCGCCGATGGCGCTACAAGCTGCTGTTGCGGGGCGCGGTCGGGGTGCTCGGGCTCGGTGTCCTGACACTCGTCCTGTCCGCGTGGGGGCTGGAAGCGTGGCGATTCAGCCCAGGCTCCATCATCACGTTCAGAGTGCTGATCGGGGTTGCCGCGCTGGCGCTCCTCGGCTGGTTCATCGTGCGGCCGCTGATGCGCAAGGCTACCGACGAACAGGTGGCGATGTACCTCGAAGAGCACGAGCCGTCGCTGCAGGCCGAGATCATCAGCGCCATTGAAGCGAGCCGGTTGGCAGGGAGTGGCGAGTCGCCGCATTCGGCCGCGCTTGTCGGGCGGCTGGTCCAGGAAGCCGTCGAGAAATGTCAGGCGATCGAATCAGGACGCAACGTCGAGCGCGTGCCGCTGCGCCGCTACGCTGTGTCCTCAGCACTGATTGTCTTGGCCGCCGCGGTGCTGTTCATGAGCGGGCCGATGTATCTGCGGCACGCGTTGACGGCGCTCTTCAATGTGTCGCGTCCCGTCGAGGCGGCTGCGCCCTATCGGATCGAGGTCACACCGGGCAACGCGACCGTGCCGAAGGGCGTCGATCAGACGATCTCGGCGAAGCTCGAGGGATTCGATGCCGATCAGGCATCGCTCATGGTGCGCAAGTCGCCCGAGTCTCCATTCGAGCGCGTGCCGCTCGTGCGCAGCGAGAGCGCCGACTCGCCGAATCAGTACGACGGCATGCTCTTCGACCTGACTGGGAACCTCGACTACTTCGTCGAGGCCGCCGGCGTGAAGTCTCCAACCTTCTCGCTGAAGGTCGTGGATCTGCCGTATGTGGACAAGCTCGAGCTCGAGTACCACTTCCCGGCCTATACCGGTCTCGAGCCGAGGAAGGTCGAAGATGGTGGCGACATCGCCGTCCTGACCGGCACCGAGGTTCGCGTCCGCATCGTTCCGACGATGACGTCGCCAGGCGGGCAGGTGCTGCTGCACGACAAGGACGGCGCGCCGCTCACGCGCGGCGAAGATGGCTCGCTGACCACCAAATTCGTGGCCGATCGCGACGGGTTCTATCGTGTCGAGCTCGACGCGCCGACCGGCGAGCGCGTGTCGGCATCGCCGCAATACACGATTGACGTTCTGTCGGACCAGCCGCCGTCGGTGTCGATCGCGAAACCAGGACGCGACACCAGCGCGTCGCCGATCGAAGAAGTCTTCGTCGAGGCGCGTGCGGAGGATGATTTCGGCGTTCGCGATCTCGAGCTCGTCTACTCGGTGAACGGCGGCGCCGAGAAGACGGTTCGCTTGTTCGACGGCAAGAAGCGACTGTCTGAAGTGACGGCCGGTCATACCTTCTATCTCGAGGAGTTGAACCTCGAGCCCGGCGACTTCGTGTCCTACTACGCCCGCGCGGCCGACAACGACGCCGTGCAAGGGGCCAAGAAGACGTCGAGCGACATGTATTTCCTGCAGATTCGCCCGCTGCGCAAGGAGTTCCGCCGTGCCGAGTCGCAGGGTGGCGGTGGCGGCGGCGGGGGCGGCGATCAGCAGGTCGGCAACCTGTCGCAGCAGCAGCGGCAGATCATCTCGGCAACCTTCAACGTCAATCGCGACCGGAAGGCGATGTCTGCCGACAAGCTGCGCGAGAGCTCGACCGTGATCGCGTTGTCGCAATCGCGTCTTCGCGAGCAGGTCGAGGGTCTGTTGACGCGTCTGAACAGCCGGTTGGTCGAGCAGGATCCGGCGTTCAAGAAGGTCGCGGATCTGCTGCCGCTGGCAGTGGCCGAAATGAAGAACGCCGAGGCCCGGCTGCAGAAGGCCGATCCGCAGGGCGCGCTCGAACCCGAACAGAAGGCGCTGCAGTTCCTGCAGCGAGCCGAGGAAGAGTACGAAGTGCAGGTCGCGATGCAGCGCGGCGGTGGCGGGGGTGGCGGTGGAAACAGCCAGATGGCTGAGGACCTCGCCGATCTGTTCGAGCTGGAACTGGACAAGATGTCCAACCAGTACGAGACCGCTCAGCGCGCGCAGCAGCAGCAGGCCGATCAGAAGCTCGACGAGCTGATGGAGAAGCTGAAGGAGCTGGCGCGACGTCAGGAGCAGGAGGCCGAGCGTCAGCGTCGGCGGGCGATGGCCGGTCAGCAGCAGTCCGGCGGCGGCGGGCAGAGCCAGCGTGAGCTGGCCGAACAGGTCGAGGAAGCGGCACGCCGGCTCGAGCAGCTGTCACGTGAAGAGAACCGTCCTGACCTGATGAACACGGCGCGTCAGCTTCGCGAGGCGGCCGATCAGATGCGCCAGGCGGCGTCCGAAGGACAGACGGCTTCCGCCCAGGCGTCCAACGCGCTGCAGCGGCTCCAGGAGGCCCAGCGACGGCTGCAGCAGTCGCAGGCTGGCCGTGCCGATCGCGACCTCAAGGACGTGCAGCGGCAGGCGGACGAAATCGCTCGCGAGCAGAAGTCGATTGCGGACGAAGTGGCCGGGTTGGATCAGCAGGGTGTGAACCGGCAGGAACGCGTGCAACAACTGAGCGAGCGCAAAGATCAGCTCGAAGGCCGCGTGTCGGAGCTGGAGAAAGAGCTCGATCGTTCGGCGGGCGACATGGCGCGGAGCGAGCGGGAGACGGCACGCAAGCTCGGTGAAGCGGCGGGCTCGCTCAGGGACAACCGGGTCCGCGACAAGATCCGCTACTCGCGTTCGATGATTCGCGCTGGCGTCCAGGCCGGCGATGCCGCCCGGTTCGAAGGGGAAATCGGCTCGAACATCGCCGAGATGCAGAAGAAGATCGGGGAAGCCGCGGCCGCAATGGGCAAGGCGAACAACGATCCGGCCAACGGTGCGCTGGAGAAGGCGCAGGAACTGACGCGCGGTCTCGAGTCGCTGGAAGAGAGGATGCGCGAGCGCGCCGGGCGCGAGGCGGGCCAGCGACAGGGCCAGCAGAATCAACAGGGCCAGCAGGGTCAACAGAACCAGCAAGGCCAACAGGGTCAGCAGGGCCAACAAGGGCAGCAAGGCCAACAGGGTCAGCAAGGCCAGCAGGGTCAGCAAGGCCAGCAAGGTCAGCAAGGCCAGCAGGGCCAGCAGGGTCAGCAAGGCCAACAGGGTCAGCAAGGCCAGCAGGGCAGCAAGGGCAGGAGGGCGGTCGCGGCGGCAGGAACGAAGGCGATCGCACGACGGATGGCCGTGGGGGCGAGGGCAACACCTTCGGTAGCTACACGCAGTCCGGCGGCGCCTACGGCGATCGTCGGCCCGGCCGCTTCACGCAGGAAGACATCCGGCAGTTCCGCGGCGAGCTGCGCCAGTACACGCGCGACGCCGAGCAGCTGCGGCGGATGCTGCAGCAGCAGCGCCTCGATCCGAAGGAAATCGACGCCATCCTGCGCAATCTTCGCGCGCTCGACGATGACCGCGTCTATCAGGATGTCGCCGAGCTCTCCCGGCTGCAGACCGAGGTCACCGAAGGTTTGAAACGCTTCGAGTACGGACTGCGGCGGCGCCTCGACGGCAACGGCAACCAGATTCTGCTGTCGGGATCGGATGAAGTGCCGGAGCAGTTCCGGAAACTGGTCGACCAGTACTACAAGTCGCTGTCGAAGGGACCGGGTAAGTAATAGCGTCGGAGCTTCGCGTCAGTCGCGAGCTGCGATGCAGTCTGGCGTTGCGTCGTTAGTCCTTATGCGAACAGCGATTGCCGCTGCCGTCGCACTTCTGCTGGCCGTCGCGGCCGCCGGCGCACAGGATTATTTCCCATTCCGCCGCATGCGCGATCCGTCCGCGCGTTTTCCGACGAAGGAGAGCTTCGACGGCGCATTCAATTTCTGCCGCCTGATGTACAACCGCGTCACCCGTGAAGCCGGGGGACAGGGATGGTGGACGGACTATCCCAACGCCGACACGAACTTCTCGATCCGCCTTTCCGAGCTCACCAAGACACGCATCAGCCGCGCGCCGTCTGGCGAACCAAACCACCTCGTCGTGCGTCCGACCGATGACGAGCTCTTCCAGTGCCCGTTCATCATCATTGCCGACGCCGGCACGGCGGGCTTTACCGACGAGGAGGTCCTGCGTCTGCGCGCCTACCTGCAGAAGGGCGGGTTCATCTGGGCCGACGACTTCTGGGGTACGCCCGCCTGGGAGCAGTGGAGTTCGGAGATTGGCCGCGTGCTTCCGAGTTTCGAGTATCCAATCGTGGACCTCACGCCATCGCACCCGCTCTTCCGGACGATGTTCGAGCTCAAAGCGATTCCACAGATTCCGAACATCGGCCACTGGCGCCGCAGCGGCGGCGGCACCTCGGAGCGCGGCTTCGACAGCGAGCACGTCAACGTCCGCGGGATCAGCGACGCCAACGGACGCCTGATGGTCCTGATGACGCACAACACGGACATCTCCGACGCCTGGGAGCGCGAGGGAGAAGACCCTGGGTTCTTCTATCAGTTCTCGCCGGATGGCTATGCGGTCGGGATCAATGTGCTGCTCTACGCATTTACGCACTGAACACGAGGGTTCAGTCAACGGGGGTTCACACGGGGGTTCAGACGGGGGTTCACACGAGGGTTGTCGAGGTCTACGAGGGTTCACACGAGGGTTCATACGAGCGAGCAACGTTCGCGAGTCGAGCCCTCGTCCTGAACCCTCGTCCATGAACCCTCGTTAACCCTCGTCCTGAACCCTCGTCCTGAACCCTCGTCCTGAACCCCCGTCCTGAACCGTCGTCCTGAACCCCCTCGTATCATCCACTCACCTTGGACGCGGCGATTCTCTAGCGTGATCGCATGCGCACTTCGCGTCCATGCCTACGCCCGGCGGCGGTCGCTGTTTTTGCACTTGCCGCGATTCTCCTGATCCAGGTTGCAGGCCGTACACAGGCGACGTCCGCGCGCGACTGGCCGGGCCTGTGGGGGCCGGCTCGCACCGGGCGTGCTTCGGACCTCAGCCGGCCAGTCGGGACGATCAAGGAAGTCTGGCGGCGTCCCACGACGGGTGGCTACTCCGAGGTCGCGGTCTCCGGCGAGGCTCGAGCGCTGGTCCTGAACCACGACCATGGCTTGACGTCTCGGGTTGTATTGACAGCAAGTGATGGTGTCCCTATACTTTTTGCCACGATGACGGGCATGCGACACATCGCCGATCGAAAGCGGGTCAAGCGACTCTGCAGGCCGGTGGTGTGTGTGCATCCGTGACGTAGAGTTTCCAAGTCAGGACACATCGAGCCCGCCGGCCACACAGGTCGGCGGGCTTTTTACTTTTGGTGTCGAAGTAAACAGGGAGTGCCATCATAGGCAGGAGACCCTGAACGCATGGAATCACACGACGTTATCCCGGGCAATCGCATCGAAGTTGGCGTGCTGGGCGCGACCGGCATGGTGGGGCAACAGTTCGTTCGTCTGCTCGATGGTCACCCCTGGTTCCAGCTCACCTGGCTGGCTGCCAGCGAGCGTTCGGAAGGACGGGCCTATGAATCTGCCGCCACGTGGCGGCTCGCTTCGCCGCTGCCCGATGCGATCCGGCCAATGCAGGTCGAGTCTTGCACACCGGGACGCGGACCAAAGCTGGTGTTCTCGGCGCTCGACGCGGCCGCGGCGCGCGAACATCGAGCCGGCCTTCGCGGCCGCCGGCCACATCGTCGTCAGCAACGCCCGCAGCTATCGAATGGATCCGGACGTCCCGCTGCTCATTCCCGAGATCAACGGGGACCACCTGGCGCTCGTGAAGAGCCAGCAGGTCACGCGCGGCTGGAAGGGCGCCATCGTCACGAACCCGAATTGCTCGACCGTCGTGCTCTCGATCGTGCTGGCCGCTCTGGCGCGTTTCGGATTGTCTCGCGTGATGGTCACGACGCTGCAGGCGGTGTCCGGGGCGGGCTATCCGGGCGTGGCGTCGCTCGACATCGTGGGCAACGTCGTGCCGTTCATCTCCGGCGAAGAAGAAAAGATCGAAAGCGAGACGCAGAAGATCCTGGGCAGCCTGAATGGCGACCGCGTGACGCCACATCCGATGGTCGTCAGCGCGCAGACGACGCGCGTGCCGGTCGTGGATGGCCATACCGAAGCGGTTTCGATCGCCTTCGATCGGCCTCCCAGCGTCGAGGAGGCGAGGTCCGCGCTGGCGTCGTACCGCGGCCGCCCTCAGGAATTGCGGCTGCCAACGGCCCCGTGTGCGCCGATCGTTTGCCTCGACGCGCCAGATCGTCCGCAGCCCAGACTCGATGTGGAGCGCGACCGCGGGATGTCGATCGCGGTCGGCAGGCTGCGCCGGTGTCCGGTGCTCGACCTGAAGCTCGTCGCGCTCGGGCACAACACCGTTCGCGGCGCCGCGGGCGCGGCGATTCTGAATGCGGAACTGATGGTGGCTGACGGGCTCTTGAATAGTGCGCGTGGTCCGTGGTCCGTGGTCCGGACGTGTATCGGTCGGCTCGTGCGGACGTGAACTCGCGTGACAGGAAAACATGAACAAACGATCCGTGTTGAAGTTTGGCGGCACCTCGGTCGCCGATGCCGCGGCGATCGGCCGTCTGATCAGCATCGTTCGCCGTGAGGTCGAAAGCGGCGGTCAGCCCGGTCGTTGTGGTATCCGCGATGAGCGGCGTGACGGATCGGCTGTTCGCGATGGCGGCTGCAGCGGTCCGCGGCGAACGGGCGGAGGTCATGCAGCAGCTCGACGAGCTGCGCAGCAGGCACGAGGCGGCGGCGACGGCGTTGTTGTCGGAATCCGGCCGACGGCCGGTGATTGAGGCATTGGCGGCGCACATCAACGACCTTCGCGCGGTGCTCACCGCCGTCGCGATTCTTCAGGAGGCTTCGCCGCGATCCCTCGACGGCCTCGCGGCGGCCGGCGAGCTGATGAGCAGCCGGATCGTCGCAGCAGCGCTTGCCGGAGGCCGGAATCGCGAGCGTGTGGATCGATCCGCGACGCGTCGTGATCACCAATGCTTCGCACACGTCGGCCACGCCGCTGCCGGACGCGATTCGGGCCGCCGCGGCTCAGCAGATAGCCCCGCACCTCGAGGCGGGCCGCTCGGTGGTGATCGGCGGATATGTCGGCGCCACCGAGAACGGCATCACCACGACGCTCGGTCGCGGCGGATCGGACTACTCGGCGGCGCTCGTCGGCGCGGCGCTCGGCTGCCGGGAGATTCAGATCTGGACCGACGTCGACGGCATGCTGACGGCCGATCCGCGCGTGGTCGCCGATCCGCGCGTCGTGCCGGTGTTGTCGTTCGGCGAGGCATCGGAGCTCGCCTACTTCGGCGCGAAGGTGCTGCATCCGAGCACGATCCTGCCGGCGGTCGAGCGGGACATCCCGGTCAGGATCCTCAACAGCCGGCGTCCGGAGAGCCCCGGCACGCAGCATCACCGCCTCCGCATCGCCGGCGCGCACGCTCGCGGCGCTTGCCTGCAAGCGGCGCATTACGGTGATCGAGGTGACGTCCACCCGCATGCTGATGGCCCACGGATTCCTGCGCCGGCTCTTCGAGGTCTTCGAGCGGCATCAGACGGCGGTGGATGTGGTGACGACGTCCGAGGTCAGCGTGTCGGTCACCGTGGACGATGACCGGCACCTCGATGCGATCGTCGACGCGCTGCGCGAGTTTGCCGAGGTGTCGGTCGAACGTGACATGGCGCTGCTCTGTGCGGTGGGCGACAGCCTTCGCTCCGATCCGGCGCTCTCCGTTCGGCGTGCTCGGCGTCGCTCGAAGGATTCCCGCTGCGGATGGTGTCGCAGGCGGCGTCGCGACGGAACCTGACCGTGGTGTTGAACGAGCGCGATCTGCCTCGGGCGATGAATCGTCTGCACGAACTGTGGTTCGTTGCTCCGGCCCAAGGGCCGCGAGATCCGCTGAGCGCGACCGCATGACCGCCAACGCATCGCCCAGCCGCACGCGTGCTGCTTGTTGGCCACGGGCGGATGGGCCGGCTGGTCGAATCGCTGGCTGCGGAGTATGGATTTGAGGTCGCGGGCGTCGTCCGCCGTGAGAACGCAGCCGACCACGAGCGCTGGCCGGAGGCCGACGTCGCGGTCGATTTCTCGGTGGCTGATGCGGTGCCGGCGAACGTGCCGCGGCTGGCTGCCCGTGGCATGCCGATCGTTGTAGGCACGACCGGATGGCAGGCGCATGAAGAGACCGTCCGCGATGCCGTCAAGACGCACGGGTCCGCCGTCGTGGTCGCGCCGAACTTCTCGATCGGCGTCAATGTGTTTCTGGCGATGGTCGAGAAGGCAGGCACGCTGCTCGCCGACCAGCAGTACGGCGGCTGGATTCACGAGCTGCACCACGCGGCCAAGCGCGACGCGCCGTCCGGCACGGCCCTCGCGTTGAAAGCGGCGCTCGAGCGAGGAGGCTTCCGCGGTCCGCTCGACGTCGCGTCGACGCGGGCCGGCTCGATTCCCGGCACCCACACCGTTGGCTTCGACTCACCTTCCGACACGATCACGCTGACCCACGTCGCGCGCGATCGCACGGGCTTCGCGCGCGGATCGCTCGAGGCGGCACGGTGGGTGATCGGCAAGCGGGGGTGGTTTTCGATGAAGGATGTGGTTCGGGGTTGAAGTGCGCGACGTGCGCGAGTGCGCAGGTGCTACCGTTGGCGAAGCGACCGATAGGAGGCAGAGATGCGGCGTAGTTTTACGGGCTGCGGGACGGCGTTGGTGACGCCGTTCCTATCCGACGGATCGCTCGACGAGGCTGGGGTGTCGCCGGCTGGCGCGGCGTCAGGTCGATCTCGGCATCCACTTTCTCGTTCCCTGCGGAACGACCGGCGAGAGCCCGACGCTGACGGAGGACGAGCGGGTTCGCATCGTCGAACTGGTGGTGGCCGAAGCGGGCGGCCGCGTGCCGGTGCTCGCCGGGGCTGGCGGTTACGACACGCGTGAAGTGATCCATGTCGCAAAACGGATGCGCGAGGCAGGGGCCAGCGGCATCCTGTCGGTGACGCCGTACTACAACAAGCCCACGCCCGAGGGCTTGTTTCAGCATTACAGCGCGATCGCGGCGGAAGTCGGCCTGCCCATCATCGTCTACAACGTGCCGGGTCGCACAGGCTGCAACGTCGACGTGGCGACGCTGGTCCGTTTGAGCGGCATCAAGGGCGTCATCGGCGTCAAGGAAGCGTCTGGCAACGTGTCGCAGATGTGCGAGGTCTGCCGCGCGGTGCCGGAGAGCTTCATCGTGCTGTCGGGGGACGATGCCCTGACGCTGCCGCTGATGGCGGTCGGCGGACACGGGATCATTTCCGTGGCGTCGAACGAGGTTCCGGCCGAGATGTCGCAGATGGTCGAACTGGCCGAGCGGAACGACTTTGCCGCGGCCCGCAAGCTTCACCACGATCTGCTGCCGCTGATGACGGTGAACTTCATCGAGTCGAATCCGATCCCGGTGAAGAGCGCGATGGCGGCGATGGGACTGCTGGAGGAGCACTACCGGCTACCGATGGTGCCGCCGCGTGAGCCGTCTCGTCAGAAGATTCGCGAAGTTATCAACGCGTTCCAGAACCGCTCGAAATCCGCCGGCGCCGCGTCGCGCGCATCTGTGACGGCATGACGACGCTGTCGGACGAAATCGAGAGGCTGGCTGGCGCGGGCGCAAACGTCGATCGCGATGCTGCGCGGGAGGCGTTCGGCAAGCTGCGCTCTGCGCTGTCGGCGGGAGAGGTGCGTGCCGCGGAACCTGATCCGTCGGCGCCAACCGGCTGGCGCGTCAACAGCTGGGTGAAGCGCGGGATCCTGCTTGGCTTCAAGTCCGGTGACACCGTCGATGCGTCTGCGGACCACGGGCGTTGGCCATTTTTCGACAAGGACACGTTGCCGCTGAAGCGATTCACCGCGCAGCAGGGCGTTCGCATTGTCCCCGGCGGATCGACGATCCGTGACGGCGCGTTCGTCGGCCGCAACGTCATCTGCATGCCGCCGATGTACGTCAATATCGGCGCCTACGTGGATGATGGGTCGCTCGTCGATTCGCACGCGTTAGTTGGCTCCTGCGCGCAGATCGGCCGGAACGTGCATCTGAGCGCGGCGGCGCAGATCGGCGGCGTGCTCGAACCGGTGGGCGCGCTGCCCGTGATCATCGAAGATGACGTGCTGGTGGGCGGCAACTGCGGAGTGTACGAAGGCGCGGTCGTCAAGCGGCGCGCGGTGCTCGCCGCGGGTACGATCCTTACCGGATCCACGCCGATCTACGACATCGTCAACGGCCGCCTCCTCGAGCCCGTGCCTGGGCAGCCGATGATTGTGCCGGAGGGCGCGGTCGTCGTTCCCGGAACGCGTCCGGTCACGAAAGGGCCAGGACGCGACTGGGGGCTTTCGATTTACACACCGGTCATCGTCAAGTATCGCGACGAGCGCACCGACGCGCGCACCGCGCTCGAGCAATGGATCCGGTAGAGACGCTGGCGTTCGCGCGCGCGCTGATCGACATCGATTCCACGACCGGTTCTGAAGCAGAGGCCGGCCGATGGCTGGCGCAACGCCTGCGCGATTGGGGATATCGCGTTCAGGAACAACCGGTCGACCGCGGACGTGCGAACGTCTGGGCCACGTCCAGCGACGCATCACCGGCGATCGTGTTATCGACGCATTTCGATTGTGTCCCTCCATTCTTTCCCAGCAGCGTTCGCGACGGCCGCCTCTACGGGCGCGGCGCCTGCGATGCCAAAGGCATCCTTGCGGCACAGGTCGCGGCTGCCGGCCGTCTGCGGGCGTCGGGTGAGCACCGGGTGGGACTCCTGTTCGTCGTCGGTGAGGAACGCGGAAGCGACGGTGCCGCCGCGGCCAACACGCTCACGAACTCCGTGCATTTTCTGATCAACGGTGAGCCGACCGACAACAGGCTGGCGACCGGCACTCGCGGCGTCCTTCGCGTACGGCTCGACGCGTCGGGGAGAGCCGCCCACTCCGCGACGCCCGATCGCGGCGAGTCCGCTATCGACAAGTTGCTCGACGCACTGGCCGTGTTGAAGACGCTCCAACTGCCGGCGAATGACGATCTCGGTGCGACCTTTTACAACGTCGGGCTCATCGAGGGCGGCGTTGCGCCAAACGTCGTCCCGCCGAGCGCCTCGGCCGAGATCATGTTCCGGACCGTCGGCCCGGCGGACGATGTGCTGTCCATCGTGAAGCGTCTCGAGCCTCGCGTCCGCGTCTCCGAAGTGCTGCGCGTCGAACCGGTCCGGATGCACACCGTGCCCGGATTCACGACCGCCAGCTTTCCCTTCACCACGGATGTCCCGCTGCTCGATCGCTGGGGAAGGCCGCTGCTGTTCGGCCCTGGCTCAATCCTTGTCGCGCACACCGATCACGAGCATGTGGATCTATCGGAGCTCGAGGATGCAGTGGAGGGGTATGAGCGGCTCATCAAGGCATTGCTTCGATTAGCCCGTCGGACACCATAGGTCCGGCTGAAGCCGGACGCCACGAGAATCGAGGCCGGATTCATGTCGATTGCGACGCGCCAGTTACGCTGTTCAGTAAGCAAAACATCCCGCTTGTCGTATACACTCCGTACTCAGCCGCGCCCGCGGCAGGTCTATCTCAATGCAGCGTCCGGCTTTAGCCGGATCTCGTGACGGAAGCTGAGCCCGACGGAGGCACTATGACGAATACTCGTGGGTCCCTGGCGTACCGCCTGTTACGCGTCGCCCCGGTCCTGATGCTCCTCTTGATCCCCTTCGCAGTGTCTGGAAGGGCCCAGAGCAGCGTTGCATCTACTACTGGGGCAGACGACATCCTCAAACAGGAGAGCTACGCGACCCCCCCACGGGAGCTGGCCGAGGCGGTCCTTGCGCCGCGGCACCTCAATGTGACGCTTTCGAGCGTGAGCCCGGACAAGAAGTGGTTCCTCGACGAAATCGGTGACGGTCCCGTCCTGATGAAGACGTTCTCGAAGCCGTTTCACGAGCTCGGCGGCGTGTTTGTCGACTACAAGGCGAATCGCGCGCGGGCGCTCACCACTCGCAACAACGTCGGCATCCAAATCATCTCGGCGGCTGACGGCACCAAGAAGCCGATTCAAATTCCGGCGGGTGCGCGAGTGTCGAACGCGACCTGGTCGCCGGACTCCAGCTCGGTGGCGTTCTTCGTCCACGGCGACGATGCCACGCACATCTGGATCGCCGACGTCGCGACGGGCAAGTCCCGTCAGCTGACGAAGACGCCCGTCCTCGCGACGCTCGTCTCGAGCTTCGAGTTCAGCGCGGACGGGAAGAACATCGCCGCGGTGCTCGTCCCCGAGGGCCGCAGCGCCATGCCGCCGGCGCCGGCGGCGCCATCCGGCCCGACGGTGAAAATCGCCGACTCCGACAAGAACCGGCTGCGGACGTTCCCCAGCCTGATGACCACGACCTACGAGAAAGACCTGCTGGAGTGGCACTCCACCGGTCAGGTCGCGCTGATCGACGTGCAGAAAGGCGTCGTGAAGAAGGTCGGGCAGCCAACGATGGTGCGCGCGGTCGATCCGTCACCCGACGCCAAGTACGTTCGCGTGACGCGGATGGTCAAGCCGTTCTCGTATGACGTTCCGGTGAACAGCTTCGGCTCTGTCGAAGAGATCTGGGACGCGGACGGCAAGATGCTCGCGAAAGTCATGGACCGTCCGATCAACCTTGGCGTTCAGGATGATACGCAGCCGCCGGCTGATCCGCCGGCGCAGGGTGGTGGCGGCCGCGGCGGTCAGAATCAGCAGGGCAAGCGCGAGATCGCGTGGCGTGCCGATGGTCAGGGCCTGACATTCCTCGAGCAGGAACCGGCGCCCGCCGGGCAAGGTCCCGGAGGCCGGGGCGCTCGCGGACAGGATCGTGGCGGGCTGGCGCCGGACGATCAGGCTGGCGAAGGTCAGCGCGGCCAGCGCGCACCGGAGCGCAAGGATCGCCTCTATCAATGGACGGCACCGTTCGACGACGCCAGCAAGAAGGTCATTTTCGAGAACAGCACGCGGATGACCGGTCATCGCTTCTCGCCCGACATGAAGATGCTGTTCGCGAGCGAGCGTCAGGGGCAGAACTCCCAGGAGCGGCGAGAAGCCGCGACGTTCATGATCGAGTTCGCCGTCGCGCTCGACCAGCCGACGCAGAAATACACGCTGGCGCGCTATCGCGCTGACGACGTCTATACCAACCCCGGTTCGCTGATCTCGACGCGCGGGACGATCGCCGGCGGCGGGCGCGGTGGTGGCGGTGGCGGGCGCGGCGGTGGCGCCGTCGGCGGTGGCGGTCAGGTTCTGATGTCTGCCGATGGCGGCAGCGTCTACTTCGCCGGGACCAGCTACGACAAGAACCCCAACGAGGTCGGTCCGAAGAGCTTCATCGACAAGGTCGCCATCAAGACGGGCGAGAAGCAGCGCGTGTACGAGAGCGACAACAACGGCGTCTTCGAGCGTGTGTCGACCGTACTGGATATCAACGCTGGCCGGTACATCGTGTCGCGCGAGAGCCCGACCGAGGTTGGACAGCAGTATCTCGTGGTGAATGGCCAGCGCACGCAGCTGACGCAGAATCAGGACTACACCCCTGACATCACGCGGGCGCCGACCGAGCGGTTCGTGGTGACCCGGCCCGACGGCTTCAAGTTCCGCGTCACGGTGACGCTGCCGCAGAACTACCAGAAGGGCACACGTCTCCCGGCGCTGTTCTGGTTCTACCCGCGCGAGTTCCAGGATCAGGAGTCGTACGACCGGCCAGACCGGACGTTCAACAAGAACAGCTTCCCGAACTTCGGGTTGCGCTCGATGGAGTTCTTCGTGCGCATGGGCTACGCGGTCGTCGAGCCTGACTCGCCAATTGTCGGGCCCGCCGGGCAGATGAACAACAACTACGTCCACGACCTGCGCAACAATCTGGCGGCCGTGATCGACGAGCTCGATCGCCGGGGGCTGGCCGACAGGAACAAGCTGGCGATCGGTGGCCATAGCTACGGTGCCTTCTCGACCGTGAACGCGATGGTTCACACGCCGTTCTTCAAGGCCGGTATCGCCGGAGATGGCGCCTACAACCGGACCCTCACGCCCATCGGGTTCCAGAGCGAGCGTCGCGACCTGTGGGAGGCGCCGAACGTCTACCTGGGGATGTCGCCGTTCCTCTACGCGAACAATCTGACCGGCGCGCTGCTGATGTATCACGGCCTGGCCGATCAGAACGTCGGCACCGATCCGATCAACTCGATCCGCCTCTATCACGCGCTGAACGGTCTGGGGAAGACCTCGGCGCTGTATCTGTATCCACTCGAAGATCACGGTCCGGCCTCGAAGGAAACGCTGCTTGACCTCTGGGCCCGTTGGGCGGCGTGGCTCGACAAGTACGTGAAGAACGGCGACAAGGCCGACAAGAAGATCACGACTGAGCAGGCGTCGCGCTGACGCGCGCGGTCCGAAGAGCGGATAATCGGAAAGCTGAAATCGACACAGACGAGTCGCGAGTCCATACGGTCACTGGACTGTCCGCTCGTGGATCGTGCGTGGTACAGTGCCGAGCTATCCCGCTACGAACCACGGGCCGCGATCTACGTCTAACCTGTTCGATGAACCCCTGGCTCTCCATTCCCCTCGACGAGTACGAAGCACACATGGCGCTGCCCTCGGTCAATCAGGCGGCGTTGATGGCAGACCTCCTCGCCCTCGTCTGCGACACGTATCGTCCAGCCTCGCTCGCGCTGCTTGGGTGCGCCGGAGGCCTCGGCCTGGATCGGGTCGATCCGGCGATCGTCTCGAGGATCGTGGCGATCGACGTCAATGGGGCTTACGTCGAGCGCGCGCGTGAGCGGTTTGCCAGACGGTTCCACGCGTTCAGCGCGTTCGTGTCGGACATCGAGCGCGATCCGCTGCCGATCGTGCCGGTCAGGCTGGCCTTTGCGGCGCTGGTGTTCGAGTACGTCGATCCCGTCGTCACCATGCGCAACGTCAAGGCTCTGGTCGAGCCTGGCGGCGCGCTGGTAACCGTCATTCAGTTGCCCAGCGCCGAGACCGGGACGGTCACGCCGTCGCCCTATGCCGCCATTCAGCGTCTTGCAGGTGTGATGCAGCTCAGGGGTGTGGATGAGATGCGCTCGGCGGCCATCTGCAACGGCTTCACTGAGATCGAGATACACGACGCCGAGTCCTCCGCGGGCAAGCGCTTTGCCATCCAGGTCTTCACGCTTCCGGGAAAAACAGCGAAATAGCGGATGCCTGACCCGATCGAACTGGTCGTCTTCGACATGGCGGGAACGACGATCGACGTTGGCGATGAGGTCGCGGAGATCTTCCGCGACACGCTCGCACGGTGGTCGGTGCCGGTGACCGCCGAGCAGATCGCTGAGGTCAGGGGTGCGAGCAAACGTCAAGCAATGGCAGATCTGCTGAGCCGCCACGCGCCGGAGCGCCTGAGCGATCTCGACGAGATCCATTCGTCGTTTCGAGCGGCCCTGACGGGCGCCGTTGGCCGGTTCAGGCTGTATCAGGGTGCGGAGGACACCGTGCGGGAGTGCAAGGCGCACGGCATCCGCGTCGCGCTGAACACCGGCTTCGACCGTTCCGTGGCGGGCGCGATCCTCGACGCTGTCGGCTGGACCGGGATCGCCGACGCGCTCGTCTGCGGAGACGAGGTGCCGCTCGGCCGCCCGGCGCCCTACCTGATCTTTCGCGCGATGGAACGCACGGGCGTGACGTCAGTGCATGCCGTCGCCAACGTCGGCGATACGGCGCTGGATCTGCGGGCCGGATTCAACGCGGGCGTGAAGATCAATATCGGCGTGTGCTCCGGCGCCCACTCACGAGACCGCCTGGCCGTCGAGCCCCACACGCACGTGCTCGACACCATCGCGGACGTCATGTCCCGCGTTCGCACGTGGCACGTGAGCACGTGAGCACGTGAGCACGTCCGAGCGGCACGTCCGCACGTCTTGATATGCGTCTTGCCATCATCGCCGACGTACACGGCAATCTTGTCGCGCTCGAAACCGTTCTTGCCGACATCCGCGCGTCGAGGCGCCGATCTGACCGTCAACCTCGGAGACTGCGTGACGAGTCCGCTCTGGCCACGCGAGACATTCGAGAGGCTCGAGCAGCTGTCGCTCCCGACTGTTCGTGGCAATCACGATCGCTGGCTCGACCGAGCTGCCGCGTCAGGAGATGACGGCCAACCGTCGCGTTCACGCACGACTGCCTGACGCCACATCAGCGCTCGGCGCTTGGCCAACTGCCGGCCTCCCTCGAGTTCGAGGGCGAAGTCCTTGCACTGCATGGAACGCCATCCAGCGACAGCGAGTATCTGCTCGAGGATCTGGTCGATGGCCGCCTGGCGCTTGCGACGGCCTCGACACTCGAGGACCGGCTCGACAGGCACGTCCGCATCGCTGATTCTCTGTGGACATAGCCATCATCAGCACGCGACGTATGCGTCGGGCCGGAGGCTGGTCGTGAATCCGGGGAGCGTCGGGTGTCCGCGTTATGCCGATAACCCGGATCCGGCGATCGCGGAAGCCGGATCGCCGCACGCCCGGTATGCGATTGCGACGCGTCACGCCGGACGATGGTCCGTCGACCTGATCGTCCTCGATTACGACTGGACGCAGGTCACCCGGAGAGCAATCAGCAACGGGCGGGAGAACTGGGCGACGGCCTTTGCCGGCGAGCACTAGGCATTGTCTGTTTCCGCAGCGGTCGATGACTTCTCTCTCGCGGCCGACATCAGCATCGTCACTGCCGTGTAGATGACGACGACGATGACGAGCCAGCGGACGTAGTAGAGGTCCATCGACTTGACGATGTAGAAGGCGACCAGGACGCCCGGGATGCCACCGATGGCCAGGCCGAGCGCGTTACGAAGGCTGTAGCTCTGCTCGCGGATGAAGCGCAGGCTTCCGACGGGCATGAGGAACGCGCAGGATCCCATCATGATCGGAAACGCGGTCCGTTCGCTCATGCCGAGCAGGCTCACCAGGACCATGCATGGTGCGTAGAGCCCGATCCCGAGCGTCATCAAGGCTCCGAGAATGAAGTTCCCGCCGACCGCCATGACGAGTTTGATGCCGCGCACGCCGATTTCATCGCTCCCGGCGGGGAACCAGTTAAGCTGTCGCATCAGAAAGAAAAAGGCGGCGGCCAGCAGGGCAGAGCCCATCCCGATCTGGACTTTTCGCCTCGACCACTTCGCAACGATGCCGGCACCCAGCCAAGCGCCGAGCACCGCCGCAACGATCATGGCGAACAGCGTCAGGACGTCCACCGGAATCGCGGCCGTGAAGAGGAAGGCCTGGAGAACCGTCGGCAGGGTGTGACCGGCGTTCAGCGTGCCCGGGATCACCCGGTCGGGCACCATGTTCCTGAGCCGGAAGACTGCCGTGGTCGTCGCGAAGGACCCGATTCCCAGCGAGTCGAAGAAGTTCGTTGCCGCGCCGAGCCCAATCTGGAAGGCATCGGGAGGGCGGGTATCAGTCGCGGGAGAGTCGCGCTGGGTCGACCTCCGCGCGGCCTGGAACGCGTTCGCCCACCCGGCAACGTAAACAACGGTCAGCGCGCCCAGGGCGGTCAGAAGTCCTGTAATCGGATGCATACGGGAGGCGTCTCCGGGACAAAGAAACGAGCGCCCGGCCTCGCCTGGACGCCTGATGGCCGCCAAGCGTACATCAAAAAGGGTGGCAGATCTCGATTTCTGTCAGGACTGGATAAGACAAAGGGGCCTGGGGACGAGAATTGAGCAGCCTGATCCGAACATCCAGCGCTCGACCTTGCGGGTGTCAGTATGTGCATGGACACGATACGCCGGTTGTTCGACTCCGCCATTTCGTTGACCATTCCGTCGTCGTCCGCATTGGCGATGAGGAACCAGGCGCCAGGCGCGATTTCGGGAATGATCACGTTGGACGTGCCGGCACTGGACGCGCCAGCAGCGAGCGGACCGACTGCGCGCGCCGGTGCCAGCCTGACGTCGGTCGCGTCGAGCGTCGAGTTGGCCGACAAGTAGAACGCGGTCACCGATGCATCGGCGCCGCAGCCTCCTGGATTCCTCGTCGTGTCGGTCACCACAATCGCCGAGCCGACGGCCGCACGTGACGGCGCCGACAGTGCCGACACGCTGAGGTCCGACCCAATCTGGACGACCCCCTCACGCGTGTTGTTCGTCTCGTTGCCCTCGGCTATGTTCGCCGGAGCATCTGTGGCGGCGATCAGGTTCCCGAAGACTCGAGCATGCGAATCGCACCCGCGTGCGGATGCGTGCGCACGCGACGCGCCGGCTGGACCCGAGAGCGCGGCCACGACCACCACGATTCCGGTAAAAACGACGCGGCTTTGCGACGTCATGGCAAAAGGCTCCTGGGCCGGGGGGCAGCGGCTCTAGCTCTGCCAGGGCGAGGCCAGTTTCACCTGCGAAACGCATCAAGTACTTAGGGCCGGATTTCAGAAGTGTCCTGACGATTTCGGCCGGCCGGGCACGAATCGGAAATGATAGAGTCGCCCGTGCGATGGGCGTGGATCAGTGGTCCCGCGTGGAGTACCGGCGCGCGATTGCGTGGCCGGATCGCATCGAGCGCGAGTGGCCGTTTCTCGAGAGAATCCTCAAGACAGCGCCACTGCCACTGGTGATCGATCTCGGATCGGGCACGGGTGAACATAGCCGTCATCTTGCCGCTCACGGCTTCGACGTTGTCGGGATTGACGCATCGACGTCGATGCTCGACACGGCGGCCGATGCTGCCGTCCCCGAGAACCTGCGCTTCGTGCACGCCGATATCGCCGATCTCGGGGCCATCGAACTCGGCCACGCGGGCGCGGCGATCTGCCTCGGCAACACGCTGTCCTACCTCGGTCACGACGATCTGCGCAGGTTCGTTCAGGGGCTTGCGGCGGTGCTCTTACCCGGTGCGCCGTTCGTGATGCAGGTGCTGAACTACGAGCGCATCCGCGCGAAACGGATTCGTTACCTGCCGTTGAACTTTCGGCCGCTTCCCCTCGATGAAGAGAGCGGTGACGTGGTCTTTCTGCGTCTCGTGGATCTCAAGCCGGACGGTACGGTCATCTTCACGCCCGCGACCCTCCGGCACAGGCCCTCCGCCGATCCCCCCGTCGAGGTCATGCACGCCAGAAGCGTGACGCTGCACGGCTGGACCTGGATTGAGCTGTGGGACATCTTCAGCTCGGCGGGGTTTCAGCGATTCGATCTCTTTGGCGGCTTCGACGGTGCGTCGTTCAAGGCCACAGAGTCGATGGATCTGGTCGCTGTCGTGCGCCGGTGATGAAGCGCCGCCAACCTGTGATGAAAGTCATCCCGCGCATCCGGAAACGTGCGATAGAGTGCCTCTATGCGGATCACCCTGCGACAGTGCCTCCTGCCAGCGTTCGTTCTTGGCTTTGCGATCAACGCTCCGTTATTTGCCCGACAGGCATCCCAGCCCCAGCCGCAAGCGGCCGCGCCAGCCGTCGCGCTGACGGATACGGTTCCGTTCGATCCCGCGGTCACCATGGGCACGCTGCCGAATGGCTTGCGCTACTACATCCGCAAGAACAGCCGGCCCGAGAAGCGCGTGCAGATGCAGCTTGCCGTGAAGGCCGGATCGGTCGACGAAACCGACCAGCAGCTCGGGTTGGCGCATTTCCTCGAGCACATGGCGTTCAACGGCACGCGGCATTTCAAGGCCGGCGAGTTGATTGCCGCTCTCGAGCAAACCGGTGCGCGCATGGGACCGCACGTCAACGCCTACACCTCGTTCGACGAGACGGTCTACATGTTTCAACTGCCGACCGATCGTGCCGGCATTGTCGAAAAGGGAATGCAGGGGTTGGCGGATTTCGCCGGAGGCATGACCCTCGATCCGCAGGAGATCGACAAGGAACGCGGCGTGGTGATCGAAGAATGGCGCGGCGACCTGGGCGCCGGCGCACGCGTTCGCGATCAGCACATTCCCGTCCTGTACTCGCAGTCGAAGTACGCGGAACGGCTGCCGATTGGCAAGCCGGAGATCCTGAAGTCGTTCAGCCCTGACGTCCTGCGCGCGTTCTACACGAAGTGGTATCGGCCCGATCGCATGGCGGTCGTCGTCGTCGGCGACGTCGATCCGGCGCAGATAGAGTCGCTGATCAAGGCCGAGTTCGGCTCGATACCCAAGCCATCGTCTGCGCCTCCGGAGCGGAATTACCCGGTTCCGCTGACGACCGATCTGCTGACCAAGACCGCCACGGATCCTGAGGTCACGCAATCGTCGGTGTCGATCGTCCGCAAGCGTCCGGTGGAGTCCAGCAATAGTGTCGCGGACTACCGGGCGAGCCTCGTCCGCCAACTCGTCTTTCAGATGCTCAACGAGCGATTCGACGAGATTGCGCAGGAAGCCCGATGCGCCGTTCCTGAGCGCCGTCGCGTACGGCAGTGGCCTCTCGCCAAGCGTCACGACGTTCGCGCTCGGTGCGGGCGTGCAGGACGGAAAGATCGAAGCCGGGCTGTCAGCGCTCGCGGTGGAAGGCGAGCGCGTCGAACGTCACGGGTTCGGTCAAGCCGAGCTGGATCGGGCCAAGAGCTGGCTGACAGCCAGCTTCGATCGCGCGTACATGGAGCGCGACAAGACGGACAGCGGGACCTACGTACAGGAATACATCAACCACTTCCTGCTCGGCGAACCGAGCCCGGGCATCGTGTACGAGCATCAGCTCGCGAAGTCGCTACTTCCGGGCATCACGGCCGCGGAGGCCTCGGATGTCGCGCGCAAACTGCTCGCCGATCAGAACCGCGTGATTCTTGCCGTCTCGCCACAGAAGCCTGACATCAAGGTTCCGACCGACGCCGAGCTTCGCGCCGCAGTCAAAGCGGCAGACGCGGTGGCGGTGACCGCCTGGAACGACATGGGATCGGGTCGCGCCTTGATGGAACGCATGCCGGATCCCGGCGAAGTAGGAGGCCGCCGCGAAATCCCTGAGCTCGGGGTCACGGTCGTCCGTTTCAGCAACGGCGTCGAAGCGTGGTTGAAGCCGACCGACTTCAAGAACGATCAGATTCTGTTTTCGCTGGTCTCGCCGGGTGGCAGCTCGCTCGCCGCTCCGGCGAAGTTCGTCGAAGCGCAGTTCGCGACCACGCAGATGCAGTTGTCAGGCGCCGGCGGACACCGGGCGGTCGATCTCGAGAAGCTGCTGGCGGGGAAGTTCGCGTCCGCGAACGCGTCGATCAGCTTGTCGAATCACGGCATCAGCGGGTCGAGCACACCGGCGAACCTGGAGATTGCCCTTCAGCTGCTCAACCTGCGGTTCACCGCACCCGGCGACGATTCCGAGGCGTTTGCCCTGATTCGGCGGCAGCTCGAGGCGGCGCTGGTCAACCGCGACCGCAATCCGGGCGTCGTGTTCGGCGAGAAGGTCGCGGCGGTGAACACGATGAACCACTACACGTCGCAGCCGCTGACCCTCGAGCGAGTGAAGACGCTCGATCGCGAAGCCATGGTGTCGTTCTACCGCGAGCGCTTCGCGAACGCAGCGGACTTCACGTTCTTCATGGTTGGCGCGTTCAAGGTCGATCAGGCCGTGCCGCTCCTGGCACGCTACGTTGGTTCGCTGCCATCTACCGGCAAAGCCGCTGCGCGCTACAAGGATGTGGGGCTCACGTTCCCGCCGACGGTGGTGCGCGAGCGCGTAGAAAAGGGCAAGGAGCCCAAAGCACAAACAGTGCTCAGCTTTTTCGCGGATCCGCCCCTCGAGGAAAACGAGCAGGCGCGGCTCGAGGCGGCGACCGAGGTACTCGAGATCCGGCTGCGTGACGTGCTGCGCGAGGAGCTCGGCGAAACCTACGGCGTCTCTGTCGGATCGGTGCAGCCGCTGCCTCAGCGCGGCGTCGGACGCGTCGTCATCAGCTTCGGATCGGCGCCGGAGAACGCCGATCGCATGGTCGAGCGCATCCTCACGGAGATTCGCCAATTGCAGAAGGAAGGGCCATCCGACGATCTCACGACCCGCGCGAAGGAAAGCGCGAGACGCGAGCACGAAACGCTGCTGAGGGAGAACGGTTTCTGGCTCGGACGCCTTCAATCGTCAAAGCTCCTCGAACGCGATCCGCTCCTCATCCTCAAACGCATGGAGCGCATCGACTCGATCTCGCCGACGATCCTCCACGAGATCTTCAAGAAGTACTTTCCCATGGACAGGAACACCGTCGTGACGTTGGTGCCTGAGAAGGCCTGACATCGGACATCGGAAATCGGAAATCGGGAATCGGAAATCGGAAATCGGCATTCAATTGCCAATTTCCAGATTACCAATTAGCTCTGTCGCAGCACCGCCGACGGCTCGAGCCGCGACGCTCTGAAAGCGGGGATCCCGCAGGCCGCGAGCGCGACAAGGAGAAGGATCCCGGCTGCCGATACGTACGACATCGGATCGAGCGGAGCGATCTCTGGAAGCGTCGCCTGCAGAGCCCGGGCGGATAGACCCGCGGCAGTCGTACCGATGATCAGTCCGATCCCGGCGAGCACCAGACCACGGCCGATCACCAGCAATGCCACGTCACGCCGCGTCGCGCCAAGCGCAACGCGCACGCCGATTTCCTGCGATCGCCTGGACACCGCGTAGGCCATGACACCGTAGACGCCAACGGCTGCGAGCAACAGCGCCAGCGCCGCGAACGCTCCAAGGAGCCGCGCGGTGAACCGATTGCTCGACACGGACTCGGCGCTGAAATGGGCGAGCGAGTCGACATCACCGAGCGCGAGCATCGGATCGAGTGCGGTGACCTCCTGGCGGATGGCGTTGACCAGTGCCAGCGGATCGCTCTCGGACTTCACCGAGAGGATCATCGTGCCCCATGAATCCTGGGCATGTGGCACGTAGACGGCGTTGCGTGGCCGATCGGCCAGGCCGACGTACTTGACGTCCGCGGCGATGCCCACGATCTCACGTAGCACGTTCTCGTCTCTCCACGAGCGAATCTTCCGGCCGAGCGGATCCTGACCGGGGAACATCTGCGACGCGAAACGTTCGCCGACGATGATGACTGGCTGTGTCCGCACCGAATCCTGCCTGGTAAAGGCGCGACCTTTGACGATGCGTGTGCCGAGCGTTGTGAAGTAGTCGGGCCCGACCACCGTCCATTGCGCCGGGACGTCCGTGGTCGCCGGTGGTTCTGCCTGGCCTTCCGCAAGAAACACACGGCCCAGGCCCACGCCAGGCCCGCCGGCCGGCATTCGGGATGTAATGCTCGCCATCCGGACACCCGGCAATGCGCGGACTTTCTCCGTCAGCTGTTCGAAGAATTGGACGCGGTTCGCGGGTTGCGGGTACCGCGTGCCGGGCAGTATGACGCGAGCACCGAGCACGTTCCGGACATCGACACCAGGATCGACGTTTCCCATCGCGATCAGGCTTCTGATGGTCAGGGCAGATCCGACGAGCAGCACGACGGCCAGCGCCATTTCCGAGACGACCAGCAAATCGCGCATCCGCGCCGCCCGCCGGCCGGCGCCGGTGCGGCCACCGTCCTTCAGCGCATCGCCCGGGGCTGACCGTCGCACCTTGCCACGCCGGGAGCAGGCCGAACAGGACCGCCGTCAGCATCGCGGCGACCAGCGTGAAGGTCACAATCGGCCAATCGAAAGTAGGCGCTGCGAGCAGCGGCGTATCGGATGGTGCGATTCTCACGAGCGCGCGCGAGAGCCAATACGCCAGCGCCAGACCGAACAGGCCGCCCGCCGAGGCGAGCAGGGTGCTCTCGGCGAGCAAGGCCTGACGGATGCGCCCGCGCGAGGCTCCAAGAGCCGCTCGCACGGCAAGCTCCCGCCGCCGATCGGCACCGCGAGCAAGCAGCAGGTTGGCAACGTTCGCGCAGGCAATCAGCAGTACCAGTCCGACGGCCGCGCCGAGGATCAGTAAGGCGCTGCGAAATTCCTCGCCAACCGTGTAGTCGTGCAGCCTGACGACGTCGTAACTCCAGCCGGTGCGGGAGGCCGGGAATTGCTGTTCGATCCCGCGCGCGAGTGTCGCCACTCGCGCCTTGGCTTGCTCGAGATTCGTCGACGGGTGCAACCGGGCGATCGATCGAAAAATGAAGTTGTCTCGCCGCAGCAACGACGCATTTGCCGCCGGATTGAGACGGAGCGGCACGAAGATGTCCGTGTCCTCCGGCCACGCGAGATTGGAGGGAATGACGGCTGCGATCGTGTAGGGGAGTCCACTCAGGTGGATCGTGCGACCGATCACGCCACGGTCACCACCGAACAGCCGTTGCCAGGCGCCTTCGGTCAGAACCGCGGGCCGATCGCCGTCCGCCTCGGCCTCGGGCCCGAACGTCCTGCCCAAAAGAGGCTGCCCGCCCAGCACCTGGAAGAACTCGCCCGTGACCGCGAGCGCGGCGACCCGTTCGGGCCGATCGCCTCCGGTCAAGTCGACGTTCGAAGGCCGCCACAGAGCCGCGTACTGGAAGAGATCTCGGCTGCTGACGCCAATCCTGATAATCCGCGTAGGACACGCCACCGTCCCGGATGCCGCGCATCTCCTGTGTCGCTGATCGACGTGACGATGCTGATCCGGCTCCGGATACGGCAGCGGACGGATCATGACCCCGTAGAGCAGCGTGAAGATCGCGCTCGTGGCGCCTATCCCGAGCGCAAGCGCCGCGATCGCGACGATGCTGAACCCCGGCGCCGATCGCAGCGCGCGCAGCCCGAACCTGAAGTCTTGCGGCAATCCAGCCATGCTTAGCCTCCCCGACGGCACTTGGACGGGATGGCAGACTGGATTGGTTGGCCGTGGTTATCTCCGGCGGTATCGGAAGCTGACGGACGCCTCCTGATCGATGACGAGTGGCTTGACGAATCGATACGACGACCCGGCTCGCGGCACGTCGATGCGGACGGGAAGCACGCCCGATGCCCTCCGTTGGAGGTTCTGTACGTTGACTGACGGTTCGTTCGCCTGTGCGGCTTTTCTGCGCGCTTTGATTCGACTCCCGGTCGATCTGTTCGGATCGGGTTAATTGGGCGCGTGTGGCCTGGCTCGTTACGGTCACCGTCTCCGAGAGATCCCCGACCGCCATGGGAAAGTCCACCTGCTGCCCGCGCTGATCGTTGGTTAACGCTTGTCGCATCGTCTTGAAGCCCTGAAGCTGGGCCGTGATTGTCGTGAGCCCAGCGGGAAGTCCATCGAACTGATAGCGGCCGTTCACGTCCGCCACCGCGTTCCACGTTCCACCGCCAACCTGCGCTACAAGAGACGTGCCTGGCAACGCCGCGCCACTCTGATCGACGACTCGGCCGGCAATAGTCCCCGGCATCTGATGCGCGAGGGTCGTCGCCCCCGAACCTTCGACCGGCTCGAGATCACGCATGGCCAGGTCTGCCGGGATCACATTGCCATCGAACCGATCGACACGGTACATCTCTGGCACGAACACTTCCCACTCGACGAGCGTCACGGGCAGATCCATCCGAGGGAGCATCATCCGCATGTCGCCCTTCTTGAGGAATGGGGAACCGGCGTGAAGATAGACGAACGACACGACATACGCGGCGGTGGGGCGGAAGCCTTGTCTCAGGAGCGGTACGCGTGTGCCGTCCGCACCATCGGCCGGCTTGGTCGGTTGACCGGCGACGTCGGAGGAGACGATCGATGCGCCCGCGGGCAGGGAAACCTTCATGTACGTCTGGGCGCGGTTCCTCACCCACAACGTCACCTCGGTCAGCGCGCGCCCCTCCGTCGTCACGAGCGTCGTCACCACGGCGCGCTCGGCGATGGCCGCGAGAACGGCGGCATCGGAGAAGCGTGTCACGTCCAGCGCGAGCGTCGGCGGCGCGGCCGACGTGCGCTGATAGCGGTAGGCCGCGAGCATCGATTGCCCGGCGGCGGCGGCGAGCGAGCGATCGACTTCGCGAACGTCGACGCGCTTCAATCCAGAGTGATCGGCGGCGCCGATCCCGCCAGGGTTGTCGGCGGCACCGATCTCGAGCGTGCCGACGCCCGCTAATGCCACCTCGCCCGCTTCCCGTTGTGCCGCGGGAAGGGTCGCGAATCCCGTTTCCAGCTTGAAGGAGCCGCCCGAGCTCTGTCGTTCGAGCGTCAAGAGGAACTGGTGCCGGCGAACTGTCGGATCGATCACCGTCAGCGTGAGCGCGCCCGGCTGCGGTTCGCTCGTGTCGAGCGTCGAGCCGGAAACCGATACGACCTCGTACCCCTGCGGCAGGCGCAGTTCGAACCGCGACGATTCTCCCTGCAGCACGGTGACGTCGATCAGCGATACCGCTCGCACCTCCGCCTCGCCGATGGTGACGAGCGTCTTCAGATCCGAGAGAAAGCGAACGTCGCGCTGGACTGGTGCGGCCACCGCGTCCCGTGACGACCAGGAGACGTGTGTGGACATTCCCGGACTGAGCGTCGCCTGTATCGTCGTGCGGCCGCCAGCCGACGAGCGTGACAACAGGAGCCCCGGAGACACGCGCACGTCACTTCGCTCGCCCGGGATGTCGATTGTTGCGGTCACGCTTCCGGCAGCCGGCACCGGCAGCACGAACGATCCGCGTCCAGGCGTCATTGTCAGGGGCGTTGCCCAATCCAACGTCGCGGCGAAAGCGGCCGGCCCGGGAATCAATCCAACGACCGCGTTGTTCTCGGAGACGAGAGGCAGCGGGCCGTTGGCTAGACGTGCATCAAGCAGCGTCGTGCCGGCAATCAAGGGGACTTTCACGATGCCCGGGTGGAAGACCTCGCCCTCGAGCGCAATCGAGGCGCGGGCCATGCTCCCTTCCACTCTCACCGTGATGTCTGCCCGACCGAGCGCGGCGGCAAGTGGTGCGCGCTCGGGCGTCGCGCCGACGCGAGTCGACAGGTCGAGCAGCAGATCGTAGTCACTGCGAGACAGCGTCACGGTTCCTGCCGGACCTTGGGGCGGACGCTCCTGGGCCAACGTGGCTGTGGCGGCGAACACGGACGCGATCAACGCGCGAAGCATCTTCTGCATCTCACACCGGCCTTTCGTTCGAGTCGTCGCGTTCACCGCCGTGTTGCCTTCTTGTAGTCGAACTCGATCGTGGGAGCGCGGCCTTCTTCCGTCAGTTCGGCAGCCGCAAAGAGCGCTGCGCCGAAAACAGGCACGCGAACGCCGACCGGTAGAATCCCGGCAACGCTTCTCCCTGAGCTGGACTGGAAGCGAGCGGCCAGAAAGACGTCCGCCGAGCCGGCCCCCGCTTTCAGGTGTGAGGCGCTGTCGGCCGCGGGTGGCATTGCTGGCGCTGCGATTGGGGCCGGCGCGGGCTGTGGCGGTGGCGGAGCCGGAGCTTCAGGAACACCGCTCACCACACCAGAAGCCGATGCGTTGATCCTGACGTCCTCGTCCGATCGCAGAGCGACGGTCCATGGTCCTGGATCGACGTCAGGCCGGAACGAACCGGGTTTCAACTGCACCGCGAAGCGCGGCGAATGACGAACCGTCAGACCAGTTCTCGACACGGGCAGGTCTACCGCTGCGAGCGTCAGCGCCGACGTGCCTCGCTCCGTCCATTCGGGAGTGCGCTGCAGATACACGATCTCAACGGCAACGGTGGGAGGCGTCTCCCCGGCCCGAGCCTTTTGCAAAGGCAACAGGAGACTGCCGGTCGGGGATACGCCCGGCCGAACGGTGCGTCCCGCGAGCGCGGCACTCCACAGCGTCGCATCAGCAGGCAGCGTCACCGCCAGGAAGCTCCGCTGGTTGTTCCGCACCGCATACCGTGCCCGCACCAGTGTTTTCCCGTCTTCGCCGATCAGCGCTTCGTAGCGTGCTTCTTCGATGTTGGCGACCAGCACCTCCGCCGGCGTGTATCGTGATACATCGACCGTGAGCGCCCGCTGCACGGATCCTCCGCCGGTCTTGAACCTGAACGCCGCCATCGAGGGTGTGTCGCGGCCGCTGACGACGTCGCCGAGGATGGACGGGTCGCTGGCTTCGAGCCCGATCGGCCGACGTTCGCCGATCTCGCCCGTGCCTGCGACGTCAACCGCGATCCCGCCAGACTCCTGCTCGGCAGCCGGCATCCGGATCAGGGGAACCGAGACCGCGCCATCACGTGGTGTCCGCGTTTCCGACGTGACCACGATCGCTGTCTCGGTTGTCAGCGGCTCGAGAAAGGTCACGGTCAACACATTCGCTTGCTGATTCCAGTCAGCCACCGTGGCCCCTGAGACCTGGTTGACGGTCACACCTGCGGGGATCGCCAGCGAGATCTCTCGCGTCGATCCCTGCTTCACGTCGGCATGGATACCGGTGGTGATCAGGCTGCTCTCTTCACCAAGAACGATGAGCGACGTCAGCCGCGCATCCAGCCGCAACGGCATCGTCGCCCGCCTGTCCTCGCTCTTGCGTTTCCACGAGAAAGATACGGGGCGTCCCGGCGACCCATAGACACTCCATCGCGTCTCGCGTGCCGTTTCGGATTGCTCGGTGACGATCCCGCCGCTGCTGGCGAGCTCGACGCTGGTCCGTGGAATGGTCAGGCGAACGGACGAGACCGCTGACGCGGAAGCCGGAAGGGTCATCGACTCGGTGCCGCCGGACGCCGCGATCGGGACGACGATGTCCAGCGTCAGCGTGGCGCGGCCGGCGCTGGCGATCAGCACGCGAGGCGGGCTGCCGGCGACGAGCGCCGTCGGACGTCCATTCAGGCGGGCGCTGCGCACGAGCACGCCGGCTGGCGCCTGGATGCTGACCCAGCCTTGCTTGAGCACATCGACCGTCAGACGCGCCTCGCCGCTGACCGTGTCGCCGTTGGCGCGCAGGTCGTAGTCCACGCGGGTGAGCGCCGCATCGACCGGGGGCGGCGTGGGCGTCGGCGGAACGGGGAAGGCCCGAGCGCGCAACGCGCGGTATTCGTCGAGTGAGAGCACCACCCAGCCGTTCGGCTGGGGATCCTGCGCGCGCGCGCCGCTTGCGCCAAGCGCGACGATCAGGATGGCCATGGTGGCAATGCCGGCAGTGCGAGTCCGCATCATGTCCCGCCTCCTTTGGGTCCGTTGAACGTCAGCAGGCCTGAGCTCTGGATAATCAGACTCCGCTGCGGCAGATTTCGTCTTGGGACGCACTTCACGTCGTGTCCGGCGCGTGCAGCGCTGCGCATGATTTGCAATCGCCTCGCCCGAGCGTCCGCCCGCGGGCATTCGCGTTTGCTGCACACTCGTCCGGCCCAATTCGGACCCGTGTGCGCAAAAACTGGAAAGGTGGCTGGCACCTAGCCGGGGAAGGTGCCAGCCACCTTTCTGGGGGCTTCGGTCGACGCTCTTGTCGGGCGCGGCTATCCACGCAATTGGAACGTTGGTCCAAAAAAATCTTGCACGCGGGTGGTTGCGGATTTGTAACCGCGCCTGCAGGCGCGTGGCTCGGCGTTAGGGTTTTGGCCCAGGGGCCGATGGATTCGCGGGGCACCATGTTTGCTGCGACGTACGGCTGATCTCCGGCATTCCAGGCGGTGGAGGTAACGATGAACAGCCGTATAGTCGCAGTGGTCCTGTGCGTCGCAATGGGTCATGGGTCTGTCGCAGCCGCAGCAGGCCCAGCGAAAGGCGTCGTCGAAGCACGTTCGATCGACGCGAGCGGGCTGCGCTCCAGCGAAGGACCGTTGTTGAAAGCGTCGAGAGACACGTCACGTCTGAATCTGCGTGACGAACGCGGAACTGCCGAGCGTCGCGCGCAGACCACAGGTCGCGACGACCGCCCGTGGATGCAGCGCCACCCAGTCTGGACAGGCGCTCTGATCGGTTTCGCTGCTGTCTACGGACTGACGATGCTCACGGGTGAAGATGGAATCGTGGGCCGGCACGGTCCCGCCCTCCTCTTCGGAGGCATCGGCGCGGGAGTCGGCGCGCTGGCCGGCTGGGGCTGGTCGCGCGACGACGACAATGCAACACGCTGAAGGGACGTCCGCCTGGCGTTAAGATTCAAGAGTGGTGAGTGCAACGCGAATGACGCGAACCGTCCGGCGAGACACGAACTACGCACGACCACGGCGTCGTGTCATTTACGCGGAATCACTGGCAGTATGACCCTCGACTGATATTGACCGCCGTGATGGATGACGTTGATAGCTGAAACGGGCTGCGCATCGGCGGCATCCGCATTCCAGACATTCGGGTGAATCGTCAGTCCCTGACGCATGCTTCCCGTTACCACGAGCTGAAGCGGTGACCGGCAGGAACGACGATGCTCGTGTAGCCGGCGCTAATCGTCAGCTCGACAGGTTCGGTCTGGTGGGAGCGGCGCAGGGGGCCGCGGCTCTTCGGTGCTGCGGTAGCGCGCACGAAGTGCTCCGTAGGTGTTCGTCAGCGCATAAGACGATCCGTCGGGCCTACATGCCAGGATGCGCACGGTCACATCCGTATCCGGAGCCGAAGACGTGAACCAGAGATGAGCGATCACTTGACCGGTGATCTCGATCGCTGAATCGAGCGGCGCGCTCGTGAACTCGATGACATCTGCGCGCTCCGCGATCGGCGTCCAGTTGGCCGGGCCGGTTGCCGTGGGAAGTGGCACGCGCGCCGGGTTCCGAGGGTCGTAGACGAACTGCGTTCGGTCGGCCGCGACGATCCTCCGGCGACACACTTGAGCCTGCCGCCCGAACCCAGAAGCCATGACTGGGCGACGGTGTTCGCGACAGGCCATGAGTGTTCGCTCACGCCAGCGGTTCTCACCCATCACGAAGATCCTGACCGGCGGCTGGCGCGAATATCCGTCGTCCTTGTTCTTCAGCCAGTAGTCGAAGAACCGGAGCTGTTCCTCGACGAAGTCGAACGTGGCGTTCGGACCGTAGTCGGTGCCGGCGTACGTCGTGCGGGTCATCGACGGGACGCCATGCGTCCACGGTCCCATCACCAGACGCTGGCCGCGCCGTGCGTCTTCACTTCCGCCGTGTGCGCGCATGCCAGACGAAATTGCGAATTGCGCCCGGCTGGCCGTACGGGTCGTCGTTCCATCCGCTCAGATTGAGCGCAGGAACCCGAACGCTGACTGTGCTGCGCCTCGATGTCGAATGGCTTCCAGTACATCGCTTTCGATCGGGTTGCGTGTCCAGGCGTTCCAGTAGTCAAACTCCTTTCATGAGTGGCAGCGTGCTCAGAGGCCGGTGATCCATCCACGCATCGCCGTTCTTCGACCACCCGGCGTCTGCCTCCTGAGATGTCGCAAAGGGAAGTCCTCATCTCCCGCGTTCACGCTGCTGCCGTGGAAGCAGCCACTCGATGAAGTCCGCTTCGAAGATGCCACCGTGATAGAAGAAGTGATTCGGATGCGCGAAGGTCATCGCCGGCGCGATCGCCTTGAGCTGCGGCGGTGCTGCCGGGCGCAGTCATCCATTGCACGGCGCCGGGATAGGACAGCCCGAACATACCGACCTGTCCATCGACGTAGGGAAGTCATGGCGACCCACGCGATGGTCTCCGCGCCGTCGGCGATCTCCTGCGAGTAGGGAACGAACCGTCCCTCCGACTTGAATTGCCCGCGTGTGTCCTGCACGACGACGACGTAGCCGCGGCGGACAGCGGCTGACGTCATGGCCAGGCGAGCGCTCTGCTGGGCGCCTTCCTTGTCGTAGGGGGTGCGCATCAGCAGTGCCGGAAAGCGTCCTGTGGCCCTCGGGGCGGTAGACGTCTGCGTAGAGCGTGACGCCGTCACGGAGTTTGAGTGGAAGGTCGCGTTCAACAAGGATGTGAGCGAGTTGCGGCTGGCTCGCTGACGTCGATGTCACCGCGAGAACCATCGCCGCGACTCCCGCGCGGATGAGTGGGCGCATCGGGATGAGGAATGGTATATCAGGAGTAGAATGAGCCAGCTTTGACGGAGGACTTGCATGACGTCCAGACAGACCACCGTGATCCTCGGAGCATTGATCGTGACCGGCGTCGCCGCGGCTCCGCCGATTGCCGGCCAGCGGGCGGCCACCGAGTCACCCGCGCCGCTGCGCGTCGTTCAGCGAGCCGGCGATATCTCCGGATCGCTCGGAGATCGCATTTGTTTCGGGCGGTGACATCTGGACCGTTCCTGCAGCCGGCGGTGAAGCCCGTCTGCTCGTCGCGCACGAAGCGACCGAGTCGCGGCCCGGCTACTCGCCCGACGGCAAGCAACTCGCCTTCGTTTCCGATCGCACCGGTGGCGGCGACATCTACGTCCTGACGATGGGCAGCGGCGCGTTGAAGCAGCTGACCTTCGACGACGGTCTCGACCGGATGGACGGCTGGTCGCGCGACGGCAAATGGATCTACTTCTCGTCGTCCAGCCGCGACATCTCCGGCATGAACGACATCTATCGCGTCCCGGTCGCCGGCGGAACGCCGATGATCGTCAGCGGCGATCGCTACACCAGCGAGTTCTTCTCTGCCCCCGCGCCAGACGGTCAGCGTGTGGCCTTCACGGCGCGTGGCAACGGCTTCGGGCAGTGGTGGCGCAACGGACATTCCCATCTCGACGAGTCGGAGCTCTGGCTGCTGACCGATGGCCCGACGCCGAGTTACGAGCAGCTCACCAAGCGTGGCGCCAAGCAGTTGTGGCCGATGTGGAGCGCGGACGGGAAGAGCCTTTATTTCGTGTCCGACCGCAGCGGCAGCCAGAACATCTGGGTGCTTCCGTGTCGCAACGTCGGGGGCAGCGGAGCCGAAGGAAAAAGCCGTCACCAGATTCACCGATGGCCGCGTCCTCTGGCCGACGATTTCCAACGACGGCCGGATGATCGTCTTCGAGCGTGATTTCGAGGTGTGGTCGATGGACACGGCGAGCGGCGAAGCTCGAAAGGTGCCGATCACGAAACGCGGCGCGCCGTCGTCGCCCGCGCTCGAGCACGTGACGCTGACGAATGGCTTCCAGGATCTCGCGCTGTCGCCTGACGGTCGCAAGGTGGCGTTCGTTGCGCGCGGTGAAGTCTGGGCCGCCTCTGCTCGCGACGGAGGCGACGCCGTGCGCGTCAGCCATTCCGGCGCACGCGAGTCCCAGATTGGCTGGCTTCCCGACAGCCGCCGGATCGTCTACGTGTCGGAGCGGAACGGCGTTGGCAACCTGTATCTGTTCGATTTCACCAGCAACATGGAAACGCAGCTGACACGGGCGATGGTCGGCGACTCGGCGCCCAGCGTTGCGCCTGATGGGAAGTCAATCGCGTTCGTCCGCGACGGCACGGATCTGCGCATTCTCGACGTGGCCACCAAGCAGGACCGGTCGCTGGCCACCGGCAACCTGACGAGATCGAACCGCGGTCTCGCGTGGTCGCCCGACAGCCGGTGGGTCGCGTACGTCGGCTTGACGGCCAAGGCATTCCGCAACGTGTTCGCGGTGCCGGCGGCGGGCGGCGAGAGCAAGCCGATCACCGCCATGCCCAACGGCAGCGCCAACAATATCTCCTGGAGCCCTGACGGCACTTACATCGTCTACAACACCAATCAGCGCACGGAGGAAGGCGAGGCCGTGCAGGTCGACCTGATCCTTCGCACGCCGAGGTTCCGCGAGGATCGATTCCGCGATCTGTTCAAGGACGAGCCGCCCCGCAATCGGCCCGCGGACCGGCCAGCCGACACGACACCGCCCGCACAGGATCCTCCGCCGGGACGCGAGCAGGCGCCCGCCGCCCGCGATGCCGCGCCGCCGCCGCCCCGCCGCGATCCGTCGAAGCCCGTCGAAATCGTCTTTGACGACATTCGTCAGCGCGTCAGCATTCTGCCCGTCGGCGTCGACGTCGGTTCGCAGTCGATCAGCCCCGATGGGCGATGGCTGCTGATGACGGCGAGCGCGGCCGGGCAGCAGAACCTCTACGTCTATTCGCTCGACGAGCTGGCCCGTGAGCCGGCGGTTGCCCGGCAGTTGACGTCGACGGCCGGGCCGAAGTCCGACGCGCAGTTCACGCCGGACAGCCGCGAGGTCTTCTATCTCGAACAGGGCCGTATCTCGGTGATTCCTGTCGAGACGCGTCAGGCACGCAGCATTTCCGTCACGGCGGAGATGGACGTCGACTTCGCGCAGGAGAAGATGGAAGTCTTCCGTCAGGCGTGGACCTACATGCGCGATGGCTTCTACGACGACAAGTTCCACGGCGTCGACTGGAATGCCGTGCGAACACGCTACGCACCGCGGATAGCCGGCGCGCAAACACCTGACGAGATGCGGCGGCTGCTGAATTTGATGGTCGGTGAGCTGAATGCGTCGCACATGGGCGTCGCCAGTGGCGGCGGCCGTGGTGGCCGTGGCGGCGGCGGACCAGCGGCAGGCCGGCTGGGGCTTCGCTTCGATCGTGCGGAATACGAGCGGAACGGTCGCCTCCGCGTAGCCAGCGTGATCCCGCTAGGGCCGTCCGCCATCACCCGTCAGGTTTCGGCCGGCGACTACCTCGTGGAGGTCAATGGCACGCCGATCACGCCTCGTGTGAACCTGGACGAGCTGCTGTCGCACGCGAACAACCGTCGCACCGAGTTGTCCGTGGCCGCGTCGCCCGAGGCCAGCGATCGGCGACAGGTCATCGTGCGGCCGATCAGTGGAGGTGCGGAGAAGAACCTGCTTTACCGCGAATGGGTCGAGTGGAATCGGGCGTATGTCGGCAAGGCGAGTGGCGGCCGACTGGGCTACGTGCACATGAACGACATGTCGGAGGGCGCGCTTCGCAGGCTGTATTTGGATCTCGATGCAGAGAATCGCGCGAAGGACGGAGTGGTGATCGACGTCCGCAACAACAACGGCGGATTCGTCAACGCCTATGCGCTCGACGTCCTTGCGCGTCGCGGCTACATGATGATGACCCCGCGAGGCCTGCCGACCGCGCCGGCGCGCAGCGTGCTCGGTCAGCGGTCCCTGGAGCTGCCAACGATTCTCGTCACGAACCAGCACTCGCTGTCCGACGCCGAGGACTTTACGGAAGGCTACCGCTCGCTGAAGCTAGGCACGGTCGTCGGCGAGCCGACCTCAGGGTGGATTATCTACACCGGAAACGCCACGTTGGTGGATGGCTCGACCATGCGCATGCCCGGCACGCGCATCACGACGCAGGACGGCACGACCATGGAGTTGAACCCACGGCCGGTCGACATTCCGGTGACCCGGCCGATCGGCGAGAGCCTGGTTGGCAAGGACTCGCAGCTGGATACCGCGGTCCGCGAGCTGCTCAAGCAGCTGGCGGCGCGTGGGACGTCATCGCAGAATGGAGATCCCAAACGTTGAGCTTCCGAATGATGCGTCGCAACAGCGCCATTCTGACCGTCGCGTGCACCCTGACTGCGGCCGCACCGGTATTCGCGCAAGCCGTTCGCGTGACCGGCACGACAGTGACGATGGAACCGCCGGCGGGGTTCTCGCCGGCGGCCCGTTTCCCAGGGTTTGAGCGCCAGGACGTTCAGGCCTCGATCATGGTGACCGAGATGCCAGGGCCTGCGTCGGAGATGAAACAGCGGGATGACCAAGGCCGCACTCGCCTCTCGCGGGATGACGCTGATCGAGTCGACGGCGGAGAAGATTGATGGGAGGAACGCGCTGCTGCTCAACGTGTCCCAGACCTCAGGGGGCGCCGAATTTCTGAAATGGATGCTTGTGGCCGGCGATCAAAAGCACACGATGATGATCGTCGGAACGTTTCCCCGCGCCGCCGAAGCGGAGTTGGGCGACGCCATCAAGGCGTCGCTGCTGACCGTGCGTTGGAGCGAGCCTGTTGAGGCAACCGACCATTTCGAGGGATTGCCCTTCCGTGTCACGTCCACCGGCAGCTTGAAAGTCGCCGGACGGATGAACAACCTGGTGATCCTCAACGAATCCGGCACGATGGAGGCCCGCGGGCCGGACGCGGCGCTCTTTGTCGTCGGAAACTCCGTGACGGCGGTCAAAATAGAGGATCTGAGGGCGTTCTCCGAGGCGCGTGCCCAGCAGACGGTCAAAACCGCCAATCTGAAGATTGGCGAACGGCGGGCCATCACGATCGACGGATCGAACGCGTACGAGATCGTCGGTGAAGCGATGGACACCGACACCGGCAAGCGGGTCACGCTCTACCAGGTCTTGCTGCCCGGTGACGGTGGGTATTTCATCATGCAGGGCCTGGTCAGCAAGGCTCGAGCAGCGACAATGGTTCCGGAGTTCAAGCGCGTCGCGAAGACGTTTCAGAGAATTGTAACGCGCTGATCTGGCGTTGCTCTTCGCTGCTAGGTCCCCGGCAGACGCCTGGCGACCAGGAGGGTAATGTCGTCGAACTGCGCCGCGCCGCCGACAAAGCTGTCGATGGCCGTCAGCACGCAGCCGATCATGGCATCGGGCGCCGTTCCTGCCGCAGCTCGCAGCACATTCAGCAGACGAAGCTCCCCGAACTCTTCGCCCTCCTCGTTCTGCGCGTCCGTGACGCCGTCGGAGAAGAGCACCAGGGCATCGCCTGCCTCCAGGGTCTGTCCGGTCTCGTCATAGGGAACCTCGAGCGGCAGGAGGCCCAGCGGCATGCCCGTCGACGTGAGCGGCACGGCATCGCCGTTCGCGCGCAGGATCACGTTGTCCAGGTGACCGGCGCCGACGAACCTCAACGTCCCCGTCGCGGGCTCAAGTTCGGCGAGCGCCGCGGTCACGTATTTTTCGGGCGAGGTCGAGCCGTAGAGCAGCCCGCTGGCAAGCGCTGCGAGGTCTGGTAGCGATCGCGTGCGCCCGAGAAGGGCCCGAAGCGTGGCCTGCATGTTGCTCATGACGAGCGCCGCTGGCAGGCCTTTGCCTGCAACATCGGCGACGCAGAGCAGCATGCGCGGGCCGCCCGCAGAATCGATCACGGGGAGCGCGTCGTAGTAGTCGCCGCCGCAGCGCCGGGCGGGACGATTGCGCGCCGCGAGCTCGTAGCCATCGACCTGAGGCATCTCCGCAGGAAACAGCTGGGCCTGGATGCGTGCGGCGAGCGTCAGCTCGCTGTCCAGCTTCGCGCGCGCGACTTCCGCTTCCTTGTGCAGCGCCATCAGGCGTTCGCGCTCGCGAGCCGCCTGCACGGTGCGCTCGAAGAGCCTCGCATTCTCGATCGCTGTGGCGGTCTGCAGCGCCAGCGTATTCAGCAGCTTCAACTCCGCCGCCGTGTAGGCCATCGGGATCGTGCTGCCGAGCGCGATGATACCGGTCACCCGCTCGCCAACCTTCAGCGGTGCGCAGATCAGCGCCTTGATCGAGGTCTGCTCGATAATCCGCCGCACATCGCTGTCGACATCGTTGACGATTTCCCCGTTGCCACTCGCGGCGATCGCGCCGATGATGCCGGGGCCGCTGCGGAACTCCGTCAGCGTCGACATTTCGTCGCCGAAGGCAGCGATCGACGTCAGCACGCCGTCGTCGTTGAGTAGCATGATCAGGCCGTCAGTAGCGACGATGAGGTGCCGCGCCTCCTGCAACGTCAGCTGTGCCACACCCTCGACATCGAGGAGCGCCGCCAGCTTCTCGGAAAAGCTGTAGATCAGATTGATTTCGCGATAGAGGTGCAACACCTCTGCGCCAAGCGCCTTGCGCTCAGCTTCTTTGCCGATCAGGTGACCCAGAAGGGCAGCTACAGCGCCGACCTGGCCCGGCCCGGATACCCATCCCAGGCTGGTGTCCTGGTGCGTGATCGGAAAGCGAGTCGTCACGGCGGGCTCCTGGCTCGTCTGGCCGTGGAGCAGCCGTCCATCGACATCTTCGATGGCCACCGGAGAACCGAGCGCCTCCGTGATCAGCGACAGCAGGGCACGCGCGTCCGGCTGGCGTCCGATCAACTGGCGGAGTGCGGCTCGCGACATGATGGGCCTACAAACCGAGCACGTCGCGGGCCTTCTGCAGCAGCGCGTCCGGATCGAACGGTTTCGTCATGTACAGATCCGCTCCGACCTCCTGCCCCTTTTGTCGATCGAATTCCTGACCCTTGGCCGTCAGGAGGATGATGTAGATATCAGTCAGGCCGAGCCCCTTCTTCGTGCGGCTGCACACGTCGAAGCCGCTCAGCTTCGGCATCATCACGTCGAGAAACACGAGGTTCGGTTTCGTCGACTCGATGGCTGCGAGCGCTTCTTCGCCATTGGCGGCGGTCAGCAGCTCCACGCCCTCGTCCTCGAGCTCCTCCAGGGTTTGATGGAGCAGCGATCGAAGGTGGGCCTCGTCGTCGGCAATCAGGATCGTCCGGGTCACGTAGTCTCCTTACTGGTAGCTCTATCGAGACAAGTTCTATTGGTAGACGAGAAAAAGGACGTTCTCCAATCCCTTCTCGAACCGCAGCATCTGCACGGCGTCCGAGCGGGCCGAAGAGACCGAGTTCAACATGATGATGTCGGGCTGCAGCGCCACAGCCCGGTTGACCAGGTCATCGCCGCGGGCTTCCATGACGCTGTATCCGCGCACGGTCAGCACGTCAGTCAGCGTGCGAACGGTGCTCGCGTCCTCGTCGACGACGAGCACGCGTTTGTGCGACTTTTTCTGTTCGATGAGCGCGCCGACTTCCTTGAACAGCAGCTCGGTATCGATCGGCTTGGTCAGATAACGATCGACACCGAGACGGAACCCGCGATCGCGGTCCTGTACGATTGACAGAATCACGATGGGGATGTCCATCGTCAGCGGGTCGTTCTTGAGCACGGCCGCGACGTCGAAGCCGTTCATCTCCGGCATCATCACGTCCAGCACGATCAGATCGGGCCGGTCCTGCCGCACGACGGTCAGCGCCTGACGCCCGTTACTCGCGATATCGACCGTGTAGCCCGCCTCGGCGAACTCCTGGGTGAGCAGCTCGCGGATGTTCGGGTCGTCGTCCACGACGAGGATCCGCGGCTGGCGATCGGCGCGGCGAGGCGTCGTCACGACCACCTGGTCGCGCAGCTGACGGATGAGCGCGGCGAGCTCGACCGGGGCCGGTACGCCGGCCGCCCGGTCAACCACGATCGGGAGGGTGAACGAGAACGTGCTTCCCCGTCCGATCTCGCTTTCGACCCAGAGACGTCCGCCGTGGTGCTCGACGATCTCTCTGCAGATGGGCAGACCGAGCCCCGTGCCTTTCGGCTTGTCCGTGAGCGTGTCGCCGACCTGCTTGAACCGCTCGAAGACCTTGGGCTGGTCAGCGGGCGCTATGCCCACGCCCGTGTCGACGACGCTCACGACGAGTTCGCCGTTGCGGCGCGCGGCGCGGCAGATGACGGTGCCGGAGTCGGTGAACTTGACCGCATTGGAAATCAGGTTGATCACCACCTGAATCAGGCGGTCGCGATCGCCGGTGACCGAGGGCAGGTCGGCGCCGACGTCCTTCACAAGACGGAGGCCCCTTCTGGTCGAGCAGCGACGAAGTGGCCGCGGTCGCGCGTTCGATGACGTCACCCATGCTGACGGCTTCCATATGCCACTCGAGCTTGCCCGCCTCGATTTTGGCCAGATCGAGCACGTCGTCGATCAATTTGGTGAGGCGTTCGCCTTCGCTGACGACGACCTTCAGGTTGTCCTCGACCTGCTGGATCGTCTGCGCGATCTTGCGATCCTCGGTCGGGACGAGCGGGAAGATGCGGTCCTCGAGCCGCTTCTTGATGATCTTGGCGAAGCCGAGCACCGAGGTCAGCGGTGTGCGCAGCTCGTGGCTCACCGTCGAGAGGAACGCGCTCTTCGCGGCATCGGCTTCGACCGCGATGGCCCGCGCACGCTCCGCCTCCTCGAACAGCCGTCTGATCTCGTTTTCGTGCTCGTTCAACTGCCGGTATGCGTTGGCGTTGTCGAGCGCGATGGCCGTGTAGGACGCAAGACTCTGCATCACGTTCAGGTGATGTCCGGTGTAGGCGTTCTTCTCGAAGCTCTGGATGGTGATGATGCCGAGCACCCGGTCCTTGGCGACGAGCGGCATGTAGATGATGGACTGCGGCTGCTCGGACATCGATCCGTCTTCGAGCGGCCGACTGTCCTCGTCCAATGTCGTGACGTACCTGCTGTAGTCGGACCGGAGGTCGTTGATGAAGATGGGCTCGCGGTGGTCGATGCACCAGACCGGCAGCTGGTTACGGTCCGATGCGTCGCGCGTATAGGGCGCGTAGCGCTTGCCCTTCTCGATCGCCAGCCGATACTCGATCTGATTGCGTTCGGGATGGTAGAGCCCGACGCCGAACACGTCCGCGTCGGCCAGCTGATTCACGCGCTCGTAGAGCTTTCCGAAGATCGTGTCGAACTCGAGCGACGACGTGATCTCCCGACCGATCTCGCTGAGCAGCTCGACGTTCTTCTTGCCTTCACCTTCTGATTGCGCCAAGCGCCTCGGCGGATTCCGCGCGCAGCTTCGCTTCCACGAACTGCGCGCGCTCGCGCTCCTTGCGAATCACGCGGCGGCGCTGGGTGCGATCGACGCCGAACATCGCGAGTCCCGCCAACAGCACATACCCGCCGTACGCCCACCATGTCCGATACCATGGCGGCAGGATGCTGAACGCGTACGTGGCTTCCTCGCCGATCTGCCCGGTGACGCTGCGCGCCCGCACGCGAAAGCGATACTCGCCAAATCCCAGGTTCGTATAGTCGCGCCGCGCCTCGCGCGTCCACTCCGACCAACCATCGTCGAGCCCGTCGAGTTTCGATTGGTACTGGGTGGCCGATTCGTCGATGAAGCTCGGAGCCGAGAATTCGAAACGCAGCGCGTTGCTGGATGCCGCGAGCCGTGGCGCCGCCGGCACGACGGCAGCTCCTCCAAAGAGGTGCTGCGCGTGGCTGGTCGTGACACGCCGCATCAGGGCTGGGAACGAACCGGGCGCCTGGGCCACCTGAGAGGTGTCGAACCGAACGAGCCGCCCGTCATTCAGCGTCAGCCAAGTGACGTCACCGATGTCGTGATACAGGTAGTACGGTGGCTGAGTGGCTCCGAACCTGGCGAACATCGACTTGTCCACCGTCCACGTGCCGTCAGACTGCCGTTGCAGCGCGGCGGTTTCACGGCCCAGATTCAGATAGCCACGGTTGCCAGGCCCTCCGAGAAGCCCCATGGGCTCGACGACGGCGTCGACCCCCACGACGTCGAGCGTCGGGTCCCGGACGAACGTCCCCGACGTTTCGTCGAAGCGCACCACATGCCGGTCCTCGGAAACGACCGTAAAACACGGCGCCCCCGCCACGGCCTCGACGGTGACCCCTCCATCCGGAATACCGCGTGCGCTCCTGAATCGCTCGACGCGTGCTGCAGGCCGTGGCACCTTCGATAGAGGCGGTGTCGCGAAATTGACGCGTAGCACGCCCTCCGACTGCGTGCCCGCCCACAGCGAGCCGTCGGCATTTTCGAAGAGCGAGCGCACCTGTTCCGTGATGCCCTCGACTCTTCCCTCGTCGACCCACCGGCCGTCCTGCCGCCGGAACGAGACGAGCCCATCGAACAGCCCTACCCAAACGCGTGTCGGATCCATCGCGGAGACGAGCAGCACGCTGGCGCGGAACGTGACGTCGTTGGGAGCGTAGATGGGTATCGCCTTCGTGCCGACGATCTCGAACAGCCCAGTCGTGCAGACGACAAGCAGTCGGGGGCGAGGGAGACCGGGTTCCTTGAAGCTCGTAAACCACCAGCATTGATTGTTGACGCCCGTCAGCGGCTGAAATGTCGCACTACCGCTTGGCCCGATGCCTGGCGTGAGATAACTCACTCCGCTCTGCGTGGCGACGTACAGCTGTCCCTCATGACGTATGGCCCGGTTCGCCACGCTTGGAATTCCCGTCGTCTGATCGAAGAAAGACACCGGCGCGGGCGTTTCGACACGCGCGATGCCGTTGTCGAGTCCGAGCCAGAGACCACCTTCCCGGTCGGGCATCACGAAATACACGACGTCGGTGGACAGGCCCTGCCGCCTGGCGACCTGACTCACGCGCCGGCCCTGGCGGTCGATGATGCTGAGCCCACCCGACGTTGAGGTCAGCGCAATCGTCTGGTCTGGCAACAACACCCCTCGGTAGATCTGGGTCGTCTTGAGGTGCTGGTCGAGCTCGGTCGGAAACGGCACCAGGGTCGAACCGTCGTGCAGGAACAGCCCGTCGGCGCGCGTGCCGACCAGCAGGCGCTTGTCGTCGAACCTGAGAATCACCGGAAACGGCTCGCGACCGAGCCGTTCAGTGCCCGGGAGCGCGCGGAACGTGTCACCCTCGAGCACGCTCAAGCCGGCCTCCGGGGTGGTGACGTACAGCCGGTCGTCGACCATTGACGCTCGATTGAAACGCGAGGCAGGGTGAATAACGGTCAGGGCATCGGCCGCCCACCGGAAGATCGCGCGTTCCGTTTGAAAGAGCGTTCCCTCCTTCGTGACGAACGTGCGCCACACGTCGTTGAACGTACGAGCCTCCTGCGGAAGCCGGGTGTCCAGGCGCACGTACTGGAGTTCCCCCTGCCCATCGGGCTCAAGGTATCCGAACGTCGTGACGCCGCCGACGTAGATCCGACCGCTTTCATCGATGGCCAGGGAGCGAACCGCGCCAGAAGCCTCGATCTTCATCCGGCGCCAGGTTGCGCCATCGAACTCGAGAATGGCGCCGTTCGTCGCCACGTAAAGCACGCCGCGTTTGTCCTGGACGATCGTCCATGTTTGTCCGCCGCCGCCCACCTCGGTCGGTCGATAGTGGCGGATGAACGGGCGGCCTTCTTCGGGATGGCGGGTCGAGGTCGGCTGGGACCGCCAGACGCCGGCGCGGCAGTCTGTGCGTGTCCAGGCCAGGGAACGGCCAGGACCACGCCCAGGGACAACAAGAACGCAGTTCGCAGCATCCGGCCTGCTCCAGGGAACGCATGTTGGTTGGGACGGATTGCCGAAAAGGAGGGCCAAATGGCCTCTCTGAGCCGCGAATGCCGCTCCCTGTGACGTGGAGGTACGGCTGGGATTCGTACCGCACAGCTGGGCGCCCGCAACAGGATTTCGAGAAAGAAACGCTCAGGCGTGTCCGTCAGGATGATCGCAGCCGGGAAACGATTCGAAGAACGCGTTTCCGGTCCAACCGAGCTCCTTCATGCCGATTTCCGAGGAGTAGTACGCCCCGGCGATCCAGCCCTTGAGCAGATCGAAGTGATCCCGCAGCGTCATCCGCGCAGGATCCTTGGAGACACTCGGCGGCAGGATCGGCTCTCCAGTTGTCCACGGTTTGTCCGGCGGGGTGCCGGACGCCATCGTGGATGCCTCGGTCAGAATCCCCGAATGCTCCGACTCGGTCAGCTGCTTCCATGGACGGCCAGCCCGTTGAAGCGCTTGACCTTCGAAGGCTCCCAGCGCGCTCAGGAATTGCCGTTGATCGTCCTGGGAGTCCACGGCGAGGAGCTGATCAATGAACTCGCTCGTCCGCGCGCGCGCTGCACCAGGAATGATGCGTTCTGCCAGCGACTGCAAGGTTTCGAACTGGTGCTGATCGAGGAACTCCGGCTTCCACTTCGGTGCGGCGGCTTTCGCCTGCGCCTGCGCGACGGTCGCGTCGTCCAGCAGATGCCTGATGATCGGGTGGCCCGATGCGACCGCGGGGATCGCTCCCGCAATGGCACGTGCCTGCCAGCATCTGCAGCACGGTTCGGCGGGGAATCGACGCGGTTGGGCGGCTGGGGATCGTCTGACATAGTCGCCTCAGTTCAGAATAGCCGCAAGTCTACCATCTGGACGCGCTGAGACGAAGCAGCTGTGGTTGACCACTGTCCAATGCGCTCTGCTAGCGTCTCCCGACGAGGCGGTGCTGCCTGCAGCAGCTGGTTCAGGAACAGGCGGGAAGCGTTTCGACGTGATCGTGATCGGATCCGGCGCGTCAGGCGGTTGGGTCGCGAAGCAGTCTGACCGAAGCAGGGGTGCAGGTCGCGCTGCTCGACGCCGGAAGGGCACATGGCCCTGGCGATTTCCGCGAGCACACCTATGCGTTCGATCTGAAATACCGCGATCGCGCGCCTGACGTCATACGCCGGACCCGCCCCAAGCAGAAGGATTGCTACGCCTGCACCGAGTTCAACTACGACTGGTTCGTCAACGATCTCGAGGAGCCGTACTCGACCGGCGAAGGGCAAGCCATTCAGCTGGCAGGGGCGCATGCGGATCGTCGGCGGCCGGACGAACGTCTGGGGACGACAGAGCTACCGGCTGAGCGATCTCGATTTCAAGGCGGCATCGTTCGACGGCTATGGCGAGGACTGGCCAATCGGCTACAAGGATCTCGCGCCCTACTACGACCTGGTCGAGGAGTATGTCGGCATCACCGGAATCGCCGAAGGTCTGCCCGAGCTGCCCGATGGCCGTTTTCAGCCGCCGATGGGCATGACCTGCGCGGAGACGCGCCTGCGGACTCGCGTCAAACAGAAACTCGGTCGGACCGTGACGCTCGGTCGCGCCGCCAACCTGACGCAGGCCGATCAACGGCCGCGCCGCGTGCCACTATTGCGGGCCGTGCGAGCGCGGCTGCATGACGCAGTCCGTACTTCAACGCCGCGTTCACGACCGTGGCCGATGCGATGGCGACCGGACGCTGCACGCTCATCACCAATGCGATGGTCTACAAGGTGGTGATGGACCGTGAGCGGAACCGCGCGACAGGCGTGCTGTACATCGACCGCGTGACGCGCGCAGCCGCGTGAAGTGCACGCGCGCGCGGTCGTGGTCTGCGCGCAGGCACTCGAGTCCGCGCGGATCCTCTTCAATTCGGCAACGCCGCAGCATCCGAACGGGCTAGGGAACTCGAGCGGCGTGCTCGGTCACTATCTGCAGGATCACCTCTGGGTGGCCGGCGGCGCCTCAGGCGAGTTTCCAGACCTCGCAGCTCCACCCTCGACGATGGACGGCCCGCGTCGCCCTAACGGGCTCTACGTCGTCCGGTTCCGCAACACGTCCGATGGCCCGCGCTCGAAGAAATTCCTTCGCGGATACGGCTTCCAGGGAGGCTCGAGCGTCGAGCTTCAATTTTGGGCGCCGGGTTTCGGTCAGGCGTTCAAGCAGTCGGTCAAAGAGCCGGTCTCATCACTACGGCTGTCGGGGTTTGGCGAAGCGCTGGCCCGCTTCGAGAATTTCGTCGAGCTCGATCCGAACCTCGTCGACGTGTTCGGGATTCCCGCGCTGAGGATCAACATGACGCTGGAGTGACAACGAGAAGGCGATGATTCCCGACATGGCGGAATCCGCCGCAGAAATGCTGGATGCCGCAGGGGCGAAGAACATCCGGCCGTGGATGGTGCCGGATCGTATTCCCGGCATGGGCATTCACGAGGTCGGCGTGGCCCGGATGGGCAACAACCCGAAGACGTCCGTGCTGAACCAGTTTCAGCAGTTACACGACGTCTCGAACCTCTTCGTGATGGACGGATCCTGCTTCGTCTCGAGCGGCTGTCAGAATCCGACGCTGACGATCATGGCGCTCGCCGTGCGCTCGACCGAATACCTGCTGGGGGAGATGAAGGGATTTCTGAGGTGCCTGGAGTTGGGAGTTGGGCCTTGGGAGTTGATCGTCAGTTCCCGATCGCCCACCGGATTCCGCCGACGAGGTGCTGCTGGAAGCGAGCGTCCCGCCAGACGTCAGCCTCGTGCCCGAGCGCGGTGTAGAACATTCGGCCACGACCGAACTCTCGAGTCCACGCGAGCGCGAAATCCTTGTCCGTACGCTTGACGCCCGCCTTCGTGAGGTCTACCGACGCCGGGTCCAGGCTGAGGAGCACGTGGACGCGATCCCGCGACCAGTCTCGGAACTGATAGATTTCGTCCTTCAGTTCGAACGTCTCCGGCAGGTGCGCCGTGGAGGGGTGGCGGCCATCCTCCACGCGGACCCTCACCTGTTCGTGCCAGGGATGACCATCGAAGTAGGCGCCGACCAGCTCGAGATACTGGGGCCACTTGTAGAACGTGTCTGTTGCGCTGTGGATGCCGACGAACCCGCGTCCGCCTCGCACGAAATCGATCAGCGCGCGTTTCTGCGAATCGTCTATCGGCAATTCTCCTGTCGTGAAGAAGATCACCGCCGCGTAGGAACGGAGATTCTGCTCGGACAGGACGGCCGTATCTGAAGAGACAGTTGCGTCGAAGGCACCCGACGTCTTACCAAGCTCAGGCAGGATCTGCTCCGAGACCGGCAGAACGTCGTGCTTGAACCCTGCGCTGTGCGTCAGGTAGAGCACGCGCGGTGGCGCGGCACGAGCAGGGATGCTTCTGGCGGGAACGGTCAGGAGGCACAGGCTGAAGGCACTGAGAATCGAGACTTTCCATCGGCGTCTGTGAATCGACGTCATCGTGCGCCGATTCTATCGCACCAGCTCTTACTCGGCTCTCAACGCCTTGATGGGATCGATCCGCGCTGCGGTCAGCGCGGGAAACAGATTGGCCACGAGCGCCACAGCGAACAGCAGCGAGGCGGCGATCGCATACGCAATCGGGTCGAAGCCGCTCACGCCATAGAGCAGCGATTCGAGGACTCGGCCGACGCCTGCTGCGGCGAGTGCGCCGAGAGCGATGCCGACGAGTGCGAGCCGTCCGCCCTCCGAGAGAATCAACCGAAGCACCTGCGTCCGCTCGGCGCCAAGCGCGATGCGGATGCCGACTTCGCGGGTGCGCCGGCTGACGGAGTGAGAAATGACTCCGTAGAGCCCGATGGCCGCCAGCAGCAAGGCCAGGGTTCCGAAGGCGCCGAAGACGATCGCCCCCACGCGCGTTGGCATCACCGTCGTCGCGACGACCTGCTCCGCCGGCACGTCCTCGGTGAACAGGATGTCAGGCTCGAGCTTCCAGATCGCATTCCGCAGCATCGGCAGCGCGTTCGTCGCAGGGGTCGCGGTGCGGACGACGAGACCTATCGATCGCGACGGCGAGGCCGGCAAGTGCATGTAAGGTCGCGGCTGCTCACCGACGGAACGTACTTTGTGGTTGCGAGACACACCGATGATTTCGTGCGGCGGGGATTGCAATCCGCTGATGTGCACGAGCTGGCCAACCGCTGACCCTTCCGCCCAGTATTGCCGGGCCATCGTTTCGTTCACGATCACGACCCGACGCTGCTGCCGCACGTCGTCCTCGGTGAACGCCCGGCCGTGGACGATGGGCACGCCGACTACAGTGAAGTAGTCCGCACCGACCGAGACGGTATCGATCAATGCGCCTTCATCCTCTGCTCGGTGGTGGCCGGGGACATGGATCGTGTCGGCGTTGATGTCTGGCGCCAGAGGCAGCCGTGTCGAGAGCGCGGCCGCGGTGACGCCTGGCAAGCCGCGAAGAGCAGTCAGCGCCTGATCGCGCAGCGCGACCGCACGATCGAGGTCGTACCCATTCATCTGCAGATTGAAGGACAACGTCGAGACTGGAGTGGGATCGAATCCGAGGTCGGTGTCCCTGGCGGCCAGAAGACCGCGAGCGAGCAGCGCGCCGGCGACGAGCAGCACGAGCGACAGAGCCAGTTGCGAGACGACGAGGACGTTGCGCAGCGTGATGCGGCGGCGTCCGGTGCCTTCGGCGACTTCCTTCAGTGCCGGGACGAGGTCGGGTTTCGACGCCGACAGGGCGGGGGCGAGGCCGAACAGCACGGCGGTGCCAATCGAGGCGAGCATCGCGAACCCGAGCACCGTCCTGTCGATCGAGAAATCGAAGCTGACTGGAACCGGAAGCACTTCGGTCATGAATCCTGAGAGCGTGCGTCCGGTCCACCAGGCGATGAGCACGCCGAGCGCACCACCGACGGCGGCGAGCACGAAGCCCTCGCTCAGGAGCTGACCGACGATCCGTCCGCGGCTTGCGCCGAGCGCCGCGCGAATGGCCAGCTCGCGACGCCGTGCCGTGCCGCGCGCGAGGAGCATGTTCGCCACGTTCGCGCACGCGACAATCAGGACGAGCGCGACGGCAGCCATCAGGCCCGCGCTCGCGGCGCGAATGTACCCGTCGAGCATTGGATGGAAGCGGACGTTCGTTGCCGCAACGACGCTCGCGGTGGTCTTTTCGTTGGTAACCGGATTTTCGGTGCGGAGCCGCGCGTAGAGCGCATCGATCTGCGCGCGGGCCTGCTCAATCGTTCGTCCTTCAGCCAGGCGTCCCTTGACGAACAGCCACCGCGTGCCGCGCCGCTCGAGGCGTGTGCTGCCGGGATCGTTGTCGGTCACCATCTGCACGCCAGAGAACACGAAGCGATCCACCATCATCACGGGCGCCCAGAAGTCAGCGGCGAGTCCTGGAATCGTCCCGGTGAAGTCGCGGGGCGCAACGCCGGTAATCGTGTAGTCGACGCCGGAGAGCTTGATCGTCTGTCCTGACGATGTCGGGGCGGCCGCCGAAACGGCGCTGCCAGAGCCCGTGACTGAGGATCGCAACTGCCGCGCCGCCCGGTACGCTGTTCTCTTCCGCGGTAAAGCTGCGGCCAACCGGCAAACGCACGCCGAGCACGTCGAAATAGCTCGACGTGATGACCTCGCCGGTCACCAGCGCCGGCCGTTCGCCGGTCGAGAGAATCCCACGAACGTACCCGCTGGCGGCGACGCCGGAGAGCGAATCAACGCCCTTCTGAATGTCGAGATAGTCCGCGTAAGAGGTGGTGAGCTGCGGATAGTCCTGGCTAATCCCGGTGTAAATCTCGACCAGCTGGTCCGGGCGACTGACCGCGCCGCCGCGAAGCAGCACGGCGTTGACCATGGAAAAAAGAGTCGTGTTGAGCCCGATCCCGAGCGCCAGCGAGGCGACGGCGGCTCCCGTAAACCCTGGGTAGTGAAGCAACTGTCGTACGCCGTGCTTCAGGTCGCGGATGAAGGTGGTCAGCATGGGGACTTCCTGGTGGGAATACGCTGCCCGACCGTCTTTCGTTCGATCCGGCGGCCCTGTGGGGCTATTCGTATCGGAGTGCGTGAACGGGGTCGATCGCGCGACGCCCGGCGGGCCGGTTCGTAGGTCGCGAGCGCGGCGGCGACCCACCACGGTGGCGTGGAGCAGATGACCGAACCAAGCGTCGTCGTGTAGGCTTCAGGGCGACTTCATCGGGACTCGCCCGCCCAAGCTTGTCGCGCCTGAATCCAGCGCGACAAGCTTCGGCGAGGCCCCGCCGAAGCGCGCCAAGATCGGACAGCGCGAAGGCGGGGGACTCGAGTCACTGGAAACGGAGACTACATTGGTTGGAGTATTGCGCGCGTGCACGGCCGGCGGTGTGGTGCTCGGGATCGGTCTTGGCCTGTCCCTTCAAGCCCAGACACCTCCGCCACCGGCCCAGCAAGCCACCAGGCCCGAACCGCCGCTGCGCGCCAGCATTCTGCGCGGCGAGTATGGACCGTATCGCGCGAACAACGATCTGCTCTTCTATCATCTCGACGTTCGTGTCGACCCCGAGAAGAAGTTCATCAGCGGGAAGAACACCATCCGCTTCAAGATGCTGCGCGACGACACACGCATCCAACTGGACCTGTACGAGAATCTGAAGGTCGAGAAGATCGTCCTCGGCGCAACGGAACTCAAATACGAGCGTGAGTTCAACGCCGTCTTCGTCGACTTTCCCGAGACGCTGAGAGCCGGACGCGAGTACTCCATTGACTTCCACTACTCAGGCAACCCGCTCGAATCGGGACGATTCGGCGCCGTCGCGTTCCGGAAGGACCCTGCCGGCGAGCACTGGATCACGACGGCGTGTGAAGGTCCGGGCGCCAGCATCTGGTGGCCGAACAAGGATCAGTGGCGCGACGAAGTCGAAAGCATGCGAATCAGCGTCGCCGTGCCCAACGGCCTCACCGATGTCTCGAACGGACGGTTCCTCGGCAAGACGGATCTTGGCGACGGCTACACCCGCTGGGACTGGCAGGTGCACTATCCGATCAACAGCTACAACGTGTCGCTGAATATCGGGAATTACACCCACTTCTCGGATCGGCTCGAAGACCTGACGCTCGATTTCTATGTGACGCCTGCAAATCTCGATAAAGCCAGGACGCAGTTCGCGCAGGCCAAGCCGATGATCGAGGCGTATCAGAAGTACTTCGGTGAGTATCCGTTCAAGAAGGACGGCTACAAGCTCATCGAAGTCCCGTATTCAGGCATGGAACACCAGAGCGCGGTGACCTACGGCAACCGCTTTGCCAACGGCTACCTGGAACGCGATTGGACGGGCGTCGGCGTCAGCCTGAAGTTCGATTTCATCATCATTCACGAGAGCGCTCACGAGTGGTTCGGAAACAGCGTGTCGGCGGCCGACGTGTCGGATATGTGGATCCAGGAAGGGTGGACGACGTATCTCGAGGCGGTCTACGTCGAGCACATGTTCGGGTATGAGGATGCGCTCAGGTACGTCAACGGGTACAAGTCCAAAGTGCAGAACCGTCAGCCGATCATCACGCAGCGCGGCATCCACCGCTCGCCGCCAGGGGATCAGTATTTCAAGGGCGCGCTCTTCATCAACACGCTGCGCAGCATTGTCGACGACGACAAGCGATGGTGGCGGATCCTTCGCGATCTCTATCAGGAGTTCAAGTACAGGAACATCATGACGGAGGACATGGTCAGGTTCTTCAATGAGAAGACGGGAAAGGACCTGACGCCGATTTTCGACCAGTATCTCCGGCACGCGGGAATTCCGACGCTGGAGCTGACGTTCGATCCGGCCAAGCAGGCGGTGTCCTACCGCTGGAAAGCCGACGAAGCGCGCTTCGCGATGCCGGTTCGCGTCGGGAAGAAGGGCGCCTGGCAGATCGTCCAGCCGACGAGCGAGTGGAAAACGATGTCGACGACGATTCCGCCGGCGGAATTCGAGGTCGCGACAGACTTGTACTACGTCAACGTCTCCACGGAGCCGAAGACGCAGTAAGCGTCCGCCGGCCTATCGATGTGACGTCTTCTTGTAGCGAAGGTCGAACTCCGTCACCCACGTCTTCCCGCCATCGTCCGATCGCTCGCCGTGCTGGCGAACGCCGTCGGCCTCGGTCGTGAGGGTGTAGCGTTTCGGCACGCGCGACCCCTTGGCGTCGACGGCCTCCCATGTATAGAGGATGCCGTTCGGCAGCACGTCGCCCTTCATGATGGTGACCACGGGTCGGTTGTCAGAAAAGAACTGACGCCATGTCCCGGCTGAGGGGTCGAACACGTGCAAGCCCGTACCCACGTAACGCCTGCCCGGCCCGGCGAAGCGCTCGACGATGGCGCAGCCGTCGGAAACGACCTCGATGATGCTCGTGCCGGCAGGTTGACCGGCAGGGTTCGTCACTTCCCAATCTCCGACCCAGAAATCGAGTGCGCGATAGCGTGCATCTCGGCAAGACGAGGAGGGTTGCTGCGTGGCCGGCCTGCCAATCGCCGGAATGGCGGCGCGGCGACGATGAGGACGGCGGGCAATAGTGCTGAAGACGAGTCATCTTTGCTCCCTGCTGTGAAACGCAGATGACTCTTCTACGACTACGAAGTCGTTCCTTTCAATGGACCGGGGATGAACTCGCTCTGAGCTGTCGCTGATCGAGGTTCCCGCGTCACCGTTGTCTGACGCGGCTCGAGCGAGCGACGCGCATTCGGCAGTCGGTCGGCCTTATTCGGCCCGCAGCGCCTCCATCGGATCCACGCTCGCGGCTCGACGTGCGGGGATTGCGCTGGCGATGAGCCCAGCCAGCGCAAGCGACGCGATCGCCGCGATGAAGGCCCGCGGATCGTTCGAGTCGAGGCGGAAGAGGAACGTCTGCGCGGTTGCGCTCAGGTACCACGCGCCGATTCCGCCGACGACCAGACCGGCAAGCACCAGCACGCAGGCATTGCCGAGCACCATCCTCACGACGCGGCCGCGGGTGGCGCCCAATGCCATGCGCACGCCGATCTCGCGCGTCCGTTGCGACACGACGTAGGCCAGCACGCCGTAGATACCGACCGCCGAAATCACGAGTCCGAGCAGGCCGAACAGCCCGAGCAGAAGCATGTTCAGTTTTCGCTGTGCCACCCGGCGGGAAATCACTTCCTCCATCGAGCGCACGTTGCGGAGCGGAACGTCGGGCAGGACCGCCGAGCACCGCCGACTTCACCGGCGGCAGCACGGCATACGGATCGCCGGTCGTGCGGATGACCAGCTCGCCAAACGTCGACGCGCAGCTGTGTGAGCGGCACGTACGCCTCGGTACGGGGCTCGGTCTCGAGGCTGCTCTGATACACGTCACCAACGACGCCGACGACCGTGCGGTCGCCGTTGTTGATGTTGGCCGAGCGGCCGATCGGGTTCTCGCCAGCAAAGTACTTCTTCGCTGCCGACTCATTGATGATGACGACGTTCGCGCCGCCCTGGCGGTCGGTGGCCTCGAAATAGCGGCCGCTTCTGAGGGGGATCTTGCAGCGCCTTGAAATATTCGGGCGATATGCGACGGATGCTGATGCCGTCGTCGTTCTCGAACTTCTTGCCGGGCACGGTGATGGTCGTCACGCTCATGCTGCCGCCGAGCGGCATGCCGCCGCAGATCACGGACGCATGGGCCACGCCCGGCACCTTGCTGACCTGTTCGACGATCTGCGTGAACTGCGGGGCGAAGTCGACCGAATCGATTGCGCAGGCTCGATACGCGGCGACCAACTGAATGGTCAGCACGTTCTCAGGATCGAAACCCGGGTTGATGCGCATCAGCGTCACGAAGCTGCCGATGAAGAGCGCCGCCCCCACGAGCAGCACGACGGCGAGGGCCACCTCGAGGACGACGAGCGCGCTGCGCAGTCGCTGGCGTCCGGCACCGATGGTGCCGCGCGACCCGTCCTTCAACGCCGTCGTCAGATCCGGGCGCGACAGTTGCAGCGCGGGAAAGATGCCGAACAGCATGCCCGGTGACGAGCGAGAGCAACGTCGCCGCGCCGAGCACCCGGAAATCGACGCCGATGGCGGTGACTCGCGGCACGCCCTCGGGCATCGCGCCTTTGAGCACCTGAACGCCCCACCAGGCGAGGAGGACGGCCACGCACCGTGCCGGCAATCGAGAGGACAAGACTCTCGACCATCAGCTGGCGCACGAGCCGCCACCGGCCCGCCCCCAGCGCGGCGCGGATGCCGACCTCGCGCTCGCGCGACGTGGCACGCGCCAGCAGCAGGTTCGCGACGTTCGCGCAGGCAATCAGCAGCACGATCCCGACCGCGCCGAGGAGCATCAGCATCCAGGACTTGATGCGTGCGCCGACCAGGTGATCGTGCAGCGGCCGCACAGCCGACCTGGTTGTCCTTGTTCCACACCGGGTGTGCCGTCTCGAGCGCCTTGGCGATCTGATCCATCTGCGCCTGGGCCTGTTGGACGGAAACGCCCGGCTTCAGTCGAGCAATCGCCGAAAGGTAGATGCTCCGCGTGTTCGGGTTGCGAATGCGCTCTTCCTGCGGCACGACATACGGCACCCAGAGATCGGTCGGCCGCACCGCGCCAACGGGTACTGGAAATCCGCCGGCATGATCGCCCAGAATCTCGTAGCTGCCACCTTCCAGCGGGATCGTTCGCCCGACGATCGACGCGTCCCCGCCGAAGCGGCGGCGCCACAGCCCGTCGCTCAGAACGGCGACGCGGTGACGGCCGTCCACCTCGTTCTCGCTCGTGAACACGCGTCCAATAGCCGGCTTCGTCCGCAGCACGTCGAAGAACTGGGCGGTGGCCCGTTGCGCGCGCAGGTCCTCCGGCTCGGCGCCAGGCTCGCGCAGCGTGAACACCCCGCTGGCGATCGCCGCGAACGACTCGAAGACCTGTTGCTGGGCCGCCCAGTCCATATAGTTCTGAGGCGACGCCGAGGAGACGGCCTGAGGGTCGCGATTCGGGTCCGGTATCGGTCCGGGCGGCCGGCGTTCGCCCACGGCGACGAGCCGGTCGTGCTCGTCGAAGGGCAGCCCGCGCAGGACGACCGCGTCCACCACCGAAAAGATTGCCGTGCTGGCGCCGATGCCCAGGGCCAGGACGATGAGGGCAACCGCGGTGAAGGTCTTGGAGGAGAGCAGTGAACGCCAGGCGGCTTTGAGGTCGTCGCGCATAGTGTGTGTAAGACGAACGGAGTTACTCGTCGAGGTTGGGGCGGAATCGATACGGTCACTGCCTCTGCCGAGCACGGCTCAGTGGCTTCATGTTCGGAGACAGCCGGTGTCACGGAAACGAAACAGGTCTCGATTGCTGTGGTCGCCTGGATCCGTCTGACGCTGCTGCTGCGGTGCGGGCGCTGCTGGCGTTAGCGCGCCACGGACACAAGGCTGCAGCTGCGCCATGCCGCCAGCATGCTCTGCCTTCTACCACGCTGATGCCGTGTTCATCGGGCAAGCAGAGGTAGTGAAGACAGGCGCCGGCTCGCAACGGGCGCGCTTTCGAATCGAAGAGTCGTTCCGCGGAGCCGCCTCGAAGGGGCGCCTCATCGAGATCGTCGGGAAGGGAATCGGCGGAAGCTGCGCGTACGAGTTCGTCGACGGGTCGCGCTATCTCGTCTACGCGACGAAACAACCGGACGGCACCTGGGGCGCGTTCCTCTGCGGTCGGACGATGGTCGTCGATACCAAGGCGGAAGCAGACGTCGAACTTGCGCGGTGGATCGCGAGGAACCCCTCGGGCGCAGGGCGCGTCGCAGGCTCAGCGTCAATCGCGGAGCGTCGTGCGCGCGGCGCCAATGTTTCGATTGCACCGCTTGCGAAGACGAGCATCACCATCCGTAGCGACACCCAAAGCTTTACGACAGAAACCGATTCGCGGGGCTCGTTCGAATTCAAGGATGTGCCGCCCGATCGCTACTCACTCACGGTCAGGTTATCACCGCAGTTTGAAGCCTTCACGCCCATGACGATCACGGTCGCAGGTCCTGGAGCGTGCGCCCTGTACGGAATCGACGTAATCCGGCCGACCAGGCGCGGGAGTCAGACTCACACTACTGCGCGCCGGCGGTCCGGCGTATGATGTGCTGTCTTTCCGCCCGGGGGTCCCCATGAGGCAACGCGAACAGGAAATCGAGCACCTCCTTCGCCGTGCGGGCTTCGGTGCGACTGAAGAAGAAATCAACGAGTACGCGCGCCTTGGGTTCCTGAGCTTTACTCACCTCGCCGGCCGTCTCCTCAACTACGCCGAGATCCCTGACGACGTCGATAACTTCATCGGTACGGCAGGGTACGTGGGCGTGACCGCGCGCGGCGGCCTCCAACCCACGTCGAACATCACCGATGCCCGTCAGCGCTGGCTGTTCCGGTTGGTGCACAGTCGCCGGCCGTTGCAGGAGAAGATGGCGCTCTTCTGGCACAACCATTTCGCGACAGCCCACACGAAGATCGCCAACGACGCGGGCGCGGAAGAAGCGACGCGGATGCTCGCGGCGAAGCCGTCCGAGGATCCGGGCGGCGTGAAGGGACAGCTCGAGCTGTTTCGCGAGTACGCCCTCGGCAATTTCCGGGATCTTCTTGTCGCCGTGGCGCAGGATCCGGCGATGCTCTACTGGCTGGATGGCCGAACCAACTTCCGCAATCAGCCGCAGGAGAACTTCGCACGCGAGCTGATGGAGCTGTTCACCATGGGCGTGGGCACGTTCGCGGAAACGGACGTCTACGCCGGCGCGCGGGTCTTTACCGGATGGAACACTGCCCGGCCGGGCGCGGGCACCGCCCGCCACTTCGCGTTCAACTACAACGCGGCCCAGCATGATACCGGCGCGAAAGAGTTCACGTTTCCGATCTATCCAGGCGGATCGCGGACGATTCCTGCACGCGGCGGGGCTTCGGGGATGCAGGATGGCCTCGATTTCATCGATGCCGTTGCTCGACATCCAGCGACCGGGCCGCGGCTCGCGCGCAAGCTCTATGCGTTCTTCATCAACGAGGTCGATCCCCCGGACGCCGCCCTGGTGAGGGAAGTCTCGGATCTGTATTACGCGAGAGGGTTCGCGATCGAGCCGATGGTCCGCCGTCTCATCCTCTCGACGCAGTTTCGCGATCCCGCCAACTTCTACAAACGCTATTCGTGGCCCGTGGAATTCGTCGTCGCGTGCGCTGAAGGAAGTCGGCTGGAACGGATTCTCGGTGAACGATGCGCTCACGCCGCTCGTGAACATGGGCCAGCAGCTGTTCGAACCGCCAGACGTGAACGGCTGGGAGCTCGGGCCGGGATGGTTCTCGAGCGGGGCGATGCTGGCGCGGATGAACTTCGCGGCGCAGCTGACCACGAATCAGAAGTTCAACCTGCGCGAGGCGTTTCGCGATCATGCCAGCTCGCCGGAATCGGTCGTCACCCACGCGCTCGATCGCCTGACGCCGCAGCCATACTCGGCGTCGGGTCAGGCCGCGCTCATCGACTACGCGAATGCAGGAGGAGCCTGGACCGGGTCCGATACGCAGCTCGCCACGAAGGCCTCCGGCGTCGTGCATCTCATCGTCGGGTCGGGCGAATATCAATTGGTGTAGGACACGGCCATGCCCATTACCAGACGCGAGTTCGTGAAGAACGGGGTCGCCGCATTCACCGTCGGGTTCTCTGCGCCGGCGTTCCTCTCCGATCTGGCGATGGCCCAGGGTCAGTTCCGGCGCAACCTCGTCGTGCTCTACCTGAGCGGCGGCAACGATGCCCTGAGCATGCTGATTCCCTACAACGATCAGGCCTATCGCGATCGTCGTCCGTCGCTGCAGATTCCCGCCGGCAGCGTGCTGCAGATCGGTTCCGACAGTTCGGGCGTCGCGCTCGGGTTGAATCCCCGTCTTTCCGGGCTGCGGTCGGTTTTCAACGCCGGACGGCTGGCCATCGTGCAGCGGACGGGCTACGCGAACTCCAGCCGGTCGCATTTCCAGGGGACCGACATCTGGTCGACCGGCGATCCGTCGTCGCCGCAAGGCACCGGATGGCTTGGCCGGTATCTCGACACCTTGCCGTCGCCGGTCGATCCGCTCTCGGCATGGTCAACGGTCCGTGAAGTGCCGAGAACGCTCCTGGCGAGGACGGTCGGCGTCCCCGCCATCCCCAACGTCGGGCAGTATGCGTTCGCGAGTCCGAACGCCGGAACGCCCGATGCGCAATTCGCGCGTCAGAGCGCCACGCGCATTTCGTCGCATCTGCCGATCGATCAACCGCATCTGTCGTTCGTCAACAGCACCGCGCAGGCGGCGTTCGCCACGCTCGATCGAGTTGCGGCGTGGCGGCGTACCAGCCGACGGTTGCCTACCCGAACAACGGTCTCGGCCTGGCGCTGCGCACCGTGGCCGGCGCCATGCAGCGCGATGTCGGCACGAAGGTGTTCTGGGTTCAGACGGGCGGCTTCGATACCCACGCCGGGCAGAATCAGAATCAGGCCGGAACCTATGCGGCCCTGATGACAACGCTGGACGGGGCGCTGACCGCGTTCTACAACGACCTGCGCAACCAGGGCCTGTTCAACGACACGCTGCGTGCTGCAGTTCTCGGAATTCGGCCGCCGCATCACCGAGAACGGGAGCCAGGGCACCGATCACGGGGCCGCCGGCCTGATGTTCGCGATGGGCGGCGGCGTTCGTGGCGGCCTCTACGGCACGGCCGCGAACCTGCGTGCCACGCCCGACAATCCGACCCTCGAGAACAACGGCGCTGACGTCCGGCACGAGACAGACTTCCGATCGGTATACGCCACCGTGATCGACAGCTGGTTGGGTGCGAATTCGGTCAACCTGCTTGGTGGCAACTTCCGTGGGGGGCCCGCCTTCATCTGACAGCTGGGCGCTGACGGCTGAGAGCTCATCTATGCGCATTCTTTCGATCGTGTTCGTGACGGTATTCCTGTGCGTGGGCTCAGCCTCGGCGCAGGGGTTGACGACCGGAGTGAAGGGCGGCGTCAATTTCTCCAGCGTCAAGTTCGATAGCCCCGCCGGCGACCTCACACTCGACTGGCGGCTTGGCGCGGTCGTTGGCGGCTTCATCCGATTCCCGGTGTTCTCGTGGCTCGAACTGCAGCCCGAAGTGCTCTACAGCGTGAAGGGCGGGAAGCGGGAAGAGTTCGGCGTCAATTCGTCTGTGCTGCTCGACTACCTGGAGGTGCCGGTCCTGGCCAGAATGCCTCTGGGTGGCGCGTCGAAGTACTTCGCGGTTGCCGGCCCGTATGTCGGCTTTCGCATGCGAGCCAGAACGAGGACCGAGTTCAGTGGCTCGACCGAAGAAATAGACATCAGCGATTCCGTCGAACGCATGGATTTCGGTCTTGCCGTCGGTGGAGGGGTCGAGTTCGGCTCGATTATTCTCGACGGCCGGTATTCATTCAGCTTGAGCGACATCGATGCCGACACGAGTGATGAAGTGAAGGGAAAGAACCGCGTGGTGACGGCAACCGTCGGATTCAGGTTCTGACGTGCTCACAATCCGGAAGCGCTGGTTGATCCTCGGGGTCCTCGGTCTGTCCGCCTGTGGTGGAGGCGGCGGCACACCCGGCCCATCGCCGACGCCGAACAACCCCAACCGAATCACGATCGGGTCGAACGGTGCGGTCAGTCCGACGGAGCTCGTCGTCGCGCCGGGACCCGCGTCCTCTTCATCAACAACGACAGCCGCCGTCACGACATGACGTCGGATCCGCACCCCGATCACACCGACTGCCAGGAGCTCAATCAGGTCGGCCTGCTCCCCCCGGGCCAGAGCCGCGAGACCGGCAATCTGGTTGCCCTTCGCACGTGCGGTTTCCACGATCACGAGAACTTCGAGGACGATCGGCTGAAGGGGAGGATTGTGGTGAGGTAGGCTGCGTAACTCCCAACTTCGACTCCGCGATGTTCTCAAAGGCGATCGGCTGCGAGGGCTTCGGGTGTTGGAGGTCGGGAGTTGGGACTTATCGCCGCGGTTCTCAGCGGCTCATATCGCATCCACCTGCAGGATCGTTTGAAGCAGCGTGTCCGCGCCGCGCGTGCAATCCTCCCAGCGTGTCAATTCCTTCGGCGAGTGGCTCACGCCACCGACGCTGGGCACGAAGATCATGCCCATCGGCATCAGCTGCGCCATCATTTGCGCATCGTGACCGGCTCCGCTGGGCATGCGTACGGATTCGAGCTTCAGCGATTCCGCCGCTCGCCCAATCGCCGCCTGCACGTCGCTCGACGCCATCGCCGAGGGATTCTCGCTGACCCGGCGAATCTCGATCTGTGTGCGAGTGGATGCGGCGATGTCGCGGGCCCGCGCCTGGATCGCGTCCGCCAGCCTCACCAGTTTCTGTGACGAGAGATCGCGCAGCTCGATCGTCAATCTCGCGGTTCCCGGGATGACGTTCGGCGCGTTCGGCGCGATCTCCAGCTGCCCCACGGTTCCCACCTGACGGCCTGGTTCGCTGGTCACGACGTCGCGGACCGCCAGCGCCAGCTGAGACGCCGCAATCAGCGCATCCTGTCGCTCGCCCATCGGCGTGGTGCCTGCGTGGTTGGCGAACCCGGTCACGACCGCGTCGTACCGGTCGATCGACACGATCCCCTCGACCACGCCGATGGGGCGTGCCGCTGCGCTCCAGATTGCCGCCCTGCTCGATGTGCAGCTCGAGATACGCGTGATACGCGCCCTTGGTCACGCGGGCGTCCATGATGCGATCGGGATCGCCACCGATCTTCCGGATGCCGTCCGCCCTCCGGATGCCATTCCAAACCTGATCGAGATCCGCGGGCTTGATGTCGCCGGCGACGATGCGGCTGCCGGCGAGGCCACGGCCAAATGCAACGCCTTCTTCGTGCGCCCAGACGACCATCTCGAGCGGATGCCGCGTGCGGACTCCGGCGGCATCACACGCTTCGATGACGCCGAGGGCCGACAGCGAACCGAGATCGCCGTCGAAATTGCCGCCGCTCGGCACCGAGTCGATGTGCGATCCGAACAGGATGGGCGGCTGTTGTGGATCGCCGCCGGCGCGCCGCGCGAAGATGTTGCCCGCGGGATCGATGCGCGGCTGGAGTCCCGCCGCACGCATCAACTTCATGACGTACTCACGCCCCTGAACGTCGGCGTCGGAGTAGGCGACGCGGCTGACACCGTTGGCGAACGTGCCGCCCGCCGGCCGTCCGAACACGCTGAGCTCCTCGAGACGCCGGCGCAGCGACGCCCCATCCACGCGAGGTGCCCGCCCATGCACGCGGATCGACGGGAGCGTGGCGATCGCTGCAAGGGATCGTGACAAACATGCGGCGGGTGACTCGAGGCACGACAGTCTTATAACACCTTTGGCGACGTCCCGCCTTCGCTGAAAGCCACGGCCGCAGCCATAGCACGTCAGCACGTAGCACGTGGCAAGCAGCACGTGGGCACGTAGCACGTCGCACGTAGGCACGTAGTAGCATCTTGTACCCGATGCCCGACCATTCGCTGCTGGCCGATCTCGTTCTCACCGTACGCCATTGCCCTGGCTCTCGTCGTCACGCTCGGCCGCCTGCGAGTTCCGAGCATCGTCGCGATGATGATCGCGGGCATTGTTGCGGGTCCCAGCGGCATCCGCGTCATCAAGACACCCGAAGAAGTGCGAGATGCTGGCCGAGGTCGGCATCGTCCTGTTGCTCTTCACCGTCGGGCTCGACTTTTCGCTGACGGCGATGCGCCAGATCTGGAGAACGATCCTCTCCGCCGGCGCGCTGCAGATCGCCGGCACAGCCGCCGTTGCCGCCGTGGCCCTGGCTCTGACGCTGAGGGTGTCGTTTCAGCTCTCGGTCTTCATCGGCCTTTTCGTGGCGCTCTCGAGCACGGCAATCGTGCTCAAGGGGCTCGCCGAGCGAAATGAACTTGCGTCGCCACACGGCCGCCTGACCGTCGGCATTCTTCTGCTGCAGGACCTGGCGATCGTCGTCCTCCTGCTGCTCGTGCCGATCCTGTCGGGGCAGACGACGCTATCGGCGGTACCGATGGCCCTTGGCCGCGCTCTGCTGGCCATTGCTGCCGTGGCAGGCGGCAAGCCGGCTGGTGCTGCCGGCGCTGCTTCGGTTCGTGACCGCCAGCCGTCGTCGCGAGGCGTTCCCGCTCGCGATCCTCGTCGCCAGCGTCGGCACCGCGTGGCTCGGCTCGCTGATCGGATTGTCGATGGCCGTCGGCGCCTTCCTCGCGGGCCTGATGCTTGCCGAGAGCGAGTTCAGCCACCAGGCGTTCGCGGAAGTCCGCCCGATTCGCGACGTTCTCTCGGGGCTGTTCTTCATCTCGCTGGGCATGTTGATCGATCTGCCGACGATGCTCGGTCAACTGCCGCTCGTGTTGGCCGTCGCCGCCGCCATCATTGTCGGGAAGGCCGCAGTAGCGACCGGGTCGCTGCTGGCGTCCATGAGTCCGATTCGCGTTGCGATCACCGCCGGGATCGGCCTCGCCCAGGTCGGGGAGTTCTCGTTCATCCTCGGGCGCGCCGGTGTCGACTCCGGCCTGCTGCCGCCGGCGATGTGGCAAACGCTCCTGGGCGCCAGCGTGGCGACGATGATCGCCACACCCTCGCTTGCTGGCGGTCGCCCCATCGGTCGCCTCCTGGATTCGAGCGCGCGACCGCCGGCCGGACGCCGGCGGCATCCCGCGTCTGACCGGCCACGTCATCGTCCTCGGGTTCGGCGTCGGCGGACGGCTGGTCGCGCGATCGATGCGCGACCTGGGCGTGCCGTATCTGATCCTCGAACTGAATGGCGCAACCGTCCGGCGCGCGAAGGCGCAAGGCGAACGGATCTTCTACGGGGACGCGACCTCGCCTGAAAGCCTGCACGCCGCCGGGCTCGAAGATGCGGTCGCCCTCGTCAGCATGCTGAGCGATCCCGACGCGGCGGAACGGATGGTGAAAACGGTCCGCGGCATGTCGCCCACGATTCCCGTCGTCGTTCGCACGCGGTATCGCGCCGAAGCGGACAGGCTTCTCGCCCAGGGGGCCACGGTGGCGGTTGCCGAAGAGCTCGAAGCCTCGCTTGAGGTGCTGGCGCAGTTGCTGGCCAGGCTCGACGTGGCTGGCAACGTCATCGAAACGCTGCTCGAAGTGTTTCGCCGGGAGTCCGTATCGATCCGCCCCGTGCGAGCGCCTCGCGCGATGCTGCAATCGCTGCCGGAAGCGATTCAGCAGATGCCGATTTCCACATATCGACTCGAAGAAGGGAAGTGGGCGATCGGCCGCAGCCTCACGGAAATCAACCTGCGCGCCAGCACCGGCGCGTCGATACTGGCCCTTGCAACGAGGCGCGAGCTACCTGACGGCGCTATCACCCGAAGAGCGCCTTCAGGAAGGTGACGTTCTCTATATCGTCGGGGATGACAGCGACGTCCTGCTCGCGCGCCAACTGCTGAGCGAGGGCGCGTAGTGGTTGCGCTATCATCCGCGAGGAGCGCAGCATGCGGCTGAGATTCTGGGGCGTTCGTGGTTCGGTCCCGTGGGCGACACCCGCCGCGATCGGGCACGGGTGCAACACGCCATGCGTACAGATCACGGACGAGCGGACTCAAACGGAGCTGGTGATTGACGCCGGATCCGGAATCGTTGGCGCCGGCGGCGCCCTCTCAGGGCCGCCTGGCCCGATTCCCGTGCTGCTTTCGCACTATCACTGGGATCATCTTCAGGGGCTTCCGTTTTTCACGCCCCTCTACGAGCCCGGATGGGAGCCAACGATCTATGCTCCCGCGCTCTCATCGCACGATCCGAAATGGCTCAGCACGATCTTCCGGTCGCCGTTCTTCCCGGTTCCCTACGATCACCTGCCGAATCGCCCGAACGTGGAGGTCATCGATCCGGGGCAGTTCCGGATCGGCCCCTTCGAGATCAGCGCGATCACGCTGAACCATCCAGGTGGCGCGCTGGCCTATCGCATCAGAGGCAACCTCGGTGACGTGGTCTATGCGACCGACCACGAATTCGGTGAGCCGCAGTACGACGAGCCGCTCGGCGAGTTCGTGAAGGACGCCGCCGCACTGATCCTCGACGCGCATTTCACGCCTGAAGAAATGCCTCGGCACCGGGGCTGGGGTCACAGCGACTGGCGGCGCGGCGCCGAGTTCGCCGCCCAGCACAACGTCGGTGGACTCTATCTCTTCCACCACAAGCCAGGGCGGACCGATCAGGAGCTGGTGCGCGTGTGCACCGACGCCCGGCGGATTTTCAGCGCCACCGAAGCGGCCAGCGAGGGGGATGCGCTTCAGCTTTAAAGAGTGCGCAGTGCGCAAAGTGCAGCGTGCAATGCGCAAGTGCGAAAGTGCTGCGATAATGTCTGACTGAGGTGTTGCATGAAACTACGGTCGATACTGGCCACCGTCAGCGCCATCTGTGGCGCGTTGGTGACGGTGGCGTCGGGGGCCGGGCGACCGGCGCAGGAGAGTGTGGAGTTGAAAATAGGGGATCAGGCGCCCGCATTTGCGCTTCAAGGGTCTGATGGCAAGGTCCATCGACTCGCCGATTACAAGGGGAAGACGGTCGTCCTCGCGTGGTTCCCCAAAGCGTTCACCGGTGGATGAACGATGGAATGCAAGTCGCTCCGTGCGAGCGGCGACGCACTCCGCGCGTTCGATATCGTCCACTTCGCGGTCAGCGTGGATGATGCTGAAACCAACAAGAAGTTCGCGGTGGAAACCGAAGCGGACTATCCAATCCTGAGCGACCCGGAAAAGAAAGTCGCCACCGCCTACGGCGTGCTCGGCGCCTCCGGGTTCGCTTCCCGCTGGACGTTCTACATCGGGCCTGACGGCAAAATCCTCGACATCGACAAGAAGATCAGCGTCAAGACCGCGGGCGAGGACATCGTCAAGAAGCTCGAGGCGCTCGGGGTCAAGAAAAAGTAGATTACCGAACTGCACGGGCCCTTACAGGACCGCATCGGCGCGGGTGTGCTGCCCGTGTCTCGTCCTCACTCCAAGACGTTCGGACGCAAGGAGTTCCCACGACTCCAGACGATCGGCACGCCCCGTGAAGTCTGGCCCGGCGTGCAGATCCGCCGATTTCTGACCATCGTGGGGAGCTTGTCGTTCGTCACGATTCTGACCGCTGCAGTTCCCCCGGTACTCAATGGATCGCTGGCGGGACGGCAGGTCTTTCCGGCCGACAACTGGTGGAATCTCGACGTCAGTGGTGCGCCGGTGGATCCGCGATCCGCGAGCCTGATTGCCTGGATTAGCGGCCGAACGGCATCGAATCCGAACGCGGTGCGCTCGCTGCACCCCGATTTCGGGCCGCCGCCGTACGGCATTCCGTACGTCACGGTCGCCGGCGACCAACCGCGCGTTCCCCTGACATTCGTCGCCTATGGAAGCGAGAGCGACACCGGCGCTCCAGGTCTGCCTGGCTATCCGATGCCTGACGAGGCAAAAGTGCAGGCGCACTACATCGAGGGTGACGTGCCGGGTGGAGGAACTGCGGGTGATCGGCACATGCTCGTCGTCGATCGCGATCGATGGTTGCTCTACGAGACGTTCGCGACGCGCTGGAACGCCGGCAACAACCGGTGGGAAGCGGGCTCCGGCGCCGTGTTCAATCTCGCCACGAACGATCGGCGACCTGATGGATGGACGTCAGCAGACGCCGCGGGCCTGGCGATCTTTCCTGGGCTCGTCCGCTACGACGAAGTCTTTGGCAGCGGCGACATCACTCACGCGTTCAGGGTGACGACTCGCGACACCAATGGATACGTCTGGCCTGCGTCACATACCGCAGGCTCGAATCCTTCGGCGCCACCGATGGGCACGCGCCTGCGGCTCAAGGCCTCTCGAGATATCTCCGGATTCCCGCCGGAGATACAGCGGATCTTCCGCGCGATGAAGCGCTACGGGCTGATCGTCGCGGATAACGGGTCGGACATGTACATCACCGGCACGATGGACGCGCGCTGGAACAACGACGTGCTGAATCCCGCGTTCCACGCCCTGAAGGCTGACGACTTCGAAGTCATCGAACTCGGATGGGGACGCTCGAATCGCCCACGGACGCCGACGAACTTTCGCATCGTGCGCTGACCCCGCGTCAAGGGCAGGGATCGGCGTGACCGGTTGCAGCGAGCCCGGTCCCTTGTCTCCTTCGTAGTAGACGCCCTCCAGGAACAGACCGGCCGCCGGAGCGGTGAGCGCGGCTGGCGTCACATCGGGTTTTGGTGACTCCTCCGCGAGAAGCGCAGCCGCGTCTGACACATCGAGCTCGCCGCGACCGACCGCAGCCAGGACACCGACCATCCGCCGCACCATCTTCCAGAGGAAGTGCGAGCCGCGGACCCTGATCAGGATCAAGGCGTCTGCCTCCACGATCTCGATGCCGTCGACGAGCACCCGCGTGGACTTGTCGCGCGGGTCGTCGTCGGTGAAAGATGCGAAATCGCGCATCCCGACGAACGCCGCGCTCGCCTCGCGCATCGCCGTGACGTCCAACGTCTCGCGAATCCACCAGACAAACGGCTTGGCGAACGCCGTTCGACGGCGGGAGATTTGATAGAGGTAGGAGCGCGAGACGGCATCATGCCTCGCGTGGAAGCGGTGCGGCACTTTCGCGATTGCCCGGATGTGGATGTCGGCGGGAAGCTCGTCGTTGATCTGGCGGCGCAGCGCTTCAGGCGCGAGCGACGTGTACAGCTCGAGGTGCGCAACCTGCGCCAGGGCGTGGACGCCGGCGTCGGTGCGGCCGGACCCATACAGCTCGAAGTCCTGGCGGCGACTGACCTCGCGCACCGCGCGGTCGATCTCACCCTGAACCGTGCGAGCGTTCTTCTGGATCTGCCACCCGCTGTATCGAGTGCCCGCGTACTCGATCAGGAGCCGGAAACGCGGCATGCATCAGTATGGACCGGATGGTCGCGTCAGCCGGCGTTCACGTACGCCGCTTGCACCCAGGCCAGCGCGGCACTGGCGATCGCGGTGTCCTGAAAGCCCACGCCGGTGAGATCGGCGATGGTGATCTCGCGATCCGTCGTGCGCCCAGGTTTGCGGCCGGCAGCGATCGCGCCGAGCTCCGCATGAACGTCGTTGCGGGTGAGGAGCCCGGCATCCAGGGCATGTTTGAGCTCCCCGAACGCCGCACACTGCGCGAAGCGATCGACCACGACGAGGTCGGCCGAGTCGAGGCACTCCGCGGTCAGTTCCTGCTTGCCCGGAGAATCCGAGCCGAGTGCCGTCACGTGGACGCCCTCCTTCAGCCACTCGGCGGATACCAGCGCTTTGCGTGACGGTGTCGCGGTGATCAGCACGTCGGCCGCGCGACAGACCTCTTCCGCGGACTGGGCGGCGGTCGCCTCGAAACCCTCCGCCGACATCTCGGCGCAATACTGTTCGAGGTTCGACCGGTTCGGGCTCCAGGCGACGATCCGGTGGAACCGGCGCACGGTGGCCAGGCAGCGGACCTGCTGTCTCGCCTGCACTCCGGATCCGACGACGCCGACGGTTTGAATGAACTGTCGCCCCAGCAGGTCGGCCGCGAGCGCACCAGCTGCCGCCGTGCGGATGTCGGTCAGGAAGCCGTTGTCGAGCAACACCGCCGTCGGGAGCCCGGTCGCGGCGTCGAACAACGTCATCAACCCGGATCCGCTGGGCAGTCCCTTTCGCCGGATTCTCGAAGAATCCCGACGCGACTTTCACCGCAACGTGCGGGCACGCCCTCGATGTACGCGGTCTTGACGTGAAACTCGCCTCGCGCTGATGGGATGTCGAGGTTGATCACCGCGGGCACCCGAGTGCGGCCTTCGCCGTCGGCGCGAAACGCTTCGCGCATCACCGCGACGGCCCGCTCGGGCGTGACCGCGGCGCGCAGCGCCGCTTCTTCAATGATTGGGATCATGCAGGTCCTTGGGTGGGTTTTCGACCTTTCGCGAGAAAGATCGTGATGGCCGCTTTCGTGCCGGCGTTCGACGTGGGCGAACAGATCTCGTGCGTGTCAACAACCGCGACCTCGTCGAGCCCGGCCGCGCGGAACCAGCCGGCAACCGTGTCTCGGTCGAATCCGAGCCAGCGATCGTGCATTTCGATCCGCAACCATTCGTGTGTGTGGGTGTCGGCATCGGTGATGACGAGCGTGCCGCCCGGTTTCAACGCGCGTGACATTTCCTTGATCGCCGCGGCCGGATCGGGCGCGTGGTGCAGCACCATGTTGGCGAGCACGGCATCCGCTTCACCATCCTTCAACGGCAGTCCATCGGTGTCGCCGCGACGCGACTCGAACCGCCGTCCGCGAAACCGTTCGGACACCTGCGCCAGCATCCCCTCGGAGTTGTCGATGCCGATGACCGTGGCGCCCGCGTCCAGCGCGGCCTCAGCGATGAAGCCCGTGCCGGTTCCCACGTCGGCCACGACGAAGCCTGGACGCACGCCCGCGGCCTGAACGGCGGCGCGCCGGACCCCCTCGCCAAAGAAGGTCTTGCGCATGTCGTCCCACTTGTCGGCAACCTGATCGAAGTACTCACGTGTGTGATCCATGCCGCTTCCTCTCTGACGGCGTAAGCACGGTCAAGGTTTACCGCGGATCCGTCGTGGCGACTTCACGGGACGCGGATTTCCGCGGATCCCTCAGGCATTCACGGGACGCGGATCATGCGGATCCCTCTGACTTTCACACGCCGGTCACCGCTGATCTTCTGAATGCTCTATGGACCATCTCAACCGGGCAGGCTCGGACCGCGTGCGAGCCCGAGGCCGATCAGCGTTGCGGGATCACTGCAACGGCGTCGATCTCGACGCGCAGACCCGCGCCCGGCAACCCTGAGACCTCGACCGTTGTCCGCGCCGGGCGATGCGCGCCGAACATCCGCGCGTAGACCGCGTTCATCTTCGGGAACTCTTTCATGTCTACGAGAAATACGCCGCAACGAATGACGTGTTCCAGACCGGAGCCGGCAGCGTTCAGAATTGTGGCGACGTTGCGCAGGGCCTGTTCCGTCTGGGCTTCGACATCTTCGGCCAGCGTGCCTGAGCTTGGATCACGACCGGCCTGCCCGGACACGAAGACGAGGTTGCCGACGACCATGCCGGGTGAATAGGGACCGACAGGAGTGGGCAGCCCGGTTGCTGAAACTGGAGTGAGCGGTGCGGATGTGTGCATCCGCCGATGCTATGGCACGCGGCGTTCCGACGCCAAGGTCCAAGATCCCGGGTTGAGGTCCGGCGTTGCTCAGTGGGCGAGCGCGGCAGCCGCCGTCTTGACCCGGAGCGTGCCCTGCCGGGCGGTCCATGCGAAGAGCAGTTCGCCGTTGGCGAATGCCAGTCGCGGATAGCCGCTGGTTCGCCCGTTCTCGATCCCGGCGATGCTGATCGCCGCGGATTTCTTGCCCGACGGATCGAGATGCCGCACGCGAAACTGCGCGCGATCGTTGTCGACTTCGATCCACGAGGCAGCAGCCGAGCCGTCAGGCAGCAGTTCGACGTCCACGCGTCCGAGCGACGCGACGTCATCGAGCCGGATCGGTGCACCAAACGTTCGTCCCGCGTCCTTCGAGAACGCGACAAACGATCGGCCCTCGTCGTTCTGGACCGTGAACCAGGCCGCGGCGACGTTCGCGCCGCGGGCGCTCAGAACCGGACCGTTGACGGGGCACGCAGGGACTTTCCATCCGTCCTGATGTATGGGCGCCGGTGTTGTCCATTTTCCAGCCTCGAGGCGCGTGACAAAGATGTCGCGCACCTCGTCCGAGGCTCCGATCGCGAAAGGCGGCGACCACGCCGTCGGACGTCGCGACCGCGCTCGTCGGGCAGCACTCGCAGACACGGACGTCCAGCGGGACTTCCGCTGCCTGCCTGCCGTCGCTGCCAAACGACGTGAAGCGCAGTGACATGTCGCCGCCGCCATGAGCGGATCCATGCTCGCTCTTCATGTCACGCCCATCGAGCCAGATCAGCCCGAGCCCCGCCCCTGGCATCTGGAAGAGTGAGGCGAATCCGTGCTCGCTCTTCGTTCCGTCATGATGCGGCGTGAGCGGCGTCGACCAGGTCTTGCCCTGGTCTTTCGATAACGACAGCCGCACGTCATACGCATAAGTGCTGGCGCCGCTCTTCTGCAACCAGTGCGCGGCAAGCGTTCCGTCGCCAAGCCGTATCACGGACGGCACGTCGGCCCAGTTCACGAACCAGTCGCTGCCCGACGCGACCACGCGCGGCTCCGACCATCCTGAAGCCGTGCGCTCGGCAAACTTCAGCGTCGCCATCGTTTCTTGCCGTTCGATCCAGCTCAGAATCGGCGCGCCATTCGAAGCGCTCAATTGCGGCTGCGCGCTGTCGCCGAGCGCCGGCGACGCCACCTCACGGACGGTAATCCAACCAGCCGCGGGCCCTTGGCTCAATACGGCGCCAGCAAATCCGAGACAAAGACAGGAAATCACGCCGACCTTGCGCATGCTCCCGAAATGATACCTCTGCAGGAACCCCGTCTGAACCTTCGTGTGAACCCCCGTCTGAACCCTCGTGTGAACCCCCGTGTGAACCCTGTAGAAATACTTGACATTCCCATGATGGGAAGGTTGACACTATAGACATGGCCAAGACCGCAACGCTCGCCGCTTGCCGATGCCAGGCGCGCCGGCTTCTACAACATCGGGGAGGCCGCAAAGGCCTCGGGCGTCTCTTCCAAGATGATCCGCCACTACGAATCGCTGGGCTTGCTGAAGCAGCCCAAGCGGACTGACGGCGGCTACCGGATCTATGACGATGGGGATGTGCACACCCTGCGCTTCGTGCGGCGCGCGCGTGACCTGGGGTTTTCGGTCAAGGAGATCGAGCGTCTTCTGGGACTCTGGCAGAACCGGCGTCGAGCGAGCGCTAATGTCAGGCGCATTGCTCAGCAGCACATCACCGATCTCGATCGCAAGATCGACGAGCTGCAAAGCATGCGGCGGACGCTGGAACAGCTGATCCACGATTGCCACGGCGACCTCCGGCCGGACTGCCCGATTCTCGACGACCTGGCTGGAGCAGGAGCGTGATGGCCAAACGGTTCGAGATCGTCGAAACACCGGCGCCTCCGGCGAACACGGCCATCGATCCCGTCTGCGGCATGACCGTCGACCGCGATCGTCCCGCCGCGACCTGGGACTATCACGGCGAACGCTACTACTTCTGCAATCCGTCCTGCCTGACCAGGTTCAAGGCCGATCCGGAGTCGTTCCTGACATCCGGTTCCAAGACATGGGGGGTGCCGCTTCCAGGACGATGGAACCGGCGCCCGCCGGCACGCAGTACTTCTGCCCGATGGACCCCGAGGTTCGCCAGAGCCAGCCCGGCGCCTGCCCGAAGTGCGGAATGGCGCTCGAACCGGACCTGGCCACGGCGCCCATCGAGCGGATCGAATACACGTGCCCGATGCATCCCGAGATCGTTCGCGATCAGCCTGGTGCGTGCCCGATCTGCGGCATGGCGCTCGAGCCGCGGACCGTTTCGCTCATCGACATGGAGAACCCCGAGCTGACCGACATGACGCGGCGCTTCTGGATTGCCGCGCTGCTCGGCCTGCCCGTGTTCCTGCTGGCCATGGGCGACATGGTGCTCGGGCATGGGCCTCGGTGGCCGCATCGATCCGCGCGTGACGAACTGGGTCGGCGTGATTTGTTCGACACCGGTCGTGATCTGGGCCGGCTGGCCGTTCTTCGTGCGCGCGTGGGCGTCGGTCGTGAATCGGCACGCCAACATGTTCACGCTGATTGCCCTGGGCGTTGGTGCCGCGTATCTCTTCAGCGTGGCCGGCACGCTCGCACCTGGCGCTTTCCCCGACGGCTTCCGCGTCCACGGCGTCGTCGAAACCTACTTCGACACCGCGGTGGTGATCACCGTGCTCGTCCTCCTCGGTCAGGTCCTCGAACTGCGGGCGCGGGGAAGGACCAGCGCCGCCATCCGGCAACTGCTCGGGCTCGCGCCGAAGACCGCTCGAGTGATTCGCAACGGCGACGAGATCGATGTGCCCGTCTCGGCCGTCAAGGTTGGCGACGTGATTCGCGTGAGACCCGGAGAGAAAGTGCCGGTCGACGGTCAGGTGATCGAGGGCCGCACGTCGATCGACGAGTCGATGGTGACCGGCGAACCGATCCCTGTGGAAAAGGAAGCGGGCAGCAAGGTGACCGGCGGCACCATCAACGGGACGGGCAGCATCACGTTCCGCGCCGAGCGCGTCGGCAACGAAACGCTGCTCGCACAGATCGTGAAGATGGTCAGCGAGGCGCAGCGAACCAGGGCGCCGATCCAGCGGCTCGCCGACGTCATCGCCGCCTATTTCGTCCCGGTCGTCATCCTCGTGGCCATCGCCACCCTCGTCGCGTGGTCGTTGTGGGGTCCCGAGCCGCGGCTGGCGCTGGCGTTTCTCAACGCGGTCGCCGTCTTGATCATCGCGTGCCCGTGTGCGCTCGGCCTGGCCACGCCGATGGCGATCATGGTCGGCACGGGTCGTGGCGCGGCTGCGGGCGTGCTGATCAGGAACGCCGAGGCGCTGGAGAAGCTCGAGAAGGTCGACACGCTCGTGGTCGACAAGACCGGCACGGTCACCGAAGGAAAGCCGGTGCTGGCGCACATCTCCGCAGTTGCGCCGTTCAGCGAGGATGACCTGTTGCGCCTGGCCGCGGGCATCGAGCAGGCGAGCGAGCATCCGCTGGCGGCCGCGATCGTGGCAGCCGCGAAGGCGCGAGGCCTGACGCTGCCGTCGGCGGGCGAGTTCCATTCGATGACGGGCCGCGGCGTGACCGGAAAGGTCGAAGGACACGACCTCGTGCTCGGCAACGCCGCATTGCTCGCGGATCGCGGAATTCAGATTCCCGCATGGTCATTCCGCCGAGCGGCTGCGAAGCGAAGGGCAAACGGCGCTCTTCGCCGCGATCGACGGCCGGTTCGCGGGCGTTCTTGCCGTCGCCGATCCGATCAAACCTTCTGCGCCGGACGCCATCCGCCGGCTGCGCGACGAGGGCCTCCGGATCGTGATGATCACCGGCGACAACGAGGTGACGGCACGAGCGGTCGCCGCCAAACTGGGAATCACCGACGTGATGGCAGACGTCATGCCCGATCTGAAGCGTGAGGCCGTGCGGCGTCTGCAGTCAGAAGGCCGCGTGGTCGCCATGGCAGGGGACGGCATCAACGACGCGCCGGCGCTGGCGCAGGCCGAAGTCGGCATTGCGATGGGAACGGGAACCGATATCGCCGTCGAGAGCGCAGACATCACGCTGGTCAAAGGCGACCTGGGTGGAATCGTCCGCGCCAGACGGCTCAGCAAGGCGACGATGAGGAATATCCGGCAGAACCTGTTCCTGGCCTTCGTCTACAACGCGGTCGGCGTGCCGGTGGCCGCCGGCGTTCTCTATCCATTCATCGGGCTGCTGATCAGTCCCATCTGGGCAAGCGCCGCGATGACGCTGAGTTCGGTATCCGTGATCGTCAACGCGCTGCGCCTTCGTCACGCGGCGCTGTAGCCGCCGATGATCAGCAGTACTCAACTGACGCCGATCTCCAGACTCCCATGAGTCACGGAGCGATCACCGGAGCCTCGAGTTGGGGATGCAGATCGCCGCGGTTCTCGACGTCTGAGAAGTCCGTAGCCGCGTTCCGTGGACCCTGAGATCCGGCAGATCCGCGTCTCTGAAGATGAGCGTCCGCGACCGGTCGATCCGCGTCCCGTGACGTTTCAGCAGAGTTTACTCCCCGGTAGTAGCTTCGTCACAAATCCTTAGGTTCCAAAGCACGATTTCGTTACTCTTGCCCGATCAGCGCAAACTGGCGGTTAGTCACTGACCTGACGCCATTAGCACCCGCCTGCTTGGCTATCGCCCCCACCCGGAATCCGTCTGTTCAAGGAGGAGACCATGCGTAGGGCGTTTCTCCCCGTTCTGTGGTGTTGCGTGGTGGCCCTCCTGGCCAGCGCCGCACCACTCGCCGCACAGTCAACCACCGGAAGTATCCAGGGCCTCGTCAGGGACAATCAGGACGCCGTGGTGCCGGGCGCCACGGTCACGGTCCGAAACGTCCAGACCAACGCTGTCCGATCGGCAACCACCGACGGCAACGGCGCGTATCGACTTCTTGGGCCTGCCAATCGGCAGCTACGAGCTCACGGCGGAACTCGCCGGATTCTCCAAGTACGTCCGCGACGGCATCACCGTGTCGCTGAACCAGGACGCGGTCGTCGAGATCAAGATCCAGCCGGCGTCAATCTCCGAATCGATTCAGGTCACGGCTGACGCGCCGCTCCTGAACACGACGAACCAGGAAGTCGGCGTGCGGTTCGATACGACACGCGTCGCCGAACTGCCCGGTTCGGAACAGCCGCGACCGGTGGTTTGCCGCGATGTGTTCTCACTGGCCTTCGGCCCCTGGCGTCAGCCAGCTTGGCAGCGGCCAGACCGGCTTTGCCTCGGGCACCAACTTCTCGTCGAATGGCATGCGCGTCCGCTCGAACAACTTCATGATCGACGGTCAGGACAGCAACGACCCGAGCGTGACCGGACGCCAGCAGCCGATCAACAACACCGACACCGTGCAGGAAGTGCGGCTGATCACGAACCAGTTCGCCGCGGAGTTCGGCCGCGCGGCGGGGTCGATCGTCAACGTCGTCACGAAGAGCGGGACGAACCAGTTCAGCGGATCGGCGCTTCGTGTTCCACAACGGCGAAGGACTTGAACGCCCGCAGCAATCAGGACAAGAGCGCAGGCGCGCTCGATCGCGCCCGAGCGCAACGAGAACCAGTGGGGCGGGACGTTCGGCGGCCCGGCGATTCGCGACAAGACGTTCTTCTTCGGATCGTATCAGCGCTGGACGGACCGGCAGGCTCGGCTCCGGGTTCACGCTGAGTGGCGCGCCGACCGAGGCCGGGCCGGCAGGTCCTGCAGGCCGCAGCCGGATCGCTACCGCAGGTTCAGGCGCTGCTGGAGTTCGTGCCGGCCGGGGCGCCGAACGGCCAGAGCGCGAACTTTACGCTTGAACGGCCAGACGCACACCGTCCCGCTCGGCGATCTGACCGGCTCAGTCGCAGATCGTGTTTAACAACAACCAAGGCACGGCCCGGGTCGATCAGCACCTGACGGCCAACCACATCCTGACCGGCCGATACCTCTTCAACGACACGCCCAACAACTGACGGAACGCGGACAGGTCACGCCGCCGGGGCTGACGACCATCGAACCCGTCGAACCAGCACTCGCTGAATGTCTGGCTGAACAGCGTGCTCGGCCAGAACATGTCGAACGAATTCGCGTGTCGCATGGTCGCACCTGGGCACGGTCACCAACGCGTACGGATCCGTCCTCCGAGTCGATCCCGTCGATCGAGATCACCGAGCTGGGCATGACCGGCTTCAACGCGGCGGCGAGCAGAACGGCGATTGGGCTGGCCGTCAACCTGCCGCAGTTCCGTTACAACGACACCTATCAGTTCCAGAACAACCTGACCTACGTGCGCGGCAATCACGTGATGAAGGCAGGTATCGACATTCGCCGGCAGTACGTGAAGAGCTTCTTCTTCCCGACCATCCGCGGCCTGCTCCGCTACACCACGCTCAACAACTTCGTCGAACGATGTGGCGGAGGCGGCGAACATCAACAAGCCGCTGCCGGGCGGCGAGGAAGTCAACTACTACCACTGGTGGGATCAGTACTACTACGCGCAGGACGAGTGGAGGGTGCGGCCGATCGCTGACGCTCAACCTCGGCTTGCGATACGAGCTGAATGGCAACAACATCCAGAGCCTCATCGATCTGAACCAGAACATTCTCGCGGCCAACGGCAACAACCCGGTGTTCGCGCTGGCGCCAGTGCCGTCGACCGACAAGAACAACTTCCAGCCGCGTGTCGGGTTCAACTGGTCACCGCGGACCGACACGTGCGGTCTGATCGGCATGATCACGGGCGGCGATCGGTTCGTCGTGCGCGGCGGATACGCGCGCACGCACGATTACGCGTTCCTCAACATCGCGCTGAACATCGTCAGCTCGTTCCCGTACGTGGCGGCGATCAACCGATCGAACCTGCCGAACGCGTTCGCGCTGCTGCAGACCACGCCGCCCGGCGTGCCGGCCGGCACGGACCCGAACACGCTGACCAGGACCGTCGTGGGCGAGGACTTCCGGTCGCCGATGGCCGATCAGTTCAGCCTCGAGTTCCAGCGGCAGCTCGGCACGAACATCGCGATGCGCGTCGGGTACGTCGGGACGCTTGGCAAGGATCTCTTCCAGACGCTGGACGGGAATCCGCGGCTGCCGTTCGCGGGGCGACTACAGGCCCGCGTGTAGACAATACGCGCGGCGTCATCCGGCTGCGCGCCAACGAAGCCGAGTCCTGGTATCACTCGCTGCAGACCGGCCTCGACAAGCGGTTCAGCGGCGGATTGAGCGCCGGCCTGCACTACACCTGGAGCAAGTTCCTCGACACCGCCTCGGAGATCTTCAATCCGTCGAGCGGTGAGGTCGCAGTTGCGCAGGACTCGTTCGACATCGAGGCGACAAGGCCCGATCGTCCGTACGATCGCCCGCACCGCCTCACCGGCAACTTCGTGTGGGAGCTGCCGTGGATGCGCGAACAGCAGGGCTGATCCTAGGCAAGGTGCTGGGCGGCTGGCAGGTCAGCTCGTTCTTCACGCTCCAGAGCGGCGCGCCGTTCACGGTGCTCAACGGCTCGGATCCGACGGGCGCGTTGGCGGGCATCGACGGGCTCGTCGGCAACGCGATCCGCCCGATGCTCAACACGCGATCTCGAACTGTCGAAGATGACCATCGAGGAGCTCCTCGACGCCGGGCGGGCGATCGCTCTTCCGGACGCTGTGCGGCATGCCGAGCCCAACGTGCGCGGGTGAGCGCGTCGGCAACGTCGGCCGCAACACGCTGCGCGCCGATGGCATCGGCAACCTCGATATCGGGTTCACGAAGAACACGCGTTTCGCCAACGGCCAGAACATCCAGCTGCGGATCGAGATGTTCAACGCCACCAACACGCGGAACTTCGGCATCCCGGACGGCCGCGTGAACTCGGCGAACTTCCTGAACCAGTGGGCCACCAACGGCGGCAACCGCCGAATCTGGATCGCTGTGCGCTACGTCTTCTAATCCGCGGATTCGACCACACGATCGATGGGCCCGTGGACGCGAAGTCCACGGGCCCTTTTTTTGTCGTGCGCGGATCTGTTAAACGGGACGCGGATTCTCTGCGGATCTCGATGCACGGGACGCGAATCCTCGCGAATCCTTCAATTCGAGCTCCGTCCAGGTCAGTTATCGTCGAGCCCCCGCCTTCGCCAAAGGCTACGGCGGGCAAGCCGAGCCCCGAGCGACGAGCGACGAGCGACGAACCACGGACCACGGACCACGGATACGATTCAGTGACTTACGTAGCCTTCATTCGCGCCATCAACGTCGCAGGCCATGCGAGCCTGAAGATGACCGACGCGCGCGACGCGTTCGCGGCAGCTGGGTGCCGGAACGTCAGGACCTACATCCAGAGCGGCAACGTCCTCTTCGAGTGCCCGGCGCGCGAGGTGACGGCGACCCTCCGTGCGGTGAAGAGACGCCTGGCAGATGCGCGCGCGGGTGAGCCGATCATCCTGTGGCGAAGCGAGCAGCAACTCGAGGAGATCGTCAGGCGCGCACCGTTCACTGCACCGCGACGCAGGGCCGACGGTCAAACTCTATGTTGCGTTTCTCGCTCGCGCGCCTCGCGTCAAGCCCCGGTTCCCTGTGCTCTTGCCGAAAGAGGCGCTGGAGGCTGTCGGCGATGACGGACGGGAAGTCTTCATCGTCAGTCGTCCGCAAGAAGAACGGGTTCTTTGGTTTCCCGAACAACTTCATCGAGGACGCGCTCGACGTTCCGGCAACCACGCGAAACTGGTCGACTATGACGAAGATTGTCGAGCTCGTGGGACGGGAGTCCGAGTGGCCACGCCGTGGCGGCAATTGAGGAATCTCGGATGACACCGAATCGCTGGATGGTGAACGCTCTCGCGGCATTGGCCGCAATCGCGCTTGCGTACTATGGAGCGGTCGTGACGTGGGGTGTCGTCGGTCTCGGCATGATGATGATCGACGAAGGTGCAGGCGGTCTCGGCGCGGTGAGCGCCGGATTCACCGACACGATCGTGGTCTCGGTGTTCGGCTGCCTGGTGACGAACCGGCTGCTCGCGGGCTTTGCACGACGCTCGGGCGGCCTCGTAAGGAGGCTGCATCGGGCGCATTCCTTCACGTTTGCTGCAGCGAATGTGTGTGTCGTTCTGCCGGTCCTGATCCTGACGATCAGTCTGCTCCCGCCACGGCTATTTACCCTGATGCTTCTTATCGCGGGGATCCTCCTCGCCGCGCAGTTCTGGCTGCTCTGCGGCCTTGCTGATCGCGTTCATCCGCCGACCGGCAGCGCCGATGATGGCGTGAGCACCTCGCTCAGCTCGGCGGCTTGGTGTTTCCTTTGTGGCACATGAAGCACTGCGTCCGGGCCGTCGGCGGCATGAACTTCGGAAACTCGGCGAACATCGCGTTCATGCGGGACACCAACTGCATTGGACGCTTCGAAGCATCCTTCCAATCGGCAGGGTTATGACAGTGGTCGCAGCCGGCGCCAAGCGTCACCGCGTACACGGCCATCGTGAGTTTCGTGTTCTCTGGAGTATTGGACAGATCGGCAGGCCATCGAGTTAGCTCGGCGTCCAGCAACTCGCGCGGAAGCCTCGAGGGCCGTACTTCCCCGCGGTGGCAGGTCCAGCAACTCACCGTGCCGATCTCGCGCAGCAGACGGTCGTTCAGCTCGCCGACCATGCGGTTCATGTTGCGCGCGGTGCCGAACTGCGGCTTGCTCTCGTCCGCCCAGCGGTCGGGCACGTGACAGTGCACGCACTCGACGCCGAGTGCACGGTTGTACTCGTCCATGACGATGCGCAGCTTCTCGTCACCGAGGCGCCCGAGCATCGTCTGCGAGCCGACCCCCTGCGCGCAGATCGCCAGCGTCGTGATCAGCACCAGTCCCGCGCTACCGGCCACCCGGCTGCTCTTGTTCACGGCGCCATCATAGTCACGCGGCAGTCCTCGGCAATCGACATGGGACGAATGGTGGGGTCAGCTATTGCTTCGAGATTTCACGGTGACAAGCCGAGGCGGTCGGGCGCACGTCCGGTAAACTTCTCCATCATGACGCTCCCTGTCGTGTTATGGGCTGGCGTGCTTGCGCTCCTTATCGCCCCGCTTCCAGTGAAGCTGGCGCAACGTGGCGAGGCAGCACCCTGCAACGATCAGTGGCCGGCGTGGGCGCCCGATGGCCGAGGGATCGTGTTCGTCTCCGATCGAACCGGTGACCCGGAGATTTACACGCTGCGTTTTGCTGACGCCGCTCCAGTCCGCCTCACGCACACAGCAGGGCGCGACGCGCACCCGTCGTATTCGCCCGATGGAAAACAGATTGCGTTCCAGAGTCCTCGCGAAGGGCAGCACACGAACATCTATTTGATGAACGCCGACGGCTCACGTCAGGAGCGAATCACCAACCACGCCGGGTTTGCCGGCGTCCCGGTCTGGTCACCGGACGGCAAGTTTCTGACGTACCAGTGGAGGCCTGAAGGCGAAGGCGCCAAGTGGCGATTGATGTTGCTGTCGCTGTCCGGCGATCGGGCCCCGCGGCCGATGACCGATGGGACTGCCAACGATCAGGTCGTGAACTGGTCGCCAAACGGGCAGCGCGTCGTGTTCTATTCCGATCGAACCGGAATCAACCAGCTGTATGTCATGAACCGCGACGGGGCTGACGTGGTTCGAGTGACCACGACCACAGCCGAGGATCGAACGGCTGCGTTCTCGCCAGATGGCGCGTCGATCGCGTTCATGTCCGAACGCGACGGCACGCCCGCAGGCATCTACGTGATGCAGGCCGATGGCAACCGGGTGCGCCGTGTCGGCAATCTGCGCCCCGGCCACGGCGTGCCATTCTTTTCACCAGACGGGTCACGCGTCCTTGCCACCGTCACCGACCCTACCGGCGCCGCGATCTGGTCGGTGCGTGTATCGGATGGTTCAGCCGAGCGGCTATCGTCGTGCCGGGTTGCGGCTGGCGGCGTCATGCCGTAGCCCCTGGCCCACTGGAGCTGCACCTGACCGGCCCAAGGGGAAGATAACGATCGCGACGATCACGACGACCGCGACGACTCGTCGACGTCGTGCGTCGTGGCGTTGTGATAGCCGCCATCGTTACATCCTCAACTTGTTATTCCCCCAGCGATTCTGCCTTGCCATTTGACAGCGCGGTAGGTTTAGGTTTAGAAAGTGTCACGGATTCGTAACAGTAACGGCCAGGCGTCGACGTCAGCCGTCCACCTCAACCGTGCCGCGCAGCTGTGCGGCTGTCGCACACCGCTCGACCGGGTCATCGCGTACGCGCTCGAGGTGGATCCAGCGGCCGCGTACTCGGGAGATCTGGGAGGTTGTCGTGTCCACGACGTTCGAAGTGTTCAAGGACGAGAAGCTGGAGGGCGCCCTCCGTGAGCTGATCGACCTCGAAGAGCCACGCGCCCTGCTGGAGCGCTTCTCGACGCTCGTCAGGGAGTCAGGGACCCCCCAGGAAGACGCCGCTGCCCAGTTCATCGTCGAGCGGCTCAAAGCCCTCGGCGTGCCCGTGACCGTTCACGAACCCAACCTCTATATCAGCTTGCCCGAGCGCGCTGAGTTGTCCGTCACTGGAAGCGGCGGCGCGCGTTCCATTCGCGCCCGCCCGCCGTCGTTCGCACGATCAACGGGCGGGGAAGTCGTCGCGGGCGAGATTTGCTACGTGCCGTCGCGTTATGCGGCGGGTACTTCCACCCTGTTCGACACGCCGGATGCGGCTGCTCGCAGGGAGGGGGGACCGGATCCAGTCGCCGGCCGGATTGTCCTGACGGAAGGCTTTTCGATGCCCGGTCCGGTTCAGGCGTTCGAGCGCCGTGGCGCCGTCGCGCAGATCTACATCCACCCCGGACACAACATTCACGAGGGCATCTGCACTTCCATCTGGGGAGCCCCGACCGCCGAGTCGATCGGGCGCAAGCCGACGACGCCGGTCGTGTGCATCAATCAGGCTGATGGGAAAGCGCTCGTCGCCGATGTGGAGCGCGGGGCGGTCCGCGCGGAAATCAAGACCTGGCTCCGCGAAGGCTGGATGCGCTGCCTGCTCCCCGTCGTGGAGATTCGCGGCCAGGTCGATCCGGACGAGTTTCTTCTTATCCACGGCCATTACGATTCCTGGTACGAAGGCATAGGGGACAACGCGACCGGCGATGCGGCGTTGCTGGAGCTGGCCCGTATGCTCTGGAAGGTTCGCGATCGGCTGCACCGCAGCGTTCGCATCGCCTGGTGGCCCGGGCATTCGACCGGGCGTTACGCCGGCTCGACCTGGTACGCCGATCAGTTCGCCGACGAGATCGACGAGCAGTGTGTCGCACAGCTCGACATCGATTCGCCTGGATGCGCCGACGCGACGGCCTACGAAGAGGTCATGTGGATGGCCGAAGCCGATCGGCTGTGCCGCTCGTCGATCCAGGACGCGCTCGGTGTGTCATCGCAACGCGTTCGCCCGCTTCGCGCCGGCGACTATTCGTTCAATCAGATCGGTCCGACCGGGCTGTACATGCTGCTGTCCAACATCCCGGTGGAGGAGCGCAAGCGCCGAGGGTATTACGCCGTTGGCGGATGCGGCGGCAACATCGCGTGGCACACGCCCGACGATCTGATGCCGGTCGCCGACCTCGACATTCTGAAGCGCGACCTCGCCGTGTACGCTACGACGATCGTCCGGATCCTGAACTCGCCGCTGCACCCGTTCGACTACGCGGCGGCAGTCGACGAGATCCACGCGGCAGTATCGCAGTATCACGAGGCGGCCGGCGGTCAGGTGGATTTCACGACCATCCTCGTCGAGCTCGATGCGCTCAGCGAAGAGCTGCGCGCGTGGCGGGTGGATGCCGAAGGGCGGATCAAGGGCCATGGCGCCGATGTCACCGAGCGCCGGCGATTGAACGCGACGCTGCGTCGCGTAGCGCGATTGCTGGTGCCCCTCAACTACGCGCGCGGTGAGCGATTCGATCACGATCCGGCACTGAAGTTCGGACCGGTGCCACGGCTGGAAGCGGCGATGTCAGTCGCGTCCGCAGCGCCCGACCTGCGGCCGTTCATCCGCGTGGGACTCACGCGCGAGGCGAACAAGGTCCGCTCCGTCCTCCGCGCCGCGCGCCGCGAGATCAAGGCCTCCATCGAGTCTGGCGTTCTGCAGTAAGCAGGCGAAACATGCGGGCAGCAGTCCAGGTTGGGTACGGCGATCTCGTCTCGAGCATCCGGCTCGGCGAGATGCCCACGCCCGGGCCAGGGCCGGGCGAAGTGCTCGTCCGCGTCGGCGGCGCGACGCTCAATCGGAAAGATCTTTTCGCCATAGCCAACCTCACCGGGCCTGGGATCCGATCCCGTCCGCCGCTCCCGCACGTCAATGGCACGGATGCCTGGGGCACGATCGCCTCGATCGGTGCCGACGTGCACGAATGGCAGATCGGCGATCGCGTGGTGGTCTACCCCGGCCTCTTCTGCGGCCGCTGCGAGTGGTGTCTTCGCGGCGAGACGTCGGCCTGCGTATCGTACGGTGTGCTCGGCGAGCAAAGATGGGGCAGCCATGCTGATTTCGTGCTGGTGCCCGCACGCAACCTCGAGCCGATTCCCTCTGGCATGACCCGCACGGCGCTTGCCTGTGCAGGCGGCAGCTGGCTGACCGCGTGGCGCGGGCTCATCACGGTCGCGCGCGTGCAGGCCGGCGAGACAGTGCTGGTGACCGGCGCCTCAGGGGGCGTGGGGACCGCTGCGATCCGCATCGCGCGCCTGGCCGGCTGCCGCGTGATTGCCGTCGTGGGTTCGGCCTGGAAGGTCTCGTTCGCCGAACAGATTGGAGCGGATGCGGCGTTTGCCGCCGACGATGACGTCACCGCACGCGTCCGTGAATTCACGCGTGGGCGTGGCGCCGACGTCGCGCTCGACTGTGTCGGCGGCGAGTCGTGGCGGGCGGTGATCGCCGCGCTGGCGCCATTCGGGCGCATGGCGATTTGCGGCGCGACGGCAGGCGACAGTCCCTCGATCAGTATTCGCGAAATCTATCAACAGCACCGGCGGATTCTCGGGGCGCCACTTGGCTCGCGCGCGGAGTTCCGCGACCTGGTCCAATGTCTGGCCTCGGCCCGGCTGGAGCCGGTCGTGCACACGACGATGACACTCGACCGCATTCACGACGGCTTGCGGTTGCTCGAGCGCCGTGACGCGTTTGGAAAGATCGCGTTACAAGTCGACGGGGATCAGGAGGCGGAATGAGCGGCCAGGAACGATCGATGCGAATCCTGTATCAGATTCCCGGCCACATGACCGCCGGTCCGCTCGGAGCTGCCGAGCTCGACCGTCGCCGCCGGCTGCTTCAGGATTGGTGCAGTCCCGACACGATCGTCGACGTGGCGGACAGCCCCGGTGGGCCGCTGTCGATCGAGAGCACTGCCGAAGAATTCACGTGTGTCCCGCCGATGCTGGCCGCGCTTCGGCAGCGAGCGCAACCCGCCGACGCGGTGATCGTCGGTTGCTTCGGCGACCCGGGCGTTGCGGCGCTGCGTGAGGTGTTGGACTGTCCCGTGATCGGCCCGTTCGAGGCTTCCCTGCACACCGGCGCTCAGCTCGGCGCCCGCGTCGGCGTCGTCACTATTCTGGACAGCGTCATCCCGATGCTCGATCGCCTCGTGCTCAGCATGGGCCTCTCTCTTCGATACGCGGGTGCCACGGCCATCGACATTCCAGTTCTCGAGCTCAAGAAAGATCCGTCCGAGGTGGCCAGGCGCGTCGCTGAAGCAGGGGCCGATCTCATCGATCGCCGTGACGCCGATGTGATCGTCCTGGGCTGCATGAGCCTTGCGTTCCTGGGTGTGGCCGAGACGGTCGCACCGCAGGTGGGCATTCCAGTGATCAACCCTGCGAGATGCGCGCTCAAGGCGGCCGAGTCGGTCGTCGCGCAGGGGCTTCTTCAGAGCCGGCGGACATACGCGAAGCCACGCAAAGAGATCCTGACGGTCGAGGAGGCCCGATGATCCCAAAAACAGCCAGATTCGCACTAGCGGTGTCAGCACTTGCGATCGCCGGTCTGGTGCGTGCCGGTAGTCAGGGGCAGCCGTCGACCAGGACGCTGACAATCGAGAACATCACGGGGCGTCAGACCGGCGCGCGTCAGGTGGCGATCTCGCCGGACGGCCGATTGGTGGCCATCGCAGGCGATTCGGCAGCGGGCAGCGGGATCTTTCTATCCGAAACGGCGTCAGCGAACGGACAACCCAAGTCCTGGCTCCAGGGAAACGGTCCTGTCTGGTTTCCCGACAGCAAGCGGTTGGTGATTGCCCGCGACAACGACCTCTGGATCGCCACGGTCGGTTCCGATTCGCCGGTTCGCGTGACCAGCGACGGCGAGAACGAGCGCGCGCCTGCGGTCTCGCCGGACGGACGGACGATTGCGTTCTACTCGTCGCGCAGCGGCCATCAGGACATCTGGCTCGTCAACGCCGAAGGCGGCCAGCCCGCCCGGCAACTCACAACGGCGGCGATGGCCGAGGACGATGCCCGCTTTGCGCCTGCGTGGTCGCCGGATGGCAAGCACATCGCGTTCATCTCCAACAAGGCTGACTACTGGCACGACGATGTGTGGGTGGTGGAGGTCGCGTCGGGAAAGGCGCGACAACTGTCGAAGAGTCTGATGGCTGCGTCGACGCCGGTGTGGGCGCCAGACGGACACGCGGTGGCGCTGCTCGGCACCGCGAAAAAAGGTTACTGGTACGAGGATCTCCAGGACATCTGGATCGTCGACGTGGCGAAGGGGACGGAGCACACCGTCAAGATGCAGATCTCCGCGACGGACTGGCTCCACAGCCTGCCGATCTTCTGGTCTGGTGACGGCCGCAGCTTCTACTTCGCGTACCACGAGCGCGGCGACCTGAATCTCTGGTCCGCGCCTGCGACGGGCGGTGTCGCAACCCGCGTCACCAACGAGCGTGGGTCGATGCGCTCGATCGACGCGACCGCCAAGGCTGACGCCTTCGTCTACGTCAGGTCCGGTCCGACGACCGGTCCCGAGGCCTTCTACGTCACTGCCTGGGGCGGCGCCCCACGTCAGCTGACCAGGTTCGCCGAGGAGTGGGAAGGCGTTCGCGAGCCCCAGGAAATCGCGTATCGATCCTTCGACGGCATGTACATCCAGGGGTTCTTGTATCTGCCGCCGAACATGCGTGACGGCGCCCGCTACCCGGCGCTCGTCAACGTGCACGGCGGCGGCACCAACTCCTATCTTCGCACCCAGAACCTCATCGAGCAGTATCTGGCCTCGAAGGGCTACGTTGTTCTAGCCATCAACTATCGCGGTGGCTCGGGCTTCGGTCGCGAGTTCCAGGACCTCGGCGTGAACGACTGGGCGAGCGGCCAGGCGCATGATGCCGCAATTGCCGCCGACTTCATGCGGACGCTGCCGTATGTGAACGGCAAGGTCGGGATCTACGGCTACAGCTACGGCGGCATCATGTCGATGGCGACAATCGCGCGCTACCCGGACAAGTACCGATGCCGCTGTGCCCATGGCCGGGATCTACGATTTCGCCGACGCGCTGACCAATGCGGATCGGCTCGGCAAGATCTTCACGCAAACGGGGCACGGCGGACCGCCTGCACAGCGCGCGGACGTCTACGCGCGCAGTAACACGCTCGCACGGATCCAGAACGTCAAGACGCCGCTGCTCATCATGCACGGCGAGGCGGATGTTCGTGCGCCGTTTCGCCAGTATCAACTGGCGGTCGAGATCCTGAAGAAGAACAACAAGGTATTCGAGAGCAAGAGCTATCCGGGAGAGCCGCACGGCTTCCGGAACCCCGCGAATCGCGTCGACATGTACCGGAGGCTGGAGGCGTTCTTCGAGAAGTACCTCAGAAACCAAAGCTAGGAGGCGCGGCATGAAACGGATATCGCTGGTACTGATCGCGGCGGCCGTCTGCTCCGCGCACCTCACCGCCCAGCCAAAAGCGAAGCTTGCGCTCGTCGGTGGGATGCTGCTCGACGGCTACGAAGTTCCGCCGCTGCACAATGCCGTTGTCCTGGTCGAGGGCGATCGCATCGTGGCCAAGGGGCGCGTCGGCGAGATTGCCATCCCGCCGGACGCGAAAGTCATCGACACCAGCGGGCGAACGATGCTGCCAGGCCTGATCGACCTGCACGTGCACATGATGATTCTCGGGCACGGCAACTACGGGCGCTGGTTCCCCTGGATCCGCGAAAAGAACCTCGTCGAGCAGGTCATGACGATCTCGGCGAAGCAGCTGTTGATGGCTGGCGTCACCTCGGCGGCGGATCTGGCCTCACCCCTGAAAGAGAGCATCGCCGTTCGCGACAAGATCAACAAAGGCGCGATTCCGGGGCCGCGCATGTGGATGAGCGGCCCGTGGATCACGCGAACGCTCGGCAACTACCCGCCGGATATGTTCGAGATCAAGGCCGAAACGCCGGAAGAAGCGGCCGCCGCGGCCGAAAACCTGATCAAGGCGGGTGTGGACATCGTCAAGTTGTACCCGCTCACACTGGATCAGTACAAGGCCGTGATGGTCGTCGCGAGGAAACATGGCAAGCGCGTGCACGCCCACATCAGCAGCCCCCAAACGACGCGTGACGCGATGCGTGCGGGAGTCGACGTGCTCACACACGTCGGGACGCGGCCGCCCTACGACGACGAGCTGATGCGGGAAATCATCGAGACGGGTCAGGCTGTCACCCCGACGGCAGGACTCCGGTTCGCGATTTATCCAGCGACCGTCGACTTCCCGGAGCGTCTTCAGGATCGCAGGCTGAAAGAAGATTTTCCGCCCGAGATCTATCAGGAAGTGCAGAACTCCTTTCAGAACTTCCACGCGCTCGGATACTTTCAGAACATGGATCGCATCATGGATTTCGGGCCGACGGTTGTCCGGAAGTGGGTGGAGTCTGGTGCGGTCATCGGCATGGGAACCGACTCCGGCACGCCCATGAACTTTCATACCGAAGCGCTGTGGCGTGAGATGAAGCTGTTTGTCGATTACGGGATGAAGCCGCAGCGAGCAATCGCCGCCGCGACGCGTGTCAATGCGCGCATCCTGGGCCGCGCGCGCGATCTCGGCACGATCGAGCCCGGCAAGCTCGCCGACATCATCGTCGTCGACGGCAATCCGCTCTTCGATATCACGGCGCTCGGCCATGTCGAGGTCGTCGTGAAGGATGGCGTCGTCTACAAAGGTGACGTGCCCGCGGCCCGGAAGACATCCTCCGCGATGCGCTGAATCGCAGGCTGCCGAGACAGGGCCATGCAGTACGCCGTCTGGTACGCGTCGCAGGCGTCAGCGCCGATGGATATCAATGCCATCGGCGCCGCACTCGAGGCGCGAGGGATTGCGCTGACGCGCGCACGGCCGGTCGATCGCGCTCCCGATGCGATCGTCGCGCCGTGGAGCGCCCGCGCGTCCATGCTCGCGCAGCTGGCGGCGCCGGAGTGGGGGGAGTGGCCGCCGCCGGCCCAGGTCTATCTGGCCGACGTGAGTCTGCTCGATGCGGTGTGCCCACACATGTCGGACTTCCTGACCGATATCGTGCTGATGCCCTGCCGTCCGGAAGATCTCGTTCTCGCCATCCATCGCGGCTTGCAGCGGCGCGAGCACTACCTCAATCCTCCCGTGGCCTGGGCCGCGCCGGAGCCGGTTGAAGACGGGCTGATCGGCACCAGCGAACAGCTGAGGAAGACCATCGAGACGGCATATCAAGTGGCCGTGAGCCCAGCCACGAGCGTGTTGATCGAAGGGGAGAGCGGGACGGGGAAGGAGTTGATTGCACGCCTGATTCACACGCGAGCGCCAGGCCGCCGGCACCGCGCGTTCATCGACGTGAACTGCGCCGCCATTCCGTCCGAGCTCCTCGAAGCGGAACTCTTCGGGTTCGAGCGTGGCGCGTTCACTCAGGCGGCGCGCGACAAGGCCGGGCTGATGGAGCTGGCGCACGGCGGCACGCTGTTTCTGGACGAAATCGCAGAGCTGAACATCTCGTTGCAGGCGAAGCTGTTGCGTGCGCTCGAAACGCAGACGTTCCGCCGGCTCGGTGGGGTCACGGCGCGCCGCTCGGACTGCCGGATCGTGGCGTCCACCAACCGCAGCCTCCTGGATGCCGTTCAGCGCGGCCTTTTCCGCCTCGACTTGTATCACCGCCTCGCCGTGATGACTATCCACGTGCCGCCGTTGCGCGAGCGGCGTGAAGACATCATGCCGCTGGCCGAGCACTTTCTGCATACGTTCGCTCGTGTGATGAACCGCCGGGTGACCGCATTCTCGGCCGCGACGCGAGCGCTCCTCGAGGCGTATCCTTACCAGGGCAACGTGCGCGAGCTTCGCAACATCATCGAGCGGGCGCTGATCGTCGAGACCGGTGCGCTCGTAACCCCCAAGTCCCTCGGTCTCGAAGTCACGATGCTGGCCGATGTTCTGCCGAGTCCCGGCACCATCCCCTCGTCTGCCGATCGCCTGTTGTCGCCAGCGATCCGGACGCTGGATCAGGAGGAGCGCCGGCACATCGAAGACGCTCTCAATCGCACGCGCGGAAATCGCTCGCTCGCCGCACGGCTGCTTGGGATTTCAGTCCCCACGCTCTACAACAAGATCCGAAAGTACGGATTCGAACACGTGGGGCGCTATTGAGTTCCGCCATTCAGATTCTTGTCACCCCTCTAAAAAGTTTTTAGACCCACTTTCTTCCTACTTCAGAAAAGCCCCGGTTTTCGCGCGCCGATGCGCGGCACTTAGTTTGCGACAGGGCCGTCACTTCCAGTGGAGTTGCCTGTGACTCGGGCTCAGAGGATCGCCACCTCTCTTCGTGTGGACACGAGCGAGGTCGCCGATCTGGCGGCGTCGCTGATCCGGATTCCGACCGTCCCCGGTCTCTATCCCGGCGGGGAGGCTGAGGCCGTCGCCTGTCTCGCGCAGGTGCTGACCAGAGAACGAATCGGCTATCGCATCGACGAGGTATCGCCCGGCCGTCCCAACATCGTGATTGAACTGGGGCCGGAGACGGGTCCAGCGCTGTGGTTGAACGGGCACCTGGACACCGTCCCGATCGGCAATCGGCTTCACTGGATTCACGAGCCGTTCGGCGGAGACGACCACGCGGGTCAGCTCTACGGCCGTGGGGCCTCCGACTGCAAGGGTGGGGTCGCCGCCATGCTCCACGCCGCGATCGCGATTCGACGCTCGGGGCTGAAACTGCCGGGGCGGGTGATTCTGAGCGCCGTGGTCGGCGAAGAAGAGGGCCAGGTTGGGCTGCGTCATCTGCTCGATCGCGGCCTCGAAGCCGATGCGTTTGTCAGCACGCAGTGGTCAACGCCGGGCCGCGTGGCGGTGAGCTACCGCGGGCTCTGCTGGATCGAGGTGACGACTGTGGGCAGGGCTGCGCACGGCAGCCGGCCCAGCGAGGGCGTCAACGCGGTGGAGCAGATGGTCGCGGAGGTCCTGCCCGCGCTTCGCACCGTCCACCTGTCGCGTTCGGCGAACGCGGCGTCTTCGGGCCCGGGGCCGAGCGTGAACATCGCATCGATTCACGGCGGTGACGTCGTGAACGTCGTGCCGGATTCCTGTCGCGCGTTGCTCGACTACCGGATCACGACCGGTCAGACCACCGGCGATCTGCTCGCCGCCCTCGAGACCACGCTCGACGATCTTCGCCTTCGCAATCCGCAGCTCGCCGTGACCAGCCGGGTCGTACTGACCGTCGAACCGGTTGAGACCGACGTCAACTGCACGCTCCTTCGCGCGCTCACCGAAGCCGTCGAGCACGTGACCGGCACGCGACCGCGCTACTTCGGGAAGACAGGAACCAGCGACGCCAACCTGGTCCATCAGCGACTCGGGATCCCCGTTGTTGCCTATGGGCCAGGCAACGACTCCGGCCACAAGCCGGATGAACACGTTCGCATCAGCGATCTCGGGCTCGTCGCCGAGGCGTACGCGCACTTGATGGTCGGGTATTTCGGCTAACGACCCACGTGGAACTCGGTGGCCCAGGTCACTTCGTATCCGCGCCGATCCAGGCGCGCATCGGAAGGTTTTCCGGAGGAGACACGCGTATGACAGGTAAAGCTCATCGCATCATGACAGGCGCAACGGCACTGCGGCTGTTGTGTGCCGCGATCGTCGTGCTCCTGTCGGCCGGCCCCGCGCTGGCGCAGGCGCCCACCGCCACCACGGCCGTGGTATCTGGAACCGTGAGCGACCCCTCGGGTCTGGTCGTGCCGGGCGCCACGGTGATGCTGACCGACCCGGCAACGACGAGATCGGTCGAAACGGTCACCGACTCGTCCGGTCATTACACGTTCGCCGGTGTATTCCCTGGAACGTACGTGCTGACCACCAACCTCAAGGGGTTCAAACAGTCCCGCATTGCCGATATCGGGGTGGAGGTCGCCCGGTCGTACACCGTCGACATCACTGTTCAAGTCGGACAGCTGGAAGACGTCGTCGAGGTCAAGGCGGCCGCGATCGATCTGCAGCGCGTCGACGCCACGATCGGGACGACGCTTCAGGCTGAAGCGGTGTTGCGATTGCCGAATCCGACACGGGATCTGACGTCGATCCAGTTCAACCAGCCGCTGGCCGTTCCCTACGGGGGTGCGGACGCCAGCCGTGCGCGCGCGGGCTCGTTCGCCGGCGCCCGCAGCGATCAGAACACCTACACGCTCGACGGCGCCGACGTCACCGACAACGTCGTCGGGACCAATTTCCTCGAGACGTTGCCGTCCGCGGCGATCCCGCTGCCGACCGAAAGCGTCGAAGAGTTCCGCGTGGGCGTGACCAATCCCAACGCGACCTTCGCGAGGGCCAGCGGCGGCCAGTTGGTGGTGGTAACCAAGCGCGGCACGAACAGCTTCCGAGGGTCGACCTACTGGTACCACCAGGACGAAGGACTGAATGCGAACACGTGGACGCGCAACCGCACGGGGATCGAGGATCCCAAACTGCGCGACAACCGGTATGGATTCTCATTGGGCGGGCCCTCTGAACAAGAATCGCACGTTCTTTTTCAGCAACTATGAAGGACGACGATTTCCGCGCAGCACGGACATCACGCGGATCGTTCCGACGTCCTCGCTGCTCGGCGGTGTGATGCGGTTCCGCGACGCCGCCGGCAACATCGTGAGCTACAACGTGCGCGACTGGGATCCTCGCGGCATCGGCGTCAGCCCGGTCATCCGCGATCTGTTCCAGACGCTCCCGGCTGGCAACGACGTGAGCCAGGGCGATGGCTTTAACACCACAGGGTTTGCCGCCTCGCCCGACACGTCGTTCAACAGCGACTTCGCCGTCCTGCGCCTGGATCACAACCTGAGCACGAACTGGCGAATCGACGGGAGCTATCGCTATTCCAGCATTCGTGAATACGGGGCGGCGCAGGTGGACATCGGTGGAATCCTTCCCGGGCACCAGCCGGGCACTGCGTACGGAACGGAATGGCTGCCCCGCGAGCCACGCTTCGTGTCTGCAGGCATCTTTGGACAGTTGTCGAACCGGCTGACGAACGAAGTGCGACTCGGCTATGTTCGTGGCTACCTCGGCTTCAGCCGCGAGAACCCCTCTGCGCAGGTGCCGAGCGCCAACGCCGCGATCGACATCGGCGGGGCGCTGTTGGACGAGCCGCTGGATGTCGTCACCGGGCGTTCGCGATCGCAGGCGAGCAACTCCCGCACGCTGCAGATCACCGACAACGCCAACTGGCTCAAGGGCAATCACACGCTCAGCTTCGGTGGCACGTTCCGGCGAACGTGGTGGTGGTTCAGACGTAACGATCTGCTGGCGGGTCCGCTCACCGCGCTGACGGCGACCGCAGACGATGGGAGCTTCATCACGATTCCGGCGCAGTTCAGGCCTCCGACGTGCTCGCCAGCGGTCACCACGAGTTGTCTGCTTACTGCTGACGTCACGCGATGGAATCGTTTGTATACGTCGCTCCTGGGCATGGTCGATAACATCGGGCTCCTGAGCGTCCGCAATGGTGCGCTCGAGCCACAGCCGCCGGGAACCTTTCTCGACGTGGACACGACGCAGAACGGCTATGAGGCCTACATCAACGATGCCTGGCGGCTGACCTCGAACTTGACGCTCAGTGTCGGAGCGAACTATCAGGTCTACGGGTCACCGTCGGAGAAGGACGATCGGTATGCCTATCTCGTCGATACTGCGAACAACGAGATCCTCGGCGTGGACGCGTATCTGGAACGGGCGCAGGCGGCAGCCAATGGCGGCCTGCCATTCAACCCAACGCTTGGTTACCTGCCGCTGGCAGACTCCGGGCGCGATCGCTTCTACGACACCGACTTCTCGAACTTCGGACCGCGTGTCGCGATCGCATGGAGCCCTTCGTTTTCGTCCGGCATCGGCAAGTGGCTCTTCGGCGACTCGCAAGGCGTTCTGCGCGGCGGTTACTCGCTGGTGTTCGATCGACAGAACAACGTGAATCTGGGGAGCTGGCAGATGGGTGTGGCCTTCGGCCAGACACTGAGCGTCAACGCGCCGCGCTGCACGCTGGTCGGAACGCCTGGCCCGAACTGTTCGCCGTCGGCGACCGATCCGGCCGCCAGCTTCCGTGTGGGCGTCGATGGCCCGGTGCCGACGCCTCCGCCGCTGCCGCTGACGGTGCCAATCGTACCCTCGGTGCCGTTCGGCGAGAGCGTGACGCGCCTGGTGGATCCAGAACTGGCAAACGGCCGGACGCACAGCTATAGCCTGACGATCCAGCGGGAGATTCCCTGGAACATGACCGCCGAGACCGGCTACGTCCTCCGGCTGGGGCGAGAGTTGAACACCGGTTACGTGCTGAACTCCGTGCCGTATTTCTTTCAGGACCGCGCCTCATCGCAGAGTTTTGCGCAGGCCTACGATGCGGTGGCCGGCCAGCTCCGGGCGGGGACACCGGCCGCAAGTGTGACGCCCCAGCCGTGGTTCGAGAATCTCGTCGGTACCGGACAGACCGCGGCGCTGGCCGGTTCGCTCGCCGGTGACTTCATCGAAGGCAACGTCAGCAACATCTGGCTCGTACTCAACAACTCGCGCGCCGCCGCCAACCTGCCATCGCTCGCCAATCGGCAGATCCAGACGCTCTGGATGCGCGGCGATGGCGGCGATTCGTTCTACCAGGGCTGGTTCGTGACGGTGCGGAAGCGGATGACCCAAGGGCTGACGTTTACGGTCAACTACACGCTGTCGGTGGCGAAAGACCAGATCGGCGTCGCGCAGAACACCTCCACCGCGCTGTCGACGGCGTTCGATGCGGATGTCGACTACGGTCCCGCGCAATTCGATCGCCGTCACGTTCTGAACTCGAACTTCGTGTACGACCTGCCATTCGGGCGGGATAGCACCGGCGTCACGAACCGCCTGGTGAGTGGCTGGTTCCTCGCAGGCATCGTGACCGCCACAAGTGGCGTACCGCTCGACGTCTGTCAGCGCGCCGGCGCGTATGGCGGTGGCCTGACCTTCGTGACCTGTTCCGGCGCCCTTCTCAACGGCGCCGCTCCAGATACGGGCGTGTTCGGCGGCGTGGCTGGATCCGGCGGCGTTGGCACGAGCGGCGATCCGGCAGCGGGCGGCACGGGACTGAACATGTTTGCCGATCCGCAGGCTGCGTATCGCGCGTTCCGGTACATCCAGCTGGCTCAGGATGACCGCGCAGGCCGTGGGACGCTACGCGGCTTGTCGCGCTGGAACCTCGATTTGTCGATCGGCAAGAAGATCCCCATCACCGGAAACGTCCGCGGCGTATTCAGTGCGGAGATCCTCAACTTGTTCAACACGGTGCAGTTCAACAACGGCTCGCTGAACTTTGCGACGCCGGCGACTTTCGGCGTCATCACCGGTCAGGGGAATACGCCGAGGCAGATTCAGCTTGGCTTCCGGGTGGAGTTCTAGAGGTCAACTCCAGGTCGATTCGATTGGTGCGGTGTCATAGCGATCCTGAATTGTGTTCTAGACGGTCCCGAAGCACTCTCAACGGAGAGCCGAGCGCAGCGGGTGGGGTGAGACAGCCGCGCATCACACGGCTTGTGCCGCGGTGTCGGTCGACCCCGTCGGACCGCCGCTCGTGCTGCGATCGTGTTTTCTCCCTTCTCCCCTTCTCCTGTTGATCCAACTGGTCACCTGCAAATCAAGTGCGCTGGGCGAGGAGCACAATTGAAGAACAGACACGCGGCTTCGCCGGTGTTGCGCTCGTCGTTGGAGTCGTCGCTGTCGTTGGTGCAACGCCACGCGCAGCCACTGTGAAGTTGTCGCCGGAAACGATGAACGATGGCGTGACCGTCGGCGATCCCGAGTTCTCCCCGGACGGCAAGACGATCCTGTTCACCTCGAACAAGTCCGGGCGCGGCAAGATGTGGATCATGGCGGTTGACGGCAGTAATCCGCGTCCGCTCGTCGCGGATGAAGAAGGCGAATCGTCACCCGCCTGGTCGCCCGACGGAAAGCGCATCGCGTTTCTGAGAACGTCGGGCGGTCAGCCGGACATCTGGGTCGCCGCGGCGGACGGCTCGGGCGCCAAACGAGTCACCAACGACAAGGAGGACGAACGTGCGCCCGTCTGGGCACCGGACGGCAGCCGCATCGCGTTCCTGTCAGGACGGGCAGGTGCCCAGGATGTGTGGGTCGTGCCGTCGGCGGGAGGTACCAGCCAGCAGGTGACGGAGAAGACCAACGCTGCCGACGAGATGCGTTGGGAGGTCACCTGGTCTCCCGACAGCCGCCAGCTCGCCTACGTCAGTAATCGCAGCGAATACTTCGCAGACGATTTGTGGGTCGTCGACGTCGCTACCAAAGCGACACGCCGGTTGTCGGTCGACGTGCATGTGATGTCGCCCCCCGTGTGGTCACCCGACGGCAAGACGATCGCATTCGGCGCCGTCCCAAGATCAGGCTTCTGGCACACGGACACCAGCGATATCTACCTGGCCGACATGCCGGCTGGCCGTGTTCGCAAGCTCGAGATGAACACGTTCGCCAGCGATGGCAACGGCAACTCCCGGCTGGTGTGGAGTCGCGACAGCCGCAACATTTACTTCCGGTATCAATGGCAGGGCGACGTCAACTTGTGGAGCGTGCCGATTGAAGGCGGCGTCGCCACGCAGATGACGTACCTCGACGGAACCTTTCGAAACTTCGCCGTGAGCGATGACGGGCAGTACGTGGCGTTCGTCCGATCGACCCAGATCGCGCCCGGAGAGTTGTATCGGATGCCGCTCGCGGGAGGCGCACCTCAACAACTCACCGACTGGGGCGTGAAGTTCGAAGGTCTCCGGCCGCCGCAAAAGATCGCGTATCGGTCCTACGATGGCAAGTACATCCTCGGCTACCTCTATCTGCCGCCAGACTTCGATCCATCGCGTCGCTATCCCGCACTGGTTCAGGCGCACGGCGGGGGCACGAACGCCAACGGCAACGGCTGGCACGCCATCGAACACCTCATGTCGCAGAACGGCTTCATCGTACTGGCCATCGAGTATCGGGGCGGTTCAGGACACGGTCGTGACTTCCAGCTGCTGTCCCTCGGCGAATTCGGGTCCGGTCAGGGCTGGGATGCGGTGGCCGCCGCCCGCTACCTCGGCGCGCTTCCGTATTCGAACGGAAAGGTCGGCATGTACGGTGGAAGCTATGGCGCCCGCATGACGATGGCGGCGATCACCAGGGACTCGACCCCATTCAGCGCGGTCGCACCCTTTTATGGCAGTTACGACTGGGAGGAAGCCTACCCGCACGGCGATCGGCTCGAGCAGAAATTCACCGTCGAGCTGCACATGGGGTTCAAGCCAGGCGAGAACCCCGAACTGTATGCGAACACCGCCGCAAAGCGTCAGCTGAACAAGGTCAAGAAGGACCTGCCGTTCCTGATCATTCACGGCGAGCGGGATCGCCGAACACCGTTCATGCAGTTCGGAAAGATCATCGAGGAGCTGAAGCAGCGTGGCAACCCGGTCGAGTTCTATTCGTATCCGGAAGAGGGTCACGGATTCCGGCTGGCCAAGAACCGGATTCACGCCTACACGAAGCTGATCGACTTCTTCAAACGTTACCTGCGCTGAGTTCAGGCGACAGTTCACTGCCGCACTGTTCGTGCTGTACGTCTGCCTGGAGATCCACCAGGAGGCATTGGAGGTACTCGATGGGAGTGCACATCGACGCCGCGCCGTTTCGAGACGAGGCGCTCGAGCGCGACGCGCTGGCGAAGATCAGTCTCGACGAGCCAAACGCGCTGCTCGATCGGTTCTCGACGCTCGTGCGCGAATCCGGAAGCCGCGACGAGCAGACGGCAGCCGAATACATGGTCGGCCGCCTGCAGGCGCACGGCATACCGGTGGAGGTCCACGATCCCGAGCTTTTTCTCAGCGTGCCAAAGCGGTCGGAGCTCTGGATTGGGGACGCTCACGGCGAGTCGCTCATCCGGTCGCGTACGCCGGCCTTCTCGTGGTCGACGAACGGCAGCGATGTCACGGGCGAGATTGTGTATGTCCCGTCGAAGTATGCGAGCGGCACGGGCACGGTCTTCGACATGGCTGACGCCGCCAAGGGTGGTGGCGGCGCGTCGGATCCGGTTTGCGGCAGGATCGTGCTCACCGAGGGATTCTCGACGCCGGCGACGGTCCAGGGGTTCGAGCGGCGCGGCGCCGTCGCGCAGGTGTTCATTCATCCTGGCGATCGGATTCATGCGGGAATCTGCACCACCATTTGGGGCGCACCAACCGGAGAGTCCATTTCGCGCAAGCCGCGCGTGCCCGTCGTCTGCATCAACCACGCCGATGGCGAACGTTTGATCGAGGCATCCAAGGCCGCTCCGGTTCGAGTCGGCATTCGGACCTGGCTCGACGAGGGCTGGATGCGATGTCTGCTCCCGGTCGTCGAGATCCGTGGCGCTCAGGATCCCGACGAGTTCCTGCTCGTGCACGGCCACTACGACTCGTGGGATGTCGGGATCGGCGACAACGCCACCGGTGACGCGGTGCTGCTGGAGCTTGCCCGCATCCTGCACGGGATGCGCGGCCGCCTGAATCGATCGGTCCGCATCGCCTGGTGGCCCGGTCACTCGACCGGGCGATACGCAGGGTCGACCTGGTTTGCGGACACGTTCGCCGACGAGCTCGATGAGTTCTGTATTGGTCAGATCAACATCGACTCGCCGGGGTGCGCCGGCGCGACGGCCTATGAGGAGGTCATGTGGATGGCCGAAGCCGGCGCCCTCTGTACGGCTGCGATTGCCGACGCGGTCGACATCGGGGCTAAGAGGCTGCGACCGTTGCGCGCCGGCGACTACTCGTTCAACCAGGTCGGCCTGACCGGCCTCTACATGCTGCTGTCCAACATCCCGGTCGAGGAGCGGAAGCGGCGCGGCTTCTACGCCGTCGGCGGCTGCGGCGGGAATATCGCCTGGCACACGCCGTTCGACACCATGGAGGTCGCCGACCCGGCGATCATCGATCGCGATCTCCGCGTGTACCTGACGACCATCCTGCGTATCCTCAATGCTCCAATCTACCCGTTCGACTATGCGGAGGCCATCGACGAGATTGCCGCTGCCGTTCACCAGTATCAGGCGGTGCCGGGTGCACCGGATCTCCAGCCGCTCGTCCTTGATTTGAAACTGCTGCGCGCCGACTTCAGCCGATGGCAGGCAGAGGCGGCGGTGCGGCTTCGACAGAGTCGTGATGCGGAGACCCGCCGCGACATCAACGGACGTCTGCGGCGTCTCGCGCGCATCCTGGTTCCGCTGAACTACTCTCGGGGAGAGCGTTTCGACCACGATCCGGCCGTCAAACCGGGCGTCGTCCCACGGCTCGAATCGGCACTGCAACTCGCGACGGCTCCTCCCGACGTGAGACCATTCATTCAAACTGGCCTGGTGCGCGAGCGAAACAAGCTGCGCGCCATGATTCGCGCGGCGCGCAGGGAGCTCAGGTGAGAGATACGAGAATCGCGCTTCTGTCCGAAGGGGTCTTCACGGGCCTGTCGGACACGCTTCAACCGTCCGTCCTGGTCATCGAGGGTGATCGCATCGTCGGGGTGGAGAACAGCGTGCCACCCGAGGTGACGAACGTCGTTCGCCTGCCCGGTATCACGCTGCTGCCTGGGCTGATCGACGCGCATACGCACGTCTCGATTCTTCCGTGTCGCGGGAACCAGATCGATCAGATGCGCGTACCGTTGGCCGAGCAGATGTCGATTGCCCGCAGCAACGTGCAGGCAGATCTGCTGTCGGGCGTGACGACGATGCGGGTGATGGGGCAGGAGTTGGGCGTGGATTTCGCGCTGAAGGCAGAGATCGCTGCCGGAAATACTGTAGGCCCGGACCTGATCTGCGCCGGTGTGCAGCTTGCCAAGCTGAACGGCCACGGTCATGCCCTGACGGCCGTCAGCGACGCGAACGACATTCGCCGGCTGGTCGACGAGAACGCCCGCCGCGGCGCCGGGCTGATCAAGATTTTCACGACCGGCGGTGTGTCCAGCGTCGCAACGTCCCAGACCGATTGCCCGTTTACACCGGACGAGATTCGCGCAGCAGCCGACGCCGCGCACGGTCATGGCCTCAAGCTCGCCTCGCACGCGCATGGTGGCGAGGGCGCGAAGCGGGCCATCGAGAATGGCGTCGACACGATCGAGCACGGCGTGCTCCTGGACGAGCACATGATCGAGGAGGCTGCGCGGCGCGGGCTGGCGATCGTTGGCACCTTTTCCATCCAGGACCATCCTGCGGGCATTCTGGCCGGTGACGCCAGGAGTCCCGAAATCCAGCGCAAGCTGCTGGAGGTTCGATCGCGTGTCGGCGAGACCTGGCGGCGGATCCTCGGGTCCGGGGTTCGCATAGCCGTGGGCACCGACAGCATGCATGGCTGTCTCGCATTCGACATCGGGAGGTTGACCGCGTTCGGCGCGTCACCGGCCCGAGCGCTTCGGGCGGCGACGGTCGATGCGGCCGCCGTCTGCGACCGATCCGACAGAGGCGCCATAGCTCCTGGCCTGCGCGCCGATCTCGTCGGCGTCATCGGCAATCCCCTCGCGGATATCCGGGTCATGTCCAGGCCCGTTTTCGTCATGAAGGCGGGCGCGATCGTTCACAGCCTGGAGCCGCACCAGGCTCGTGCGTCCGCGATGGAGGTGGTGCGTGAAAACGCGTGAGTGTCGGACCTTCGGCGCCGGGAAGGGGCTGATGGCGTGCATGCTCGCGTTCGTCGTTCTCTTCGCAACAGCGCGCGCGCCGGCGGCCCTGAGGCAACCGGCCAAGGCCGACGACGCTCTGGCCCTCACGCTGGAGAACATCTATCGACGCGGACGCGCAGGCGCCAGCAATCCCGCCATCTCGCCCGATGGTAACTGGGTCGCGTTCACGGCGCGTACGGCGCAGGGCCAGGGAATTCATCGTCTCTCTTTGAAGGCTGGCGCTTCCAAGGACCCGCAGCTGTGGACCGAAGGCGGCGAGGCTGTCTGGGCACCGGATAGCCGCAGCATTGTCGTCATCCGCGGGGATCGGCTGTTCCGGATTGGTGTCGACGAGAGTCAGGCGAAGCCGTTGACGGAGGCGATCAAGGGACTACGTTCGCCGGTGTTGTCGCCGGACGGTCGCAGCATCGCGTTCTACTCGACGGCTTCCGGTCATCAGGACATCTGGCTGATGCCGGCCGATGGCGGAGCGCCACGACAGCTGACGCGCGAAAGCATGTCGGAGGATGACGGGAGATTCTCGCCGCGTGGTCGCCGGACGGGACGACGATCGCTTATGTTTCGAACAAGGCCGACTACTGGGCGGACGATCTGTGGGTGGTGAACGTCGCGACAGGGACGGCGCGCCAGCTGTCACATGGCGTGACGGCCGTCGGTCCCGCGCCGCTGTGGTCGCCGCGCGGCGACAAGGTCGCGGTATTCGGCGATTCCAAGAAGGACTACTGGTATCATAGACCTCACGGACATCTTCCTGATCGACGTCAAGACCGGCGCCGAGACGAAGGTCGAGATGCCGGTGCACGTGACGGCCAACAACCAGCGTGCGATTCTGGTCGGCCGACGGGGAGCGTTTCTTCTTCGTGTATCAGGAGCGCGGCGAGCACCACTTATGGTCTGTGCCGGCGACCGGCGGCGTGGCGACGCGCGTCAGCCATCTCGGCGGGGTGATAGGCCGGCTCGATGCGACGCGCGCAACCGATGCGTTCGTCTTCGCGCGCAGCTCCGAGACGGAAGGCTCGGACATCTACTATCTGCCGGCCGTCGGTGGGCCGGAGCGGCGGCTGACCAACCTGGCGCCGAAGTGGCAAGGGCTGCGCGAACCGATCGAGGTCTCGTTCCGCAGCTTCGACGGGCTCTACGTGCAGGGCTTCCTCTACCGGCCGGCGGGGATCGACGACGGGCGGCGCTGTCCGGCCCTCGTGGAGGTGCACGGTGGCGGCAGCAACTCCTACACCCGAAGCCAGAACCTGCTCGAGCAGTACCTCGCGTCGAAGGGCTTCGTCGTGCTGGCCATCAATTACCGCGGCGGGTCGGGGTTCGGCCGCGCGTTCCAGGACCTGGGAGTCAACGACTGGGCGAACGGACAGGCGCTCGACCCGGGCGCGGCCGCCGACTACCTGCGCACGCTGTCCTACGTCAACGGCAAAGTCGGCATTTACGGCGGCAGCTACGGAGGGACGCAGTCGATGGCCGCTATCACCCGGACGCCGAAGAAGTTCGACGCTGCGGTGCCGATGCGGGGCATCTACTCGCAGTCGTTGACCTTCAAGGAGCGGGACCGGCTGGGGCAGATCTTCGTGAAGACCGGCCACGGCGGCCTGCCGAGCGAGCGGCCCGAGATCTACGCGAAGAGCAACACGCTCGACCGGCTCGCCGCGATCGAGACCCCGCTCCTCATCACGCACGGCGAGCGTGACGATCGGGCGCCGTTCAAGAACTTCGAGCTGGCCGTGGCAGAACTGAAGCGGCTCGGCAAGAACTTCGAGAGCAAGAGTTATCCGGGTGAGGGTCACGGGTTCCGCAACCCGGACAACTCCATCGACATGTATCAGCGGCTCGAGGCGTTTTTTGTCAAGCACCTCGGAAGCTGCGGGCGGTGAACGCTGTTATTGGTCGTCCGAGATGGAGGTGGTGCGTGAGAACGCGTGAGTTGGCTGCGACCGCGATTCGATGCGCGCTCGTTGGGTTGATGGTGTCGGCGGCGGCCTCCTCGCCGGCGGCCCCGGAACAGGCGGCGGCTGCAGGGCAGCCAGCGGCGAAGGCCGACGAAGCCCTGCCACTCACGCTGGAGAACATCTACAAACGCGGCCGTGGAGGGGCCAGTAATCCTGCCATCTCGCCAGACGGCAATTGGGTCACGTTCGCTGCTCGCACGGCCAAGGGCCAGGGAATCCATCGGCTGTCGTTGAAGGCCGGCGGCGGTGGCGAGCCGCAATTCTGGAGCGAAGGGAGCGACGCCGTCTGGGCGCCCGACAGCCGCAGCATCGTCGTCGTCCGTGGCGATCGGCTGCAGCGGATTGGTCTGGACGAGACGCAGGCGAAGCCGCTGACCGAGGCGATCAAGGGCTTGCGCGCCCCGGTCTTCTCGCCGGATGGCCGCAGCATCGCGTTCTACTCGACGGCATCCGGCCACCAGGATATCTGGCTTACGACAGCAGATGGTGGATCGCCGCGTCAGTTGACCCGCGAGAGCATGTCGGAGGATGACGGCCGGTTCTCTCCGGCATGGTCACCCGATGGAAAGACCATCGCGTTCATCTCGAACAAGGCGAATTACTGGGATGACGATCTCTGGGTGGTCGACGTCGCAACTGGTGCGGCCAAGCAGTTGTCGCGCGGCGTGACCGCCATCGGGCCGTCGCCGTTGTGGTCGCCCCGCGGCGATCGCATTGCCGTCCTCGGCGACTCGAAGAAGGATTACTGGTATCTCGATCTGACCGACATCTTCCTGATCGACGCCAAGACCGGAGCGGAGTCGAAGGTCAAGATGCCGCTCTACGTCACAGTCGTACAACCAGCGCACGTTCTGGTCGGCGGACGGGGAGCGCTTCTATTTCATCTACCAGGAACGTGGCCAACATCACATCTGGTCGGTACCAGCGGCTGGCGGTGTGCCGACCCGTGTCAGCAACATCGATGGCGTGCTGAGCAGGCTCGACACCACGCGCGCCACCGATGCGTTCGTCTTTGCGCGCAGTACCGAGACCGAGGGTTCGGACATCTACTATCTGCCGGCGATCGGCGGGCAGGCGCGTCGGCTGACGAACCTGGCCACGAAGTGGCAAGGGCTTCGCGAGCCGACCGAGATCTCCTTCAAGAGCTTCGACGGTCTCTATATGCAGGGGTTTCTCTATTTGCCTCCAAACATCGAGGGACAGCGCTGTCCGGCGCTCGTCCAGGTGCACGGCGGCGGTTCGAACTGGTACATGCGCAGTCAGAACCTGATGGAGCAGTACCTGGCATCGAAGGGATTCGTCGTGCTGGCGATCAACTATCGTGGCGGATCCGGATTCGGACGGGAGTTCCAGGATTTGGCGGTCAACGATTGGCTGAACGGGCAGGCGATGGATCCCGGTGCCGCCGCCGACTATCTGCGCACGCTGTCGTACGTCAACGGCAAGGTCGGGATCTACGGCGGCAGCTATGGCGGCATGCAGTCGATGGCCGCGATCACCCGAACGCCCAGGAAATTCGACGCCGCGCGTGCCTATGCGGGGCATCTACTCGCAGGCGCTGACCATCGATCACATGGACCGTCTCGGAAAGATCTACGCGAAGACCGGCCACGGCGGGATGCCCAAGGAGCGGCCGGAGATCTATGCGAAGAGCAACACCATCGACCGGTTCTCAGCGATCGAGATTCCGCATCCTGATCACACATGGCGAACTTGACGATCGCGCTCCCTACAAGAACTACGAGCTTGCGGTGGCCGAATTGAAGCGGCTGGGGAAGAACTTCGAAAGCAAGAGCTATCCGAACGAGGGACATGGGTTCAGGAACCCGGACAACTCGATCGACATGTATCAGCGTCTGGAGAGCTTCTTCAACAAGCACCTCGGCGCCTGCGCGCGCTAAGGGAGTCCGCGGCACGCTTCTCGGATGGACCGGTCAGTCAGAGGAGTCGATCGGCAAATCGGTTGGCTCGGGGCCCCTCCACAGGACGAGTGCCCCCACGAGATTCGACGCGCCCATCACGCCGAATGCGATCATCCAACTCGTCGTCGACTGTCCACCCAGCAGATCGAGCAGGACGCCTACCGCGAACGCGCCGGCGGACGCGGCGGCGAACCCGGCCATCGAGTAGATGGCCATCGCCGTGCCGCGGCTTTCGGGTGGAGACACGGCGACGATTCCGGACGTCAGGGCCGCGGAATCGGCGCTGACGAAGGCGCTCGAGATCACAGCGGCAATGAGGATCACGGTCCACGACGTTGATGCCGTGCCGCCGAAGATCACGCTCGTCACGGCGGAAATCAGCATGATCGTGAGCACCAGGTATTTCCGATCGAAGCGCGCGCTCAGCTCGGCGCCGGCCAGGCTCGACGGGACACCGACCATCGCGACGACGCCGGCAACCGTCGCGGCGCTCGCGAACGCCGGACCGCCCTGGACGCCTTCACAGAATGACAGGAACGCCACGAGCCACGCGCGGATCGCAAAGAGCTCCCACATGTGGCACGAGTACGCCAGCACGTAGCGCATCGGACGAGGTCGAGCGCAGGACCCGAAGCCAATGGCCGCGAGTCGAGTCCGACGTCGTCGAACGAATCGCGGCGGGTGGGAGCATGGCGAACATCAGGACCCACGCGATGGCTGGCCCCAGAGCAGCCAGCACGATCGCGAGCCGCCAGGGGAACCACGCCGTAAGCTGGCCGATCACGGCAAACGACAGGGCGGAGCCAATCGTGAACGATGTCGTGTAGAAGCCGACAAAGCGCGGGTGGGGGATGCCGTCGATGCGATCGGCCATCACCTTCAGCCCGGGCATATAGGTGCCGGCCAGGCTGATGCCCGCCAGGAACTGGAACAGCGCCGCCGTCCACAGTCCGTCGGCGATCAGCCCGAAGCCTAGCGTCGACGCGCCAGCAACCGCCGTCGCCGCGAGCCACACCGCGCGCGCGTCGAGTCGATCGGTCAGGCCCGCGAGGATGGGCACAGCCACCATGTAGCCGGCGTAGTAGGCGCTGCTGATCCAGCCGGCCGGCGGTGTTCGAGAGTCCCCACGCCTCGTGCAGCTGTGGTTGCAGCGCGAGGAACATGGAGAACGGCGCCATTCCGAGGATTTCCGCGGCGCACAGGACCGCGACAAGCCGTCCCGGGCGGATGGATGGCGAAAAGGTGGCTGGCACCTTCCCCGGCAAGGTGCCAGCCACCTTTTAGAGGCTCCAGACCGTCACGTGAGTGGCGTCGCGGACGATGACGCGGTCGCGAAGGAGAACCGGATGCGCGTAGGTGGGGCTCGAGGCCACGTTATAGCGCCGCACCTCTCGATACGCACCCGCGTCGAGGTCGGCGACGACCATCTCGGACTCCGTCGTCAGAAACAGCAGATGTTTTCCCGCGCGCGATGACCGAAGCGCTCGCTCCAGCGCGGCCCTCGGTCGACCAGCGCACCTTTCCGTCTGTCGGATCGATCGCGACGAACTGGCCTTTCCGCTTGCTCGAGTGGCCGTAGACGGTGCCGGCGGCCAGCACTGGCGAGCTCATGTACATCGTCACGTCAGGCGTATGCCACACCTGTTTGACCGCCCAGTTGGTGCCGCTCCTGACGATGTCGAGTGCGCGCGTGCCTTGCCGCACACCGGAAACGATCACCCCGGTCGCGGTGGCCACGGGCGTGACGATGTTCTCGTTCCATTCATCCTGGAAGGGAAACTCCCAGAGCAACGCACCCGTATCTGCCTGGACGCCGACGACCGATTTGGTCGTCATGCTGACGATCTGCCGCACGCCACCGATCGTCACCTCCATCGGCGACGCGTAACCGGCGCCGGATAACTCGCGCGTCCATCGCTCCTTTCCGGTTCGCGGATCGAACGCGGTGATGATGCCGCGCCGGTCGTCGCCGACGTGGACGACGATGCCGTCCTTGGTTTGCAACGGTGACGTGGCCGTGCCGCAGAACAGCTTCGAGCTGTCGATCGTTGATGAAAAATCCTTGCGCCAGACGAGCGCGCCGGTCTTGACGTTCCAGGCCGAAAGGATGGCCGTGGTGCCCAGCGTGTAGACGCGCTCGGCATCGACGAACGGCGTCGAGTAGGGGCCCAACGCCATTTCCTTCGCGTACGGATTCTTCGCAGCCGGCGCCGGGTACTTCTGTTCCCACGCGACCTTCCCGCTTGCGAGATCGATGGCCGTCACGACTTCCTCTGTCCCGCGCCGCCCGTGCACGAACACGCGCCCGCTCGAGACGACCGGCGAGGAGTAGCCCTCTCCGACCGCCACGCTCCAGCCTTTCTTGAGGGACTGCGGCCATGCGGCCGGCGCTTCGGCCGCTGCGAGTACACCCGTCCGCGCCGGCCCGCGCCATTGCGGCCAGTCGTCGCCTGCCCCGCGGAGCGACACGCCGGCCGTCGCAATCGCGAGAGCGGCGACCATGATTCCTGTGCGCATGTCACGACCCTTTCTTGGCCTTCGCCCGTTTGAGCTCCTGCTCACGGTCGAGGAACGTGACGCCTTCGCTGATCCATGACGGCGCCGGCTCGCCCTTGAGATAGTGTCCGAACCATTGCAGGATGCGGCGCTGGTAGTCGAGTTGATTCGGCCGCCGGCGCAGGCCGTGATCCTCGCCTGTATACACCAGCATCACGACGTCCTTCTTCGCGCGCCGCGCGATGTTGTAGAGCTCGACGCCCTGGTGCCAGTGTACCGTGCCGTCATTGTCCCCGAAGGCGACCATTAGCGGAGTGGTCATCGTGTGGACGCCGAACACGGCAGAGTTCCTGATGTACGCCTGGAGATCCTCCCAGATCGGGACTTCCATTCGCTGCTGGCCGGTCTCGATGTGATCGGTCTCCGCGATGCCGCTCGTCCAGTGGTGGTTGCCGTAGTTGCTCACGAGATCGGTGATCGGCGCGCCCGCCACACCGGCGGCAAAGAGCTTGGTGTGCGTCGACAGAAAGACTGTATCGAAGCCGCCCCACGAGTGGCCGACGATGCCGACACGGGCGGGATCCGCGACGCCCATGGCGATGACCTTCTTGACGGCAGCTCCCACACAATCCGCCACCGACAACCCGGGTTCGCGCGGCCGGAAGACGATGTCCGGCTGTAAGAACGCGTAGCCCTGGCTCGTGAACACCGCTGGGTTGTACGGCTCGCGGGGTGACGGGCGTGCTCCAGCGGTGGAGGCCGTCAGACAGCTTCTCGTACATGTAGACGACCATCGGGTATTTCTTCCCAGGCTCGTATCCGGCGGGATAGAACAGCGCCCCCTGTAACCGTTCGCCGCGCTCGTTCTTGTATTCCACGAGCTCGGAGCGCCCCCAGGCGTAGTCGGTGAAGAACGCGTTCGTGGCGACGACTGTCTTGGCGTCCTTGAGTGACGGGCCGCCGACCAGCGCATCGGGCGGATCGTCGAAGTCCTGGACGATGTAGCCGTAGACGTCGGCATCCTTGGCTTTGCCGAGCCGGTCCACCGCCTTGTCCAGCAGGATGAGCCGATCGACCTGGCCGGTGGAGACGTTCAGGCGCGCGTATCCCGACTGCTTCGTCCAGGTGCCAAACAGCGAGACGAACGCCGGCCTGGCCGTGTCGATGAACTCTTCGTCCGGATCCAGCCGCACGTAGCGATGCCTGATCTGATCCGCCGCGCCGCTGGTCAGCTTCGTCGCCGCTTTGCCATCCGTTGGGACCATCCAGATATCGAACTTGTCGTACAACAGGACCGCTGCGTCGTTCTTCGTCCACCCGGCGACACCGAACGCAGGCTTCTGTTTCACCGTGACGTCCGACTTCCCGATCGACGAACGACGTGGCGATCGGCTTGGTGAGGTTCGTGACCACCTTGCTGGCCGTGTCGATCGTGTAGAACTGATCGGCCTGCAGATAGAGCAGATATCGTCCTCCCGGGCTTGCCTGCAGCGTCTGATCCTCGATTCTGTCCTGCAGCTTCGTGCGCGCGCCGGTCTCGAGGTCGATGAGATAGAGATCCGAAGCCGGGCGGCCGATCGAGCGATCCATCGCGTACGACGCCCAGTCGACGGCGTAGGCCAGCTTCTGATCGGGGAGAGGCGTCACGCGTTCGAGGAAGCTCTTCCCCAGCTGCACAAAGCGATTGGACTCGACGTGCCAGGCCGCGAGCATGCTGCGCTGTCGATCCGTGCGCGCGCTGATCTTCTGGCGCGGCATGACGTCGACGTCCCGCGCGTGCCACACTTCGACGCCGGCCGGTTCTTCCGTAGCATCGGCGCCATCGCCGTTCGTGGTCTTGGCAGCTTCCGGTATCTTCTCGTCCCACTTCGCCATCCCGGCAAACACGATCCGGCCATCGTCGGACCACGACGGCCTGCGGAAGGCGACGGTGCGCATACCAGCGGGGAAGTCTTTGGCGGTCGACGGGTCATAGACGAAGGCCCGCGGCGTTGCGGACGCGACATTGCGCCACGCCAGCAAGGCATGCGTGGGGCCGTCACGTTTCTCGGCTGTTGCGGCGCGCAGAACCGCCAGGTCGTCGGAGTCCTTCCGCCATGTGAGCCCCGCGTAGATCGTTCCCGCCGAGTCCAGAACACGGAGCATGCCGCTCTGCGGGTCGTAAACCTGGACGCCGTTGCCGGCCTTGTCAGGCGCGCCGATCACGAGCCCGAGCAGTTCGCCCTTCGTCCTGCCACGTGTACTCGGTGACGTTGCCGAACGTCATGTCCCGGCCGGTCGCCAATTCGCGGACGATGAGCGTTGCGCCGACAGGGTCTTCGTTCGCATTCGCGGCATCGGGCGGCGGTGGAGGCGTGCGCTCCGGTGCGTAGCGCTTCATCGCGAGGTGAGTTCCGCGCTCGTTGAACGCAAACGTCTCGATTCCGTCGAGTGTGGCGATCTCTCCGCTGGCCAACGTCAGGATGCCGATCTTGCGATGAATCGGTTTCTTCTGTTCGCGCAGTTTTTCTTCCTGCGTTTCCGATACCCGATCGCATACGCCGCATATTTGGAGTCCGACGAGAACGCCGGCTGCGCACCGAACGGGATGGTCTTGGGATCGCCTCCGGCAACGCTGGCGATGCGGAGTTCGTTGTCGCGATTGGACCGATTGATGCCGTAGGCGATCCACTTGCCGTCGGGCGACAGTCCGGCGCGCGCGGGAGTTGTCAGCGATTCCCACTTGCCGAACTCGGACACCGGCACCGGACGTTTCTGTTGCGCACCGATGCCCGGCCGTCAGGCCGAGGGCGACAATCAGCGCGAAAGTGCTCTTGTACATGGGGGCTCCAGGATGGAGAGGTCGCGTAAAGTCTACTCCTCATCTTTTCCAGGGGTCGTCTTGGCCGTCACGGCTTGATGCGCAATGTCGGTGAGGAGGTGCAGACGGGATTCCGTCAGTGTTCGATCGCGGACAGCCGGTCGCAGGCTGCCGGTCGGCTCACCGGTCAACCCTTCGTAGATCACGAGCGCCGCGAGAAACGAGCCGAGCGTGGAGGGGTGGAACTGATCCTCCCCGTACAGCGGCAGCTCTGGCTCGCGTTGAAGAACCATGTGCCACGCCAGGCCCGCTGGAAGCAGCGTGCCGTCGACAGATTTCGCGGCGTTCGTATAGGACGTGATGACGCCGGCCATGTCCGGGTATCGCGCTCGTGACGGCCAGACCATGTAGAGCGCGGTCTTCGCGTTGACCTTGCGGATGACGCTATCGAAGCGCTCAGTGTAATCACGCAGGAGCACCTGTGAATCAGGCTGCGACGATGGTCCCTGCTGAAGGATGACCCAGTCCCACGGACCGCGCCTGATGGCCTGCCGTGCCGGGCCCCCGTTCCAGTGATCTTCGAGGCTGAAGTTGTTGACGGTCACCGACTCCGGCCGGATGCGAACCTTCCCACCCGCCTCGGCAATCGTCTCCACCATCCGCGGCAGGTTGTTGAAGGATGTGAGACTGTTGCCGATGAAGAGGACGCGGAGAGCCTCAGATTCGGTGCCTCGGGGCTCAGGGACTCGGGGCTCGTCTGGGGTTCGGACGAGTCGTTTGATGGAAACTCCGCTCATGACCCGGCAATGAGAACGGCAAGCAATACGATCGAGCGCATGCGGCGCATTATGGCTGTGATGCCCGTAGCTCGCACAGTTGCCCAGTGACGAGTAACGGAGAATCCGAGTCCCGCCCCGAACCATGGCCCGGCCACAGGCTCCGGCGAGCCCCGGCGAGCCCGAGCCCCGAGCCCCGAGTCCACGGACCACGAACCGACGAACCCCTCTGAACCCCATCGTGCAACCTCGTCGAATCCACGAACCACGCTTCACCAACCCGTAGTACATTTCCCCATGCCCGCCTGGCGTGCGATGCGTGCGATCACGGTCGCGCTGGTGGCGATTGGCTGTAACGGTCAAGACGAGCCGGCGATGCAGACCTCATCTTAGGGCTTCGCCGATTGGGAATCTGCGCGCAGCCGCATGGTCAACGACCAGATGCGGGCGCGGGACATCCGCGATCCCCGCGTCCTCGACGTCATTGGCCGCGTGCCCCGCCATCTCTTCGTTCCAGAGGACCAGCGAGCTGAGGCGTACGGCGATCACCCGCTGCCGATCGGTCACGGCCAGACCATCTCCCAGCCCTACATCGTCGCGTTCATGACCCAGGCGCTCGAGGTGCGGCCCGAGCACCGCGTGCTCGAGATCGGCACCGGATCGGGTTATCAGGCGGCGGTGCTCGGCGAGCTGGCGGGCGAGGTCTTCACGATCGAGATCGTGACCCCGCTTGCCGAACGCGCTGAGGAGACGTTGTCGTCGCTCGGCTACAAGAACGTGCACGTGCGTGCTGGCAACGGGTATCTCGGCTGGCCCGAGCATGCGCCGTACGACCGGATCATGGTCACGGCCGCGCCAGACGAGATCCCGCAGGCGCTGATCGATCAGTTGCGCGTTGGTGGCCTGATGGCAATCCCCGTGGGCACACACCTCCAGGAACTGCGCATCCTGCGCAAGACCGAGACGGGGCTCGAGACGCTCGCCACGATGCCGGTCCGATTTGTACCCATGACCGGAAAGCGGGGAGGCTAGCTCCCATGACATCACTTCAACGCCCAACTCCCAACGCCCAAACAGAACCGATCGAGAGAGAGAAGTTGAAAAGCGTTCCGGCATAGCTGGCAGATTCGACTTTCACTTCGCTCTCTCGACCGATTCTGCTTGGGCGTTGGGAGTTGGAGGTTGGGAGTTGTCAAGAATCGCCATTTGTTCTACGATGCAGTTCAAATGGCCGAACCGAGACGCTGGGTGAGTTCGAGCAGATTGTGCTGCTCGCGATCGTGCGACTGGCGGCCGACGCGTACGGCACGACCATTCGGCGTGAGATCGAAGCCAGCACCGGCCGTCTCGTGGCCATTGGCGCGCTCTACACGGCACTCGACCGGCTCGAGCGAAAGGGATATGTCGGCTCGTCGTTGTCCGATCCCACGCCACAACGAGGAGGGCGGTCAAAACGGTACTTCACGCTCAAGGCTGCCGGTGTTGCCGCGCTCAAGCGCTCCCGTCAGGCGCTCGATCGGATGTGGGCGGACGTGAATCCGGAGGCGCTCTCAGTGAGAACTCGCGGATGATGCGCTCGCCCTTCACCCACGCCGTTGACCTGGCGTTTCCTCCCGTGTCGCTCTCTGGCTGCACGAGCGTTCGCTTGCCCCCTCCGAGCGCGAGGCGATGATCGGCGACCTTCTGGAAGAGTACCGACCACCTTGCTGCCGACAATCGCCGGGCCGCGAACCGTTGGCTCTGGCGTCAAACCATGCGGTCGATGATCTGCCAACTATCCGAAGGCGACGGGGCTCTGGGCCTCCAACGATCACCAATCACGAGGAGCAGGTCCGATGAACGGCCTCGCCACCGACATCCGCTTCGCGCTGCGGCTGATGCGCCGTCAGCCTCTGTTGAGCCTGGTCGCCTTCACGTCCCTGCTGATCGGCATCGCCTCAACGCGCTGCTGTTCACGATCACCAACGCAGTGCTCTTCCGGCCACTGGCGCTTCGCGATCCGGCGACGCTCTCGGTGCTGTTGCTCCAGCGTCCGACCAATCTGATGCACAACTTCTCGTATCCCGACTACGTCACGCTGCGGGACAGCGCGAAGCAGATCGAAGGCCTCGCGGCGTACAGCGTCGCAGAAGCCACCGCCCAGGGTACCGAGATTGCGGAAGTGCTGGACGGCGAGTTGGTGTCTGGAAACATGTTCAGCGGTGCTTGGCGTGCCCATCCGCCAGGGACGCGGCCTCACACCCGCAGACGATACGGCTCGGCGCGCCGCCAGCCGTCGTCGTCTCGCACCGCTTCTGGACGCAACGCTTTGGAACAGGATCGATCGCGGGCAGGTCGTCACGCTCAACGGCCAGCAGTTCACCATCGTCGGCGTCACCGAGCCATCGTTCGAAGGCATGCAGGTGGGTCGCGCTTCCGCATTCTGGGTACCGTTTGCGCAGGCGCGGCTTCTGACCGGCGAGGACATGCTGAGCAGGCCGACGATGTCGTGGCTGACGCTGATGGCGCGGCTCCCATCGTCCAGTGCCGCCGAGCCCGCGCGTCAGGAGCTCGACGCGATCGTCCGCCGGGCGTTCGAGAGCCGGGGACGGACCTACGAGCCGATGGTGTTGCAGCCCGGCGCGCAAGGCGACTCGATGCTTCCGGCGACGCTGGCGTCTCCGCTGGGGCTGCTGTCGGTCGCTGGAGCGCTCGTGCTGCTCGTCGCCTGCATGAATGTCGCGAACCTGCAGCTTGCCCGCGCCGACGCGAGGCGGCTCGAACTCGCGGTTCGCGCGGCGCTCGGCGCGCGGCTTTCACAACTCGTGCGGCTCATGCTGTCGGACTCGCTGCTCCTGGCGAGCGCTGCTGGCATCGTCTCGGTCGCGCTCGTCTACCTGCTGAAGGATCAAGCGGCCGCGCTCATCGCGACCGTTCGGCCGGCCAGTCTCGCTGATCGTCCCGGTTGACGGCCGGGTGGTCCTCGTCATTGCCGCATTGTCAATCGCTGCGGCGATCGTCATCGGGCTGTTCGCGACGTGGCAGATCATTCGTCGGCAGCCTGCCGATACGCTCGGCGAGGCACGAAGCGTGACGGTGACTCGCCGTCGAACGCAACAGGCGCTGATCGTGGCGCAGTTCGCCCTGTCGATGGCGGTCCTGACCGGCGCCGCGCTGCTCGTTCGGACGCTCGTCGAACCTCCGCAGCACCGACCTCGGGTTCGATTCGCAGACGCTGGCGCTCGTCGAGGTGTCTCCCGGCATGGCACAGGTCGAGCGGCTTGCCGCGTCGCGATACTTCGAGTCGGTGATCGAGGCGATGCGCGCGGTTCCTGGAGTGCGCGCTTCGGCCGCAGCTCACGTGATGCCCCTTGACTTTGGCGGATCGCGGACGACGGTTGATGTGGCGGGCTACAAGCCATCACAGGACGAGGACATGGAGTTGAACTTCGTCCGCGTGTCGCCCGGTTACTTCGAGGCGCTGGGAATTCCGATCACCCGCGGCCGATCCTTCACGGCCCAGGACGTTGACGGTCAGCCCCAGCGCATCGTCGTCAACGAAACGATGGCGCGGCGTTTCTGGCCGAACGGCGAGGCTGTTGGCAAGTTCGTGCGGATGGGTGACGAAGGTCCGTACAACATCGAAGTGGTGGGCGTCGTGCCGGACGTGCACTATCGAATGGTGAGCGAGGAGCCGCGGCCGTCGTTCTACGCCAGCCTGAACCAGTGGCCGGCGTCCGCCGGGGTGATTCACATTCGCACGAACGGCGATCCGACACCGCGGCTCGACGAGCTGCGTCGCGCGGTTGCCGCGGTGAATCCGGCGGTGCCCGTCGGTCGTGTGAACACGCTGGCGGAGCAGCTCGAACGAAACATTTCACAGGAGCGCATGGCGTCGGTAATCGGTGTGACGCTGGCGCTGGCGACCTTACTGCTGGCGGCCGCAGGGCTGTATTCGACGATGGCGTTTCTCGTTGGACGGCGGACGCGGGAGATCGGCGTCCGCGTCGCACTCGGCGCGCGCGCCCTTGATGTGCGCCGGATGGTGCTGCGCGATGCCGCGCTGCTGGTACTGATCGGGGCGCTTGCAGGTCTGGGGTTCGCGCTGTGGGCCGGCCGTGCGCTTGAAACCTTGCTGTTCGGTGTTGGTCGTTCCGACTACGTGAGCCTGGTGGCTTCAGCTGCTCTTCTGAGCATTGCCGGCCTGTTCGCCAGCTGGGTGCCGGCGCGCAGGGCGTCGCGTGTGGATCCCGTGATCGCCCTGCGCGAATCGTGAATGGCTTAATGCTCGTGACAGTGCCGACCCGAGGTCGCGAGCTCCAAGCCAGCCCCGATCCCGAGCCCCGCGTCCCGAGCCCTCGAGTCGGTGAGTTCCGAGTCCCGAGTCCCGTCTAGATCACAACAGCCGTGCCGCTGACCGACACCATCAGCATGCCGTTGTTTGCGCCGAGCACTTCGTAATCGAGGTCGATGCCGATGACGCCGTTGGCGCCAAGCTCCTGCGCGCGCGCTTCCATCTCCTTGAGCGCCACGTCACGAGCTTCCGCGAGCGCGCGCTCATACGTTGCCGACCGACCGCCCACGATGTCTCTGACGGCCGCGAACATGTCGCGGAACACATTGGCACCGATGATGGCCTCGCCGGTGACGACGCCGAGATAGCGCGAAACCGGTTTGCCTTCGATGGCTGTCGTCGTGCTCATCAGCATCTGTGTAATCTCCTCCTCGTTTATGTTGGCGGGGTCCGTCCCTACACCCCGCCTAGCTCGTCGCTCGCGGGGGCCCCTCGCCCCGCTCCGCTCCTCGCGTTGGTTGCACTCATAGGAATATACGTGTAGCCGAACGCAGGGTTCAGGCGCGCACGATCTCCAATGGAGCGTTCGATTTCCAGCGACCGCGCGTGAAGTCCGGAAAATCCATCGTCGCGCTTCGCCGCTCGTTCGAACGCTCGCTGAGGTGGACGACGGCGCTCATCGCTGCCGCGTCGTACACGTTCATGTCAGTCGGCAGGCCTTCGCGGAGGCACTTGACGAGCCGGTAATCCTCCAGATAGTCCATGCCGCCGTGTCCGGCGCCTTCAGCGTTCTTGGTCAGATCCGTCCAGAGCGGATGATCGTACTCCGCGAGATACGCGCTGGATTCTTCCCATCGGTGCTCCGGGCTGCGGCCCTCGATGTAGACGCGATCGGGATAGCCCTGGAAGATCCCGCGCGTGCCTTGCACCAGGTTGATGCGACTGTAAGGTCGTGGCAGGTTCGTGTCGTGGCTGACGTAGATCGTGCGGCCGCGCGCCGTCCTGATCAGGCTGACGTTGACGTCACCCAGCACGAACTTTTCCTTGCGTTGTGGCGCGTCGTCTGGGAAATGATCCTTGGCATAGAGCTGCAGGCCACGCGACGGTCCGCTCATCGAGACGAGATACTCGAAACGATCGCCGCGATTGATGTCCATGCAGTTGGCAACCGGTCCCAGTCCATGCGTGGGGTAGAGGTTGCCGTTCCGCTTCATCGCGTGCGCGCGGCGCCAAAGACCCTCGCCCTCGTTGCTGAACTTGATCTCGCGCAGATCGTGCAGGTATCCACCCTCCGCGTGAACAATCTCGCCGAACATGCCCTGGCGGACCATGTTGAAGACCATCATCTCGGCCCGGCCGTAGTTGCAGTTCTCCATCATCACGCAGTGGCGTTTCGTCTTCTCCGAGATCTCAACGAGTTTCCAGCAGTCGTCGAGGTTCATCGCGGCGGGCACTTCCGTTGCCGCATGCTTTCCATTCGTCATCGCGGCCACGCACACGGGCACGTGCCATTCCCATGGCGTTGCCGTGTAGACGAGATCAACGTCCGCCGCCTCGCACAGACGCTCGAAGTCCGTGGGGCCGCGCGAGAAGCCAGCCGGCTCCGGCTGGCCCGCCTCGGTCACCCATTTCTGCATCAGCTTCACCCGGTCTTCGACGATGTCGCAGACGGCGGTGATGCGCGCTCCGGGAACGCGCAGAAGATTGCGGACGTGCGCGCTGCCCATGCCGCCGACGCCGACAAAGCCGATCCGGACTTCGGCCATCGGTGGCGCGGCCGGGAGTGGCGTGTGGGACGCGGGCGCCTGTTCGGGGATTGCGGATGCCGTATCGGGCATCCCGGCCAGGCTTGCGCCGACGATGGCGCCCGCCGCGCGAAGGAAGTCACGACGATCGGGTTGATTGGCCATTGTTGATATCCGTAGCGCGCGGCTTCAGCCGCGCGTGTAGTGTCCGGCTTTAGCCGGACCGGGCGTCACTTCGAACGCAGCGGCACCGGGCCGCGTCAGGAAAAACGTCGAGGACGCCATCCGTCCTGGAAACGCTTGCTCATAAGCGTTCGCCCAGCGCTTCAGAAAGCCCACCGCGTCGTCACGATTCACCAGCGCCCAGACGCTCCCGCCAAACCCCGCACCGAACGCCGAGGCTGCCACCGCGCCGGTTGCACGAGCACTGGAGACGAGCGCCGACGTCTCGGGCACCTGGTTTCGCAACGCCTGTTCGGCCAGATGCTGAGAGCGCGCGACGGTCTCGCCGAAGCCCGCCCAGTCGCCGGATTGAATCTGACGCGCTGCGGCCGGAACCAGATGCTCGCTCTCTTCAGCGAACTGATCGAATCGTTCGCGCAACTCGTCGGCGGTGAACTCCGCATCCCCGGCTCGACTGAGCACGTCACGGACTGCATGCGACCCAGACTCGCGAAGCGCCGCCGCGAGTGACGTATCGGTTCGCTGCATCCGGGAATTCCAGTGTTCGAGCGCGCGACCAGCCAGCCTGGCCGCGCGATTGTACTGCGCCATCGCGTTGCCGGTCTTGTGCGCGCCGACGCCGCTCACAGCCACGGCAAACGTCAGGTGATCGGAGAGCGGCACATGAGCTTCGCAGCGAATCGGGTTGAAGGCGTATTGCGAGAGTGTGCCGGCCCGGCAGCAGAGAATCGCCACGTGATCTTCGCTTCCGCCTGACGTGCCGACACCTCGCTCACCCTCGAGGCTCCCGAAACTCCGCCCGTTCTCCAGCGAGGCGGCATAGCCCGCGAGGTCTTCCCGGTTCGCGAGCTCAGCGCGCCAGACTTCCGTGGTCTCGAGACCGTTGACACGCGCGAACGCGAGAAAGACGGCAATCATCAGTGCGCTCGAGCTGCTCAGACCGCCAGCCGGTGGCAGATCGCTGTCGAAGACCGCGTCGAACCCGCGCGTAGCTGCCGGGAAGTTCTGCGTAACCCGTCGAAGCACCGTGGATGGGTAGATGAACCAGCCGTGGGCCGTGGCGGTGCTGGTGTCGGCCAGGTTTGCGTTGAAGACCGTTGACTGCGCTGCGTCGATCAATCGAACGCGGTCGTCGACCCGCGGTCGCGCAAGCATATGGATGCCGCGTTCGACGGCGCACACGAGGCTGCGGCCGCCCGCGTAGTCGGTGTGCTTTCCTAAAACCTCGATGCGGCCGGGGACGAACCAGCCGAATGGCTGCGCGTCCGGGCCGTCGTGCGGCAACGCCGCCAGCAGCCGCGTGAAGTGATCACCCATCACGTCAAGGTCTGGCTTCGATTCGCGCGAGCCGTCTCTCGACCTCTGCGATGTCGCTCCGGTGTGAGAGATCCAGCACGCCGGCCTCGATCGGGAACGTCTGCATCCGCTCGCTCATGACGGTGACCGCATACCTGACCGCTTCCGGCAGCTCCAACTCCCCGCGTGCCGAGGGTGTGATGCGCCGGCAGGCGTCGAAGATCGAGGGGCCGAATCGCCAGCAGTTCATGCTGATGAAGGGATCATCTCCGTAAACCGAGAACGTTTCAGCGTCGGGCTTTTCGATGACGTTCAGCAGGCGTCCGTCTGGGGCGATCTGCAGTACCGCATAGCTGCGCACGCGGTCCGCGTCCACGTTGCTCAGCTCGATGAGGCTCGATCGCTTGAAGACCGGCAGGCCTGGTCCATCGAGTGCCGCAAGTCCGCGGAACACCTCGACTGGATAGTAGTTGTCGGCGTTCAACACGAGGAACTGGTCCCGATCGGCGAACGATTCAGCAGAGAGGAGCGCATCGGCCGTGCCGCGCGCTTCGAGTTGGACGGCGAAACTGACGCGAACCCTGGTCGGTGGGTTGGTCCGCGTGTAGTAGTCGCGCACGAGCTCGTGTCCCGGTCCGATGACCAGGCAGACATCGTCAAACCCGGCATCCGCCAGCGCGCTGAGGATGTAGTCGAGAAACGGCCGGCGGAAGGGGATCATTGCCTTCAGGCCCGCACTGGCCATGCGTTCCTGGGCTGCGTCAGCGCCCGCACCAGCATGCGAGCGCTGCATTCGCGTGCCCTTCCCGCGCGCAAGCACGATGGCTTTCAAAGCGCCTCGCGGCCGGAAAGAGGCCTGAGTCCTCCCAACTTCCAAAGGACTCTCGGCCGATCGGCTTTGAGCTCCTTGGGAGTTGGAGGTTGGGAGTTGGGAGTTATCACGGGCGCGTTTTTCAGCGCCCTGTTAAAACAGGGAATAGACCGCACCGACGCTGAGCACGACGGCGTCGGCCTTCCATTCATCGCGGAACTCGACGCCAAATTGATTGCGGTACACGATTCCCGGGCGATTGAACATGTAACCGCCGTAACCGACGATGGCGACGCGCGGCGCAAGCGTCCATGTCACTCCCACGCCGGGCCGGACGACGAAGCTCGGCTTGATGTCGATGTCGGGTGTCACCAGGCCAGGGGGGAGCTGGTTGAGGAATTCGTCCCTGAACTCAGCGCTGTTCCACGACGGCCCCGCCACGATCGAGAAACTCGTCAACAGGCGCTCGGGGCCGACGCTGTAAGCGACGCCACCCATGAGAGGCCGAATGCGAATGCGAACGAAGTCTCCGGAAAAGCCACCGGGATCATCGAGATCGGCACGAAACCAATTGAACCCGGCGGCGATACCCCATCCCCGCTTGGGATTCAGGCGGACCAGCGGGCCGAAGCCTGTGAACGATCCCACTTCGCTGTCGGTGGGAATGACCTGCGTGACGGATGCGCCAACACTGATCTTCCCCTTGGTCTGGGCGTGTGCGGTGGCTGACACGCACACAGTCAGGACTAGAACGATTGCAAACGCTCTCATCAAGACGGCTCCTTGAACGTGACGGCGGACGAAAGCGTACTGCGGACGGGAGGTCGGTGCAAGCGACCCTGGTCTCGGTGTTATCCTCGCTGAGATCGAGTGGAATCGACTCGTGGACATCTACCTGATTGACGGCACTTACGAACTGTTTCGGCATTACTACGCCGTGCCGTCAGCGCGCGACGCTGACGGCAGGGAAGTGGGCGCCGTCCGGGGTGTCATTGGGTCCGTGCTGGGCCTGATCAACAGTGGGACCACGCACCTCGGCGTCGCGACGGACCACGTGATCGAATCCTTTCGCAATCGCCTCTGGGGCGGCTACAAGACGAGCGCGGGCGTCGAGCCGGATCTGCTGGCGCAGTTTCCGCTCCTGGAAGAAGCGCTGAGTGCGCTGGGCGTGGTGGTCTGGCCGATGGTGGAGTACGAGGCGGATGATGCGCTCGCCGCGGCGGCAGTGACGGCGGCGCGCGACGACACAGTCGACCGAGTCGTCATCTGCACGCCCGACAAAGATCTGGCTCAGTGCGTTCGCGGTTCGCGCGTCGTGCAGTTGAACCGGCGGACTCGCGTCACCATGGACGAAGCCGGCGTACGGGCCAAGTTTGGCGTCGGCCCCGGCATCCATTCCCGATTACCTCGCCCTGGTGGGCGACTCATCAGACGGCTACCCCGGATTGCCAGGCTGGGGTCCGAAGTCGAGTGCGGCCGTCCTTGCCCGATACGAGCATCTCGAGAACATCCCGGCTGACGCGAAATCCTGGTCCGTCAATGCCGCCAACGCCGCCACCTTGGCGGCGACATTCCAGCGTGAGCGCAGCCGGGCCTTTCTTTTCAGGGATTTGGCGACGTTGCGGACGGAGATTCCGTTGTTCGACTCGGTGGAGACACTCCGGTGGGCTGGGCCGACACCGGCCTTCGAGGCCTTCGGCCGCCGGTTCGATTCGGCAACGACGACGGAAAAGGAACGTCCAAAACGGTCCGGCTAATGCCGAACGGGACTAAGGCGGGAAGTCCCGTCCGGGCAGCTCTGCCCGGACAGGCGCTCATGCAGGTCAGGCTGACTTGCGGCGGCTTTGCTCGTTGTCGCCCACTTCATCCAGGACGCGCAGGCGGTTGTCGACCCCGGCCGCGCCAAGCGCGCGCGCCAGGATGTCGGCCCGACGCCGCTCCATCGCGGAACGCACAACGCCGCTGAGGATGACGTGACCGTCGTCTACCTCGACCGTGATGATTGTCCGGCGCCGGCCGCTGCCGGTCCAGAATGCGGGGTCCTCGTCAATGCGCTCGGCGATGAGCTGCTGCAGCTCGTCGTCTTCCAGCACATCCGGTTTCGTGCTTCGAATTCCTCGCGTAGCCATGGTTCCTCATGTTCAGGGCCTGTCTCGAGCAGGCCCGGGCAAGTGACATCCTCTCTGGTTTGAGACGCTCCCAGGCTGGGCAAAGACCCCAAGTTTCCTCAAAAACCTGAAAAGCTGCGTGCCGGCGGCCGGATGGGGTGGGCCAACCCTCCTGGTGGCCCTGCCGCTGACCAGATGCTGGCTACATTGTATCCGCAATTGGGGGATAAACGGTATACACGTCCTCTGCCACGGCTTGCCCTCCTCTTGGTTCGTCCACTACACTCCGCGTCGCCTGACTCAACGGCCAATTCCCTTACCCAGGAGGCGTCGGTGAGCTCACTGGATCTCTGGTCGATGGCGTTCGTGTTCCTGCTGGCTGCGTTCGTCGGCTTTCAGGTCATTCAGAACGTATCCCGCCTGTTGCACACCCCCTTGATGTCGCTGACCAACGCGATCTCGGCGATCGCGGTCGTCGGATCGATCGTGATTGCCGGCGAACAGAAGAGCGTGCTGACGACAGTGCTCGGCGCGGTGGCGGTTGCCGCCTCGATGACCAACATCGTGAGCGGTTTTCTGATCACCGATCGCATGCTCAAGATGTTCAAAGAGCGGGGCCCGAAATCGTGAGCGGGCACCTCACCGAAGCCAGTTACCTCCTCGCGGCCGCGCTGTTCATCCTTTCCCTCCGCTGGCTGAATCATCCGCGCACGGCGCGACGCGGCGTCGCGGCAGGTGTCGGCGGGATGAGCCTGGCGATCATCGGCACGCTGCTGCATCCCGAGATCGTCAGCTACCAGTGGATCGTCATCGCACTCGTCGTCGGCACGCTGATCGGGATTCCGCTGTCATGGGTACCGCTCACCGCCGTGCCTCAACGGACCGCGCTGTCGCATGCGTTCGGCGGCGTCGCAGCCGGACTCGTCGGAACCGCGAAGTATTTGCTGTGGCTCGACGATGGCGGGCTCACCACGTTCAGAACGCTGGCGATCGCCATCGAAATCATTCTCGGGTACCTGACATTCACCGGCAGCCTGATGGCCGCGGCCAAGTTGCAGGAGCTGATTCCCACGCGGCCGATCACGTACCGCGGCCAGAACCTCGTGAACCTGACGCTGCTGGCGATCGCCATTCTGGCGAGCGTGTTTCTCATCGCCAATCCCGAAGCCTGGTACCTGTTCCCCGTCATCGTCGTGCTGTCACTGGTGTTCGGCGTGCTGTTGATTCTGCCGATCGGCGGCGCGGACATGCCGACGGTCATCTCGCTGTTGAACTCCTATGCGGGACTCTCGGCGGTCGCGATGGGCTTCGTGCTCGAGAACAAGCTGCTCATCACCGCCGGCGCGCTCGACGGTGCGTCCGGGTTCATCCTGTCGGTCATCATGTGCAAGGCGATGAACCGCTCGTTCACGCAACGTGCTCTTCGGTGCATTCGGACAGGTCCAGGCCGGACAGGCGGCCGTCGAAGCGCGCACGGTCAAGAGCGGTACGCCGGACGATGCGGCCGAGCTTCTCCAGAACGCCAACAGCGTGGTCATCGTGCCGGGTTACGGCCTGGCCGTCGCCCAGGCGCAGCATCGCGTTAGAGAGATTTACGATCAGCTGACGAAGCGCGGCGTCACCGTGCGGTTCGCGATCCATCCGGTCGCCGGCCGCATGCCGGGACACATGAACGTCCTGCTGGCCGAGGCGGAGGTGCCCTACGAAGCGCTGGTCGAAATGGACGATATCAATCCGGAGCTGCCGCAGACCGATGTCGTGCTCGTCGTCGGCGCCAACGACGTCGTGAACCCCGCCGCGCGGCACGACAAGAGCAGCCCGATCTACGGCATGCCGATCATCGAAGCCGACCGCGCCCGCTTCGTCATTGCCAACAAGCGGTCGATGAGCCCGGGATTCGCCGGCATCGACAACGAGCTCTACTACGCCGACAACACGCTGATGGTCTTCGGTGATGCGAAGGCGGTGCTCGGTGAGATTGCCAAGGCGCTCACGGGGGTGAAGGTGTAGGACTCAACGCCGAACCCTGGTCCGTGGAACGTAGGTCCGTGGTTCGTGTCGCTTCGTCGGCTTCGAGATGCGAGCCAGGGGGCGTTGACGAGATCAGAGAGAGTCCGACCAGGACCTTTTCGCCGGTTGGCGAGGGGGAGCCGCCTGCCGGCTCGAGCGTGACGGCGATTGCGGCGACACGGGTGACGCCCGGCGGGCGTTGGGGTCGATCGTCGTCACGCGTCCACCGGCGTCAGGCGTCAGCAGCGCGATGCCGAGCGCGGCCTGTTCCGGCGTGACCATCCACAGCTGATAGACGCGGCCGGCCGGCAGTGCGGGCAGGTTGGTGCCGGAGAGGAACAATCCCTGAGTCGGGCTCCAGAACGCATTCGCCGACGCGGAGGCGGCAGGTGGCACGCCGGCCAGGTTGATTCGACGGACGTCTGGCGCCGACAGAATCGTGTAGCCGACGTTGCGCTTCGTCGGCGTCCGCGCTCAGCGAGATCAGCTGCTTCTGCATCGTGTCGGTCGCCGCGGTCGCCACGCGCAACTGGGCTTCGAGGTCCTGGACGCGCGTGCGCAGGTTCATTGCGTACAGACCGAGTGCGATGGCGGCGAGCGCGGCGGCCGCGGAGAGCCAGTAGGGCAGTGCGCTGTAACTGCTGCGCGGCTTGCTCGTGAGCGGCGCGCGCTCGGCGCTGCCCTGGGTCGCCGCCGCCAGCACGCGGGCGCGCAACGACGCTGGCGGGTCGATCTGCTGCACGCCGACGGCGAGCGCACTGGTGGCCTTGATGGATTCGCGCACCTCGTCGGCGCACGACTGGCAGTCGCGAAGATGACCCTCCAGCGCCAGACGCTCGTCATCTGTCAGGATGCCGAGTGCGTATGCGCCGGTCAGCTCGCGCAGCTCGTTATGATCCATTGCCTTCGAATCCCCGCCTGCCGACGGACTCCTCCTGGTCCGACACCGGCACATCCCCGCGCAGCGCCGCGCGCAGTTTCAAGAGTCCGGTACGAATCCGCGTCTTGACGGTCCCCAGCGGCTCCCGCAGCCGTGCCGCGATGTCACTCTGTGACAAGCCCTCGTAATACGCCAGCTCGATGGCGGATCGCTGACTGTCGCTGAGGGTCTCGAGCGCCGCCCGGACGCGTGCCGCCTCCTGTTCACCGATGGCCAGCGCCTCGGGACCTTCGTGCTGGTCCGGCGGGTCCGGCAGCGTCGGGAGCGCCTGAACCATCTGCACGCGTCCGCTCCTCGCGCGGAGACGGTCGATCGCCCGCGTACGCGTCATCATCAGCAGCCAGCCCGCGACGGGCGCCCGCCGCTCGTCGTAGGCGCTCTGCCTGACGCCAGGCCTGCGAAAACACCTCCTGCACGACGTCCTCGGCCTCGGTCCGGTCGCTCAGAATGCGGCAGGCCAGCGAATACACCGAGCGGGCGTACCGATCGTAGAGATCGGCCAGCGCGGCCGAATCACGCCGCGTCATCCGATCGATTGCCCGCCGATCCTCCGAGGCCACGGCCGCCGCGGCGACGGGCGGGCTGACTCTCGATCCGGCGCTCACACACGCGCTCCAGACATCCGTGTCATCTGTTTCTACGCATCAGCGACGCGGATGGATTGGGCAAGTGCGCAGGTGCGCAGGTGCGCAGGTGCCCAAGTGCCGAGGTGCCAGTGCCAGGTGCCAAGTGACCTCGACCTTGCCTGACCTCAAGCTTCAGACCACGAACAGGCTCGCCGATCGCTGCACTTAGCACCACCCAGCACCCTCAGCACCGTCGGCACTTTGGCACGTGCGCACTTCGCACCTGCGCACTTGCGCACTCGCGCACTTGCGCACTTGCGCACGTGCGCACTTGAAATCCGTTGCCACGGTCCGCCCGTAGTAAAGGCGACAACGGCCGACAGCCACGCGCTGTCGGCTGGCTGAGATAGGCATTCAGGAGGCAGTCATGCGGCTCAGAACATTTGGACTCGCGGCGCTGATGAGCGTTGCGGCGCTCGCGGGTGGGCAGGCACAGGAAAAGACCGTGATGGTCGGCGGCGCAGCGATGTATCCCTCGAAGGACATCATCGACAACGCCGTCAACTCCAAGGACCACACGACACTGGTGGCGGCGGTGAAGGCCGCGGGGCTGGTGGACACATTGAAGGGCGCCGGACCGTTCACGGTCTTTGCGCCGACGAACGCCGCCTTCGAGAAGCTCCCGGCCGGGACGGTCGAGACGCTGCTCAAGCCCGAGAACAAAGACAAGCTCAAGACGATCCTCACGTATCACGTGGTGGCCGGCAAGCTCGACGCCGAGGCCCTCATGGAGCGCGTGAAAACCGGCGGCGGGAAGGCCGAGCTGACGACCGTCAGCGGCGACAAGCTCTGGGTGGTTGCAAGCGGTGACCGCCTGCAGCTTCGCGATGAGAAAGGCCACATGGCCGCCATCTCGACGCCCGACGTGTACCAGAGCAACGGCGTCATCCACGTGATCAACACGGTGGTGATGCCCAGCTGATCCTCGGTAGAAAGGTCCGCCGCCGAATCCGTCGTGTCGCCCAACGCGGATCCGGCGCTGCGGCCCGCGGACGCGTGAATCATGCTCGACCGTCAACGTTGACCACGAGGAGAACCCCAGTGACTTCCTCCATGCGAATACGGACTGCCGCCACCTTTATCGCCCTGAGCCTGCCCGCGAGCCTTGCCGCGCACGACTTCTGGATGCTTCCAACGAACTTTCAGCCAGCAGTCGGCGGCGCGGTCGGTATTCACCTGCTCGTCGGTGAGCACTTCGTCGGCGAGCGCGTGCCGCGCAGCGCGGCGCAGATCGAGCGTTTCTTTGTTGCCGGTCCCTCAGGCGAGCGCGAGGTCGATCGGCCGCGACGGAATGGATCCTGCCGGCTTGCTCCGCGTGGATGCCCCGGGGACGTGGGTCGTCGGCTATCGCAGCCGTCCATCGCGGGTGGAGTTGGCTGCCGCGGCCTTCGAGCAGTACCCTGAAAGACGAGGGTCTCGAGCACGTCATCGCCGAGCGCGCGCGCCTGGGCGAGAGCAACGCGCCGGGCCGCGAGCAGTTCTCGAGAAGCGTCAAGTCGATCCTCAACGTCGGCGGTGCCGCAGACGCCACGGGGTTCAATCGGACGCTTGGGCTCACGCTCGAGATCGTTCCCGAGCGCGATCCCCGGCGGATCGATCCCGCAGGGCTACCGGTTCGATTGCTCTACAACGGCAAGCCGCTCGCCAATGCGCAGATCGTGGTGTTTCGTCAGGACGAGCGGGAAGCCGGACCTGTTGAAGCCGTGGCCAGACTTCGGTCCGATCGAGACGGTCGGGCTGTGGTTCCGTCGGCCCCCGGACGGTGGTTGATCAAGGCCGTGCAGATGCGACGCGCGGAAGAGGGCAGTTCCGTGGACTGGGAGAGCATCTGGACGTCGCTCACGTTCAGCATTCCGTCCGGGGCCGGCGGATCCGCGATCTCCGGCGGCCGGTGAGCGAGCTAGCGCGGAACGCGTTTCAGCTCGAACGGCACGACCTTGCTGTCGGTGTCGAGCACGTGCGAGTGCTGCGAACAGACCTGCTGGAACTGATCGATGCGCTTGTAGAAGTTCCCCATCGAATAGCCGCAGAGCAGCGCGAATTGATGCGTCGCGGCCAGCCGGTTCCACAAGAACTCGAGCGACATAGCGGCGTCCGTGCGTCCGCGTTTCCAGAGCACGTCGACCATCTCGCCATACGCGCGCAGGACGGTGCTCGAACTGCGGTTCTTCAACGTCTGCTCGATGATGCCGCCCACGTGTTGCTCGAACAGCGCGACGCTGGGCATCCCGGCCACCAGGAACAAGTCGAGCATTTCGTTGGCGTCGAGGACGACAAGGTCGCCGAGGCGCCGAGCGCGATCGACGCTGATGTTGCGTTTCTCCAGCGCCGCCATGATGCCCTCGCGGTGAGACTGCGTCGCCATCAGGATGGCTGGCTGGCCTGCGACGAGTCCTTCGCCGACGAAACCTGCCACGGTGGTGAACAAACTCTCGTCGCAGCCGTAAAACTGCACGGCGTGGTGCTGGGCGGCCGGATCACCTGTTCGTGGTCCTGCGGGGCAGTATCCATCCAGGTAGGATAACACCGACTCTCCGGCGACGGGCCGGCGAAACTGGATCCCCCTTGTTGCCAGCAGCCTTGTAGGGCAGAGCTTACGCGTCTGCTGAGGTCGAGAGGCAAAAGCCAGGTGAATGCAGCCAGCAGTCGGCCGACGTTCGTCGTGCGTCCCGCGCGCAGCCTCGCCAGTCGAGGAAGCATCTGTCGGCCTCAGCGACTTCCCGATCTCGGCATTCAGATCTCGTCTCGTAACCCCTGGGCCGAGATAGATGGCGACGAACGTCACCACCCGGGTCGGGAAGGTGTCGCTCTCGGCTGGACGGGCGATGTGGAGCAACAAGCCCTTGCCGATGTTCCCCATGCCAGGAGTCGGACGCGGTCAGCGGCAGGACCATTCGTCCGCCGGGTGCAAGCGCGTCGAGCCAGGTGCCTGCGGGTGCGTGACGCCGGCGTTGATCAGGATCGCGTCGAACGGTTCGCCGAGCGGCGACGAACCATCCCCCTGACGCATGTCCACCCATGGCATCCGGCCAGGTTGCGCCGGGTCGTCTCTGCGAGCTGCGGCATCCACCTCGAGGCCCAGGACGTGGCCCTTCGGCCCGACGCAAAACGCCATCACAGCTGTGTAGTAGCCGGTGCCGGTCCCCAGGTGCAGCACACGTGCGCCGGGTTCGAGCTCGAGCGAATCGATGGCCATCGACAGCAAGTCCGGCGACGCCGTTGAACAGCGTCGCGCGACGGATCGATGGCGATCGCGATGTTGTGATAGACGTGCCGCGGATCCGCGTCCGGCGTCTGTGCGCGGCCCGCCTTGCAGATCCGCTTCGCTGCGGATCGTCCATGGGCCGGGCGGCAGGAACTGCTCTCGCGGCACGGCGGCCAGCGCTTCGACGATGGCCGGCGACCGCAGGTTGGCGGCCATCTGAATCTCTTCCGCGTAGAACCGGCGCTGAGCACTGAGGTCGTTCATCGCTTGCTCCTTCGACCGGGCGGTCGAGTCGGCCGGCTCGTGCCGCGCACGAACTCCGCAATCTCCGGACTCATCGCCGATGGCCGTTGCCGGCCGCTGCCAGAGATAGGCGTGCTTGCCGGACGAACGCGGGATCAGCCGGATCTCGCCCGCTTCGTTGAGTCGCTTGAGCACCGTGTGAATGGCGGAGAGATCGTTTGAATAGACGGAGAGGTCGACGCCAATCGCCATCAGCCGATCGCGGACTTCGACGGGCGTCATAGGCAGTCCGCCGCGGAGCACGAGCCGGCAGGCATCGGTGATGCCCATGGGCACGGTCGGCGTCAGCCCCAGGAGCCGCGACAAGGTGCCAATCGTCTGGGCCAGTTGGCCGAGCCGTTCGTCGATCTCGCGACGCTTCACGCCGAGGGACTCGTACTCCTGAATGGCCGCCGTCAACGCCGCGCGATAGTCATCGCTCATTTGTCACCAGACTTATACATCATGTGTAAGTTGGTGTCAAAGTCATGGCTCGGGCTCGGGGCTCGCAGCGCGCGGCTTCAGCCGCGCGTCGACCGCCGGCGTGAGGCTCGCGGGCTCGGGGCTCGGGAGATGTTCAGCGCCCGCCGCAGCCTGGCAGGCGGAACGCGCCGATCTTCGTCGAGTAGCTGGCAGCGCCTTTCTTGATGTAGTCGCCGACGTACCAGATCGTGCAGTCGTCGGCGGGATCGATCGCCGTCTGGGTGTAGTCCTGCCAGCGCATGGCGTTCTGCACGTCTTCGCCCTCGACGAGCACGGCTTCGCGCAGCGTCATGACGCCGGGCGGATCGTTCGGCAGTCGGGCGGCGAAGCGCTGGCCGGCGAAATGTGGGGTGCCGCCGAACGAGTAACCGATCGCAATGTTCCCGAAACGATCGATGGCCGGGCTGGCCATCCAGCGGAAGAAGTTGTCAGGCGCGATACGTGCCCTGCTGGTGGACGGTCAGCCGCCGATCGCGCTCGACGCGGAACTCGTACCACCGCACGCCGCCGCCTCCGGCAGACGAGTTCACCGAGTGGACCGCGACGACTGACTCGCGATTGCCAATCCGCCGGTAGACGAGCCGCGCCATGATCTTGTCGCCCTGCGCATCGAGGCGGCGATCGGTCCCCGGCTGCGGCACGCAGTTGGTCAGCTGTCCGTCGCACAGATAACGATACGGCGCGACGGCGATCCGCTCGGGCCCGGTCAGGCTCGACTTGCCAGGGTCCTTCCAGTCCACGTGAAAACGCCAGGCCATCAGCGCGTCATCTTCGAAGATCTTCTTCAGCTGTGTGCCGCCGGCCGCCATCATGATGTTCGGTGCGCCCGACGGGGGCAGGCTCCGGCCGTCGATGTCGGCGTTGTTCAGGAAGTTGACGCCGTCGATCACCAGACACTGTTCGCTGGCGGCTTCGCCCTTCAGCATCTTCTCGCGGTCGACGACGCATGCGTGCTTCTGGATGACTTCGTCGCCGGTGCTCGTCGGAACGTAGTAGCCGTCCGGCCAGATCGCCGGACGCGGGTAGTCGGGGAACAGCGGACGGAGAAACTCGTAGCGATAGTACGGTCCGAGCGGATCGGGGCCGGTGCTGATCGCGTAGCACATCGAGTACGGCCCTTTCGGGCCATCCGGCCCGCGCTGGCCGCCGCGGCCGCGCTGTGGCCCTGGCTGATCGGGTGGCGCGGGCGGAGGTGGCGGCGGCTGATAGAGGGCAACCGCGGGACCAGGCTGGCCCGCAATCCCGGGCGGGCTGAGATACGCCTTCGGTCCGGCCTCCCACATCGGCGGCTGATCGGGTCGCACGGGACCGCGGCCGAACAGCGGCATCACGATCAGCCAGCGATTCGCGAGCTGATCGTAGCGAGCGACCGCGTCCCCGTTGTTCCGCGCCTCGCATTGACCGCCGAATCCCCTGAACACGTTCTTGGTCTCGACGGGACCGTAAAGGATCTTCCCCTGCTTCGTGAAGATCGCCATGCGGCTGTTGACGATCTGGACGACGTGGTTCGGTCCGACTGCGAGCGTGTTGTCGGATGGATTGCGCAGGTTTGCCGTCCCGTGCGGACCCTCGAACCCTACGCCGAGGCCGTCGAAGCGTTGGACGATCGTGGCAGCAGGACGAGTGCCGTGGGTGGTCTGCTCGACCTTTGACGCGCCATCAGGAACCGTGATGACCGGCGGGACGATGGGAGGCGGGGCTGATGGTTGCTGCGCTTGCGGAAGCAGCACAGCAACCATGACGAACGCGACAGCCCACCAGGCAGCCACGAACGATGCATCGACGCTCCGCTGAGATTGTTGGCCGAAGACCGACTCGGCGGAGCGAGTGTAGCACCCTGGTCGAGTTACTTCAACCTGGTGAATCTCGTTGAACCTGACCGGCTGCTGGGCGTAGTTCTCGAGCACGATCTGCTTGGTCTTCTTGTCCACGTAGATCTTCGTGCCAGCAAGGATCTTGCCCTCGCCCTTGTCGTCCTTGTCCAGTCGCACCTCGATGATCGTGAAGGGATAGTCGATCGAGCGCGGCTGGTTGCGCGCCTCCGCGAACCCGATCGGGCGATCCGTAGCCATGACGATCCGCCGCCCGCCATCCTCGAGTGGGCTCTGCCACGCGTAGCGCAGATCCCAGGCCAGCGATTGCGGCGTCCGGATGTAGCCGACCTTCGGCAACTTCTGCAGGGCGCGGAGCAACTTGTCGGTCGGGTTGCTTTCCGACTGGATGATTTCGAGCAGTCCCTCGCGCTCGGTGTCCGTCGACCATCGCTCGATGGAAAAGTCGACGACGGCGGTTTTCGGACCGCTGTTCATGTTGATCGCGAAGCCGGTGAAGTTCTCCTTCGCGTTCTGTGCGGAAACGTCTGGCGTGCCCAGGATCACCCCCGCGATGACCGCGGCGGCGACTGCCAGTGTCGATCGGTGGATTGCTCGAAAAGTCATGCTCGCTCCTTGAATGGCCGTTCGCGTCGGCGCCTGATGAGGAATCTTTCGCAGCGCAATCGCCGCGCCACTTGGTCACCGCTCAGGGGCGTGGAATGTAAGTTCCATAGCCTTAAAGAGTTGCTCGCGAAGCGGCGGACAGAAGCTGCGAATGACGCTCGCCTGTCCCACGGCATTTCGTGAGCCCGCCTCTCACAGCGTGCGGTCTCGTAAGGTTTTCCCTTTCCACCCGACTAGTCAAGGGAAGAGCGGTTTATCACATGCGCCTGCCCAAACCGGAGATCCTCGCTGGTGACCTCCATCGTCGCGGCCCTTGCCGCGGCCGGTCGCTCGTGACTCTGGCGCTCGTCTCGGCCGCCACCCGGAAGGTGCCAGCGCTTCCTCCGCTGACGCTGACACCATGTCATGTCGATGGCCTTTCGGAAGAAGTGCTCTGCGGTGTCCACGAGGTGTTCGAGAACCGGCCGACAGGGCCGGGGGACGCGGATCCCAATCCATGTGGCCGTCCTTCCGCCGCTGCGCCGGTCGGCGGAGCCGGATCCGCTCTTCATTCTCTCTGGCGGCCCCGGGCAGGGCGCGCGGTCGTTTGCGGCGGTTGCCGCTCGGTATTTCAAACAGATCAGGCGAACGCGCGCGATCGTGCTCGTCGATCTCCGCGGGACCGGCGCGTCGGGCCCCTTGGACTGCCCTGACGCAGCCGACGAGATCTCGAAGCTCGCCCAGGGGGCGGACCTCTTTCTCGGCAGCGGTGTCGACTGCCTCGTAACGCTTCGCGCCGATCCTCGTCAATACACCCATGCCAACGCGCTGGCAGATTTCGACGAGATCCGGCTGCGGCTCGGATATTCCCGTATCAATCTGTGGGGAGGGTCGTGGGGGACGCGTGCGGCGGTTATCTATGCGCTGACTTATCCCGATTCGGTTCGATCGGTAGTGCTGGATGGCGCCGTCGCGCTGGACATGGGCTTTCCGGATCCGGTCGCGCGCAACGCCCAGCGGGCGCTCGACCAACTGATCGCGCGCTGTGCCGCGGACACCGCCTGCGCAACCGCTTTTCCCAATCCTCGAGACGAGCTTCGAACGGTGCTCGCAGGATTAGATGGCCCGCGCGGATCGCGATCCGTCACCCGCGCACCGGCGCCGTCGTCACCTTGACAGTGTCCCGCGATGCCGTTGCCGAGCTTGTTCGGGTCGCGCTCTATACGACGACAGATGCGGCGAGGCTCTTTCAGACCATCCGCCACGCGGCACAGGGTGACTTCGGACCTCTCGCCGCGCAATACGTGCACTCCGCACGGATGTCCACCGACGACATGTCACTCGGGTTCACGATGTCGGTCTTGTGTTCCGAAGATCTTCAGAACGCCAGGCTCGCGCCAGTCCGGGACGAATCGGACACGTTCCTCGGCCCGAGTTATGCGGACGCGTGGCGAACGCGATGCCGCGAGTGGCCAGCCGGTGCGCCGATTGGCGTCGACCGTCAGGCGGTGTCGGGTGCGCCTGCCCTGATCCTCTCCGGTCAGCACGATCCGGTCACGCCGCCATCGGCAGGTGAAGCCACCAGCCGCCATTTTTCGAACCCCACGCACATCGTGGTCCCTGGAGCTGCACACAATGCCTCGTTCACGGGCTGTGTCCCGAAGCTGATTGCCGCGTTCATCGAGCAGGGCCGTGTCGATGCGAAGGAAGCGGAGTGCGTGAACCGTGTTCCTCTTCCCCCGATCGTTCTCAGCGACGCCGGAGGCCTGAAATGATCGCGGTCACGAACCTCCGCAAGGTCTACGGGAAGACCGTTGCTGTGTCGTCCGTTTCGTTCGTCGCGCCCAACGGGCTGGTGACGGGGCTCCTGGGGCCGAACGGTGCCGGCAAGACCACGGTGCTGCGAACCTTGACGGGCCTGGTGAAACCGGAACGCGGCCACGCCGTTGTCGACGGCTGCGACGTTCGACAACATCCGCTTGCCGCGCGAAGCCGGCTCGGCGTCCTGCCAGAACAGGTCGGCCTCTACGATCGACTCACGTGTTCGAGAACATCTGATCTACAGCGGCGAACTGCGTGGTCTCGCCGACCCTGATCTCGGTCGCGCCGTAGATCTCATGCTCGACCGGCTTGCGTTGACAGCAATCGCAACGCGGCCGGCTGGAGAGCTGTCCCTTGGCCAACGAAGACGAGTCGCGCTGGCCAGCGCGCTCGTTCACAATCCATCCAACGTCGTCCTCGACGAGCCGACCAATGGCCTCGACGTGTTGAGCGCTCGAGAGGTTCGGCGCGTCGTCCGCGATCTGGCGGCATCGGGTTGCGCCGTCGTGCTCTCGAGTCATGTGATGCCGGAAGTGTCTGCTGTCTGCGATCGCATCGTGGTTCTGTCTCGAGGCCTGGTCGTCGCGTCCGGAACGCCCGCCGAGATCCTCGCGCAGACCGATGCGAGCGTGCTCGAAGAGGCGTTTGTCCGATTGATCGGTTCCGAGGAGGGATTGAATTGAGCTGGCGCCCAATGTTCTCGGTGACGCGCAAGGAACTGCGCGATTCGATCCGCGACCGCCGATCGCTGGCGTCGGCGCTGCTATATGCCGTCTGGGGACCGGCGGTGATGGCGATGGCGCTGATGGCGCTGGCGCGAAGCCGCGGCCCGGAACAGCCCATTGCGCTCGGCATTGATGGTCACGTGCAGGATGCGGCGCTGGTTGCATTTCTCGAGGAGCGCTCGGTCAGCCTCATCGAAGGGCAGGACCGTCTGGCCGATCGCGTCCGATCGCGAGAGCTGGAGGTTGCCCTCCTCGTCGGCGAGCACTATGCGAGCGGACTTTTCCGGGTTCCGGCCCGCCCGCGTCACGCTGCTGTTCGACAGCTCATCGGCAGGATCGAATGCGAAGGCGGCGAGAGTGCGCGACATCCTGTCGCAATACTCGGATCGTGTGGCGGACACGCGCCTGCTGTTGCGCGGCGTGAGCCCGACGATCGTGTCCCCGCTGAGAATCGTCGAGAACGACCTGTCGACGCCGGCGGGTCGCGCGGCAACGGTGCTCGCCACGTTGCCGATCTTTCTGCTGTTGTCGGCGTTCGTTGGCGGCATGGGCGTGGCGGCGGACCTGACGGCCGGCGAACGAGAGCGTGGGTCGCTCGAGGCACTGCTCCTGCATCCCGTGCCGAGAACGGTACTCATTGTGGGGAAGTGGGCGGCGGCGTCGCTGATCAGTCTGGCGACGGTCACGCTGACCCTGTGGACATCGCGGATGATTCTCGCGCACCCCCGGGTGCAAGCGGTCGACGTGCCTGTCGGCCTGTCGGCAGCTGAAGCTGCTGAGATGTGGATGGTGCTTGCACCCCTCGCTCTGCTCGTGGCCGCAGTGCAACTGTTGATTGCGCTCTTCTCGAAAACGTACAAGGAAGCCCAGACGCAATTGTCGATGTTCATCTTCCTGCCGATGATTCCCGGTTTCCTTTTCGCGTTCGGTTCGGTCGAGACCCGAGCGTGGATGACGTGGTTGCCGATGCTGGGACAGCATGTGATCATCAGCGACCTGCTCAAAGGTCAGCCTTTGCCGCCATCCCCGGCCGTGGGGCTCACCCTGATCACGCTGCTGGCGGCAGCGCTGACGCTCGCATTGACCGCGCGCCTGCTCGATCGTGAATCCATCGTTCGACGAAACGGGACATGATCGAGAACGTGATCGCCGCAAGCGTCGCCGAGAACCGCGAGGCGCGGTACCTTCGCCTCGTCTCGGAACACGAGCGCGCTATCCGCCGCCTCGCGTCGAGCTACGAGCGCGACGTCGGGCGTCGTCAGGATCTGGTCCAGGACATCTGGCTCGCTCTGTGGCAGGCGCTTCCTGGTTTTCGCGGCGACTGCTCCGAGAGAACGTTCGTCTTTCGAATTGCGCACAACCGCGGCGTCAGCCACATACAGCACTGGCGGCGGCGGCGGACCGAGGCGCTCGACGACGCCGAGCCCGTTCCTCACACGTCGCCCGGTCCGGAGGATGCGTTTTCCACCAGGCAGCGCGGCGAGCGCCTGCGCCTCGCCATCTCGCGCCTGCCGCTCGGCTTGAGACAGGTGATCGTGCTGGTGCTCGAAGGTCTCAGCTATCGCGAGGTTGGGGACGTGCTCGGGATCAGTGAGAACAACGTGGCGGTTCGGGTCACGCGGGCGCGCAGCGCGCTTGCGCGTCACCTCGGCGCAGGAGATCGGCCATGACATCGCCACCGGATCGTGAGCTGCAACAGTGGGCGGACACGTGGCAGACAGGCATCGGAACCGCAGACGGGCCCCGACGCCATTCGCGCCTACGTCGGCCGCCGAAGCCGGTTGCTCACGATGTGGGTGTCCAGCGAGATCGTCATCTGTGTCGCGGTGCTGGGGTTCTTGTTCCTCCGCACGATGACGAAAATGGATCCGGTCGAACAGCTGGCAATGGGACTGCTCGCGCTGATCGCCGGCGGAAGCCTGCTGTTCTCGGTGTGGAACTGGCGCAACGCGCTGAGGGCGTCGGCTGATACGACGTCAGCCTTCCTCGCGCTGTCGATCGATCGGGTCCGCCGTCTGAGGCGCGCGATTCGCTTTGGGTGGGGGATTCTGGCCGCCGAGCTCCTCGTGCTGGGGCCGTGGATCTGGTATCGGCTGTACGGCGGTCAGCAGCCTCCGACCGCCGACGCCGAACGCTTCGCCTGGGGTCTGCTGGTCGGGATCACTGCGCTGGCGTTGCTGTTTCTGATCGGCGTCCAGCGCTGGCTGTTCCGCGAAACTCGAATCCTGGACGAACTACGGCGGGAGCTGGGGTCAGATCTCGATTTTCTGAAGGACGCGTAAAACGTCCTCGCAAGCGCTTGAAAATCGAGATCTGACCGCCGGGATCTATTTCACATACCAGTGGCCGGACAAGGCGAAGCCGAAGCCGCCGAAGTCGTAGCCGATGAACGGGCTGCTCGTCCAGTCGTAGCCGAGGTCGGCACTGACGCTGAAGCGCGGCATGCTCGCGAAAGTGAATTCACCGCCGCCGAATGCGCGGAAACCGAACGCGTTGTCCGAGACGGACAGGCCGGAATCCGCCGTGCCGAGCCTCAAGGTGTGACGGTTCATGCTGCCGCCGCCACCGACGTACCGGCCGCACCCACACGTAGTCACTGACCCGGTCGGGCAGCGAGTACAAGCACGCTCGGCGCGAATTGCACCATCGTGACCTCTTCAGGCGCACCGACGGTCGTCATCCTCGACCGCGAGAGATCGAACTGCATGCCGAACCGTCCGCGCGACCACGCGCGGCCGCTGACGCCGTAGCCGAGCGTCGAGCCGGTCAACTTGCCACCGAGACCGACGATGTGCGTCGGTTGCGGCACATACACGGTCCCTGTGTACATGTTCCCGGGCTGCTGTCCGGAGGCGGCAGGATCAGCCGTGTTGTTGGAGGTCATCATCGGCATCGGTGACTGGGCGGTTTGCGTCGGCGTCAGATCGCGTGTTGCCGACCCAGAGCCCGACCGCGTGAGCGCGCCAGAGCTGACGTGCACGTAGCCAGCGCCATCTTCGGCGTCCGGCCACGACACACGGACCCAGCTGCCTAGCTCGCGGGTGACCGGAAGCACTGTGCCGCGCCGCGCGGTGCCGACGACCGGGCTGCCCGTGCTCGGCGAACGATAGACAGGGGCTGCCTGCGTGTTGATCCTGAGCTCCGCAGCCGGAACGGTGGTCGGCGCCGGTGTCTGGGCGCTCACCCCGGCGGGATTCAGAAAGACGACGAGGGCGACGGCCGCAAGTTGACGAATCATCGAACTGACCTCCTGAATTACTGCTTGTCCTTCGGCTTGTCTTGCTGCTTTTCTTCCTGCTTGTCTTGTTTGTCCTGCTTGTCGACGTTCTCGACGGGCTTGATCCTGCCGAACGCTTCGAGCGACGCCCACTCCGTACGATCGGCCTTGCGCAGCGTCACCATGTTGGCCTTGCGCAGCGCCTCGGCCCGAAGGCGCCAACTCTCATCGCGCAAGCGCAGATACTCATTCGCGCCCTCGACGAGCGGCCGGTATTCGGTCGGCACGTTGTCGCCTTCGAAGGCTTTCATCCGGCCCTGAGCCGCATGCAGTTCAGGCATGATGCTGCGATCGATGATCTGCGCGAGTGCCTCTGCCTTGATCGCGCCGAGCCGGAACTGGTTGACCGCTGTTTCGTACAGGCCGGCCGTGCGGCTCTCGAGCGCGACAATGCGTTCGATTTCCGGTCTCACGTCGGAGATGCCGCGCAACGGAAACGCGACGACGGCGGCGAGGACCAGGGCGGCTGCCGCGGCAGGCCCGAGGAGCCGGAGAGACGGCTTGTGCTCACCGATACCCTTCGTCAGTGCAAGGCCCGCGACGAGCCCGATCCCGAAAGTGACGAGCGGCGCCTTGCTCGCGAAATTGCCGGCGAGCAGGGAGTAGAGCAGGAACACGACCGCTGTGGGAGCGAAACGCGCCAGGCCCTTCACCGGAATCGTGACCGCTGACGGCGGCAGCAGGCTCCAGAAGGTCGCCGCGACCAGGAGTCCGTACACGCCCATGACTCCTCCGGATGCCCCGGCGCCAATCGACAACGGGTACGCGTAGAGATCCATCGCGCTGCCGACCACGGCCGCGGTCACATAGACGAGGCCGAAGGTCGTGTGGCCAACCAGGCGCTCGAGAAGCAGCCCGACCTGCGCGAGCGCAGCCATGAAGACAATCAGCTGCAACAGGCCGGTATGGATGAAGGACGATGCCACCAGCCGCCACCATTCGCCGTTCGTGGTGAGCGGCCCGAAGTTGGCACCCCACGCGAGTTGCGTCGCGGGATCCGCCACTGAGCCGTCGGCAAGGGCCATCCTGAAGAAGGTCACGACGTTGACCAGAACCAGCGCCGCGGTGACGAAGGGCCAGGGCGTGCGCGCGCGCAGTGCGTCGGCAAGAGGGTCCGGCTGTGTCGAGCTGCCGGCTGGCAAGCCCCTTCAACCGGCGGATCGCGGCGACCGCCAGTCGAAGCGCGTGCACGCGCTCCTCGGGCTTCATCGAGTAGAGCGCGAAGCTCACGACCACGATCACGAAGAGAAGAAACATGGCAATACCTGAGGAGAGGACTGCTCAAGAGGTGTGCCAGATGGACACGCAATTTCCGGTGGATTCTTGAGGATTCCGGCCAGGGGAGACCGTTCCGATTGCAAGACTCGGGGGTCACCCACGAGGTCTGTAAGATCTGTCAGTCGCGAGTCGGCAGTCGTCAGTCGCCAGGCCGTGGTCGTCGGCCGGCAATCGGTCCGGGTCGTGCCAACTTCAGGCTGTGCAATGGCGTGAAAGAATGGGCCGATGAATGCCACCCGCTCCCAGCCGAAAATCGCGTTTCTCTTCGATCTCGACGGCACGCTCGTCGACAGCGTCTACCATCACGTGCTCGCCTGGCATCAGGCGCTCGAAACGGAAGGCATCGACCTCGCCGTCTGGCGCATCCATCGTCGAATCGGCATGAGCGGTGGCTTGTTCACGAACATGCTGTTGCGAGAGACCGGCATCAACTTCGATCGCGAAACGTTCGATCGATTGCAGCGGTTGCACGCGACCGCGTACAACCAGATATCGAGTGAAATTCGACCGCTGCCGGGCGCGCCGAGCGCTGCTCGCGGCGTTGACGGACGCCGAGATCCCATGGGCGATCGCGACGAGCGGACGGATGGAGACGGCCGGCCCGGTGCTCGAGCGGCTCGGCGTCGACTTCGATCGCACGCCGATCGTCACCCGCGATCAAGTGCGCTACGCGAAGCCCGATCCTGATCTGTTTTTCGGAAGCGGCCGCGCGGCTCGGAGTTCCTCCGGAGAACGCGACGGTCGTGGGGGACAGTGTCTGGGACATGCTCGCCGCGACGCGCGCGCGCTCGCTCGGCATTGGCTTGTTGTCGGGCGGATATGGACTCGAGGAACTGGAACGCGCCGGCGCGTATCGCGTATTCGACGATCCCGCCGACCTCCTAAGCATCTCGATGAGGTCGGCGGGCGGCGGTAAGGGCTACGCTGCTCGTCTGCGCTCCGCGCGGCTGACCTCGGCTGTGACCGGGTCGGCTATTGTGCCTGCTTGAACGTGACCGACACCTTCATGCGCACGTCGACAGGCACGCAGTTGAGCAGCGTCGAATCGAACAGCCACTGCCGGACTGCATCTGCCGCGGAGCTGGAGAGATCGGCATGCGGCGAGGACACGACGTCAACCCGCGTCACGCTGCCGTCGGTTCCGATGTTCGCGTCGAGAACGACCAAGCCTCCGATTCCGGCCTGCTTCAAGTGTGCCGGATAAATCAGGCCGCACGTCCTTGAGTTTTATCGGCGGCCTGATGTTGCCGCCGATCGGCGTCCCGGACTGGCTCGGGCTGTTCGAACAGCCTTCCGCCGCTCTCTTCGCGACGAATTCAGCCTGACGTTCCTGGCGAAGCCGCTGTCTTCTCCGGGTCGACCGGCGCCGGAGGATCTGTCTGATACCGTGATGGTTTCTTCGAGCAGGCCGATCTGCAGCTTGAGATCCCGCCTCACGTTCTGCCCGGCCATCGACACCGGGAATCCCACGGTCGCAAAGCCAGGGAGCTTGACGCTTGCCGCGTACTCTCCCGGCGGCAATCCAACGAACTCGTAGTGCCCGCTGGCATTGCTCTTGACCTCGTATTTGGACTCGTTCTGGAGGTTGGTGAGCACGAGCGTCACGCCCGGCAGCGCGGCGTTCTGCGGATCGACGATCGATCCGCTGAGCGAGGCGAACGCGGTCTGCGCCGGAGCGAAGCCAGCCACGGCAAGGGTGACAGCGAGAAGCGCAGACAGCGTGAGCACTCCGGTCGTACGAGTCAGTGGACGACGATTGAGGCGAGCATCGAGCATGGCCTTGACCCTCCCTTCGAGGCTGGACGTGCGGGCGATTGCCGGCGCCGGCAGCCACGTACCCTCTTGCCGCAGGGCACGCGCGATGCCGACCAGATGCGTGGCGTACTCCGAGCCGGGCACGCCGCGATTGAGGACTCGGTCGTCGCAGGCACGCTCGCTTTCCTGGCGCGTGAGCGCGGACGCGACCCAGAACAACGGGTTGAACCAGTAGATCGCCCGCAGCAGCTCCGCCATCAACAGGACGATCCAATCACCGCGGCGGATGTGCGCCAGCTCGTGGGCGAGCACGACGGCCACGCGATCTTCCGGCCAGTCGCGGGCGGCGGCCGGGAGCAGCACGGTAGGCCGGACGAACCCCCACGTGATCAGCAGGTTCGAACTCGGAGCTTCGAGCAGCGTGACGTCCCGGGTGAATCCATACTCGCGGCCGATGGCGGCCGCGGATGTCACCCACGTGCCGGTCTCGATCCGGCGCGCGCTTGCCGCGAGACGAACGAGCTGACGAATGCCAGCAATCAGGATCGCGACGCCCGGTATCGATCCGATCAACCAGATCCAGACACCGAGCGACCTTGGAACATCGGGCCACGGCACCGGTGCGGCCTGCGCGTCCGCGCGCGCGACACCGTGCTGCGCTTCCGCTCCGCCGGGAACGATGACGGTCTCCGTCGCCACGACGTCGTTCGCCGGCGTCTTCACCGGCTCGCCGAGGAGCGCAGTGGCCAGTGGGACGTGCCAGGCCGGAACGAGCCGCCCGGCGAGTGGCACCGCTGCCGCACACAGCAGCGCGGCGGCCAACACCGCGTGGCGCAACGCCGCCGATCGGTTGCGCAACAACGGCATCGCGGCCAAGGCAAGAACGAGCACGAGCGACGGCTTGACGATCGCATCCAGCAGCAGGCTCATCGTGGTCCTTCCTTCCTGGCCTTGGCGACGAGATCGAGAATGCGCTCCAGCTCGTCGTCAGAGACGCGCGCGCCCTCGCCGCCGAGGAGCGCGGCGACGACCTTCTCGGTGGAGCCCTCGAAGAAGGTGTCGACGACGTGCCGGAGCGCCGACTTGCGCGCCGACCGGCGCGGCAGCACGGCCGAAAACACGAAACGGCGACCGGCTTCTTCGTGCCGCACGTAGCCTTTTTCCTCGAGGACGCGCAGTTGCGTGCGGACGGTGGAGTCGCTGGGCGCGCCCGGCAGCTCGCGGCGGATCTCGTCGGCCGTGGCCCGGCCGAGCCGGAAGAGCACGTCCATGATCAGGCGCTCACGCTTGGTCAGCGCGGCGAGCAGGGTGTGTGTCATCTGTTATATCCGTAACACTACTGTTAGATAAATAACGGTACCCGGGAACGATGTCAAGCGCGCCGCCGCAGCCGGCTCGTTTAGCCTTCCTTGTACGGGCTCGCTTCCGATAGGATCTCGGATCATGTCGACCGAAGTTCCGCGCCGTGACTTTCTCAAGGCGGTGCCGGCGACGGCCTTTGCCGTCTCGCAGGTCCTTCATGGTTCGGCGGCGGCACCGCAGGCCGGCGGTGTCGGGCGGTTGACGGCGATGGACTATCGAGGCGTCCGCCTGCGTCCGAGCCGCTGGCAGATGCAGTCGGACGCGGCCCGCGATCGCTATTTCGGGTACTCGAACGACGATATCCTTCACGGCTTCCGTGCAGCGGCGGGACAGACTGCGCAGGGGCAACCGCTGGGCGGATGGTGTGGGCGCAACAGCAGCACGGTCTTCGGCCAGTGGCTCAGCGGCATGTCGCGGATGTATCGAGCGACCGGAGACGCCCGCATGCGCGACAAGGCCGTCATGCTCTTCAGCGAATGGGCGAAGACGGTGAAGCCCGACGGTGACTGCGACATGCGGCACTATCCGTTCGACAAGCTGGTGTGCGGCCTCGTCGATCTCCAGCTCTATGCCGACCACCAGGCCGCGATTCCGGTTCTCGAGAAGGTCACCGATTTCGCCATCGCCAAGTTCGATCGGTCCAACCATCTCGCCGACCCCACTCACAACCAGGGGTATACGGCGTGCCGCAGGAATGGTATACGCTCGCCGAAAACCTGTTCCGCGCCTATCAGGTGACGGGGAACTCGAAGTTCAAGACCTTCGCCGAGGCCTGGCTCTATCCGGCGTACTGGAACAAGTTCGCGTCGAGCTCGTCGCCCGCCGACGCGCACGGCGTTCATGCGTACAGCCACGTCAACACGTTCAGCAGCGCGGCGATGGCCTACGAGGTGAGCGGCGATCCTTCGTATCTGCGCATCCTGCGAAACGCGTACGACTACCTTCAGCAGACGCAGTGCTACGCGACCGGAGGCTACGGACCGAACGAGCGATTCATGGCGCCGGGTGGCAGCCTGGGGCGCGCGCTCGACACACGGTCGGATACCTGTGAGACCGTGTGCGGATCCTGGGCCGGATTCAAGCTGGCGCGCTACCTGATGCGCTTCACCGGCGAAGCGCAGTATGGCGATTGGATCGAACGCCTGCTCTACAACGGCGTCGGTGCGGCCTTGCCGCTGCAGCCGGACGGCCGAAACTTCTACTACGCTGACTACCGCGTGGGCGGCGGGATGAAGGTCTTCAACTGGGACACCTTCACCTGTTGCTCGGGGACATACATTCAAAACGCGGCCGACTATCACAACTTGATCTACTTCACGGACGCCACCGGTCTCTACGTCAACCTCTACCTGCCCTCGGAGGTCACGTGGGAAGTCCGCGGCTCGTCCGCCAAGGTGGTGCTCGAGACCGCGTATCCGGAAACCGAGACCAGCTCGCTGACGCTGACCCTCGCACAGCCAACCCGTCTGGCACTGCGGTTCAGAGTTCCTCAGTGGACCAGGGGGATGACGCTCGCTGTCAATGGCCAGTCCGCCGGCGCCGAATGCCGGCCGGGCAGCTGGGCGACGATCGAACGGGAGTGGAAGTCCGGGGACCGCGTCGAGGTCAAGGTGCCGCTGACACTGCGGATGGAGGCCGTGGATCGAGAACATCCGGATCGCGTGGCTGTCGTCCGCGGACCGGTGGTATTGGTGCTCGAGGGCGCATATCATGCTTGGCACTTCCGGCTTCCCGATCGTGATGACGATTTGGTGAAGTGGCTGGTGGCGGAGAAATGGACGCCGCCGCTCGCGATCCTCACCGAGACCGGGGAGACCCGCGACTCGATGGCGGTGTTTCGCGTCGTGCCACCGGATGGCAGCCCCGTCAGGCTGAAATTCCGGCCGTTCTACGACGTGGGTGAGAATTACCCGTACTTCATGTACTTCGACCGCCGGGGTTTGCCGTACAGGCTCTGGTGAGCTGCAGATCGGTCGCGGAAAGCTGTAAGATGCGGCGCATCAAGCGGCCCACCGGTCTGACAGCGAACCTGGGCAACTGCTTCAGCGCGTCGCGTCAACAACATTCTGGATATGCGGAACCGGCTCACCGCCGCCGGCATAGTCATCGGAGCCGGCGGAAGCTACTATCTCGGCAGCATCCTGGGGCTCCTGCTTCGATTGCCCCCGGCGACGCCGTCTGTCATCTGGCCGCCCAACTCGCTGCTCACGTCGGCCCTTCTCCTCGTCCCCACCAGGCGGTGGCATCTCGTCCTGATTCCGGCGCTCGTCGCGCACCTGATCGTCCAACTCCCCACGGGTTGGCCGCTGACCGCTCGTCTTGTTGCTCTTTCTGACGAATTCCGCCGAAGCCGTCATGACGGCTGCCGGTCTGCGGCTCCTCAGTGACGCGCCCACCAGCTTCGACACGCTTCGCCGGCTTTCGATTCTCGTCCTGGTCGTCGTCGCCGCGACGGCGACTTCCAGTTTTGCCGATGCCGCGGCAGTTAACTGGCAGTTAGGCGAGCCGTACTGGACGGTCTGGCGAAACCGCCTGTTCAGCAACATCCTCGCGCAGCTGACGTTCGTGCCAGCCGTGGTCGGCGTCGCAACCGGCTTGCCGCGATGGATCCGCGGTATATCCGCGATCCGGGTTGCCGAAGCCGGCGTGCTGGCCGCGGGCTTGCTGGTGATGGGACTCTCCGGTTTCACGAACCAGCTTACACAATTCCCGCCGGTCAGAACCGTCTCCAGCCAGAACCCGCTCGCGCTGCAGCTGCCGTTCCTGCTCTGGGCCGCTGTCCGGTTCGGCACGACCGGCGCAGGCGTCACGCTGTTGACGACGACGCTGATGGCGGTGTGGTCCGCGGTCCACGGCCGCGGCCCGTTCGCGTTGATGTCGCCGAGCATCACGGGACCGGCGCTGACGTTGTCCTTGATCGTGGTGTCCTCGACGGTGCTCGCGCTCGCCGCGCTCATCCAGGAGCGGCGCGATACGCAGCACGCGCTCGCCGAGCGCCTCCGGTTCGAGGAGCTGTTGGCGCGTTTGTCCGGCGCCTTCGTTCACGTGCCCGGCGACCGCATGGACGCAGCGTTCGACGACTGGCTGGGACGTCTCGGCGTCTTTCTCAAGCTCAGTTGCGTGCGGCTCTACACTCAAGCCGGCGGCGAATTGAAGGTGTCGTACGCCTGGTCGCCACCAAACGCGGTGTCGCCGCCACCGGTCATCGTGAAGAGGGACTACCCGTGGACCTGGGAGCGGCTCCGCCGGCTCGAGCCGATCATCGTCTCTGCCATCGACGAGCTGCCGCCGCAGGCGACGATCGATCGACGGTCGATGCAGAAGCAGGGGTACAAGGCCCTGCTGGTACTCCCGCTCGTGGCGGGACATCGCGCGCTTGGGGCTCTCAGCTTCGGTTCAGCAACCGAGCGGCCGTGGCCCCATGACGTCGTGAGGAACCTCCGGCTCGTGGCGGAAGTGCTGGCGAACGCGTTGGCGCGGAAACAGACGGAAGACGCGCTGCGCGCGAGCGAGGGCATCAAGTCCTCCATCCTGGAGTCGCTCAGCAGCGGCGTGGTGGTCGTGGATTCCGCCGGGCTCGTCGTCGCCGTCAACGACAGCTGGACGCGTCTGGCCAAGGATGGCGGCAGTCTCGACATCCGGGTCGGAGAGAATCTGCTGGAAGCGATGCGTGCGGCGGCCACGCGGCTCAATCCGCGGATGGCCGACGTGTCGGCCGCGATCGCATCGGTGCTCGACGGCACCGCGCGACCGATCCGTGCTCGAATTCACCGGCCAGGCCGGATCGGAGCCGCGGTGGTGGTCGGTGCTGGTCGTGCCGCTGCATCGTTCCGAGGGTGGTGCGGTCGTGACCCTTGCTGACGTGACCGGCCTGCGCCGCGCGGAGCTCGCCGTGCAGCGCAGCCGCCAGGAGCTCGCGCACGTCGGCCGGGTCTCGACCGTCGGCGAGCTCACGGCGTCGCTCGCGCACGAGCTCAATCAGCCGCTGGCGGCGATCATGACGAACGCGCAAACGGCGGGGCGGCTCCTCGGGGCGACGCCGCCGGATCTGTCGCAGATCCGCGCCATCCTTGCCGACATCGTCAAGGACGATCGCCGGGCAAGCGACGTGATCAAACGCCTCCGCGATCTTCTCCGCAAGGGCACGCTGGAGATGTCGCGGGTGGACATCGCCGCGATCATCCGTGACGTCGTGGATCTGCTCAGCAGCGAGGCGATGATCAAGCGGATCAGGGTCTTCCTGGATCTCGATCGCGATGAGGTCGTCGTGCTCGGCGATCGCGTGCAGCTGCAGCAGGTCATGCTGAATCTGATGCACAACGCGATGGAAGCGATTGGCGACCGTGAAGGGCGGGTCTTTGTGCGCTGCCGCTCGGTCAACACGAATGTGATTCGTGTGTCGGTGACCGACACCGGGCCGGGGATCGACGAGGGCGCCGAGGACCTCGTCTTCGAGCCGTTCTACACCACCAAGCGCGAAGGGATGGGGATGGGACTGTCGATCGTCCGGACGATTCTCGAATCGCACGGCGGGACGATCAGGGCCCTCAACAACGGGCGGCAAGGGGCACAGTTCGAGTTCACGCTGCCGGCCATCCCCGAAGCTCAGGTCAAGGAGGCCAGCCGGAACTGACGCCCGTCGTGCGAGGCCCGCCGTCAATACCGGCACATGGACGGGTTCGATTTCACCAGATACGTCTTGTGGTTCGATGCCTTGGCATCCGTGCACCCTTCCAGGTTCAGCAACTCGACCTTCCGGAAATCAATCGGCGCGGTTTCGGCCTGCAACGCGATGTAGCCGCCGGTCAGCATCGTCCCGTCCACTTTCACCGCGGGGTCAGTTGGTTGCGCCATCGCCGCCGCCGATTTGCGGTTTCGAGTATTCCAGCACGGTCTGACCGTCGACGACGTGTTTGATCGAATCGCCGCCGTGGACCACGACCTCGACGCGTACCCACTGATCACCGTCGTAGGTTTTCGAGGTGGAGTTGGTGCAATGCGCGGTGAGAAGACGATCGCCGATGCACGACGTGCGTGCCGGGCGTGCACAGATTGGCGGTGGGCCGCGGCTTGCCGTCACCCAGGCCCCCGAGCAGCTGGACTTCGAGAGAGATCGGAAAATCCTGATCTCTTCAGCATCGTTTTCGGGTGCGGCGCGTGCAGCATGAGCCCGTTATTGCGGGCTGCCCACTCGAGGCTCTTTGCCGCGGGAAGTTGCGCGCCGACGAATCGGTATTCGGCCGCGAGCAGATAGTAGGAAAACGGGTCGCGATAGAAGATGTGGCCGAATTCTCCGTTGAAACGCGGTCCACTTGTCGTAGCGAACCTTCAAAAGGCCGTTCTCGACGCGGAACGTCTCGTGAAGATTCTCGCCGAGGTCGTGGTGCGCGAACTTGATCAGCCAGTCGTTGAGGTCCCGACCGTTGAACAGCTGCATCCACGCCTTGGCGTCGGGATCGTTCCTCTGCGCGGCGAGCCCGCCACGCTCGGACGCTCCCGCCAGGGTCAGAAGGCAGAGGACAACGAGTGCTGCCCGGCGCGGCTGGAATCATGCCGTCACCGCCCGGCTTGTCCGTAGCTCACCCTCCAGACCGAGTTCGATCCGTCGTCACTCACGAGCAGCGCTCCGTCCGCGCCGACCGTGACACCGACCGGTCGTCCCCAGACCTGGCCTTCGGGTGTCACGAAGCCTGTCAGGAAATCTTCGTATTCACCGGTCGGAGCGCCGCCCTTGATCGGCACGCGGATGACCTTGTAGCCGGTCCTGAGCTGACGGTTCCACGATCCGTGCAGCGCCGCAAATGCGCCGTCACGGTGGGCCGGCGCGAACTGATTGCCGGTATAGAAGACCATCTCGAGCGACGCGCTGTGCGGCTGGACGAGCACGTCGGGAGTCTTGACCTTGTCTTTCAGCTCGGGCCGCTTGCCCTGGTGGCGCGGATCCCAGTGGCCACCCATGTAGAACCACGGCCAGCCGAAGAAGTCGCCGTCGCTCACGCGCGTGATGTAGTCCGGCACGAGGTCGTCGCCGAGCCCGTCGCGCTCGTTGACCGACGCCCACAGCTGACCCGTCTGCGGATGCACGGCGATTCCGACGGCGTTGCGGATCCCCGACACATAGACGCGACCGCCCGTGCCATCGGGATTGAACTCGAGGATGGTGGCGCGATCCTTCTCTTTCGGGTTGGTGTCCGGATCGTCGATGTTCGTCAGCGATCCGACCGAGACGAACATCTTGTCGCCCTTCTGCGAGAAGGCGATGTCGCGCGTCCAGTGACCGCCGCCGGGCAGCTGGCCCCCGCTCGGCAGATTCGAGACGATCACCTGGGAGGGTCCGGAGGCCTTGAGGTCGCCTGACTTGTAGGGAAACCGCACGATGGAGTCCGTGTTGCCGATGTAGATCCATTGCGGATTCGGCCCGAGGGGGTAGAACGCAATCCCGAATGGCCGATTCAACTCGGTCGCGAAGACCTCGGTCACCTCCGCCTTGTCGACGCCAGGCTTGCTGCGAAAGACCTTGATCAGGCCAGTGCGGCTCTCGGCGAGGAAGATGTCGCCGTTCGGTGCGGTTCGGAGCAGTCTGGGGTTGTCGAGCCCTGATGCGTAGAGGCTGACGGAATACCCGGAAGGCGCTTGTGGCATCGCGCCTTCCGGCCTCGGCGACAGCTTGGCGTTGTTGTTGGCCGACGTGGTGGCGAAGGGCGCGGGAAGATCCCCGAGCGCGATCTTGTGCACCTTGCCTGGCTTGTCAGTCCGGTAGTCGGAGAACACCGACCGCCCGTCCTGAGCCCCATTCTGAGCAATGACTACACCAGACGTGACCGCAACAATCGCGAGTGAGCTCAGCCGCCAGAAACGCATCCAGATACTCCTCTGACTGGTTTCTTCCTGCACCGACACGGTCGGGCTTCGGACCGCAGTCCGCCCCATTCTACTGTCAGTGCGGCGGCAAATCTTCAGCTCAGACTGCAGCGCTCATCGCTGGCGCCGTCGCGAACGGATTCTCGTCCGCGCTCGGACCATAGATCGACGGAACGGGCACGCCGAGCTCGCGGAGATACACCGTCAGCTGACCGCGGTGGTGATACCAGTGATTCAGCATCACCGTCCGGAGCAGCGCCGCTCGCGGGATCGCCATGATCTCCTTCTCGCCATCGACCATCTTCCACGTCGTGCCGAGTGCCGCATCGTCCATGCCTTTGAGCACCTGTCTGGCCTTCGCCAGGCTCTCGTCAAGGGCGGACAACAGCTGCGACGTGCTGGTCGCCGGCTCCTGCGAGAAGTTCTTCACTTGGAAGGGAGACTGCGTCGACAGCTCGGCGATCGCGCCAGGCACGACCGCGATATGCAGCGATAGTTGCCCGAGCGACATCGACTTGGGATGCGGACGCCAGCTGAGTTTGTCTTCGGGCACGCGTTCGAGTGCGCGCCGCGTGGCCTGAGCTTCCTGTTCGAGTTCCTGCAAAAACGCATCGATCATCGCCATGATTCACCTCGGTGTGTGCCGGTTATGAGGCTTCCGCGCGCCTGCGCGTCCCCTCGAGAATCTTCGTCCACCCGCTCGACACGCCTGCGCGGTGGTCGTCCTGAATGAATCCGAACGCCGTGTGACGCAAGGTGATGAGCGTCCCTCCGTCCACGGCGGTCAAGCGGTACTGCACGTTCGAGAGGGCGGGGTAGGACATGAACAGCGGTCCGCTGATTTCGAGCAGCGTCGGACGCTTGATCGCCTGCACGACACCCCAGAAATGTCCGTTGCCGTCGCCCAGGTCTCGAAACCATCGGCCCCCGGGCCACGGTTCGATTTTCATCGGCATGGCCTGGTTCTCCGGCGTTTCGTTCGATGGCCCCATCTGTTCGAGCAGGGCCGCGAACGTCGCGGTCAGCGACGACCGGACGTGAATCTCTTGTGTAACGCTGAGGGTCAGGTTCTCAATCGTCAAGCCCGGAGTCGTGACCGGCATGTATCCTCCTATTCGTGTTCGCGGTTCTGCTCGGCGCGTTCTTTGATCCGTAGAAGTTGGTGGCTCCAATACCGCTCGAACCGGCTGGCCCACTCGTGCAAGGGACGGATCGCGTCCGCGTTCGTGCGGTAGAGAATGCGGCGGCCGTCGCGGCGGGCATGGACCAGGTGGACGTCCCGGAGCACGCGCAGATGCTTGGAGACCGACGGCTGCTCGAGCCCCAGGGCCGCCACGATGTCACCGACGGGGCGCTCGTGACGGGCGAGGTAGGCGAGGATCTCGCGCCGGCGAGGCTCGGCTATCGCGTTGAAGGTGTCCGACGTCGTCGCGGCCCGGGGCATGGGATCCATCATATTCCCATATTGGAATGTGTCAAGTCACAATTGACGCTGCCGAACCATGGCAAGCGTCAGTTTTTTAGGTAACCTCGTTCAGCCGTTTCGCCAGGAACCGGCGCTCGCTTTCGTTGGTTGCCAGCGCGAGCGCGCGTTCGTAGCTTCTGCGCGCGTCGGCGGATGCGCCGAGGCGGCGCAGCAGATCGGCGCGCGCGGCGTGTAGCAGGTGGTAGCCGCTCAGCTCTCCGGCAAGCGTATCCATCAAGGCGAGCCCGGCACCGGGGCCGTCGACCATCGCCACCGCCACGGCGCGATTCAGCGAGACGATGGCTGACGGTTGCAGACGTTCGAGCCGATCGTAAAGCTGGACGATTTGCGGCCAGTCGGTCTCTTCGGGCTTCGACGCCTGACAGTGCAGGGCAGCGATGGCCGCCTGCAACGCGTATGGGCCCGGGCCTCCACGCAACGCTTCTTCGACGAGTGGCAACGCTTCTGCGATCCTCTCGCGATCCCATCGGCTGCGATCCTGCTGATCGAGCACGACGAGTTCGCCTGCCTGATCGAAACGTGCGTCTCTTCGCGAGTCGTGCAACAGCATCAGGGCCAGCAATCCCGTGGCTTCGACGGGCGGCCGCGGCGCCATCAGCAGCCTGACCAGGCGGCCAAGGCGGATCGCCTCTTCGCGAGAGCCCGGGCCGCACGAGTGGTTCGCCGCGCGTGGCCGCATAGCCCTCATTGAAGACGAGGTAGATGACCGCGAGCACGGCATCGATCCTGGCCGGCAGGTCGCTGCTGTCGGGCACGACATACGGAATGCGCGCGTCGCGGATTTTTCGTTTGGCGCGCACCAGCCGCTGCGCCATCGTCGGAGCCGGGACGAGAAAGGCCCGCGCGATTTCATCCGTCTGCAGGCCGCACAGCGTTCGTAACGTGAGCGCGACCTGCGCTTCGAGTCCAAGCGCCGGGTGACAGCAGGTAAAGATCAGCCGCAGCCGATCGTCCGCGATCTCGTCGGGGTTGTACTCCGGATCGTGTTGGTAAGGCTCCGACACCGACGCATACGATTCGAGCGTCGCTTCGAACCGCGCCCGGCGCCGGAGCCGGTCGATTGCCTTGTGGTGGGCGGTCTTGATGATCCACGCGCGCGGGAAGTCGGGGACGCCGGCCGACCGCCAGTGATCCACGGCAGCCGTGAAGGCTTCCTGCGCCGCCTCTTCGGCGACGTCGAAGTCACCGACGAGCCCGATCAGAGTCGCGACGACGAGGCTCCAGTCCGAGCGGTAAAGCGCGTCCACCGCCTCGGCTGCATCCCGATGCATGGCCTCATGGTATAGATTTTTTCGAGGCCGGCGCGCGACCTGTCGATCCGGACCCGGCCCGTTCGATCTATTCGCGGAGGTGCCATGAAATACATTTTGCTGATTCACGGTGACGAGACGGCGATCGGCAACCTCAGCGAGGCCGAGCGCCAGAAGAGTCGTGATGGAATTCCGTCAGTTCACCCAGGAAATCAAGGCGAGCGGGAAGTATGTGGCCGGAGCCCGGCTGCACCCCACGACGTCGGCGACGAGCGTGCGAGTACGAGATGGCAAACGCCTGGTCACCGACGGCCCCTTTGCCGAGACGCGCGAACAACTCGGAGGCTACTACCTGATCGACGCCAACGATCTCGACGAGGCGATTGCCGTCGCCGCCCGGATTCCCGGCGCTCGCATGGGCACAATCGAGGTCCGGCCGGTCATGGACGTTCCGATTCTGTCGCCAGGCTAGGCCGTCGCAAACGTCCGTCGGAGAGGCCCGAGGCGGCGTGCTGCCATGCGCGCCGCCTTTCCGAACAGGTCTAACCACTTCCACCGACAGTTCTTCCGGTCTCTCTTGCCTTTCACCGGGGAATGCGTATTATTGGCCTTTCTGACACGGCCTGGAGTTCGCGGTCAGCGAGAGTGGTAAGACCAGTTATGAGATCGCATTCCGAGGATGGCAATCCTGTTCCCGTCTCCGGGGAAGGGAGCACGCAGCAGGTCGTCAGCCACGTGCGCAGCCTGATCGAGCGCGGACGCCTGCGTCCGGGGGACCGGCTGCCGGCGGAACGCGACCTCGTGCGGCAGATTGGTGTCAGCCGTCCGACCGTCCGGGCAGGGCTGCAGGCGCTCGCTGCGATGGGTGTCGTCCACTCGCGTCACGGTGCCGGCACATTCATCCCGGATGGCCCTCCCGCCCTCGCTGCCGAGCCTCTGAGTTTCCTGGCCGCGTTACACGGCCTTACCCGGACCGAGATGTACGAGGCGCGCCGCATTCTCGAAGTCGGCGCCGCCGGCCTTGCCGCCGAGCGTGCATCCGCAGAGCACGTGGCGACGATGGCGGAGGAAGTCGCGAATCTCTTTGCCTCGCTCGAGGCCCCGCAGGTGTTCCTGGTTCACGACATCCGCTTTCACCGCGCGGTTGCGGCGGCATCGGGAAACCCGATCGTGGCGTCGCTCGTGGAGATGGTGTCCACGCTCTATTACGAGCGTCGGCGCCGCACCGCCGAGCGTGCGTTCGCACGCGACCTGCGCGACGCTGCCGAGGCGCATCGGCGGATCTACCAGGCGATCCGGGCGCACGATGCCGAAGCCGCGCGGACGGCGATGAACGATCACCTGCTCCAGGCCAGCGCCTACCAGGCCCAGGAGGCAGACGACGGTGCGGTGACCCGTGACGCAGGCCCGAGCGCAGAAACGCCGCGCGAGCACGGGCGGGCGCGGAGACCGAGGACCTCGCGATGAGCGCGAAGCTGTTCGACCTGTCGGGGCGTGTCGCGGTCGTTGTGGGCGGCACGAGCGGCATCGGGCGGGTGCTTGCGCTTGGCCTGGCTGACGCCGGCGCCGACGTCGTCGCCACCGCCCGGCGGGCGGACCTGGTCAACAGCGTGGCGGCGGAGATCGAACAGCGCGGGCGACGGACGGTGCGCCGGCCATCGGATGTGTCGGACGTGGCGTCCCTGGATCAGGTGCGCGCAGCCTGCCTCGACTCCTTCGGGAGGATCGACATCCTGCTGTGCGTCGCGGGCATTACCCGTCGCGTTCCCACGCTGGACATGGACGAGGCCGACTGGCAGCGCATTCTCGACACGAACGTCACCGGTACCCTGCGCGCGTGCCAGGTGTTCGGACGCCAGATGATCGCGCAGGGATCCGGACGGATCATCACGATCGCGTCGCTCTCGTCGTTCGTCGGCCTGTTCGAGGTTGCGGCATACGTGGCGAGCAAGTCGGCGGTGGCCGGGCTCACGCGGGCGCTCGCCGTCGAGTGGGCTCCCCACAATGTCACGGTCAATGCCATTGCGCCAGGCGTGTTTCGCACGGACCTGAACGCCGCGCTGCTCGATTCGGGGCGGGGACAGGAGTTCCTGGTGCGTACGCCGATGCGCCGGTTCGGGCGGCTCGACGAGCTGGTCGGCGCGGCGGTGTTCCTCGCCTCCGATGCGGCGTCGTTCGTTACGGGACACCTGCTGGCCGTCGACGGCGGGTTCCTCGCCAGCGGGGTCAATCAGTGAAGTCCTTCCTGGTCATCAGCGCGCGCGACAACGTTGCGACCGCGTTGGTTTCGCTCGATCCAGGAACTCGACTCGACCTGGATCGGAGGACGGTGGTTGTCCACGATGTCATTCCGGCCGGGCACAAGGTCGCAATTGCCGCGATCGCGACCGGCGAAGCGGTCATCAAGTACGGCAGCCCGATCGGCCTGGCGTCCGCTGACATCGCGCCGGGCGTGCACGTGCACGTCCACAACGTGGCGAGCAATCGAGGGCGAGGCGACCTGTCCGCGAGTTCCGTACCGGCGCGAGACGCGCGGCTCGCCGAGCCGACGGGTGATGCCGAGGATTTCGGTAAGTGACAACTCCTAACTCCAGCGTGCCTAACGAGAGGAGAAGGAGTTGCCGACAAGCTCAGGACGGGGCCCGACGGGTTCCCTGAACGATCGGCGACGACCACGACGAACACGACGCGATGAACTGTTGACGTCGCGACGTCGCGGCCGTCGTGATCGTTGCGCATGCCGTCTTCCCGTCGGGGGCAAGTCTCAGACCGTGATTGAGGCCAAGATCCTCAGCTCAACATTCAGCCTTGCGAACCAATACGTTGGGAATTGGCAGTTCTGGTGATGACTGAAACGGATCGGCCCGGATTCCTCGGATACAAGCGCGCCGGCGGGCGCGTGGGCACGCGGAACCATCTGCTCGTGGTCCCGACGGTGATCTGCGCGTCGGTCGTTGCCGAGCGGATTGCCGCCGCGGCTGGGGCTGCGGGCGCCGCGCTGCCTCACCTCGCGGGATGCGGCCAGCTGGGCCCCGACATGCGGGTGACGCACGACACGCTGGCGGCCTATTGCGCGCATCCGAACGTCGGCGGCGTCATCGTCGTGGCCCTGGGGTGCGAGCAGGTGGTGGCCAACACGCTGGCGGATGCCGCACGACGGCAGCAGAAGCCTGTTGGGATCGTCGCGATCCAGTCCGAAGGGGGGACAGTGCGCGCGACCGAGACGGGTGCGCGCATGGCTCGGGAGATGAGCGCCACGCTCGCTGGCCAGCAACGCGAGTGGTGTGACGTCGCCGATCTGGTGCTCTCGCTCAAGTGCGGCGGATCGGACTACACCTCCGGGCTGGCAGCGAACCCGGCGCTTGGTCGGGTCACCGATCGATTGGTCGCTGAAGGCGGCAGCGCAGTGCTCGGCGAGATTGCGGAGATCATGGGCGCCGAACATCTGCTGGCGGCGCGCGCGACCCGGCCCGGCACCACGGCGGCGCTCATTCAGGTGATCACTCGCGTCGAGGCGGAGGCACGCGCGCTGGGCCTCGACATACGCGGCACGCAGCCCTCGCCAGGCAATATCCGCGGTGGATTGACCACGATCGAGGAGAAATCCCTCGGCGCGACGCAGAAGGGTGGCGAACATGCCGCGCTGGAAGATGTCGTGGGCTATGCCGCGCCGATCGCGCGCAAGGGATTGACCGTCATGGACACGCCGGGACTCGACGTCGAGTCCGTGACGGGCATGGTGGGGGGCGGCGCGCAGGTCGTGGTGTTCACGACCGGACTCGGAACGCCGACCGGGAATCCGATCGCGCCGGTCATCAAGGTCACGGGGAATGCCCGCACGGCGCAGCATATGGCGGATAACATCGACGTCGACGTGAGCGGCGTGATGGACGACTCGGAAACGCTCACCTCGGCCGCCGATCGCCTGTTCCTCGAGATTCTGGCCGTCGCGTCGGGGCAGCAAACTGCCACCGAGAGGCTCGGCCATCGTGAGTTCGCGATTCATCGTCGCAATCCGACGATCTGAACCTGACGGATCACAAAAGAACGATTGAGCCATGACTAACGCTTCACTGCCAGTCGGCGTCCAGCAGACCAGCACGTCCACCGCGACCGCCGCCGCGGTCACAGGGGCGGGCCACTACCGGTGGGTGATCTGCGCGCTCCTCTTCTTCGCTGCCACGATCAACTACATCGACCGGCAGGTGATCGGGATCCTCAAGCCGACGCTTCAGCAGCAGTTTGGCTGGAGTGAAATCGACTACAGCGACATCGTCTTTGCGTTTCAGCTGGCGTATGCCGTCGGCTTCCTGGTCGCGGGGCGGATGATCGACAAGCTTGGCGCCCGCACCGGCTTTGCCGTGGCCATCGTCGTGTGGAGTCTGGCGGCGATTGCGCACGCCGAGGCGCCGGTGTTTGGGACGGCGGTCGCAAGCGCTCTTGCGCTGATCGGATTGACGTACTCCGCATCGGTCGCCGGTTTCATGCTGGCGCGCATGGCGCTTGGGTTGGGCGAGGCCGGCAACTTTCCGGCGGCGATTAAGGTCGTGGCCGAATGGTTCCCGAAGCGCGAGCGTGCGTTCGCCACAGGTCTCTTCAACTCGGGCACCAATATTGGCGCGCTGTTGACGCCGTTGATTGTGCCGTGGATCACGATCACCTGGGGATGGTACTGGGCGTTCATCGCGACCGGCCTGATCGGCTTCGCCTGGCTCGCGGTCTGGTTGCCACTCTACGACAGGCCGGAATCGCACCCGCGGGTGGGGAAGGCGGAGCTCGCGCTCATTCAGAGCGACCCCGCGGATCCACCGGCCAGAGTGCCGTGGGGTACGTTGCTGCGGCACCGCCAGACATGGGCCTTTGCGATCGGCAAGTTCATGACCGATCCGGTCTGGTGGCTCTACCTGTTCTGGATTCCGGACTTCCTCAACCGCAATCACGGGATCGATCTGCGGACGATCGGGCCTCCACTCGTGGCGATCTACCTCATCGCGGACGTCGGGAGCATCGGCGGCGGGTGGCTCTCGTCCACGCTCATCAAGCGCGGGTGGACGGTGAACGCGGGACGCAAGGCGGCCATGTTCGTATGTGCGTTAGCAGTGGTTCCGATGCTTGCGGCCTCCAACGCGAGCAGCCTGTGGGTCGCTGTCGGGCTGATCGGTCTGGCATCCGCAGCGCATCAAGGGTGGTCTGCGAATCTCTTCACGCTCGCATCAGACATGTTCCCGCGTCATGCGGTCGGTTCCGTAGTCGGATTGGGAGGCTTCGCCGGCGCCGTCGGTGGGATGCTCATTGCGAAGCTGACGGGTTACGTGCTGGAGGCGACCGGCAGCTACGTCCCGGTCTTCATGATCGCCGCGTTTGCGTATCTGTCCGCACTGGCGATCATTCAGCTCCTGGTGCCTCGGCTGGAGCCGGCCAAGATCGGACAAGGGTAGTAGGGACGGGTATTGGCTGCCTTGTTCGGTGTCGAAACTCAGCACGGCTGACGAGTGCAAGGAACGATCGCGACGACCACGACGTCAGCGCTGTCGGGCTCGAGTCGAAGGCGTATCGGCGTCACTCGATCCGAAGCAGCTTTTGCAGGTTCCCGCTCAGGATCGCGATCTTGTCGCCGTCGTTGAGGAACGGAGCATTCAGCACCAGGTCGATGGTGACGGGCCAGTTGAACGGGACGTCCGTGCCATACACGATCTGACCGATGCCGACCTCGGCCACGAGATGGCGCAACCCTTCCTCCGAAAACACCATCGTGTCGATGACGATCTGCGACTTCAGATACTCGCTTGGCGACTTCTTGTTGGCGCAGTTCGCGTTCCTCCTGACGACGCACGCCGCCTCTGTTCTCCCGAGATAGGAAGGCAGGTAGCCGCCGGCGTGCGAAGCACAGATGCGGAGGGCAGGGAATTTGTCGAGGGTCCCGTCGAAAATCATGCGCGACAGAAAGTAGGTTGTTTCGAGCGGATTGCCAATGATGTTGCCAAGGTCGCCGCGCCCGCGCAACGCGCCATCTTTGATGAGGTTCTCCGCGCCGCCTGGGTGCATGAAGACGAGGGCCCCGAGCTCCGCAGCCTTGGCCCAGAACGGGTCATATTTTGGAAGCGAGAGATCTTCACCTCTCACGTGCCCGCCGATTGAAGCGCCCCGCAGGCCCAGTCGTTTCACGCCGTCCTCGAGCTGCTCGGCCGCCAGATCGGGATGCTGCAGGGCTACCGACGCCAGCGCGACAAAGCGATCGGGGTGAGCCGTCACCCACTTGGCGAGTCCCTCGTTCTGCTTCTGAACGATCCGGCGTGCGAGATCGCGTTCGGCGGCGTACCACCAATAGCCATTGATGCTCAGTGCCTGGACATCGACACCTTGCTGATCCATCACGTCCAGACGCTGCGGACCTAGAATACTGTCCCCGGAACCCCCTCCCATCCCGGCGAGCGGAGTGCCCTCGACGATATCCTCAACAGGTATGACGCAATGCGCATGCACGTCGATCACCCTGACATGGCGGCCACCCAGCACTGTCTGGCGCCGCGCGCGCTGCGTCTGAAAGGCGGACACCGCTGTGCCGAGCGCGGTGCTCATCACGCAGGCGCCTGTCGCTCCGGCCGTGGCGGTTCTGAGGAACTCCCTGCGATTGGGCATGCCTGCGTTCCTCCAGCGAAAACGTTGGGAGTTGGCGGTTGGGAGTTGGCGCTGAATCTCTTCAGTCCTTCGCCGGTGGGCCGCTGGCCGCACGGGCGATCTGACGGATAGCGCCGAGGTGATACGCCAGGTGCACGATGCTCGCGATTGTTTCAGTAATGCCAGCCGTCTCCCAGTCGCTGCGCGCTGACGCCGCATTCATCCAGGCCCGCGACTCTTTCGCCAGCGCCTGACGGAGTGTCCGCCACTCCTGGTCGGTGACATGGAGACGCTTCCAGCTTGCCGCGTAGTTCGCATCGTGCCAGGGGTCCTCGCCGGCCGCCCAGCGATTGAGCAGCGACAGACCGTAGCGAAGATGATCGGTATGCGCTGCGACGGACGCCCGTCCATCCGGCTGGGCAGACGCCTGCTCTGCTGACAGCGCGTCGAGCGAGGCGAGCAGCCCGCCATCCCCGCGGTTGAGAACGTAGCCCCCTCGATCCGCGGGGCCGTCGAGCACTTCGCGCATCAACGTCATCATCGCGTCGCGAAGATTGCTGGTGAGCTCCGCAGGTTCTGGTTTCATCAATCCGCAATCCTGAGCCCGCCCTCGTCAATCGTCAAGGGCACCCGAGAACCTTCCTCGTCCCGCACGACTGCATGCTTTCTTGCCAGCAGCATATAGATCGAGGGCACGACGAACAAGGTGAAGATCGTGCCGATGATCATGCCGCTGACCAGCATGATCCCGATGCTGTTGCGGGCGCCGGCGCCAGGTCCCGTCGCCAGCACGAGCGGGAAATGTCCGGCCACCGTTGCCGCCGTGGTCATCAGAATCGGCCGCAAGCGCGTGCCGGCCGCTTCGATGACCGCGGCGAGCTTGTCCATTCCGGTCTCCTGCAGGTGGTTTGCGAACTGCACGATGAGGATGCCGTTCTTGGACACGAGGCCGACGAGCGTAATCAGGCCAACCTGACTGTAGATGTTCAGCGTGGTCAGCCCCAGGAACGAGAAGACGAGCGCCCCGGAAACGGCCAGCGGCACGGAACCCGCGAGGATGATGAACGGATCGCGGAAGCTCTCGAACTGCGCGGCGAGCACCAGATAGATCAGGATCGCCGACAGTAGAAACGTGCCGAGGAAACGGCTGCCTTCCGTCCGAAGTTGCCGCGACTCGCCAGCGTAATCGATCGTGAAGCCCTGCGGAAGAATCGCCCGCGCCTCCTGCTCGAGAAACCCGAGCGCGCTATCGAGCGGAACCGGCGGCGGAATCACGCCCTGAATGCGCACGGCATTGAGTTGCTGGAACTTCTTCAGCTCGCGCGGCTCGGCCGTGGTGCGAATGTGCGCGAACGTCGACAGTGGGACCAACCGGCTGCCGGATCCCCCTTGGCCGGCGACGGCGTGACTATCAGATCCGTTCGTCGACTCGGCGGTAACGGGCCCTGATCCCGTGATGTAGATCCGCTCGAGCTGATCGGGGGTCAAGCGCTCGGTGCGCTTGAGTTGCGGGATCACCTTGTAGCTTCGACCCTGAATGCTGAATCGATTGACATAGTCTCCGCCGAGGAGGATCGACAGGTCTTGTCCGGCCTGGCTCAGATCGACGCCCTGTGAACGGAGCTTGTCACGGTCGAACACGATCTCGGCCTGCGGCTGGTCGAATTTCAAGTCGGCGTCGGCAAAGATGAACAGCCCGCTGGCAAACGCCTTCTGCACGAGTTGCCCTGCGAATTCGCCGAGCTGCTGTGGTTCCGCCGCCGAGGCGATGACCAGGTCAACCGGGAAATCACCGCCGCCAGGGAGCGCCGGCGGCGTGAGCGGTATCGCCCGGATCCCCGCGACCTGCGACAGCATCGCCGCCGACGCCATCAGCAGTTCCTCGGTCGTCCTCGTCCGTTCGCTCCAGGGCTTGGTCACCATGCCGCCGAAACCGCCGGTCGGGAACGTGAGCTGGAAGACGCTCGCCGTTTCGGGGAACGACTTATAGACCTCGTTGACTTGCTCCGTGAATAGCCTGGTCTGGTCGATCGTGGAGTTCGCGGACGCCTGGATGATTGAAAACACGACGCCCTGATCTTCCGCGGGCGCCAGCTCGCGCTGCGAGAACATGTAGAAGGGCACCATCAGGAGCGCGACGATGCCCCACAGCACGAGGACGACCGGCCGGTAGCGAAGGGTCGCGGCAACCGAGCGCATGTAGCGATGGCGCACGCTTTCGAATCGGCGATTGATCCACCCGGCGAAACCGCGCTCGGCGTCGCCCGTGCGAAGGAGCTTGGCGCCCATCATCGGTGAGAGGGTCAGCGCGACGACGCCGGAGACGATCACGGCGCCAGAGAGCGTGAACGCGAACTCCCGGAACAACGCGCCGGTCAGGCCGCCCTGGATTCCGACTGGCGCGTACACGGCCGCCAGCGTGATGGTCATGGCGATGATCGGTCCCGTCAGCTCGCGCGCCGCATCGATGGCCGCCCGTCCAGGCGGCTTGCCCTGCTGGAGATGTCGCTCGATGTTCTCCACCATCACGATGGCATCGTCCACGACCAGACCGACCGAGAGCACGATCGCCAGCAGCGTCAGCAGGTTGATCGTGAAGCCTGCGACCAGCATGAGGAACACGGCGCCGACCAGCGAGATCGGAATCGCGACGATCGGGATGATCACCGAGCGCCACGAGCCCAGGAAGAGGAAGATCACGACGATGACGATGAGGAGCGTCTCGCTCAGGGTCGTCAGCACTTCGTTGATGGCGTCCTGGATATATTCGGTGGAGTCGTACGGAATGCCGACCTTCATTCCGGCCGGCATCTGGGCCTCGATACCTGGGATCTCGGCCCGTACCTGGCGAATGACCTCGAGCGAGTTCGCGGTCGGCAGTACCCAGATCCCCATGAACGTCGCCGTCTCGCCGTTGAAGCGCACATCCTCGTCATAGTTCTCGGCGCCGAGGACGACGTCCGCGATGTCGCCGAGCCGAACGACCACGCCGTTCTGCTCCTTGACGACGAGCTGGCGAAACTCTTCGGCCGTCTGCAGGTCGGTATTGGCCACCAGATTGACGGAGACCATCGATCCCTTCGTCCGCCCGAGCGCTGACAGATAGTTGTTGCGTGCGAGCGCCTCGCGCAGTGAGGTGGCAGAGATGCCGTACGCCGCCAGACGGTCCGGCTTCAGCCAGATGCGCATCGCGAACGTCCGGTCACCGAGGATGTCGGCGCGTTGAACACCGCTGACCGCGCTGAACCTGGGCTGCACGACGCGGGTCAGGTAATCGGTAATCTGACTCTGATCGAGATCGCCTGACGAGAACCCGATGTACATCGCCGCGAACTGGGTGTCCGCGGTTTCGAGCTCGATAATCGGCGCCTCGGCCTCCGGCGGCAGGTCGTTGCGAACCTGCGCCACTTTCGACTGGATCTGGGTCAGCGCCGCATTGGTGTCGTAATTGAGCTTGAGGTGGACCGTGATCGTGCTGACGCCCTGAGCGCTCGACGACTCCATGTAGTCGATGCCGTCGGCGCTCGCGATGACGCGCTCGAGCGGCGTCGTGATGAAGCCGCGCACCAGGTCGGCGTTGGCGCCGATGTAGGCGGTCGACACGCGCACGACCGCGATGTCGCTGCGCGGATACTGCCGGACGCTCAGCGCGCGAATGGACTGCAGGCCCGCGATCAGGATGACGAGATTGACGACAATCGCGAGAACGGGCCGCTTGACGAAGAGATCAGTGAACCGCATTAGCTGTCCCCGGGCTTCGGTGTGCGGCTGTTCGACGGCTGTACCTTGTTGTTGACCTGCACCGCCGCGCCGTTCCGGAGCTTGAACACACCGGACGTGACGACTTCGTCGCCGGCGTTGATCGCCCTCGAGAATCGCGATTTGATCGCCGCGCGCAGCGCCGACCTTCACCAGTTGCTGGCGCACGCCGCGGTACGACTGGCCGTTCTGTCCTTTGAGATCGGTGACGACGAACACCGAGTCGCCGTACGGCGCGTAGTTGATGGCCGAGCTGGGCAGGGTCACCACCGAGCGCGACTCACCGAGCAGCACCTCCGTCTCGACGAACATGCCCGGTCGCAGCTGCCCGCCCCGATTGCGCAGGCGTCGCCTGCACTTGAAGGTTCCGCGTCTGCCTCGTCCACTCTCGGATCGATCGCCGTGATTCGCCCCTCGAACCCCGCCCCGGAGAGCTCTTCGGCGGTGATGCGCACGGTCCGGCCAAGCCGAACCTGGCTGGCATCCTGCTGCGGCACGCCGAAGTTGGCGTAGATCGGATCGAGTGACTGGACCAGCACGATCGGATCGCCGGGCGCCAGATACTGCCCGAGATTCACCTGACGGATACCGAGGACGCCCGAGAACGGCGCGCGAATCGTCTTTCGCGAAATCGTGGCGTTCACCTCGCCGATTTGTGCTTCGCTCTGCTTCTGATCGGTGACCGCCCGGTCGAACTCCGCACGCGAAATGACCCGCTGGTCCAGCAGACCCTTCATCCGGTCGAAGTTGAGATTGGCGAACTCCCGCTGCGAGTCGATCGTGGTCAACTGCGCCCGCTCCTGGCGCGTGTCGAGCTGCACCAGGAGATCCCCCTTGTGACGAACTTGCCGGACTCGAACGCGATCCGATCGACGGTACCTGGCAGGTCAGCGCTGACCGTGACGCCTTGCACCGCCGCCATGGTCCCGATTGCCGTCAGGCTCGAGGGCCACTGCTCCTGCTGGGCAACGATGGTGGTGACGGCTTCAGGCGGTGGCTGGAAACTCGCACCCTGGGCCATCGCCTCCTGGACCTGCTGGAACTTTACGAACCCGAGAGTTGCGATGACGGCGGCCGTCACCGCAAGCATGAGAATCATCCGCTTGGCCATGAACTCCTCTTACATACGCGTGCAAGGACGTCGGCAATTACCTGGGAAGTTAAGAGCGGCGTTACGGGCAGGCCAGGCTGGTCCGCGCGATCCGCTCGCCACTCATGACCAGTGTATGCACGATCAGGCATGCGATGGCGAATCCATCCTCATGCACGTCTCGCACCGTCATTGATGTGACGAACGAAGGCATCCGAAATCGACAGGGTGCGACGCCTTATTAGGTAGACGCCGGGCCACCGCTGGTGGTTCCCGGCGCATCGAGGCGGGTCAGCCGTGCACGGATCTGGCACTGATGTCGCAAGGCGAGTGTCAGGTTCGTGACGCTCTTCACTTCACCTGTAGCAGCTCTTGATATCGATGCTGGGCGGTCCTACCCGGACGGGTGATGCGGGCGATACGCGGCCCGCGCAATAACGGATGAACGGATAATGGCTCGCTTCACGGGAACGACGCGGCTCGAGGCCTTCAGTGACGGCGTGTTTGCGATTGCCATCACGCTGCTGATCCTTGACATCAAAGTGCCGCGCGACGTCGTGCTTCCCGAGACGCTTGGTGCGGCGCTCGCCCATCAGTGGCCATCGTACCTCGCGTTTGTGACGAGCTTCGTGACCATCCTCATCATGTGGGTCAACCATCATCGGCTGTTCACGCACATCGGGCACTGTGACGACCGGCTCCTCTTCTACAACGGCCTCCTGCTTCTTGGCATCGTCCTCGTCCCTTTTCCGACGGCGCTCATTGCTGAGTACCTCGGTCATCCAGGCGAGACCACGGCAGCGATGGTTTACAACGGGACTTTTCTGGTCATCGCTGTGTTCTTCAACGTGCTGTGGCGCAGCGCGTCGATTGGGGCCCGGCTCTTGCGCACGGATCACGATCCTGAAGCGGTCCGACACCTGACGAAAAGCTACCGTTACGGACCGCTGTCATACATGGTCGCCATGCTCCTGGCGCTCGTCAGTGCCACGGCCAGTGTCGCCCTCAACCTTGCGCTGGCGCTGTACTTTGCACTGCCCTCCGAAAGGGCTGCGCGTGTCAGCAGTGGGAGGACCGGGCACTAGCAAAAAGAGGTCACGGCTTGACCTGCAGCATCTCTGTATATCGCCGTTGCATCTCTGACGAGGACACGTCCTCGATGTGATGCCCGATCGTCCAGCGATGGCCGAAGGGATCGCGGATCGCGCCCGAGCGCTCGCCGTAGAACTGGTCTTTGGGCTCCATTTCGAGACGTGCTCCAGCTTTCACCGCGCGCGCGATGACCTCGTCGGCATTGTCCACGTGCACGTGCAGCGTGCATGGCGTGCCCATCCCGGGCTGCGGCCCTCGCAGACCGTATTCGGGGAATTCGTCCGCCAGCATGAGCGTGACGCCGCCGAAGTCGAGCTCGGCGTGGCCGATCCGGCCGCTCGGCTCCGTCAGGCGCATCTTCTCACGCGCGCCGAATGCCTCCGTGTAGAAGTCGATGGCGCGGGCGGCGTTCTCGACACAGATATAAGCAAACAACTCTTTGACCGCCATGGCAGTCCTCCTTGTAGCACGTGACTGTCTCGCACGAGCAGACTACCGAGTCCTCGCGAACCAGTCTTGAACGAATTTGACCCTGCGTTGGTCAGCGCGATCCGCGACCGATCGGGAGGTGGTGCGTGGCCGTCGGTGAGATCCGTCGATACTCTGTCGGCGTCACGCCAGTGAACTCGCGAAACTCTCGATTGAAGTGCGCCTGGTCGCTGTAGCCCGCGGCCAGCGCGACCTCGACACAGAATGACTCGCTCGACCGGCTCAACAGCGCAAGAGCTCGCTGGAAGCGTATCAGGCGGCAATACACCTTGGGGCTGAGGCCCACCGCCCGGCGAAACATCGCGATGAACGTGCGGTGGCTGAATCCGCTGCGCTTCACCTCGTCGCGGACGTCCGGGCTCACCACGAACTGCTCGAGTGCAGACGCGACGGCGGGGTGGATGCCGCGCACAAGCGGCAGGCGAGCGGCCAGCATTCCTTCGAACGCGTGGAGCCGATCTGCGGGCGAGGCGAGTGCGGCGAGCTGCTCGCGTATCCGCGCCACGTCCCGGCCCCAGAGATCCTCGAGGGCGATGTGACGTCCCGCCAGTTCGCTTGCCGGCACCCCGAACAGCGCTTCGGACGCGCCGGGCCGGAGCTGCGCGCCGATCGCGGAGGGCGGCCTCGAGACTTCACGAATGTAGAACGACGCGCGCGCGCCACCGACGACCGCTGCGCTGAGTAGTTGTCCCGAGGTGTCGGCGGTGTTCGCGAAGAGTCGAAGGGGATCATCCGCCAGACGGATCACCAGGTGCATCTGCCCGGTCGGCAGGACATGCTCACGCGTCGGCAGCCCGGACGGTTCGTGACACGCCTGGCCCGAAGCCCAGACGCTCTGGACGAACGGGCGCAACACCGGAGGCGGGCTGCGATATAACGGGCGAGCGTCGAGCATCCTCGCACCCATAGGACTATCATGGTCCCAGGGACGATGATAGAGCCGATCCGTTGGTTCGAGCGCACCTGGACCTTTTCACTTCCAGCAGGCGCCTTTCCCGCCGTGCTCGAGCGATTGCGGGGCACTCCAGCCAGAGCGGTGCGCGCTGACGTCGGGAGTGCCGGAGGACATCCTCAGCGCCCGCATCGGATCGGCGCCTGGTCCGCCAAGGAACATCTTGCGCACCTCGACGATCTGCACGATCTCGACGAGAAGCGTTTCGATCGAGTTCCTCGCTCGGGCCGGCACGCTGGCCGCCGCCGATGTGACCAATCGAGCGAACGCATGCCGCCAACCACAACGCGACGAGCGTGTCGCAGATTCTCTCCCGGCTTCAGAGCCACCGGCAGGCGCTCGTCGCCAGGATGGAGCTGGCAACCGCCGAGGATGTCGAGCGGTGTGCGTGCATCCCCGTCTCGAACAGGGCCTGCGCCTGATCGACTGGGCCTGTTTCGTGGCTGAGCACGATGACCACCATCTGGTCGGGCGCGTCTGGCGATCCGTTCCGCATCGTCACCCTCACCTAATCCTTACCAACGCCTGGAACCTGGACCGTGCCGCGAACGTCCAAACTAATAGGTGCCTGAGCCCGTGAATGTCGGACAGTTCCGCCTGACGGCTGTCCGCCTCAACTGGAGGCGACATGTCTCGTGTTTCGCGTTCGTTTGTGTTGGCGCTGGCTATCGGCGCCGTTGCTGTTCCGAGCGTCCTTGCGGCGCAGCAGGAGGAGCGCGCGGTGTATGCCGGCGTGCTGGACAAGTCTGACGTGCCCGTCAGCACCCTGAATGCCAGGGACTTCATCGTTCGTGAGAATGGCGTGACGCGCGAGGTCCTGCGCGTGGCCGCGGCGTCGAAGCCGATGCACATTGCCATCCTCGTTGACACCAGTCAGGCCATGCGGCCTTATGTCAATGACTTGCGCCTTGCGCTCCGCAGTTTCCTCAGGGAGATGCAGGGATCGAACGAGATCGCCGTCTACGAGTTCGGTGATCGTCCGACGCGTCTGGTCGATTTCACCCAGGATCCGGCGCGGCTCGAGGAGGCCGTCGGGCGGCTGTTCTCCAGGAGCGGCAGCGGCGCGTACCTGCTGGACGCGATCGTCGACGTCTCGCGTGATTTTCGGACACGCGAACGCGACCGGCCGGTCATCGTCGTGATCACGACGCAGGGACCTGAGTTCAGCGAGCGTTATCACGAGAGCGGTGTTGAAGGACCTGCGGTCCACCGATGCGATTCTGCACGCGCTCGTGCTCGATCGCCCGAGGGCCTCGCTGCTCAGCACCGCGGCCCGCGAACGCGAGCTCACGCTGTCGCAGGGTACGCAGCAGACCGGCGGCCGGCGTGACGATCTGTTGACGAGCATGGCGCTCAAGGACCGGTTGAGCAGTCTGGCGGCCGAAATGAAAACGCAGTACCAGGTCGTCTACGCGCGCCCCTCGGCCTTGATTGCGCCGACACGGCTCGACGTCAGCGTGCAGCAGTCGCGGCTGACCGTCCACGCGCCTCGCGTGCCTCCGAGACTGCGGGCGATCGAGTAGCTGTCGAACGAGGAACGACGGAACGCCCAAGCCTCAAAAACTGCGACAGAGTAACGGGGTTCGCAGAGTTCGCGCTAAATTCGGGTTCGAGCCGATGCCGGCCGGATCGACCGGGCGCATCGACGAGCCCGAGGACACAAGCCGCCCGCGCATAATCGCAGCTTGCGTCCTGGGGTCAGTCGATCGCTCGCCGCGCACGCGCGGCGGCATCGGTTGCAGCAGTCGTTTGCAGTATCACCCGTTCGCCGCGCCCGTTTCTCCGTTTTTGAAGCTCGTTCCGTCCTACCTCCGTACCCTCCGTCCCCTTAACCGAATCGTCACCGGCCGCTTACCCCACGGTGACGTCCAACCGCCGTCGCCGTCCGTAATAACAGTCAGTAAGGCATGCAGAAAGGAATGCCGACCATGTTTCGACGAATCGTTGCCACGCTGATTGTCGGGTTCGCGTCCGTCTCCCTGATGGCAAGCGGACCGGCGGTGACCGACGATCGACAGACTACTGAAGCCATCCACAAGGCGCTCGCGAGGCTGCCGTATTACGGCGTCTTTGATTTCCTTGCGTTCCGATACGACCAGGGCACCGTGACGCTCTCAGGGATACGCATACGCGCTGGGGCTGAAAGACGATGCGGCCAGAGCCGTCAAGCGAGTGCCGGGTGTTGATGAGGTCGTCAATCAGATCGAGCCACTGTCCGTCTCGCCCAACGACGATCGCATTCGGTGGGGAACCTTCTATCGAATCTACAACGATGCGTTTCTCTCGCGATATGCACCTGGCGGCGGGGCACCGGCTCGCTTCGATCGGCAGTTCTTCCTGTCGCGTTATCCGGGCATGCAGCCGTTTGGTTACTATCCGATTCACATCATCGTCCGCAACGGCCGCACGTTGCTGGTCGGATCGGTGGACTTCGAGTCGGACAAGATTGCCGCCGGGTTCCGCGCGCGTGAGGTGCCGGGATCGTTCGGGGTCGAGAACGAGCTCGTCGTGCCGCAACGTGGAACTCGTTAGTGACTCGGCCCTGCGAGTGACCCCGCAATCTGCGGGGTCACTCGGCGCATTCAGCCGCGGGCCGGCTGAACGCGAGCGAGCTGTCCGAAAAGCTACAACTTGTCCGTCCGCGGCCAGGATGCGTCCGCGTCCTCGATTGCGTGTAGGCCGTCAGCGAATCCCTCTCAACAAAACAACTGGCAAGCATCTCTGGATCGTCTTCGGCGGCACGTTCTAGCTCACGGCGCCCCCGTCGCTTCCAGCGCTCCCACGACGGCGCTCCTGGCTATCGTCGCGGCGATCGGCACGATCGGCGCCTTCACGGCAGGGGACCCGCGCGTTCCGCTTCTACGCTGACGATCCGCATCTGGACCGACGACGACGCCGCGCTCGAATGCGTCGGCCAGCCGTGAAGGTCGAGGATGCCGGAAGTTATGACTTTCTCGTGAACACCTTCGCGTACGCCAGGCGAGCGCAAGGTCTGTTCGCGCGCTGAACGTCAACACGCTCGATGAGGTCCCCGACTCGAGCTGGTTCACGAACCGCATCGGTCGGGCAGAAATCTCGCTCACCGATCTGCAGCGCGGGCCGGACCGATTGAATACCGTTTCCCTGTCGGGGTGGATCGTGTCTGGCGGCAAGGGCACGGGCCTTCAGCCGGGTTTCCGAATGACGACGCCGGAAGGCGAGACGCTATCAGATCGAGTTCGATCCGCCCTCGAACCCGGAGATGGCGACCGGTGCCGAGATCATCGGCACCGCGTTCTATCATGCGTTTGGTTACAACACCGTCGAGGTGTACCTCACCGAGCTGGATCCCGATCGGATTGTCATCTCCGACAAGGCGACGCTCTTCGATCCGCTCATCGGGAGGAAACGCCGTCTGGCGCGACGCGATATCGACCACGTGCTTCAATCGCGCCGCCCGGCAACCGAACGGCAAGTATCGAGTCCTTGCGAGCCGGTTCGCCGAGGGGAAGCCTCTCGGCAACTTCCGCTACTACCAGACGCGCCCCGACGATCCGAACGACATCGTCGCCGCACGAGCACCGTCGCGAGTTGAGAGCGGCGCGCGTCTTCGGCGCGTGGCTCAATCACGACGATTCTCGCGGCGTGAACAGCCTCGATATGCTCGTCAAACGCGAGCGACCGCTCGTTCATCAAGCACTACATGTTCGACTTCGGGTCGATCCTCGGGCAGCGGGACCGTCCACGCCCAGCGTCATCGGCCCGGCAACGAATACATCCTCGAATTGAAGCCCGGCTGGCTCACGCTGGCGACGCTGGGACATCTACACACGCTCCGTGGATGCACATCGACTACCCGCGCGTGCCGTCCTCGGTTGGCCGCTTCGAGGCTGACGCGTTCGACCCCGCAGCGATGGAAACCGGAATATCCGAACCCGGCGTTCCTCAACATGCGTCCTGACGATGCGTTCTGGGCCGCTCGTATCGTCTCCAGGTTCAGCGACGACGCGATCCGGACGATTGTCGAGAAAGCGAAGTACTCAGATCCACGCGCGACGAACTACATGGTCCAGACGCTCATTACTCGACGCGACAAGGTTCTGAAACACTGGCTCACGAGCGTGAATCCGCTGATAGATTTCGTGTTGAGCTGAACGGGGAGTGCTGACGTTCGTCAACGCCGCCGTCGAGGCAGGCGTTGCGGCCACGCCGGGCAGTCCTACAAGGCGCAGTGGGCCAGCTTCGACAATGCCACCGGAACCGCGAGCGATGTCGGGACGACGTCGGCCGATGTGACCCGGATGCAGGCGCCAGCCGCATTAATCGCGCAGGGTGGACCGGAGTTCATCCAGGTTCGAGTCGCCGCCACTCATCCCGATACCCATCGTGGGCCACACCGGTCACCGTCCACTTCCGCCGCGTCGGTGATGGCTGGAAGACGGTGGGCGTCAGCGAGGGGCGACGTTGGAGCAGTGATACCAGTCTCCGCTACCTTCCTGCCAAAAGTCGCACCGATTGTGAGCAATAATCGTTGGGTGCGATTTCTCAGAAGGGGCGAGCATGACGAAACCTTGGCGGCCGCTGGCTCTGGCGGCCGTGCTCTCCGTGTCCGTATTTGCCGGCGCCGCCACAGCGCAGAAGGTCATCGTGACGAAAGCGCCGGTGGGGGCGACTATCGAGCTAGTGCTCAATACGGCCACGGTCGCGTCCGGGACTGCTGACGACTCGACGGAAATGCAACACTTGCCCTGAATATTTCCAAGAACGTAAACAAAGCCGAGACGGACGCATCCATCTATGTCGACGTCTGCGGCGAGAAGGTGCGCCGTGTGCTGATCGTCGAGCGCGTACGGCAGCCGCCGCCGCCGGACACCGGATGCGACCGGCGTCAGATTGTCGGATTGTTCCTGATCCGGTCGGTCAGCACGATGGTGATCGATGTAGGTGGTCCGAATCCCACCGTTCTCCTCAGGCAGGGTCCCTTCAGTCTTCGTCAAGTCATCCATTGGACACCGCCCACCGGTCTGGTGCTGTTCGGAGGCGGCGTCTTCGGTACGTTCAGCAACGCCAGGGACGTCGCCTGCGGGAACGTGAACTGCGATTCAGACAACACAGGGTTCGGCTACACCGCCGGCGTCGAATACTGGTTCGCTCCGTTCCTCTCGGCCGAGGCTAGCTACCTGAAGCCCAGTGACGCCACTGCGCAAGGGTCGAGTGGCACGTCCAGCTTCGATAGCAACCTCGATCTGCACGCCTTCACCGCAGCCGGCAAGTTTGGCATTCCGGTGCGTCGCGCCCGGTTCTACGGTAAGGCGGGCGCCATCTATCAACAGTCGAAATTCAGAACGAATCAGACCTTCGAGGACACGACGATCACCGTAGACGGTGTCACCGAGACGATTGAAGGGGGCACGCAGGCGCTCGAGCTCGAGACGAAGGGTTGGAGCTGGTTCTTCGGTGGCGGCGCCGAGGTCTGGGTCAGGCCGGCGTTCGCGATCTTCGGCGAGGCGGGTCTCGCGTGGTTGAAAGGGGAGGCGGTCGACAACGAGGAAGGCGAGCTCGACGAGCGGCTGACCTACGTCCTTTTCGGGGCACGGGTCCGAATCGGCTGGTAACCGCGGGTTTTCACGGGACGCGGATCAGCACGCACGGGACGCGAATCCACGCGGATTCACATGGGGATCGCCGATCTCACCTGGTGATTACTGAACTTCCAGCAGTTCGACTTCGAAGACCAGCGTGGCGTTTGGCGGGATAGGGCCGTTCCGAAACCCGCCATATGCGAGCGAGGGCGGAATGATGAGACGTCTCAAGCCGCCCACGCGCAGGCCGATCAGTCCCACATCCCAGCCTGCAATGACTTCACTGGCCCCGAGCGTGAAGACCAATGGCTCGCGGCCTCTCGATGTCTCGAACTGCTGGCCCTTCTGTTCGGTCTGCGATCCGTCGTACAGCCATCCCGTGTACTGCACGGTCAGCTGCAGTCCGATTGTGGCCGCCGCGCCTGTACCCAGACGAAGATCCGACTGGCTGAAACGCGCGAAGTCGGATGGCGCGGTCGAGGAACTGTCACAGGCTCCCAGGCCCGCGGACAGCAGGACGAGCGACACCGCCGCGAGGATCGGACGACAGACACGAATCAGAATCACAGAGGCTCCATGGATCAGGGTCAGATCTGACCCCGATTATATCGAGTGGACGACAGTCAATCGAGTGGGAAGCGGGGCCTGAGGATAAGATGGCCCGATGATTCGAGGGCTGCGGTGGGTCTGGTTGCTGATCTTTGTCTGCGCCGTCGCGGCGCTCGTGAGTCGCGGCGAAGCACTCGAGACCCACCGCCAGGCAGACTCGTCAGACGACTCCTGGCCGAGCTTCGTCCCGTGACGCTCAGCAACTGCAGGCTCGAACGGTTCGGTGGCGTCAATGACGGCGGCTATCTGATGTGCGGAAACCTCCTCGGGAATGTCCGGTCGGCCTACTCCTATGGCATCGGACCGAGAGACGACTGGGGCTGTCAGGTGTCCGGTACCTACAGGGTGCCGGTGCACCAGTACGACTGCTTCGATCCCGGCCGGCCGGAGTGTCCCAACGGCCGCGCCACGTTTCACGACGAGTGTATTGGTCCCAAAACCGAAACGGTTGATGGCCGGGTGTTCGACACCTTCACCGGGCAGGTGACCAGGAACCGCGATGCCGGCAAGACGCTGGTCATGAAGATTGACGTGGAGGGTGCCGAGCTCGCCTTGATGGGAACCTCGGACGCGATGCTCAATCGGATCGATCAGCTGGCGATGGAGATCCACGGGACGGATCGAGACTTTCTGCAACTCGTTCGCAAGCTCAAGCGAACGTTTCATCTCGTCCATCTGCACTTCAACAACCAGGCGTGCGGTGTGCGCTACGCGCCGTTGCCCGCATGGGCGTATCAAGTCCTGTTCGTGAACAAACGCATTGGGATCGTCGATCGTTCCGCGCCGCCACCGTATCTGCCGCATCCGCTCGATGCTCCGGACTACGCGCTCGGCGGTGATTGTCAGATCAACGGAAGAATCGACCCCTGACGGCGGCACCTTCCCCCGTGATGTTTCTGCGAACTCGGTCCGGACCGAGCTCGTGAGAGTCGGTAGTCGCCGATGCCCTCGGCGACGCCGGGCCATTGCCGGCGTTGGAGTAAACGGCCTCGAGGATCGACTCGAAGCGGACCCGGTCGGCCGGTGGTAGAGGCGCTTCGAGGAACCGATCCGCAAGCGGCCGCAGAAAGCGGCCGAACCTGGCGAGCGTCGCCCGGTCGTTCGTCCGCAGTGCGTCGCCGAGATCCGTCAACGACGCGGCGGTTACGAGCTCGAGCCGTCCGACGAACACCCGGACAACATCCGCTGCAGCCGGCCTGATTTCGAGTGGCAGAATCGAATCTACCGCGCGCCGGGGGAGCACATAGAAGAGCCGGGTGCCTTCTTCGAACCAGGAGTCGCTCCAGGTGTCGACCATGGCGATCGCCTCTTTGTCAAACAAGCCCTCATCGACGAGCATTCGCTCGAGTTCCGTACGCATGGAGGCGACATCGCCACCGGCCGTTGGAGAATCCAATCGCATCTGGCCAGTCAACCCGCGATGCAGCCGCCAGCCGATCCGGCCGCGGCGATTCTCGAAGAGCATGACGGCCGGAATTGTCTCGTTGCCGCTGTTCGCCACTTTGACCTCGCCATCGGCACCCACAACCGCCATCAGTGGCAGCTCGAAACTCCCGACACCGCGATAGAACAGGAACCGCTCTCGATCCGGGCCGACCAGGAGCGGCGATGCATCGGTGGCGCGCGCAGCGTAGTAGTGGTTGGGAGTGGGCTCGACAGGAAATGCCGGCGTCGCGCCAGGCTGGATGCGGACGTCGGTCCAAGTGATCCTGTGCGCCACGCCCGGCGCGATCTGACCGCCAGGTCGGAGGCCTCCAGCGCTCACGACCGCGCGCGGAAAGTACTCTGTGATGAGCCCCTGTCTGAAGCCGACGGAGATATCCACTACGGCTTCGTCCGCTGAATAGAAATAGAGGACAGGGGTCTCCATACGAACGGTCGCGGTCAGCGTTCCCTTTCCTTCGACGCCGGAGTGTCGAACAAAGCCAGGCAGGTCGGCCGGACCGCCCAGTGGCCGCCATGGCACGGCTCGTCCGTTCTTACCAGCGATGGACGTGAAAGTGCCCCACTCGTGAACGGTCACAGGTCGAGGGTCTGTGCTGGTGGTTGCAGCGATTGCAGTGACCAACACGCCGGCGGCCACCAGCGCCGGCCGGATCGACAACGTGCTCATGTCAAGCTCCCTTCGAGGGCGCGGACGGACGATTGGTCAGATCCGGCTCTCGACCGCAGTGTGGCTTCCGTCGCGGGCCGGAGGGGAGTGACCGGCCGTGAATCTAACCGTTAGTAACGGTCGCCCGCACCCATCCTCGCCGGCCGTTTGGATCCATACTGGTCACATGGAGCCAACACCGGAGGAGGTCCGTGCCCAGCTCGAGCGCCTGCTGGCGAGCGAAGCCCTGGCAACCTCGTCTCGGCTTCGTCGGTTCCTCACGTTCATCGTCGAACGAACACTGGAGGGTGAAGGCCAGAAGCTCAAGGAGTACGCGGTCGGAATCGAGGTCTTCGACCGCGACGACCAGTACGATCCCCGGATTGACTCCATTGTTCGAGTGGAGGCCGGACGCCTGCGCGCAAGACTGGACGAGTACTGACGGTCATGCGGGTCTGGCTGACGCGCTCATCGTCCGTATTCCGCGGGGCGGCTACATGCCGGTGTTCGAACGGAGGCCCGCCGCCTCGACCGCAGACGCGACCTCGAACGGGTCGGGCGCCGGCGAGCGCGCCTCAGGCCGTCGGGGCCGAAGGTGGTGGCCCGCCCTGGCTGCCATCACGACATCGACGGTGTTACTGGTCACCGTGACGGTGTGGTTACGCGGCGAGTGGGCGCGTGCGAGCACGGCTTCGATGGTGCGCGTTGCGGTGTTGCCTTTTGCGCACTACTCAACCGACCCTGCCGACGGCGTGCTCGCTGCCCGAATCACCGACGGGGTGACAACGGAGCTTGTGCGAACGGGCAGTCTGCAGGTGGTATCCCGGACGAGTACGCTCCAGTTTGCGAGCGTGCGGCGACCGCTGAAAGAAGTGGCCCAGTCGCTGAACGCAAACATCGTGGTAGAGGCCAGCGTCCTGACCGAGGGCGATCGGGTGCGCGTCCAGGCTCGATTGGTCGATCCAGACGTGGATCGGAAACTCTCGCTGCACGAGTTCGAGGGAACTCGGCAGAATCTCGACGAGTTGCAACGTCAGATCGCGAAGGCTATCTCCGCGTCAGCGCATCCGGCTGTCCCTCGCTGATCGGACCAACGGCGATTGTCAGATCAACGGAAGAATCGACCCCTGACGAGCGCGCCCGCGGACGGTCTCGCGCAGTAGGATCGTGACATGAGTGAAAAGATCGTCGTGGTCACCGGCGCGAGCTCAGGCATCGGGGAGGCGCTGGCTCAGCTTGCTGCCGAGCGCGGGCCTAGTGATCTGCCGGCGTCATCGATCGGGTCGGACGACTTCCCTCAATCGGATCAGATCCGCAGTAACCCCGGCGCTTTTAGAGATTCCGGCACGCCCTTCCCACTGAACCTTGACATCCGGCAGGCCGGACCTTGGTCCCGCCGCCTGTCACTTATCTGGTGAAGACCTCGGTGTCCCTGGCTAGACTCCCGGGCCATGATGCAGAAGCTTCGCGCACCCGGCTGTCTTCTCGCGGCGCTGCTCCTCGTGGTTGCCGCTCCCCACGCCCAGGCTCCATCTTCCGTGACCGAGTCGTACTCACGAGCCCGGGCGCTGCTCGACGGCGCAGTCGCCGCGCACGGTGGCGTCGAGGCGCTCAACGCCGCCCGTCAGATCCGCGTCACGCTCGACGGCCACGATGTGTGGCGCAACCAGAGCCGGCGCGTCGATCCGCCTTACGATCGCGAACGCCACAACGTCGATCTGATGATCGACCTGCCGCGCCAGCGCCTCGTTCTCGAGCGCACGAGCACGTTCACGGGCGGACTGCACAATCAGACGGTGTCGATTACCGACGGAGCGAAGGGCTTCAACGTCAACAAGCGCCGGCAGTTCCACACCATCATCCCGAACGTGCCGGCCGCCGAGACGCAGGTCGGCGGTCTCTACCTGCTGCCGCAGTTCGTCCTGATCAAGGCGCGTGAGAATGCGGCGGGCCTGCGGTACGTGGGCCGGCTCCGCTCCGCTGACGGTGCCGAGGCGGAGGTGATCACGACCAGCACGCCGCAGGGCGCGCTCACGCTGTCGCTCGATCCGTCGTCGAAGCAACTGCGCGGCTACATCAATGTCGTAGGCGATGCCTTGACGGGGGATGCGACCGCCGAAGTGGAGTTCGTCGGCTATCGGCAATTGAATGGGGTATTGATGCCGACGAGGCGCATCCAGCGGCGTGCGGGAGAAATCGTTCAGGAACTGACGTACGCGTCGGTGACGCCGAAGTTCGAGATTCCGCAAGCCTCGCTCGCGCCGCCGGCCGGTTCCGCGGACATCACCTCGATCCCTCCGATTGAAGCGGTCAGAAATCTGGCGGATGGTGTGTGGGCGATCGGCGGCGGTTCATCGACGCTCGTGGTCGCGTTCAATGATCACGTCCTGGTCATGGATTCACCGACGAACTCTGCGGACGTCATTGCCCGGATTGCGACGCTCGCGCCAGGCAAACCGGTGCGCTTCGTCGTGCCGACGCATCACCACGACGATCATTCCGGTGGCATCGGACTCTACACGGCGGCTGGCGCGACGATCGTCACGACGCCGGGCAACAGGAAGTATTTCGAGCGAATGGCCACCGCACGAACCACGCTGGGTCCGAACGTCGCGCCGGCAAGCGCCGATCGTCTACGCGTCGAGACGATTGCCAACAAGAAGCGAGTGTTTACAGACGGCAAGCGGACCGTCGAAATCCATGACATCGGTCCGAGCCCGCATGCCGACGAGATGCTGATCGCGTGGATACCCGAGGACGGCATTCTCTTCCAGGCCGACCTGATCAGCATGGCCGCCGACGGTGTGGTCCGGCCGGGCGCCAACAACGACACGACGCTGCACTTTGCGGGCTGGGTGAAGAAGCAGAATTGGAACGTGAAGGTGTTCAGTGGGGCGCACGCGTCCGTGCCGAGCCCCGCCGTGTTCGAAGAGCTCATCAAACAGCCGCTGCTGCCGGCGAGAAGCGGATCCTAGCCGGGCGAGCTCACTTTTTCCCCTCGAGCGTGAGGTCGCCGCGGACAACGGTGACCGAGCGCTCGTCGGGAAACGTAACCGTAATCAGACTGGGCAGGCGGTAGCTGTAGAACGACCACGTCCTGGGTGATTCAGCAATGAGCGCGGCAGGCCCCGTGGGCGGCATGCTTCTCCACCCGGCAAGACGCCGTGGGCCCCACATGAACTGCAGGATCGGGCCCCCTTTGTCGAAGACGAGCTTGACGCTCACCGCAGGATCCCCCTGCACGTTCCCCGTACCGAGCATCTCGACTCTTTGAAACTCACCGAACTCGGCACGCCAGCCGGCCCAATACTTCTGCTGGTTGCCTTGAATCACCTCGAACGGCCGGTCGCCATCGAAGGCGTCAAAGAGCGGCCGGAAGTTGCCCGCCGCTGCCGCCTGCAGGATCGACTGCGTTCGTCCCTCGAGTTCGGCGAACCGTCCGCCAGGTGGCGTCAGAGACATCGCCGAGAAGAGCGTCGGGTCGGTGGCGTCGGCTTCGAGACCGGCGTCGGTCGCGCGGACAGTCAGCGTGCCTCCACCCGTCAGCTTGTACACTCCGGCCAGCGCGTCACGAGTCGCGCGCGGCACCTCCACGCCTGACGGTGGCGTGACCACCGGCCCATCGTTGAAGAACAGCGGTTCGATCTGTCGTGGTGCCAGCTGCGTCGCCGGGATCGCGCCCTGATTACTCATGGCGATGATGACGACCTTCTCATCGATGTAGCGGCGGAAATCGGTGAAGAAGAATCCGTTGCCACCGTTGTGCGTGACGACAGTCGTTCCACGACGAGTCTTCTGGACTCCCCACCCATACCCGTATCGTTCGCTGCCCCCGAGAGACGGTACATGTCCCGTCTGGTACTTCGCGAGCGCCTCGGTGGACAGTACCTTTGTCGACTCGAGAGCCACGTGCCAGCGATACAGGTCATCGAGCGATGCGTGGATGCCACCGTTCGCGCGCAAGTACCATCCCGGACCGTCGGCAAGCCAGCCCCGCTTGTAAACGCGTCCCCACTCGGCGCCCTCCGGTCCATAACCCATGGGCAGGCGCTCGAGCGGCCAGGCCGGAATCTGATATCCCGTGTCGCGCATCCCCGCGGGGAGAAAGAGTTGATCCCGAAGAAACGCCTCGTAACCCTGGCCGGACACGCGTTCGACGATTGCGCCAGCCAGCGAGTAGCCCTCGTTCGAGTACTCGAAGCGCTCGCCGGGCTTCGAGACGAGCGGCGCTGCGAGCACTTTCGCCACCAACGCATCGCGCTCGATCGGCACCTCGTCGCCGCCGCCGAGATCGCCGGCGAACCCGGCCGTGTGCGTGAGCAGATGGTGAATCGTGATGGGAGCCTTGTCGGGCGGCACGCCCGGCAGGTACTTGCCGATGGGATCGGACGTCTTCAGCTTGCCCTGCATCTCCAGCTTCACGATGGCCGCGCCCGTGAACTGTTTGGTTACCGACCCGATGCACGAGACCATGTCGGCGTCATACGGCTGCTTCGCGGCGCGGTTGGCCAGACCGTATCCCTTCTTCAAGACGATCTTTCCATCCTGCGCGATGAGCACGGCGCCCGAGAATCCATAGGGCACGAGTCGCGTCAGGTACTCGTCGACGCGTCGCGCGGCGTCTGTCGATCCGTCTGCTGTGCGTGTGACGGCCGAAGGGCCGGACGCCGCAGACGAGGAACAGATCACAGCCAGGATGAGGGCAAGGCGGAGGAATCTCATGCCGCGATCAAACGCCAGGCTTGTGAAGAGCTGATGAAGATGAGTCGACCGTTTCCCTACGGGAACGTGAGGGTTCGAGCCCGGACGGCGGACTGTTCGCCGCTGCCGGTCGTCCACACAGCGACGAGCCCCTGATCGCTGGCGGCGAGCACTGGATAGACGCCTGACTCGCCAGTCGCGAGATCGATGGGCTCGCCGAACGTCGCCGTCCCGTCCGGCTGGACCTTCACTTCACGCGCTGCCGCAACTCGGCGGCCCTCGATCAGTTCGTCCCACGCGACGACGACGCGACCGGCACGATCGACGACGATCTGGGGGTGCGAAGGCTTCGGGCTTCCGAGTGTGGGAATACGAACCCTCGAGGTGAACTGTTTCCCATCCCGTGTGGTCGCGTAGAAGATTCCGCCTTGCGGTTGCGGACCGTCGATCACCGTGGGCCACACGAGGTGCGCCACGCCGGTCTTGTCCACGGCCATCGCCGGGCCGTCGTCCGGACAACCATTGATCGCCCAGCGGTCTTCGCTGACTCTTACGGGTTCCGAGAACGTGCGGCCGCCGTCACGGGAGACCGTCAGCGCCATGTCGCGAAGGTTCCCCGCATAGACGTGACGCCACGCGGCGTACAGTGTGCCGTCCGCGCCAGCGACGAGCGCGGTCTTGCAGCAGTAGCACACGCCCTTGGTGAGCTCGTGTTCGCCCGTCGAAGCCCCGACCAGCCGCCGCGTAGTACAAACCTGATTTCTGTGCGGCCGCCACGCCGTCCTGGGGCACCGCGGCGCGATGACCGGGATGATTCCCCTCGCTGTGCGCGGTCGCAGCCATGCCGCGATGGTCGAGCCAGATGGAATGTGCGGTCCCATGTTGATCGAGGGTGAGCGCCGGCCAGCCGCGGGTCCCGGCCGCCCCGTTGGCTTGCAGTGTGACGGGCGTGTCGAACGTCCTTCCACCGTCGCGCGATCGCGCCGTTTTGATCTCGGTCGACGTGCCGCGCGCGGTCCACAGCACCGCGACTTCGGGATCCTTCGACCCGTCACGGGCGGTCAGCGCCACGCGAGGCGGAAACTCTCCGCCGAGCCGCGCTTCGCCCGCAATCGCATTCACAAGGGTGGGCGAACTGAAAGTCCGTCCGGCGTCGCGGCTGACGGCGACGAAGACGTCAGTCCCACTGGCGTTCGTTGCACCAAACGCGACGGCGACAAACGATCCCGAAGCTGCCACCCACGGCGTCGCGCTCGATCGGCCGGGTACGGTCAGGGAAACAGGCGCTGACGACTGCGCGCCACGCCCGCACGCCAGCATCGAGACAACAGCACAGGCTCGCGGCCGCGATTTTTAGATGAAGTCGGTTGATCATGGGCTCAGAGTGCCGGGAGCTGCGCAAGTTCCAACCTCTGAGGTTATCCCAGGCCCAAATCACGGGCAACACCTCGGTCGGGGTAGGATGTGACCCGTGCAGTGGGCCAGGACGGCACTGACCGCGGCGTTGCTCAGCCTCGTCTCGACGGCTTCAGCCGATCCGGTGGACGACTACGTTCGCTCCCAACTGCAGTCCCGTCGGCTTCCCGGTGTGTCTCTGGCAGTCGTCAAAGACGGCCGCATCGTGAAAGCCGCGGGTTATGGCCTTGCCAGCCTCGAGCTGGACGCGCCGGCGACGGAGAAGACGGTCTACGAAATCGGATCGATCAGCAAACAGTTCGCCGCCAACGCCGTTCTGCTGCTGGTAGAGGATGGGAAGGTCCGGCTCGACGATCCTGTTTCCAAGTATCTGACCAACTCGCCGGCCGCGTGGTCGGCGATTACCGTGCGTCACATCCTGACGCACACCGCTGGCCTTGCCGATTTCGACACCGGCAACATCGGCTTTTCGTACCGCCGGGAGTACACACGCCGACGAGTTCGTCGAGTTGCTCGGCAAACAGCCGCTCGGCTTTCCAGCCTGGCGAGCGATGGAACTACACCAATGGATTTCCGCTGCTCGGGATGGTCGTCGAGCGGGCTTCAGGCCATGCCGTACACGGAGTTCGTCCGATCCCGCATCTTTGCGCCTCTCGGAATGGACTCTGCGCGTTTCAAGACGGCCAGCGACGTCGTCCCGCAGCGGGCCGATGGCTATCTCTACAAGGATGGCGCCTATCGCCATGGTGAGAACCTGCGACCCGCGATCATCGCGCCCAATGGCGGCATCATGATGAACGTCGTCGATTTCGCGAAGTGGGACATCGCCATCACCCAGGGACGGCTGTTGCGTCCGGAGAGCCTGAAGGCGATGATGACGCCCGTTCGATTGAACGACGGACGAACGGTCAGCCACGGGCTGGGCTGGTTCATGGACAGCTTCAACGGGCACCGCTTCGGCGCTCATTGGGGCACGACTGTCGCCGGATACTCCGCCGTGATTCGACGCTACGTCGATGACCGCGTGACGGTAATCATGCTGGCGAACCTGGATGACGGCGGCCTGGGCATCGATACGATGAGCAAGCGCATTGCCGACTCGTTCGTGCCCGGAGTCGACATTCACGGCCTGTCGCCGAAAACGGATCCGGCGCCGGCTGAAACCGTCCGGCTGAAAGAGATACTTGCGGCGGTCGGCGCCGGTCGCGAGGACGAACGCGCGCCGGGCCTCGCCACACGGCTGCCACAACCGGTTCGCGATCGCATCGCCGCAACGATGCGGACGGCGACGGCATTCGAATTCCTCGGCGCTGATGCCGTTGGCGACGAGCATTTCAATCTGGACCCCGCGCTCAGGACCATCAAGTGGTATCGCGTGCGCACGGCTGATGGAATGCGGTACTTCACGCTCAGGCTGTCCGCCGACGGACGCCTGCTTGGCGCGATTCTCGAAGACTGACGAGGCACACAGCTCTATGGCACACGCGCGGAAGACGGCATCAGTCAAGAAGTCGGCAGTCAAGAAGTCGGCAGTCGGGAAGTCGGCAGTCAAGAAGTCGCCAGCGAAGAAGCGGGTCGACGCCGACAGCGTCGTCGCGTGGTTGAAACGCACCGGGACGAAGCGCGAGCGCGACGGCATGGCCCGGTTCGGTTTGCCGTCGGACAAGGCGTTTGGCGTGTCTGTGGGGACGATGCAGCGCTACGCGAAGGAGATTGGGCAGAATCACGATCTGTCGCTCGCGCTCTGGGATACGGGGTGGTACGAAGCGAGGATGATGGCGGCGTTCGTGGGCGAACCAGACCGTGTCACTCCCGCTCAGATGGATCGGTGGTGCGAGGACTTCGACAACTGGGGCATCGTCGACACGGTGTGTTTCAAGCTGTTCGATCAAACTTCCCATGCGTGGAGCAAGGTCGATCAATGGAGCCGGCGGGAAGAGGAGTTCGAAAAACGCGCAGGATTCGCCCTTCTGGCGTGTCTCGCGCTCCACGACAAGGCTGCGGGCGACGATCAGTTCATCCGCCGGTTGCCACTCATCGAGCAGGCCTCGACCGACGATCGAAACTTCGTCAAGAAGGGCGTCAGCTGGGCATTCCGCTTGATCGGTCGTCGAAGCCTAGCGCTCAACGAGGCGACCGTCGCGATGTCCCGACGGCTCGCGGAATCGCCAAGCGCGTCAGCGCAGGTGGTTGGGGAGGGGCGCGTTGAAGGAGCTGACCAGCCCGGCCGTCACGCGTAAGCTCGCCGCGAAACGCGGCCGGTAGCTACACGTCGAGGCCGAATCGCGCGCGAAACTCACGCCGGCCGGTCCGCGTTACCTCCAACGCCCGGCCATCAGGATCCGGGGTCACCCACTTTCTCTTCAGCGCCACCGCGAGCAGGGCGGCAGCCAGCGCACCGCCGAGATGCGGGCGGCGCTCGCTCCAGTCCAGACACGGGAACGCGAAACGGCGCCTGAGCGATCGCGTCGCATCGACGTCGATCCCCATCGCGGCAAGAGCCTCGGCACCACTCGCCCTCAGCGTGTAGTCGCCGTTGCGGCCGGATGCGTTCGACAGCCATCCCATGGCCCTGAAGCGATCGTGGAGCGAGACGCCCAGCGTGCCTGCGATGTGGTCGTAGCAGGTTCGTGCATTCCGCAGACCGTGAGGCGCAGTCGTGACGAACGGCTCGCCCGATCCGCCGGCCAGGACGCTCAGCGCTTCGAGCGCGTCGGCGACAGTTGTGCCGGCCAGGCTGTAATAGCGATGTTTCCCCTGGACGAGCACCGCCACCAACTGCTGCGTCTTGAGACGTTGCAGGTGCACGCTGGCCGTTGACGGGCTGACGTCCGCGACCACCGCGAGCTCCGTGCTCGTGCGTGCCCGTCCATCGACCAGGCAGTACAACATGCGGGCGCGCGCCGGCTCGCCGATCGCTGCGGCGATTGCGGAGACGCGGCTGTCAGTGTCTGCATCCATAGTTTGATGTTAGACGAATCATGAACGCCTGGCAATTGGGACAATGGAGCACGAACGCATTAGAGAGAGGAGCGGTGATGAGAGTCACGTGCGTCATCCGTTACGAGATCGATCCCTTCCAGCGCGACGCCTTCAGGGAGTACGCGGAGAACTGGGGCCGGATCATTCCGCGATGCGGAGGACATCTGATCGGCTATTTTCTGCCGCACGAGGGCACGAACAACATCGCGTGGGGCCTGATTGCCTTCGACAGCCTCGCCTCGTACGAGGCGTACCGGGCACGGTTGAAAGCGGATCCGGAGGGAGCCACGAATTTCGCGATGGCCCAGACGAAGCGGCTCATCCTTCGAGAGGAGCGGCAATTCGTAGAGGTCGTGGACGGGACCTTCGGCGTGCCCAGCCGCTGAAGCCGGAAAGGTCCCGTCCAGCGTGCCGTCAGGGCAGCTCGCCGCGGAGTGCAACCGCGAGCCGCTCGTCTGCCTCAGCGCGTTCTCGTATGCGCGGTCGCAGCCGTTGTAGATCAGGCTTGGCTCCTGCACGAATCAGCCGCGCGACCATCTCGTATCCCCGCTGACGTTCTTCGGCGGTCCCGGCACCGACGCACGCGCCCACGGCCCAGTCGAGCGGCATCCTCTGATGTGCGTCCATTACGTTGACCGGCGCTCCTGCCTCGATGAGCACCTCCACGACCTCGACGTGGGGGCCGTAGGCAGCCCAGTGCAAGCCTGTCTGGCTGTCGTCGTTGCGCACGCCAGGGTCGACACCCCTCTCCAGCAGGAAGCGGACGACGTCGGTGTGGCCGTATCCGCATGCGTAGAGAAAACCGGACTCCATCTGCCGGCGCGTCGCCCCCCCGGCAAAGTTGCCTGCATCGTCGAAATAGCGCTTGACGACGTCGAGGTATCCGACACCGGCGGCTTCCTCGAGATCCAGGTGCGCGCCGCGAGCCGCGAAGAACCTCGCCGCCCCTCCCTGGCCGTTCGCGAGGCATCCCATGACCGCCCCGTGCTGGTTGCCCGCCTGCCCAGGCTTCTCAATCCAGGCGCCGGCCGCTATCAGGGTTTCGAGGAGCTCAATCTGGACGCCCGCATACTCCGGATGCAGGCTCGTCGCGGTGAGCCCAAGCGCCGTCGACCCGCCGCCGTAGGCTTCTGACTCCGCATTCACGTCGGCGCCGGCATCGAGAAGGAGTGCGGGTGATCTCGACGATGTTGGGTGGCGTCTTCTGACGAAAATCTTCGATGCCGTTTGCGGAGACGTAGTGAAGGAGCGTCGATCGATGCTCGCGCGACGACCGCGCGCGGGCCAGCTCGGGATGCTTGCGCAGGAGCGTTCTCAATGCATCGGCATCACCTTCGACGATGGCGTCGGCCGCGGCTTCGAAGTTGGAGATGGGAGACTCCCGCCGGGTGAGCATCTCCACGTGCTCCGCGAATTTCGGCCAGCTGGTGAATCCGTGCTCGACCGCTACGAAGTACTGGGTATCAGCCAGGAGGCACCGGCCCCGGCGATCGCCGGACTCGATGAATCTGTTCCAGCGTTGCTCGATTCGCTGCGCTGCGCGGTCCAAGCCCTCGCGAGTATCTTCGGTCATCTCGGTGTGCTGCAGTCGCGCGAGCCGGTCGACCAGTTCAGAAGCCCACGCGCGAACCGCATCGGGACTCGCCGGACTTGCACGCATGCTGCAGGTCCTTGGCGAGCTTCTTGTACTGATTGAGGTTCGGACGTGGAGGGAGCGGAAGGGCGTCGGACATACGAATCTCCTTTCATCGCATGCCTGGAGTCCGCACTAATCAGGCAGAAAGAAGGTTCGTATCGGATCTTCGCTTCTGACGGGTGGGCACGGCCCTTTCCGCGGACTGGATGCGCCCCGCGCGCTGGGCTCCATTATAGATCCAGCGGCGGGGTTTGACTCCTTTCCGGCGTCTGCTTCAGCGCTGGCGCCAACGGCCGGGCAAGGCGCGCGAGATCTCAGGTCGGCAGACGTCCTGGCGCCCTTCGCCCGTAGCAGGCTCGCGAAATCGGTCCATCCTCGCGCAACGGCCCGGTCGAGAAGGGTCTTTCCATCATGATCACGAGCACTCGAGATCCGTGCCGTGTGTTCTCAGCAGCGTGATCATCTCTTCGAGCCGCCGCATCTCGGGATGCAGATAGAAGACGATTGAGTCACCGTCTTCATCGGTCGCATTCGCCAGCGCCGGGTCCCGCTCGATCAACGCCGCTACGCGTTCGACGCCGCCAACCCGGACCGCGTCGAAGATATTGGCAAACTGCAACAGATAGGCGACGACATCCTGCTGATCGCTGTACGCAGGCCCAGCCGATCGGCGCGGCGTGATACGTGGGATCGCGCAGGTGAGGGTCAGCACCCAGCTCCAGCAGGAGCTTGACCATCTCGAGGCCTGCCCAGCCGGCCGCACCGTGCAAGGCGGTGCGGTCGAGACCCGAACCGGCAACCATGCTGTTGATGTCGACGCCCAGGTCCACGATCAGTCGCACGGCATCTGGCCGCCGGGCAACGACCGCCCTTTGCAGCAACTCGGTCCGTCCGTAGTGCCCCAGCTTCTCCAGCAGCGTGGGGTCTTCCGCCAGTCGGGCCCGAACTTCGTCGCGACGGCCGGCGATACACGCGATGGAGAATGCCTCGAGTGGATCGAGGTCGATCTTCTTCGCACCATGCTGCAACAGGTACTCGGCGATTGCGTGATGACCTTCGCGCATCGCTTCCTGATACGGTGTGCGGCCGGTCCGACCGCTCGGCGTATTGAGATCCACGCCATGCTCGATCAGCAGCTTCACGCGATCGGGAAAGTTGTGCGCCGCTGCCCAGCACAGTTCCTGGACCAGCATCGTCGACGGAGGGTCGATCCGATCGCCGAGCCGTTTGAACCACGGTCCGTTGCAGAGCGTCCCAGCCCGTATTCGAACAACAGCTCGAGGTGTTCGTTGTTCGGCTGAAAATGACGGTTATAGAGTGTTTGCGAATCGTTGGGATCGGCGCCCGCCTTCAACAGCAGTGTGGCGACCGCTTCGGACTCCGGATGCGGCGGTTGATTGTCCAGTCCTCGCCACGGCCGAACGCGCCGGTCAGTGCCGTGAACGTGTATGTGCCACCCAAGAGGAATCCGGCATTGGGATCGGCGCCACTGGACAGCAACAGACGTACCACTTCGAGCGTCGACCGAGTCGCATCGGCTCGAGCCGCGAATAACACGCGTAGAGAAACGGCTCCCATCGAAGCACGCCGCCTCTCTGGTTCACGAGGGCGGGATCGCGGTCGAGCATCGATCGAACGGCCGTGACGTCGCCGGCAGCAGCGGCGCTGTAGATGTCCTCGCGCGAGAGTTCCGGATCCTCGTCGAGCAGACGCTGAGCTTTTGCCGGATTCGAGCGCTGCCAGATACCGTAGTCCATGCACGCCAGACGTACGAATGTCTCGACGCTTTCGTGTACCGCTCGAAGAGAGTGGCGGGGGGTCCCAGGCGAATTGATCGGATGGTGGCGAGATGTTGTTTGAGTTTCGTCCAACTCACGAACCCGTAGCTGCGAGCCGTCACGAGTTGCGCATCGGCCAAAGAGAAATCGGCAAGCACATCGCCCGCGCGAGGATGAAACTCGCGGACTTGCGCCAGCATCGTGGCGTCACTGCTACGGATGCCGGTGCGCAAGCGCTTGGCTTCTTTTCGGAGATGCTCGAAGGACGGATCGTCTGGCAGCGGACGCGTCGGCATAGCGACCTCCTCGCCCGCGCTCGGCGGGCTGGTGGCCTGTGGTCCGCATCATCAGGCGAGGAAGTGCTTGCCTGGACTGTGTCTGACGATCGGGTGGGCTTGGCCCTCTCCGCGGACTGGCGGCGCCCCGTGCGCTCGCTATCCACTCTAGCAGATTCAGCAGGGACGAAATGCAGACGACGACTGAGCCGTTCGCGTCAGGTTGAATGTGCGATCCAGCCTGTGGGATTGAGACCCAGCGGTCGATCGCCAAAACCTGTGGAAACGCCGCAGGATGCCTGGGGCGCATCTCTTGCATCGCTGGCCGGCGCCAGGCCTGAGAGCAGGGAGCACGGTGATGAAAAGGTGGGGTCTTACGCTATCGATTCTGACGGTCCTTTCGTTCTCCGGCGCGGGTATGGTCCACGCCCAGTCGGTCGACTCACGCGTCGAGGTCGGTGCGCTGGCCAGCTTCCTCCGCCTCAGCACGTTCGACACCGCCAACGCCGGCTTCGGTGGACGCGTTTCGTTCGATCTGTCGCCGTGGGTGGCCCTCGAGGCCGAGGCCGATTTCTTTCCGAACGACGATGTCCTCGAGGCGCCGTCGACTTTGACGCCCAACCTGCGCGTCGCGTACGAACGCCGGCGCACCGACGCGTTCTTCGGCGTGAAGATGGGGAAGCGCACCGAGAGAGCTTGGAGCTGTTCGCGAAGGTCCGTCCGGGCCTCACGCGACTCAGCGAGGTGGAGGGGGGACAAGGGTGTATCGGCAGTGAGTGTCCGTTCGTGCTGCTGATCAGACCGGAGTATCGAACCGAGTTTGCGCTGGATTTGGGCGGCGTGTTCGAGTTCTATCCCACCGAGCGAACCGTCACGCGCTTCGAGCTTGGCGACACGATGATCCGCCACCGCAGCATCGCGCCAGGGTGCTGGGAGGGCGGTTGCACGAGCCACAACCTCTCGTCGCGCCTCGGAGTCGGGGTGAGATTCTAATGGCGCAGGTTCCTTGGCGGAAACGAAATACGACGTCGCGAACGTCGCGGCCGTCGTGATCGTTGCGAATGCCGTCGCACCGTGCCACTACAAGAAAAGAGAAGGCAAGGGCTGCCCGGCTGCCTGCCGCCAGGAAGTCCCGTCGTCGAATGGAATGAGACACAGCCGTTGAACTCCACGAAGGGCAGTACGGTACGATCGGGCCGTGGCTGCCATCAGATTCGCCAAACGCGTGTTTACCACCGCGGGCGTCTACGGACTCATCGTCATGCTTCCGCAGTATTTCCTCGAGCACGCGACAGGCAGGATGTATCCGCCTCCGATCACCCACCCCGAGTACTACTACGGCTTTATCGGCGTTACCGTGGCGTGGCAGGTGGTGTTCCTCATCATCGCGCACGATCCCGTCCGATATCGACCTATGATGATTCCCTCGATCCTCGAGAAAGCGGGCTTCGGGTTCGCTGCGATTCCGCTCTTTCTGCTTGGCCGCCTGAGCGCGCAGATGCTCGGGGCGGCATTGATCGACATGACGCTCGGCGTGTTCTTTGTGGTCGCGTTCATCCGGACATCCTCAGCGCGCCAGATGTGAGTCAGGCGCGCCTGTCGGATACGATGTGGGAAGCACAAACCGATGCCCACCAAAGCTGTCTACCTTCTTGTTGTCGAGGGCTTCGCCGACTGGGAGCCCGCACACGCCGTGGCGGAGTTGCGGCGGTATGGGAAGTATCGCGTCGAGACCGTCGGCCTCACCCGCGATCCTGTGTCGTCAATGGGCGGGATCCGCGTTCTGCCGTCGATGGCCATCGGCGAGGTCGATCCCGCCGACGTCGCGGTCTTCATTCTTCCCGGTGGCGACCGATGGGAAAAATCGCCGGTCGAAAGCGAGCTCCAGTCATTGCTCGAGCGGATGGACGACCAAGAGGTTCCGATCGCCGCCATCTGTGGGGCGACCGCGGCGATCGCGAAGGTCGGTTTGCTGCGCGGCCGCCGGCATACGAGCAACGGTCTGGACTATCTGCGCGCGCAGGTGCCTGGCTACAGCGAGGCTGAGCACTACGAGGACGTTCCTGCCGTGCGCGATCGGGGACTCATTACCGCCAGCGGATTGGGCGACGTCGAGTTCGCCCGCGAGCTGTTCGAGGAGCTGAAGGTGCTCAGCCCGGACGACCGCGCCACGTGGGCGCGCATCTTCCGCACCGCGCGTCTGCAATGAGTAAGTGACCGCTCGGTATCCACGTTGAGAGATCCGCGGTGATCCGCGTCCTGTAAGATCCGCGGTGATCCGCGTCCTGTGAGATAGTTCGCGGTCAGCAGTCGCGGTCCTGCCATTTACGACGCTCGGTGGAAACCAGCCCGACGGGCTTGGTCTCGGTCTCGCCGACGGCATCATCACGCGGCTCAGTGGCCAGAGTGCGCTCCCGGTGCGGCCGACAGCGTCAGTCCGGCGGTACTGTGGGCGCGGACCGCCCCGAGGCGGCGGCCATCGGGCGGGCGCTGAACGTCGGCGTCATTCTCGAGGGCCACATCCAGCGCGCCGACGAGGCTGTGAGAGTGACGGTGCAGCTGATCGACGTGCAGGCCGGCACACCCGTTTGGGCTCAAACCTTCGATCAACCAGCCGCCGAACTGTTCGTTCTGGAGGATTCGATCGCCGAGCGTGTTGCGAGCGAACTGCGTCTTCAACTCGCCGCCGCAGAGCAGCAGCGGCTGAGACGTCGATACACAGAAAACGCGGCCGCCTACATGGCCTACGTGGAAGGCCGTGAGAGCCTCTTTCGCTATACGCCAACCGCCACGCGCGAGGCGGTTGGCGCCTTCGAGCGCGCTCTGGCACTCGACCAGGGCTACACGCTCGCGCGCGCTGGTCTGGCCATGGCCAGCGCGGAGATGTACCTGCGCTATGCGCCGGAACGTGAAGTCCAGCAATGGGGCGAGCGCGCTCAGCGGGAAGCGGAGACGGCGCTCGCTCTCGATCCCGATCTGGCTGAGGCGCACCTGGCTCGGGCCGCCGTGTTCCGCAAGCGTGAGTTCGACTGGGATCAGACGATTGTCGCCAGCCGTCGCGCCCTGGTGCTGAATCCGAACCTCGAACAGCCGCACTTCTTCACGGCCGCCGCCTTCTATCATCTGGGCTTGATGGAGCAGGCGCTCGCCGAAAAGGAACGCGGGCACCGAGTCGGAGGATCCGATCTCGTGGAACCATTGCGAATCGAAGGCCTCGTCGCGCTGTTCAGCGGAGATTTCGACCTGGCGCGACAGCGGCTCGAGGAGGTGAGTCGGCGGAGCAGTCGGCCGATTGGCGACACGTACCTCGCGCTTGCGCATTACTATTCCGGCGATGTGGCACGCGCGCGAATGATGCTCGATCAACTCGCGACAGAGCCGTCGGCATCAACTTCCACACGATCGCGCGCGGCGCTGGCGAGCATTCTCGGCGCCTCCGGCGACATCAAAGCCGCGCGTCGTCTTCTCGAGGGCGTTCTTAGCAGCGACTATCGCGACCATCACGTCGCCTACAACGTCGGCACCGCGTTTGCTCAGCTCGGCGACGCACCAGAAAGCCGCTCGAATGGCTGCGAACGGCCGCCGATACGGGCTTTCCGTGCGAAACGTGGTTCTCCGAGGATCCGTTGCTCAATCCATTGCGGACCAACCGATTGTTCAATACGCTCGTCCTCGATCTGACCTCCCGCCGGAACCAGGCGGCCGCGCGTTACGCGCGTTGAGTGAGCCGCTGCCGCTCATACCCGTCCTGGCCCTTGGCCGCCAGCTCCCTTACGTCCAGCACCTCCCAGACGGAAATCACGTTGACAATGTTTTGATGATTAGCTAAATATAGACACGTGAACCGTGTGTTCAAGGCGCTGTCGGACCCGACCCGGCGCCGCGTGCTGCAGCTGCTCCGCAAGGGGCCGATGTCGGCAGGTGAGTTGTCCGATCATTTCCCGGTCTCCAAGCCGACCATGTCCGCGCATTTCTCGATCCTGCAGGAGGCGGACCTTGTCGAGGCGGAGAAGAGCGGCAGGACAATTCTCTATCGCCTGAAGATGTCGGTGCTCGAGGACGCGCTGCTCGGCTTCGCGCAAACGCTGGGATGGGACATGAAGGCGCCGGACGCCGAGCGCGAGCGCGGCACGACGAGCTTGCGAAGGCGTCGCGCGCTCAAGGGAGAGGCCTGACATGTTGTGGAAGCCGACGAAATCCGATCGTGACCGACGTCACGCCGCCAGCTCCATCAAACGAGGCCTCGTGTTCGCAGGCCTGATTCTGGCGTGCTCGCTGCTGGCGAAGTTCGCCACCGCGCTGGGCGTGATCGCCGACGCCGACGTCTCGCGGCGTGTGACGATGGCGATTCTGGGGATCTTCTTCGTGTTCACGGGGAACGCCTTCCCGAAGATGCTCACGCCCCTGGCCGACCTGAAGTGTGACCCGGCGAGGGTCCAGGCCTTTCAGCGCTTCGCCGGGTGGACCTGGGTGCTGACCGGCTTCCCGTTCGCGTTCGTCTGGCTCGTGTTGCCGCTCGACGTGGCGAAGCCGTTGTCGATGCTCATTCTCTTCAGCGGCATGCTGCTCGTTGCGCTACGCGTCGTGCAGTTGCGCCGGCCCCGACAGAACGCCTGAGGGAGGACACCATGTTTGCCCGTTTGATGGGGCTCTCGACGATTTCGCCTCAGCGACTTGCATCACCTGATGCAGAACGAGCCCGTGACGGCCATCGACGTGAATTCTCGACAGAGTTGGATCCAGGCTCGTGTGCCTGGAGCGCTCAATCTCGATCCGCTTGAGTACAACGACAGCGATCTTCCGACCGACAAGAATGCCGCCCTCGTGTTCTATTGCTCGAACGTGCTGTGCCGAAAGGCGCCGAACGCCGCCCGGCGGGCGAAGTCGATGGGATACCAGCCGTGTCCAGGTCATGTCAGCGGGCATCAGCGGCTGGCTGAGCGCGAACCTGCCGACAGAATCAGGCGACTGACGAAGCCCTCGGCCTTCGCCTCCCGGCGCTACGCGAGGACTGACCTGCTGTGTGCCCTGCTACACTCTTGCCATGTTCAAACGAGCTGCATTTCTTGCCGCGCTTGGCGTGACGGTGCTCGGCGGTGTGGTTGCCGTCGGCCAACAGGCGACCCGGCTTCCGACAACACCTCTGCGCTATGGCTTCTTTACGATGACGCTCGGCGCCGACGGCACGTTCTCGATCGTGGGCAAAGAATGGCCGGCGATGAAGGGCACGTGGAAGGCGGAAAACGACGAGCTCGTTGTCACCTCTGCGGATACCCCGCCCGGTGGGTGCGGCGGACCTGGGCGCTACAAGTACAAGATTGACGGCACTCGCCTCATGCTCACGACGGTGGCCGACGACTGCGTTCCGCGGCAAATGGTACTCAGAGAGAGCTCATGGCGTCCCGAGGGTGAAGCGGACCCGATTCCGACGCGCACGATCTCGCGCAGCGGGCCCGAGCGGGCGCCGAGGCTGCCCGACGCGAAGCCGGCGGCAGGAAGCTGGCCGTCCTTCCGTGGCACGAATGCGTCGGGTGTCGCGGACGGGCAGGACCTGCCGGAGAAGTGGGACGCCAAAACAAACGAGAGCATTCTCTGGCGCACGCCGATCCCCGGCCTCGCGCATTCAAGTCCGGTCGTCTGGGGCGATCGCATCTTCGTGACGAGCGCGATCAGCAGTCGGGGGAACGCCACGTTCAAGCCGGGCCTCTACGGCGATGGTGATGCCTCGGACGACCGATCCAGCCACAAGTGGATGCTCTACGCGATCGACAAGCGGACGGGGAAAATCGCGTGGGAGCGCGTCGCGTTCGAAGGCGAGCCGCGCAACCAGCGCCACATCAAGTCCACCTACGCGAGCGCCTCGCCTGCGACCGACGGACGCATCGTCGTCGCCTGGTTTGGCTCGCAGGGCGTCCATGCGTACGACGTCAACGGCAATCCTCTGTGGAAGGTCGATCTCGGACGCGTCGACATGGGCGCGTATAACATTCCCTCGTACGAGTGGGGTCCCGCGAGCTCGCCGATCATCTGGAAGGACATGGTCTTCATCCAGTGCGACACGCAGGCGGACTCGTTCCTCCTCGCGCTCGACGCGCAGACGGGAAAAACGATCTGGAAGGCCGATCGGCAGGAACTGCCTTCCTGGGGAACGCCCACCGTGATCACGACGAGCGCGGGCGAGGAACTCGTCACGAACGCATCGAACTACATCCGTGGATATGACCCGCGCACCGGCAAGGAGCTCTGGAAGCTTGGCGGCAGTTCGAAGATCACCGCGCCCACGCCTTTCGTTGCCAACGGTCTGGTCGTCGTCGCGAGTGGCCGGGCGCCCGAACGGCCGCTGTTCGCTGTGCGGCCAGGCGCACGCGGTGACTTGACGCTCGCGAAAGATCAAACGAGCAGCGACGGGGTCGCGTGGAGTAAAACGGGACGCGGCTCGTACATGCCGACGCCGCTCGTGTACGACGGGATTCTGTACGTCCTGGCGAACAACGGCGTGTTCGATGCTTACGAGGTCGAGACCGGCAAGGAAATCTACCGGCAGCGGCTCGAGCCCGTTGGCAGCGGCTTCAGCGCGTCACCCGTCGCGGCGGACGGCCGCATCTACCTCAGTGGCGAAGACGGCGACATCATCGTCATTGCCGCCGGACGCGAGTTCAAGAAGCTCGGATCGAACTCCGATGGGAGAGCTGGTGATGGCGACGCCGGCGCTGTCGGATGGAGTGATGTACGTGCGCGGCGTGGCGACGCTGTTCGCCATTGGCAAGAAGCCGTAGAGATTCTGTGAGTCAAGCTTGAGCAGAGTGTCAGTTGGGCTGGGGGAAACCCATTTTGCGGCGCAGCGCAGCGACCCGAGGGTCGCCGCGTAACGGGGCGAGCTCGGTGTAGGTGAGGTACGACCCGGCCCGCCCTGGGTTGAGGGCTGCGATCCGTTCGAGAGCCTCGAATGCACGGTCCTTGTCGCCCAGGCCCGCATAGATCAGGGCCTGGCGATGCGGGAGCTTCAGACTCCGCGCGGCGATCGCCTCAGCGTCCGCGCGTCGTCCGGTGATCGCGTAGACGTACCCAATCCAGCCCTCGTTCAGATCGAAACGCTTGTTGAACAGGTCGAGCGCCTCTGCCGTCCGACCCATGGCGACTAGCGTGCGGGCACAGTTTTCTTCCGCAAAAGGAAAGTCCGCATCCTCGGCGACGACGCTCTGGCAATTCGCCAACGCCTCGTCATATTGGCCGGCGCTGCGCTGGATTCTTCCCAGGAGGTTCCGCAAGTCCAGCGACAGGCGATCGTTATCGAGCGCGGCCTGCAGCGTGCTCAGCGCGTCGTCGATCCTTCCCCACGGCTCCAGCGTGGAGAGCACGAAGTCCCCGTACGCCGAAGACATGGTCGGGTCGTTTGCAATCGCACGCCGGAAGGAGACTTCCGCCTCCACCCAGCGCCCCGCGAGCGCGTGCATGGATGCCTTCGCTGCGTGAGCCTCGGCCAACATCGGGTCGATCTCGAGCGCTCTCGCGATCAAGGGCGCCATCCGCGTCGACGCCTCGCTCGGGGGAATACCGAAGCCGCGAGCGTTAGGCCACGTAATCGTCTGGGCCGCGTAGGTGGCCGCGAGGGCGGCCATGGCAGGCGCATACGAGGGGTCTCTCCGTATTACTTCTTCGAATAGAGGGATGGCCTCAGCTGCCCTGGTCATGCGCATGTCGCGCAGCTCGCACGCTCTCAAATACTTTTCGTAGGTGACGATGTCGGTTGAGTATCGCCGCTGGGTCGGGCCCAGCGTCAGCCGAAGCTTGTTGACAATCGTCCGCGCGATCTCGCTGGAAACTTCGGTGAGATCACCTGAGGATTCGACCTTACGCGTCATTATGTCTTTCCACAGTGAATCGCCACCGGCGGTCGGCAGGAGGGAGGCGTTGATCACCAGCTTGCCCCCGGAGAACCGCACGTCTCCATCGACGGCGAGATTCGCCCCCAGCTGCTTGCCGAAGGCGGCCAGATCGCGCGGCTTGTCCCTGAGCTTGAACGACGACTGCTGGAATCGCACCTTCAATCCGTTGATGATCCCAAGCTGCTGGATGAGTCCAGCCGTGAGGCTGTCGACGAGAAGGCGGCTGCCTGGCTCGCTGCTGAGATTCTTGAACGGCAGGACGACGATGATGGGGTCCTCGACGGGACTCGGTGTTCCGGCGATGGCGATGACCAGCCGGTCGCGGAAGCTTCGATCGTCCCCGGTCAGGCGGGCACGGACTTCGGAGGCCACCAGCGCAATGACGAGGAGGGCGGCAATGCCGGCCAATGTGTAGCGCAAACGTACGTGGCCTGGACGGCGCTGAAGGGCGGCGAGGTCTCGAGCGAGCGCATCGACATTCTCGTAGCGGCGTCCCGGTAGAGGATCGCTGGCGCGCTCGATCACGCGTGCGAGGGCGGGACGGACATCGGGTCGTGACGTGCGGAGTGCGACACGTTCGTTCCGCTCGTGCGCATACCGCATCTCCCGGATCGTTCGGCACTGAATGGGATAGGAACCGGTGACGAGGTAATAGAGCAGCACACCCAGGCTGTAGATATCGCTTTGCACGGTCGCCGGTCCGCCGGCGAGAACTTCCGGCGCGAGGTACAGCGGCGTGCCTGCCAGATCGGGCGAGGAGTCGTCGTCGACCTCCCTGCCGGTGCCGAAGTCCATGAGCACGATGCGACCGTCCTCGGCGCGCGTCACGTTCTGCGCCTTGATGTCGCGATGGAGCAGGCCGGCCGCGTGGACGGCGGAGACGGCGCGCGCGAGTTCGAGGCCGATGTGGATGACATCGGTTCCGCTGAAAACGGTGCCCTGGCGGAGGAGTTGCTCGAGTGTCTGGCCGCGGACGAACTCCATCGACAGGCCGATCTGATTGCCGATCTGTTCGGCGCCGTGGATGGTGACCACGTTCGGGTGCCGGACCTTGGCGAGGAGCCGGCCCTCCCGAATGATCGTGCTCGCATGCGGATCCGAAGACGGGTCGGCGGGCAGAAGCTTCAGCGCGACTTCGCGGTCGAGTGGGGTGTCCCAGGCGCGGTACACCTCGCCGAACGCGCCTCGCCCCACGCGCTCGAGCAGGCGGAGGTGACCCCAGCGATCGGGAATCGGTGTTTCCGCTTGTGAAGCGGGAGACTCCGAGAGGGGGTCAGCCAGCGAAACGTCGCGGTGCAGTCGGGCAATCGACGCCAGGAGCCGCAGCTGGCTCACGACCGATTGCGTGTCGGTCCCGGCGCTCGATTCGGCCGCAGCCCAATCGACCACCCCACCGTCGAGCACGGCGTCAGCAAGGTCGTCGAGCAGGTTTTCGCTGGCCGGCATGTTCCAATTCTCGCTCGTGGTTCGCCCTTCCGATGAAACGTTCCCGGAGAGAAAACCGGACTCGCCGTACCCGTCGCGGGCGGGGGTGACTACGTGCTCGGGAGACTCCATCTGCCGGGCCAGGCGAAGGAGCGCCCGGCGCGCGGCTTTGCGTGCGGCATCCGCGGTGGGTTTTTCGAGCGCCTCGGCGAGTTCCTCGAACGAGTACCCCATCTCTACGCGGCCGATAATCACTTCCCGCTCGTCCGGCGTCAGTGTCGCCAGTGCGTGCTCGTAGCGCTCGACGGCCTCACGACCGATCGCGGCTTCGAGCGGCGACACCCCGCCGTCAACCTCCAGACCATCGAGGCCGGTGGCCTCCGGCCGCCGGCCCTTCTTGCGCAACTCGTCGCGGACGCGATTGCGGATTGCCTGACGGAGGTAGGCCTGCAGCGCGCCGGGGCCACGAATCTCGAAGTCTCCAATCCTCTTGAAGGTCTGAAGCAGGGTGTCCTGGACCAGGTCTTCGGTATCAGCCGCATCACGCGCCCACCTGGGCAGTCGGCCGGTGGCCCAGCGTCGAAGGGGCGTCAGGTGGCGGGCGACGAGACGGTCGAGCGCCTCCTGATCCCCCGCCCGAGCGCGCTCAATCAGGCGGAAGGTCGATTCAAGATCGGCCGTCGACGTCACGAGAGGATCGCCGCCCGGAAGCGGGATCGGGCATGGGCAAATGGGTGATGGATTCTAACCCGAACGGGTGCGAGGGTCTGAAGCGCGGGATGCGACGGGACACTAACGCGGCACCAGGCGCCGGAGCTCTTCGAACCAGTTCAGAACGACCTGGATTTCATGTCCCCTGCTGACGCCTTCCTGGGATTCCGGCACGGCGATCATCAGGAATCGTCCGTCCGGCGCGACATCGAAGGTCAAGTGATCGCCGGCTTGCGGCCGCGCGAACCGATCGGCAAATAGTGGGACCGGGCCGCTCAAGGCGATCGGGCTGCCCGGCGTCACGCCAACGCTCATGACATTCCGCGCGTCGCGATAGAACAGCTCGCGTCCGTCTCGCGACCAGATCGGCTGCGTGCCGCCGCCGTTCGACGCCTGCACGCGCGCTTCGAGCGACGGGAACGGTTGCACGAAGATTTCCTCCCGGCCGGACTCGTCGCTGCTGTAGGCGATCCAGCGGCCGTCTGGGGACAAGCGGCCGAAACGCTCGTTGGCGGCTGTCTGGATCACCGGATGGGTCTGTCCCGACTGGAGATCGAGCAGCAAGATATCTGTCTTGGTCTTCGGACTCTGAACGCTCAGCACCAGTGAGCGGCCGTCTCGAGACCATTCCATCACGTGCACGTGCAGCGGACTGGACCACATCAGTTCTTCGGGACCGCTCCCGTCGGCGAGTCGCCGGTACACTCCCCGTATCGATTCCTTCCGGTTTGCAGCGTAAGCGACGTATCGGCTGTCGTGAGACCAGACAGGCGTTTCGTCCTCGCTACCCTCGAAGGTGAGGCGGGTCAACGTCCCTCGCCCGAGATCGCTCACCCAGACGTCGTTCTGTTCGTCCTGGAGATGCGCGGCCACCGAGCGCCCGTCGGGCGACAGGCGGGGATCCGAGTATGCCGCGAGGGTCCGGCGATTGCGGTTTGCCGACCCTGACGATCGACCCACACCAATCGTGAAAGATCCAGATTCTGGGGCTCCAGGTATGCGAGCGTTCCTGTCGCCGACCACGCCATCTGCGACCAGCCGCCGTTGTTCGACCAGTGCGCGCGCTGCGGCAGTGCCACCGGCTCGCCGGTGACACGCAGGCTGGCCAGGTCGAAAGGCACGGCCATGACCTGCTCTCTATTGCCGTACACGAGGTGGCCAGTCGTCACGTAGCGGGCGCCAGAGGCGTTCTTCAGTACGACCCGGCGATCGCGTCCGTCGATCGATTGCGCGACGATGTCGGCCTGCTCCCACAACCGGCCCTGGCCGTCGGAGTAGAGAACCGTCTTTCCGTCGGGCAGCAGTTGAGGCCACGCGTAGACCACGGGCGGTGTCGCCGTAAACAGTTGCTCGATCGCGCCGGTGGGCGACAGGCGCGCGATGCCCTTCTCGTTCGCGAACACCAGTGCGTTGCTAGCCCAATCGACGCCGAAAGGCTCGTCGGCGGTGATCGCCTGTGCGCCGGCCCCCGAAACCGGGATCTTCATCAGCTGTCCCGGGCCCCAAAAGCCCAGCCACTGGGAGTCAGCCGAGAAGAAAATCGCGCTTGCGCCCTGCGAGATCCGCTTTGCCTCCAGTCGATCGAGATCGCGGACGAAAAGAGCGTTGTCGGCGACGTACGCGATCCGGCTGCCATCTGGCGCCACCGCGATGGCTGGCCGTGTCAAGTTCGATAGCGCGACTCCCGACAGCGTCAGCGTGAAGCGACCGATCGGCTGCGCCACGTGGGGCGCGGCCTTGAGTGCCCAACCAGCCAGCGCCGCAACACTGGCGAGAGCCAGTGCGCCAGCGATCCAGAGCAGCCATCGGCGGGCACTCGGCCGGCGATCCAGCCGTCGCTGGCGCCATCGCGTCTGATCGATCGGAGGCGACTTCCAGTTCCAGACGCGCATCGGCGACGTGATGAAAGCGGCGCGACGGGTCCTTCTGGAGGCAACGGTGCAGCACGCCGCGCACCGATGTCGGCGTCGTCGGTGGCAGCGCGGCCCAATCCGGCTCGCTCTGAATGATGCGCGCGATGACCTCCGATGTGTCACTTCCTCCGAACGCCCGCGTCCCGGTCAGCATTTCGAAGAGGACGCACCCGAACGCCCAGACGTCGGCGCGGCGGTCCACCGGCCTCCCGCGGGCCTGCTCGGGGCTCATGTAGGTGGCAGTCCCCAGAATCACGCCACCCATCGTCAGCGCGGGAGACGTGACAGTCTGGAACACCCCGCTCTGTGCGGCAGCTGGATCGAGCGCCTTAGCCAGACCGAAGTCCAGCACCTTCACCGTCCCGTCGGGGCGCAGTTTGATGTTGGCAGGTTTGAGATCCCGATGGACGACGCCGGCGTCGTGCGCCGCTTCGAGCGCCGCGGCGATCTGACGCGCGATGATCAGCGCCTCGTCCACGGAGAGTGGGCCCCGTTCGATATGCGCCGCGAGATCCTCTCCCTCGATCAACTCCATGACGATCGCGCGCGTGCCGCTGGTGTCTTCGAGGCCGAAGACTTGTGCAATGTTGGGGTGATTGAGCGATCCCAGCGTCCTGGCTTCACGCTCGAAGCGCATCAGGCGGTCTCTGTCCGCGGCCAGCGAATCCGGCAGAATTTTGAGGGCGACGTCGCGTCCGAGTTTCGCGTCGCGGGCGCGGTAGACCTCGCCCATGCCGCCCGCGCCGAGCAGAGAAACGACTTCGTATGCGCCAACCCGGGTTCCCGGCGCGACAGGCATCAGAGGAGTGGCGGAATTATAGCGGAGTCACGCTTCCCTGAGCGCTTCCGTCGGCTGAATCCTCAAGCGGCGTTGCGCGGGATCGATCGCTGAGAGCTCTACTTGTTCGGAGGGAGAACGGCCAGGTTCAGTGGCCGAAACACGAGGCCAGCCACTTTTCCGTCCTTGTCGAAGACCGCAGCGTTGGACGATGGTTTCCTTTTCGAAGGCGAGGATGAGCTCGACCGCCTGCCTGCCCTCCATCAGTCCCTCACGGCGTTCGGCTGATACCTTTGAAAGCGCCAAACTTGGCGACCATTCCGGCCCACGCCGGCTGCAGCTTTGCTTCGGGGACTTCCTGCGCCATTCTGGCGTCGAACTCCTTCACGATGTCCGCAGCCTTTCCCATCCTGGAGGTTCTTCAGGATGGCCTCGGCCTTCGCGATTGCGGCGTCCTTGGAGAGCTGCGCAAGGACCGGGGTGTAGAAGCTCAGGACAAGTGCGATGATCGCGACTTTTTTCATGTTCCTTTGACGTCGGGATGCCTGCCGTGGCCGGAGGCCGGTTTCTTTGATTCACGCATGCTACGATAAGCCTCTCGCAATGACCCGCCTGACCAGCCACTTCGGCCGCGGCTTCACCTGACAGACCACGACCTTCACTGGCGCGTGGCGCTAGACCCGCACTGACGAACTGTCCCGGAGCCCATGGCCGCTTCGGACATCGAACTCCGCAAGTCCCAGGATGGATGGCATGAACTGCACTCTGCGTGTGACCACGGCAGATCCCGACGTGGCACGCATCTCGATTCGTCGGCACCAGTTCGTCATTGGCCGGCCGATCGAGTTGGATGAGGCGTCGCCCCGGATCTCCGCGATGGAATATGCGGTCGGCGCGATCGCCGGGGAAGTGGTCAATGGCCTGAGGGTGTTTGCCTCGCGGCACCGCATCGACACTCGATCGCGTCGAAGCCGTGGCCACAGGCGAGTTGCAACATGGCCTGACGTATCTGGAGGTGGTTGGTGAAGCTGGGCAGCCGAGGATCGCGCGCATCCGCCTCAAGGTGTTCGTGGCGACGCCGGACGAAACAGGCGTGCGGCGCCTCTGGACAGAGCTGCTGGACAGGCTTCCGCTCTTCTGCACGATGCGCTCGGCCTTTCCAATCGATCTTGAATTGATGATGACCCCATGAATGACGATCCCATAAATGGAGCCGCTCATGTACCGATTGAATGATGAACAGACACCGATTGTCGCGCTGGTGGCGGCCGTCGCCGATCAGTCGATCGCTCCGCACGCATAGCGCGTCGATAAGGATAGGGCCTTCCCGAAGGAATCGATTGCCGCCCTGGGGCAAGCGGGATTGCTGGGCCTGACGGTGCCGTCGTCGCTCGGCGGACTGGGGCAGGACCTTCGAACGATGGCCGCAGCCCTGGACGAAGTTGCACAACGGTGCTCGTCGACGGCGATGGTGTATCTGATGCACCTGTGCGGCGTCGCCTCTTGCGTGGCGGCGTCGGAGAAGACCGCGTCATATCTGCAGGCGGCGGCCCGCGGCGAGCATCTCACCACGTTGGCCTTCAGCGAGCGGGGGTCGCGCAGCCATTTCTGGGCGCCGGTGAGTCGGGCAGCCGCAGCGAACGGCAGCATGAGCCTCAATGCACTCAAGTCGTTTGTGACGTCGGCCGGTCATGCGAACAGCTATGTGGTCTCGACGCTCGCCGCGAATGCGACGCAGCCGGTCGAGAGCACGATCTACCTTGTGCTCGCCAACGATTCCGGCGTCAGCGTCTCCGGCGCGTGGGAAGGCCTCGGCATGCGCGGAAATGCCAGCGCGCCGATGACCCTCGAGAACGTGACCGTTGGCGACGATCGCGCGCTGACCGCCCAGGGCAAAGGTCTCGACCTGATGCTCGGCGTCGTCCTCCCTGTGTTCCAGGTTGGTTCGGCTGCGGTGGCTCTGGGCATTGCCGAGGCGGCCGTGCGGGCGACGACGCAGCATTTGACTCGGACGCGATTCGATCACCTGAACAGCTCGCTCGCCGAGCTGCCAACCCTGCGGGCGCGCCTGGCGCAAATGCGCATCGAGACAGACCGTGCGCGGGCCCACCTCGTTGCCGTACTCGACTCGCTCGCGGCGCCAGGTCCGTCCACGCAGCTCCTCGTGCTCGAGGTGAAGGCCTCGGCGACTGAAGCGGCCGTCGAAGTGACCGATCTCGCGATGCGGACGTGCGGCGGCGCCGCGTTTGCCGGCGCCCATGGTCTCGAGCGCCTGTATCGCGACGCGCGTGCGCCGATTGTCATGGCACCGACGACCGATCAGGCCTACGACTTCATCGGCCGGGCGCTCTGCGGCCTGGAGTTGATGTGATGTCGCGCCCACTCAGAGTCGGCGCCGTCCTTTACGACCCGAAGGTGTCAGTCATCTGGGAGATCATCCGCGACTTTTTCGAGTCGCAGGGTGTTCCGATTGACGTGTCGTTCTATAGCACGTACGAACTGCAGGTATCCGCGCTCGTCGACGACGCGATCCAGATCGCCTGGAACTCGCCGCTCGCGTGGCTGGACGCCCAGCGACGATCCGGCGGGACATGTCGCGCCATTGCCATGCGCGACACGGACCGCGACCGCGTCTCGTATTTCGTGACGCGGAAGGCCGGCCCGGTTCGCACGCTGGCCGACCTGCGCGGCGGCACCGTGGCGGTCGGCGCGAGCGACTCGCCCCAGGCGACGCTGATTCCGCTCGGGCGCCTCCGGCAGGAAGGGCTCGAGCCTCGACGCGACGTGGCGATCAGACGGTTCGATGTGCTGGTCGGCAAACACGGCGATCACACGGGAGGCGAGCTCGACGCGTTCCGGTGCCTGCAGTCCGGCGAGGCGGCCGCCTGTGCCATGCTCGATCTGAACTGGGAGGGCTGGACCCGTGACGGGACGGTCGATGCGAACGAGTTCGTTGTGCTCGCGCCGACGAACCGGTTCGATCACTGTGTGTTCACCGTTCGCAACGACCTCGACGCCCAGGCGGAGCGCCAGTGGCTCGAGGCGTTGTTTTCGATGCGCTACGACGTGCCGGAGCACCGCGAGATGATGGACCTCGAGGGATTGAAAGCCTGGTTGCCCGGCCGAACGATCGGGTTCCAGGCGCTGTTGGATTCGGTGGCGGCAGAACGCTTTTTCGACCAACGTCAGCCGAACCCGTGAAGACGCTACCGCTATTCCCGGTAACCACCGTCGGCAGCTGGCCCAGACCGCCCGCCCTTCTCGACGCGCAGCGCCAGTTCAGGCGCGGGCGTATCGACCGCGCGCAGTTCGATGACGTCGCGGACGAAGCCGTGACGTGACCTGATTCGGCTGCAGGAGCAGGTCGGCTGCGACCTGATCACCGACGGGGAGTTGCGTCGCGACAACTTCTATTCGTTCGTCGCCCAGAAGCTCGACGGCGTTCGCCTGATGACCCTGGCAGAGATGCTCGACGTCGTCGAGGACAAAGTCGGCTTCGAGCGGCTGCTGCAGACGCTGGACGTGCCAGCCTACTCGATCAGCAACCCTACCTGTGTCGGCCGAATCGCGCGGCGTGAGCCGCTGGCGCTGACGATCTGCGGTTCATGCGGCGCCACACGCAGCGGGCCGTGAAGGTCACGCTTCCCGGCCCGTATCTGCTGACGCGTGCGATGTTCGTCGCGGAGGTCACGCGGGCGGTCTATCCGACGAAGGAAGATCTGGCCGAAGACGTGGTCTCGATGCTGCGCGAGGAGGTCGTTGCGCTGGCGGCGGAAGGTGCGGATTTCGTCCAGCTCGATGAGCCGGTGCTGAGCGAGCTGGCGTTTGCACCGGGGCGCACACGCACGTTCATGTGCGCCGCGCTGGCGGCACGCAAGGATCCGGCCGAGGAGCTCGAGTTCGCGGTCACGCTGATCAATCGGGTCGTCAGCGGGGTCACCGGCGTGCGCCTCGGGGTCCACGTGTGTCGCGGTAACTGGAGCCGTGACGAAACGACGCTCCTTCGCGGCAACTACCAGCCGCTGGCGCCGTATCTCGAGCGCTTGCACGCCGCGCAGCTGGTACTCGAGTACGCGACGGAGCGTGCCGGTGATCTCCTGAAGTTTGAGAACAAGGAGCTGGGTCTCGGCGTGGTGAACCCGCGGACGGACACGGTGGAGTCGAGCGCTGAGATCCGGCGGGCCATCGAACGGGCGCTGCGGCTGTACGCGCCCGAGCAGATCTTCCTGAACCCGGATTGTGGGTTTGGCACGTTTTCGAGCCGGCCGATGAACACAACCGAGGTCGCGGTGGCCAAGCTGCAAGCGATGGTGAACGCGGCACACGAGCTTCGCGGCCAGCACTGACGTTGGGGCCTGATGCGAGTTGATCGAGCGTGCCAGCTCTGGACGTAGCTGAACCACTTGGACGGACGGCTGACGAGTCCTGAACGATCGCGACGACCTCGACGATCACGACGCCACAATAGTCATGTCGCGAACGTCGCGGCCGTCGTGAGCGTTGCACGTTCGTCAGCACCGTCGCAGTGAGTCTCCGCGTGCTGGGTATGCTACTGATCAGGACGGCGCCTGATCTCTAGAGGCTCAGCTGGCATCTCGTGCAGTTCTTCCGAACGGAATTCGCCGAACCCAGCCGTCGCGAGAGAGTCCGTCGTTCCGAACGCCTGCGCTCCACCCGCCTCGACTCTCGAAGACGAACTAGAGTTTTGCGTGACCGAAACCAACCGCTATCGTGCGATGATCGGGCTTGTCCCCGCTCACTCGGTCGAGCGCGCTCGAAGCATATGCGGCGGCTGGGGCTCGGCAGGATGGTCTGGCACACCAGGCGCACCTGCACTACAAGTCTGCCAACCTCGCCGCCAAGGGCATTGCGGAGAACGAGCTCCCGTGGTGGCCGGGCCCGTCGGTCCGTTCGGTGATCGAGAAAGGCATCGCGACGATGTGGGCGGAGGGGCCGGGGGGCGGACACTACGAGAACATTCGCGGTCCGTACTCGCAACTGGGGTGTGGCGTGTTCGTGAACGGAACCGAGATCACCGTCGTCCAGGACTTTCGGTAGCCCTCGGGGCTCGGTGCTCGGGACTCGGGACTCGCATCATGTACCTGGGCACCCGGTCGAATTCCGGTTTTCACGGCGGGAATCACATGTTGCCGCAGGATTCTCGAGCCGAGCGTGGCGCCAATCGTGAAGTCGTTGTACCGGCCCGCGAAAATCGTGACGACCATATCGAGCCCGGGTAACACGTATATTCGCTGTTGCCCATTGCCGACGGCCGCAGGAGCCTCAATCAATCCCCCAGCCGTCGGATAACAGGAATACCACCAGAAGTACCCATATCCGAATTCGCCGCCCGCGTCAGCGCCGCCGCGTGGCCGGAAGCGGAACTGACGGCGGGTGGAACGCTGAACCCATTCAGCCGGTATGACCTGCTTGCCGTTCCACTGACCGCCATGCAAGTACAGCGACCCGAATTTGGCCGCGTCCCGCGCGCGCAGCCGCAGGCCGGACGCAGCGGACGGCATCCCGGCCAGATTGCCCAGCCACTCATAATCGCTGATACCAAGCGGCTCGAAGAGCTTCGTTCTCGCGTATTCCTTGAGCGGTGTCTTTGTGGCGCGCTCGATCACCGCGGCCATCACCTGCGTCAGGCCGCCGTTGTAGTTGAACTCCGCTCCCGGGTCGTGCGCGAAAGGCTGCGAGAGCGCATATCGTAGAGGCTGCGCATCGCGATTCATCCGGATCTCATCGTTGCGCGGGTCGGTGTACGGGACGTCCTCGTTCCATTGCAGCCCGGATGTCATTCCCAGCACGTGAACGAGCGTCACGCGCTTGCGTTCGACGGTGTCGAGGTCCGGGTATTCCGGAAACCAATGGATTACTGGCTGGTCGAGAGACTGGATGGCACCCGTGTCAACCGCGATGCCCGCCAGTGCACTCACGACGCTCTTCGTCACCGAGCGAACGTCGTGCTTGGACTCCCTGGTCATCGACACTCGTCCGAGCGGTTCTCCCCAGCGGTCGTCGAAGCCTTCGAAGTACTCCTCGTAGATGAGCCGGCCGGAGCGTTCGATGAGGATCGCGTGCACACCCAACTCGGGCCACGAACGAACCGAATCGGTGAGCGCTGCCAGGCGCGTCGCGTCGACGCCGAGCGACTCTGCGGTCGCCGTCTTCCAGCCGTCGTTGAGTGCGGCTGGAGCCTGATACCTGGCTTTTTCCGTCCCCTGCATCACGCCGATCGACGGAACGAGCAGCGCGAGGAGCAACGCGTGGCGCGGAAGTGCTCTCATATCTTTGGCCGTTCAATAGCGCCACGATTTGACGTCAGCGCCGGCAGGCGCCGTCTTCCGGGCTCGCTCGACGAACCGCGGGATGAACATCTGGTGGTATCGCAACCGCGAGTATGCGTTGGCGCGCGTCGGATCGCCGTTCCAGCAGTGTTCGGCGCGATCGCCATACGTCACTTCACCGCCGTACGCAGGATCCTTGGTGGTCTTGAGGAAATCCTCCACCAGGTAGACGGCGTTGTTCAGGTAGTAGTTGTCCATGTCGCCGACATAGAGGTGGATCTTGCCCTCGAGCTTCTTGCCGAGGCCGCGGTTCCAGTCTCGGCGCAGGATCCAGGACAGGTCGTAGTGTTCCTTCCAGTACTCCGCGACCTTCTTGTCGATCGCGCCCGTCCGTCTGTCCCAGATACGAGCGGGGTAGCCGTCCTGGCCTTGCGGCGAGTAGACCGCTTCCCAGATGTCCCACTGTTGGCCGCTGCGCGTCTTCGTTCCGAGCACCAGTTCCATCCGGTTCATCTGTTCGAGCGTCGCCTGAAGGTGGCCGAGGTAGTTGCGGTGGCCCGGGCGCGGCACTTTCATGAACGGACCATCGGCCCAGTACGCATTGGCATCCTTGTAGATGTCGACCACGGTGAAGGCGCGGAAGTCGATCGGATCCGGACACGCCGCGTATGCGGCGTTGAAGTCGTCGGGATAGAACATCTGCACGGCCAGCGCTTCCCAGCCGCCCGTCGATCCGCCATACGTCGCGCGCGCCCAGCCTGCGCCGATTCCACGGAAGCGAGACTCGATGTGCGGCACGAGCTCCTTCATGATCGCGTCGCCGTACGGTCCGAGGTTCGCCGAGTTCACGGCGTACGAGTCGTCGTAGTAGGGATTGGCGTGCTGAATCTCGATGACCAGAACGCGCGGAAAGGTCGGGCCGGTCCATTCCTTGTAGAAGTCATAGGCCGCCTGCTGCTGGATGCGGTTGTAGCAGTCGAGATTGAAGCGCTCGCTGTACTCACACTTCAAATTCGGATCCGGCGGCGTCTCCCGCCAATTTCCGAGATCGCTGGGGAAGTGCCCGTGGTTGATGATGAGCGGGTAGCGCGCGTCCGGGTGCGCGTCGAATCCCTCTGGCAGAAGGACGTGCGCGCCCAGAAACATGTCGCGGCCCCAGAACTTTGACAGCAGCTCGCTGCGGATGCGAAGGTGCTTGACGTACTTCGTGTCTGCCGGCTCTTTCAGGGGCGGGATGACGCGATCGAGATCGAGGCGGATCGCTGCACCCCGTCCGCCTTCCCATCGCACCTTCTGCGGCGCACTATAGAGGTTGCCAGGCGCGCTGTTCCATTGCTGGCCTTCGCCACGATCCATCGGCAGCTTGACGGTATGGCCGGTGGCCAGACGGAACGTCTCGTACTTGTGCAGTAACGCTTGAACGGTGTACTCGCCCGGCGCCAGTTCGGAAAGAGATTCGAGCGGATAGCCGAGCACGCCGGCATCGAAGGTCCGTTCGTCGCCCGCCTTCAGGCCGTCGACGTCGATGCCGAAGACCTGCCCGGACGACAGGCTCGTCGCACTCACCTGGAAGCGCGGTTCTCGCGTGCCATCCTTCGCGATCAGCAACAGGAGCCGACCATCGAGTGACCCCTGAGCGACGCTCGGACTCAGTCGAATGACGACGACCCCGGCGGCCTGTGCGGGAGGAATTCACGCGTACTCCCGATGGAGCGGCAAACATCATCAGGAGCGTGCAAACGAGAAAGGCGCGAAGGCGACCCATGCTGACCTCCCGTGGTCGGGCAGTATAGCCCGCCGGTTCTCAGCCGCGGTTCAGGTTGATTGACGCCCTTCAGGCCAGGTAGCGTGAGTCCATGAAGGTGAGAGCTGCAGAAGAAGTCGATCTCGAACACCTGACAATCGTTTGGCACGATGGCTGGCGTGACGCTCACGCGCAGATTGTGCCGCCGGAGCTGACCCGGCTTCGGACGATGGACAGTTTTCGAGACCGGCTTCGCGCCGCGCTACCGAATGTCCGCGTCGTCGGCGCGCTGGGCGCTCCCGCTGGATTCTGCATTGTCAGAGACGACGAGCTCTATCAACTGTTCGTCGCGGCGGAGTCACGCGGTTCGGGTGTAGCCGCCGCGCTCATTGAGGATGCCGAGACGCGGCTTTCAGCCCAAGGCGTCCAGACCGCCTGGCTCGCGTGCGCGATTGGAAACGACAGAGCGGCGAGGTTTTACGAAAAACGTGGATGGCGCCGGACGGGGGTCATGGTCAATCTTGCGGAAACGCCGAACGGTCCGTTTCCGTTGGAAACGTGGAGGTATGAAAAGCGCCTGACTCAGCGATAACTTCTGGAAGCGCTGTTCGGTTCGCCGGTGGCGGTCGTTATAGCAAGTGAAGCCGATGACAGATGCCGCTCAGCTCCTGTGGGTCGTCGTAGCGGGTGTTGTGGTCTTTGTAGTGGCTCTGCTCGGGTTGCGTAACGATCAGGCCTTCGCGTGCGACGAGGAAGCCGAGCAGGTTGGCTTGCCAGGGTTCAAGCAATCCGAACACTACCAGGCCACGTGGGCGCGGGTTCGTGATTACATCGACGGCTGGAAACACGTCAACAACGGTCGGTGATTTCACGTGCGACGTGCCACGTGCGGTGTGCCACGTGCGACGTGCGACGTGCGAGCGGGATCGCTACCGCGCCGACAGGAAACGCAGGATCTCGCGCATCACCCGCTCGGCCTGATCCGACTCGAACAGGAACTGCGCGTGCGCGTTACCATCGACGATGATGAGTTCCTTGGGGGCGGGGACCTTCTCGTACGCCGCGCGAATTCTCGGCAATCTCGGTCCGTCGCCTGACGTATCGTCGCGCGCAACGATGAATAGCGCCGGTGTGCGCAACTGTTCCGGCTTCTCGATTTCTGCGGCCAGCAGCACCACGCGATCGATGTCCGCCGGTCTCTGGATCGCGGCATTGCTGGCGGCGCCGCCGCCCAGGCTGCCACCGACAACCGCCACGCTCGTCGCACCCGATAGCCGGAGGTAGCGGACCGCCGCGAGGACGTCGACGTGATGGGGTGCTGTGTAGATATCCTCGTGGCCTGGTCCACGCGATTCGCCGAATCCCCGTAGGTCGATTGCCACGACTTTGTACCCGGCGTCCGCGAGTACACGTGCCTGCTTCGCCCAGCTGTCTTTGGTAAAGCGGCCACCGTGCACGAGCACCACGCCGCGATTGCCACTGCCATAGACATCGGCATGGACGAGCCCCGAATCCTCGGTCGGAAACGAGACGTGTTCCGGCGCGATACCCTGTCCGGTGAAGATGAACGCGAGCAGCAGGCTCAGCAACGGTTGTCTCCGATTTCCAATTTCCGATTTCCAATTTCCGATTTCCGATTTCCGATCTCCGATTTCCGATCTCCAATTCTCACCCGAACCTCACCCGCACCCGGGCGTCCCCCAGCACGATCTCGTCGGCCGACTCGAGGCGGACGCCGCGCGCGCCCCGCGGAACCGGATAGGCTCCGTCCCTGCCGGACGATGCCTGTCCCATGTTCGCTGCCGTCATCGTGCAGCCGATAGGATCTCGGAGAGCGGCTCGTACGAAATGTGTGCATGGCGGCGCGACACGCTCTGATTGACGTCGCCGGATCGCTCCAGGAATGCGACGTGGTTGGTTCGAATGAGCCGGTGGTGGCTGTCGCGCACCTCCGCGCATCTGCCGATGTCGATGCGCATCGACGCTTCAGTGCTTACGTGCGACGCTCCGCGGTCCCGTTGAGCACCGTCACGTCGACGACGCGGCGCCGTCGGATCCGCCGCCGGACCTGGCAGCTCCGCTTCGCCACTCGAGCGAACTCGATGTCGAACTCCGGGTTGCGCCAGCCCTTTCCGTGGGCGGATTTCATAGTTGACCGTCGACCTCGAGATCGTCCCTCGTCAATCGAACAGCCCGACGACCCGAGATGCGCGACGATGCGGTCGCGGAGCAGCGGACCGTCGGCGAATAACGCCTCGAAACGTGCGCGGACTGTCGCGCGACGGCGCGAGGATCGTCACCGTCACTGAGTTGAACGGAAAGACGCGCCGGCCGCGGCCGCTCGATTGGACTCTCCTGCTCGGCCGCTTCAACGATCGCGTGAACGATCTCGAGTGGCTGGCGCGCCCGGAATCCGACCAGTTCGCCGATCGGTGCGATCGAGTGTGCCGGCGAGCTTCGCCTCGATGTCCTTGGCCTTTCGCAGAAAATCCATGTCGCTCACTTCCCGATCAGGCCCGCGGAGACTGCGGCGTTGACGATTTCCCCAGCCGCCGGCGCCGCCGTGATCCCCCCGTAGCCCGCATGCTCGATCACGATTGCGAATGCGATCCGCTTCTCTTGCGCCGGCCGGCGCCTGGCCATACGGGGCAAACCCGACGAACCAGCCATGCGAATCCCGGCCTGAGACTTCAGCCGTCCCGGTCTTGCCCGCGATCGGCACCGGATGGCTGTTCAGGCTCCGCGCGGTGCCATCGACGACGACATCGCGCATGTAGCTCGCCAGCCGCCGCGCGGCGGCGGGATCCACGATCGACGTCGACCTTCGAGCTCTTTCCCGCCTGCTCCTCGACGTATGGCGCTCGAAGCATGCCGTCGGCGGCCACCGCGCCTGCAAGCGCCGCCATCCGCAACGGAGACGCGACGACCTGGTCCCTGCCCGTAGCCGATCTGCGGCAGCGCATCGCGGACGCGCTCGAGGGAAGCGCCGGTCGGCGTCAGCGGGATCTTCAACCGGCCCGCCAGTGAGGCGAGCGGACCCGGCCCGACACTTGACCGCGAGCTGTGCGAAATACGCGTTGCAGGAGTGGACCAGACCATCGTGCATGCCGATCGTTCCATGCGGATGCGTATCCAGCACATCGTCCCTGACCGGCCGGGTCCAGCCGCTGATGCGGGTTCCGATGCGGCCGTCGGGCAGGCGTGCGCAAGTGAACCTGTTGCCGTCGCGACCATCCCGCAGGGCAGCCAGCGCGACCAGCAGCTTGAATGTCGATCCGGGAGGATACGCGCCGTAGCGCGCGCGATCCATCCAGACCTCGCGCGTCGTCGCCGTCGCCTTCAACGGAGACTGCCGCCTCACGCGAGGAAACCGGCCATGGGTAGCTGACGCTCGCGAGCATCGCGCCCGTATCGGGATCGAGGACCACCGCCGCCGCTTTGCCCTTCGCCTTGCGCGCCTGGGCGGCGACGATCGCGGCGACGCGGCGCTGGAGGCCGGCGTCGAGCGTCAGGCGGACGTCGCGCGGACGATCCCGTGAACGCGACGACGGCCGGGTGGCCCGGCTGGTACCGATGACGCAGCAGCGGTATGAGCTCGCGATAGTCGCGGTGGATCGTGTACATCGGCCGGCCCGCGCGGTCGAATGTCTTCACGTTGGACGCGTGATCGTCGAAGCCGCGCAGCCGCGCGTCGGAATCGCGCTCGACGTAAGAGGTGTTCGCGGCGCTCCAGTTGGCCACGGTCCGCGCATCGCCAAGGACGTGAAACGCCTCGCCGCCGAGCGGATAGCAGCGTTCGCCGGGATCGGGACAGACGCCGGCCAGAGAGATGCCGAGACGCTCGTAGGCCTGGCGCGCTTCGGCAAGCACTCGTGGCGTCGTCGCTCGCCAGCGGCAGCCCCCGCCGGTCATAGATCGTTCCTCGAGGGATCGAGCGGACGATGTCGAGGACCCTCGGGTTGTATTCGAAGCGGCGGCCGCCGTCGGCGTGAATGCCGAGATGCGGTTTCACGACCAGCTCGTCGGCGCGCAGCACCTGCACGCGCACGGCGACGGCGAGCAGCGCGAGCGCGCACACGCCGAGCACGGCGCCGAGATTCCGCATCGGGATGCGGAACGGCGCGAAATCATTGGCGGGCCGGCGGTCGGCGTGGATGGCGGCGAGCAGGCCGAGCGCCGCGAAGTTCGCGAGCATGGCTGAACCGCCGTAGCTGAGAAACGGCGTCACGACGCCCGTGAGCGGCGTCACGCCGAGCACGCCCGCCGCCATGATCAGTGCGGGAAGGATCAGAAAGAGCGTCAGCGAGGTGGCCAGGAAGAATCCGTAGTCGCTCGCCGCACGCCGGCCGATGCGGAAGCCGCGCCAGGCCAGGATGGCGAACAGCACCGCGACGGCCACCAGTCCCGCCGCGCCGAGCTCTTCTCCAATTGCCGCCAGGATCAGGTCGGTGTGCCCGGCCGGGAGATAGCGCGAATCACCGAGGCCAAGCCCGGTCCCGAACAGGCCGCCGGTTGCCATCGCCCACAACGCGTGCGTGATCTGGTCGCCACCGGGAACCGCGTTGTCCCAGGGCGATTGCCACATCCGCACGCGGTCGGCCAGCGTGGCGGACACGTTCAGGCGATAGCCGACGTAGAAACCGGATGCGAGGAGGGCCAGGCCGGCGACGGCCATGCCGACGCGGCCGCGCGCGACCGCATAGACGGCGAGAAAGACGCAGCACAGGAACAGCGCGGGACCGAGGTCCTTCTGGAAGAAGAAGAACGCCAGCGCCGCCGCGACGCCGACGAGAACGGGCAGGACGTATTCGCCCCGCGGCAGATTGAGCCACTGCGGCAGCCGCACGTTGCGAATCGCCTCGCCGCGAACTTCTCGCAGCAGCTCCCAGCGCCGGCCGAAGTACCCGGCCAGGAAGAGTGCCAGGAGCAGGCGGACGGCCTCGATCGGCTGCAGCGGGCCGAGGTTGACTTTCGCCGAACTGCTGCCGGGTCCGGTGCCGAAGAGGATCAGCAGCACCGACAGCGAGAGCGCGGCAATCAACGGCAGGTAGCTGAACGACACGAATCCCAGCGCCGCAACGTCGAGCATCGACACGGCCGTCATCACCGCCAGGCCGAGCACGATCGTCTCGGCATAGCGCACGAACAGCAGGCTGTCGCGCAGTGGATCCGGCCGGCTCAGGAGCACGGCGAAACCGATTGCCGTCAGCAGGTGTGCGGTCGACGAGCAGCAGTGATCGCCGGAAGGCGCCGCGTCGCACGCCAGATGAACGCGACGGCATGAAACGCGATCAGGTACAACGCACCGAACAACCAGACGAGACTTCTGGAACTGGTCGCGCGTCCGCACGCTCAACGACGGCTTCAGCTTCGAGATCTCCGACGCCGTGAACAGCGCGATCTGCTCGTCGGCCGCAGCGCGACTGTCTCTGCCGCGCGACAGTCGCTCGCAAAACGCCTGCAGGTTCTTCCCGTCACGGATCGCCTTCGTGCTGACCGTCGCGCGAGAAATGGCGCCGACGTTCGGCAGCGTCCGCGCTCGCCGGGTCGACTCCGAGGAACCGGAACAACTCGGCGGCCGCGAAGCGGCGATCGTGGGCGTTCGCGAAGAAGGTGCGCCAGCGCGGGCTCGAGCGCAGCCGGATCGCGCACCGCATTCAGATTGACGACCTGGCGGCCGCGCTCCACTTCGTCGAAGGCGCGAAGACGGCCGATGCACGCCAGCGCGATGGCCATCACCGCGACGCATGACGTCGCCAGCAGCAGCGGCTCGGGCAGCGCGTATCGCGCCACTCGGCTGCTGCCGATACGCGTCGCGTTCCGCGGCCGTCGTGTAGGTCACGCTCATGCACGTCATCTCAGTGTCGCCTGATACGACAGCTTCTCGATTCGCTCCTGGACGTCCTTGAGGCCCCGCTGCGCATCGCGCAGCCTTCGCGTGACGTTACCGAAGCCGATCGCTTTCGATAGATAGTCGATGGCCTGGGTATAAGCGTCCGCGGCGCGATTCAACTGCTCCAGGTCCGTCGCTCTCGGCGAGCCTTGCGGCTCGTGCCAGATACCCTTCGCCGAGCAGTGCCCAATCCCGATTGCCAGCGGTGTAACCGTACCGCTCTGCCTGTGCCAGCGCGTCGGCGCCCTGCTCGATGTCGTCCATCGCGATGAACGTCCGCATCAGGCCGAGGAAGGGATCCGGCCAGTCCTGCCGAGCCTCCGCTGCCTGGCGAAAGGCCGTGACCGCCGCCGTCAACGCGTCCTGCGCTTCCGCCGGCTGATTGCGCCTGGCGCGCGCCTCCCCGTCAATCCGAGAGAGCTGGCCGTCGCAATATCGCAATGCCGCCTCGAGACTGCGAGTTCCAGCGATTGGCGCGAACAGCAAAGCCGAGTGCGTCGCGCGTCAGCCGCCATTCGCGTTCGTACACCGTCGCCCCGGCAGTGCGATAGCGCGTGAACGTGCGGTCCGAGAGGAGCACCGACTGCCGCGTCAACGCGCGCTCGAGCGACCGGACGCCGATATTCAGACTCGGCTCGGCCAGGTCGCCATACTGGTTCCACATCTGCACGACGCCCTCGAGCTCCGCCGGCACGTTTCGCAGCCAAGTGCCCCCGAAATGAGGTGGACCCGGATCTCGTTCAGGACGATCACGATCGCCAGCACGGTCAGCGTACGGCGAACGAAATGCCGGAATCGGCCGCGAGGCTTTGCTGGAACGGCAGGCGTGGGAGGCGCTGGCTGCACCGGATCCGGTGCAGATACGACAGGGGCAATCGTGCTGGGTTCGCGAACCGTTCGGCGCGTGACCTCCGATCGAGGTCGACTGTTGGAGTGCGGTGCGTACGACGGGTCGCAGCCTCGTCAATCGGTTCCGGGGGCCGGCTCTCCGAGCAGCGCCAGCACTGGTTCCCCCGCTTCGAAGCGCTGCAGATCTTCGCGAATCGCGGCAGCGTTCGTGTAGCGCTCGGCGACGTTTGCCGCCAGCAGCTTGGCGACGATCGCCTGCAGGCCCGCTGGGCATCCGCCGTCGAGCGATTCAGGAACCTGGCGAGCGCGGATCCGCTGTTCCAGCCGCCGTGTGTCTGCCGCCCGGAAAGGCTGAACGCCGCTGATCATCTCGTAGAGGAGAACGCCGACCGCCCAGAGTTCCGCTTGTGCGTCGATCTCCCCGGACTCGAGGCGCTCGGGCGAAAGATAGGCGATGCTGCCGAAGTCGTTCCGCGTGACCTTTCGGCTCAGCGACAGCGCTTTGGCGATGCCGAAGTCGAAGATCTTGATCTCATCACCCTCGAGAACACGGATGTTCCTCGGTTTGAGGTCGCCGTGCAGCAGCAGATTGAATTGCCGGCCGTCCAGCGTTCGCTCGAACGCGTCGGCGGCCTGCAGGAACTCGCACAACTGGGTGGCCACGCGCACCGCGCGTGAAACCGGCATCGGCCCCTCGCCGATGATCTCGGAGAGATTGCGACCGCTCAGGTGCTCCATCGCGATGAAGAAGTACGGGCCATGCGTGCCATGTTCGAAGACGGCCGGCACGTACTGGCTTTCGCGACAGAACTCCTCCTGCAGCTTCGCGCCCCAGCGCTCCGCTTCGAGCACTTGCTGGCCGTCGCGGTCGGCCTCGATCGACACGAGCTTCAGGGCGACCTGCCGGTTCGTCCGCGTGTCGGTCGCGAGGAACACGACCGCCATGCCCCCGCGCCCGATTTCCTCGTGGATTTCGTAGCTGCCGACACGGTGAAAGACGGTCGTCATCGTCACGATTCAGCGGTCCCGTTGCGCCGGGGGCGGGAGTGCCAGGCGTTCGTGCATCGACGAACCAGTTGTCTCGCGCAAACGCGGCGCGCGCCGCACTCGATCCCGCGATACACGTTCGCGCCGGTGCCCACGAAGACGTTGGCGTTGAACTGGGCGGTGCTCCCGTCGTCGAGAATCAACGTTCTCTGACCGCGGCCGGCGGTACCGTTCCGCGCGAACACGCTGTGGGAGACTGCGGCGGTCGCGCCGGACCGCACGGCCACCGCCGCACCTGGATTGTCGCGAACGTCGGCCGCGACGACTCGCATTCGCGAGCCCACGCCGGCATCGATGGCAGCGTCTGCAGCGCCGGTGATCTCGACGTGCGAGATCGTCAGCTCCGAATCCACGGCGAGCACCCCCGTGCCGAGCGGTGTCGCGGCGTCGCCGACGATGCGGAACCCGTCAATCGCGGCGTCCTTGACGCCTCGAGCGATCACGGCGGTCGCTTCTGCCGGCGCGGCGCCGGGAAGGCGAATGACGGCCCCGTGAGGTACGCTGCTGACCAGTCGGACGGAACTCTTCAGCGTCAGCGTCTCCCGATACTCGCCGGGTTCGACCACGATTGTCGTGCCCGCCGCCGCGCGCTGCAGCGCCTGCGCGATCGATTGCGTCGCGAGCACGACGATGCGCGCCGTGTCCGGCGGCCGGCGGCGCGACCGTCCGGTACCGCGGCGGGCGGCGGGACGGTGTCGGAACTGGCGAAGGCCAGGACCATCACGGTCGCGAGGAGAGCGATGTTGGCGAAGCGGACGGCCGACGGCGGGTCGGGTGGCGCCTGGTCGACAGGCCCGAGCCTTCTCGTGATCTCCGTCGCCGACGGCGGTTCTTCCCGGACCGACGCCGCAAACTGCTCGCCCTCGACGTAGACAACCGTCACGTTGTCTTTTCCGCCTGCCGCATTGGCCGCGTCAATCAGCGCCTTGACGACCTGCTGCGGACGTCCTGCCCATCGCGCCACGATCTCGTTGATGGACGCCGAGTGCACCAGATCCGTCAAGCCGTCGCTGCACAGGAGCAGCGCGGCGTTGGCCTCGAACGGCAGCTCGTGCACGTCGATGAAATCGGGATCGCCAGGCTCGTGCGGCTCGGAGCCGACATCGCGGTAGACCTCGTTGCGCCGCGGGTGCTGCATCGCGTCGAGCTCTGACAGCTCGCGCGCGTCCTCGCGCTCGCCAACCGGCGAATGATCGCGGGTGACCTTCTGGATGCGGCCGTTGCGGAGCTTGTAGAGTCGCGTGTCCCCGACGTGGCCGACGATCGCGCGTCCGTCGGAGACGACGGCGGCGGTCAGGACGCAGGCCATCCCTTTCCATTCCGGACGCAGGCACGCCAGGCGGTGGATTTCGTTGTTCGCGACGGCGATCGCCTCGCGCAGGCGCGACGCGATCGGTCCCGTCTCGCGCTCCAGGCGGGCGCGGAGCATGCTCACCGCGGTGTCCGCCGCCTTGCCGCCCGCCGCCTGCCCGCCGACGCCGTCGATCACCATGAAGAGGCCGCGCGAGAGGTCGATGTGGAAGCGGTCCTCGTTCACCTCGCGTTGCAGCCCCGGATTGGTGTCGCCCGCCGCCCTCAGCGCGCTGACCGCTTCCATCAGGCCGCTCATCGTTCCTGGCCCTCATTCGGTGCGGTATGCCGTCCACACACAGAGACCGACGATGGCGGCCAGAGCCGAGAGGAACAGCAGCCGGGCCCACAGGAGCGCGGTCATCATCGAACCACTCCGAACTCGAGGAAGACGGTGTCCGCCAAACCGATCTGTGCGGAATCCGGCAGCATGCGTTTCGGCGCCATTCTCGCGCTTCGTCCCGTCGACCTCGTCATAGCCCTTCGGAACGTGACGGCCGTTCAGGGTGGTGCCCAGCGAGCTCAGATCGATCAGATAGAAGCGGCCGGTCTTCGAATCCCTGCGGAGGCGAAGATGCTCGCGCGACACGTCGGGCGACGATGTGATGCGCATGTCGACGGGGTAGGCGATCCCCGCCGCGGCCGATCGTGATGGAGTCCTTCACGATGTCGTAGGAATGATGCCCGGCGTCGTCGTCGTAGACGATCCGGGCCAGGACCGGCCCGGGCTGACGGCGGTCCGGCTGCATGGATTGCTCGCGCGTCGTCGTTCGATTGCCAGCGTGAACCGTCGTGATGCGGCGCGTGCGCTCGCCGACGCCGAGGTCGGGGCTTGCCGGCAGCACGAGCTCGGAGTCGATGAGCAGGTCGCCCTCGTTCATGTCGCCGTCCGGATCCGCCAGAAACTCCACCTGCCAGTCGGACGCCGCATTGCGAATCTCCGGATCGGAACGGCGGCGAAGGCGATCGACCGTCCGCCGGAGCGACGACCGCCGGTTCAGCGCATCGAAGCTCCTCGCTCAACGCCCGCATCGTCTGCTCCTTCAGGATGGGGATGATGCCCTCCAGCCGGGCGTACTCGTTGGGGTGGAGGTAGACGGTGTAGCGGCTCGGCGCGAGGGTCGAGTACTTCAGCGGCTCGAGGTTCTTCCGCATGTTCTCGATGACCGCGTCGATAATGTCGCGGGCCGGCCGTCGGGGCGCCGGGCCGTCGGAAGACGGCGTCCGTTCGGGGCACAGGCATGGCTCACCTGGCAGGTCGCGGAAACATCAACCTATACGTAACAACGTAAAATCCCCCTGACAGGTTGCGTTGTTCTTTCGCTGTCAGCCGCGGGCACTATGGCAGACACAGGAACCGTGAGTCCTAAGGAATCCCCAAGGAATTCGTAGGGTTGACCGTGAGAGTTCGATTCGGCCCATTCACCGTCGACGCGGAGACGCGCCAGCTGCTTCGCGACGGCTCAGAGATCCACCTGTCGCCGAAGGCATTCGACCTGCTCTGCAGTTTGATCGCGCGCAGACCCAAGGTGGTCGAAAAAACCGAGCTGCTCGAGCAAATCTGGCCCGATACTTTCGTGGTGGACGCGAGCCTCAATGTATTGATTGGCGAAATCCGCCGCGCGCTGGCAGACGATGCCCGGCATCCGCGATACCTCCGGACCGTGCACGGGGTGGGATACGCGTTTTGCGGAGAGGCGCTGAATTCTCAGGAGCCGGCCGGCCCGACGCGTGCGATTCCCTGCTGGCTGATCAGTGCCGAGCGGACGTTCCGCCTCGCGGAAGGTCGAGAACATTATCGGCCGGGATCCGGCGTGCGCCGTCTGGCTCGATTCGCCGAGCGTGTCGCGCCGTCACGCGCGACTCACGATCGAGAGCCCGGCCCGCCGCGTCGTGCTCGAGGATCTGGGGAGCACCAACGGGTGCCTTCGTTCGAGGTGCGTCCGTTGACAAGCCGGTGGCCCTGTCCGACGGGGATGCGATCACGATTGGTTCGGTCGAACTGAGAGTCTATTTGTGGAATGCCGAGAAGGCTGCGGAGACAGCGCGCATTCCGCGAAAGCGATGATGAAGCCTGGTGGACATCGGGGCCCCCGGCAGGATTATCGTCCGCCAATCGAAGCGGCGGAAGTCTGAATACGTCGCGAGGGCGATGACGACATCGTCGCGCTTGCGCCGCGGATTGTCGTAACGTTCCCGCATCTCGATCGGTACCCGGAAGCCGAGTGACGGCTCGAGCCGGTAGGTCACGGTGATCGTCGCACGGGCGGACAGGCGCCGGGTGCCGCCGAGGATCATCTCCGATCGGAGGACGACGCCGGTGTCCGGCTCGACCCAAAAACGCCCGTGCGCCGGAATGTCAGCTGCCGTCCGGCGTTGCGCTGAAGGTGGGCCCTTTCGTTTCCCGAAAGGCGACGACCCAGGTGTCTCGTGCCGTCGAGTGGCTCCTCGCCTGCCTTGCTCGAACACGATTCGTTTCCGGCTTGCCGGACGCAGAACGCGCAGCGCGAACGTCGGCAGGTTGACCGTCCGATAGTGGTTCATTGTGACCTAATCGTTGGCGAGTTGGACCAATCGGGCGAATAGCTCAGGCGGCCCGTACAGCTTGACGCGTTTTCCGTCAGCGCAATAATGGGCGCCCAGTGTCGATTGTGATCATCGGCGGCGGCATCTGCGGCTTGGGCACCGCGCTTCTGCTGGCCCGCGACGGCCATGAGGTAACCCTCCTCGAGCGCGACGAGGATGCGCCGCCTGACTCGCCGCAAGACGCCTGGGACAGTTGGACTCGCAGGGGAGTGGCGCAGTTCCGCCAGCCTCATAACTTCATGCCGGGGCTGCGATTACTCCTCGAAGCGGAGCTTCCGGACATCCAGGACGCACTCCGTCAAGCAGGCGCGGCCAAATACGACCTGTTGAACCCGCTGCCGCCATTTTTTGCCGATCGGTCACCGCGTCCGATCGACGACAAGCTGTGGACATACACCGCGCGGCGTCCGGTCGCCGAGTGGGTGTTCGCCAATTCGGCACAACACGAGCCGCGCGTGACGATCCGACGCGGCGTGCGGGTCACAGACCTGCTCACCGGTCCGTCGTCGATTCCAGGTACGCCGCACGTGACCGGTGTTCGAACTGGCCGCGGCGAGACGCTTCGTGCCGATCTGGTGATTGATGCAAGCGGCCGCCAATCACGCAGTCGCGACTGGCTGGCCGCGCTCGGCGCGAAGCCTGTGTATGAGGTCCAGTCAGACTCTGGCTTTGTGTACTACACGCGTTACTTCAGCGGGACCCAACCCGAGCGGATGGCGCCGACGTTGACGCCTCTCGGATCGATCTCGCTCCTCACGCTGCCAGGCGACAACGACACGTGGTCCGTGACGATCTTCACGGCCTCTGGCGATCAGCCGCTGAAGAGCCTGCGTTTCGACGACAAGTGGACGAACGTCATGCGCGCGTGTCCGCTGCACGCGCACTGGCTCGATGGCCGGCCGATCACCGCGGTTCTCGCCATGAGCGGAATCGTCGATCGGTATCGCCGCTTCGTCGTGGATGGATCGCCGGTGGCGACGGGTTTCGTCGCGGTGGCAGACGCGTGGGCGTGCACGAACCCTTCGGCGGGACGAGGCCTGACGGTCGGATTCCTGCACGCGGCGCGCCTGCGTGACGTGCTCCGTGATGCCAGCCCCGATTCGCGTGCGCTGGTCGAAGCCTTCCATGCGAGGACTGAAGCGGACATCACGCCGTGGTACGACGCGCAAATCGCCGTCGATCGTGCCCGATTCGCCCAGATGGAGGCCCTGCGGCAGGCACGTGAGCTGCCACAACCGGTCGACCAGCTGTCGAGGGACATCACGTCATTTCTCTCGTCAATCGGGGCCGATCCCGACCTCTTTCGAGCCGGGCTCGAGTACATCGGTACGATCACGCCCGTGCAGAGGATTCTCGAGCGGCCGGCGGTCGCCGAAGCCGTGCTCGCGGCCCGGGAAAAAATGAAGCACGCGCCGCCCCCGCAGATGCCGGGCCCCGACCGGAACCAGCTTCTCGCGCTCGTCAGCCAATGACAGAGCCGAACGGTCCAAGAAGCAGTGATCACTGCCGGACGAATATCACCACGGCGGCGGCCGGAATCACCACGTTCAGACGACCCCCGGCCGACCCGATGGCGGCGCCAGCGTTGCCGACATTCTGGCCACCGTAAATCGCGCTGTCGCTGTTGAAGACCTCCTTCCAGCCGGCATTCGGGATGGCGACGAGGTCCTTTTCGATGACGTAGCCGTTCGCAAAGGCGGCGTCGTTCAGGCTGGCGACGACGATGACCTCTTCGTCCGCGATCCAGCGCTTGAACGCGACGACACGATTGGAGTTCGAGTGGTGGAGGATGTCGATATTCTGGCTGCGGATCGAGCGAAGCCGGCGAGCGAGCGTGATGAGATCCTGATAACACCTGAAGAGTGCCTGCCCGTTCGCCGCTCGCTGACCCGCGATGTCCTCGCGCGCCGTCAGGAAATTGTCGTACGTGTACCGATTCTGCGCGCCGACCTCTTCGCCCATGAAGAACATGGGTGTTCCTGCCGAGAGCAGCGACAGGCCGAAGCACACGCGCGATCGCGCCTCCGCCCACGTACGCGTGGAGCCGACGAGCGGCGCACTGTTGACGGCCACGACCATCGTCCGCGCCGTACCACCGGCGTTACCCGCTTCATCGTGGGACTCGTGAAATACGACACGGTTGTAACGGCTGGCGTAGAGGGCGCCTGAAAACGAGTCCATCGCGAGCGGATCGTTCCATCCAAATCCGGCTCGTTTCAGCAGGCGCGCACGGTCGCCGGCCATGTCGGAATCGCCAATCAGGCTGTGATAGAAGGCCACCTCCCATGTGGCGTCGAACCCGAGGCCGCCCTGCGCCGGCCGCCGGGTGACCGCGTCCCAGCCGGTGTGGTCCTCGGCGATGAGCATGGCGTCCGGCCGGATCATGTGGAGCGTGCGGCTCCACTCGCGCAGCAGTTTCTGGCCGAAGATGTTCGCGCTGCCCACAGACCGCCCGTCCGCATGCAGCCAGTTGTCGCGATGCATCGCCTGCGTCAGGTCGACGCGCAGCCCATCGACGTGCATCTCCTCGACCAGGAATGCGGCGCTGCTGATGAATTGCTGGCGGACGACCTCTTCCCAGAAGCGCGGCGTTCTTCCCGTCGAGCCATTGTCCAGATAGCCGCCGTCCGGTGACGAGTAGTCCGACGCGGACCCTTCGTACCAGTAATAGATGTTCTGCTCGGGCGCCGTCGAATCGTACTGGGACTGTGCCCGTTCGGCCTCGAAATCGTAGTGGTTGTAGACGACGTCCTGGATGACGGCGATGCCGCGCTGGTGGCATGCGCGCACGAAATGACGGTACTTGTCGCGTCCGCCGGCGCTCGATTCGATGCAGAAGTGATGCGTGTCGCCATAGCCCCAACTGATGGCGCCGGAGAACTCCGCCATCGGCAGCAGTTCGACGGCGTTGACGCCGAGATCGACGAGGTGATCGAGGAAAGCGATCGCGTCGCTCAGATCGCCGGGCGTCGCCTTGCCGAACCCGAGCGATCCGACGTGCAGCTCGTAGATGACGAGATCGGCGAGGTTGGTCGGAACCGGCAGGCCCGACGTGAACTCCGTGGACCAGAATTCCTCGGCCGAAATCAGATCCAGCGGGGCGCCGGGAGACGTGGACGCGAACCCGCGGCGCACGACATCGGGATCGATGACCACGCTGCAGCTGACGGTTCCGTCCAGCGTGTCAACCGTTCCAGACCAGCTGCTCTTCACGGGATTGATCGTGCCTCTCCCGCTCTGACTTCGCGAGAAGATGTCGGTCCGATAGACCGTGCGCCCCTGCGCGTTCACGATGCGATACATGTAGGGCAGGCTCTTGAAGGTCTCGAAGATTCCAGGCGGGGCGCCTTCCCAGATGCCACCGATCGACTGCGTGAGCCGCACCACCGGTCGCGCCGGGTCGATCCCCGAGCCATCGTCCCCGATGTAGCCCCTCGACGGATGGCCGAAGACCACGTCGACCGCTTGCGCGTTCGGCGCCCACACTGAGAACCGCAGGCGAGGCGCGGCGGTGCCGACGGGGAAGTGCTTGTTCGCGCCGAGCCGCCGGAGATATGTGAAGTAGTAGCGCTCGACCTGCGCCCGTGCCACCGGTGAGCCGGAACTGCCGGTATCGCTCGACGGAGTGAACATCGCCGACCTCCGTCGGAATGCCCCAGAAGTTGCTCCCCTGTGGGCCGTCGAGAGCGACGCCCCATCTGAACGTTCGATCTCGGTCCGCGAGATCGAGCGCGACAGAAGCGGTGAACGTTGGGCAGCCGTCGTCGCCGAGCTTCTCCAGCATCGCCGACTCCGTCCAGTGGTCCGAATATCGGCCGTTCGCGTCCCAACTGCCGCGCAGGCGGGCGTTGCGAAAGATCGCACGCCTCAAGCCGGTGAGGTATTGAAACGTGATCGTCTGGGTGGCCATGCGGCCTCACTCTGGAAGCTATCTCACAAACCAGCTGACCTGCGTCGCGAGCGAGCGCGCGAGCGAGCCACGCGAACGGAGCGCGCCGGCGCCGCGGCGCGCGAGAGAGCGTGTCGGGGAGTCCGAGGGGCGAAGCCCCTCGGGTAAGACTAGACGATCTCACCGCCCGACGGCGGTGGCCGGTCGCATGAGCTCGTCCATAGTCGCAGGCCACCGCGGATGGCGGGCGTTGCGAACGGCATCGAGCTGGCCGATCAGGACGGTCACGAGCTTGTCGGGTTGAATGTACCTGTGCCGCTGCAGTCCGCACCTGCTCGCCTGTCACGGCCCTGACAGACTCCGGCCACCGATGCAGCCGGTCGAGCGACCCGTACTGGACAGTCTCGATTGCGAAAGTCGCGCTTGCCGCGCGCGCGCCGTCAAGCGATCGCTGCCATTGGCCGAGCGCGAGCCCGCCCTTCGCCTGCTCGAGCTCGTCGGCCGTCGGCACACCAGCCTGCTCGCGAATCCGCGAGAGCTCTTCCTTCACGTACCGCACGATCGGCGCGACGGACTCGGGGCGCGCGCCAGAGCGAACGTGCAGCAGTCCCGGGGTTTGGGTCGTTGCGGGTACCTGGAGCACAGCCTGATTTGCGAGACCGCGCATCTCGCGAATCACGATGTTCAACCTGATGTTCAGGATCTGGGTCATGACTGCGACTGGCGCCTCGTCAGCCGGCGCTAAAGCTGGCATGGGATGGCCGACGGCGATCCATGTCGTGAAGCCAGGCTCGTCGATTGCCAGAAACCGTTCGCCGGTCTGTGTGACGCCTTCGGCGCGACGGCCGTCAGCGCCGGTCGCGGCGCCTGACCATCCTGCAGTCATCTCATTGAGCGCCGCCTCGACCTCAGCTCGGACCACGCCTCCACCAATACCCAGCACAATCGACCGAGGCCCGAGCGATCGCGACGCCAGCGCGAGAACGGCCTCACGCTGGATTCGAAGACCGGGTTCTGGCGGCGCGATCGGACGGCTGGACGCAAGGCGCGCGAGCTCGACCGCGGGCCGAAACCCCGCGCCGCCAATGTTTCTCGTCGGTCGCGTGTAACCAGCGCCGGTGCGATAGGCGTCAATCGCCGCCGGTTCCAGCCGCGCATCACGTAAGGCATTCACGAGCGCTGAAAGTGCAGGCCGCCAGTCGTTCGCGAACGCCTGGACGGACACACGGGTGACGTCAGGATCTTGATCGACTTGGACACGCCCGACGAAGTTCGCGCCGAGGCGTTGACCGATGTCCTGCTGAAGAAGCCGCGAGATCAGTTCCGCGGCGCCAGCCTGGTCCGCCTGTTCGCGCGCGGGCCCGAGCGGAATGGCGGCCACGATCTGCGTCAGCGGATCGCCATCGGCGGGGACGACGTAGGCACGCAAACCGGCAGCAGTGGTCACCAGCGCCGACTGTGCGTCAGGCGGCTGAAAGCTGTTCGTCAGTGAATTTCAGGTCGCGAGGATGAAGCCATCCATGCTCCAGCAGTGGGCGCGTGCGGCCAGGCAGCAAGTCTCCTTCCGGGGTCGCCGCCTTCCGACAACTTCCTGCAGCAGTCAGCACAACCATGACGACGACACGATTCTGAGAACGGAGGTCATCGCGCACCGCCTTGACCAGACCCGGCGGGTGCACCTGCGGTCGTGTCCGAGGCATGCGCCTGCGGGTTTCGCCGCGTCGTGGCGATCAGCTGGTTCGAGGGCACCAGATACTTTCCGGCCACTCGGTGAATCTCGGCTGCAGTCGCGCCATTCCGCGCATCCATATAGGCCCGCAGCGTTCGCCACTCGTCCGCGATGGCGAAGGTGCCGAGTTGCGTGGCCAGGCTACCGCGCTCCGTTCGTTGCAACTCCCAGTCGAAGCGCAGCTCGCGCTTGGCGCGAGCGATCGCACCCTCATCGATCTGGCCACTGCGGACGCGCGCGACTGCCGCGAGCGCTGCCTGTTCGACTGCCGGGAGATCCTCATCGCGCGCTGCGCGGCTCTGCACCGTGAGCGTCGATGGTGATCCGTTCTGGGACGCGCTGGCCTGCAGCGTTCCGCCGCGCAGCAGACGCGCGACGACGTCGAAGACCGGACGATCGGGATGGCCAACACCGGGGATGCGGTAGCGCACGATGACCTGCGGATCGAGCGGCTCCATCCAGTCGAGCCTGATGCTCCCACCCGGCGGCGGCTCGACCTCGACGTCCATCTGCGCCGGCGGAGCAGGACCTCGCGGCACTCTGCCGAAGTACTTCTCCGCCAGCGTTCGGACGTCATCCGTCGTCACGTCGCCGACCAGCACCAGCGTGGCGTTGTTGGGGACGATGTACTGGTCGTAGATTCGCAGCATGCTGGCGCGATTCCAGTACGCGTGATCGCGCAGGTGTCCGCCGGTGTGGATCCCGATCGGGTGTGCGACGCTCGCCACGCCATTGAGCGCCTCTTGAAAGCGTCCAGCGTCGTAGCGCTGCAGGATGAAGAACTGCTCGAGCACCGTGAACCGCTGCGCTTCCCATCCTCGGAGCACCGCGTTGACCATTCGGTCCGCTTCCAGACGGAAGAACAACTCGACCCGCTCGCGCGGCAAGTCCACCTCGATCCGCATCATCTCGTTCCCGGTGTTCGCCGGGACCGGATCCGTGTGGCGCATGATGCCGCCATGACGCCGGTACCAGTTGTACTCCTCCCAGAAGATGCGGTTTTTCGCCTGCTCGTCTTCGAGCTCGTAGAGCCGCTGCCTGAGCGTGTCGACCGCGGGGTTGCTCGGCCAATCGCCTTCGTCGAAGAACACGCCGCGCTCGCGCAGGCTGTTGCGCTGCGCGTTGCGCTCTTCGAGCAGCGCCTGCTCGGTCTCGTAGATCGTCCGCAGCAGCGCGCGGTCTTTCGCGACGTCCTTGACGCCGACCGTCGTCGTGCCCTGATGGATGGCGTGTTCGAGGAAGTGAGTGGCGCCGTGCTCGCCGTAGCCTTCCTGCAGCGCGCCGACGCGGTAATACAAGGAGGCGGCGACGCGCGGGACCCGGCGATCCTCAACGAGGAGGACCCGGAATCCGTTGTCGAGGACGATCTCCTGAACGTCAAGGCCGAGGGTCGGCCAGTGCTCCGTCGCCGCCGCACGGCCGGATGACGCAGGTTGCTGCGCGTGATGCGTCGCGCCGAACGCGATCGTGGTCACCAGCGCTGCGACCGCGTAGACACGAATCGCTTGCATTGACTACTCCTTGAACGTGCGTCAGGCTCGGACGTTCTGGGCGTTGTATCCGGCAAGGAGTCCGGCGTCAAATTGACTGTGGTTATGCACGCATTAGCGTGCGAGGTCAGGGCCGGGGTTGTTTCACAACTACTTCTTGGGGAACGCGGGATTGGCCTTGATTTCGCGGATCTGAAGGATGTGCCGCTGTTCGTGCGTCGAGATGAGCAGCGCCCACTGGTAGGCGTCGCACTGCTGTCGGTCCACAACATAGCTCCGCAGATCATCCTTCGTAGTTCGGACGTAGTCGATCAACCGCGCATGCTGGTCACGGTACGTCTGCAGGGCCGTTTTGAGATCGTGCAAGCGCCCCGGAGGCCGCTCGGAAGGGATTGCGAGTTCGCGCCGGGTCCGGTCGATGCCGTACCAGAGGGTATCCGCGTCCTCGCTCGCGCGTAGCGGTTTGCCTGGGCGCCCCTGAAGGGCTTTCTGCAGATCGTTCCAGTAGATCGGACCGACGACGACGAGATGTTCGAGCACCTCCATGACGCTCCACGCGTCGGAGGAAGGACGGAAGTCGAGCTGCTCCTGAGAGAGGCTCGAGACTTCGTCGATCAACCAGCTCCCGGTCATCTCCAGGTGGGCAAGAAGACGCGAACGCTCCAGCGGCGAAAGCTCAGCCGATTGGACCGACACGAGTGCGCCGCCAGTCAGCGCGGCAACCAGAAGCAGGGTGCGCATAACATACACCTAATTGCGAGCACCATCCTCGTCATCTTGGCACGTCAAGCGCCGGATTGCGCGAGAAGAACCCGCCCGGAATCATTTTGAATCCGACATGGGTCACCGACATCACGGGCCACTCCTCCGGCCGCGGAATGTGCGTCACTCCCATCGTGTACCAGACGACGACGTCCTGATTGGAGAGTGACTCATTGTTGGCCACCCACGCCGGCAGCCCGGCGCCGCCGAGGCTCTGATTGGGGTACGCACCGGCCGCATACATCTCGTCGGGGTGGTAGCGCGTTGCCCAGAAATGCTGATTGATGAACGCCGCACGCCGCCGCACTTGCGACGTCGTCGCGACGTAAGGGATCGAATTGACTGCGGGGATCAGGATGTAGCTCGTGTGGTGCCCGAGCGCGTTCTGGGCGGTCGGATTGACGATCGACCACGTGCGCGCCGACGCCATGTTCAGCTGACGCTGCGCGCCGGCTTCGGTACGGAGTTTCGTTTCCTCCATGATCATCCCGTTCAACGAGGGGTTGCCAGGCCCACCCGGCCGCGCGCGCGTGTTCATCTCGTGGACCGAATTGGCTGGTCCATCGACATCGAAGTCGAGCCGGAAGTTGAAGAAATGCTGGTGATGAGGCGCGACGACGTTGGCCGACACGAGATGCCCGGAAGGCAGTGGCCCGTGGCCGGTTGTTGTCACCTCACGCACACCCTTCGGCAGCATGATGCCGGTCAGCGCGGCGTCGAGCTCGAGGACGCCATCCTGGTGGAAGATCCAGCTGATCGCGTAGTCGTAGTTGCCGATGGTGGCGATGAAGAAGATCACCAGTTCCCGCGCGCGGCGCGACTCGTTGCGTTTCGAGAACGATTCGAAATGCTTCCACAGTAGCCCGCCATCGCGCTCGTAGATGCCGACTGCCTGCTTCAATGTGTACGCCACGCCGTCGTCTCCGGCGAACGTGACGTCGATCAGCGTGGCGTTCGGGGGCGCGTCCGTGTTCGCCTCGATCGGGCTGGCCAGACGGCCCATGCCGTACTCACCGACATCGAACGCGCTGCGCCATCGCCAGTTTCGATCGGGATCCCCGTACGGCACGGCCATCTCCGAAAGCGACGCACGGTAGAGAATCGGCCGAAGCCGTCCGTCATCTTCGTAGCCGACCATGTGGAGCACGAGACCTTCTCGCGGGTGCATCGTGTAGCGGAAGCGCCATTTCTGCCAGCTGATCTCCTGGCCGGACATCTTGAAGCTGACCCCGTCGGGCTGCGCGATGGCGAGTGACCTTTGGCGCCGTGCGCACTCCCGTCGATTTCTCGTCCAGCTCCTGGCTCGCCGGCGGCAGCGGCACGATCCCGGTATCGACGAACTCGACGACCTTCTCCGCGTTCATGTCCACGAGGACGCCGACCCCTTCGATCGGCCGGCCGTAGAAGTTCGTGGAGTCGCCCTTGAGGTAGGACACCGCACGAAGGAGACGTCGCCCCTGAAACCGCGATGCGACCTGACCCACAGCCCAGTAGTCGATCTGAACGTCCTCGAAGTCGCTGACGCCGCGTTTGCGCATCGCGTCCTGCCAGCGTGCATCCCCCTTTACGACGCGCACGAGCGTTTCGAGCTCCGCCTCGAGTACGACCGGCTGGACTCCTTTCACTTCTCTCCATGACACGATGCGAGCGCTCTCGAGATCGACGACCGCTTCGACTGTGCGATTGCGCTTGCTGTCCAGAATCACGGCAAACGCCTGCCGGACAGTCGCCCCGGCCGGGCGAGTGACTCAGAACGTCACTCTTGGGAGGCTCCTTCAAGACGATCGTGGCAAACAGCGCGCCGGCGGGGAACTGAGGCGAGGCGCGGAGGACTCTTGCCGCAGCATTGATCTCCACGTCGGTCAACGGATCGAGCGGATGCCGTTGCTGGGCCGGGGGCCCCTGTGGTTGCGGTGCATGAGCCGCGAGGAGGAGCGCCGATGTGCAGGTCAGCAACAGGACCGTGAGGCGGCGGGAGAGAGGCCTGAGTCTCATGTCAGCTCCGCATTGACGACGTGCACGGACGTTGGTCACCGCAAGGACGTGTTGCGGCGAATATTACTCTGGAAAGAACGGTGCCTTGACAGGCCGCTGAAGGAGGCTAGCTCGGGGACGGCGCGATGTTCTACTGGCCGCGCGCCGTCAAGAACTCCATGACCGCCGGCGTCAGGACGCCGGGCTTCACGTTGTGCGTCTGTCCGGCCAGCTCGCGGTACTGAGCGCCGGGGATGGCCTCCGCGATCGCCTGCGCAGCTTCTTTCAACCTGGGATCGGTCTTCGACCCGTTCATCACCAGCACCGGCAACCGCGATCGACGCGAAGCGTGACCGCGGAATCCTGAAGGCCGTCATCACCGCCGCGTCGTACGGAAGCGTATGTGCGACGGCCTCGAGCTTGCGCCAGATCCACGGCATCAGCCGCATCAGGACGACGAGGGCCGCCGGTGCGCCGACCATGTCCTTCATGAAGTACTTCACCGCCGCGCCGCGGTTTCCGCTCGCCAGAAGACGCTTCAGTTGATCCTCGTACGCGGCGCCGCCGCGTTGACCGCTGTCGTCCACGTAGGGCGGCTCGTAGGCCACCACTTTGCTTATCGCGAGGCCGGTGGCCGCGGCCTCGAGGGCGAGCGCCCCTCCCGACGACAACCCCAGCAGCGACGCCGACCCGCCAGTTTCCTTGATGAGCGCCGCGATGTCCTCCACTTCGCGAGCCGGGGAATACGGTGGCGTGTCGCCGCTCTGCCCGCGGCCGCGGCGGTCGTACACGTAGACCGTGAAGTGGCGCGCCAACAGCGGCGCGAGCTTCGCCGAGGGGCCGAACGCGCGGCTGCACAGAGCGCCGTCCACCAGAATCAGTGCGGGGCCATTGCCCGACCGCTCGTAGGCAATCGTCGTCCCGTCTGTCGACCTGACGTGGCTCATCACTCTCTCTGAAACAGCAAGATCGCGCGCAAGGGTTCGTCCCAAAAGATTAGTCTGTCCCACGAGCTGCATGTGTCGCCTCCACCTAGACGTCGAATGGGCGGGGCGCTGATCGACAAGGGGTCAGGTCTTGAATTCGAAGCTTTTTCACGACATGACCCCCGGCGCAGGCGCGCCCGATTTGACAATTGTTAGATGATTAGCTAAATATAGAAATCTATGAGCGCGGGTTGCGTACACCGACGGAGGAGATCATGACCAGAAGGCACCGGCTCGGACGTGGTCCGGCCCTCGTTCTAGCGTCCGGAATCATCATGTCGACAGCCGTCGCGGTGCTGACCTCGGGCTCGGCGTGGACGGCAGCAGCCGGTCCGCTCCTCTGCGCCCTCTCGCTCGTCGGCGCTGACGTGTGGGGTTCCCGGCTGCGGGGATCATCGTCAGGTCCCTCTCGAGAGGCCCTGGTGTTGGCCGGCGCGTTGCTGGTGGCGTGCGGAATGATCGCCCTGACCGATCCGGCGTCTCTCCCGATCATGGTCTCCACCCTTGGCGGCAGTACGGCGACTCCCATCATCCTGTTGCGCGCTGAGCGCCGACGCGACACCTGCGGAGGACTCTGACCAGCACTTCGTCCGGACTGACCTGACAACGCACTTGCGGTATTTCTGACGGACCCCGGCGAATGACCCGCCGAGTCCGCGCGGGAGAGATCCGTCTCCAAAGGAGCTGAATCATGAGACTGACACGCTGGGTTGCATGGCGGATTTGCGCTGCTGGCTGTTGCCGTGCCCGCCCAGGCACAGGTCAAGGTTGTGGGCGACTGGCACGGCGTGCTCCAGTCGCCAGTTGGCCCGATGACCTTGATCGTCACCATCGGCGAAGGTGAGAACGGCGCGCTGCGCGGTGAAATGGAAAGCGTGGACCAGGGGAGGGGCAAGACTCCGCTCACCAGCATCACGCGTGACCGATGGGCGTCTGGCATTCACCATCCAACCCGCGCAGATCTCGTACGAAGGCGAGTGGGTCGAGGCCGAACAGCACTGGTCCGGCTTCTTCACGCAGGTCGGAAAGATTCCGCTGACGCTCCGACGCGGCTTGCCACCCGCCCGCCCTGTTGTCGAGGGGCTCGACGGCCTGTGGCAAGGCATCGTCGCGCGCAACGGCGTCAATCTACGACTGGTGATCCGTGTCTCCACCAGTGAACGCGGCACCATTGTCACTTTCGATTCACCGGACCTTGGAGCCCTTGGCTTGCCGGTCCCGGGTTCTCTCGGCGTGAACAGGCCGTCGGTTTCTCCGTGCCTGTTTCAGGCGCCCGCTTTGCCGGAACGCTATCTGCCGACAGCACGCGAATCAGCGGCATCTGGACGCTGCCTGGTCAAACGGACGCCGAGGTCGCCTTCGTGCGGACTCGGCGCCACTGCGAACGTGAAGGCGCCACGTCCGCAGACGCCGAAGCCACCGTTCCCTTACCGTGCGGAAGATGTCACGTTCAAGAACCCCGCTGCCGAACGGTGTCACCTTGGCTGGCACGTTGACACTTCCCGCAGGGCGCCGGACCGTTTCCGCCGCGGTTCTCATCACGGGCTCGGGTGCGCAGGATCGCGATGAGACGCTTCTCGGTCACAAGCCCTTTGCCGTGCTCGCCGATCACTTGAGCCGCCACGGCGTGGCGATCCTGCGCTACGACGATCGCGGTGTGGGCCGGTCCACCGGAGACTTTGCCGCTGCAACCTCGGCCGATTTCGCCACCGATGCCAACGCCGCCGTTCGCTTCCTGCTGACGCGGGCCGAGATCGATCGCGCGACGATCGGGCTCGTCGGCCACAGCGAGGGCGGGATGGTGGCGCCAATCGCGGCCGTTGACAACGACAATGTCCGCTTTGTCGTGTTGCTCGCTGGGCCCGGCACCAATCCGATGCAGCTGCTTCAATCGCAGCAGCGCTTGCTGGGGCTGTCGCAGGGATCGTCGGAAGAGGATCTTGCGCGCATGGAGCCCGTGATGGCAGAGGTCTTCACAGCCATCGCGAAATCCGCGAGCGGGGAGGATGCACGGGTCCGCGTCAGCGCGGCGCTGACACCTGAGGCGCTCGCGACAGTCAAGGTTCCCGAATCGACGAGGGAGTTGGTGGTGCAGCGCCTCGCGAACGACTGGTTCCGGTACTTCCTGCAGTACAAGCCGGAGGCATTTCTTTCGCGGATCCGGGTCCCCGTCCTGGCGTTGAACGGCTCACTGGACCGTCAGGTGCCGGCCGACGAAAACCTCGCGGGAATCAAGGCGGCACTCGCGCACAACCCGGACGTGACGATCCGGAAACTCGAAGGGCTGAACCACCTGTTTCAGACAGCCAGGACCGGTGCGCTCGGCGAGTATGCGGACATCGCGGAGACGATGTCTCCGATCGTGCTCGGTATCGTGACCGAGTGGATCGAGACTCGGTTCAAACGCAACCAGACAGGCATTCGATGAGAATTGCGTGTTCAGCGCTGAAGTCGATCGATTACCACGATGTCCGAGTTCTCCTGCACACGATCGAACACGATTTCGCGGCCGTCGCGGGAGACGTCGAAGTCCTTGATGATGAAGTCACGACCAAAGTTCGTGAGCCGCCGCTCGGTCCCGGTATCAAGATCGATGAGCCAGAAATTCTTGTGCTCGATCTCTCCGCGCAACACTATCAACCCCCGCCGGTCGGGCAGGAAGCCGAGTCGTCTGGCACCACGGGACAACGTCAGATTCGGCATCGGGTATGGCCGGCCGTCGGCGGCCGCAGCCTTTACTGGGAACGTGGTGCCCACATCAGGTCCTGAGTAGGCGAGGAACCGGCCGTCAGGTGACCACATCGGATCGATCGAGTGCTCCGACAGGAATGGAACAGTCGCGCGGCCGTCCAACGAAACCCTGAAGAGTCGCGGAGCCCCATCGTGATAGGCCGCCACGATGATCGATTCCCCGTCCGGCGCCCAGGCCGGGGCGCCACGTAAGTCCATCGACTCGGTAAGAGCGCGAACGTTGGTACCGTCGTCGTCCATCACGTATAGCCGCGTGCGTCCCTGTTCCTCGACCACAAACGTGATGCCCCGTCCGTCCCGCGCGATCGACGGACCGCCGACAATCCGCGCGTCGGGAGCTGTCCACAGCTCAGTGGCCGTTCCGGCTGCGAGCTTCCAGATACCTTCGCTTCCACTTCTCGAAGAAACGTAGAGGACAAAGTTCGCGCCAAGCCGCGGAGAGAGTCCCCCAGCAGTAGGCAGCGTGATAGGACTGGCCGCCGCCTCCTCGGCCACCTGGTCAGATATCGGCACTCGCCAGAGCGTGCCCTTCGTATTGGCGACCGTCGCCACCAGGCGCCGGCCGTCGGTGCTTGCCGCAAGCGATGTGTATTGCTCGAGGCCCAAACTTACGCGATGCGGAATGCGTCGCTCGAGGTCCAATGCATAGATCGCTGCCCGCGAACCGTCAGCCGTTGTCGCGAGATACAGCAGCGTTCGCTGATTCAGGAAGACCGGATGGCTCACGCGCGAGTTGTGGGTCGTAATCCGCTCGGGAATACCTCCAGCTGGCCTGATACGCCAGATGTCCAGCTTGTCGGGCAACGCGCCCTGCACGAAGTAGATGAAGGTCGCATCCGGCGACCACACGGGAAAATGGCCATGCAGTCCTGGAGGCGCTTCGAAGATCTGCCGGTCCGCTGACTGGTCGCGGTCTCGTACGAATAGGGGGTCGCCCGGGCCCGGAGAGTGATAGACGAGACGGGTGCCGTCACTCGACCAGTCGAACTCGGCCACATTTTTCAGATATGGTCGAAGCTCGCCGCCCATGGTGGGCACCGTCCACACACCAATGCTGGCGACCTTCGACGCGTCCGGTTCACGAACCCAGAAGGACACCAGGCCGGCGTCCGGAGAGAACGAGATCGTGCGAACAGACGGGTTCGTGAGCTCGCGAATGCGGCCATTCGTCAGGTTGTGAAGCTGGCTCGTGCCGACCTGGTTCACCCAAACATCCACCGGTCCATCGCGGTCTGCGAGAAACGCGATGAACTTCCCATCGCGCGAGATAGCCGCCGCCTGCTCGGTGCCCTCGAAGTCCGTCACGAGCCGGAATTGCGCATCTGCAAGCGGGTTCTGCCAGAAATAGTCCGCTCTTTCCAAGAGCCAAACGACCGTGGCCACGGCGAGAACGGCTCCAGCTCCTATCATCAGGGAGATGAACCGCCATCGATGATCTCGCGGTGATGTCCCGACCGGCTGGGCGGATTCGATCCACGCGCGTTGCTCGTCAGTGCCGCTCTCGGGATCGGTGGACCGGCGGTGCGTCCCCAAGGCCCTCGGTGCGATCCGCACGCAGGCTTCGACTCTGCGACCACGCGTCGAGCTCCTCGCGAAAGGCGAATACCGAGCCGAGCTTGTCGTGGAGGTGGCGGTGGACGGGCATCGCCTCGCGCTTCTCCCAACGCTGGACAGTGCTCACGTCACGCTTGAGGTACGGTCGCGATGTCCTTCCATGAATCGAGCCGATCGGCGGGTCCTTCGGGAAGGCTCGTGTCTGACGGCGGCCCAGGTTCGTTCACGGTGTCCTCTCGCGCTTGCTGCCGGCAAGGCTAGACGCCGGCATGCTAGCGCAAGCTCACACTCACCGCAATCGACGGCATTCCACCGCAAGGGATGCAACCTCATGTCGTGCGGCGCCTTGCCGCTTGTGCGCTCACGTCTTCTGAATGGATTCTGCCAGACGTTCAAGTGGTCACGATTGGTGTCGCCGTTCTGATAGCCGGCAGGCCCGGTCAGTGGCCCAAGGAGGCTCACATGTCGAAAGCTCAGGTGTTGAGACGGCTACTCCTGGGAACCGCATTAGCGGCGGGAATCCCTGCGGCCTTGGTCTGGGCGACCCCGAATTCGGGATTGACGTCGACAGTCGTCGGTCGGGCTACGTTCAAATCATTCAAGGTTGAGCGAAAGCAGCTTCCAGTGAGCGACCCCTCCAGGGGTCGTGGGGCCGCAGACGCGGACCGCAATCGAAGACGACGGCCAGTCTGGGAGGTGGAAGTGGAGGCCAGACCCGCGCTTGACGTCGCCACTCAAACGATCACCTTCCAGCCTGGAGGTCACAGCGGGTGGCACAGTCATCCCGGCCCCGTTTTCATCTCTGTGATCGCGGGAACGATGACGTTCTACGAATCCGACGATCCCGACTGCCAGCCGATTGTTCTCAACGCCGGCGAGGGTTATCTCGATACGGGCGAGCACGCCCACATCGCCCGCAACGAGTCCTCGGCGCCTGCAACGAACGTCGTCACGTATTTCGTGCCACCCGGCGCTGCGCTGCGCATCGATGAGGATGGTCCTGACACCTGTCCTTTCTAGTGAGTTTGGGGTCAGTTCCTCAGCGCGGTCGCCGGATCGGTCGATGACGCCATCAGCGCCGGCCAGGCGATGGCCGCCAGGCCGCAAATCGCGAAGGAGATCGTCGTCGCGCCGATGAGCACCGGGTCGCCGGCCTGCACGCCGAACAGTTGCGCCTGCAGCACGCGTCCGAGCGCGAAGGCGCCGGCGACACCCATCGCCAGGCCGACACCCAGGACGATGAGGCCCTGCCGGATGAACAGCTGGACGATCGAGCGCCGGTCGGCGCCGATCGCGATCCGGACGGCGATTTCGCGTTCACGCTGTCGGACGGCGTACGCGATCACCCCGTAGATACCCATTAGAGCCAGTAACGCCGCCAACGACGAGAACACGACCAGCAGCATCGCGAGAAAGCTGGGACCTGCACGCTGCAGGTCGAGGATTTCGGTGAGCGGACGAGACATGCCCAGCGGAACTTCCTGATCGACGGCAGCCAGAATCTCGCGCAACTCGCGCTCGACCGCGGCACGCGCACCGGCGCCGCGGCTGTAGACGAACGCGCCTGGCGGCGGATGCTGCAACAGCGAGACGTAGAAGTCAGACAAATCCTCGTCCGTATGTGCTGAACGGACGTCGGCAACGACCCCCACCACGAGATACGACGACGACGGCGGCGGTGTGGCGGTGTTCGTGGCCGGAGGTACGACGCGCAGGCGCTGACCGACCGCGCGGCGATCCGGCCACAGCCGTCGCGCGAGCGTTGCGCTCACGACGGCGACTGGATCGGCGCCGAGCCGATCGCTCGCAGCGAATGGCCGCCCGTCGCGGACGGCGATGCTGAGCGTCTCGAAATAGGCCGGACTCACGGCGACCCGGCCGGCGCGAACGGTTGTTTGCCCAGCGCCCTCGTCTGGTCTCACGTCCTGAGGCGGTGCCCCCTGGAGCGGCCACGAGGACGTGAACGCGAGGCCACGCGCAGCGGCGCGACGCGCTGCCTCGTCCAGCGTCCGCTCGAAGAAGGCCACCCGGTCTGCCGCCTCCGGGTAAGACCGTGCCCGTAAATTGATGCGCCCGACCAGCACATCATCGGCTCGCAGTCCCATGTCGACGCGCAGCATACGAATCCCGCTCGTCGCCATGAGCGCTGCGCCGATGAGAAGCGTCAGGCAGGCCGCAACCTCCACGGCGATGAGAACGGATCGCGCGCGGCGCTGCGTCCGATCGTCCGTGGCACCCTTCTGACCGCCGGAAAGCACGAGCGTTGTGGGTGTTCTCCGGTAGGCGATGAGTGGAGCAAGCATGCAGAGCGACGATGTGAGAAGTCCGGCCGCAATCCCCGCGAGGATCGTCAGCGGTTCGAGCGCGAGCGTATCAGCGCCGCCGGGTACGCCGCGGCCGATTTGACGCTCCATCACTGGCGCCATAGCCGTGATGATGACCTGCGCCAGCGCCAGCCCGATAGCCGTCGCCGCCGCGCCAAGGACCAGCGCTTCGGCGGCGAGTACTCGCGCGATCTGCCCGGCGCTGGCGCCGAGCGCCTTGCGGACGGCGACATCCCGCCGGCTCTGCGTCGCGCGCACCAGGAGCAGCACGGCGATGTTGGCCGCGCCGATCAGAAAAACAAGTGCGGTCGCCGCCGCGACCGACAACAGCAGCGGTCTCACCTGCTCGACATACGCGGCGTGCGTCGAGCGCAGCTCAACGCGCCAGCGGTCGGGCACCGGGATCCCGCCCGACCGCACGAGCGTGCTGATGCGCTCGGCAGCGACGTCCGCGCGCACGTGTTCCCGCAGCCGCACCATGTAGGGATAGGTCGGCGCTCGCAGCGGCACGAGTACGTCCGTGAAGACGTTGAGGTGCCAGAATCGCGCGGGCAGTACGCCAACGACAGTGAACGTCTCGACGTCGTCCGGACGGTCGCTCGAGGAGGCCTCGAATCGGCGGCCGATGACGGAAGGCTCGCCACTGAACCGCGTTTGCCACAAGCGATGGCTGATGAGCGCGACCGCCGGGCGTCCCACACCGAAATCGCTCGCGTCGAGGCCGCGTCCGAGCGCCACCGGTATGCCGAGCGCCCCGACGAAGCCGGGAGTGACCCATGCGCCCTGGGCGGCTTCGGCGTAAGGTGCTCCTTTCAGGTTGAAGAAGTCGAGATCCCACGCGACGGGATGTTCGATCACGTCGTCCAGCGATCGCCAGTCGAGTTTCTCCAGCCCTTGCGGAAACGGCCGTCCGGGTTCCGTATACGACACGTTATACAAACGGTCGCTCGCCGGGTAGGGCAACGTCCGAATCAGATAGGCATTGACGACGGTGACCACCGACACCGAGAGCGCGAGGCCGGCGCCCAGCGTGGCCACCGCCACGACTGTGAAGCCTCGCGCACGGAGCAGCGCGCGCATCGCCTGACGGAGATCGGACTTGAATGCGTTCAGCATGGTCTCTCCAGAGTCGGCCGGACGACATCGCCGAAATGACTGATCCGAGCCGGGGCGTATCTAGAACAGGTTCCTGCTTTCTATTCGAAGAGCGACGCGGTTCGCAGCTGTTCGGTGACGAACGGCGCGCAGGAGTGACCATCTGTCGTCACGAGTCTGCCGATCAGCTTGGCTGATGGCTCGGGAAACACGGCGATCGGCCCTGCTGACCTGACTCCAATTCGTCGATTCGCCCACTTGCAGGGGCGGAAGCACGTGAGTATCCTTGGCCCCTCATGTTCATCCAAGGCGCGGGAACGGCCGAGCGCACCTATGACGCGATCGTCGTCGGGTCCGGCATCAGCGGCGGCTGGGCAGCGAAAGAGCTGACCGAGAAGGGCCTCAAGACCCTCGTGCTCGAGCGCGGGCGCGATGTGAAACATCCCGACTATCCGACGGCCACGATGGAAAGCTGGGAGTTCGCTGGCCGCGACCGACTTTCGCGCGCGGACACCGCGAAGCAGGAGAAGCAGAGCCGCACGGGCTACACGACACATCCGGCGTCGGCGCACTGGTTCGTCAATGACGTCGAGAACCCGTACTCCGAGGTCCAGCGGTTCGACTGGATGCGCGGCTACCATGTGGGCGGGCGCTCGCTGCTCTGGGGGCGCCAGTCCTATCGTCACAGCGAGCTCGACTTCGAAGCCAACGCCCGCGACGGCGTTGCCGTGGACTGGCCGATCCGCTTCGCCGATCTTGCGCCGTGGTACGACTACGTCGAGCGGTTCGCCGGTATCAGCGGCAGCCGCGAGGGGTTGCCGCAATTGCCAGACGGCCAGTTCCTTCCGCCGATGGAGATGAACTGCCTCGAGCGCCAGGTGAAGGACCGCATCGCCAAAGCTTTCGACGGCCGCCCGATGATCATCGGACGCGTGGCGAATCTGACGCAGCCGCACAACGGGCGCGGCACTTGTATGTACCGGAATCGCTGCATTCGTGGCTGCCCGTTCGGCGCCTACTTCAGCAGCAACGCCGCGACGCTGCCGGCCGCCTACGCCACAGGAAAGCTGACGCTCCGTCCGTTCTCGATCGTGACCGAGTTGATCTACGACGCCGCAACCCGGCGCGCGACTGGCGTACGCATCGTCGATGCGGAGACGAACAAGTCGACCGAGTATTTCGCACGCGTCATTTTTCTCTGTGCGTCGGCAATTGCGTCGGCGTTCATCCTGCTCAACTCGATCTCGGAGCGGTTTCCGAACGGCCTCGGCAACGACAGCGGGGAACTGGGCCACAACCTGATGGACCACCATTTCAAGGTCGGGGCCAACGGCCTGTCCGAGGATTTCGGCGACCGGTTCTACCGTGGACAGAGGCCCAACGGCATCTACATCCCACGGTTCCGGAATCTCGACGCGAACTCCCGGCAGAAGGACTACATTCGCGGCTTCGGCTATCAGGGCAGCGCGAGCCGTGAAAACTGGGCCCGCGGCATCAAGGAGTTGAGCTATTTCGGCGCCGACCTCAAGGCGGATCTGATTGCGCCAGGGCCGTGGCGTTTCGGCATCAATTCATTTGGTGAATGTCTGCCCTACCATGAAAACCGCATGTACTTGAACCGGAACCTGCGCGACAAGTGGGGACTTCCGACGGTGACCTTCGACTGCGGCTGGAAGACAAACGAGCTCAACATGCGCAAGGACATGATGAACTCGGCCGCCGAGATGCTCGAGGCCGCCGGGCTGAAGAACGTCACGCCGTTCGACGACGGGAGCGCGCCGGGTTTGGGCATTCACGAAATGGGGACCGCGCGCATGGGCCGCGACCCGAAGACGTCGGTGCTCAACGGCTGGAACCAGGTGCACACGGCGCCGAACGTGTTCGTCACCGACGGCGCGTGCATGACGTCCGCCTCGTGCGTGAATCCATCGCTGACCTACATGGCGCTGACGGCCCGTGCCTGTGACCATGCGGTCAGCGAATTCAACAAGCGTAACCTGTGAGCCGAGCCATGGTTCAACCAGCCGAAGCCACCGCAGCGTCGACAATCAGCCGGCGCGAGGCCATTCGTCGCGCCGCGCTCCTCGCAGGCGTTGTCTTGTCGCCAGAGTGGCTGACACTCGTCGATCGTGCGGCCAGGCCAGCCGCGCAGGCGTCGTACCTCAACCCCGCGCAGGTCACGATCGCGAGCGCGGTCGCCGATCGTATTCTTCCGCGCACGGATACTCCTGGGGCTGTGGACGTCGGCGTGCCCGCCTTCATCGATCTCCTCTATGGCGAGTTCATGACCGAGACCGAACGGCAGATGCTCACCAACGGCCTGGCCGAAGTCGAGGCTACAGCCAAGTCCACGCACGGTGCCTCGTTCTCCACTCTGACCCCCGAGCGTCAGGATGCCCTTCTGCGCGGCATCGCGCGCGCCGAAGAGAGCCAGGAGCAGGGCTTCTTTCGCCTGATCCGTTCGGCGACCGTGCTGGGGTACTTCACCTCGGAGCAGGTCGGCCGCAACGTGCTGCACTACGATCCGATTCCCGGTCAGTTTGAAGGGTGCATCCCGATCGATCAGGTTGGCAAGCGCAACTGGACGACTTGATCGGGCGTGGGGTCAGGTCTTGATTCCCGGAATTTTTCACTTCCCCGGGGTCAGGTCTTCATTCGCGAGTTCCTGAAGTGTCTAGTCGACAATCAGCAGGCGCCAGGCCGGAATGGCTGGCATCTTGAGGCCGGACGCCTCATGATCATCTCGAGATGAGTCCCACGCGCGCTCGGAGGTTGATGGCCGTGCTCGCCCACCCCGACGACGAATCCCTGGGCGTGGGAGGGACGCTCGCGAAATACGCATCTGAAGGCATCGACGTCTTCCTCCTGACCGCCACGCGCGGCGACAGCGGACGCTTCCGCGGTCACCGTTCAGACGATCATCGGCATCCCGGGCCGGTGGCGCTGGCCAAGATCCGTGAGGCGGAGCTGCGCGCCGCTGCGTCGGTGCTGGGTGTGCGCGATGTTTCATTCCTCGACTACCATGACCAGCAGGTCGACCGTGCGAACCCACGCGAGGCCTGCGAACGCATTGCCTGCCACCTGAGGCGGGTTCGTCCTGATGTCGTTGTGACCTTCGGACCCGACGGCGCTTACGGGCATCCGGATCACATCGCGATATCTCAATTCACGACAGCGGCCATCGTCACCGCGGCCAGCCCCGCGTTTGTCGGCGACGGCGTCGGGGCAACCGGGCAACCGCATTCGGTGTCGAAGCTTTATTACCTGGCATGGGCGGAATCGACGTGGGCCGCCTATCAGGCAGCGGTCCAGAAATTGTTCTCCACCGTCGACGGCGTTCAACGTGAGGCCACGCCGTGGCCTGATTGGGCGATTACCACCGTCATCGATACGCACGCCTGGTGGTCCACCGTGTGGCGGGCGATCTCGTGCCATGAGTCACAACTCGCCGCGTACGAGAGGTTGAAGGACTTATCGCCCGAACACCACCAGGCTTTGTGGGGCCGGCAGTCGTTCTATCGCGCGTTCAGTACCGTGAATGGCGGACGGGTACGTGAGAGCGATCTCTTCGAAGCCATAAGCCAATGCTGAAAGACTCAACAGCGAAGGAGCTCGGCGTGGATGGCGATTCTCTTCGGCATTCGGCGATCGCGATGGACGCCGCGACATTCCGCGCGCTGGGGCACCGACTTGTGGATCAGCTCGCGCAGTTCCTCGAATCGCTACCACGTGGTTCCGTGACCCACGACGAATCACCGTCGGCGGTGCGCGAAGCGCTCGACCTCTCAGGTCCACTGCCGGAATCTGGAACGGATCCGGGACCCCTTCTGGAGCGGACGGCACAGCTGCTGTTCGAGCACTCGCTCTTCAACGGACATCCGCGCTTCTTCGGGTACATCACCGCACCACCGGCTCCGATCGGGATCTTTGGCGACTTTCTCGCGGCGGCCGTGAATCCCAACCTCGGGGCCTGGACGCTCTCGCCGGCGGCCACAGAGATCGAGTCGCAGACGGTGCGTTGGATCTCGGCGCTCATCGGCTTTCCCGCCGAATGCGGCGGCCTGCTCGTAAGCGGCGGCAACATGGCGAATTTCGTCTGTTTCCTGGCTGCACGCGCGGCGAAAGCTGGCTGGGATGTACGGGAGCGCGGCGTCGCGGGAGATTCGGGCTGCAGACTTCGCATCTACGGCTCGGTCGAAACGCACACATGGATTCAAAAGGCTGCTGACCTTAGCGGTCTCGGCACCGCCTCTATCCGGTGGATCCCGACAGACAGAAGACTACGCATGGACGTCTCCGCGTTGCGCCGGCAGATAGAAGCAGACGTCGTCGCCGGGGATGTGCCGTGCATGGTCGTTGGCACGGCCGGGTCGGTCAGCACCGGAGCCGTCGACCCTCTGCGGGACATCAGCGCGGTGTGCAGGGAGCAGGGGGTCTGGTTTCACGTCGATGGAGCCTATGGTGGCTTCGCAGCGGCCGTGCCTGAGGCGCCTGATGATTTGCGCGGGCTGAGCCAGGCCGACTCCGTCGCGGTCGACCCGCACAAGTGGCTGTATGCGCCACTCGAGGCTGGATGCGCGCTCGTGCGCGATCCGGAACTGTTGCGCGCCGCGTTTGCATACCACCCGCCCTACTATCACTTCGAAGAGCGCGCGACCAATTACGTCGACTACGGCCCGCAGAACTCGCGCGGCTTCCGTGCCCTCAAGGTGTGGCTTGCGCTGCGGCACGTCGGAGCCGCAGGCTACCGCGCGATGATCGCGGACGATATCCGGCTGTCTCAAGCGATGGCTGACGCGGTGAACAGGCGTGATGACCTGCAGCTCTTCACTCAGGACTTGAGCATCACGACGTTCCGCTACGTGCCGCCCGATCTTCGACCGAGCGTCGGGGAAGACGCGGTCGAAACCCACCTCGATGCGCTCAACCGCCAGCTCCTCGATCGGCTGCAGCGGGGCGGTGAGGTATTCGTTTCGAACGCCGTTATCGGCACCCGATACGTGCTGCGCGCCTGCATCGTCAACTTTCACACCGCGCACGTGGACGTCGAGGCGCTGATAGAGATCGTTGCCCGAGTGGGACGCAGCGTGGATGCGGAGTTGCGACCGACTATCGATGAGCGGAGATAGGGTGACTTCCCGCCGTTCTCATCTCGAAGACCGTGTCATTCGTGGACTTCTGACCACCTTCCCGTCCTTCATCACGAAGTCCACCTTCCGCAGGGCCAGGATGTCTTCGAGCGGGTTGGCCGGAGCGGCGATGATGTCGGCGGCGTGACCGGCCGCGATCCAGCCGCGCTTGCCCTCCCACTTGAATAGCTCGTACGCATTGACCGTCATCGCTTTCAGGATGTCTCCTGGCGGAATGCCCGCTGCCGTCCAGACGTCCAGATACTCGAGCATCAGGTCAGGTCGCGACTTATCGGCCTGGTCCATGAATACATCGGTGCCGAACGCCATCTTGACGCCCGCGTGATGCGCGCGGCGCAGCCGATCGAGGATCCGCTGGCCGAGCGTCTTGCCGTCCGCCACCGGGTTGAAGGCCATCTGCTGCAGGTGGGCCTCTGGGAAATCGGTTCCCACCAGCACGATGGATTTCTCCTTCATGACGCGCAACTGCTGGTCCGATAGCGTGAAGCCGTGCTCGATGGAATCAGGCTGCGCGGCAATCACGTTGTCGGCGGCCTTCCCGCCGTAGACGTGCACGGCACACGTCAGGCCCGCGGCGTGTGCCTCTTCGACTGCCGCCCGCACTTCGGCTGTCGAAAAGTAGTACGCGTTGTTGTCGGCCACGAGCTTGATCGCGTTGGCGCCGTAATAGATATTCTGACGAACCGCCTTGCGCACCTCGTCCGGCGTGTCGGCGTCGAGGTACCTGGTACTTCCAGAAGCGGCCTTGCTCGGCGGGCACGTTCTCCGACTGGCCGCCGAAGGGCGCGATGATTTTCCCGGTCGTCAACATCGTCGGGCCGGCGGTCCACCCGCGCTCGATGGCCCGGCGTAGATCGACGGCGGAATACTCGGCGTCGTTTCCCACGTCCCTGGCCGCCGTGAAGCCGGCCATCAACACGGCCCGCGCGTGGTGCGCGCCCCGTAGCGCGCGCAGCCCGCTGCTCTCGCTCAAGTAGGGTGTGATCACTGCTGCGGGAAGGCCCGGCACGGGTCCGGCGGTTAGATGCACGTGGGCATCAGCCAGCCCCGGCATCACCCAGGAGGTGGACAGATCGATCGTCTCCACCCCGGCGGGAATCCTGCACGCTCGGCCCGACCTCAGTGATCTTTCCGTCGCGCACCAGAATGATCTGGTTCTTCGCGACGTTCCCTGTGGCTGGATCGACCAGGTTCCCCGCCCGTATCGCCACGGCCTGAGCGAAGGCGGTAGACGGAAGCAGGAGCAGCAACACGAACACTCTGGCTGGCATTGTCGTCTCCTCGTGTGGATGGATTCGGGTTTGCCGGCGCTGTTGATGCGCCTTGGGGCTCGTGTTCCGGTCGCCCGAAGAGGCTTTTTGCCGCGTCAGTCGCTTTTGCCCAGCTTATCCACGACCTGCTGCATCTTGTCGCGCCGCTGCAGCATCGCTCGAATCTCCGATTTGCCAATCCATTTGCCAACCGCCGTCGTCAGGCCGGCTTCGTCAAGCCCGGTCATCTTGCTCCAGAGCTGTGGGTCGACCTGAGTGAGCTGGTGATACAGATCCTTCGTAGTCGTGAACGCACGCGTGTGATCGATCAGGATGAGGTTCCACGAGGGATCGACCAGCCAGTTTCCGAGATTCGGGTCGATGTTGCCGATCAGGTTGTCGAACATCTTGGCCCGGGTCAGCTGACGACTCCAGTTGGGGATCTGTTGAGGGGGTGGTCCCTGGATACCCTTCTGCCCCGGCACGCCTCCAAGCTCCTTGAAGCTCTTCGTGGGTGAAATCCACATGACCGCCGCGCCGAGGTCCCCTTTTACACGTTTTTCAACCGTGGGCGGCACCATGCCGAGATCCAGCAGCTTGTCCAGCTCGTAGGCGGCAATCTCGGATTTGTAGCTCTCCCAGTAACCCTCGTGACGTCCGGGCTGGATCGCTTTCCAGGCGAACGCCTCGATGGGACCACCGGGTGCGAGCTTCGCACGCCGCGGCCGGGTCACACCAACTTTGAGTTCTTCCATGCCGACGACTTCCGCCGATTTCAGGTAATCCTCGAACATCGTAGGATTGTCCAGCCAGATCTTGGTGCTTGCGGCCGCGGCGGGTGCCTGGGCGGACGCCGGCGCCATGCGGAGCATGGCGCTCAGGATTAGTCCGGCCGACACGAGAACCGCGACCGACCTTCGGATCGTAAACATGGCCTCACCTCTGTTGATGGATGCCGAGTATACGCGCGAACTGGAAATCTGTCTTGCCGCCGGCTATTCCACCACTCGCACCGCCCGCAGCACCAAGCCTTTTACGCGTACGATCATTCCGGTGACGCGGCCGTGCTCGTCCCGTTCAAACGTGACCTCGGCATCCGTTGCTTTGGCGTAGAACGTCCGATCGCTCTCGGGAGCCAACGCGATCAGCTCCGTGTCGGCGCCTTCGACCACCGTCAAATGGTTCCCGTCGCGCGCCACCGTCCAGATCGGCTGTCCCTGGAGTTGATACCGCCCTGCGTAGGCGTCCAACAGCGTGGGATCGATATCCACGACTCGATGCTCTCGCACCGGCGGCAATGGCGGCCGCTCGCCAAACGGCACATACCCTTCCCATTCAATCGGGGTGTACGTGTTCTTGATCAACCGGTCCAGCAGCTCCTGAAAGATCCCTTCACCGTTTGAACTGTTCGTCATGATGACGATGCCAGTTCCCGGACCGTCGAACATCACGGTGTAGTGTTGCCAGCCATCGTCGTGACCTTCTTTGAAGATGGCCTTACCGACCGGGGTCCAAAACAGACCCCAGCCGAGACCGTAGCTGAGGCGAATCGGCTTGTTGCGGTCGGTGCGTTTCGGTAGAGAGCGTCGGAAACTGCCTTCGCGAAAGAATCGCGACCTGAGGGCTGAACATGAGGGTTCGCGTCTTCTTCTTCAGACCCTTACCCTGCATGACACCTTCGATGAAACGAGAAAAATCAGCCAGCGAGGTCTGCATCGAACCGGCGGCGTCCGCGCGCGTCCTTCGTTGCGGGCCCAGCGAACGGCCTCGCTCGTCGTAGCCGTTCGCGTAGTCGCTCTCGAACGCTGACTCCCACACCATGCTGGTGCGCGTCATGCCAAACGGCCCGAAGAGTCGCTCGCGCATCAAATCCTGCACGGGCTTCCGAGTCATCTCTTCGATCACGAGTTGCAAGAGTTGAATGCCCTCACCCGAATAGGCATACCGGGCACCAGGCTCGAAGTTGATGTCCAGTCTGCCGTTGTTCAGGATTCGCAGGTTCGGAAACCCGGTCGTGTGGCTGAGCAGCATCCGAGCGGTAATTCGCTGGTAGCGCCTGTCACCCGCCAGGTCTTTGTACGCGGGATACTCGGGCAACGGTTTCGGCAGGTAATCCTGTATCGGCCTATCCAGGTCCAGGGTACCTTCCTCGGCCAGTTGCATCACCATGTAGGCGAACGCCGACTTGCTGTACGACGCAGCCGTCATGACGGAGTCCGGCGTGAGAGGCAGGTGCTTGTCGGTGTCGCGCTCGCCGTAGGTTTTGAGATAGGCGACTTTTCGGTTGTTCAGGATGGCTATTCCGAGGCCAGTCACGCTGGCGGCGTTCATCAGCCGCGCCACGGTACCTATCCACCTCGGCGGGTGTCGCGGTGCTGCCGTCTAGTCGCTTGAGGCGACGCTCATCGGCGCTCGCGGAAAGCACTGCGCAAACAAGAACGACGACAGTAAGGAAACGCGGCATCGTCGTCGGATACAGATACGAGCCGGATCCAAGTCTGGTTCGCACGATCTGAGTACACCCGCGACCAGCCTCGCAGCCGTGATTGGACGCCCCCGCGAGCACCTCACCATCAGACTTCGCTTGCTCTGACCAGCAACAGCGGAATGTGACTCTTGTGTCGAACCGCGGTGATCGTGCTGCCATGAATCAAGTCGCCGAACAGCCGATGGCCGTGAGTGGTCATCGCAATCAAATCACAGTGCTCGTGTTCGGCGGCCTTCAGAATCTCGTTTGGAGGATTGCCAAGGGCCAGATGAATGCGGACGGGCAGGCCTTGTTGCTGGAGCATCGTGGCGCGATCCTGCAGGTATCGACGGTCCGCGATCATCTCCTCCGATTCCGCGAGCTTCAGCGGTTCGTAGTTTCGAGCCGCCCATCCATCGGCGACGTGAATGAGCAGCAACTCAGAGCCGAGCAGCGCAGCCAACTGGCTGACGTGAGGCAGGAGGCTGTTATCCGCGGGCCCATTTTCGAGTGCGACGAGGATCTTCTTGTACATGCGTGCGGCCTTGACGCGCTCAACGCATCAACCACGTCGTGAAGCCGAAGTAATCCGAAAGGAATTTCAGGTTCAAACTGATGATAACGCCCGCTGTGACCCACGCAAGGCCCGTGACCCATTGCGGATTGACGAACTCACCCATTTTTCGGCGATTGCTCGTAAATGCGACCAGCGGCACGACGGCAAATGGCAGCTGAAGGCTGAGGACGACTTGACTCAGCACTAACAAGCTGGCCGTACCGTGCTCGCCATAAACCGCCGTCACGATGACTGCTGGAACGATGGCAATGAGCCGTGTCAGGAGCCGTCGGAGCCAGGGCCGCAGGCGAATCCGCAGGAAGCCTTCCATGACGATCTGTCCGGCGAGCGTTCCCGTCAGAGTCGAATTCTGACCGGACGCCAACAGTGCCAGAGCAAACACCGTGCTCGCGATGGGCACACCGAGCGTAGGCGACAGAAGTTTGTACGCGTCCTGGATTTCCGCAACGGATGTGCCCGAGCCATGGAACGTCGCTGCCGACACGATGAGGATCGCGCCATTGATGAAGAGCGCGAACATCAGCGCAACCGTCGAGTCGATCGTGGCGAACCGGATCGCTTCTGCCTTGCCGGACGTGGTCCGTTCGTATTTGCGGGTTTGAACGATGGAGGAGTGCAGGTAGAGATTGTGCGGCATCACCGTCGCGCCAAGGATCCCGATGGCGATGTAGAGCATCTGGGGGTTTCGGATGATCTCGAACGTTGGCAAGAACCCGCCGAAGACCGCCGCGATGTCCGGCTTCGAGAAGACAATCTCCGCGAAAAAGCAGCCGCCAATCGTCACGATGAGCGTCACCACCAGCGCTTCGATGTAGCGAAATCCTTTGTTCTGCAGATACATCACCGCCAGCACGTCGAGCGCGGTAATGCAGACGCCCCACACGAGCGGAATGCCAAAGAGCAGATTCAAGGCAATCGCCGACCCGATGACTTCGGCGAGGTCGCACGCGCAGATGGCCAGCTCACACAGAATCCAGAGGCCGAAGGAGACCGGTCTGGAATAGTGATCTCGACAGGCCTGCGCCAGATCGCGTCCCGTCACGATGCCAAGCTTCGCGCACAATGACTGCAGGAGAATCGCCATCAGGTTCGACAGCAGAATCACGCTGAGAAGCGTGTAGCCGAACGCCGATCCGCCCGCCAGATCAGTCGCCCAATTGCCCGGATCCATGTAGCCGACGGCAACCAGGTAGCCCGGTCCCGAGAAGACCAGCAATTTGCGCCAGAAACCGAGCTCGTGACGAACGGGAATCGTGCTGTGGACTTCCTGCAGGCTTGGCGCATCGCTCTCGAGCCGCCACGCCGGAGGTTGCGGGTGCGGGGGCGAGGTATCCGGATCGGGCTTCATGCAGGCTCGCTGATCATGGGCACGACCAGCATACATGACCGTACCTTGCCATCAGTCAAAATCCTGGATTGTCCTGCTCGACGCCAGCGGACCTTGAGTCTCGTCGCCGCCGCTACCGGATGACCGAGGAGACGGCGCCGCCAGATGGTGTCGTGCTCAATGGCCACGACGCCACTAGCACCCGTCGAGTGTTTCGCGCAGGCGCCGGACGCGATCCGCTGAAACCGGTGCGTCACGGTTCTGGGGATCACGCGCCGCCCGGCCGACGTGAACCTCTCGCACGCACGCGGTTGCGGCAATAAGCGCCAACGCCGCTTCGTCCACGCCACCACCCGCAACTAAGGTCAGACCGGAGACCCGATCGGCGTATCGCCTCAGCGCGGCGCAACGCGTCGCCCAATCCCCATCTCCTCCGGAGGTGAGCACGCGATCGATCTGCGGAATCCTTCGCAGCGCTTCGAGCCCCGCGATCGGATCCAGCACGCAATCGAACGCGCGATGAAAGGTCACCACTACCGCTGGAAGGTCAGCCAGGACGGCGCCGGTCGCCTGGAGGTCGACGTCGTGGCCGCGAGTGAACCCGAGGACGAGTCCCTCGACGCCAAGCGCCGCGAATTGGGCCGCGCCACGATGCAACACCGCGAGCTCGGTTGCATCCGACACCGTGAAGGTGGCGCTCTCCCTGACCATCACGCGCAGCGGCAATCGCGTCGCGGCCTGGATTGATCGCACGACGTCGATCGATGGCGTTAGACCATCGCGGTTGATGTCCCGAACGACCTCGAGCCGGTCCGCACCGCCCGCCTCGGCGGCGCGCGCATCATCCACGGTCTGCACGATGACCTCGAGCAGAATCGGCTGCACGACCGGTTTCATGAAAACGTTGGGCGCCCTGCGGTTCGCTGTCGCCCGAGGCCTCCTGCGACCGCTGGTCATTGTAACCGGTGGCCTGATCCGGAAGGCGCGCACCGAGAGTTCCAGATCGGGCGCTCTTCACTCAGGTGAGCGCCTAGTTTAGACTTTCGACGGATCACGATGCTGCGCCTTCCATCACCGTTGACCGTTGTGATCGCTGCCGTCCCGCTGGCTGCGGCGCTGGTTGCGGCGCAGGGCCCCATCGAGGTCAGGGTCGTTGTCGTCACGATGTTCGAGCTCGGCGACGATACCGGCGACCAGCCCGGCGAATTTCAGCACTGGGTCGAGCGGGAGGCGCTGGACCAGGTCGTCAGGTTTCCTCAGGGATGGCGCGACCTGCGGATGAACAAGAACGGGGTGCTCGGTCTGTGCACTGGCATCGGCACCGCTAAAGCCGCAGCATCGGTGATGGCGCTGGGTCTCGATCCGCGGTTCGACCTGCGCAGGGCTTACTGGGTGGTCGCCGGCATCGCCGGGATCGATCCGGAAGATGCCGCCACTGGTTCTGCGGTGTGGGCTGAGTGGATCGTCGACGGCGATCTCGGACATGAGATCGATGCGCGCGAGATCCCTCCAGGCTGGCAAACCGGATACATTCCGCTACGTAAGACGACGCCGTACGAGCTGCCCAGGCGTGAGCCCGACGAGGGCGAGGCGTATCACCTCCAGCCGGCCCTCGTCGACTGGGCATTCCGGCTCACGAAGGACGTCGCGCTCGACGACAACGCCGCCATGCGCGAGCAGCGCGCGAAATACAGCAGTCACAGAGCTGCACAGATGCCGCCACGCGTGCTCAAGGGCGACACGCTGTCCGGCGGCACGTTCTGGCACGGCCGCAAGTTGAGCGAATGGGCCAACAGCTGGGTGAAGTACCACACTGGTGGCCGCGGCAACTACGTCACGACTGCGATGGAGGACACGGGGACGATGCAGGCGCTGACGTTCCTGGATGCCGATGGCCGGGTCGACAAGCGCCGCGTCCTGGTGCTTCGTACCGGAAGCAACTTCGATCAACAGCGCGACGGAATCACGGCTGCCGAGAGCCTCGCCGAGACGAAGATCGGCAGCTACGTCGCATACCTGCCCGCCATCGACGCTGCGCACCGTGTGGCCAGTGTCGTTGTCAGGCGGCTCGTGGACGGGTGGTCGCAATATCGAGATCGGATGCCGGAGTGAGTGCTGTCCGGCAACGTCAGGTCGTGTTTTCCGGCGATCCGAACGCGCGTCGCCCGCCTTCGCCCGTCTTCGCCGGGCGTACCCTCAGACTGCGTTTCGAGCCAGGACGAAAAGAGCTAGCGGCCCGCGTCGAGCGTGCGCACCGCGGAATGCGAGGCGGCGTACTCGAGAATGCGGACGTCGCGGGTCACGAACGTGGCGTCGAGCTGGCGGGCGGTGGCCACGAGCAGACGGTCGAGGGGATCAGCGAGCGCTGCTCGCGGAATCCTGCCGGCGTCCACGGCGATGGCTGCCGACACCTCGGCCGTGCGAACCCCTCCGGCAGCCAGTGCCATGCTGATCCACTGTTCGGGAGAGAGGGTCAACCGCAACCGTCCGAGCGTATGCAGTGCGACAAGCTCAAAGAGGGTCGCTGCCGACACCCGAATCGCGTCCTGCGCTTCGGCTCGGGCGAGACGCTGGCGGGCGCGCCGGCCGATCAGCCGCGTGTCGCCCTGAGTCGTCCAGATCCAGATGTGCGTGTCGAGCACCAGCACGCGTGCTACTCGCCGTCGATATCGTAGTCGCTCTCGATCGGGTCGAACGGCCGCTCGAAAGTCAACACGGTGCCCTTCATCGATCCGAACAGCCCCTGTCCACGCGGCGAGCGATACGGCACCAGCTTCGCCACCGGCCGACCGTGCTTGGTGATGACATACTCCACACCGCTCTCGCGCACCCGCTCCATCAGTGCGAGACATCTCGCCTTGAAATCGGCGGCAGCGAGATGTGTCGGTTCCTTCGCTGCGGAATGCCGGGCCCGAGGCCGTCGCTTCGGCCGCTTCATAGTGACCACAATTTTATGACCACTCGCGCAACTGGTCAAGCG
>CAVQAH010000013.1:0-78699 GCA_963710415.1 uncultured Acidobacteriota bacterium | reverse complement strand
ACGAAGAATCGTCCCGCTGCCGGACGCGTACCCACCACCTCGAAGTAGTTGCCCGACACGAGGCCGGCATAGACCCGTTCCGACAATCGCGCGTCGCCGAGGCTCATCACCGGCGGGTCGAAGCGCTGCGCTGCAATCCCCGAGAGCAGGGTGTTGCGCTCGCGCATCTCGACGAAGAGCGGATAGCCAAAATTGTCGTGCCCTTCGCCGCGCATCGAGCGGCCGATATCCATCAGCGTCGATGGATCGGTCACCCCCACCCGCGGTCGGAGCAACGTCGCGTCCGCCAGGCTGAAGATGGCTGCGCTGGCGGCGATACCGGTGGCAAGCGACAGGAGCGCGGTGACGGCGAAGATGGGGCTCCGCGCGAGCACCCGGAGGGCATAGCGGACGTCAGCTAGAACAGACATGCGCCCTTAGACTGGACTCAGGTACGAAATGTTTCGTGGCTCGAGAGAAAATCGTCTTTGGGGGGAGGCCCGCCCCGAGCATGGTAGATTTTTTGACTGAGTTCGGGAAGCCACGCATACGATAACCGTCGAGGAAAGAGATGTCTCCAGTGGCTGTTCCAGTCTACAGCCCTGTGAAACGCCAGAGACCCTGGGACGCACGACAATCGCGCGGCTACCCTGCCGACCGGTTTGCCGCCCTGCTGCACGATCGCCGACACGACGTATGACCCGGTTCCTGAGTCGGCGGCAGCTGGCCATCCGCGATTTGACGTCGCTCCAGGTTCGTCTTGTTGACGACGGCCGGCGCGCGCGCGGCGGCGACGTCCTCCCCCGATCGCCGAAGCTCGAGGTTCACGGTCAGTCCCTCGAACTGCGCCGTCTCGGTCGTGTAGAACTCGAGGATGGCCCTGATCGGCGTGCCGGCGCTCACGTGGGTCCTCGGCGCGAACGACTCAGACGACTCGCCGAGAATCAGGTCGCTCAGCTGCAGCGGGCCGGCCTGCCGCAGACCGACGACGACGGGCAGTTCGACCGAACCGGCGCGACCACGATCGTCGACGGCACCCGCGCGCAGCCGATAACGCCCCGGCGCCAGCTGCACGCCGACAACGCCCCGCGCGCCAGCGGCATCGACGCTCAACTGATCGGTCGTGTTGAAGACGGTCTGATCGTCCTTGGTGATGGTCAGCGCGTAGCCCGGCGGCGGCGTGGCATTCGCGGAGATGTTCCCGAGCAGCTCGAGCAAGACGACGACCTTCAGCGTTGAGGCTTCGTCACCGCGCGCACAGTAGGCCGCCGCGGCCAGCGGCGCCTCGGCCAGATCGATCGGCTGCTCGAGGACGGCGGCAGGGGTCATCACCGCCTTCGTGGAGGTCCACACGAACCGATCGCGGCCGGCGCGGGCGACGGCGCCGGCACGCCGCACCTGGACTTCGACCTTGTGCACCTTCCCATCACCGTCGCCGGGAGTGCTCTCGATACCGAGTTGATAAGTATGCACGACCTGCGTGTAGATCCGGTCGAACACCCCCGCGGCTGTGCCAACGCCGTGGAAGAAGGCCCCGCCCGCGAAGCCGGCGACGTTCGACAATCCATCCACCAGATCGGACCGTGGCAACAGGTTGCCGCCGGATGTTCGCCGGCCGGCGTCGTTCTCCGGCTGTTCGAGCTGCACGACGTACAGGCTCGTGCCAGCCTCGGCGGAGCGTCGCTCCAGCTCGCGGAAGTAGCTCAGCGTCGACTGACGGAACGGGAGTCCCGCAGACAACAAGACGATGCTCTTGGGCCCCTCCACACGTTGCAGGTTCGCGTTGAGCGCCGCGAGGGTGGAGAGCACGGTCTCGATTCGCCTATCCGCTTCCATCAGCACGAATCGCGCTTCACGCTCGAGCTCAGGCGGGCACACGTTTCCCCTCGCCGGCACTCGCGGTCGATCACCTGATCGATGGTGAGCTGATCTTTGCGGGCGTAGCCCTCGGCCTCGGCAATCGTAATCATGTGGCGTCCGACACCTGCCGATCGGAAGCCGCGCAACTGCTGCAACACCTGGCGGACCTGCTGGTGGTCCCTCGTCAGGTCGACGCTCTTGCCGGGGAGCACCAGAAGGCCGACCGCATCCGCAGGCCCGAGGCGATCGACGAGGTTGCTGGCGCTGTCCAGCACGAGCTTCTCGTATCCCGCGGTCATGCTCTCCATGTCGGTGACGATCACGACGACGCGTCCCGCTGGCGCGGTCAGTTCGAGGCGAACGACGTCGATGCCTGGGGCGTGGGCGGCGTCGCCGTCTGGGGCGTGCCGGACTTCGAGGTGGCGTCAGGTCCGTAGAACCGGGCAAACGACACCGGTCGCACGACGCCGTCGACCTTGACGACGAAGTCTTCCGGGCGCAGGTCACGTACGGGCTGGCCGGCGGCGTCGACCACGGAGACGTCGAGACGAATCAGGTCTACGCTCGTGCGGAAGGGAGTCTGCGTCTGAAATGCGGTGCTGCCGAAGGCGGTCACCACCGCCAGGAATCGAAGAAGCGCGCTCAAGGCCAGCGATTATAGCGCGCCTCGGCCCGCCTACTGCCGTGCGAACGCGAGCCAGCGAACGAGGAATTGCTCCTCGGTGAGGCCGAGAACGGACTGCGTGTTGCCGTTGGTTCGGATCGAATCCCGTAGGCTCTGTTGGCCGAGAGCGGTCACGATGAAATCGGCGAGCGAGTGTCCGACATCATAGATGAGGAGGTTGTCGAGGGCGTTCAGTTCGGCGATCGACGGTGGACGGTTTGCGGCGACCAGCGGGAGCGAACGCACATCGGTGCGCTGACCGGCTCGTACAGGGCCACCGATTCCCAGAGCCAGCGAGGATGGTTGCCGAAGCTGGGATTCAACGTCAGCGACACGCAGTGCGCGAACTCGTGCACGAGCGCGGTCACCGCTGTCGCATAGGTCCACTGCCCGGTCAGGTTCGGCGACAGGATGTGTATGCTGTCCGGACCTGTCACCAGGCCCGACGCGAACGACGGCAGCGCTCCGACAATCGGCCGCACGGCCTCCTGAAGCGACGCGCGATCGACGTGCAGGGTGACGGTGACGCGTGGTTGTGAGGTGACGCCCAGATCGCCGGTAATGCGCGCGTAGTGTCCTTCGAGCGTGGTGGCCGTCTCGGCGACCGTCGCGGTATCGAGCGCCGTGTAGCGGACGGTGAAATGATCGGACGCGTGTGTCGAAAACGCGGGCAGCGCGTTCTCCGGCCCATGGGGGTGCCGGAACTGCCGCAGGCGAGCGCCACGACGAGCGGAAGCGCTCGCACCAACCTGGCCGCCGATCGCAGGACCTCCATCAACCGGACTCATAGTAGACGAATCCGGCAGCCGTTCACGCTTCCGATTGTCCTCCCAGCACGCGCATGATGGCCGAGGCGATCCGGCGCCACTCACCTTCCTCGTGAACCAGCTCCTTGCGGCCCTTCCTGGTCAGCGAATAGAAACGGGCCTTCCGGTTGTTCTCCGACGTGCCCCACGCCGCATCGATGAAGCCGCGCGACTCCAGGCGCTGCAGAGCGGGTACAGCGAGCCGTGGTCGACGATCAGCACGTTGTCGGACTCGCGCTTGATCGCCCGGGCAATGCCCTGGCCGTGCTGCGGGCCGAAATCAAGGTCCGCAGGATCAGCAGATCGAGGGTGCCCTGCAGGTGGGCGGCGTGTTCCCGGTCGGATCGCTTTCGGATAGACATTCGACCCGAGTATGCGTATGCTTCGGGTTGAATGTCAACCCAAAGGGATCCGGCGCGATGACGACTTCGAACGCGAGATTGAGCGCACATCGAGCTCGAGACGGAGGCGCTCGTCCAGGACGGCCTGAACGAGGACGAGGCGCGCGTGGCCGCGCGGCAGACCTTCGGCAACGTCACGGTCGTCAGGGAGCGTTTCTACGAAGCACGCCGGCTGCTGTCCGTCGATCGACTCGCCCAGGACCTCCGCTGCGCCGTCCGTAACCTGCGGCGATTCCCGGTGACGACGGCCGTGGCTGTCGCGTCGCTGGCCGCCGGTATCGGGGCAACGACCGTCACGCTCATGGTGCGCGACGTCCTGTTCCATCGCGCCCCGCCGACCTACGCGGAGCCGTCGCAGTTGTCGCGGGTTCAGGTCGGCCGCCCGGATCGGCCCATCCTGCCGATTGGCAGCGATGTGCCGGCGCCGCTCTATGCCATCTGGCGCGACACCCTCGGCGAAGGTATCGCGGCCGCGACCATCGCGCGCGGCGTCCGGGACGTCCGCGCTGGCGATCGCACCGAGGCGGCCCCGATTCGCGCGGTGTCGCCGAACTTCTTCTCCACCCTCGGTGTCACGCTCGCGATCGGTGAGGCGCCATCCGCCGCGCTGCGCGATCGCTCGAGCTCGTCCCCCGCCGTGTTGTCCTATCGCATGTGGCAGTTGCTCTTCGACCGCGACCCGAACGTGCTCGGACGCGGTATCTGGATCGACGGCCAACCCTTCACGATTGTCGGCGTCCTGCCGCAACGCTTCTGGTTCTCGGACATGAACAGCCCGATCTGGACGGCGCTCGATCCGCGGGCGCTCGGACCCGAAGAACCGCTGGAAGTCGTCGTGCGCCGGCCGCCCGGCACCACGCCCGCCATGCTCGATGCGCAGCTCCAGAGAGGCCTGGCCGAGTACCGCGCGACTGCGCCCGGCCGGCGAACGCGACGTCCGGCTGCTCGTATCCGGCATCGAAGGCACGCCGATCGGCCGCCAGGTGGCGCTGTTCCTGCCCTACCTCCTCGGGACTTCCGTCCTGCTGACGCTGCTGATCGCGTGCGCCAATGTCGCGATCCTGCTGATCGCGCAATGGACGACCCGTGAGCACGAGATCGCGATTCGCGCCTCGATTGGCGCCAGCCGCGGCCGCATCGTGCGGGCGCTCCTCACCGAGTCGGTACTCATCGCGCTGTGCGCGTCGGTGCTCGGCGTCTGCGTCACGCTGATCCTGCGCACCTGGGTACTCAGGAGCGCCGGGGGCGCCGCCGACGACATGTTCTTCGACCTGTCCCTGGATGGCCGGCTGTTTTTGCAGGCCGCCGGCGTCGCCTTCATCACGGGCGTTCTGGCAGGTATCGCTCCGGCGCTGTACGAAACGCGGCGGCTGCACGGCAACCCCATGCGGACCATCGCCACGTCCGATCGCGTGCGCCAGCGCTGGCGCCATTCGCTGGTCGTGCTCGAGATCACGATCACGGTCGCGCTGCTGGTCGAAACAGCGGCGATGATCGACGGCTACCTGCGCGCCCGTTCTGCGCAAATGGGATATCGTGACGGCGCCGCTGATGAGCGCACGCCTGGACAACGCCGACGGCGTGCCGACGTCTGAAATGCTCGACCTGATCACCCACATCCCTGGCGTCCGGTCGGCCGCGCTGGCGACAACGGTCCCGTACGCGACGGTCGGGCCGCAGCAGCGTGTGTCGTCCGATGCCAACGGCTCGAACGCCGTCACCGTCGAGCGCGGCGCGATCAGCCCGACCTACTTCACGACGCTGGGCGTCCCAATCCGCGCCGGCCGCATGTTCGCGGATGAAGACGTCGAGGGTACGCGTACCGCAATCATCAACGAGGCGCTTGCGCGCCGCCTGTTGCCGGGCGTGGACCCGGTCGGACGCCGCATCTGGATCGAGCGGACCGCCTACGACGTCATCGGCGTCGTCGGCGACTACTCGAACAACCTGCTGCGGGCTCGAGAAGCGGAACCGAAGGTGTTCGTGCCGATGGCCAGGACGAAGGGACCGGCACGGGTGCACCTACTGGTCCGGGCCGACGGGGATCCTGCGCCCTTGACCCAGACGATCCGTCGAGAGGTACGCGATGCAGCGACCGGAACCGTCGTCGCCAGCGCCTACACGGTCGATCAGATTCTTCGCGTGATCGGGCAGGAGATTCTGCTCGGGACGGCGCCGCTGTTCCCGCTGATCGTCATTGGCATGCTGCTCACGACCGCCGGGATCTACGGTACGCTGGCGTTCGCGATCACGCGGCGATCCCGCGAACTGGCCGTGCGCGCGGCGGTCGGCGCCAGCGGACGCGAGCTGGTGCGGCTCGTGTCGCTGCAGACCGTGCGCCTCGTGTCGCTGGGTACGTTGCTTGGGATCGCCGCCACGTTCGGACTGGCTCGCGTGGTCCGCGCGAGTGGCGGCGGCGGGAGCATCTTCGATCCACCGGCCTCGGCATTCGTCGTCCCCGTCCTGGTCATCGTGGTCATCGGCATCGTCGCCACATGGGTGCCGTCCCGCCGCGCGCTGAAAATCGACCCGGCGGTGTTGCTGCGGACGACCTGAACAGACCACAGGCCGCGAACAACGCGGCCATGTCAACTCCCAACTTCCAACTCCCAACTCCAAGCGCTCTCAGCCGTCGACGGTGAGAACGTTGGGAGTTGGGAGTTGGAGGTTGGGAATTGACTCTGTCTCGAGGGAATAACCGCCATCTCCTCACTGCTGAAGAGGCACCGCGATGTCGACCACCGATCGCGGAAACACTCCAATCAGCGACGCGCGGCCGGTGAAGAGATTGACGCTATAAAAGCCGCTGACGCCACCCACCGTCAGTGCGGCGTAGCCGCGGTTGTCTACCGCCACGCCATCTTCCAGGGACGTGTAGATGTCGAATCCGACCGCCGTGTCGACATCGACCGTCAAGCGCCCGGCCGCGACCAGCGAGCCCGCATTTGGCGGAGACTGAATCGCAACCTGATCGAGCGACGCATCGATATCGAAGAGCGTCGTGCCGGTGTTGGCGTCGAGATCGTTGTTCACGTAGGCCGCGCCGGTGAGACCGGTGGCGGTCACGCCGGCGGTATAACTGAGCGGCGTATCGACGATCGTCGTGCCGCCGGTGTTGACGTTGTGACGCAGGTTCTGGCCCGTATCGCTGATGATTCGGAGGCGATCGGCCGCCGGGTTGAAGTCCACGCCAAACGAATTCCCGGCAAGGGTCACCGTGAGTTGCGAGACGAGCGTCGCGCTTGCGGTCTCGGGGTCAATGACGTAGACGCCCCCTCGATTGCCGACGCCATACAAGCGCCCATCCTGGACGCGGTAGTCGATGCCGATGATCGACGTGTCCGACCCCGACAGCCCCGTGACGAGGCCCTGGTCACGAACCTGCTTCGGTTGGCACTCGCGGAAGACGACCAAATGCTGATCCGCCGCCAGCCCAACCACAATCATGTTGCCGGAGGTCTTGTTACCGTCCTTGTTTCCGCAGTCCGCAAACGCGGTCGTTGCCGCGAGCAGCGTCACCCCTGCCGTCACGATTCCCGAGAGCCATGAAGCCATCGTGTCCTCCCTCCCGTGGGTCTGAGTATCGAAAGCGTTTCTCAGACCCTCTACGCGGCGGGGGACCCAACGGATTGGGTCGGGGGTTCTGCACCAGCTGGCCAGTGAGACGGGATGGAAACTACGGAATAGCTCATCACCCCGCTTGATCGTACGCGCGCCGCACCCAGGCAATGAGCGCGGCATCGACTTCTGACGCCTCGGTCACCTTCACCTTGTACTGACACATCCCACCGGGCGGTAACGCTGCCAGCCGCTCCGTTCCGGGTACATCTTTCATGTTCAGGCCGACCTCGACGCGCGTATTCGTGGCCGGGCCGATCATCGCGAACTGTTTCTTGCGGCGCAGGCTGACGTAGCCCTTCTTCGGTGCGATCTCGAACGGGCCGAATGCTTCAATCGCGTTCATCAGCTTGTCGTGAATGGGACGGAGCGTCGCCTTCGGTCCTGTATAGATCTCGTCGAGCACCTCGTTCGAGCTCTTGCCCGCGGCCTCCGCGGCAGACGCCCCATCCGATTTCAGCACGTGGTGCACGAGCGTGTTGGCGTCGCCGTGGCCCAGCCCGAGATCCGTCTTGAGCATGTCGCGGATCTCTCCATGCTTCGTGAGCCCGCTCGACTTGACGATGGCCGCCAGTGCCGTGAGGCTCTTGCCTGTCCGCTTCTCGATGTTGGCCAGCTGCGTTGCGAGTGCTTTGTCCACAGGTCCTCTCCTCACCAGCGATCGGTCATGGTTGTTTCGCGCGACGAGGCAGCGCGAGACGATGGGTGATGGCTCCAGGGATCTATTACGCGTCAGCGGCGGGGTCAATATCCGGGCCCGCCCGGACGACCGTTTTATCATGGCTCATCGAGCCTCGGACCAGAGTTCCGCTTCGCGGCACGCGGATGGTCTCTGGAATTGAAGGCAAAACTTGACAGCTGCAACGGACCGACTAGAAACTCGACAGCGGGACTTCCGGATCGATTGTTATGACTAACAGGGTGAGGATCGGATACGGGATGGGTCTTATTCGAATGGTTGAGAGGCAAACGAAACGGCGGCGACCCCCGGCTCACGGAGTGGCGGCGGGCATGGAGCACGTCCGCAGCCGAACCTGATCCTCACGCCGTGACGGCGTTGCAGGCCGAGCTCGATCGGTTGGGGCTTCCTGAAGAAGAGATCGAGATCGAGCGCGAGATGCTGGACGGCATGTCCCAGCTGGCCAATCTTCGGGTCAGCGTCGAGCTCGTCCGGCATCCCAATCGTCGAAACCGGCCACCGCGTTGTCGGGCACGACACCTGCCACTTCAGCACGCCGGTCTCGATGCCCGATGATGCGGCGCAGCCGGCGGGGCGGCTGTTCCTGACCAACTCGCGCGTGATTTTCGCGGGCGGCGCACGCGCCACGACGGTCGCGTGGCACGCCATCGGCGAAGTCCTGCACGGCGATCGGGACGTCGTGCTCGTACGACGGGATCGCGATACCATCTATCGATTCAGATGCAACACGTTCGCCGATGCGATGTGCGGCGCCTTCCTGGCACGCCGGCTCGCGGCCGCGACGTCACGCGCGAGTCAATGTGCCCTCGAGAACCTGATATGTCTACGACATCAGCGGTGGAACGCCGGACAGTCGTCCCCGGCATCGAACGCCTCCTGCAATCGCATCGCGACCTGATCGTCGGCCGCCGCGTCGGTCTCGTGTGCAATCCCGCATCCGTGGATGCGAACCTGCGGCACAGCGCCGACCGCCTGTTCGACGATCCCGAGATCAAGCTGACGGCGATCTTCGGTCCCCAGCACGGCTTCCGCTCGGATCTGCAGGACAACATGATCGAGACGCCGCACGCGAAGGACTCGCGGCGGAACGTGCCGGTGTTCTCGCTCTACAGCGAAACCCGGGAACCGACCGCGGACATGCTGCGGCAGGTGGACGTGCTGGTCATCGATCTGCAGGACGTCGGCACTCGTGTCTACACCTACGTCTACACCATGGCCAACTGCATGCGCGCCGCGGCGCGCCACGGCCTTCGCGTCGTCGTCTGCGACAGACCGAATCCGGTCGGCGGCGAGGCTATCGAGGGCGCCACGCTGCAGCAGCAGTGGACGTCATTCGTCGGACAGTTCCCGATTCCGTTGCGTCACGGGATGACGATCGGCGAACTGGCCAGGCTGTTCAACGAGGTGTTCGGTCTTGGCGCGGCGCTGGATGTCGTGCCCCTCGAAGGCTGGCGCCGAAGCATGTACTACGACGAGACGCGGCTGCCGTGGGTGATTCCATCACCCAACATTCCGACGCTGGACACCGCCGTCGTGTATCCAGGCGCGGTGCTGTTCGAAGGCACGATGTTGTCGGAAGGTCGCGGAACTACCCGCCCGTTCGAGCTGATCGGTGCGCCGTGGATCGACGGCGATTACCTTTCCGATGCCATGAACGCGCGACAGCTCCCCGGTGTCCATTTCCGATCGGCCTTCTTCGAGCCGACTTTCCAGAAGCACGCCCGGGAAACCTGTGGCGGGTGCCAGATCCACGTGACCGATCGTCAGGCCTTCCTGCCGGTGCGAACCGCTGTCGAGCTCATAGCGGAATTCCGCAAACAGAACCCGTCACGCTTCGCCTGGCGGCAACCGCCGTACGAATACGAGCTCGAGAAACAACCGATTGACCTTCTCTTCGGCAACGACCGCTTGCGCGACGACTGTCGACAGCGGGCAGGACGTGGCGTCAGTCGTCGCAAGCTGGGTGCCGGAAGTAGATGCGTTCCGGCGCCAGCGCGAACCGTTCTTGTTGTACCGGTGACGTCGAATACGGCTACCCGCGGGTCTTGGCTATTCCGGGGGCCTTCGCCTCCTGGGCAGTGGCCGGGACCATGTGGTAGTTGACCAGGTGCTCGCGAAGGGCAGCGAAGGCTTCGTCAGGCGAATCGGCTCGATACAGCAGGTCGAGGTCCTTCTCGTCTATCGCGCCCCACTCAGCGAGCGGCCGGAGATCGAAGACCTCGTTCCAGTAGTCGCTGCCATAGAGGACGACGAGCAGCTTCTTCGAGAGTTTGCGGGTCTGCGAGAGGGTGAGGATCTCGAACATCTCGTCCAGCGTTCCGAAGCCACCGGGGAAGATCACGAGCGCTTTCGCGAGGTAGGCGAACCAGAACTTCCGCATGAAGAAGTAGTGGAACTCGAAGTGCAGCCCTTCCGTGATGTAGGTGTTCGGCCCTTGTTCGAACGGCAGGCGGATGTTCAGACCAATCGTCTTGCCGCCCGCCTCGCGCGCGCCGCGATTGGCGGCCTCCATGATGCCCGGCCCACCACCTGAACAGACGACGAACCTGCGGCGGGGCTCTTCGAGCGACAGGCTCCACTCGGTCAACAGGCGGGCGACTTCTCGCGCATCCTCGTAGTAGCGCGACCATTCGACGGCCTTCCGGCTGCGCTTGAGCGCCGCCGCATGTCCCGCAGGCTTGCGGCCCTTCGAACTGCTCAACTTCAGCAGAGCCTGCTCCGCTGCTTCGCGGCTGTGCACACGCGCTGAGCCGAAGAACACGACGGTGTCCTGGATGTTCTCTTTCTTGAAGCGGCGCGCTGGTTCGAGATATTCGGCCAGGATGCGAATGGGGCGGGCGTCGGCGCTGTGCAGGAACTCGGGATTCTCGTACGCAAGAGGCATCTGGTTCGACATGCTGGAAAAACTGTATCATTTTCGCACGTCGGAAGATGCCATTCCTCTCGAAAGGTGCGAGCACATATGCGTCGGGTCACTGTTACCATCGCAGCCGCCAGCCTCGTATTGATGTCCGGAATCGCTGCGACCGCCATCGCTGAAAAACCTGTGGTCCAGAATGCTGCCGGATGGACGCTTCCGGCAGATGCAGACGACAAGAAGAACCCGCTGCCCGTGGACGAACAGCTCCTCGCGACGGGAAAAGCCGTGTTCAAGGACAAGTGTGTCCGATGCCATGGTCCCGGCGGGGTCGGCGACGGCCCGGATGCGGATCCGGATTCGGAAGACATGGACCTCACGAACGCCAAGCGAGCGGACCGGAACTCGGACGGCGTGATGTTCTACAAGGTGTGGAACGGACGGAAGAAACCGAAGATGCCGGCGTTCAGCGCGGAGATCACCGAGGAACAGGCCTGGGCGGTGGTCGCCTATGCGCAGACACTAAGAAAGAAATAAGTCGGGGCTCGGGACTCGGGGCTCGGTTCGATCAGAAGAAGCGCGTAATCAGCTCGCCAATCAAGTATCCGACGGCCGCGACGCCGAAGCCCACCGCGAACATGTCGCGGCCGCTGGCCCACAAGCTGCGTCCCGTGAACAGGCTGCGCGCGGCGCCGATCCCGAAATGCGCCAGCATGCTGACGGCGAGCGATACCCAGACCGCGTTGTCGTGCGCCGTGACCAGGAACGGCACGATGGGAATGAACGCGCCCACAGCGGTCGAGACGCCGGTGACGATTCCATCCTTGAGCGGCGCCAGCTCCGCTGGATGAATGTTGAGCTCTTCGCGCACCATCGCGTCCAGCGCCTGCGAGGGATCCTTCATCATCTCGCGCGCGGTCTCGCGAGCGTGTGCCGGCGACAGGCCCTTGCTCTCGTAGATGACCGAAAGCTCGTCTTCTTCGAGATCCGGCATCAACCGCATCTCGTACTGCTCCATCTCGATCTGATGTGCCTGGACCTCGGCCTCGCTCTTCGCCGCCAGGTACCCGCTCGCACCCATCGACAGGGCGTCCGCAATCGCGCCGGCAATGCCGGTGATGATGACGACGTGCGGCGGGACGCTGGCGCCGATCACGCCGGCGACGAGCCCGAAGTTCGCAGTCAGACCGTCGTTGAAGCCGTAGACGACGCTCCGCAGGTAGCCGCCGGACCCACCGACATGCCACGGCTCGCCCTCGCGGCCCATCGCCTCCGACAGTTCGCGCGCGTGAACCGCTGAATCGGCGGCAATGTCGACCGCAGCCTTGTGTGTCTGCCGATGAGAGGATGACCGGGCAAGGCGAAGGTACGCCTGAACTTCGCGACCCTCTTCGGCGAGCAGCAGCGGCAGAATCATCCCGGTGCCGAACCAGCGCGCCAGCCAGGCCAGAGCCCGCGTCCGCAGGGAGGGTGCATAGGCGGGCAGACGGCGCGCACCCTCGCGGAACAACTCTTCCCAGCGCGACACGTGACGATCCTCGACCCTTGCCAGCCGCTCGAAGAGATCGCGGCGTTCGTGGTTCGTTTCCACGCCGGCAAGCTGTCGATACAGAAACGCTGCATCCCGCTCGTCGGCGTAGTGCTCGTCCCACGTGGCGTCGGGGCGAACCCCGTCGGGAAGGCTCGCGTCCGGCGGTGGGCGTTCCTGGGAGGCGGTCGTCACAAGCCGATTGTAGTGCCGTGAGACCGCCCTTTACTCCGATTCTCGCGACGAATACCATGCAGCTCATGCGGCGGCCGTCATCGGCTCACACGCGGACGTCCTTCGAATACTCGCTCCTCATCCGCAGTACGCCAGGCCGCATCATCGCCGCGTTTTTCGATCCCCGCCAGCTGACCATGTGGTGGCAGGCGGCGCGATCGGTCACCACTGCCAAGCCGATGGGCGTGTTTGCCGTCGAGTGGAGTCCCACCGGTGAGATCGACGAGGTGCTCGGGCGTGTCGGTGGCGTCTTTCACGGCACCGTGATCGAATACGCCGAGGGGTCAGGGTTCTTCGTGGCGGATGCGTGGTGGATTCCGCCGGACGGTGCGCCGATCGGCCCGATGGCGCTGGAAGTGAGCTGCACGATCGAAGGACCTGCCTGCCGGCTTCGCGTTCGTCAGAGTGGCTTCGAGGACACGCCACGATGGTTGAGCTACTACAACGTCATGTCCCGATCGTGGGTCTCGTCGCTCTCCGCCCTCAAAGAAATCATCGAGTCCCGCAAATCGTAGCGTCCCACGAATTCACGCCCTCTGCACAATCAGGAAATTCGCGTCGGTGCGATTGAGCTCCGGGCTCACATTGATGAACACGATCACGGAGCCCGGCTGGACGTACCCGCGGTGAAGAAGGTCGGAATACAGCTTCTGCACGTCGGACTCCGCATTCACGTACGGGATCACACCGCGGCAGAGCGCCAGCCTCCCTGCCACGTCGCGCTCTGGCGTGGCGGCAAAAATTGGCGCCGACGGACGGAGAGCCGACAACAGGCGCGCCGTCTTGCCCTCCCTGGTGACCGCCACAATGGCGTCCGCCTGGCCGGCGGTGGCCAGCGTCACCGCAGCTTCGCACAACGCGCGACCATGACGGCTGGCGGTCGTATCCGCGGCCAGCTTCAGCGGACCGGATGGTGGAACCAACTCGGCGTCGCGAATCACGGCGTCGAGTGTTTGCACCGTTTGAACGGGGAAAGCGCCAACCGCTGTCTCTCCGGCCAGCATGATGGCGTCAGCGCCTTCATCGACGGCGTTGGCCGCATCGCTCACCTCGGCACGGGTCGGACGAGGCTCGACGCGCATCGATTCGAACACCTGCGTCGCCAGGATCGACACGCGTCCGGCCGTGCGCGCACGATGGATGATCTCCTTTTGAATGCGCGGCACCTGTTCGAGCGGCATTTCCAGTCCAAGATCGCCCCGCGCCACCATCACACCCTGCGCCATCGCCAGGATCCCGCTCAGGTTCTGAACGGCCGCGGGCCGCTCGATCTTCGCGATCACCGGGACGACCCGGCCGACGTCGTTCATGATGTCGGTAGCCCGCTGACAATCGTCAGCCGTCTGCACGAAGCTCAACGCGACGAGGTCGATACCCAGGCGCAACGCGAAACGCAAATCCGCCTCGTCCTTCGTGGTGATCGCGGATGCTGGCAACGCGACACCAGGCGCGTTGATGCCCTTGTGCCCGCCCAAAGGCCCACCGTTGACGACGACGGTCCGAAGCTCGGAACCGGTTGCGGCGGTCACACGCAGCTCGATCCGCCCATCGTCCAGCAGAAGCCGATCGCCCGGTTTCGCGGATCGGATCAGTTCGGCATAGGGCGTAAAGACGACCCCTGGCTTCGACGGCGCGTCGCCCGGGACGATGGCCAGTTCGTCACCCGGCTCGAGGTTCAAAGGCGTCGCGCCAGCGGGTCCGGTGCGAATCTTCGGTCCGCTCAGATCCTGAAGGATGCCGATGTGCCGGCCCGCGCGAGTGGCCGCGTCGCGGATGTACGAGAAGACCTCGGCGTGTGAATCATGGGTGCCGTGGGAGAAATTCAGCCGGAAGACGTCGACGCCCGCGGAAATGAGCGCTTCGATGGATTGGGGTCGCGGCTCGCCGGACCCACCGTCGCTACAATTTTCGTTTGTCTCATCGCTGATCAAATCCGAAACGCGGATGGTCACGGGACGCGGATCTCGCTGATTCTTTCAACGGGACGCGGATCACGCTGATTTCTCAACGGGACGCGGATCACGCGAATAGCTGTTCCACGAGACGCTCCACGCCCGAGCTCCCGAGCCCCGAGCCCCGAGTCCCGAGTCACCGTCAGACTGGCGCCAGCCATGGATCGACGAGCGCTTTGGTAATCCGCATGGCTTCCGCGTCCTCGAGCGCCTGACCGAGTGTCTGCAGCGAATAGGTGCGCTGGCCGATCGAGCGCCAGGGGACCTGCTGCGCGTAACGTTCGAGGAACCCGAGCGCGCGCAGAAAGTGACCCGGTTCGCTGCCCCAACAGCCACGGATCTCGAGGTGTTTCCGGTTGATGTGCCAGTGCGCGTTGATGGTGCTTGGACCGACGTCGGTGTAGTGACCGGCGATCACATAGCGGCCGCCGTCGCGGACGAGTGATAGTCCTTCCTCGACGGCTCGAGCCGAGCCGGCAGCTTCGATGGCGACATCGGGGCCCTCGTCGTGCGTCAGCGCGCGTATGGCTGCGGCGCGCTCTTCAACGCTCGTCGCAGCAATATCGAAGATGGCATCCGCTCCCATGACCCGGCCGAGCGTCAGGCGTTCCGGCGGTCCTCCGATCAGCACGATGGTCGAAGCGCCGCTCAAGCGGGCGAGCGCGACGACGCTGAGGCCGACGGCGCCGGCACCCTGGACGAGCACGGAGTCGCCGGGGCGGAGCGCCGCGCGCTCGAGGACGTGCACCGCCGTGAGCAGCCCGCAGCCGCCACCGATGTAATCGTCGAACCCGACGCTGTCTGGAAGTCTGGCGATGCCGACACCAGGTTCGAGGTAGATGTACTGCGACCAACCACCGAATAACCCTTCGGAAGCGGAGTCCGTGATCCCATAGACCCGCCGGGCAGAACATCTGGTGGGCGTGCGATGCACGGTGCAGGCGCGGCAGCGGCCGCACGTCCGGTGCACGTCGAAGAACACGATGCGATCGCCTTCCCGAAGCGTCGAGCCGTCGATCCCGCGAATCGCGCCGCGCATCGATTCGAGCGTGCCGGCGGACACGTGCCCGGGAATGATCGGATACGGGACACCGGCGAGACGCCCGTGCCACAAGTGAACGTCCGTCCCACACACTTCGGAGCGCGCGGTGCGCAACAACGCCGCGCCCGGCTCGAGATCCGGACGAGGAAACTCGCGAATCTCGATCGGCCGCCGCGGCTCGGGCATGACGGCGGCAAGGATGCAGTTGGTCACGTCGTACGTTACCCTCTAGGAATTGTCTGCTGGACTTCGAAGCCTGACTTCGTTGCCGGTTGTGTGAGCTTACCACTCGAAACGAACACCTCATGCGCTTTCAGATTCCCGAGTGTCGGTTGTCGATGTACGTCTGCGTGGGCAGCATCGTTGCGCTCCTCTTCCCGAGTCTGTCGCAGGCGCAAACCTCTCAGGTGCCACAGCCGCGCCGGCAGTTCGTGACGGTCAGCCTCGATTGGCTGTACACGCAACCGCTGCACTTCGCCGAACATCCTCTCGAGGATCTGCTGGGGACCGAAGTCGGGTCGGCGCAGCAGCAGGACTACGATTACGAAACGCGCGATGGCGCCACGCGCATCACGGTCCAGGAGTTCAAACGCAGGAGTCAGGGTGGTGGGGTGACGGTCTTTCCGCTCGGGCTGAGGACCGGCACGACGCTGGGAATCCGCGGAAGCTTCGAGGGCCTGCCGGACATCAGAGTCACGTTCGAGGGCGCCGCGCCCTTCAGCAGCTACGTGCTGACCAACGCCCGCGCCTACGACGTCGGCGCCGGGATTTTCGTCTCCGATCGATCCGCCGGCTGGGGCCTCGGCAGCCGTGCGTTTGCCGTCGGCGGCATCGGCAGGATCAGCAGCGACCTTGGCGACGGCCGGAGATACTTTGCAGAAGGCGGCGGCGGCCTGACGTCAGGTCCGCTGGGGATCGAGTTGTCCGTGAAGTTTGCCTGGAACAAACTGCACGACCCCGTCGACCATCAATTCTTCACCGTTCCGATCAGCATTCGCGGCACGGTAAGCTTTTAGGCAGGACTGCTTAGTCCTGGATTCGAGTCCGACTCGCCGACTTCCAACTCCGCAAAATTCACGGAGGCGAGCGGCTGAGACGTCCTTTGGGCCGTTCGGGTGTCGGAGGTCGGCGAATTGACAGGACTCTCTTGCCTGTAGAGTGCGCTTATGTCCGAACCGATTGACTCCTGGCTCGAGGCAGCCTGCGCTGATGCTGAGCGCCGCGGACTGCCGGAGCTGAAGCCGATGCTCGAGGCGCTGGCGCGCTCGACGGCCGTGCTGCGTGCTGCCGACGAGGCGCACCGCGCGGCTGCCGAACCGCGATTCGCCAAAGGAGCGTGAATGAGCGGGGCGGACCTCCGGCGGATCTCCGACATCGCCCCGCTCGTGCGATCGCGGATGCTGTCGCCCATCGATCTCACGGTCAGCTGCCTCCGGGAGATCGCCCAGCGGCAAGCGGTGAACGCCTTCACGACGGTCCTCGAGGCGAGCGCGCTGGAAGACGCGCGGCGCGCGGACGCCGAGATCGCCGCGGGCGGCTGGCGCGGACCACTCCACGGGATCCCCATCGCCGTGAAGGACCTGATTGACGTCGCCGGCACGCGGACCACGTCAGGGTCGGCGGTTCCGTCCGTCGAGGCTCGAGCGGATGCGCCGGTCGTCAAGCGGTTGCGTGATGCTGGCGCGATCCTGATTGGCAAGACGAACCTGCACGAGTTCGCCTACGGGACAACGAGCGAGGAAACGGCGTTCGGTCCTGTGAAGAACCCGATCGACCTGTCACGCTCGGCGGGCGGATCGAGCGGAGGCTCGGCGGCAGCCCTGGCCGCGGGCATGTGCTTCGGCGCGATCGGCACCGACACAGGCGGCTCGATCCGGATTCCGTCGGCGGCATGCGGCACGGTCGGGCTGAAACCCACCTACGGCGAGCTGCCCGTGACCGGCATCGTGCCCCTCAGCGGCTCGTTCGATCACGTGGGTCCGATGGCCAGAAGCGTGGCTGATGCGGTGCTGCTGTTCCAGGCGATGCAGGCAGCGCAACCGGATGGTCTTGAACCGAGCGCGGAACGGCTCACGTTCGGGATCCCGCAACGGTACTCTGCGATCGCATCGACGACGACGTGAGGAGAGAGTTGGTGCGGGCACGAACGGCGCTCACAGCTGCTGGTCACAAGGTCACGGATATAGAGGTCGCGCATGCGGCGTGGACGCCTGACGTCTACCTGCACATCATGCTGCCCGAGGCGTCGTGGTACCACGCACCGACTCTCGAACGACATGCCACGAGCTACTCGCCGGGCGTTCGGCTGCGTCTGGAAATGGGACGCTACGTGCGGGCCGAGGACTACGTTCGGGCTCAGCACCTGCGCGAGGTTCTACGTCAGAGCGTCAACGCGGCGCTGAGCCGCGTTGACGTGCTCATGCTGCCGACGCTGCCGATGGCCGCGCCGCTCCTCGGCGCACAAACCGTGGACATTGCTGGCAGGCAGGAACCGGTCAGGGGCGCGATGCTCCGGCTGACACAAATGTTCAACGTCACCGGGCATCCGTCGATTTCATTGCCGGCGGGCCTCGGCCGCGACGGCATGCCAAGAGGCTTACAGCTGGTGGGTCGTGAGCACGCCACCATGACCCTGCTTCGGGTGGCCCTCGCCGTGGAACGTCAGATCTCGGGCGGTGCCGGATCGGTCGGCGGCGGTCCGGGTTGAACCTCCGGATGATTCCGCACGTCGGGTTCACCCGGCGGGATCGGCGTGTTCACCGGCGGCGGTTGCTTGATTACATCTGGCGGATGAGGTACGTCAGGGACGGGCGGTTGCTCGATCATGCAAGATCAAGTGCAACAACTACGCCCACAGGACGAGCCCGGCTGTTTCGTGACGCGCGCCGAGCACGCACACACCAGGAGATGCGCAGATGTCAGTGAAGAACGTGACGGTGCGTGAAGCACACCAGAAACAGGGCGAAGGCTACACCTACGTGGATGTCAGATCCATTCCGGAATTCGAGCAGGGCCATCCGGCAGGCGCAGTCAACATTCCGCTGATCCACCAGGACGAGCGCACCGGACAGATGATGCCGAATCGCGAGTTCCTTCAGGTGGTCCAGGGCAACTTCTCACCGGACGCGAAACTGTTGATCGGATGTCAGGTCGGTGGGCGTTCGGTACAGGCCGCACAGATCCTTGCGGGTTCTGGCTACGCCGACGTCTCGAACGTGCTCGGTGGCTACGGCGGAGCGCGTGACCAGTTCACCGGCATCGTCCGCGCCGAGGGCTGGAGCCAGGCAGGTCTGCCGGTTGAATCGGGTGCCGCGGCCGGACAGTCGTACGACGATCTGCGCACTAAGGCCTCGGGGAAGCGATAGCCAGTGATTTCTCGCGTGTTCCATGAGTGGGAGCGGCGCCTCGCAGCGGCCGCATCAGATCGAACTGTCCGGCCGTTCGAGTGGGGGCTCGATTGGATCGATCGGATCGACGGTCACGGCGCCGGCGAGATCGAATACCTCGAGCGCTGGGCTGACCGGACTCTGGCGGCAAGCGACGACTTCTTCGCGGTGACCCCGTGCGGCGACTACGAGCTGTCCGGAGAATGGTTGTCGTTTCCGAGTGCTCTCGTCACGCCGCACGCAGAAAACAATACGGTTCGCACGCGGTACTTCCCCGAGCACTCACCCGAGGGTCGGCGCCGGGCCGTCGTCGTGCTGCCGCAATGGAACGCTGACGCCGAGGGACACGTTGGACTGTGCCGGCTGCTCAATCGCTTCAAGATCAGCGCGCTGCGCATGAGCCTGCCGTATCACGAACAGCGCATGCCGCCCGAGCTGCGTCGCGCCGATTACATCGTCAGCGCCAACCTGGGGAGGACGGCGCAGGTGTGCCGGCAGGCGGTGCTCGACACGCGTCGAGCGATCCATTGGCTCGCGGCTCGGGGGTACGAGTCGATCGGGATCCTCGGCACCAGCCTGGGATCGTGTCTGGCGATGCTGACCGTCGCGCACGAACCGCTCGTTCGATCGGCCGCCTTCAACCACATCTCGCCGTATTTCGCTGACGTCGTGTGGAGCGGCCTGTCCACCGCGCACGTGCGGAGCAGCTTCGATGGGCGTATCGATCTCGATCGCCTGCGGCGTATCTGGATGCCAATTTCGCCGTTGCCATATATCGAACGGCTGCAGGGCAGATCCGTGCTCCTGATCTACGCTCGCTACGACCTGACCTTCCCTGTCCAGCTCTCGCGCATGCTGGTCGAGGAGTTCCGCCGCCGCAAGATCGAGCATGAGCTGAGCGTGCTCCCCTGCGGGCACTACAGCACCGGGGTGACGCCGTTCAAGTGGATAGACGGGCTGACCCTGTCGCGCTTCCTCGCACGTACTCTCTTGATAATTACGGCCAGCTGGCGCCCAGGTTAACCGGTGGACGGCGGTATACAGCCGGTCGTTGGCGACCCGCGCAGGAACCGCCACGAAGGCCTTTCCGTCCAACTGACAGACTTTGACGAGCGATGTACACTGCTCAGGGCTGTGGACCCCGGTCTTTAGCCACGAGACACGACAGTCCGAAGTCCCCCAACCACGACCATGACCTTCGCCCGGTTCAGCCTGAGCCTTGTCGCGGCGGTCGGAATCATTGCCGTTGCGCTGGCCGGCGCAACGATATGGCTTCTGATTACTCAACCGGTAACCGTCGCCGACGCGGTTGCCCAGGGCGAGGTATCCCCACTCGCGCGCGCGCTGGCTGGCGCGATCTACGACGCCCTGCAGGGCATCCTCAAGTACCTCTAGGTCCTGCACCTTGAGGTCTGAGCACGATCTTCCCGAATTGCTCTTTTGCTTCCAGCCGCGCGTGCGCTGCTGCAGCCTCGGCAAGCGGCAACACTTCGTCGATAACCGGAGCGAGGTGGCCGGTGAAGAAGTGTGCGGCGGCCTCGAGGAGCTCGGCTTTCGTCCCCATGTAAGAACCGAGTAACGACAGCTGGCGCGCGAAGAGATGCCGGAGATCGATGGCTGCCTGGTGCCCGGTGGTCGCACCACATGTCACCAGTCGGCCTCCCCTGGCCAGAGCACGCACGCTGCGCTCCCATGTCGCCTCGCCAACGTGCTCGATCACGATATCGGCGCCGCGCCCGCCGGTGTGCCGTCGGACGTCCTTGTCGAACTCGGCGGAGTAGTGATCGAACACGTCCTCGGCGCCGAGGGCGCGCGTGCGATCGGCCTTCGCGGGTGCCGAGGTCGAGAAGACGCGTGCACCGTGGAGCCGCGCGACTTGTATTGCGGCCTGACCGACACCGCTGCCGCCGGCGAGCACCAGCACCACGTCGCCGGCACGCACGCGGCCGCGGGTGACGAGCATGTGCCAGGCGGTCAGAAACGTCAGCGGGAACGCGGACGCTTCGACGAAACTGACATGATCGGGAATCGGAATCAGGTTTTCGAGAGGAACAGAGATCAGCTCCGCGTACCCTCCGTCGGAGCGGTATCCCAGCACGTCGTAGTTGGCGCAGTAATTGTCGGCGCCCTCGAGGCATGCGCTACAGGATCCGCAGTTGAGACCGGGCTGCAGCATCACCCGGGTTCCGGCCTGCCAGTCGCCGCCGCGGGCTTCCACCACCTCACCGGCGACGTCCGCGCCCGAGATGTGGGGAAACGGGATGCGCACGCGCTCGATGCCCCGTCGTTGCCAGAGGTCCAGATGATTGAGCGCGCAGGCGCGCACGCGGACGATGGCGCGCCCGTCCTGGGGCAGGGGGTCTGGCGCGTCCTCGTAGATGAGGACGTCAGGCGGGCCGTGCTGATGAAAGCGGGCGGCCTTCAAGCCGGTACCACCTCACTGACCGTTCCCAATCCAAGCTCCTCGAGCGAGCCGATGGTGTCGCGGTCGCCGACGATCACTGCGGCAAGCCGATCCGGGTGGATGTGCGTTGCGGCGGCGCGTGTGACGTCCCCCTCCGTCAGCGACAGCACTTTCGGCACGAAAGACGAGAAATAGTCGTCCGGCAATTCGTAGAGCGCGAGCTGGGCGGCCGCGCGGCCCACCTGATCCGCCGTCTCGAAATTGCGCGGATAGCCGCGTGTCACCGCGGCGCGTCCGAGCTCGAGTTCCTGGCGCGTGACTGGCCGTTCACCTCGAATGGCGCGCAGCTCGAACAACGATTCACGAAGCGCGGCGGCGGTCGCGTCCGACTGCACGCTGGCCTGCAGCCCGAAGGGGCCGGGACCACGCCGGAAGTCGAAGCTGGTGCGGGCGCCGTACGTGAACCCCTTGTCTTCACGAAGATTCATGTTGATCCGGCTGACGAACTGGCCGCCGAGCACCAGGTTGAGAACCACGAGCGCGTGATAGTCCGGGTCGCTGCGCGGAACCGCGATGTGCCCGATCCGCAGCTCCGACTGGGCGGCCCCGGCGCGGTGAATCAACTGAAGCCTCGTGGCCGGCGCGTCGGGTGGTGACGCGAGGCTCACGCTCGTGAGCGGCCCGTCTGTCGTACTCGGAGCCGACCAGGATCCAAATGCCTGCTCGATGAGCGACATGAGCCGATCGTGTGGCGCGTCACCGGAGGCAATCACCGTCACACGCCGTGGATCGTAGGCCCAGGCGTGAAACTGGCGGACGTCCTCGACAGTCGAAGCGCGCAGCGATTCCTCGGATCCAATAGGCAGATGGCCGTACGGATGATCGCCATACAACAGGCGCGTGAAGGCGCGCTCGGCCAGCGCCGGCGGCATGTCGCGGAGCTGAATCAGCCGATTCAGCCGAAGATCGCGGACGCGGGTGAACTCGCGCTCGTCGAGCCGCGGCCTGATCGCCATTTCGGCCAGAATCTCGAACGCCCGCGGCGCGAAGCGTTCGAGGCCGGTGATCGCCAGCAGGGTGGCATCGGATCCGACCTCGGTATCGAGCTGAGCGCCGATCCGTCCGAGCGCGTCGTGGAGCCCGAGCGCATCGAGGTCGCCACACCCTTCGTCGAGCAGATCGCCGGTGATGGCCGCGAGGCCGTGACGATCGGCGGGATCGGCCGAGGCACCGACCGGCACGAGCAGCATCGCGCTGATCACCGGCACTTCGTGGTGCTCGACTGTCCACGCGCGCAGGCCGTTCGCGAGGGTCTGCCGGCGAATGTCGGGGAAGGAGAACGCCGGCTCGCGGCCCAGCGAGGGAAGTCGAGAGCGATCGACGGCCATCAGGACACCGCCACCGTTCGCGATCCGCTCAAGGCCATCTCGCTACGCCCGCGCGGCACGACGCTCAGAGCCACGCGTCCTGCCGTCAGCCATTTGTTTGCCGCCGCTCGAAGCGATACCGGTGTCGCCTGCTTGTAGCGGGCGAGATCGTCGTCGAAGTACCCGGGCTCGTTCAGGAAAATGTTGTAGGCGTTGAGCTGATCGGACTTGCCGCCGAACCCTCCGACCGTCTGGAGGCGGAAGACGAAATGCGCTTCCGCCTGGGCCATGCAGCGGTCCATCTCGTCCTGGGTCGGGCCGTCCGCCAGCAACGCGGTCAGCTCTCGCGTGATGGCCTGCTCGACCTCGGCGAGCGTCCTCCCTGGCGCCGCGGTTGCCGCGATCTGAAAGAAGCTGCCGATCTCGCGCGAATTCTGCGACGCCGAGACCTCGGTCGAGATGCGCTGGTCGTACACCAGGCTGCGATAGAGTCGCGACGTCTTTCCCCCCGAGAGCACATCCGCCACGAGGTCCAGTTCCGCATCGTCTGGCTGGAACAACGCCGGCGAGTGCCAGGCCAGGTAAAGGCGGGGCAACTCGATCCGGTCTTCGAGAATGAGTCGGATCTCGCTCGTCAGCGGAGGCGGCGTGCTGAACTCGACAGCCGGTGGCGGGTCGCCTGATTCGAGCCCGCCGAAGTAGTCCTCGACGAGCGCAAGCGCCCGATCCGTGTCGATGTCCCCCGCCAGCGCGAGCGACGCGTTCCGCGGCCGATAGTACGTCTTGAAAAAGGCGTGAACCTCTTCGAGGGTGGCGGCACGCAGATCCTCCGCCGAGCCGATCGTCAGCCAGTGATACGGATGATCGGGTGGATACAGCGTCGAGAGGATCGCCATGCCGGCGAACCCGTAGGGGCGGTTCTCGTAATTCTGACGACGTTCGTTGAGGACGACTTCACGCTGATTCTGAAACTTCGCTGCGGTGAGCGCGGGCAGCAGGTAGCCCATGCGGTCCGATTCCATCCACAGGGCAAGATCGAGCGCGTTGGTCGGCACGACCTCCCAGTAGTTCGTGCGGTCGGCATTCGTCGATCCGTTGAGCGACCCTCCCGCTTCCTGGAGCGGCTGGAAGTAGCCTTTGTCGTAGTGCTGGGATCCCTCGAACATCAAGTGCTCGAAGAGATGGGCAAAGCCCGTGCGGCCCGGCTTCTCGTTCTTCGAACCCACGTGATACCAGATGTTGACCGCCACGATCGGGCAGTTGTGATCCTCGTGGATGAGAATGTCGAGGCCGTTGGGGAGTGTGTGTCGCGTATACGCGATGTTGAGGGCCGGCACGGGTGAATCGTACCACGTCGTCGCTCCACGCTGGGAATTGACAAACAGAAAGGAGAACCAGGGCAAAGGGAACGCCGATGTCGCCGCCGAGCGCGGCGAGCGAACGGTCGACGCCCCGAGGACACAAGCCGCTGGAACGATGCTGCAATGGCTTGCGCCCTTGGGGCGTCGATCGTTCGCACGGCCCGCCCAGGCGGCGGCATCGGCAGTGTCGATCAGGACGTCGATCATGATTTCTCCCCTTCTCCCCTTCTCCTGTTGAATCGAGACAGTGAACGCTGCCAGATAATAGAGACCCGATGGCGAAACGCATGCTCCTGTTGATAGCGGCGGCCCAGTTGCTGGGCATGACGCTCTGGTTCTCCGCCACTGCCGCCGCGCCAGCCATCGCTACTGAGCTCTCCATCTCCTCGTCGGGGATGGCCTGGCTGACGATGGCGGTGCAAGCCGGGTTCGTGGTGGGCACGTTGATCAGCGCGACGCTGAATCTGGCTGATGTTCTCAACGCTCGACGGCTGTTCGCGCTGGGATGTGTTGCCGGCGCGGTCGCGAACGCATCGATTGCGCTGGCCGGGACACCCGCGACGATTATCGCCCTCAGATTTACGACCGGCCTCGCGCTTGCCTGTGTCTACCCGCCAGGCCTGAAGATCGCCGCAGGCTGGTTCCTCGACCGGCGCGGGGCCGCATTGGGCATTGTCGTCGGCGCGCTGACGCTCGGCTCGGCATTCCCGCATCTCCTCGCATGGCTCGCCGCAGGTGTTCCCTGGCGAGTGTTGATGGGCGCGTCGTCCGTTCTGGCGCTCGGCGGCGCCGCCATCGTCGCCGTGTGGGTCCAGGACGGTCCGCATGTCAGCGCTTCGGCACCATTCGATCGCCACGCCGTCGGGGTCGTCCTGCGGAATCGCGGTGTCCGACTCGCCACGCTCGGTTACCTGGGGCACATGTGGGAGCTTTATGCGATGTGGACGTGGATTCCAGCATTCGCCGCCGCGTCGATCGCCGCTGCAGGAGGCATTGCGGTACGTCAGGGCGCGCTCATCGCGTTCGTCGCGATTGCGAGCGGCGCGGTGGGATGTGTGGTTGCCGGTCTGCGAGCCGACGACTGGGGGAAGGCTCAGACCGCCGGCGCGGCCATGGTCGTCAGCGGCGCCTGTTCGCTCGCTGCAGGCCTCGTTTTCGGTGCACCCCTTGCCGTGCTGATTGCGTTCGCCGTCGTCTGGGGCTTTTCGGTCGTCGCGGATTCGGCGCAGTTCTCAGCACTCGTGTCCGAATACAGCCCGCGAACACATGTGGGGACGGCGCTCACTCTTCAGATGTGCGCCGGCTTCCTGCTGACCATGTTCAGCATGCGCCTGCTTCCGGCAGTCGCGGCATCCAACGGATGGCGGTGGGCGTTCCTGACGCTCGTCCCCGGCCCGGTCCTCGGCGCCCTGGTGATGAGAAAGCTTGCGAAGTGATTACCGCGCAGCAGGATCCGGTGTCTTCGCGCCGCGGAACTCGCCGCAGGTCAGCATGGTCGCTCCGTAGTACGGATTCCGGATCGTTGATTCCTTCTGCAGCCACGAACGGTTGACCATCGGGCAGAACGCCACCTTCACGTCACCGCGAGTGTTCTGAGTCGCTGCAATGACCGCATCGCTCAGAGACCCGAATGCCTTGCGAGCGCCCTCCAGATCGGCCGGATCGGTCATCGCCTTCGCCGCCTGCGCCAGGGACGTTCCCCGCTCGCCCATCTTGTTCGCCTCGGCGAGGATCTTCTCTGCCGGCGCCTTGACGCCATCGATCTTGTCGTTCGCCAGCTGATCGTGAATAGCCAGATACGAGTTGAGGATGACCTTCATATCACCCGATTCCTGCGCCTGAAGGCCGGCCATCACCCCAACCATCGCCATCAGCATCAACACTCGTCGCGTCATCGTGAACCCTCGTCTGAACCCCCGTGTGAACCCCCGTCAAGACACCTGCGTCAACCGAATCGGCTTCTTGAAGCTGGCAATCGACAGCTGCGCCGCCAGCTGTTGCGCCGTCGATCGGAACGCGCGCGCTGCCGGCGAGTCGCGCTCGCCGATCGTGATCGGCACACCGGTGTCTCCGCCGATGCGGATCGGCTCGTAGATCGGAATCCGGCCGAGAAACGGCACTGAGAGCTCGTTCGCCAGTATTTCGCCGCCGCCCTTGCCGAAAATGTCGCTCTCGTGCTGGCAGCTGGGACAGATGAAGTGGCTCATGTTCTCGATCAACCCCAGGGTCGGCACGTTGAGCTTCTGATACATCTTCACCGCACGGCGCGTGTCGGCGATCGACACTGTCTGCGGCGTCGTGACGACCACCGCGCCCGAGACCGGTACCGTCTGGCTCAGGCTCAGCGCGATGTCTCCAGTGCCGGGCGGCATGTCCACGATCAGATAGTCGACCGCATCCCATCGAACTTCACGGAAAAACTGCTGGATGACGCCGTGCAGCATCGGTCCACGCCAGATGACCGGCGAATCGTCTCCGGTCAGGAACGCCATCGAGACGAGCTGAATGCCGTACTGTTCCGCCGGCACGATCTTCTCCCCGTCCGTCGTCAGCTGAGCGTTGATGCCCAGCATGATCGGAACGTTGGGGCCGTAGATGTCCCCGTCGATCATCGCCACGCGGCTGCCGGACTGGCTCAGCGAAATCGCCAGATTCACCGCCACCGTGGTCTTGCCAACACCGCCTTTGCCGGCGCCGACCGCGATGATGTTCTTGACGCCCGGCACCGCCGCTTTTCCGGCCTCGGCCGACGAGGTGGCGCGGACCTGCGCGGTCATCTCGATCTCGACGCCGGTCACGCCAGGAATCGCGCTGACCAAGGCGCGCGCCTGGTCGCGCATCTGGTCCTTCACCGGGCACGCCGGTGTCGTCAGCTCGATCGAAAACGCCACCCGTCCGCCCTCGATCCGCAGGTTCTTGATGAACTTGAGCGACACGATGTCGCGGTTGAGATCAGGATCGCGGACGTTCTTCAACGCCTCCAAAACGGTGGCTTCTGTGACTGTTGTGCTCATGCTCAAAGTCGATTGTATCTTGTCCGCGGCTCGGGGCTCGGGGCTCGGGGCTCGGGACGTCGGGGACTCGGGCGCCTGCGGCCCGCGCGACGCGACGGAGTGAAGCGCCGCGCAGCGGCGCCGCCGAGCGCGAAGCGAGCGGGGGTGGGGCCCCGCGAGCACTAATAAATGCTGACTGTCGGCTGCTGTAAACCCAGACCCCCAGTACCCGAGTCCCGAGTCCCGAGCCCCGACTACCGGAACGCGTTAAATCCGTTGTTCAGCCATCTCCCCAACAACCGGCAGCTTGAAGCGTTCCCCCTGATAGGCTTTGAACATCATCAGGAGCCAGATGAGCGCGGACGCGGGAATGACGATGAACACGGAGAGCAGCATGCCCAGGAGCGGGATCGACTGAAGGAGCACGAAGCCCAGGCTCAGCATCGCGAACGCAATCGTCGACTGCATCGCGTGGAACCTGACGAACCGGTTGTCTTTTTCGATGACCAGGAAGGCCAGGCCGGTGACCCACCCGAAGGCGTAGGAGAGGGCCGCCGCCACATTCGCATCGAGACCCGTCGACGTCTTCTGGGAGTTGTCCATCACCGGTTAGCTCCTGATCCCGAACATCTTTCGTGTTTCGTCGTGGAGCAATACCCAGAAAGCATAGACGCCAAGCGCGGTTCCGAAGGGCAGCACGAACAGATTCGGCACGGCGAGCCCGAGGGTGGCGAGCCGGCCTTCGGGCTGGAGCTTGCGGATGGCCGCGCCTGCCCAGGCGTTCGCGAGTCCGCCGACAAGGAGCGCTGCCGAAAAGATCGCAAAAGTCGCGGCGGTCGCGCCTGCCGACAGGCTGTTGGCTGAGGAGGTGAGGCCAATCGCCGCGGCGCCGGCGGCGAGCATCAGCGTGGACACGCCAAGCAGCAACCCGATCCAGCCCCAGAGCAGTTGCAGAATCCCGAGAAGCTTGAGGTGGGGTTGCACCGGCGCTCAGCGTATGCTGACGCGGACCTCGACGACCGTCGTGGGCGCGCCGGGAGGCATGACCGAGAACCTGAAGCGTTCACCCTCGCGGACACCGGCCGGCACGCGGAGCTGCATGTCGTGACGGGCGGTCACTTCCCCCTCGCCGTCGCAGGCCGCACACCACTCTTCCCAGGTTTCGCCTCGGCCGCCACACTCCGCACACGTCCGCCGCAAGGGAATCCCGAGCGGAACGGTCGTCCCGAAGAACGCCTCGTGGGGACTCACCGCCACTTCAGCAGACAAGCTGACGATGGGGACCGACCCGAAAAACGCGTGACGCATCCGATCGAGCACGCTCGCCACTGACGGGAAATCAATGGCAATCTCGTCGGCCAGCCACTCGGCGTGCCCCATCCGCCCTGACGCGGGAGCGGACGTCAGCCTGGCGTCGTACGAACGGCGGCGTCCGGGATCCTTCAGCACTTCGTAAGCGCGCGACACTTCGAGGTAAGCCGCGCCCCGCTCGTCACCCGAGATGTCCGGATGATAGCGTCGCGCAAGCTGCCGGTACGCACGTCTGATCTCGTCAGCACCTGCGTCCGGCGACACGCCGAGAACGTCGTAATAGTCGCGCATGGGAAGCTGCCGCACCCCGGCGGTCAACCACATCCTCTTTGGTAACGATAGGGGTCCGCCGGAACCCTGTCAAGAAACTGGCGTATGACGGACGGACGCCAGGGCCGGTTCCGACCCCCGCGAAGACCCGTTCCGGGCTGCTAGAATTCGCGAATGAAGGAATGCCCGATGTGTGGAGAACTGATGCGTTTCGAAGTACGCGAGGTCAGCAACCAGATACCAGGCCGGGGTGAGACGACGGTCCGGGTAATACGGGAGTGGATCTGCCCCGAGTGCGATTACTTCGAAGAAGCTGAGACGGAGCAGGGCTAGCGCCCTATCGGGCGCCGAGCGTCAGCAGCAGTTCGTTGCGAACGTTCTCGTCGAAATCCGCGAAATTCAGTTCTTTCTCGCATTCGTCACAGAGCACTTCGATGACGGCCGGGCGGCCTTCTTCGTTCGCCTCCACCCGGGCATCGTCGCGCACCTGCACGACATGCATCTGCAGGGTTTTGACCAGATAATTTCGGTCATTCCCGCAGTTCGGACACGTCAAGGCCATCTAAACTGGTCTCCTTCTCGTTTCAAACCTTCGGATTGTACGGGACGGCTTTTCGTAGCGCAATCAAGATCTTCGGGGAATCCGACGTTTTTCGTAAAGAACTGCGCGCACCCGCAAATCGACTACGATTTGGAATGGGTGAACAGACGCGACCCGGAAATCCACCACAGATTCGCAGCGAAGCCAGCGGGCCCCACTGGGTCGCGTGGGTCGCCGATGCTACCGGAAAACCGTTAGGATCGGTTGTGCTGGTTGGAGAAACGCGCGAGGAAGCAGAAGAGCGGGCAAGAAAGTGGGGCGAGCAGGCGTAGCCGTCTGGTAGCGTCGCCTACTCGTCCGACTCTTCGTCTTCGTCGAACTCGGTTGGATCACCCAGGCGCAGAACCTGCCCGCTGGCGTGGCCCGCGAGAATGCAGTGTGGCCCTTTTGCCTCGAGCGAAACAACCGCCACGTCCCAGGGGCGAGCGCGATAAGCAGCGGCCACGCAGCCGCACGGCAGTCCCTCGAGCGCTTCGAGCTCGAAAACCGTCGCTGTCGGCTTGACGTAATTCTGTGACCCCGCAGGAACTGCCATTGCGCACCTCCCGTCGCCGGCTGTCAATGCAATCCCAACGCCAGCTATTTGGTTAGACATGTGGGGGCGAGGTTTGGTTCCTCCGCCACCACAAGTCTCTCTACTAGAGGAGTTTCCGAACTACATTCAGTTACAGGCATTCGAAACGCCACTGACCACTTGAAGCTACAAGAGCCCCGGATAGATGACTTTCCGGCTCCGAACCCGCGCCAAGCCGCTCAGCTCATGGGGTTTGGCCTCCGCGATCGAGACTATGTGCCGCACTGGCACACCGCGAACAATAAGTGCATCCGACAGCAACCCGCGGTGACATTCCCACCACAATGCTTCGGCGCACATCACCGTCGTCCGACCCTGTTGTGCAAATGTGAGCAAGTCATCCAACCCATCGTCGAACGCCTCCAATTGCATGTAGTCCGCATAGCCGCGGAAGCCCGCATGCTGCAGAGCGGTGTTCGTCGAGTCCGGTCGCGGCGTTCGCATTCCACCGAGCGCAGGAAAGTGCCGATAGGCGATTTCATGCGCCGTCAGAAACTCGTCGAGCGCTTCCCGCGTGAAGTGCGGATGCCGACGCGACCTGGGAAGACTACGGACGTCGGCCACCTGTTGGATGCCGTGCGCTTCGAGGATCGCGAGAAACGCTTCGGCGGAGTGCGTCGAGTGACCGATCGTGTAGATCACGCGTAGATCAGTCGGCCTTCCACCCGTGAGCCCGGGAACATGAGTTGCGCGGCCTCGATGTACGAGTCGAGCTGTGCCTGATGGGCTGGCTGCCGCTGGCCGCTCTTGAATTCGATCACGAGCACGCTGCCGTCGGGCTTGCGAATCAGGCAGTCGATTGAGCCCCTCAGGACACCGGCGGCGCTTCGCACAGAAAACGGCACCTCATGATGACGGTCCGCGCATGGCGAGGAGTTCGGCCACGTCAGGCCGTGATCGGAGCCGCGCCCAGACGTCGATGGCCGAGCGAACGCACGCGTCAGGGTCGACGAGCGTCGCCAGCTCATCACGGGTCAGGAGCCCTCGAACCCGGGTCTGGAGCACCCCCGGGTCGCTGACGACCGTGGGGTCGAGGGAGGTCGCAAGGAGTCGGTGAACGAGCACGCCGGTCAGCGCCTCCTCCGGCGCGACCGGCTCGGCGCCTCCCGTCACCGTCCGGGTTTGGAACAGATCGACGGTGGCTGGCACCTTCCCCGGAAGGTGCCAGCCACCAACGAGGTTTTCGCGCTGTCGGATTGGCTTTCGTCAACGGAAAGTTGCAGTTCCGGCAACGGTGTGATGGCCGGAGCGGCTGGCACGCGGCAAAGGCGCCACTCGAACGACCTGCCGGATGAACTGGTCCAGGAGACGACCGGGCACTCTGGAAACGTCGACGCGGCGCGCCCGAACAATGCGGCAATTGACGGAGGAAGCACTTCCGCGAGACTCCCCCGACCGGGCACGAGTGCCCCTTCCTTCAGCGCAGACGACAGATACAGGCGGTCTCGAGCGCGGGTCACCGCGACGTACAGCAGGCGCCGCGTCTCGTGACGTTCACGCTCACGGTCCGCCTCATCCAGTTCAGAAACAAAGGGACCGATGGAGACTGACGGATCTTCATCACCGCGGACGATGACGCGGATCGGCTTGGGCGGACCACTTGCGCCCTTCGCCATGTTGACGACGAAGACGATGGGGAACTCGAGGCCCTTCGACGCGTGTACGGTCATCAGGTTGACCGCATCGAGCGCCTCGAGCACGGCGTTGGACTCGTCGCCGCCGGTCAGCGAATCGATGTGATCGGCGATACGGGTCAGCGTCGCGTAACCGCGATTCTGGATCCGTCGCACGAGCGCGCGCATCTTCTTGAGGTTCTCCCACGCCTGAAGTTTGCGCGGACCGCGGAGTTCGAACGCGTACGCAGTCTGGACGAGGATCGACTCGACGAGCTCAGCAGGCCGAACACGATCGGCTTCGTCCAGCCAGCGGGGGATGTACCGGCGGGACTGATTCAGCACTCGCTTGTCCTCGTCGCTCAACGACTCGGCAGCTGCCGGAAGCGGTCCGATCAACGCTGACGCGAGGTCAGGCGCCAGAAGGGCGAGGCCTGGATCGGAGAGACGGACGAATCGCGACCGAAGGAATGCTGCGGCGCGCAGGTTGGACGACGGCCGGGCCAGGTATCGCAGAAGGGCCGTGACGTCCTTCGTTTCGTCCGCGTCGAAGAACCCAAGGCCCTTGTAGACGTAGCTGGGGATGGCGCGCCGCTCGAGCTCACGCTCGAATTCCCGGTGGCTCGCGCGCGAACGGAAGAGGATCGCGATGTCACCCGGTCGCGCACGCCGCGCTACACCTGTTTGCCGGTCGCGCACGCTGTCGTCGCGCAGGATGCGCTCGATTTCAGCGGCGACAGCGGCGGCACAATCCGCTGGATCGTCGGCCACGGAGAGGCCCAGCACCGGCTCATGATGCCGATCCGTCGTCGACGGACGGCGGAAAACGATCAGCCTCGCCGTAGGTGAAGTCGTCAGGCTTGACGGCCGGTTGGGGCGCGACTTCGGCAAACAGGTCGTTGACGAAGTTGAGCAGCTCCGGAACGGCGCGAAAGCTTCTGACAATCGATCGGCGGGGGTTACTGGCAGGGCGCAGCGCTTCGATGTGCCGCGCGGCCTGGTGGAGGACGGCGACCTCGGCGTCACGAAACCGGTAGATGGACTGTTTGCGATCGCCGACGATGAAGATGGACGGCCGGGTGGCAAGGCCCGCGCCCTCTCCCCATGACTGAATCAGCAGCGACACCAGTTCCCATTGCGCGCGGCTCGTGTCCTGGAACTCGTCGACCAGCACGTGGTGATAGCGCGACTCGAGGCGGAACCGGCTCTGCGCAAACTCGTCCATCTGCCGCAGCAAGGCCAGCGCCTTCTCGAGGACGTCCGAAAAATCGAGAACCGATCGCTCCTCGAGCGCGTCGCGGTATTGTTCCAGCGAAATGGCGAACATCCGACGGATACCGCGGGCGAGCAGCGCGTTCAGGTCCCGGCTGAAGGCGAAGACGACGCGCTCGATTTGCGGAGCGATCTGAAACACCGCACTGCGATGCCGCCTGGCGGCGTCTGGCGTCGGATAGTCGTCGGCGCGATACGGATAGATCGCGCCGCTCTTCCGCGGGTTGCCGTCGGCGGTCAGGAAGTGTGCCGCGACGCGATCGAGCAGTGCCCGAATCGACGCATCCGCGTTCGAGTTCGACGCCGTCGGCAGCTGTCGTTCGAGCTCTCGCAGGAGCAGCTGATAACGGCCGTGGCGGATCGGACCGTCGGCGAGAAATGCCGCGAGCCCTCCGGGAACCGATCGCAGCACGTCCTGCAGCGACGTCGCCGCCCGGCGGCAGACGATGCCTGCCGTCAGGTCCGATGGGCCGCGCGTCAGAAACCGCTCCAGCGCGTCCCACGCGACGAGCCGTCGATCGAGCAGCACGGCGAGCCCCTCGCGCGTTCGGGCCATCCCGAGTTGGGCGAGCACCAACGCGATATCCGGATCGGTACGAGCGCGGCCGGTGATGATGCGCAGCGACCGATCGAGTGACTCTTCGACCAGCCGCGGCACTTCGGTCTCGTCGGCCATGTCGAATCCCGGATCGACGTCCGCTTCCAGCGGGAACTCGCGCAGCAGCGACAGGCAGAACGCGTCGATCGTCGTGATCGCGATGTCCGCCAGTCGATCGCGGAGGTCGATCCACCGGGCGCGGTCGAACTCCGAGCGCCCGGCCGCGTCACGCAGCTCCCGGACGATGCGCTCCCGCATCTCGGCAGCTGCCTTCCGCGTGAACGTGATCGCCAGGATGTTCGACGGATCGACACCAGCCTTCAGCAGATTCACGTACCTCGACACGAGCACCGAGGTCTTCCCGGTGCCTGCCGACGCCTCGAGGACGACGTTGTTGCCGGGGTCCACGGCGAAGGCGCGCGCGTCCGCATCCGGATCGGCAGCGACAGCCGACAGCCGTCACGGCAACCGGCGCCGGTTCGGCGTCGACCTCGCCGTTGCCGAACAGCGACAACTGGCTCACGCGCTTCGACTGGTTAGCCATGGCTATTCGTCACCGACGTAGTCCTTGCGGCACACGGACGCGTACCCGCATCGCGTGCAGATGAACGGCTCGTCGGGCCGCGGCGGGAACTCCCCGCGCTCGATCGCCGAAACCGCCGCGAGCATGCGACGCTGACCGTCCTTCAGCGACTCCGTCAGAGACGACGACCCGCCAAGGGCCACGAACGCATTTTTCTCGCGAAAAGCCACGTAGCCAGCGCGTGACACGGTCCAGCTGCGGCCGTGCCGGCCGTCGAGGTGCTGTGACGGCGCACAAGCCATAGACAGGCAACTGCAGTGCGCGGGCAGGCTTCGGCGCGCGCCCCAGCTTGTAGTCGATGATTCTGAGCGTCCCATCGGTCAGCAAATCGATCCGATCGGCCTTGGCTCTGATCCTGACGTTCCGCACGCCCTCGTCGTCTTCGAATGCGAAGTCCCCTTCCAGCGGAAACTCCAGCAGGCGCTCCACCACGTCGATACCGTGCTCGATCTCGAACGCGAACGCGCGCTCCGCCAGTCCGGCGGCAGCCGCGGATCCGAGCAGGTACGTGCGTTCGAGCGCGCGATCGACTTCCGACAACCTCTGGAGCATCTCCAACGCGTTCTCTTCGAACACCGCCAACGCCTCGTCGAGGTTGGCGGCGGTGATCCCATGACGCCCGCGCGCATGCCAGGCGCCGAAGAACCGCTCGAACACCTCGTGCAGGAACTGCCCGCGCTCCTGCGGCGTCAGGCCTGATTCCTCGTCACGCTCCTCGTCCATTTTCAAGACATGCGTCGAGAAGTACTTGAACGGACAATCGAGATATCGCTCGACGTGGCTGACCGCGTGAGCTGCGGGCGAGTAGGCGCCAGCAAAACCACGGAACGCATCGGCGTCCGCTGACGTGCGAGTTGCCCTGAGTGCCAGCCACTCCGCCGCGTCGCCCTCGATATCTTCACCGCGGACGGGCGTTTCCGAGAGCGCGTCGTGCAGGAACGCGCCGCGCGCAACGGGTTCTACCCGCTCGACGATCAAACCGCTGTGCTCGACCTCTTCCAGCATCGGCGACGGCGAGACAATCGCGTCGGCCTCCAGCGTAAAGGTCGTGACCGACACGCGCCGGCGCGGCAAACGGAGGAGATCGTTGAACCGGGCCCGCGCCGCGGCGCGACGATCGGTTTCGGCCGGCCATCCGAGCTGATTGAGGAGCGACGCCGGGTAGAAAATGCTTCGCCGCGTTCTCTCCGGCCAGTCGCTGTCGACCAGTCCGACGATGCGCAGGTCGTCGACGTCGGCAAAGGCAGCAGATGGCCCGTCGAGCAGAGTGACGCCGGTCGATCCGGTCCGCGGCGAGAACGTCTGACCTTCAATCCAGCGCCGGACGGTTCCCGCGAGCTCACCCGCCGGCAGCGCCGCGTCGTCGTGGCGTGCATGCGCATCGGCCAGGCCCCGGAGAGCCGCGAGAATCGCCGCCCGCGCGCGCACGTGTGACGCGTAAAACGGAGCGTCCTCGTCGGGGAGCCGTTCGTGCTCGCGCACGAACGTCAGCAGCGCCGCAATCTGCGCCGAGGCGCGCTGGCCCTCGGCGACGTTGCGGAGCTCCTTCGCCGCCGCGACCGCTGCGACGAGGGCCGGCGCAGCGCGCCGCTCGAGACGCCCTCGACGGTTCTGCTCGCTGCCAGGCGTCCGTGCCTGAAGCGCCTCGAGTCGATCCCATCCGCCAAGGTATTTCAGCTCTCGCAGCCACAAGTCGAACGCCACGACGTCGTCTCGACCCAGTGGCTGTCCAGCAGCGCCATCGAAACGCCAATGCGGCGAGCCGAGCAATTCGACCAGCGATGCGCGCGTGGCTTCCGTCGTCGCACACGTGAACACGAGGTCGAGCGCTGCCGCGAAGGGTTCGGCCGCAAGCGGCAGCGAATCGAGCGCCTGATACGGCAGGCCGGCGTCGCCGAACACGCTGCGGGCGAGATACAAGTACGGCAGCGGGCGCTGAAATACGACGGCGATTCGGTCGCTCGCAATCCCGGACTGAACGGCACGTGCAACGTCGGCCAGCTCTTCTTCCCGATCGCGACTGGTGAACCAGTGGACGCCCGGCTGCAGCGGCGGCGGGGCAGGCGCCAGCAGTACCGGTGGCGTCCCGGCGGCGGCACGCCTGACCTCTTCGATCCCCGGCATCACATCGTGAATTCGCTGGTGGAAACCGGCAGCGAGGATGTTTTCCGTGGCGATGACGTCGACCCTCTCGATCCCGGGAGACGCGCCAGCAGATCGAAGTCCGCCGTCCACAGACCGCGCGGGTCGGCAGCTTGATCGGGAATGGTCAGCACGACGTGCTTGAATACGGAGGGAACCGCTCCCTCGAGCAGGAGCCGCCGGAACCCATGCTCGTCGAGCGATCCCGACGCGTCGACCGATCGCTCGAACTCGTGAAACGCTGCCGCGAGAAACCGCGTCTGGCGCATCATGCGCTCGGCGCCGCGATCGATGTCCACGCTCGACTCGAGGCTGTCGGTCATCAGCCGTTCGAAGCCAGCCACGGTACGGTCCCGGCGCCGCAGTTCGTCATAGAACTCGAGAATCGCGACGATCAACGCGGGACGAAGACGGAAGGGCGCTGGCGTTCCCGCGCGCGTCACGAGCTGCGCGGCCCGGCGGAAGAGTACTTCGCGTTCGAATTCCGACAGCAGCGGCGGGGCGTTGGCCACGCCCTCGTAGAGACGATCGTAGAAATCCGCCCGCGTGAGGATCTCTGGCAGGATCAGCGCCTGCCGGCCGTTCTGCAGAACCACGCTCTCGAGCGTGCGCCGCAGCGATGCACCCGCGCCGCGCGTCGGGACGACAACCGCCTGCGCGCGAGCCGCCAACGGATCCTCGCAAACTGCAAGGTCGGCCAGCACGCGGTGCATGGACTGCAGATCGGTACCCGCAGCAGGCGGGTCGAACGGGGGGTAATCACAATTGGGGCGGCGATACGAGCCGGCTGAGTTCCTCGTTCACGCGTTCGAACATCAACAGGGCGCCGGCTGCAGCGGACGCCGCCTGCCAGGCCGTTTCCATGTTCATCGTACGGATGGCCGTCTGGCGCGTGGCAATCGCCTGCGACGCCATCTGAAATGCGCTCATCAGCATCACGTGGACGGCCTGGAAGTCCGACGCCGGCCGCAGGCGCGCGAGATCGTTGGCGCCGCGCTTCGCGCGACCAGACAGACGGTCCAGGATGTCGGACGAGGGGCCGGCCAGCTGACGGATCTCCTCGAGCCCCGGCACCGAGCGGCGGAACTGATCCATCGACGGCTTGATGCTGTCCTGGTAGCTCTGCACGACCTTCTGCCGCACCGCCCAGGAGTCGCGCGCCAGACGGAGGCGCCGCGCCTCGGCCAGTCGCCCATCCAGTGTCGCCAGGAGCGCGGAGGTGACCAGCGGCCGGCGGCGCCCGAGCCGATCGTCGGTCGTGAGCACATGCTTCAGCAGCACCTCGAGCCCGCGAACATCCCCGCGTTTCATCCGTTCTTCCGCCGCGACCAACGTGCGGGCGGTGAGATCGGCGTACGATTTCTCCGTTTTTACCTCCACGGCCAGGTCGGCCGACGCTCGGGCGTGGAGGGCATTTGCCCAGGTCTGGTCCCTCGAACCACCGAGAACCTGGACCACCGCCGACAACAGAGAAATGCGCTCGACCGAATCCGGCGTCAGGCGAGCGGCCGTGAACGCCTGCTCGATGCTCTCGCGAAACGCTGGCGGCGGAAGCAGTGCCACCGGCGGCGGCACCGTCGTGCTGGCGACGAGATTCAGGTCGAAGCGGCTCTGACCCGCGGCAACCCGCAGCTCCGAGACGAGCTCGTCGAGCAGCGACGTCAGCTGGGCGACGTCCTGCGCGCGATAGCCATAGTTCCTCGCCGGCCACTCGGCAAGGACCTTCCGCGCGTTGTCGGCAATTGCCAGCCGTTTGCCAGGATCGTTGGTCTGCGACACGGCGCTCAGCGTCCGTGCGACCTCCGCGCTGAGACGTTTGAAGTCCTCTTCTCCGCGCGTTTCGGCATACCGGTTCGCGCGGACAGACTCCGCGTATCGCTCGGTCCGCTCCCAATCCACAGAGCTCTCGGTCAACGAGACCAGCTGCAGGTTGGGCGCCGTGTCCTCCTTGCCGCCAATGGGCATCGAGAAGACGACCCGGCCGGCCACCCTCGCGAACTCACCGTAGCTGACGAGCGTCGACCCGTCCGTCAGGTAGATACGGTAGAGCACCGCCTCCGCCCACGCGTCAGCGGGCACCAGGGCCGTAAGGAGCACTGCAGCGAGTGGAATTCGGATGCGGGCAGCCAGCGCTCGAAGTTGCTGGAGCATCGAATGTCTCAGGGTAGTGGCCACCTCCCCGACCCGTCAAGCACTGTCAGCGGCGAAGTTGTCACGTCAAAACCTCCAGGCGAAGACGGAAAAGTCGCATGCCTGTGGAAAACATGTGGAAGACCGGTGGACAGACTGTTGACGTTCCGACAACGAACTTTTTTTTCATCCCGATTCCGCCACAAACGGCGCACCTGCCCTCTGTGTGTGCGCCTTCGTCAGTCCTTTCGCTTGAACGCACCGACCCACGCACTAGAATGCTCCCTCACTCACGGGACAGGCGAGGTCACATCCCCGGACGTCGGGTCTCGATTGTTGGGTCGGCGGCCGACCTTGAGCGAGATCCCAGGGAGAACACTGCGACAACCGACCCAAGGTTTCGACAGTCGAGATCTGACCACAGCGAGGCGGCGGAGCAACGTGAACGTTCACCGGTTTGAAGAGATCATCAATGGGCGCTCGTACCGGATCGAGGTATCGAGCGTCGCCGCCGGTCAGTGGCGCGCTCAGATCGTCCGTGTCCCCGGAGGCTCGACGGCCCTGATGCCTTTCTACGGCAAGACGCCCGACGAAGCCGCCAAGCATCTCAGCCGATGGCTGTCCATCGTCCACGGTCAGAGCCGCGGCCCTGTCCGTCCTGGCTCCCACGGGCACTCAGTCGCCCGGTCTCAAAGTCGATTCCTGATCGTTCCAGACGACATTCCCGACCTCGTCACTTCCTGGCGTGGTCGTGGTCGATTATAGTGACGCCATGCGCGCTGACCTCGCGACCAGATTGGCGTTCATTCTTCTGACGATCGGCCTTGCCTGTCAGCCGGATCTCCTGGCGCGCCAAGCCGCGGCCACGACGCCGTTGCCAAAGGTGCGGCTGGTCGCCACCGGCGGAACCATCTCCAACCGCGATGGGGGACGCCTGACCGCCGACGAGCTGATCAAGTCCATGCCGGGGCTCGATCGTTACGCGCGACCCGAGTCGGAGCAGTTTGCCAATACGTCCAGCAGCGCGCTGACCCTTCAGCAATGGCTCGATCTCGCGCGACGCATCAATACGCTCTTTGCAGAAGACGCAGATCTTTCCGGAATCGTTGTCACCAGCGGCACCGACACGCTCGAAGAAACCGCGTACTTCCTCAATCTGACCGTGAAGACCGACAAGCCGGTCGTCGTCGTCGGCTCGATGCGAAATCCGAGCGAGATCGGCTACGAGGGTGCTGCCAACCTCCTCGAGGGCTTTCGCGTCGCGGCCGATCCCCAATCGCGTGGGAAAGGCGTGCTCGTGGTCCTCAACGACGAGATCAACGCCGCCAGGGACGTGACGAAGACCGATGCGCTGCGCCTCCAGACATTCCAGACACGGGGCTACGGCGTGCTCGGCGTCGTCGACGACGATCGCGTCGCGTATTACCGCGACGTCATCAAGCGTCATACGAAGGACAGCGAGTTCGACGTGACCAAGATTGACGCGCTGCCACGGGTGGATGTCGTGCTGACCTACCAGGGCGCCAGCGGCGACGTCATCAAGGCCATCGTCGATCAGGGCGCCAAGGGTATCGTGATTGCGACGGCAGGTGCGGGAGCCACGAGCGGCACCCAGGGCGATGGCATCAGGTACGCGATCGAGAAGGGCGTCTTCGTGGTCACGGGCACGCGGACCGGCAGCGGCCGGATCGCCGCGCGCAATCGACCTCCGGCGTCGTCGACCAATGGCGACCAGCCGCGGCCGCCGTTCCTGCGCATCTCCGCGGAGGACCTCGCGCCAATCAAGGCTCGCATCCTGCTGATGCTCGCCTTGACGAAGACGACGGATGGCGGCGAAATCCAGCGGATGTTCCTGGAGTATTGAGCTCTTGGCCGCGCTCAAGCAGACCGTCAACACCCACACGCCACCAATTCCCCAAACAACACTCCACGGCTCCACGGCGCTCGAAGCTCGCTCGGGCCTCGATGCCTGGAGACGATCGACGTTGCCCACGCCGCCTTCACCCACCGGCCTCGGGTGGCTCGGCGTCGTCGGACCCGGCGTCATCGTGCTCGGAGCGTCCATCGGGAGCGGCGAGTTCCTTCTCGGGCCGGCGGTGTTCGTGAAGCACGGTCTGTCTCTGCTTTGGATCACGACCGTCGCCGTCATCCTGCAGACCATCTTCAACACCGAAGTCATGCGCTACACGCTCGCGACCGGGGAGCCCGTGTTCACGGGGTTCATGCGGACCCGACCGTCATCGACGTTGTGGGCCTGGTTCTATGTGGGCTTGTATTTTCTGCAGTATGGATGGCCGGCGTTCGCCGCGACGTCGGCCGGCGCCGTTTTCTTTCTGGTCGCGCGGCGCCTGCCGGCCCCTGCCGAGGCCGACACGATCTACTACATCGGCGTTGGCGTTTTCCTGAGCTGCGCGGGCCTGCTGACGATAGGCAAACGGATCGAGCGCACGCTTGAAATCCTCAACTGGATTCTCGTCGTGTGCATCCTCGGCGGTTTCATCGTCCTGGTGTTGCTCTTCGTTTCTCCGCAGATTTGGCTCGCCGGGGCCGTCGCTTTGGTTGGCTTCGACCTGTCACGCGGTCGATTCGACCTGATCCCGGCCGGCGCGGACTTCTTCCTGCTCGGTGCCCTGGTCGCATACTCGGGAGCCGGTGGCATGATGAATATCTCGTTGGCGAACTGGGCGCGTGACCGCGGGTATGGCATGGGCGAGCGGGCTGGCTACATTGCCGGCGCAATCGGCGGCGGCAAGGTCCATCTGGCGCATACTGGTTTCATCTTCGAAGAAGATTCCGAATCGATGCGCCGGTGGCACGGGTGGTGGCGCATCGTCCGTGCCGATCAGTGGGGGGTCTTCGGCATCGGCGCTATATGCGGGATGGTCCTGCCCGCCTTGTTGTACGTGACATTCGTCGCGCGTGGCACCGACATTCAGGGCCTCGGCATCAGCGCCGCCCTTGCGTCGAGCATCGGGGCCGCTTCGGGTGCGATGCTCGGCGGCGTCATCGCCCTCCTCGGGGCCTGGATCCTCTTCAAAACGCAGCTCGACGTGCTCGAGGCGATGGTCCGTTCCATCACGGACATTCTGTGGACCGGCAGCCGCCGGATCCGCGAGTGGCGCGGCGGCGACGTGCGTGCGGTGTATTACAGCGTCCTGACAGCGATTGTGGTGTGGGGGGTTATCGCTTTGCGGCTCGCCCAACCGATCGTGTTGCTCAAGCTGGGTGCCAATGCCGCTGGCGTCATCTTGATCATTGCGTCGCTCCACCTGCTCTATCTGAACACTCACCTCCTGCCCGAGCACGTGCGCCTTAACACCGCCTGCTGCCAGAGATTCCGCCGCTCTGGAGACGCATAGCGCTGGCGCTCGCTCGCCGCGTTCTATGGTGTGTTCGTCACGCTGTCACTGCGCAGCGTCATGTCGTAATTAGAATCTGTCAGGTGCGGAGGTGCCGGGCCTCAGCTCGCCGCCGCGAATGCATACAACGCGCCTCGCGTCCGGTAAAAATTGTCCCGCTGGCGATCGCCGGCGTGGCCCACACTTCTTCGTCGAGATCGTTGACCGCCAGGATTTCCCATTGGCCGCCGGCCTTGAGTACAGTGACCTTACCGCTAGCGCTGATCATGAACACCTTGTCGTCGGCAGCGACCGGAGACGAGTAGTGCCTCTTCCATTGCGGATTCGCTTCTCCCGATTTTGAGGACGGCGCCGGTCTCGGGGCTGAGCGAGGTGATGACGCCGCCGGTCTTGACCGCATAAAGGACGTCCTTGTACAGCAACGGCGCAGGAACGTTCGGGTACCCCGTCTTCACCCTCCACACGATAGCCGTAGACGACACGTTCCCCTTGCCACCAGGACGGATTGCGGTCAGACCATGGCCCGCGCCGCTGGCGTTCCGAACGTCTTCATATTCGCTGCGCTCGATGACGCCGTCGCCGTTGCGATCCATCCACCCGAAGTGCTCGTGAATGTACAGGATCGGAACGTGTTTCCTCGAACTGAACGCGCTGGTCACCGTTCGATCGAACTGCTTGAGGCCTTCCTCGAATGGGGGAAAGACGGGCGCGTCACCGCCCGGTGCACTGACGTAAACCAGCTCGCGGCCGAGCACCGGAACGCCTTTCGGCGCGTATCCTATTCCGCCTACCCACCAGAGACGCTCACCTGTCTTCAAGGCATAGGCCTCGAGAGCGTGCGATCCAAACACGAGTATCTGCGGCTCACCGACTGACGGTGAGTAGATGATCGGCGTCGCGTAGCCTTCGACCGGACTGGATCGATCGATCTTCCACCGCACACTGCCATCCCGTACGTCAACCGCGATCACGAAGGGATTCGTCCGCTGATCGCAGACCATCACCAGGTATCGCCGGCGAGCACGGGCAAGGAACCGATCCCATAGAAGTTGTTGAACGGGCCGAGCGGAGCACGCCAGCGCTCCCTCCCGTCAGGTCCGTACGAAATGAGACCCAGTTCAGCAAAGAACACATAGACATTCGTGCCGTCGCTGACCGGAGTCGGCGATGCGACATCGTTGCCTTTGAAGATCGGCATGTGTCGGGCGCGTGCAGCTTCGGCGCGCCAGATGATCTTTCCGCTGATCCTATCCAGGCAGAGCGTGATGAGCTTCTCCCCTTCGCTGGCCGTCAGGAAGATGCGATTGCCTGCAACGACTGGAGAGGAACGGCCGAACGGTACGGAAGTCTTCCACGAAAGGTTCCTGCCAGCTCCAAACACCGCAGGTATTCCGGCCGTCTCGGAAACGCCGGACCCGTTGGGGCCACGGAACCGAAGCCAGTCGTTCGTGCTGCTCGCGCTGGCAAAGAGCGTCAGGATAAGGATGGTCCGCATGGCTCAACTTCCGCTTTCGATATCTCCATCGCAATCCTTCAGCGGGGGAATCTCACCTGTCACTAGCAGTGTTGGGGGGAACTCAACGTTGAGAGGCTGGAATCTGTAGGTCGAACCTTAGAACTGAGACTCGGATAGAATCTGGAAGTCTTCGCGGGTCGCGTAATGAGGGCTGCGAGGATGTCATGGGAAAGTCGGCATCCAGAACCCTTCGCGCGGTTTACGGCTTATTGCTGCTGGTATCCGTGCGCGCCCTCCAGGCCGAACGGCTCCCCAGCACGGCCTACACCACGGCCGACGGCCTGCCTCATCGGCACATCAACAGGATCGTTTCCGACTCTCGCGGCTTTGTGTGGTTCTGCACGCGACAAGGTCTGAGCCGCTTCGATGGCCAGCGGTTTCTCACTTATGGCGTTTCCGAGGGGCTGCCGATTTCGTCGATCAACGATTTTCTGGAGACCTCTCGCGGTGAGTATTGGGTCGCGACCAACGGTAGTGGCCTCTGCCGGCTGAATACTGCTTCCGACTCGAATCAGACAGGCGAACGGCGGCGCTTCACAGACTGTGCGCAAGGCGAAACACCTGAGGCTGGGCTAGTCAACACTTCTTCGAGATCGTGCCGGAGAAATCTGGGCCGGCACCGACGGCGGAGCGTTCCGCTGGTTCGCACACCGGCGGCGATGAAGTTCGAGCGCGTCGAGATAGGCCTGACCGATCGGCCCGATCGTGCGCTGCAGGTGTGGGCATTTGCGGAAGATACGACAGGCTCGCTCTGGATCGCCACGTCGTGGGGGCTTGCACGGCGCGTGGCCGACACATACACCATCCACTACCGCATTGAACCGCTGCGCGGAGCGGATCATGTGTACACGCTGCTCATGGATCGCCAGAATGGGATCTGGATCGGCCATAGCACGGGACTGATCGTCTTTCGCCCCGATGAACCTGGACCGTCTGGTTCGGTGTCGGTCCGGCAGCTGCCGCTGACGCCCGCGTCGAGTAGTTCTCGTACAACGCGATTGCCGACCCTTGCGGGTGAAGCCATTCGCTTCACGAGCGCAGATGGCGTGTCTGGACAGGTCCTGGAGCTTCATCAGGACAGCAACGACGCAGTCTGGATCGGAACCTCAGAGGGATTGAGTCGGCTCGATGGAGCGAAATCGGCGGCACCGACCACGATCCACGGCATCGCCTTCGCCAGCGCCATTGCCGAAGACAAAAGCCGTCATATCTGGGTGGGTGGGGATGGTGCGGCGGTGAGGCTCGCGCGGACAGGTTTCGTCAAATACACGGAAGCAGATGGTCTGTCGAACACGCTGATTCGCTCGGTATTCGAGGCCGATGACGGTGAGTTGCGGGTCGTGACGAGACGCCAGCTGATCCATCGGTTCGACGGTACAAGGTTCACCGCGGTCCGGCCAAATCTGTCGAAGGACCGAAGCCCGGTGGAGGCCGCCGTCCCTGTGCTGCAGGACCGCGCAGGCGAGTGGTGGGTGCCAGGTGAGGCGGGGCTCTATCGTTTTCCCCGCGCAGCCACGCACGAACAGCTCGCTCGCATCAGCCCGAAGGCAGTTTATACGTCACGCGACGGCCTGGCCGGCGAAGACATCTTCAGGCTGTTCGAAGATTCACACGGCGACATCTGGATCTCCCGCCGACTGCCCACGCGCACCGTGCTCACCCGCTGGAATCGCGCGACAGAGACGTTTCAGTCTTTTTTCGACACCGACGGTCTGCCACCATACCAACGAGCGGGTGCGTTCGGCGAGGATCGCACGGGCAGCGTCTGGATCGGCTTCTGGGGCGGCGGCATCGCGCGTTTCCGCGACGGCCGGTTCACGTTGTTCACGGCAGCCGACGGTGCGCCGCATGGATCGATTTCAGCGATCTTCGCCGACGCGGCCGGGCGGCTGTGGATTGGATCCAGTGGCGGCGGCGTGGCCCGAGTCGATGACGTCGCCGCTGCACGACCGCGTTTCGTCCACTACACGACCGCCCAAGGGCTTTCCACCGATCACATTCACAGCATCACGGAAGATCTTTCCGGCCGCATGTATTTCGGGCTGTTTTCGGGCATCGACCGGCTCGACCCGTCGAGTGGACGGGTGCTCCACTACGCGCTCCCGCCTGAGCTCACGGCCACCGAGGTCGATGTAGCTTTCCGCGACCGCCGCGGATCGCTCTGGTTCGGCACACCGCACGGCCTCGCGAACCTGATTCCCGCACCGGATATTCCAGGCACGCCGCCCTCGATGCTCATTGCCGGCCTGCGCGTCAGCGGAAAAGCGTACCCGGTGTCCGAGCTCGGCGTCATCGCGCCATTCCGGAGATGGAGCTCGACGCACATCAGAACCATGCTCCAAATCGACTTTTTCAGCATCAGCACCGTGTCGCCGGTTCGCTACCAGTACAAGCTCGAAGGCGCTGAGCGGGACTGGAGCGAACCGCATTGATGGGCGCAGCGTGACGTTCGCGAGCCTCTCGCCGGGACGGTATCGTTTTCTCGTTCGTGGGATCGCGCCCGACGGTCGTGATCAGCGCGGCCGGCAAGTGTCGCGCTCCGCATCTACCCGCCCACTGTGGCTGCGATGGTGGTTCCTGACGGCCGCGGCATGCTCGTAGCAGTCGCGACCTATGCGCTGCACCGGACCCGCCTCGCCAGGCTGCTCGAGCTCGAGCGTGTGCGCATGCGCATCGCCACCGATCTGCACGACGACATCGGCTCGAGCCTGTCGCAGATCGCGATTCTCAGCGAGGTGGCCGAGCGTCGGATGACGCAACCAGATCCCGCTGTCGCGGAGCCAATCTCTCGCGTCTCGCGCATTTCGCGCGAACTCGTGGACTCGATGAGCGAGATCGTCTGGGCCATCAACCCGCGGAACGATCGCCTCCAGGATTTAGCGTCACGCATGCGGCGGTTCGCTGTCGACATGCTCACGAGCCGGCATATCGCACTCCGGTTCTGTTCGCCGGATGACGAACGGCAGACGTTCGTCGAGACCGACGTCCGCCGCCAGGTTTTCCTGATTTTCAAGGAGGCGGTGCACAACGCGGTCAAGCACTCCGGATGCACAGAGGTACTGGTGGAAATAGGAGTCGAGAACCGCCGACTGATTCTCCGCGTCACCGACAACGGCAGAGGATTTGACGCCGGACAATCGACGGTCGGCCATGGGGCGCAAAGCATGCGCGCCCGCGCGCGCGACCTCGGCGGCCATTTGGACATCATCTCAGTGCCCGGCCAGGGAACCAGGGTCCACTTCGTCGTGCCGCTGACGCGCCGGGCAACGAACGTCCGCAAAGCCAGCTGATTCCTGTCAGTATTGATGGTTTCGGCCTGACGCCGTCGTGATATGTGCTGCTAGTGTCCGGACATGTCTCGTTCCAGAAACAATGCGGCACAGTCGACCGGGGGGATGTCCCCCACTTCCGTGATCAAAATCGCCCTCATCGAGGACCAGCCGGAGATCCGCCAAGGGCTGGCGGCGTTGATCAACGGCACGGACGGCTACCAGTGCACCGGCAGTTTCCAGTCGATGGAGGAGGCGCTCGCCCAGATTGGCCGCAGCCTCCCGGATGTGGCGCTCATCGATATCGGCCTTCCCGGCATGTCAGGAATTGCCGGCACCAGACTGCTGAAGGAACGCTACCCGAATGTGCTCCTGCTGATCCTGACCGTCTACGACGATGACGACCGGATCTTCGAGGCGCTGTGCGCTGGTGCCTGCGGATACCTGTTGAAGAAGACGCCGTCGGCCCGGCTCCTCGAAAGCCTCAAGGAAGCGATGAACGGCGGCGCCCCGATGTCGCCGGAGATCGCGCGGCGGGCCATCGGCCTGTTCCAGCGCTTCAAACCTCCGCACCATGCTGACTACCACTTGACTCCGCACGAAGTCCGGCTGCTGAAGATGCTCGTGCAGGGACACAACTACACGAGCGCCGCCGCGGAGCTCGGCGTCAGCTTCAGCACGATTGCCTTCCACATGCAGAACATCTATCAGAAGCTGCAAGTGCACTCGAAGTCGGAGGCGGTGGCAAAGGCGCTGCTCGACGGGCTGGTGTAAATAACAGCTACCAGCCTCCAGCTGCCAGTTTTCAGCTTTCACCTGCCCCTCAGGCCTGAGGGGCAGGTTCCCGGCAATGTTGATGGTGACGTGGTGGAGGAGAGAAACGTACATTCACCGCCGTTGTGCAGAGCAGCTGTTGCCAGCGCCACGGGAAGGTCAGCGTGAACTGGGCAATCAGGGTGTCGATCGGTCGAGTGATTCTGCTGCTGTCACTTGTCGACGAGTGAAGAGACCGCGTTTCGGAAAAGGGGGCCAGCCATGACCAGCAAATCCCGATGGACGACACCCGGCGTTCTCGCAATCGGAGCCGCTGCTCTCGCTCTCGCAGCGGGTCCACTGCTCACCAGTGGACTTGACGCCCAGCCGAATTCGACGCCTCCTCCGCCATGAAGGTTCTCGAGCAGAACGTGGATGCGAATAACTTCATCAAGGTGCACGAGCAGGGTGTCGCGAATGTGACGGGCAAGGTCAGTGTGACTGGAGGCTCGATTTCAGTGACGAACCTCCCCTCGGCGTTGAACGTCCACCTGGCATCCGTCGTCGGAGCTTACGCATTCCGTTTCTTGATTAACTCTGGGGACAATCACCTCGAGACGTTTGCGACCATCAATGCAACGGCGATTCACACCTTTGCACCCACTGATGAATTCCAAATCGTCTTCCAGAGCCCGATCAGCGGCTTCACAGACCCTAATACCAGCACCCCCAACGCGCTGTTACGGCTGCTCGAACGGATGGGCAACTCGCGAGCTTCATCCAGACGTTCACGCAGCCCGTCCCGTTGCGTGGCTTCAAGATCTTCTGTCAGAACGAACAGGAGACCTGTGGGATCAATGTGACGATCATCGGGACTTCGCAGTAGAAGCACCACCTTGTCAGCTGCCAGCCATCGCCCTGCCAGTAGTCCCACGGAGGTGATCCTATGTTCTCGTGTCTTCGACAAGCGAAATGGCGCTCCTCGTGTCGCTTCGGTGATTTCGAGCACGTCGCCGTCGGTTCGAACAGCGCACAAGGAGTTGATCCATGCGTTCACGAAGCGCGCTACGGCCTGACGGGGCTCGCGCGGCTTCAAGTGGCGCGGCTCAGCATGGTGAATCTCCTGCCGCCCGATCCGGTCCAGCCACCTGACCCCGTTCACCCGCCTGATCCAATGGTTCCTCCGGACCCGTGTCACGTCGCGTTCGGGTTCCTGACCACCACGAATCAACCGTTCGTGAACGCCGCAGGCGAGCCGATCGTCATGGAGATGGATTTGCGTCCGGGGCAGTCCGCCTTTCTCGAGTTGAACTCGGCGGACGCGTTTCGCGGCAGCCGGGAGCTGCGCGTTCCGTTCCGCGCCACCGGATTGTTCAGCCACGAATCACCACCCGACGACGGCGCACCCGAACCCTGCGGCGCGGTGCTCCCCAGTCTCGAGATCTACGACTCGCTGACCGGTCGAACGCAGGTTGTCGTCGATCCGCTCGAGATTTTCGGGTTCAATCCGCAACCCGAGCCGCCCGGGGTGCTGAGCTCCTCGGTGAGGTGAATCCGCAGGAAAGAAGGACGGAAATCGGACATTGGAAATTGGAAATCGGAAATTGTTTTGCCCGATTTCCGATTTCCGATTTCCGATTACGACCCGATCACCCGGTCGGCTTCGGCGCGAATGGCGTCCAACTCCTTTTTCAGAACCTCGTATCGTTCCAACGCATCGCGGCCAACTTTCTGATCAGCGCGCGCCGTCATCCCTGCGAGATAGGTGATGTGTGCCTGGAGACCGGGCTTGCCGTACCGCACCGGCTCCGACATCAGCCTGGCGGCGATCGCGTCGATCTGTTTGGCGCGATCGGCTTCGGCGCCCGTGGCGTTCCGCAGCTTCTGTTGCGCCTCGCGCACCCGCTGAACGAGCTGGTTCACGCTCGTTACGAGCTCGCGCGTGCGCATGTTGTGATCGAACTGCTCCTTGAGGTCGGCTGCCGTGACGCCGTCTGCAGCGACGTTCGGATCGATCATCACGTTGAACGGCTGCGTCAGCGTTTTCTCGCCGACCTTCAGTCGTGCCTGATAGGCGCCAGGCGGCACGGACAGGCCGGATTCGTGCCGGACGTCCCAGATGAAACGGTTCACGCCGGCGTTCTTCGTGACCCTTCCTACCGCTGCGCTCGCGGCGCTCGACGTACGGCCGGCCATCATCGGGGCATCCGGATCGTCGGGATCGCCGCCCCCGCGCCTCCTCCTCTGCCGCCACGTCCACCACGGCCGCCCCGTCCGCCTGCCGGGGGCTCGCTGGAGTAGGAATTCACCACTGCCCCTGAGGAATCGAGGATGTCGATCGTCACCGGTCCGACCGGCGCCGCGGCGAGGTAGTACTCGACCGCCGGACCGAGCGCGCTGATCTGGGTTCTGTACCCGTCGCGCGGCTTATACAAATGTGCCTCGGACGAGGTGATCTGCGGCGCAGCCTGGTGCAGTGAGGTGATGTTGTCGAGAATCCAGAATGCACGGCCCTGCGTCGACGACGACCAGATCCTTCTGGTGGACCTTGATGTCGGTGACCGGCGTCACCGGCAGGTTGAGCTGGAACGACTGCCACGTCGCGCCGTTGTCGAACGAAATGAACATCCCGAACTCGGTGCCGGCGTACAGCAGGCCCTGGCGATCCGGATCCTCACGCACTACTCGCGTCGGCCAATCCGCGGGGATGCCGTTCTTTCCGGTCGTCAATCGCGTCCAGGTCTTGCCGTAATCGTCCGTGCGATAGAGGTAGGGCTGGTAGTCGCCGAGCAGATAGCGATACGTGGCGAAGTATGCGGATCCCTTGCGATGCGGCGAGGCGTCGATGAACTGCACGCGTCCGCCCGGCGGCAGATCTTTCGGCGTGACGTTCGTCCACGTCTTTCCGTTGTCGCGCGTCACGTGGTACGGCCCATCATTGGCGCCGACCCAGATCACGCCCTTTTCGAGCGGCGATTCCGCGATCGCATACAAGGTGCTGTAGAACTCTTCACCGGTCACGTCTCTCGTGATCGGTTCACCGCTGGCCCCCTGACAACAGTCCGGCTTGGCCGTGAGGTCCGGAGAAATGCGCTCCCACGTCACACCTTTGTCGCGCGTGCGATGCACGTATTGCGTGCCGTAGTAGAGCACGTCGGGATCGTGCGGGGACGTGGCCATCGGCGCGGTGCGCTGAATGCGGTAGATCAGATCGCTCGCAGGATTGCCATACAACGACTGCGCGCCAATCCAGTAGTTCTTCGACTGGCCCGTGCGCATGTTCATCACGCTGAACTGACCCTTACAGGACCCGTAAACGACGTCGGGATTCGACGGGTGCGGCATGATCGGGCCGGTCTCGCAACCAGGCCCGCCCTGGAAGTCCTCGCGCGCGAAGGGGTCCGCCTGACTGGTGATGATGATCGTGCTGTTGTCCTGCTGCGCGCCGTAGAGGTTGTAGGGGAACTTGTTGTCCAGCCATACGCCGTAGATCTCCGCCGTCGGCTGGTTCATCTGCGTCGACCAGGTGCGCCCGCCGTCGAACGACACGTTGGCGCCGCCGTCGTTCGACTGTATCAACGTGTTGCCGTCTTTCGGATTGATCCAGATGTCGTGGTTGTCGCCATGCGGCGTGCGCAGCGAGGTGAACGTCTTGCCGGCATCCGTCGACTTGAAGAACCCCTCGGCGCCCGCATACACCACGTCCGCGTTGGTCGGATCCGCGCCGAGCGTCGTGTAATAGAACGGACGCTGGATCAGCGAACCCTGCGGGTTGATGAGCGCCCACGTCTGCCCGCCGTCGTCCGACCGGTAGAAGCCGCCGCCCGGGCTTGGCTTCGATCAGCGCGTAGATTCGATCCGGCTTGGCGGCGGTGACGGCGAGGTTGCCCTTGCCGATGAGATCGCTGGGCAGACCGTTCGTGATCTTGGTAAACGTGTCGCCGCCGTCCGTGCTCTTGTAGAAACCGCCTTCCTTCGAGCCGCTGATGATCGTCCACGGCTTGCGCTCGAGATGCGACATCCAGGCATAGACGACGTTGGGATTGCCGGGCTGCAGCTCGACGTCCATGGCGCCGACCTTGTCAGAGATGAACAGCGTCTTGCGCCACGTCTTGCCGCCGTCGGTCGTCTTGAAGACACCGCGTTCTGCATTCGACTTGAAGGCGTCGCCGTTCGCCGCGACCCAGGCGATGTCGGGATTCGTCGGGTGGATACGAACGCCGCCGATCTGGCCGGCGTCATAGAGGCCGACGAACTGCCAGGTCTCGCCACCATCGGTGGACTTATAGACGCCGCGACCGGTCGACACATTGCTGCGCACGCCGTCCGATCCGGTGCCGACATAGATGACGTTTGGATTGGAATCGGCAACCGCGATTGCCCCCATCGACGCGACAGGAATCTTGCCATCACCCAATGGAACCCATGTCACGCCCCCATCGGTCGTCCGCCATAACCCGCCGCTCGCGACGCCCATATAAAAGGTCTTCGGCTGTGAGGGTACGCCGGTGACTGTCGTCACTCGTCCGCCACGCGATGGACCGACCAGCCGATACTGCAGTCCCCTGAACAGCGCCGCTTCGTTCGACGGTTTCGGTGATGGCGCAGGCGCCTGGGCGTACGGTTGGGCGAGAGCGAGCGTCACGACCGCAAACACTACGGGATATAAGCTGCGACGGAACATGTGAGCATTCTCCAGCGAGTGGAAGGTGGCCGCGCGGCAGGCGTGCCACGACCTTGCGGCCGCGTTATACCACAAGGGGCGCGTCGACGCGCGGCATGATGGCTTCGAGAATGACGATCGCAGTGACGACTGCCGTCGCCGCTCACGTCTTCAGGAGTGGCAACGGCGGTGACAATGTGATCGGAGAGTTCCATCGACACACACGTATTAGCGTGCCAAGCGGTCTGCTCTGACTAACCGTTTCGGCTGGACTGGCGGCGACAAAGTGTTCGCGAGAGTTCCTCACCACCCATCTGATCACGCAGCCAATGCCGATCAGCCCGACTGTGCCGTTCATACTGGGCTGCTCGGCGGCAACGTTCGCGCGCGCGCGAGCCAGCCAAAAGCAGACAGATAAGCCGCCTATTACAGGGAACGCGTGTTGCATTGTTGAGGACTGGTCGAGTCGGGCCAGCGCCTTCACTCCATCCGGCTCAGCGGTGGGCATTTTTTTCGGGAGCGTGCATGAAGGAACAAGTGTCGGAAGAACGGCCCATGATCGGTACCGCGTTGGCGTCTCGCTATCGCATTGAACGCCCCCTTGGCGAAGGCGGCATGGGACGCGTGTACGAAGCGGTCGACCAGCAGCTCGGCCGTAAAGTGGCAGTGAAGGTGATCCGATCGGGCGTGGACGATCCTGTCGGCAGAGAGCGGTTCCTCCGCGAAGCCCGATCGGCCGCGGCGCTGTCCCATCCGAATGCGTGTCAGCTGTACGAGGTCGCCGAGCACGAGGGCGATCCGTTTCTGGTGATGGAATTCCTGGAGGGCGAACCCCTTTCCGCGCGGCTCGCGCGAGGGCCGCATGTCGCGTGACGAAGCCGCCGAGGTGATCCTCGCGCTCATGGATGTTCTCGAGGCATTCCACAAGGCAGGGCTCATCCACCGTGACCTGAAGCCGTCCAACGTGTTCCTCACCCAGCAAGGGGCGAAGCTGCTCGACTTCGGTCTCGCGCGGCACACGAAACGGAGTGAAGCGGTCACGGCGCCGGCGATTACGGTGCCCGGTGCGGTCACAGGAACGCTGCGTTACATGGCGCCGGAGCAGATTACCGGCGACGCGGTAGACGCGCGAACGGACATCTTCGGGTTGGGCGTGCTGCTCCACGAAATGCTGACCGGGCGCATTCCGTTTGGTGCAGAAACGAACGCCGACTGGCTGAACGCCGTCCTCACCAAGGAGGCACAGCCGCTCGGAGATCCTCAACTGCGGGCGCTCGATCCCATCGTGATGCGAGCCTTGCGTCGCAAGCCAGAGGAGCGCTACGCGTCGGTCGAAGAGATGTCGGCCGCGCTGAAAGCGGCGCTCGATCCAGATCGAGCCTCGGCACCGCCCGAGCCTCAGCCTCAGCGTAACGGATCGATGCGGGTCGTCGTTCTTCCTTTCCGTTTGTTGAAGGACGATCAGGAAATTGAGGCCCTGCGGGATGGCGTTCCGGAAGCGATCACCGCACTGCTCTCGGGCCGGCCGGGACTCACGCTCGTCTCCAATCGGGCGGCTCAGGAGTTCGCGGATGCAACGGACCTCATCACCGTCGGCCGGACCTTGAATGTCGATCGCCTCCTGAGCGGCAGCATTCTGCGCGCTGGAGATGAGGCGAGGGTTACCGTCCAGTTGATCGAGGCAACGGACGGAAGTGTTCAATGGTCACAAACGACCCAGCACACGCTTGGAAGCGTCCTGGCGCTCCAGGACGACATCTGCAAGCAGATTCTCGATGGCCTGCCGCTTGCTGCTGATTCCGCTGATGGCGATGGGACCGACGCCGGTGGATGATTGCGCCGCGTTGAGACGCGGCCGGTGAACGGTGGTGGCGGGGAGATGGGAGTCGAAGACAATACGCTGGTCCGCTCGGTGCCCTGCGAATCGTGCGGGGCAAGAATGTTGTGGACACAGGGGATCTGGCGTGACTCGGTGAACGCGCCCGGCGCGAACCTGGCGCGCGCCGCGTATCAATGTTCGAATGGCCACGTCATGGATCCAGCCGACACACCCCAGTGTCCGGCGTGCGGGATCCACGATACGTCACGAACCGAGACACCCAACCAGTTCACGTGTCACCGGTGTGCCACGCGCTTTACTGTCCCCCGCTAACAGTGCGCGTCCGTAATGCACCTTCGTGGTGAACCTTCGTCGTGAACCCTCGTCGTGAACCCCCGTCGTGAACCCCCGTCGTGAACCCTCGTCGTGAACCCCCGTCACAAATAACTCAGCCACGCGTCAGTTCGACGCTGCTTGACCGACGCGAACCACCGGCAGGCCGGATACAACATCACGACCACGAGCACCCACAGCAGATAGATCGACGGAAGTGACAGCCCCCAGCCCGGCGGCGCGGTGAACGGGTAGGCGCCGAGGTTCGGCGATTGAAACATCCAGTAGATCGCGCCGTTCTGCCAGTAGCAGACGACGACCGCGATCAAATGTATGAGCGGCAGGTGCAGGAGGAAATAGAACAGCGGCACGCGGCCGAAGACCAGCGCCGGGGCCAGCAACCGCGGGGTTCCGCTGTCCAGGGCGCGCAGAATCAGCAACGCCGGCCCGAGGGCCATCAGCAGAAACAGCAAGGACGGCGGATACTTCGTCACGTTGAGGAACGACACGATCGTCATGGCGGCGGACGCCTGCGTGGACCACGGCGCGGGGTCGCCATACACATTGATCGTGCGAATGACGACGAACGCGGCCATCAGGCCAAGGCCGGCCTTGAGGAGAAATGCGCGCCGGCGCTCCGGACTCCATCGATAGATCCGGCCGAACACATACCCGACCGCGGTCACGCCAACCCAGGGAATCAGCGTGTAGGGGGCGAAGATCACGAACCCCGGACGGTTCACGACGAAACCCGGCGAATGCAGCATCACCCAGATCGGATTGGCTGACCGTATGCCGTCCAGGAGGTTATGGCCCGCGATCATCACGACGCCGAAGGTGAGAATGACCGATGCCGGCAGCCACACGAGCGCGGCGAGCACGATCATCGCCCAGCCGAGCGCCCAGATCACGACGAGCATGGTGACCTGATAATCGAAGTTGAACTGAAATCCGAAGCAGCGGATGACCGTCAGTTCCAACACAATCAGCCAGACGCCGCGGACGAACAAGAACCGAGACAGCTCGGGAATTGATTTTCGGCCGAGCGAGAGAAACGCTCCGGTGCCAGTCAGCAGGAAAAAGGTCGGCGCGCAGATGTGGGTGATCCAACGCGTCAGGAATAGCGGAACCGTGGTCTGAGCGAGATTGGTGGGGCTGACCCCGGGGACGCCGAAGAAGTCCCGCACGTGATCGAGCGCCATCAGGATCATGACGATCCCGCGCAGGGCGTCGACGGAGGTGAGGCGGCGCGTCAGTGTCGCAGAATCAACTGCCGCCCGGGCGGTCACTGTCTGATTCATCCTTCACCCGCGTGTCCACCGCGATCCAGTTCACTTCCCACGTCTTCCCCCCGTCGTCCGAAAACGCCTGCTCGAAACGGCACGACGTCGGCGTGATGTCCGAGATCACGAAGCGCACGAAGATCATCCGGCCGTTGAACGTCTCCTGACCGTAGAACTCGCCGCGACCGTTCTTGAATTCGCCGACGACCGGGGCGCTCAGCGTACCACCGGCGCTGTTGGAAAAGTTCAGGCTCCACTGACGCGACTGCGGATTGTAGAGCCGCAAACTCAATCCTTCGATTCGGCCCGATGGTCCTTTCACGTCGAGCTCCACGAGGTTGGCCCGTCCGTCCCACACCTTGCGGACCGTTGTCGTTCCTGTGTATTCGACCCACGTCGAAGAGCCGCTCATGGGCTTCGCCAGACGAGACAGCTTCGTGTTCCAGGTGCCGATCTCGAAGTCGAAGTCGCGCTGGCCGTCGCGCTGCTCGGCCGTCTGCGGGAGTGGACGTGCCTCTGAGACGGGGAGGTAACGGCTCAGCCCGTTGGACCGTTTGCAGTGCGATCATCGAGCCGGACAAGAGGAGCATGTAGACGCGCATGGCATCCTTATAGCGTGGCTAACTGGTATTGCAGCTATCGCCATTTTTCGATTGTTGTCATGACGAAGCGAAACCACCGGTGGCTACGCGGGGAAGAGGAAGCCGGCAAGTTGCTGCTGGGTCGAGGAGGGCGGGTCAACTCGTGGTGGTGGCTTCTGAGTTGGATTGCGGCACAGCCTTCGGCGCCGATCCCCGCCGCTCACCCGTCCATCGCGGATACGAGCCGAGCGTCCGAACCCATCGCGCGAACTCTGCGAGGTGAATGATGGCGCGGCCGCAGCGAACGTCCGAGCGGCCCGCGCCGAGGTCGGCGTAGAAGACGTACTCCCAGGGCAGCCCGCGGGCCGGCCGGGACTCGAGCTTGGTCAGATCGATGTCGCGCAGCGCGAACACGCTGAGCGCCTTGAAGAGCGCACCAGGTCCGTTGTGCAGGGCGAACGCGATCGAGGTCTTGTCGGGCTCACCCAGGGGCTTCTGATCCCGGGCGATCAAAATGAATCGCGTGATGTTGTCGGCGAAATCTTCGATGCCTGCCTGCAGGATCTCGAGCCCGAACAACTCGGCGGCCCGTGTGGACGCGATCGCGGCAGTATCCGTCAGGTTGCCTTCACGAATCAGCCGGGCGCTGCCGGCTGTATCGTAGGTCGCGACGATCTCGACACCGGCCAGAGTTCGCAGGTACTGTTCGCATTGAGCCAGCGCCTGCGGGTGCGAAAACACGCGCCGGATCTGCGCGATGGTCGTGCCTGGCAGCGCGAGCAGGTTGTGCACGACCGCCAGCTCGGTTTCGGCGACGATCGGAAGGTCGTGCTGGAGCAGCAGGTCGTAGTTGATGTGAATGCTGCCGCCAATCGAGTTCTCGACCGGCAGAATGCCGTGAGACACCCGGCCACCGGCGACCGCGGCAAACACCTCCTCGAACCGGTCGCAGGCAATGACTTCCGCCTCCGGCCACGCCTTCTGCGCGGCCGCCTCGCTGTACGCGCCCGAGGCGCCCTGGAATGCGATACGCATGAGCTCTCGATCTAGATTCCTGGTTCGTTGCCGATGTCGATCCGATTGTATGCGGAACGGCCGGTCCTCAGGTCGGTGTCATCATCGTAGGCGCATCAGATGACGATCGAACCGAAGCCACCCGCAGAAGTCGCAATCGACGCGCCGCTCGTTCGGGCGCTGCTTCAGGAACAACATCCGGATCTCGGGGACTTGAAGCTTGTCGACATCGGGGAAGGTTGGGATAACAGGCTCTTTCGCCTGGGTGACGACCTCGCCGTTCGCTTGCCTCGCCGGGCGGCGTCGGCTCGCCTGATAGAGCGCGAGCAGCGATGGCTTCCTTCGCTGTCGGAGCGATTGCCACTGGCGGTTCCTGTGCCGCGACGCACGGGCCGTCCCGGCCACCGGTTCCCGTGGCCGTGGTCGATCACGTCGTGGTTTCCAGGTCAGACGGCGCTGATGGCTCCGCCTCCGGACCCCCAGGCGACAGCGGTCGCGCTCGGGCCAGTTCCTATGCGCGCTCCACCAACCCGCACCGCCAAACGCTCCGCACAACCCGTGGCGGGGCGTGCCTCTTGCCGATCGGGACAAGGCTCTGCGTGAACATCTGCGGCAACTCGACGGCCTGGTGGACCGCGCCGCCGCACTCACTCTGTGGGAGCGCGCGCTTACGACCAACTGTTGGCCAGGGTCGCCCTGCTGGATTCACGGCGACCTTCACCCTGCCAATCTCGTGGTCAGCAACGGGCGTCTCTCGGCCGTGATCGACTTCGGCGATCTGGCGGCTGGCGATCCGGCTGTCGATCTCTCGGTCGCGTGGATGCTGCTCCCGTCGTCGGCGCGACCGGCCTTTCGTGCATCAGCACGCGCCGCACGCGATCCAATCGACGACGAGACGTGGATGCGCGCGCGCGGCTGGGCGCTCGCGCTGGGGCTCGCCTATCTGGCACGCTCGGGCGGCGATGATGGCTTGCGCGCGCTGGCGCAGACGACGATCGGCGCTGCGCTGAACGACTCCGATCCCTAACTTGGGGCTGTCAGCATCCGAGCAGCGAGGATCGCATCGTGTAGTGTTGAGCCGTGCTCGGCGCACGTGAATAGCCGAGGAATCCGGGTTATCATCCGCCGACTTGGAAAACATGAACGACGTCGTGGGGTTGGTGCCAGCCGCCGGCCGCGGAAAGCGAATCGCGCCACTGCCCTGCAGCAAAGAGCTGTATCCGATCGGCTTTCGCCCGGACGCGCGTGGCGATCTCCGGCCCGAGGTCGCCAGCTCCCATCTGCTCGAAAAGTTCAGGCGCGCGGGGATCACGCGTGCCTATGTGATCCTGCGCGACGGTAAGTGGGACATTCCAGCGTACTTCGGTGACGGCCGCGCAGCCGGGCTGAACCTGGCTTACGTCGTGATCGAAGGTTCGATCGGACCTCCCGACACGCTCGACAGAGCCTATCCCTTCGTCGCCAGCCAGACGGTGGCTTTCGGCTTTCCCGACATTCTGTTCGGTCCCGACGATGTGTTCGAGCGGTTGCTCGAGCACCTGCATCGCACCGATGCTGATATCGTCCTCGGGTGCTACCCGGCGCATGACGTCCGCCAATTGGATATGCTGGACATCGACGACCACGGGAGGATTCGCTCGATCGACCTCAAGCCGCAGACCTCGGCGCTGCGCTTCTCGTGGATTTGCGCCGTGTGGTCGGCCAGCTTCAGTCAGTTCATGCACGACTACGTGGGTCGCGAGCGCGCGTCGACCGGCCGGCGAGGCTCCTGCGTATCACGGCATCGATCCGCAGGGAGATCTACCGGTCGGCGCGGTCATCAGGGCGGCCATCGAGAAGGGCCTGCGCGTTGACGGCGTGACGTTCCCCGATGAGACCTTCATCGACATCGGCACACCGGAGAACCTCGCCCACGCTCTTCGACAAAGGCTCGAATTGCGCAGTGATCCAGTATGAGCGCGATCATTTATTCCTTGTGGTTGAAGCCGGCCGGAGCGACCTTCGATGTCCTGGCAGAGGTGATAGACCAGTTTGCTCAGGAGTTCGGCCACACGGCGTTTGAACCACACGTCACGCTGCTCGGCAACCTCGACGGAACCGAGGAGGAGATCCTGCGACGGACCGAACTCCTCGCGAAGCGGCTTCAGCCGTTTCAAATCGAGCTCACCGAACCGGCTCACGGTCACGAACACTTTCAATGTGTGTTCATGCGCGTGAGGCAAACATCGTCGGTGATGGAGGCTCACGCACGTGCCCGGAAGGTTTTCGATCAAGGCGAAGGGAGCTTCATGCCCCACCTGAGCCTGGTGTACGGCACGTTTCCTGACGCCCGCAAGCTCGAGATCATCAGCCGGCTCCCCGACCTTCGGACGTCGTTCGAGGCGGCGGCCGTGTACCTCATTGAGGCGGACAGCGATGATCCGAAGGACTGGCGGGAGCTGGCGGCGTTTCCGATCGAGGCGTGACAGGTTGGTGCGTGGCGATCGTCGCCACCCGCGGTCTGGCCGAGACGTAAGTTAGCCTTCGCGCAACACCGCAACCGGATCGACCCGCACCGCGCGACGCGCCGGGAACAACACGGCGAAACCTGCGACGACGACGATTGCGAAAACCGAACCGGCCAACGTCATCGGATCGCGCGGTTCGAGACCATAGATCAGCGCGCCGACGAATCTCGAGGCCCAAACGCTGATCGCCGTACCCGCGACGATACCCGCGCCGACCAGCAACCATACACGCATCAGCACCAGTCCAATGACGCGGCGTGGCACGGCGCCCAGTGCCATGCGAATCGCAAGTTCCGTCCGCCGGCACGAGACGGCATGCGCGGTCACCCCGTACAGTCCAAGCCCCGCCAGCAGCAGCGCCAGTCCACCAAGAAACCCGGCCAGCTGCGCCAACAGGCGTTCCCGGGTCAGTGAGGCCTGAATCTGCTGCGCGAGCGGTCGGAAAGTGAGGGTAAGTTGTGGATTGACCGCGGACAACGCTTCCGCGACGCTCCTGGTCAAATGGTCTGGCGAACCGGTCTTCGCCCGCACGCTCAGCCGCACCGACGTGAAAGGGAATCCCGTCACGGCGAACTGCTCGATCGGCATGTACCACGTGGGCGGCACGAGTTCTCGTGGTGATGCATAGATGGCATCCGCGGCTACACCGACGATCTGAGCTGACAGTGCCCGTGAAGTATTCGGGTACACGGTGATCGTCTGGCCAAGCGGATTCCCCTTGCCGAAAAATCTCCGCGCGAATGTCTCGTTGACGATGGCCACGCCAGGGGCACCGTGACGATCGCCCACAACGAATTCCCGTCCGGCGGTCAGCTGAGTACCAAACGTGGCGAACCACCGCGGGGACACCAGGTTGCCACATACGTCCCCGTCGGCAGGTATCAGCTGCGGCGCGGACGGCTTATCACGAATCGAAGTGCCAGACACCTCGAGGGGCGGTGTCAACCCGCCACCACCGACGGGCGTCAGGTGTGAGATTGCCGCATCAGCCACAGTCGGCAGGGCAAGAACGGATTCCCGCACGCGCTCATAGAGCAGCAATCGTTGTCCTGGGTCGACGTTCGTCCGTTTCGGATCGACGGTGACGACGAGGACCCGATCAGGCTCGAGTCCCAGTTGTCGGTTCGCGAGCGCGGTGAACGAGCCGATGAACAAGCCGGCTGCGACGACCAATACCACCGATAGTGTGACCTGCGCGATCACGAGCCATCCCATCAACCCGTTGCGTCCCTGCTCATTGGACGCACGGCCATGCTCCTTGAGCGCGCCCGAGGGCCTGGCACGAGCCGCCCGGAACGCCGGGGCCGTCCCGAACAGCAGCGATGTCACAACCGTCACGACGACCGTAAACATGAGCACAGGACCATCGATCGACACATCGAGAAACACGGCATTGGCGGGGCTTGACAACTGGCGTACGAGAAGACGGCTGGTGTACGCGGCGATGACGACGCCGAAGGCGGCGCCGGCCGCTGCCAGCGTCAGACTTTCCGTCGAGTAGCTGGCGGACGACCCGCGACCCCGATGCACCTAGTGCAAGACGAACGCTGAGCTCGTGACGGCGAGCCATGGCGCGCGCAAGCAATAGATTCGCGACGTTCACACATCCGACTAGCAGCACCAGTGCGACGATGACTGCCACGATGAGCAGCGCTCGTTCGTACCTGCCGCGGAGGTTCGAGTACCCCGTCGCAGCGGGTGCGAGGGTGAAGGGCGACGTCAGGTAGCGATCGACCACATCCTTGCTCCACGGCCCGAGTGTCGCGTCCCGGATTTCGGGCTGCATGCGACGCAGTTCAGCGGAAGCGGACTCCAGCGACTGTCCGGGCTTCAGCCGTGCAAGGATGCTGAGAAAGTTCGTGGCGGCCGAGTCCAGAACTGAGTCCCGTCCGCGGATGAGCGCTTCCGTTCGAAGCGGCACGGCGAAGTCGAAGGAGCGCCCCACCTCCACGCCGAAGAAGTCCGGCGGCGTCACACCGACAATCGTGAACGGGACACCGTCGAGGCGCACCGAGCGGCCGATGACGTCGGCAGCACCGCCGAAGCGCCGTTGCCAGTAGCCATAGCCGATCACCGTCACCGGACCGTCGGCGCCGCCACCGTGCCGATCATCGAGCGCAGAGAAGGGGCGACCGAGCACGGCCGGCACACCAAGCGTCTCGAAGAAACCGCCATCGGCCAAGATGCCGTCGACAAGCTCGGTGCCGCCACCGGACCCCAAGTTGAAACGAGTAAAGGACCACGCGGTTACCGCCGCAAACAGGTGGGACCGCTGCCGGATCTGCTCCCAGGCGGGATTCGACCAGGCACGCACTCGCGTTTCTCCGGTCTCTCTGACGACGCTGTCCGTGACGTGCACCAGCCGCGTCGGGTCACGGACGGGCAGGGGGCGGAGCAGCAAGCCATTCACGATGGAGAAGATCGCGGTGTTCGCGCCGATCACGAGGGCGAGGGACAGTATCGCCACGGCGGTCACGAGCGGCGTCGCACTGAAGGACCGAATAGCGAGTCGCACATCTCGCCACAGATCCTCAATCAGATCGGATCGAGCCTCCGCAGGCATGTATGACCTTCCCGCTTCGACAGGAGACCATAGCGCCGGTGCCGTCCACCTGCAAGCCCTTCCTGTCCGAGGCGATTAGCGAACCCCCGCCTTCCCCAAGCCATAGCCGCCGATTGGCACAGTCTCCACTCTGTTGCTGAACCCTGCAATCAGCGGCTTCGCTTTCGTGATGGCGGCCTGCACGGCCGGCAGAGCCAGCGAAGCCTTATGGCTCGCTGCGCTGTCCCACACTTCAGTGATCCAGAGCGCGTCGGCGTCCGCGGCGTCCGTGGCGATCACGTAGCTGAGACAGCCAGGCATTGACTGCGTAGAGCCGACGAGTATCGACGCGAGCGCATCGCGCTGGCCTGCCACCGCGTGTCATCTTGCCAATCAGTCCATACATCGTCGATGCATCCTCCGTTGCTGTAACGCTCGACCAGGGAAACCCGAACGGCGCCATCACGCCCGTACCCGCCATGGCAAGAAATCCACGTCGCGGCACGATCATCTGGCTCCTCCGCTGGAGTGCGACGTGCGCCTGCTCCCTGGTCGCCTGAAGGTTGAGACGAGCCAGGCGAGCTCAGTGTCCTAGATGCCGGTGGGACGGCGTTTCCCATGCCCCGTCGCCTGTTCAAAGGCGTGAGCGAGCTGGAGCACGCTCCAGTCGTCACGATGCCGGCCGACTATCTGAATTCCCACCGGAAGGCCGCTCGGCGTGAACCCGCCCGGGACAGAGATCGCCGGGTTTGCCATGAGGGTGACGTACCAGCACGAGCGCATCCAATCGATATAGTTCACCATCGGGACATCGCCGATGCGCGTCGGATACGGCGTGTTCACATCGAAGGGCGCCACCTGGGTGACTGGCAGCACGAAGTAATCGTATCGTTCAAAGAACTCCCGGCTCTGCGCAAACATCTGGGCTTGACGAGCCAGTGCACGTCCGACGTCTCCAGTGGTCATGCGCTCCGCTTCGGCGACCTCGAACTTGATCGTGTCCTTCACCCACTCCGGACGTTCCCGCACGAGGGCCGAATAGCGGCTGTGATTGGAAACGTAACGCAGCGTGCGAAAGGCCTCGTCCACGCCCGTAAAATCCGGTTCCGCTTGCTCGACGACGCAGCCAAGCTCCTCGAAGACGCGGCGATTCGCGTCGACGGCGAGGCGGATCTCGGTTTCGAACGGAATCCCGCCGAGCCCACGCCACCAGGCGACCCGGACATTCTTGAAGCTGCGCCCCAGCGGCGCCGCGAAGCGCGCCCCATCGTCCGCTATCGAAAGCGGACTGCCGTCCGGCCCCGCAATTGCGCTGAGGAACAGTGCGAGATCAGCGACCGTGCGCGCCATCGGACCGGAAACAGAAAGGGGCGACCAGGACATCCCCTCTCTCGGCACTCGTCCGGGCGACGGACGGAAGCCCACGACATTGCAGAATGCGGCCGGATTTCGCAACGAGCCACCCGTATCACTGCCGTCGGCGATGGGGACCATGCCACAGGCGAGTGCCACCGCGGCGCCTCCGCTGCTCCCGCCGCACGTTTTCGTCACGTCGTAGGGGTTACGAGTCGCACCGAAGATGGTGTTGAAGGTCTGCGAGCCGGCGCCCAGTTCGGGCGTGTTGGTCTTGCCAAGCGTCAAGGCGCCCGCGGCACGAATGCGCGTGACGATCGGCGCATCCTGCGTCGGCACGCGATCGCGATAGAACGGTGATCCTTGCGTCGTGCGAATGCCAGCCGTGTCCACGAGATCCTTGTGGGCCACCGGCAAGCCGTGGAGGACCCCGACCGGACCGCTGCGTGCGAGGATCTCGTCCGCGCGAGCCGCGTCGGCCATCGCTCGATCCGCCACGAGCGTCACAATCGCGTTCACTTTCGGGTTGATACGCTCGATTTGAGCCAGGTGTGCTGTCATCACTTCACGCGCCGAGATCTCCTTCTTTCGGATTCGTGCGGACAGCTCCGTCGCGCTGATGAACATGATCTCCTCGGTCGACGCCTTTGATGCCTGCGGCTGCGCAACGTGCGCGTCAGCGCGAGTCGCCGCTTCGGCCCTTGAGTACAGGGCGCCACCCATAGCCACGGCGATGCCGCGAGCAAAGTCCCTGCGGCTGAGCGACAGCTGGAAGACCTGCGTCCTCAGGTGGCCCACATTTCGAATCGGTCACGACGGCTCCTTGAATAGGACGGGAAGATGCCGATCAGTCGCGTAGTCTAACAGCCCTTGCTGTCCGGCCGGGTGTCCGTTCAACCAGTTGTCCGGATCGGCGCAGTCGTCACCAGCCCCGGCCGGCGAGGGCGGTCTGCGTATCTCATCTCGTAAGAGTGATTTCGGTCCCTCTCGGGTTTGGCGGAGACGATGGACAGGTGGGGTTCGGATGAAGACAACTGGACCCCCGCGACGACGGGAACCAGGAAGCGGAACCCACGCTTCACGAGTGTCTCGACGTAGCAGGGGGCAGAGCGGTTGTCGCCAAGGGCCGCCCTGATCTGCTTCATGCAGGAGTTCAGCCCGTGATCGAAGTGGACGAACGTGCCGTCGGGCCAGATGGCGCGCTGAAGCTCCGCGCGGCTCACGAACTCGCCGGGGCGCTCGAGAAGGTGCTCGAGGGCCCGGGCGGGCTGCGGCCGCAGCCGCACACGGCCTCCTGTCTTCCGCAGTTCCCCCGTCGCGCTGTCGAATTCGAACTCAGCGAAACGATAGCGTGGCATCCTGAGTCCCTCCGGGCTGCCATGGTGAATCCTCGGCCACAGCCGTCTTCAGGATGCACAGCAGACAGTCGGAAGTCCTCAGGGTTTTCAGCGGAACTCCATAAGTTTCAGCGAAGATTCAGGCCGTGGGAAGTTCAGCACGCTCCGGTCGAGCTCTGAAAACCAGTGGAGCACCAGGTTCATTCGCGTCAACGGAATCGCTCCGGCTGTCCGCCTGAGCCATACAAACTGATCGCCAGCCCGCTTGAACAGCATGATGTCGGGGTGGGTAAAAAGCGACACCGGATCGGTGGCGACGACCTGGCCGTCGTGCCACCCCAACGAGGCGCGCATGAGGCTGGAGTCGTGGAGGAAGAAGAGCTGGCGTCCGTCGGCAGACCACGAGGGCCACGTGCCGCCGCCAACCGAGACCTGGGAACGCGCACCCGTCTGGATGCTGGCCACCTCGATCTCGAACATTCCTGAGGCGCTGGACTCGTAGGCGACATGTTTCCCGTCCGGGGAGAGCACGGGTAACAGCTCCAGGCCAGGCGTCGCGATGATCGGACGCCGATGCCCTGTCTGGCGATCCCAGAGCCAGACGTCGCCGGACGTTTCCGGATGACGTTCGGTGTAAGCCAGCCACCGCCCGTCCGCCGACCATGAGCCAGGAGCGCTGGAGAACGGACTCTCGAAAAGCACCCGCGGGGCCTCTCCCGACTCAATCGCCACCGTGTAGATGTTCGCCACGCCTTTCCGATTCCAGGAGAATGCGATCGTCCGACAATCGGGCGACCAGACTGGTTCGGAGGCGGACCCCTCGCGTGTGATCTGCGTCAGCGCGGCGCGGTCGAGGTGCCCGGTCCACAGATCGGTCTGGCCACGCGCGAAGACCGTGGCTGCCAGTCGGTCCCCGCACACAGCGAGATAGCTGAACGCGCGGGGCGGAATGGGGAGATCGGCGGAACGGCCCTGACCGTCCAGCCGCGCGAGCGTCCGTTGCGACCGCTCCGGAATATCGTTGATGTAGAGAAGCGATCCGCCTGGCGAGATTGCGAACTGCGCCGCGCCGGTCGTGCCCATCATCACGGTGGGAACAACTCGAACTGGGGCGCCAAGCGGGCGATGTTCGGATGTATCCACGCGAACCGCGTATAGATCGCCCTCCCGCAGGAACAACACGTAGCCGTTCGGTGCGTAGCGGCCGAACGTCGCTGGCTGCGCAATCACGCGCTCCGCGCCGGAGGACAGCGAGATGGCCACCACCGCCGCGTCGTCGGCGGACGACCGCCACCTGGTGGCAAGGATCGTCTGATTGTCGAGCCTGTCGGGCCACCGATACGTCGTGCCGTCGGGCAGCGTGACGGCAACCGTTGGCTGCCCGCCCGATGCGGGAACGCGCATCAGCGGACCTCTCCAGTTCGGGGCGAACACGATCTCGTTCGGTGACGCCCAGGCGCCGCCGACACCTGTCTCCGTCGCGCAGAGCACCTGCGGAGCCGCGCGTTCGTCCCCCGTGACGCGCACTTTCTTGAGGCTGCCCTGGGCGAAAAAGGCGACCCAGTCTCCGTCGGGCGAGAAGAATGGACCGTGCGCCCCTTCCGTGCCCGGAAGCGACACGGCGTCGAACCGGTTCATCTCGCGCAGGAACAATTGGGCGTTACCTGGCGCGCCGCCTACGTAGACGAAGCGCTCTCCGTCAGGCGAGAGCGTGACGATTGGGTGTGCGTTGAGGCTAGGAACAGGCGCCTGTTCAGAAGGAAAGGCGACATTGACGCGAACCGATCGCTCGGGGCGGGCAGGCAAGCGGTTCATCCAGACCCATAGACCGCCAAGTGCGAGGAGCGCCGCCGCGCCGGCGAGTCCTGCGACTGTCGCCCGCCGCATTGGATTGGATGCCGACTTCTTCTCCGTCGAAGAGTCGTCAGAGCGGCTGAATCCATCGGCCGGCCGCGATCGGTCCTGAAGCGGCGACGTCGAAGGCGGCGGATCAATCGCGATGGGCGCGATGAAACGGTACCCGCGGCGATGCACGGTCTGGATGAACTCGGGCTTCTGCGGGTCGTCGCCCAGAGCCTGGCGGATGAGGCCGACCGCCTCGGTGAGCGAGGTCTCGCTGACGTGCGCGTCTTTCCACGCGACGTCCATCAGCGACTGCTTCGAGACGATGCGACCGGCGCGCTCGACGAGATGCTGGAGGATTGCCGCCGCGCGCGGTGGCAGGCGGACTTCCTCTCCGCCGCGAGACAACAGCCCGTCAGCAAGGTCAAGACGAAACGGGCCGAAACAGACGACCGATCGTGCACTCGGATGAAAGATCAGCGTCCGCGCCGGATCGTGCTCCTGCATGACCGAACAATTGTATCGATTGCCGACGCCTGCGAACTCCGGGGAGACTCGGCCGGCCAAGTCAGAAAGAAATCAGCTCGCGATCATCCCGGGCCCTGCCCTTCGTGTTCTTCTGTCCGCAGCCGCGGTGGACACCGCCGGCACTGGAGGAGGAGACACATGCGTCACGTGAATTTCTACTTGGCGATGACGGTCGTGGTGGGGTCGCTCGCGGTAGCGGCCGCCGCGCAGGAGGCACCCGAACCCCAATGTAAGGCTGTGTACGCGGACCTGGTAGAGGTTCGATCCACCGAGGGCTGCAAGCCCGAACACAGCTTCTGCTTTCTCGGCGAGGTGGACGGCAATCACGGACTGCGAGGCACGACGTATTTCAAGGGCGAGGAGGGCGCGCTCTTCCCACCCAGCGCGCCGACGTTCCGGAGCTACGTCGGATCGTTCGAGTACATCACGGCGAACGGCACGCTGACGATGCGGGAGATGGGCCTCACGGAGCCGCCCAACGCCAGCAACCCGGAAAGCGGTGTCGTGAACGCGTTTCAGAGGATCGTGGCGGGCACGGGCGAATTCGCCGGGGCCACGGGATATCTGTTCGTGAGCGGCTTCAACCGGAACCAGCGAATCGTGACCACCGTCACCGGCGAGATCTGCACGCCTCAGGTCGAATAGTCACGACGGCGGCCAGTATCGGGCTGGCCGCCGCTAACCCCCGGCCGGACATCGAACTCAGAGTGGTGCGGTGCAGTACGCAGTCATGAAAGGCGGAGTGAGCGATAGGTAGAAACCGATCTACAACGAACGCGCTTTGGGCCCGGCGGGAGCGAGTCTGCGGCCTCTACCCCAGTTGAGGCTGAGGGACAGGAGCGGTCCGGTCATCGCTGTGGTCACCAGGGCCATCAGCACCATCATCGTGAAGATCTCGGGGGTCAGAATACCCAAATCGTAGCCGACGTTGAGCGCGATGAGCTCCATCAGTCCGCGCGTGTTCATGAGAGAACCGAGGGCCACCGAGTCGCGCCACGACAGACCCGTCCAGCGCGCGGCCAGCACCGTCCCGCCGAGCTTGCCGGTTGTTGCCACCACGATAATCGCAAGGCAGATTGCCCAACTCCACGCAGTGTCGAGCAGTCCCACGTGCGTACGCAGGCCCGTGTAGACGAAGAAGAGCGGCAGCAAGAGCACGGAGCTCATGCTCTCGAGCCGATCGCGTAGGACGGCGCGGAACGTTCCTCCGACAGGCATGATGGCGCCTGCGATGAAAGCGCCGAAGAGTGCATGGATGCCGATGATCTCGGTAACGAGAGCTGACGACAGCAACACCACCAGAACGATCGCCATGCGCTCCTTGTTCAGGGAATCGCCCATCCCGTCTGGGTTGAGCACGTGCTGCAGGAGAGGACGGCCGACGAAGATCATGGTGAGCACAAAGATCGCCGACAGCACCACGATCGTGAGCAAGGTCGCCATCGCGCCGCCCGCCGTCGTGATCGCGACAACGAAGGCAAGGATGCTCCACGCCGTCACGTCATCAACCGCCGCGCAGGTGATGGCCGTGGTTCCCAAGGGCGTATGCGTCAGGTTGCGTTCTTCCAGGATTCGCGCGAGGACCGGAAACGCCGTAATGCTCATCGCGATTCCGCAGAACAGCGCAAACGCGTGGAAGGGCACGCCCGGAGGGGCGTACCGGACGTAGAGCGCGAGCGACAGCGCGACACCCAGAGTGAAAGGGATGATGATGCTGAAGTGGCTGACGGCAATCGCCGCTTGGGCCTTGCCACGCAAGTAGGCCGGCTCGAGTTCCACTCCGACGACGAACATGAACAGCAGCACGCCGATCTGACTGAGCAGCTGCAGGATCGGCAGCGAGGTGGCCGGAAACAAGAACCCGCTCGTGGCTGGCGCCACCCATCCGAGCAGCGACGGACCGAGCAGCACTCCGGCCGCAATTTCGCCGATCACCGGCGGTTGCCCCACACGGCGGGCAACAACTCCAAACGCGCGCGCCACGAGTACCGATGACAATCAGTTGAAGAAGGAGGCGCGACAGTGGAAGCCGCGCGTTGTCGAACATCTGCGTGTAGGCGCCGGTGGCCTGCGCAGGCGCAGCGACGGCGGGGACACCTTGCGTTGACAGCCGCGTGGCGCCGAGATGAATCAATCCCGCGACGGCGAGCACCGCTGCGGCGATGACGAGCATGTAGACGAGAAATCGGCGTGTCATGAACTGGCTCGCCGACTCAGTAGGTCGGCGGCATCGAATCATCTCATGATGCACGCGCCCGTGCTTACTCGGCCCTGAGCACCTCGACTGCTTGAACGCGAAGCGCGCGCCGGGTGGGTCCAATGCACGCCACCGCCACGACGAGTAACAGCGTGGCAGTCGCTGCGAGATATGCTTGCGGATCGAGTGGCGATACGCCAAACAACATGCTCCGGATGGCTCGTGTGCCGAAATACGACAAGCCCAAACCGAGCATCACGCCAAGCGAGGAGACAATCACGGCATACCGCGTGACGAGTCGCACAATATCCCCTCCCGCCGCCCCGAGCGCCAGCCGAATGCCGAACTCCCGCCGGCGCTCGATCGTGGCTTGCGCGATCAGACCGTAAAGGCCGAGGGCAGCGAGCCCGAAACCCAGGACTGCCAGCAGACTGAGCATCCATGCGAACACCCGCTGCTGGCTCAACTCGCGGTCGATGCCAGCCGTCATTAGTCGCGGCGCCGAGAGCGGTATGGCGCTTGCCGTGCGTGCGGCAATGGCATTCGCGGTGTCCCCCACCTGGTGAACCGGAAGAGACGATTTGATCATGTAGACACCGCTCGTGCCTGCCGAGCGGAACTGCGCGAACGGCAAGTACAAGAACGGATCCGGCTCGCCGGCAATGGACCGCCAGCGAGAATCCTTCGCGATGCCCACGATCGTCAGCTCGCGTTCGGGGTTTCCTGCGGTCTGTGCGAGCCGAACTGTCCGCCCAATGACGTCGATGGTGCGGAACAACTGCCGCGCAAGCCGTTCGTTCACGATCACCGGCCCCTGCCCGCCCTCCGCAAACGCTTCCTCAAACGTGAACGAACGCCCGCGAACGATCGGGATTGACAGCAGTCGGAAGTAGCTGTCGCCGACGCCGTTTGCCGCGACGCTCGAGGGCGTGTCGCGATCGCCTCCTGGTGGAATCACGCCAACACTCGATCTCGCACCTTCGAATGGTGCGCGTGTCGACAGGCTGACTGTCTCGAACTCGCCGATCGCCTCGAGGGCTGGCAGCACCTCCCGGTGATAGGCCAGGGCCCGACGGCTGTCGTACCCATGCTGGTCCAGGCTGAATCCAACGACGTTCACATCGTCCGGATCGAAGCCGAGGTCGACGGCGCGCAGGTTGCGCAGCGTCGACACGAGCAGCAATGCGCTGACGAGCAGGCTGAGCGAGAGCGCAAGCTGCAGAACTCCCAGACTGCCTCGCAGCTTCGGCGCGCGAGCCCACGTGCCCGTTGCGCGGCCGAGGGCCGAGAGCCCGCGCATCCGTGTCACCAGCCAACCGGGCGCAAGCGCTGCCAGCGTCCCCGTCGCGAGGGCGACGGCCACGGTGAGGCCGAGCACGCGCATATCCATCGGCACGGTGAAGCTCATACCAGGCGGCCGCGGAAAGAGGAGCTGCTCGATCAGCTGCTTGAGATACACAGCCAGGACGAGGCCGAGCGCCGCCCCGGCGATGGAAAGCAGCCAGCTCTCCATCATCTGCAATTGCATCAATCGCGATCGCGACGCACCGAGTGCCTGCCGGATCGCGATCTCGTGTTCTCGCCGGGCCGCGCGAAACATCAGCAGGTTGGCGACATTGGCGCACCCGAGGAGGAGGAGCACAGCGCCTACGGCCAACATGGTACTCGACCACAGTCGCGGTGCCCGCCCGCGTCGAGCGGCGGCAGGCCCAAGCCCGGAAATACCCGCGCCGCTACGCCAGGCGATCGGTTGTTCTCAACCGCGTCCGCTCTGCGAGCGGCCTCGCCAGCATCGTCAATTCGCTCTCGACCTCGGCGCCGGTTCTCTCCCGTGCCAACCTGACGACGAACTCGTAAAAGATGTCGTCTCGCGACGCTTTGACATGGTTCAGATATGACCACGTCGCGCCGGTCAGCCACGCGTCGATGCCCCCGGTATTCGAAATGCCGCCGAACGACGGCGGAGCCACGCCGATGACGGTGAACGGCCGGCTATTGAGCGTGACCGACTTGCCCGAGGGCGCCTTGCGACGACCCGAATGCTGAATACGCAAGCCCGTGGCTGATCACGACGACCGGCGAACCGAACGGGCCGCGATCTTCGTCCGGCGTAAAGCTCCTGCCGGCGCTGACCCGCACGCCGAGGACATCGAAGAAATCCGCCGAGACTATCGCGGTGCCGGCTTGTCGGGGCAACGCGCCAGCCACGGAGAGACTCGAACTGCTTTCTTGAACGCCCGCGATGCCGGTGATGGTGCGGGCGCGGGATCGGATCTCCGCAACGTTGTCGTACGACACTCCCGAGGGGCTGAAGCCCACGCTCCGGCCGTTTTGACGCCATTGCCCAAACCACACCACGGCCAGCGAACGCGCGTCCGCGACACCGGGGTGCGGCCTCCAGAGCAGCCAGTTACCGATGCTGAGGATTGCGGTGACCGGACCGATTGAGAGCGCAACTGTGAGCAGGACGATAAGGGAGAATGCCGGGGAACGACAGAGCGCGCGTCCCGAGTGTCGGATGTCTTGCCAGAGAGGTTGGACCGTCCACGCGTCACGCATGTTCGCCCCCTTCACTCGAGTCCGGGTACACCCTACCGCGAACTGCCCGGTTTTGTAACATGGGAGTTGGAAGTTGGGCGTACACCGCTTCGCTCTTCGCCGCCTCCCGGCGAAGCTCGATCAACCCTTCCAGCGTGCGCTCCGGTCCCGGCGCGCCCTCGGGAGGCGTCCAATCGAGCGGCGAGCCGGCGGCGATCGAGCAGCCGCGCGACGCCAACGTGATCGGTCCCAGGACGCTGCTCGCTGCTGCGCCCTTCGACCGCCCAGACCAACGGCGGCGCCGAGAACATGCCGTCGAGCGCGTTCACGTCGGCGCCGTACTTCAGCAGCACACGCACGGCATCGACATGGCCGCCCATGGCCGCGCGGTGGAGCGGGGTGACGTGCTCCTTGTCCTTCGCGTGAGGATCGAACCCGCACGCGAGCATCGTCTCGAGGACCGCAGCGTTGCCGCTTTCGGCCGGGCGATGAAGCATGAGGTGGTGCTCGGGCCGAAGCTCGGATCGCAGCGCGGGGTGGGCTGCCAGGATCGCGTCGGCCGCGGGACGATCCGCGCGCGCGCAGGCGGCGATGAAGCGTTCGAGCGGCGACAGCTCGTCGGCTGCGCCGTGCGCGAGCAGCCACGCGGCGATCTCGGGGTTGCCATAGAGCTGCGCAAGCTTGTGTGGCGTGGCACCGTCCGCGCGGCGGCGTGACACATCCGCGCCGTGCTCGACCAGACACTCGACCATCGGCACGTCCCAGCGCCGGGCGGCCACGTGAAGCGGCGCTTCGTTGTCGTCGCCCCATGCGAGGTTGGCGTCCGCACCGTGTTCGAGCAGCCAGCGTGGGCCTGTCGGACTGTCGGTAAACCGCATCATGTACACGAGCGGCGGCACGCCGCCTGGGATGCCGTTCACGTTCAGGCCATGGCGAAGCAGCAATTCGAGTGCATCCAGATCGCCGCGGGCGCCGGCAATGTGCGTCGTGACACCATCCGTCGGGTTGGCTCCTGCCTCGAGCAGCACTTGCGCAAGCGGCAGGTGTCCGATGGCGCAGACCGCACCCCACAGTGCCGTCCGCGGAAGCTCGGGGTGCCAGTTCCAGTGGTACTCGGCGTTGGGATTCGCGCCCGAGCGCGCAGAGACGGCGGGCGATGGCGACGAGTCCCTCGAGACGGGCCGGGACACCCTTGTGCATGGACGTGTGGCACACGTAGAGCAGAGGCTCCCAGTTCTGCGGCCCACCTGGCCGCTGCGCAAGCTCCGGATGATTCCTGAGCCGATCCTCCACCGCCGCAGCGTCGCCGAGCACGAGGGCCGTGTGCAGCGTAGCCGATGCCAGACGGGGATGGAGTGCGAGGAGCCGCTCCGCGCGGCCGGTCGCGCCGCCGGTGGCGCAGCGGATGAACTCGTCGAGGGCCGCGTCGAACGACAGCGTGCGCGATTCGACTTCTTCGCGCAGTGCGTTCCAGGACGCGAATCCGTACTCGCGCGCCACCGCCGACTGGGCATCGTGCAGCGCCAGATCCGAGGCGTCAATCTCGTCCACCGGATTTGCCGGAGAGCGAGGGCAGGACGGCGAATCGGCGGAGTGCAGTCCGGGTCGCGCGCCTTGGCTGCGTCGAGCAGGGACTTCGCTTGCTTCTTCAGTTGTTCGAGGTTCGGACGTGCGGGCAACTCGCGTGACGGCATACAACCTCCATGCTTCAGCCCTGTGGTTCGCAGACAGGCAGCACGGCGGTGTAATGGCCGTTGGTCGAGCAGCTATGACGGTGGGCTTGGCCCTTCGCGCGAACCCGCGGGCGCCCTTTCAGCGCACACCATCAAATTAGTCCTGGCATCCGCGCGTGTCAATGCCGGACTTCGTGGCCGTCAACATCTACGTGCCAGGAATGTATGTGATAGCGTCCGACCAGGCCCCGTGGAATCGCGAGGTGCCGATGAACGTGTCGCACCCGACGTGCGACGGAAACGCCGTCGTCTCTAGTCGATCGAAGAAAATGTGCAGGCACCACGCATGACCCAGCACGTATTTCCGGAAGACTTTCTTTGGGGCGCCTCGTCGTCGGCCTATCAAATTGAAGGCGGCGTGGAACGAGGATGGCAAAGGCCCTTCCGTCTGGGACGAGTTCGTACAGAGTTCCCGGTCGAACATTTCAGCGCAGCCACGGTGATGTGGCCGTCGATCACTATCATCGTTTTCGCGAAGATCTGGCGCTGATGGCCGAGTTGGGCCTTCGTGCGTACCGTTTTTCTGTGAGCTGGCCCAGGGTCCTGCCGCAAGGGCGTGGGCACACGAATGAAAAGGGGCTCCGGTTTTACGACGAGTTGATCGATGCATTGCTCGCACACGATATTGAGCCGATCGTCACCCTCTATCACTGGGACTTGCCTCAGGCGCTTCAGGACGAATACGGCGGCTGGGAAAGCCGGCAAATCATCGAGGACTTCGATTCGTACGCCCGTTTGCTCTTCAAGACGTTCGGGCAGAAGGTCAAGTACTGGGTGACCCTCAACGAGCAGAATATTTTTACTTCCCAGGGTTACCTCACGGGCCGGCACCCGCCAGGGATCACCGATGAGCGACGCTTCCACCGGGCCAATCACCACGCGTTTCTCGCGAACGCAAGAGCCATTCGCTCCTGTCGCGAGCTCGCTCCTCACGGACACATCGGACCAAGCTTCGCGCTGAGCCCAAGCTATCCGGCAAGCAGTAGTCCTGATGACATTCTGGCCAGCGACAACGCGGACGAATTCTTGAACTACTGGTGGCTTGACGTGTACTGCCTTGGGGTGTACCCAATCGTGCCCTTCACACATCTGAACTCCTGGGACTCTTGCCCGAGGTGACGGCCGCGGATGGCGAGCTCCTGAAGTCAGTACGCCCGGATTTCCTGGGTGTGAACTATTACCAGTCGCTGACGTATACGACCAATCCGATCGCGGCGTCACGGAGGGCACCTACAACACGACCGGGCAACGGGGAACGACTCACAGCTCTGGCAGGCCTCAGTGGTACCGAACAACGGCCAATCCGAATCTGGAAACAACAGACTGGGACTGGAACATCGATCCCGTGGGACTTCGTCTCGCGCTTCGGCGCCTCACGAGTCGATACCGCCTTCCTCTATTGATCACGGAGAACGGCCTGGGCGCGTTGGACGAACTGACAGAGGGCCTCCAGGTCAACGACGATTACCGTATCCGCTATCTCAGGTCGCATATCGAGGAGTGCAAGATTGCCATTGGGGAGGGTGTGCCGTTGATCGGGTTCTGTCCATGGTCGTTTACCGATCTCCTGAGCTGGTTGAATGGCTATCAGAAACGTTACGGGTTCGTGTACGTTCGCCGGACCGAGACCGAAGACCTGGATTTGATGCGGATCAAGAAAAAGAGCTTCGAGTGGTATCGCCGCGTGATCCACTCACATGGCGAGAACCTCTAGCCAGGCGTAGGGCTACTTCGGATTGTCGAGGAAGCCGCTCTTGTCCAACTCCGCCACGAGGCTGGAGTCGTAGAATTCTTCCGGCCTGTGCTTCCGCATCTCCGGTGAATCGTAGAGCGCGAACACCTGCTTGATGCCCTCAACGGACGGATACGGCTTCTTCTCGAACTTGTTCACGAAGGCGAACATGCGGTCCTGGGTCTTGGGGTCCGTGATGTTGAACCATTTGGCGAGTGCGGCGTTGAACACCTGCCTGTCCCTTTGCATCAGGGCCGTCGCTTCGATGTCGGCCTTCAGAAAGCGGAGCACCGTGTCCCGATGCGCGGCCAGATACGCCTTGTCCACCGAGATGCCCGAGCCTGCCATCGGCATCTTGTAGGCCGTCAGATCGCCGATATCCTTGAACCCCGCCTGCGGAGCCAGCGCGATGATCATGGCGCTCGCCAGAATCGCGTCGACCTTGTCTTGCTTGAGCGCATCGAGCGTCGCGGAACCGCCGACCAGGGTGATCTCCCGGTCGGCATTCCAGCCGAGCTTTTTGGCGAGGCTGAGGGCGCTGAAGTGCGTCACCGAGCCGACGCCGGAAAAACCGATTCGCTTCCCCTTCAGATCCTGAATGCCGGCGATCCCAGGCTTGGCGATGATGTGACCCATGACCATGGCTTCCTGGGTCAGGACGACGACCCTCGGCGCGCCACGCGCATTGGTGACGAAACCGTGGATCATGGCGAGCCGCCCCCGACTTCGATCGGTGCGGCCACGCGGCCGTCCCGGTTCACATAGGTATCGGGTACGACTACTCCTGACGCGGTTGCTGTGCGTGCGGCGCTGGCCGAGATCGTCTGATGCACGTCGAGCCCGTATTTCGCGTAGATGCCCTGGTCCGCTGCGACCAACTGCGGCACCTTGTTGATCGAGACATCGCCCAGCGATACGTCGACCCTGGTCAACTGGTTGGTAGCAGACGAGGGCACCGCGGCTGCCAAAGCCAGCGCCCCCAGTACGAGCCCACGCATCGATGCCTCCTCTCGCTCCTGGCGTCCACGGCGCGACACGCAGTCGGTCGCAGCAGAACAACGTCGGGCGGTTCGATTCTAATGCAATCGAGCGAACCACGACCGGCGGCCAGATTTCCTGTTGCGAGCCATCGCGCTTCGCAGACACCGGAATCTTCGGCACTCTTGACGAACGCGCTAGGCATAGATAGCCTATACATATGTCACCTGAGCCTATGTCCAGGACCGAGCTCGTTCCCGGAACACTGATTCTCCTCGTGCTGCGCGTACTGGACTCGGGCCCGCTCCACGGCTATGCGATCGCGCAGCGGATCAGCCGTGGTCTCCGGCGAGGTGCTGCGGGTGGAGGAAGGATCGCTCTACCCCGCGCTGCAGAAGATGCTCAGGAAGGGCTGGGTGCGGGCTGAATGGGGGCTGTCCGACACCAAGCGCCGCGTTCGCTCGTACCGTCTCACTGCCGCCGGCCGCACGCAGCTGGAGTCCGAACGGGCCGGCTACGACCATGTGAACCGTGCCATCCAGGCCGTCTTGAAGCTCGCCTGAAAGGCCTCCGAGTCCACAACGATGATGGAACTGCTGCGACGTATCTCGTACCTGTGGAACCGCCGCCGTCTCGAACGGGAGATGGCCGAGGAGATGGCCTACCATCGCGAGTTGATGTCGCCGGACCGCCGGACGAATTTCGGCGACGACCTGCGCCTGCGCGAAGACGCGCGCGAGATGTGGGGCTGGACCTGGCTCGATCGTCTGCATCAGGATCTGACCTACGGCGCCCGCGTGCTCCGCAATGCCCCCGGCTTCACCCTCACGGCGATGCTGGTTCTGGTTCTGGGCATCGGCGTCCCGTTGAGCGCCTTTCGTGTGGTGCTGACCGACCTTCAAGGAGGGTCGGCACCAGACCCGGATTCGCTCGTGCATCTGACGCGCCGCGCGCCTGGCGCTCACATGACGAGCCTGACGTATCCCGAGCTGGCCTTCTATGCCGCCAACGCGAAGTCGTTCCGAAACGTCATCGGCGTATCGGAGCGCAATCAGGCCGTCTTCAGCGAGGCCGCAGCCGGCAGCACGCCCGAGTCATCCCGAATCAATCAACGTGGCGTTTGCCACCGCCAACTACTTCCCCGAATTCGGCATCGCTCCCGCGCTCGGGCGCGTGCTGACTCCCGACGATGAGCGCCCGGATGCCGAGCCGGCGGCGGTCATCGGCGAGTTGTTCTGGCAGCGGCGGCTCGGAGGGGATCCCGCGGTCATCGGTCGAAGCATCCGTGTGAACGGCAAGCTGCTCCGGGTGGTCGGCGTGATGCCGCGCTCGGCAGAGATCCGCGACGACGTCTGGATGCCGCTGGTCCGGCAGCCGTATGTGGTCGAAGGCAGCACGCTGCTCACCGACTGGAACTCGGCCCTCGATCTCTATGGACGTCTCCGGCCCGGCGTGTCTCCGCAGGCGTCGCAACAGGAGACGCTCGCCCTCGCCGCCAGCCTGCGCGAGCGTTGGCCCGACCACGTCTGGAAGGGTGAGTATCTCGAGGCGCGGCCGATTCTCGAGTTCGACAGCAACAGCGAGGAGTTCAAGATTGTGCTGACCGCCGCGGCCCTGGTGCTGCTGCTGCTCGTCGCGGCCTGCGCCAATCTCGGGACACTCGTCCTGGCCCGCGGCGTGACGCGCGAACGCGAGATTCGCGTCCGCATGGCGCTCGGTGCCAGTCGCCTGCGTGTCGTGCGCCAGCTGTTTACCGAATCGCTCCTGCTGGCGGTGCTCAGCGGTCTGTGTGCGCTGCTCCTCAGCACCGTCGTCCTGAAGGTGATTCAGCTGCAGCACGAATTCAACCGCAAGCCTGGTTCCGGATTGGCGCGCGCTCGCCGCCACATTCGGCGCCGCGATGCTGGCGGCGCTGGTCTTCGGGCTGCCGCCGGCGTTTCGGCTCGCCAGCCTGGTGCCGCGTGCGGGACGCGCCAGGACGATATTCCTCGGCGCACAGGTGGCCGTGAGCTGTCTGCTGCTGGTCGTGTCCAGTCTTCTGGTCAACAGCCGGCAACGGCTTGGCGCCACTGACCCCGGCTTCGACTACCGCCATCTCGTCTGGATTTCGCCGGGCCTGAAGGCCCATGGCTATGGGGAACCAGCCGCGCAGGCGTATCTCGATCTGCTTCGTGCGCGGACTGCCGCATTGCCGGACGTGAAAGCGACATCCCAGGTCTGGCTCGGGCCGTGGAGCGACCTCCACATGGGAGCGAACTGGATGGGGCGCCAGTACGCGGGCAATCGCGTGGATCCGCAATTTCTGGACACGATGGGGATGCGCCTCGTGCGTGGGCGCAACTTCCGGCCGGGCGAAGACGGAGTGGCGATCGTCAACGAAGCGACGGCGCGCGTGCTGTGGCCGGACCAGGATGCCCTCGGCAAGTCGCTCCCGTGGGGTACTGCACGGCCAGACGGTGATTGGCGTCGTGCGAAACGCCTCGACCGCCTACGTGGGCAATCCCGAACCCCTGGAATTCTACCTGCCGCCAGTCGCGAAGCGACGCGCCGGACTCCGTCCTGCTGGTCCGTGTTTC